>NZ_JARVSD010000001.1 GCF_030209445.1 Promicromonospora sp. MEB111
CGGCCAGGCCGCGCCGGCCGCGCCGGGCCACGCCTCGCCCGTCCGCCCGGCCCCGCCCAGGACCGGCCCCGGCACCAGGTCACGGCTCACGCCCAGGCAGCACCGGGCGGCCGCACGCAGGTCGTCCGCAGCGCGGGCCAGCAGGGCCGCGGCACGTCGGACGGACGCCGTCTCGACGGCCGACGAACCCCCGCCGCCGTACACCGTGACGGTGTCTCCCGGCAGGAGCGGATCGCCGCCCCGGGGCGGCCGCGGGTCGCCGCTCATCGCGCCCACCCGCCGTACGCCAGCCGCACCGCACCGTCCAGCAGCACGCGGTCCCGGGCCAGGGCGCGCGCCGCGTCGGCAACCGCCGCCCGGTACAGCTCGGCCGCACGCGCCCTCCACTCGACGTCACCGGCCGCCCGTACCCCGGCGGCCGCCCCGTCCACGAGGTCAACGGCCCGCGCGAGCGCCAGCAGCACGTCTTCCGCCACCGGCGCCGTGCTCGACGCGCACGACGGGTCGCTGCCGTTCATGGACGGGCTCTGTTCATCGGCGCTCGCACTCCCCTGGGTCGGCCGGTCACGTCTCCCTGTGACGCTAGACCGGCCCCGCAGGGCACGTCGGGTGGAGCGGAGCACCTGTGCACGGACGGGCGGAACTGTCGCCTGTGGTCGGGCTCGCACCCGCGGAACGCCGTCGGGAAGGGCGGTCACGCTGCCTCGCACCGAAGCTGCGCGCCCGCAGCGGACCGGTGCTGTGGACGACGAGGCCGCGGGAAGACCGGCCCATGGGAGAATGGAGCACGTGCCTGAGACCACCGCCCCTGCTGCCAGCCCTGCCGACTCCGCCGGCTCCGTCACCCGCGTCGCGCTCGCGGAGGTGAGCCCGGCCATCGCGCTCGGCCCGCTGGACGGCCGGTACCGCAAGGCGGTGGCCCCGCTCGTGGACCACCTGAGCGAGGCCGCGCTGAACCGCGAGCGCATCCACGTCGAGGTGGAGTGGCTCATCACGCTGTGCAACGGCGCGCCCGGCGTCGACGCCCCGGTGGTGCCCGGAGCGCCCGCGCTCTCGCAGCAGGAGATCGACTACCTGCGCGCGATCCCCGCGACGTTCGGCGCGGACGAGATCGCCGAGCTGGCCGAGATCGAGCGCGAGACCGTGCACGACGTCAAGGCCGTCGAGTACTTCATCAAGCGGCGGATCGCCGCGGCGCCCGAGGCGCTGGGCGAGACGAGCCTGCCCGCGGCCAGCGAGCTGGTGCACTTCGCCTGCACCAGCGAGGACATCAACAACCTGTCCTACGCCCTGATGGTGCGCGGTGCGGTGCGGGAGGTCTGGCTGCCGGCCGCGACCGCCGTCGTCGACCAGCTCGCGGGTATGGCACACGAGCACGCCGCCGCCCCCCTGCTCAGCCGCACGCACGGCCAGCCCGCCACGCCGTCGACCCTGGGCAAGGAGCTCGCGGTGCTGGCGCACCGCCTGCGGCGTCAGCTCCGGCGCGTCGAGGGAGCCGAGTTCCTGGGCAAGCTGAACGGCGCCACCGGCACCTACGGCGCGCACACGGTCGCTGTCCCCTCGACCGACTGGCCGGCGGTGTCGAAGGCGTTCGTCGAGGGTCTCGGGCTGGACTGGAACCCGCTGACCACGCAGATCGAGTCGCACGACTGGCAGGCCGAGGTCTACTCCGACGTCGCCCGCTTCAACCGGATCCTGCACAACCTCGCGACGGACGTGTGGACCTACATCTCGCTCGGGTTCTTCACGCAGATCCCGGTGGCGGGCGCCACGGGCTCGTCCACGATGCCGCACAAGGTGAACCCCATCCGGTTCGAGAATGCCGAGGCCAACCTCGAGATCTCGTGCTCGCTCCTGGACACCCTGTCGGCGACGCTCGTCACCAGCCGCCTGCAGCGCGACCTCACCGACTCCACGACGCAGCGGAACATCGGCCCCGCGTTCGGGCACAGCCTGCTCGCGATCGACAACGTGGCGCGCGGCCTGGACCGGCTCGCCGTGAACGAGACCCTGCTGCGCGAGGACCTCGACGCCAACTGGGAGGTGCTGGGCGAGCCCGTCCAGTCCGCGATGCGCGCGGCGTCCGTCGCGGGTGTGCCCGGCATGGAGAACCCGTACGAGCGCCTCAAGGACCTCACGCGCGGCCAGCGGGTGGACGGCGCGCGCATGCGCGAGTTCGTCGCGGGCCTCGGCCTGCCCGACGACGTCGCGGCTCGCCTCGCGGAGCTGACGCCCGCCACGTACACCGGCCTGGCCGAGCAGCTCGTCAAGGACTACCTGGACTGAGGCGGGGTGTGGCGCGGCGTGCAAAGGGTGATTTCTCCGGTCCTGTAACGCTTTCCATACGATGGACCGCATGAGCCGCCCCACCCCGCCGAGCACCGCCTACCTCGACCACCTGGTCGCCGAGACCGCCGGGCGGCGGGCCGTCCTGGCCGGCGCGGCCTCAGCGAGGGCCTCCTCCGGCGGGGCGGCCGGCGAGGGCACGGCCCGGCCCGACGGCGGTGCGCCCGCCCACTTGGTCGCCGCCGTCGAGCGGGCCGCGGACCGGCTCGAACCCGAGCTCGCGGAGATCGTCCGGCGGCTGCACGAGCACCCCGAGCCCGCCTTCGAGGAGCACCGCAGCGCCGCGACGCTGGTGGAGGTGCTCGCCCGGCACGGCGTCGAGGCGGAGCTGGGTGCCCACGGGGTGCCGACGGCGTTCCGGGCCGAGGTAGGCGACCCGGCCGGGCCGACCATCGCCATCTGCGCCGAGTACGACGCGCTGCCCGGCATCGGGCACGCCTGCGGCCACAACGTCATCGCGGCGTCCGGTGTGGGTGCGTTCCTCGCGCTGCACGAGGTCCTGACGTCGGGTGGTCCGGCCGGCTCCGCGTCCGGCGCGGTCCCGGCAGGCCGCGTCGTCCTGCTCGGCACGCCCGCGGAGGAGGGGCACTCCGGCAAGGAGGTCCTGGCCCGCAACGGGGCGCTGGAGGGCATCGACGCCGCGATCATGGTGCACCCGTACGGGCTCGACGTCGCCGACCAGGTCTGGCTCGGCCGCCGCCTGCTGACCTGGACCTTCACGGGGCGGCCGGCGCACGCCTCGGCCCAGCCGTACATGGGCCGCAACGCGCTGGACGCCGCGACCCTCGCCTACCAGGGCATCGGCCTGCTGCGGCAGCAGATGCCGCCCGTCGATCGCGTCCACGCCACGATCGCCGAGGGCGGCACGCGGCCCAGCATCATCACGGAGCGCGCGGTGGTCCACCTGTACGCGCGGTCCAAGTACCCCGACACCCTGCGCGACCTCTCGCGCCGCCTCGACGACATCGCCCGTGGCGCCGCCCTGATGACGGGCACCGAGGTGGAGATCACCTGGGACGACGGCGCACACCCGAGCCTTCCCGTGCGGACCAACGACACGCTGACCGAGCGCTGGGTCGCGGCGCAGCGCCGGCGCGGCCGCGACCCGCTGCCCGCGGGCGTGCTCTCGGAGACGCTCGCGGCGTCGACCGACTTCGGCAACGTCTCGTTCCGGATCCCGGGCATCCACCCGCTGGTGCGGGTCTCCGCCCCCGACGTCGCGCTGCACACGGCGGAGTTCGCGGCCGCCGCGGCGACCCCGGCGGCGGTCTCGGCCGCCGTCGACAGCGCCGCCGGGCTCGCGGCGACCGCCCTGGACTACCTGTACGACGCGGGGCTGCGCGCCGCCGTCCACGAGGAGTTCGCCGCGCAGGGCGGCGCGGTGGACGTGGTGCGCTACTTCGACTGACGGCCGCCGGCGGGCGGGCGTGTCGACGCGCCCGGCCGCGACCCGGCATCGGCCATGCATCTGCTGCCAGTTCCGGGGGCCACGTGGCAGCAGATGCATGGTCGCCGTCGTAACGGCCCGCACATCGGGGCGAAATCTCCGCTTCCTAGCGTCAGGGGCGCGCGGTGCCCGACCGCGCGCTCGACCGAAGGAGCGTGGACCCGTGACACCTCGCGGACAGCAAGACGGACGAACGGCAGCACAGACGCTGGTCGCGGCACTGGGCAGGCGCCGGTTCCTGCAGGCCGCGCTCGGTGTGGGGGCGGGCTCGGCACTGGCCGCCGGGTCGGCGGTGTCGGCGTCGGCCGCGACGTCGTCGGCATCGACGGGCGCGTCCGCCGCGCGGGGCGCGGGCGGGCGCGGCTCCGGGAAGTTCTCCGGGATCCTGCAGCCCGGCCGGGGCCGCATCCGGGGCGACGTCTACCTGAGCTCGGACACCGACGACGTCCTGTGGGGCTACGTCCCGTCGGTGCACGCCGACGCCGTGGCACGCGTGCGCTCGGGACGGACCATCACCATCGACTCCGTCTCCCACGAGGGCATCCTCGAGGACCAGGGCCGGGACCCGGTCGCGTACTTCGCCGAGCACGGTGTGCGACGCCGCGAGGTGCTTGACGACGCCGCCGCGATCGCCGCCGGGTACTCCCGGACGGCGCGGAACTTCGACGTCGACGGGCCGCACGTCGTGACCGGGCCCGTGCTCGTGGAGGGGGCCGAGCCGGGCGACGTGCTGAAGATCGAGACGCTCGAGGCCACGCCCCGCGTGCCGTACGGTGTGGTCTCGTCGCGCCACGGCAAGGGCTCGCTGGCCGCGACGGCCGCGGGAGCGCCCGCCGGGATCACGCTCGACGAGGTGATGCCGCCCGTCGCGACCGACGGCCGCGGCTCCGGCGTCCCGACCGAGTACGGCAACGTGTCCGTGTTCGCCGAGGTGGACGGTGACCACGCGACCATGGGCTCCGGCCGGGGACGGGTGCGGTTCCCGCTCCGGACCTTCTTCGGGATGATGGGCGTCGCCTACGCCGAGACGACCAATCTGACCGCGCCCGAGGCCAACTCGATCCCGCCGACGCTGGGCGGCGGCAACATCGACATCAGCCACCTCGGCGCCGGCTCCACCTTCTACCTGCCGGTCAGTGCCGAGGGCGCGCTCTTCTACGTCGGCGACCCGCACATGGCGATGGGCGACGGCGAGGTGGCGCTGACCGCCATGGAGGGCTCGCTGCGCGGGACGTTCCGGCTCACCGTCTGCAAGCCCGGTTCCGGGGACGCGCCGTCGGTCGCCTACTCGTACCCCTTTGCCGAGACCGCGGACGCCTGGATCCCGATCGGGCTGTCCGACCCGGACGGTTCGGCGGGTGGCCAGCTCAGCGACCTCGACGTCGCGATGCGCCGGGCCGTCGTGAACGCGCTGGACTTCTTGCAGCACGACCACGGCCTGGACCGGGCGGTCGCCTACGCCTATCTCTCTGCGGCGGCCGACTTCGCCGTCTCGCAGGTCGTCGACCGGACGGTGGGTGTGCACGGGCTGATCCGGAAGTCCGACCTGCGCTGAGCGTGCCGCGCGCCCGTGCTGTGCACCCGTGCCCGTGCGCGTGCGCGTGCCCGTGCCGTGCCCGAAAACAGCGGGCGCGGGCGCGGCGGGCGACCCTAGGGTCGAGCCATGACGATGCCGGAGACTGCCCCTGTCGACACCTGGCTCGCGGTCACGCGGGAGGACGGCGAGACCGTCGGTTACCTCGAACCGGTGACCGAGGACTATGCCGACGTGATCCCGCGCAACCGCCTCGGCCACGCCGTGGGTGACGTGTGCGACTACCACGCGGCCGAGGAGCTGGTGCTCGATCGCGGCCTCCGCGAGCTCGCGGAGCACTGGCTCCTCGACGGCGCGGGAGCCGAGCTCGCGATCAGCGAGCTCTCCCCCGCCGGCATCGTGCTGCGGGACGCCTTCCTGGCGAAGGCCCTGGTCCCGCTGGAGGCGGTGCACGTGCCCTGGCCGGACACGGCGGGCCGCCTCCGCCGCGTCAACGACTGAGTGCGGGATATTCGCCCTTTCCAGCCTTCCGGAAGGGCGAATATCCCGCACTCAGCGGTAGACGGTCAGGCCGTGCGGAGGAGCTCCGCGACCCGGACGGTGCGCTCGCGCGCCACCATGAGCGTGGTCACGACCAGACCCGCGGCGGCCCAGAGGACCATCGCGGCGATCGCCATGCCGATGCCGCCCGTGCCGGGCTCGACGAGCCGCACGAGGCCCACCTGGGCCGGGCCCACCGGGAGGAACCCGGCCAGACCCTCGAGCACGCCCGGCACCGTCGAGACCACACCCGTCGCGATGACGAGCACCGCGATCAGGAGGCTCACGCCCCGGCCGATGTGACCGAGCGACGCGGCGAACGCCTGGTTGACCGCGACGAACGCGACCGACACGAGCGCGCCGAAGCCCATCGCCGCGAGCCAGCCGCCGACGTCGAGGCCCTCGATGCCGGCCAGGATCGCACCCGTCGCGATGCCGGTGAACAGACCGATCGCGGCCGGGATCGCGAACGTCCCGAGCGTGAGCCGGAGCGCGCCGCGCGTGGAGCCGCGGGCGTGCAGCGGCACCGGCGGGAACACGATCATCAGCGCGAGCGCGCCGAGCCAGAGCGCCAGCACCGCGAACATCGGCCCGGTCGCGCCGGTGTTGAGGTCCGTGACCTCGCCGTCGGTCGCGACCGGGTCGGCCACGACGGAGGCCAGGGACTTGCGCTCCTGCTCCGTGTACGACGGGATCTCCTCGGTCGCCTGACCCAGGCCGTCGGAGAGGTCCGACGCGCCGCCGGCCAGCTCGCCGACACCGTCGGCCAGACCGTCGACGCCGGTCGCGAGCTGGGAGGTGCCGGTGCCCAGCTCGGTGACGCCGCCGGCCAGGCCATCCACACCCGTGGCGAGCTGGCTGGAACCCGCCGCCAGCTGGCCGGCACCGGTCGCGAGCTGCGACGCACCGGACGAGATGCCGCCGGCACCGGTGGAGAGCTCACGTGCTCCGGAGGACAGCGCGCTCACGCCGCCGGCCGCCTGGTCGGCACCTGCCGCCAGTTCGTCCAGGCCACCGGAGAGCTGGTGCGCACCACCGGCCAGCGCCGAGGCGCCACCCGAGACCTGGCCGCTGTAGCCAACGAGCTCGGCACTGCCGCCGGCCAGACCGGAGATCCCAGCGGTCAGCTCGTAGAGGCCCGTGGGCTTCTTGCCAGGTGTCCCTGCCAGACCGCTGATGCCGCCGGCGACCTGCTCTGCGCCCGCCTCGAGCTTCTTGAGCTCCGGCACCTGGTCGCACAGAGCGGTCAGGCGGGGGTCGAGCGAGGGAGCGGCACAGGCCAGCTCCATGCCGTCGACCAGGTCGGACACCCCGCCGGAGACGTCAGACGCACCCGAGGCGAGCTGGGTCGCCGCATCGGCCGGACCCGGTGTGCCGGAACTACCCTCAAGCTTCGCAGCCGTCTCGGCGAGACCGCCCGCAAGCTCCTTCGCTCCAGTGTCGACACCCGCCGCACCGGCGGCGAGCAGGTCCGCGTTGTCGGCCAGTTCGCCCGCGCCCACGGCGGACTGCCCCGCACCCGCGGCCAGCTGGTCCACGCCCGCTGCCGCCTGGTCCGCGCCCGCCGCCCACTGCTCGGCGCCCGAGGCCCACTGCCCTGCACCGCCGGCGAGGCTGGAGACGCCGTTGCCGACGCCAGCCACGCCGGCCGCGGTCTGGTGTGCGCCGTCCGCGAGCTGCTGCGCACCCTCACCGGCCTCGGTCGCGCCGTCGGCGAGCTCGCCCGCGCCGTCCGCGAGCTGCTGCGCGCCCTTGCCCGCCTCGGTGGCGCCGTCGGCGAGCTGGCCGGCGCCGTCGGCCGCCTTGCCCAGCTCCTCCGAGAGCGTGGAGAAGCCGACGAGCACGTTGTCCACGTACGTCTCCGTGAGGGTGCTGCCGAGCACGCTCGTGGCGGTCTGCGCGACCACCTGCGCGAGGGCGTCGTCGAGCACACGGCCGTCCGGGGCGGTGGCGACGTCGATGGTCGCCTGCTCCGCCTCCTCCGGGTCGTCACTGCTGAACGACGTCGCCGCCGCGGAGAAGCCCTCGGGGATGGTGATGACCGCCGCGTAGGTGCCGTCGGCCAGGCCGTCGGCCGCCGTCGCCGCGTCGGAGATCTCCCAGTCGTAGCTCGCGTCCGACGCCGGGATCGCCGCGGCCTCGCCCGTCTCGGCGTCGGCGGTCTCGCCGCCGCTCACCAGGCCGGCGGCGAGCTGACGGCCGAGCGGCACGGTCTGGCCTTCGATCTCCACCGGCTCGTCGAGGTTCACGATCGCGGCCTTGACGGTGTCGAGCCGGTCCTGCGGGTTCCACAGGGCCGAGATGAGCAGGCCCAGGATCATCAGGGGAAGGAGCGCCACTGCCACGGCGCGCCACGGGTTGCGGAAGGGCTCGGGCCGGAGCCACCTCGTCGCGGTCGTCATGCCCGCACCTCCTGCTCGGTCACGTCTGTGTTCTGGTCAAGGTGGGCGCCTGCCGTCGTTCTGTCGCCCGGGGTCACGTCGAGCACCTGCGCGCCGGTCGGTGCGAGGTCGGTCGCGGCGAAGCCGGTCGAGCCGAGCAGCACCGCGATGCCCACCTTCTGGGCGGCGGCGACGGCCTGGGCCAGCTCGGCGCGCGCCGCCAGGTCGCCCACCGTCTCGGTGGCGTCCACGACGAGCACCTTCGGCTTGTCGCCCAGCGCCCGCCGGACCGCCGCGGCGGGAGTCCCGCCCTCGGCGGACGCGTCGACCACCGCGACGCGGTGACGCACGGACGAGGCCCGCTCGGGCAGCACCAGACCCACGGTCTTCGCCACCCCGCCCGACACCTTGATCCGCCCGGCCACGGCCAGGAGGAAGGCGCTGACCGGCGCCGTCGCGTCACCGTGGACGAGCAGCGTGCCGCCTTCGGGCACCCGGACGCTCACCGGGCCGACGATCGTGCCGGCCGGGCCGTGCACCTCCAGGTCGCCGGCCGCGACCGCGTCGGTCGCCCCCGGCTCGGGCCAGTCCGCCAGCGACAGCTCGCGGGTCAGTCCCTCGCCCTCGACGTCAAACGAGGGCAGCACCTTGTCGAGCCACTTCGGCATGTACCAGGCCTTCTCGCCCAGCAGCGCGAGCACCGCGGGGACGAAGACCATGCGCACGACGAACGCGTCCACGGCCACGCCCACCGCGAGGCCCAACGCGATCGGCTTGAGGTTCATGTCGCCGTGCGGCACGAAGGCCACGAAGACCGCGATCATGATGATCGCCGCGGCGGTGACCACCTTGGCGGAACCCTGGAACCCGGTGGTGATCGCGTGCTTGGCGCTGCCGCCGTGCACGTAGTCCTCGCGCATGCGGGACACGAGGAACACCTCGTAGTCCATGGCGAGGCCGAACAGGATGCCCATGAGCACGATCGGCATGAAGCTGATGACCGGCCCTGTCCGTGTCACGTTGAGCGCCTCGGCGAGGACACCGTGCTCGAAGACGAGCGAGACCACGCCGAACGCCGCGCCCACCGAGAAGAGGTAGCCGATGGTCGCCTTGATCGGCACGGCGATCGACCGGAAGACCATCGTGAGCAGGATGAGCGACAGCCCCACGACGACGAGGGCGAAGGGCAGCAGCGCGTCACCGAGCTTGTCCGACACGTCGATGCCGACCGCGGTGAAGCCGGTGACCGACAGGTCCACGCCGTACTCGTCGAGGAAGTGGTCGTGCAGCGAGCGGATCTCGCGCACCAGGTCCTCGGTCTCGGCGGACGTCGGGCCGCCCTCGGGGACCACCTGGATGATGCCGGTGTCCGCGGTCTCGTTGGGCGTCGAGAGCGGCACGTCGGCCACGCCTGGCAGGTCCGCGATCTCGTCGCCGATCTGGTCCATGAGCGCCACCGGGTCGGTGCTGGTCACGATCGACCCGGTCACGATCAGCGGACCGTTGAACCCGTCGCCGAAGTGCTCGGAGACCAGGTCGTACGTGACGCGCGCCGGGTCCTCCTTGGCCATCACGCCCGCGTCCGGGAGCGCGAGGCGCAGGTCCAGCGCGGGGTAGCTCAGCGCGCCCATCGCGGCGATCACCAGCACCACGGTGAGCGCCGGGATCTTGGTCACCGCGCGCACCCAGCCGGTGAAGAACCGGTTCGGCTTCTGCTCGGGCAGCGTCACGACGGCGACGCGGGACCGGGTCGCCTCGGGGTCGTCGTCCGCCGCCGCGGCCGCCGCGGCCGCCCGGGCCGCCGCACGCCGCTCCTTGCGCGACGGCCGGGGCCGCAGCCGCTCCCCGGCGAAGCCGAGCAGCGCGGGCAGCAGGGTGAGCGACACCAGCACGGTGACACCCACGGTGACCGCCGCGGCGATACCCATGATGGTGAGGAACGGGATGCCCGCGACGCCCAGGCCGACCAGCGCGATCATCACGGTGAGGCCCGCGAACACGACGGCGGAGCCGGCCGTGGCGGTCGCCCGCGCGATCGACTCGTGCACCTCGAGGCCCTTGCCGAGCTGCTCCCGGTGCCGCGAGACGATGAACAGGGCGTAGTCGATGCCGACCGCCAGGCCCAGCATCACCGCCAGCATCGGGGTGGTCGAGTTGATCGGGCCGAGCACGGTCGCGGCGAACAGCAGGCCCATCGAGGCGCCGACGCCGAGCAGCGCGTTGAGCAGCGGGAGCCCCGCGGCCACGAGCGAGCCGAGGGTCAGCACGAGCACCACGAGCGCGACCAGCAGGCCGATGCCCTCGGTGAGCGTCATCTCGGGGAACTTGGACGAGAAGAGCTGGCCGCCGAGGTGCGCCTCGGCGCCGGCGGGCAGGGCCTGCGCCAGCGCGTCGGCCTCGACGCCCAGCGCGTCCTTGGTCTCGTCGGTGATCGAACCCTGGTCGCCGTCGAGCTGGATCGTCAGGAGGGTGGCGCGCTCGTCGTCGGAGACCGAGGCAGGCATCAGGTCGTCGTACGGCGACGTGACCACCTCGACCTGCGAGACGTCCTCGAGGTCCGCGACGCCGTCCTCGATGGCCGTGCGCATCGCGTCGTCGTTGATGGTCTCGCCCTCGGGCGCGACCACGATCACCTGTGCGGAAGCGCCGCTGACCTGCGGAAAGGTTGCAGCGAGGCGATCGAGCGCCTCCTGCGACTCGGTGCCGGGGATGGACACCTGGTTGTCGAGGCCCTGTTGCAGCAGGCCAGCCGCACCGCCCACGAGGACGAGTGCCACGACCCAGCCGGCCACGACGAGCCGACGGGCGCGGACGGCCCAGCGGCCGAGCGAGTAGAGAACGGAGGACACGCACACTCCTGGACGAGGCGGGGACCGATGTGGGGACGTTCGATGCACCACTGTATCCGATACAGGAGTGCATCGAATACACGGATGTATTGATAGACTGGCCGCTCGATACCCCGAGGAGCTGCTGTGACCACCGAGCCCGCCAGCGACGTCGGCTCAGGGTCGTCCGTCGAGCGTGCGTTCGCCACGGCCCTGACCCCGCGACGTGAACGAACCCGCGAACGCCTGCTCGACGCCGCCTTCGCGGTCTTCGCCCAGCACGGCATCCGCGGCGCGTCGATCGAGGCCGTCTGCGAGGCGGCGGGTTTCAGCCGTGGTGCCTTCTACTCGAACTTCTCCAGCAAGGAGGAGCTGTTCCTCGCGCTCGCCGAACGGGCGATGCGCCGAGAGCTCGTCGCGCTGGAGTCCGTCACCAGGAACATGGAGCCGGACGTCGTCCACTGCGGCGCCGTGAACCCCGACGCCATCGGCAGGATTCTCTCGGTGCTCGTCCCGGATGCCGGGGACGCCCGGCAGGGGGCGCTGATGCGTGCCGAGCTGGAGCTCCTCGCCATGCGCGACCCCACCGTCGGGCAGCCGTTCCTCGCACAGGAGCAGACCCTCCGCACCGAGCTGGGCGCCGCGATCGAGCGGATCCTCCAGGAATTCGGCCTGCGGTTCACGGTGGACCGGCGCACGGCGGTGGACCTGCTGCTCAGCGTGTACGAGTCGTCCGCGCGGGCCGCCGTCGTCGCCGACCCCACGCAGGAGGGCGGCGATGCCGCACCCGGCACCGCCGCCCTGAGCCAGCTCGTCAACCTCCTGGTCACGGCCGCCGACTGACCCGCTGCAGGCGAGCCGGCCGTGCGGCCGTCACCAGCTCGCGCTGCGCGCCAGCTCCAGCGCGATCTCCTACCACCACGCGCCGGCCGCCGGGCCGCCGTTGCACGCACCGTCCGACTCGCCGGGGAGCTTGACCCAGAGCAGCGCGTCGAGCGCCGTCGCGTCGTCGACGTAGACCCGCGCGCCGACGTCGGCCGGCGACGCCGCCGCGTACCGCAGATACCCGACGCGATCGCCCTGTCCGTCGCAGTCGCCGAGCTGGGGACCTGTCAGACGTACAGGTCACCGGGATGACCTGTACGTCTGACACGTCGGAGCAGGTCAGGCCAGCGCCTCGTCGACCAGCGTCCGGGCGGCGTCCTGCACCTCGGTGAGGTGGTCCGCGGACACGAACGACTCCGCGTAGATCTTGTACACGTCCTCGGTGCCGCTGGGCCGCGCGGCGAACCACGCGTCCCGCGTCGTGACCTTGAGCCCGCCCACCTTGGCGCCGTTGCCGGGCGCCTCGGTGAGCTTGGCCGTGATGGCCTGCCTCGCGAGCGTGGTGGACGAGACGTCCGACGGCGACAGCGCGCCGAGCCGGGCCTTCTGCTCCCGCGTGGCGGCGGCGTCGACGCGCGCGTACCAGCTCTGGCCGTACCGCTCGACCAGGTCGGCGTGGTGCTCGGAGGGAGACCTGCCGGTGGTCGCCAGGATCTCCGAGGCGAGCAGCGCGAGCAGCAGGCCGTCCTTGTCGGTGGACCAGACGCGGCCGTCCTTGCGCAGGAACGACGCGCCCGCCGACTCCTCCCCGCCGAAGCCGACCTCGCCCGAGAGCAGACCCGGGACGAACCACTTGAAGCCGACCGGCACCTCGACGAGGCGGCGGTCCAGCCCCTCTGCCACCCGGTCGATGAGCGCCGACGACACGAGCGTCTTGCCGATCGCCGCGTCGGCGGGCCAGCCGGGCCGCGCCCCGCCGTACAGGTACTCGATCGCCACGGCGAGGAAGTGGTTGGGGTTCATGAGGCCGTCGGCCGTGACGATGCCGTGCCGGTCGGAGTCCGCGTCGTTGCCGGTCGCGACGTCGAAGGGCGCCGGACCGTCGCCGCCGGTCATCCGCTGCACCAGCGACGCCATCGCGTACGGGGAGCTGCAGTCCATGCGGATCTTGCCGTCCCAGTCCAGCGTCATGAACGACCAGCGCGGGTCGACCTGCGGGTTGACGACGGTGAGATCGAGGTCGTACCGCTCGGCGATCGCGCCCCAGTACTCGACCGACGCCCCGCCCAGCGGGTCGGCGCCGATCCGCACCCCGGAGGTGCGGATGGCCTCCAGGTCGAGCACGTTGGCGAGGTCGTCCACGTACGTCGACAGGAAGTCGTGCCGGTGCGTGGTCTCGGCGGCGAGCGCCTGGTCGAGCTGCACCCGCTTCACCTGCCCGACGCCGGTGCGGAGGATCTCGTTCGCCCGGTCCGCGATCCACCCGGTCGCGTCGGAGTCGGCGGGTCCGCCGTGCGGCGGGTTGTACTTGAAGCCGCCGTCGCGCGGCGGGTTGTGCGACGGCGTCACCACGATGCCGTCCGCGAGGCCCAGACCCGGAGCGGCCAGGCCCGGGGTCCCCTCGGCGAACCGCGTCTGGTTGTGCAGCAGGATCGACTGGCTGACGGCAGGCGTCGGGGTCCACGAGTCGCGCGCGTCGACCATGACGTCGACGTCGGCCGCGGCGAGCACCTCCAGCGCCGTCCGCCACGCCGGGTAGGACAGCGCGTGCGTGTCCCGCCCGATGAACAGGGGCCCGTCCGTGCCCTGACCACGCCGGTACTCCACGATCGCCGCGGTGATCGCCACGATGTGGTCCTCGTTGAAGGCATGGTCGAGGCTCGACCCGCGGTGCCCGGACGTGCCGAAGGCGACCTGCTGGCCAGGGTCGCCCGGATCCGGGGAGAGGTCGTAGTAGGCCCCGACCACCCGGTCGACGTCGATCAGGTCGCTGGGCTGGGCGGGAGTTCCGGCACGCGCATCCATACGCCCGATACTGCCAGGTCCGGGCGGGTCCGTCGTCGCCCACGCCCGCGATCACCCCTGGGCCCCACGCCCGCCCCGTGTCCGCTCCCGGGAGACGACGGCCCCGCCGCCACGCCGCCGTCGTAGGCTGGCGACATGTTCCCGCCGATGCAGCCCGAGATCCCCTCGCTCCACCCCAGCGAGCTCGACCCGTCCGCCCCCGTCCCCGCCGGCTCCGTCCTGCTGGACGTGCGGGAGCAGGACGAGTGGGACGCCGGGCACGCCCCGGGCGCGGTGCACATCCCGCTGGGCGACCTGCCCGTGCGGTACGGCGAGCTCGACGCCGACGCGCCGATCCTGGTCATCTGCCACTCCGGCGGCCGGTCCGCGCGCGCCACGCAGTGGCTCAACGAGGCGGTCGGGTTCGAGGCGACCAACCTGGACGGCGGCATCGTCGCCTGGGCCGGCGCCGGCCTGCCGGTCGAGCGCTGACCGCCGCTCGGGGCTGAGGGCTACTCGCCGACGCGCGGCTGGCTCGGGTCGGTCTCGTTCCAGACCCGGTCCAGCGCGGTGACGGCGTAGGTGTACGTCCTGCCGCGCTCCGCCGAGGTGTCGAGCCACGACTGGACGCGCCCGCTCGCCGCGCGGAACGTGCCCACGAGGTTCGCGGGGTCGTTCGTGTCCACCACGTCGGCGGCGCCGTTCACGCGGTAGACGGCGAACGACGTCGCGCGCGCAGCCTTGTTGCCGATGTCGGCCAGATGGATCCGGACGCCGTCGCGCACCCGGCGGGCCTTGGTGAGCACCGGGGTGACCACCGGGTCCGCGGGCAGGTGCGGCATCGCCGGCACGAGCGCCGGGTGCTGGTAGTGGTCGGCGACCACCTTGGTCATCGCGCCCTGCGGGTCGGCCGGCACGTGCACGGCCGAGTAGTAGACGTTGCCGTGGATCGGCCCGACGTCGCGACTGACCTCCCGGCAGAGGTCGAGGTGGTTGGTGAGCTCGTCGGGGTCGGTGAAGACCCCGCTCGTCACCTTGTAGAGGGCCTCGCCCACGTAGAGCTGCGTGCCCGACTGCGCGGCGACCTCGGCCCACCACGGCACGAGCTTCGCGTAGTCGGCGACGGCCAGCCCGATCTGCCAGTAGATCTGCGGGTTGACGTAGTCGAGCCAGCCCTCGAGCACCCACTTGCGGGTGTCGGCGTAGAGGTCGTCGTACGACTCCTGCCCGCCGGTGTCCGAACCCAGCGGGTCGGTCGTGGAGTGGCGCCAGATCCCGAACGGGCTGATCCCGAACTTGACCCAGGGCTTGGTCTCCTTGATGCGGACGCTCATCGTCTCGACGAAGTGGTCGACGTTGTTCCGCCGCCAGTCCTCGATCGTGTCGAAGCCGGCGCCGTACAGCTCGTACGTGCCGATGTCGGGCAGCACGTGGCCGTCCACCGGATACGGGTAGAAGTAGTCGTCGAAGTGGACGCCGTCGACGTCGTAGTGCTCCACCGCGTGCAGGATCGACTGCTGGATGTGCTCCTGCGCCGCGGGGATGCCCGGGTCGAAGTAGAGGCGGCCGTTGTACTCCCACACCCAGTCGGCGTGCTGCCGCGCCGGGTGCTCGGGGACGAGCTGCGACAGGTCGGCCTCGATCGAGACGCGGTACGGGTTGAACCAGGCGTGCAGCTCGATGTTGCGCCGGTGCGCCTCCTCGACCATGAACGCGAGCGGGTCGTAGCCCGGGTCCTGCCCCTGCGTGCCCGTCAGGTACTTGGACCAGGGCTCGTACGGGCTGTCGTAGAACGCGTCGGCCGTGGGGCGCACCTGCACGAACACTGCGTTGAGCCGGTGCTCCTGGGCCACGTCGAGCCAGTGCAGGAACTCCGCCTTCTGGGTGTCCGCGTCGAGGCCGCTCGTCGACGGCCAGTCGATGTTGGCCACGGAGGCGATCCACATGGCGCGCAGCTCGCGCTTGAGGCCGAGGGCCGACGACGGCTCCGGCGTCGCGTTGCCCGTCATGGCCGGGGCGCCGAGCGCCGTGGCCGGGTCGAGGGCCGCGATCGTGACGCCGATCGCGGCGGCCGCCGTTCCCGTCGCCGCCATGGTGAGGAACTCACGGCGGCCGATCCCCGACATCACCCCCGCCTGCCGTTCCTGCTGGAGCGACACGGTGCGCGCATAGGCTGGCAGATCGGTCGCCTCACGGCGGGCGGGGTGCCTCACGTGCTTGACCTCCGGTGCTGGCTGCTGGGGGTTGGTGCCGTGGTGCTCGGTGATGTGGTTTTGCTAGGTTGGCCGGCGTCGATCGGTACACACGATCGACAGGCAGACTGCAGTGACGAACAATGCCACCGGGCGACGCCGTGGGGAAACTCTCGCACATGTCGCGTCAGATGTGAAGTTTGCACTGTGAGCGAGATTGTGAAACTTACTTTCACGCCTCCGCGGCCGGCGCACCCAGCAGGTCGTCGTACTCGGGCGAGTGTTTGCGCACGTAGGCCCGGATGTACGGGCACAGCGGCACGATCTTGTTCCCCGCCTCGCGCACCATGCCGAGTGCCGCCTGGGCGAGCCGGCCCGCCAGACCCTGGCCCGCGAACTCGTCGAAGACCTCGGTGTGCACGAAGTACACGACGCCCGGATCGGTCTCGTAGGCCGCGAACCCGGCAAGGGTGCCGTCGACGCGCACCTCGAACCGGGACTCGTCGGGGTTGTCGACCACTGTCACCTCGGGTTCGTCCGTCATGGGGCCCATCGTGCGGCACGTGCCCGCCGGTTGCCAGCCCCGTCCGGCCGGTCGCGCCGTGAGGCGGGTCACCAGGGAACGCGGGGCCGGTGTCAGTGGTCGGTGCGAGACTCGATCCGTGCCACAGACCGCCGCCTCACCCCGCTCCAACCCCTACACGGCGGTGCTCCGCACCCCGGGCGCGCTCAAGTTCTCCGCGGCCGGCGCGCTGGCCCGGCTCCCGATGTCGATGGTCGGCATCGGCGCCGTGCTCATGGTCCAGGGCCTGTACGGCAGCTACGCCATGGCGGGCCGCGTCGCGGCGGTGCTGGGCCTGGCTCAGGCGTTCCTCGCCCCGCAGATCGCGCGCTGGGTGGACCGGCGCGGTCAGCGAAAGGTGCTCCTGCCCGCTCTGCTCCTGTCCGTCGCCGGGCTGGGCGGCCTCGTCACCGCCGCCGTGCTCGGAGCCCCGGAATGGGTGTTGTGGCCGCTCGCCGCGATCGCCGGCGGGAGCCAGGGTTCGTACGGCTCCATGGTCCGGGCCCGCTGGAACGGGGTGCTGGACGACCCGCGCCGGCTGCACACCGCATACTCGCTGGAGTCGTCGGTCGACGAGCTGGTCTACATCGTCGGCCCGGTGCTGGCCACGACGCTCGCGACGGCGGTGGCCGCGCCGTCCGCCCTGGTGGTCGCCGGGATCGCGGCGCTGGTCGGCGGCCTGCTGTTCCTGGTGCAGCGGGCCACGGAGCCGGCCGTCGTGGCCGCCGACGCCGAGGTGCGGCACCGGCCGGTGGTCCTCGTGCCCGGCATGCCCGTGCTGGTGCTCGTCTTCGTGGCCATGGGCATGATCTTCGGCTCCATGGAGGTGGTCACGGTCGCGTTCGCGGAGGAGCAGGGCAGCAAGGGTGCCTCCGGCCTCGTGCTCGCGGTCTTCGCGCTGGGCTCCATGGTCGCGGGACTCGTCTACGGGGCCCGGCACTTCACGAGCCCGGCGGTCCGGCGGTTCGTGATCGGCATGGCAGCGCTCGGCCCGGGTGTGTCCCTCTTCCTGCTGGCGCACACGCTCTGGGCGCTGGCGGCCGCGATGTTCGTGGCCGGACTGGCCATCGCACCCACCGTGATCACCGGCAACGGCCTGGTGCAGGACATGGTCGGCAAGCACCAGCTCACCGAGGCCCTGACCTGGGTGGGCACGTCGATCGGCATCGGCGCGTCGCTCGGCGCGTCCGTCGCGGGGCTACGGGTGGACGACGCCGGGGCGGCCGCCGGCTTTCTGGTGCCCGTCGCCGCGGCCTGGTTCGCCACCCTCCTGACGCTGGCCGCGAGCCGCACGCTGCGGCGCCAGTCCGCGGCACGGGAGTAGCCGGCCGGCGCGTCGCCGAGGTCGCAGAAGTTCACCCCTTTTATCAGGATATGACATGTGATTCCTTGATAACTTGCGGGCGACTCCCAGAATCTTCACGAACGGACGCGCATGCTCGTCTTCATCGTCATCGGTCTCCTCGGACTCGCCCTAGCGCTCGCCTCACTGCTGCTCGGCGACTTCTTCGAGCTGGCCGACGGGGCCATCTCGGGCACGTCGCTCGGCGCGGGCGCCCTGCTCTTCGGCGCGACCGGCACGGTGATCCTGTCCAACGGGCTGCCCGTCTGGGTGGCCTACCCGGCGGGCCTCGTCGTCGCCGTGCTGGTGATCATCCTGGTCAACGTGCTGATCAAGCGCCTCAAGGCCGGCGAGGACGGCGGCCCGGTCTCCCTGGTCGGCGCGCAGGGCAGCGTGACCTCCGACGTCGACCGCGGTCACGGCGAGGTCTCCCTGGACGCCGCTACGGAGCTGGAGACGCGGCTCGCGTTCTCGGACGAGCCGATCGAGCAGGGCACCCGCGTCGTCGTCGTCGAGCAGCACGGTGCCCGCGTCAAGGTCGAGCCCGTGCGCTGAGGCGTGCCCCGGCGCCTCCCGTCCCCCGCCCCTCCCCCGAACGCACCCTCGGCCGGGACCGCTCGACGGCTCGGCCGGCACACCCCACCCCAGGAGCCGAAATGACCGGTCAACTCATAGGTGTCATCGCCGTCGCCGCGGGCGTCCTCGCGATCTTCCTCGTCCTCGCGTTCGTCGCGAGCCGCATCCGGCGGGTGCCGCCGAACGAGGCGCTGATCGTCGTGGGCCGCGGCGCGGGGAAGTCCGAGGCCCAGACGGCGAGCCAGCGGGTGGTCGTCGGTGGCCGGGCCTTCGTGTGGCCGGTGCTGCAGCAGGGCTTCTCGATCTCCCTCGAGCAGCGGCAGATCGGCATCACCGTCGAGGGCGTCGACAAGAACCGCATCAAGATCGCGATCAAGGCGTCGATCAACTTCAAGGTGCGCGGCGACGAGGAGGGTGTGCGGCGTGCCGCGCAGCGCTTCCTGTCCCAGCAGCACCTGCTGACCGAGATCATCAAGGAGTCCCTGGAGGGCTCGCTGCGGTCGATCGTCGGCGACATGACGATCGAGCAGATCATCTCGGACCGCAAGGGCCTGTCCGACCGCGTGGTGCAGTCGACCAAGACGGACCTCTCGGAGCAGGGCCTCCAGGTCGACCTGCTGAACATCTCCGACATCTCGACGCCGGGATCGGACTACCTCGCGAACCTCGGCCGTGCCGAGGCCGCCAACGCCCGCCAGCTCGCCGAGGTGTCCGAGGCCGAGGCGAACCGCGCGTCCGAGTTCGCGGTGATCGAGGCCGCCGAGCAGATCGCCGAGCGCCAGAAGGCGCTGGACCTCAAGAAGGCCGCCATCAAGGCGGAGACCGACAGGGCGAACGCCGAGGCGGAGGCCGCCGGCCAGCTCGCCCGGGCCGAGCAGGACCGGCTCGTGGCTCAGCAGGAGCGCGAGGCCATGGCCGAGA
Source organism: Promicromonospora sp. MEB111 (assembly GCF_030209445.1). GTDB lineage: Bacteria > Actinomycetota > Actinomycetes > Actinomycetales > Cellulomonadaceae > Promicromonospora. Next base: position 19,499 of record NZ_JARVSD010000001.1, read on the forward strand.
AGGCGCGCGTGGAGCAGGAGCGCCTGGACATCGAGGTCCGCAAGCCCGCGGAGGCCAAGGCGTACGCCGAGGTCCAGGGCGCGAACGCCCGCCGTGACGCCAACAACGCGGCCACCGAGGCCGAGGCGTTCAAGCGCACCACGATCGCCCAGGCGAACAAGACCGCGGCGCTGCAGGACGCCGAGGCGTCCGCCGAGTCGGTCCGCCGTGCCGGTGAGGCCGAGCGCGACCGGCAGGTCGCCCTCGCCGCCGGTATCGAGGCCGAGGGCCGGGCGCGCGCGGCCGCCGTCGAGGCCGAGGGTCTCGCGGAGGCGACGGCCACCGACGCCAAGGCCGAGGCCCTGCGCAAGTACGGCGAGGCCGCGCTGGTGCAGGAGCTCATCGAGCGCCTGCCGGACATCGTCCGCGCCGCCGCCGAGCCGATCGCGTCGATCCAGGGCATGACCGTGGTCTCGACCGACGGGGCCTCCGCGCTCACCAAGAACGTGGCTGCCGTGCTCGGCGAGGGCCAGGGCGTCATCAAGCAGCTCACCGGCGTGGACATCAACACGCTGATCTCGGGTCTGGCCGGTCCCACCAACGGCAACGGTGCGGGCTCCGCGGGCGGGGACGTCGCCGACAAGAACTGAGCCACCGGCCACGTGTCAGACCCTCAGGTCACCCGGGTGACCTGAGGGTCTGACACGTCAGGGCTCCGGGTGCCGCGCGTCGTACCGCCAGAACCGCGGCGTCAGGCGGACGATCACCCAGAGCAGCACCACGCAGGTGAGCCCGCCGGCCACGGCCGCCCAGCCCTCGCCGAACCAGGTCGCCTCGGCGCCGAGCACCATCTCCCCGAGACGCGGGCCCCCGGCCACCACCACGATGAACACACCCTGTAGCCGCCCGCGCATGTGGTCCGGGGTGGCGGTCTGCAGGATGCTCTGCCGGAACACGGACGAGATGCTGTCCGATCCGCCGGCGAACGCCAGCGCGATCCCGGCCGCCACCACGGCCCAGACGATCGTCCCGTCGGGTGACCCGCGGCCCACCAGCACCAGCACCAGCCCGAACGCGGCGATCGACAGACCCCACGCCGTGATGGCCCAGACGATGATCTGCCCCTGCTTGCGCAGGCGCGTCAGCCCGCCGGAGAACACGCTCGCCAGGATGCCGCCGACGGCAAAGGCCGCGGCGAGCACACCCGTCGTCGTCTCGCCGCCGCCCAGGTAGATGACGCCGGCGGCGGGCCACAGCACCCGCGGGAACGACAGCACCATGGCGCAGATGTCGACGAGGAACGTGGTGCGCACGTTGGGCTGGGTGGCGAGGTAGCGCAGGCCGTCCAGCACGGACCGCAGCCCGACGGCGCCCACCCGGCTGCGGCCGTTCCCGCTCCCGCCCTCGCCCACGCCCTCCGGCAGCACCGGCGGCAGCCGGAACACGGCCCAGAGCGCCGCCAGGAACAGCACCATGTCCAGCGTGTACGCCCAGGCGTAGCCGAGCTGTGCCACGAGCAGCGCGCCGATCAGCGGCCCGCCGGTCAGCGCGACGTTCATCGAGAGCGACGCCAGCGCGTTGGCCGCGGGCATGAGCTCCTTGGGCAGCAGCCGCGGGATGATCGCCGAGCGGGCGGGGTTGTTGATCGCGAACGCCGCGCTCTGCACCGCGACCAGGCCGTACAGCAGCTCCACGGACTCCAGGCCGAGCCAGGCCTGCGCGGCGATGCCCGCCACGACGAGCCACAGCACGGCCGAGGACACGAGCGACACCTTGCGCCGGTCGTAGTGATCCACCAGCGCCCCGCCGTACAGGCCCAGTGCCACCAGCGGGACGAGCGAGAACAGGCAGCACGCCCACGGCGAGGGTGGACCCGGTCAGGGCATAGACCTGCAGGCCCACCGCGACGATGGTCACCTGCGTGCCGATGTTCGAGATCGACAGGCCGAACCAGAGGCGCCGGTAGTCCGGCGACACCTTCAGGGGCGTGGTGTCGGCGAGCAGATGGCGCATGGTGCACCGATCGTATGCCCGGGCAACGCGGTCGGGTGGCGCTGTCCCCTATGACATACGCCGCACCCGCCGGGCCCGCACACGACCCCGGACATGACAGAGCGGGCGCCCAGGTCACCCCCCGATGCCCTGAGCTCCCGCTCTGTTCTGTCCGGTCCGTGGGCCGGGGCGCCCCCCAGCGGCGCCCCGACCTCACGAACCTCCCCGACCCGGACTGAGCCGGTCCTGCGTCACGAGCCCCTTGACAAGCTCATCGGCGGAACCGCATCCGGGCCGTTGTCGCCCGTCGCTCCGTGGTCACACCACGTAGCGACGGCGACGCATACGGAGCACCACGATGCCCAGCCCCAGAAGGAGCGAGACCAGCGCGAGCTGCCCCGTGATCATGGGGCCCGTCTGGGCAAGGGTTTCGCCGGGAACGTCCACCGGCACCACCTGCCCGTCGAGCCCGGTCGACGTGCCGATGAGGTAGCCCGCACCGGGGCCGCCCGACAGGATCGCCCCGCCGTTGGTCGTCGGCACGACGACCGCCTTGTCACCCCAGCTGATGTCGACGCCGGCCTGCTCTGCGTCGACGTCCTGGACCCGGTCGCCGGACGGCGCGGCGTCGGCCGCGTCGGCGTCGGCCGCGTCGGCGTCGGCCGCGTCGGCGTCGGCCGCGTCGGCGGATCCGGGCGCGGCCTGGCCGGGCGCACCGAAGGCGCCAGGAGCCGCGGTGCCGGACCGGTCACCAGTGGGGTGTGCGATCCCGGGGACGTGCGCCCCGGGAAGTTCTGTCTCGTGGCCGGGCCGCGAACCACCGGTCCCGAGCGTGTCGCGGCCGGGACCACCGGTCGCGGGCTCGCCGGGTCCGGGCTCGCCGGCACCCGGTTCGACGACGTCGGGGTCACCCGCGTCGGGGTCGAGGATGCCGGGATCGAGGATGCCCGGTCCGTCGGTGCCGGGATCGGTGCCCGGCTGATCCGTACCCGGCTCGTCGGTGCCCGGCTCGTCGGTGCCCGGCTCGTCGGTGCCCGGCTCGTCGGTGCCCGGCTGATCCGTGCCCGGCTCGTTCGGCTGGTCCGTGCCCGGCGTGCCAGGTTCGTCCGTACCGGGTTCTCCGGCACCGGGCGCCTCCGTGCCGGGTTCGTCGGTTCCTGGTTCGTCGGTACCAGGCTCGCCCGCACCAGGCTCGCCGGCACCAGGCTCGCCGCCGGGCACCTCGGTCTCGACAGGCAGGAGACCCTCCAGGAGCCCGTCGACCAGGCCGTCCTCACCGAGCGTCCCGTCGAGGACCTCCTCGACGACGCCGGAGATGTCGGTGTGCACGACGGACTCGGCGGCGTCGCCGGCCGGAGCGAGCTCCGTCGCGTCATCAGCCGGAGTGACCGCCGCATCGACCTCCGCCGTGTCGCCCGCCAACCCCTCGGGCGCAGCAGCAGGCGAGGCAGCACCCTCGATCGCCTCGGGTGCTCCCTGAGCAGGATCCGGCAGACCGTCGCCCGCGGCGTAGGCCGAGGCGGCGCCGACGACCACGAGGCCGCCTGTCACGAGTGCCGTGTACAGCGCCCGTCGAAAGTTCTTGTGCATGGGTCTCTCCTTGCCTGGCGTGGAGCCGACGGCACATACGCCGTCGGGTGGTGCCGCACACGCGTGCGCGGACCAGCCAGGTCAGGCAGGAGAGACAGGGATGTCCGTGTAGCTGCTCGCCAGCTTGGCGCGCGACTCGTCGGTCGACACGCGCCAGGAGCGCGCCCGGAAGACCAGCAGGGCGGAGAGCACCGCGAGGGCGTCGCCGCCCGGCACCTTGAGCTGCGGCGCGCCGCCGCCCAGGGCGCCACCGGCGCTCCCGGCGGACGCCGCGGTGCCCACACCGCCGGCGGCGAGCGGGAGGCCCGCCCCGAGCAGGCCCGGACCGCCCGTCTCCACGACGCCCGCCGTCACGACGCTCAGCGTGTCGACGGTGTCGACGGCGGCCGCAGGGGCGGCTGCACGCATCAGGTCGAGCATCGCGTGCTGGACCCCGGCCGAGGTCCAGACCACGACACCCGCGACGTCACCGGAGGTCTGCAGCGCCCCCGGGTACGTCGGCTCTGTGGGGTCGTCGACCCGCTGGGTGGGGACCACCGTCGTCGGCTCGCCCGTGGCCGGCTCGGCCGGCAGCACGCCGGGCGCCGAGGGAACGAGCGGCTCCACGACCGGGTCCAGCGGCTCGACGACCGGGGCGAGCACCTCGCCGACGGGGGCGACGGCCTCGCCGACCGGCGTCAGCACGGGCGCCAGGGCGTCCGTGACCGGGGCGGTCACCGGCGTGAGCGCCCCCGTGATCGGGGCGGTCACGCCGCCCACGACGTCGGTCACCGGGGCCAGCACGTCGACCACGGGGGTCAGGAGGCCGCCCGTCACAGGGGCCAGCGGCTCGGTCACGGCGCCGAGCACCGGAGCGAGCGGCGAGACGACCTGCCCGACGACGCCCGTCACCGGGGCCAGCACCTCGCCGACCGGGGCGGTCACCGGGGTCAGGACGTTGCCGACCTGCTCCGTGACGGGCTTGAGGACCGGGTCGGAGACCTGCTCGACGACCTCGGCGACCTGCGCGACGGGCTTCTCGGTGACGCCGGTGAGGATCTGCCCCACGGGCTCCGTCACCGCCGTCCGGACCGGCGTCGTCACCGGCTCCAGCACGCCTCCGGAGACGGCCGCGACGACGTCGTCGACGGCCTGCGTGACAGGCTCCGCCGGCTTCTGCGCCGACGACGTCCCAGCGGGCGACGGCTTCGCGGCCGACGACGGCGCGGGCTCTGCGGAGGCCGGCTCCGGTGTGGCGGTCCCCGTGGTCCCGGCGGAGCCGGGAGCGGGTGCGGCGGCAGGAGCGGCAGCGGGCTCGGCCGGCTTCGCGGCGGGCGCAGCCGCCGGCGCAGGCGCAGCAGGAGAAGCCGCAGGCGCGGGAGTCGCGGACCCCGGAGCATCCGGCTTGGTCGCCGCCCCGGTGCCGCCCGTCGCGGCCTGGTCGATCGTCGTGACCGCGCCGAGCACCTCGGTCGTCTTCACGACGGTCTGGACCGTCGCCTCCACCGTGTCGCCGAGCACCGAGCCGAGCGACGGGCGCTCGGCAGCGCCCGAGGGGGCCGCGAGGCCGACGCCGAGCGCGAGGCCCGCGGCGCCGAGCGCGAGGCTGCCGACGGCACGCACGACGACGCGACGGAGGTGGTCCCCCGTGCTCGTCAGCGCGTCCTTCGACATCGGTCTCCCGCTCTCCGGCCCGAGGCGGGCCGCTCAGCAGTCATGCATACACATTTAATCTGCGGGGCGTTCCGAGGTTCGGCAACTACAAACCTGCGGTTTGCGGATCGAGAATATTGTGCATGGGTACCGGCGTATGTCGGAAGAGGTGCGATATCCCGGTTATTTCAGGGCATCAAGCGCTATCGGCAGGGCACTGGAGCAGAGCGGGTGAACTCTCGTGGATCACCCGACGGTGGCCCCGAACACCAGCCCCAGGAGGTAGGTGGCAGCGGCCGCGCCGAGCCCGATCGCGATCTGGCGCAGCGCCCGGGTGAGCGGGGAGGTACCCGACAGCAGGCCCACGACGGCGCCCGTCACCAGCAGCGCGATCCCCACCAGCGCGGTCGCGACGACGACCGCCGCCAGCCCGTCGAGTCCGAACAGGTAGGGCAGCACCGGGACCACCGCACCCGACGCGAAGAACAGGAACGACGACACCGCCGCGCCCCAGGCGGTCCCGTGCGTCTCCAGGTCGTCGACGTCGGCGGCGGGGCCGTTCTCCGCGGCGGGCTCCAGGAGCAGCCCGCCCGACGAGGGCGCCACGGCGAGCCGCGCGAGCACGGCGTCGGCACGCGCCGTCGCCTCCTCGCTGGCCATGCCCCGCGCCCGGTACACGAGCGCGAGCTCGTTCGCGTCGACGTCGAGGTGCGGCAGCGCGTCGTCGGCCGTGGGCGACGGCGACGACGCCTCGAGCAGCTCCCGCTGCGAGCGCACCGACACGAACTCGCCGGCGCCCATCGAGAGCGCACCCGCGAGGAGGCCCGCGAGCCCGGTGAGCAGCACCGTGCTCGTCGCGACGCCGGAGGCCCCGATGCCGAGCACGAGCGCGAGGTTCGACACCAGACCGTCGTTCGCGCCGAAGACCGCGGCGCGGAACGTGCCCGACAGCCGGTTGCGGCCGCGGGTGGCCAGCGCCCGCACCACCTCCTCGTGGATCTGCTCGTCGGCCGCCATGGTCTCGGTGGCGTCCGCGTCGTGCGCGTACGAGGACCGGGCCTCGGCCCGCTGGGCGAGCGCCAGCACGAAGACGCCGCCGAACCGGCGGGCCAGGAAGCCGAGGCCGCGGGTCCGCAGGTCGCCGCGCACGGGCGCACCGACGTCGGAACCGAGGAGGTCGAGCCAGTGCGACTCGTGCCGCTTCTCCGCCCGCGCGAGCGCGAGCAGGATCTCGCGCTCCTCGCCCGTGCGCCGGCCCGCCAGGTCGCGGTAGACCGCGGCCTCGGCCCGCTCGTCGGCGAGCAGCCGGCGCCACCGCCGGATGTCGGCGCGGGTCCTGGGGCGCGAGGGATGCAGCCCCTGCGCGCGCTGCTCGGGCGTGGGTGTGCCGCCGGACGAGCGTCGGGCGGGGTCGGAGGGTACGTGAGGCACACCGCCATCATGCCCGTGGATCGCCGGTCGTGGGTTTCGTAGGCCCTTGGCCTCGGTTTCGCCGCGCCGAACTCTCGAACGCCGTCCAGCACCGGCCAGGCGTCCGGATTCTCGGGCAGAAGGATGCACAATGGACGCCGTGATCATCGTCAGCACGCACGGGTCGGCCGCGCCGGGCGGCGCGATCGGATGGGCGTGGATCAACCACGCGGGCGGGCAGTTCGACTCGGGCGGCGCGGCCCAGGGCAACGATCAGGTCGCCGCACTCTCAGCTCTGCTCCGCGCCATCGACGCGCACCCCGGCAGCGAGCCGCTGCTCGTGGAGTCCGGCTCGCAGTACGCCGTGCGGTCCGTGTCGGAGTGGTCCGAGGGGTGGAAGCGCAACGGCTGGCGCTCCCCCGCGGGCGAGCCCGTGCCGAACGTCGGCCTGGTGCAGGACATCGACCGCGCCGTCACCGAGCGCACCGGTCCCGTGCGGTTCCACTGGGTACGTGGTCACGTGGGCAACCCGTACAACGAGCGGGTCGACCAGCTCGCCGGGTTCGCCGCGGAGGAGTGGGCCGCGGGACGCGGCGGCGTCGGCGAGATGCTGGTGCCCGACGCCGGGATGATCCCCGACGCGGAGCTGCGGGACGGCAGCCTCACCGTCGAGGCCCGCGAGAGCACGGCGCCCGTGACGCGGCCGACGCCGGTCGTGACCGGCGCCGGCGCGGGCCGCACCTGGCAGTCGGACACCCTCTTCTAGCGAGAACGAGAACGCTGCCCAGCCAGCACGCCCGGAAAGTTGCTGGTTCCGGGCGCGACGGCTGGGCAGCCGCGTCGAGCGAGGGCTACAGGCCGACGAGCAGGAGCTCCTCCGGGGTCCGCGCCGCCGCGGCGACCCTGGTGTCGTCGACCGTGCGGACGACGTCGTCCCCGGTGCCCGCCTCGTCGGCGGGCTCGTCGGCCACCTCGCGGACGAACAGCGGGACCGGCTTGGCCGTGCGGGCGCTGAACTCGAGCCGGTCGGCCACCGCACGGGCGTGCTGCGCCATGTCGTGCGCGATGGTGACGCTCTGGCCGAGGTACGCGCTCGGGTCGATCAGGCGGCAGATCTCGTCGCGGTCGAAGTAGGCGCTGACGGTCGCGTTCCGCACCAGCAGGTCGAGGAACTGCACGTCGCCCACGGCCGACTCCTGGGCCACCTCGTAGACGACCTCGTGCGCCTTCTGCCGGCCGATGCGCTCGCCCAGCTCCATCATGAGCGACTCCGAGCCGATGAGGCCCTCGCTCAGCGCCAGGTTGGCGCGCATCCGCTGCTCGTCGAGCTCCAGGCCGTCGAGGATCACGTCCAGGCGGGTCAGGATGTCACCGGCCAGGACGGCGGCACGCGAGACCGTCGACTCCAGGAGGTCGGTCATGCCGCCGTTCGCCTCGTGGTCGTGCTGCATCGACTCGAGCGCGGGCGCCGCGAGGGCGCGCAGCTGGGCGCTCATCGACAGGAGGTCGAGGGCGAGCTGCGGGTTGCGCTTGTGCGGCATGGTCGAGCTGCCGACGGTGCCCTCCGGGATGGGCTCGAACGCCTCGCCGAACTCCGGCTGCATCATCGAGTAGATGTCCTTGCCGATCTTGCCGGCCGTGCCGGCGACCTGGCCCAGGACGAGCACGAGCTCGACGATGCCGTCGTTGATCGCGCGCGACGGCACGGGCATGGTGCCGAGCCCGAGGTGGTTGGCGACCCGGCGCTCGACCTCGCGGCCCGCGGGCCCGAACGACGCGAACGTGCCGACGGCGCCGCCCATGAGCACCCGGAAGAGCCGGTCCTCGAGGCGCTCGAGCCGGTCGGTGTGCGCCGTGAGCTCGTCGATCCAGACCGCGACCTTGAAGCCGAACGTCACGGGCACCGCGTGCTGGCTGTGCGTGCGGCCCGCCATCGGCACCGCCGCGGACGCGTCCGCCTGCTTGGACATGCCCCGCAGCACCTTGGCGAGCAGGTCCTTGACCGCCCGGTGCGCGTCGCGCAGCACGAGCACGTCCGCCGTCTGGGTGATGTTCTGCGTGGTGGCGCCCCAGTGCACCCAGCCGCCGTACTGGCGCCCGACCACGCGGGCGAACTCCTCGATGAGCGGCATCAGGGGGTGGCTGGCGGACGCCGTCTCGGCCGCCACGCGGTCGAGGTCCAGCTTCTCGATCTGCGCGGCCCGGGCGATCGTCTCGCCGGCCGGCTCCGGAATCAGGCCGATCTCAGCCTCTGCGAGCGCGAGCGCGGCCTCGACGTCGAGGCGCGCCTGGAATCGGTTCTCGACGCTGAAGAGGTGCGCGATCCCGGCGTCGGGAACGCGTCCGTCCGTGAAGTGTCGAATCGATTCGCCATTCATCCCTGGTAACCCCACTCAGTTCTTGTGTCGTACGTGACTGGACGTGCTCTGCTGGGCCCGTACCCCGTCTCGGGGTCAGGCCGCCGGCGAGTTCCCTGTTCCACGTCGTACCGGTCGCCGCAGGACCTAGCCTGCCCGCTCACCGTGCCGAACTCGCTGTGCTTCATGCGCCTGCATCGACTCGCCGTACCGCCTTGCTCTACCGAATTGTGGGAGAGGATGCGCGCACCAGGCTAGCGGAAGTGTTTCCAGAATGTAACGGGAGTGAGGTCCGTCACATGAATTTCCGGTGACATCTGGCCCCGGACCAGGCCTTCCGGGGAGCGTGGGTGAACTTTGGCGCGTCTCGCATCGCGGAACGGCGCCGACCGGACCTCGGCCGCCCGGGCAACGCAGAGGGCCCGGCCGCGTGCGCCACGACGTGGCGTGCGGCCGGGCCCTCCGTCGCGGGCACCAGCTCTCGGCTCGAACGCTCCGCGCGGTCAGCCCGCGGCGGCGTCGTCGGCCGGCGTCTCGCGTTCGTCGTGTTGCGACCCGTACGTGTCGGTCACGCTCCGGTGCATGAGCGTGGTCCGGCGAGGGTTGGCGATGGAGTGGTACTGGGCGTCGTCGGCGTCCGTCATGGGTCCTCCTCCGGTGCAGGCTTACGGCTCCGCTGCACGTGGTTCACCCGCTGGTCTGCGGATCAACCATCCTCGTTGATACCGAGTCGCGCGTCGACTGAAGAGGCTGTGACGTCGGCCTCACCGCGCCGTCAGATCCGCACCCGGTACGTCGTGGGGAAGATCTGGAACCGCCCCGCCACCAGGCCCCACAACCCGCGCGGCGCGAGGAGCACGACGGCCACCGCGACCCCGCCGAGCACCACGAGGTACCAGGTGCCGAGCGGCGCGAGGGCCTGCTGCAGCGCCCAGTAGAGGACGGCCCCCACGAGCGGCCCCTCGATGGTCCCGATGCCACCGACCACGACGATGAAGATCATCGCGGCCGTCCAGTTCACGGAGTAGATCGACCCCGGGGTGACGCCCAGCGTGCTCAGCGCGATCAGCGCGCCCGCGAGCGCGGCGCCGGCCGATCCCGCGACGTAGACGATGCGGCGGCCCCGGTCCACGGCCACGCCCAGGCTGCTCGCCGCGACGCGGTCGTCGCGGATCGCCGTGAGCCCGAGTCCCACGCGGGACCGCATGAGCAGGTAGGTCCCGAGCACGACGGCGACCATGAGCGCCAGCGCGAACCAGTAGACGAAGGCCACGCGGTCGACCCGGTCGGTGCCCCGGAAGGCGCTCAGGGACAGCCCGCTGCCGCCGCCGAGGCCGCCGATCTGCATCGTGACCAGGCGGAACACCTCGGCCACCACCCAGGTGCCGATCGCGAAGTACCCGCCGGCGAGGCGGAACACCAGGTAGCTCGTCGGCAGGGCGAGCACGGCGCCCACGAGGCCGGCCGCGAGGACGGCGGCCCACGGCGGGGCGCCGACCGCGTCGGCGAGCTGGATCAGGGCGTACCCGCCGACGCCGACGTACGCCTGCTGGCCCACGCTCACCATGCCGCCGTACCCGGCGAGCAGGTTCCAGGTGGTACCGAGTATCACGAGCGCGAAGAGCATGACCAGGCTGGACAGCGCGCCGAGCGTCACGACGTACGGGACGACGGCGGCGAGGAGCACCACGACGAGCACGAGCACCCCGCCCCCGACGACGGACCCACGACCGCCCCGCGTCACCGTCGGGGTCGCCGGAGGCGCAGCCGGGACGGCGGCGTCCGCGGTGGTGTTCGGTGCGCTCATGCCGGCACGCTCCTCGGCAGCAGGCCGCCGGGCCGGACCACCAGCACGGCGAGGAAGACGAGGTGCCCGGCGAGCACCCCGGACTGCGGGTCGATCTGCGCGCCGATCGTCTGGGCCAGGCCCAGCACGATGCCGCCCAGGAGCGTGCCCCACAGCGACCCGAGCCCGCCGATGATCACGGCCTCGAACGCGAACAGCAGCACGAGGTCGCCGTAGCCCGGCGAGAACTGCGTGCTCATGCCGACGAACACGCCCGCGAGCGCCAGCGTGGCGAACGCCAGGGCGGTCGCCACGGCGTACGTGTGCCTCGGGTCGACGCCGTACATCGCGGCGGCGCCGGCGTCGTCGGCGACGGCACGCATGGCGCGCCCCGTGGCCGTGCGGGCCAGGAAGACCTGGACCGCCGCGATGACCGCGGCGGCCACGACCAGCGTGATCAGGGGCAGCAGCCCCACCGAGAGCGGGCCGAGCGGCACGCCCGCCGAGGCGAGGTCACCCGTGGGGATCTTGCGGGTGTCCGCGCTGAACACCTCCTGGAGCAGGCTGGTCAGGGCGACGGCGACGCCGAACGACACCAGCAGCGGCGCGAGCTCGCCCGCACCCCGCGAGCCCTGGCGGGCGGAGTCCGACCCCCGCACCTGCGCGAGGGCCGGGTTGAACAGGCCGCGCTGCACCGCGTACCCGAGCACCGCGAACACCGGCACCACCACGACGACCGCGAGCCACAGGGGCAGGCCCTGCTGCACCAGCACGAGCGACAGGTAGGCGGCGAGCACCGCGAGCACGCCGTGCGCCAGGTTGACGATGCGCATCACGCCGAAGATCAGCGACAGGCCGCAGGCCAGCAGGGAGTACTGCCCGCCGAGCAGCACACCCTGCACGCCGGCGTTGAGCCAGTCCATCAGGCCTCCGTGGGTCTCGGGGCGGGGGCGGGGGTCGGGGCGGCGGCGATGCCGAAGTAGGCGTCCGCCACGGCCTCGCGGTCCAGCCCCGCGGCCGGGGCCTCCAGCACGGTGCGCCCGCCCAGGAGGCACTGGACGCGGTCGGCCACGCGCAGCGCCTGGTCCAGGTCCTGCTCGACGACGAGCGCGGTGGTGCCCTCCGCGGTGATGCGGCGGACGGCGTCGTAGATCTGGGTGACGACGGAGGGCGCGAGCCCGAGCGACACCTCGTCCAGCAGCAGCACGCGCGGGTTGGTCAGGAGGGCCCGGCCGATCGCCACCGCCTGCTGCTGCCCGCCCGACAGCACGCCGCCGCGTCGGTCCCGGATCTCGGCGACGTGCGGGAACACGTCGTAGACAGCACGCAGGTCCCACGGCCCGAACCGCCTCGGGTAGCGGCCCATGAGCAGGTTCTCCTCGACGGTGAGCGACGGGAACAGGCGCCGCCCCTCCGGCACGAGCGCGATGCCGCGCCGCACCCGCCGGTGCGCGGGCACCCGGGTGACCGGGTCGCCGTCGAGCAGCACGGTGCCTGCCGTGGGCAGGTGGGTGCCCGCGAGCGCCGCGAGCAGCGTGGACTTGCCGGCGCCGTTGGCGCCGAGCACCGCGAGGGTCTCGCCCTCGGCGAGGGTCAGCCCGACGCCGTCGACGGCGAGCAGGTCGCCGTACCGGACCTCCAGGCCGGCCACCTCCAGGACGCTCATGCCGGCTCCCCCGGGACGGAGTCAGGCACTGAGTCGACGGTGGAGCCCAGGTACACCTCGACCACCTGCGGGCTGCGGATCACCTCGTGCGGGTCGCCCTGCGCGATCACCTCGCCGGCGGCGAGGCACAACAGCCGGTCCACGACGTCGAGCAGCGCGTGCAGCACGTGCTCGATCCAGACCACTGCCACACCGTCGTCCCGCAGGCGGCGGACCAGGCCCACGACCTGCGGCAGCTCGCGGTCCGTGAGGCCGCCCGCGATCTCGTCGAGCAGGAGCAGGCGTGGCCCGGTCGCGAGGGCCCGCGCGACCTCCAGCCGCTTGCGGTCCAGCAGGCGCAGGCTGCCCGACGGCGTGTTGGCCGCCCCGGTCAGGTCCGTCACCGCGAGCGCGTGCCAGGCCCGGTCCCGGGCGTCGCCGGCGGGGCCCGCGCCGTCGGCGCGACCGCCGGGTGCGCCACCGCCGCCGGGCCGCCTCCCGGCGAACGAGGCCCCGACCAGCACGTTCTCGAACACGGTGAGTCGGCCGAAGGGGCGCGGCACCTGGTACGAGCGCGCGACGCCCCGGTCGGCGCGGGCGGCCGCGCCGAGCCGGGTGACGTCCTGCCCGTCCAGCGTCACGGTCCCGGCGTCGGCCCGCAGGGTGCCCGCGACGACGTCGAGCAGCGTGGTCTTGCCCGCGCCGTTCGGGCCGACGAGGCCCAGGGCCTCGCCGGCGGACAGCTCGAACGAGACGTCGCGGGCCGTGACCACCCGGCCGAAGCGCTTGGCGACGCCGGTCACCCGCAGCAGGGGTTCCGTCACCGGAGCGGCTCGACCTCGCCGCCCGTCGGGATCTCCGGGGCCAGCGTGTTGGAGACCACCACGAGCTCGTAGGGGTTCTGGCCCTCGTCCGCGCCGTCGTCCAGGCGCCACTGGCCGCCGACCAGCGGGGTCTTGGCCACGTAGGGCGGCACGCTGTCGTCGACGCCCCAGGCGATGTCGCCCACCACGGTGGAGACCTCCAGCGTGGACAGGGCCTCGGTGATCGCGTCCGGCTCGGTGGAGCCGGCCTCCTGGACGGCCGCGACCGTGATCTCGAACAGGGCCTCGGCGAAGCCGAGGGGCTGCGTCCACTGCTTGCCCGTGTCCGTCTCGTACTGGTCGGCGAGCTCCTGCGCGGTCTGCCCGGTCAGCGACGAGGTGAACGGCGCCGTGGGGTGCCACCACACCTCGGAGGTGAGGCCGTCGCCCGCGTTGCCCAGCGCCTCGACCGACGACGGGAACAGCAGGGCCTTGCCGATCGTCGCGACCTTGGGCCGGTAGCCCTGCTGGCCGGCCTGCTGCCAGAACGTGGTGAAGTCCGGCGGGATCGGCACGCCGACCAGGATGTCGTGGCCCTCGAACGCGGAGAGCTGCGCGGAGAAGTCCTGGGTGCCGTTCGGGTAGAGGCCCGGGTCGTCGATCGTGACGCCGGTGTCCTTCGTGAGGGCCGGGAAGTTGGCACTCCACGCCTGCCCGTCCGGGTCGTTCGGGAACAGGCCGGCCGCCTTCTGGTTGGTGTCCACCTGGCTCCAGATGTCCGCGTACACCGCGGAGACGTCCTCCAGGCCCCAGAACGCGTGGTAGCTGTACTTCAGGTCGGCGGGCTCGTCGCCCTCCCTGATCGCGAACGGCTGCCAGGGCGCGACCGTCGAGATGCACGGGACCGAGTTGGCCTCGCACTGCTCCGAGACAGGGTTGGTGATGTCCGGCGTGGACGACGTGAGCACCAGGTCCACGCCGTCGCTGTTGATCAGCTCGGCCGCCACCTCGCCCGCGCGGGCGGAGTCCGACTGCGAGTCCTTCACGATGATCTCGACGGTCTGCTCGGCGCCGTCGACGGTCACCGGGTTGTCCGCGAACCACTTCTCCATGGACTCGATCACGTAGGTGTTGGCCTCACCGAACGGCGCCGACGAGCCCGTCTCGGTCGAGACGAAGCCGATCTTCAGGACGTCGTCGTCCCCGCCACCCCCGACCGTGCCGCCGCCCACGTCGCCGCAGCCCGCCAGGGCGCCCGCCAGGGCTGCCGTCGACGCGCAGACCACCAGCGCCCGCGCGTTCAGGGACCGTCCGTTGCCAACCATCGTCGTACTCCAAGTCTGTCGTCGAGCCTCTGGCTGTCAGACCCACAGGTCACCGGGGTGACCTGTGGGTCTGACACGGGGAGTGCGGCTTGCCGGTAGTGCTTGGTGCAGGTTCGGGTGGTGCTGGTGGTTCGGTGTTCGGGTGGGTCAGTCGGCCGGGGCGAGGACGACGTCGAAGCGGGTGCGAGCCCAGGTGCCCTCGACCGCCCGGCCGTCGGGCGTCGGCGTGCCCGCGGGCAGCTCCTCGAAGTCCATGACGAGCGAGTCCTTGACGCCGAACACCGAGTCCGACGCGAGCAGCTCGTCGCCGCGCACGAAGATGTGCGTCACGAGCGTGCGCAGCCCGGGCGCCGTCACCATGAAGTGCAGGTGCGCGGCGCGCATCGGCGAGCGCCCCGACGCCGCGAGCAGCGCGCCGACCGGTCCGTCGTGCGGGATCGGGTACGGCGTGGGCGTGACGCCCCAGAACCGGTACCCGCCGTCGTCGGCGGAGAAGAGGTGCGCGCGGCCGGAGGTGCGCTCGTCGCCGTACTGGACGTCGTAGAAGCCGTCCTCGTCCGCCTCCCACACCTCGATCCGCGCGCCCGGGACCGGCTTGCCGGACGTGTCGGTGACCGTGCCCTCCACCCAGCAGGGCTGCCCGGTCGCGCCGCCCGCGATGTCGCCGCCGTCCTCGATGCGCGGCGCGTCGTCCACGAAGAACGGGCCGAAGACCGTGGCCTCCGTCGCGTTCTCGTACGCCGCGTTGTTGATGGCGATGGTCTGCATGGAGGCGCCCAGCACGTCGGACAGCAGGATGAACTCCTGCCGCTTGTCGTCCGTGATGTGCCCGGCGGCGGTGAGGAACTCGATGCCCCGGTTCCACTCGTCCTCGGTGAGCCGCACCTCGCGCAGGAACGCGTGCAGGTGCCGGGTCAGGGACTGCATGACGGTCGCGAGCCGTGCGTCGCCGGCGCCCGCGAAGGACGCCGCCACCCGGTCGGTGAGCTCCTGCTCGCGGGCGGCCTGCTCGGCCCCGGCGCGCTCGGCGGAACCGCCTGGCTCAGCCATCGTGCTCAACCCGTCCGAGGACCGACCGCAGCGCGTCGCCCAGCGCCCCCGCCGGGTCGTCGGCCAGGGTCTGGGCGCGCCAGGCCACGTGCGCGTCCGGGCGGACCAGGATCGCGCCCGATTCCTCGACGCCGCGCATCTTCGCCCAGTCGTAGTAGGTGTCGATGACCTCGCGCCCCGGCCCGATGACGACCGCCTCCAGCGGCACGCCGAGCTCGTCCGCGACCTTCGCGGCGGCGTCGGCCCAGGCCTCGCCGGCGATGCCGGTCACGAGCGTGAACTGCCCGTACGGGACCAGGTCGTGCGTCGAGCGCTTGTGCCCGTCGACGTCGGCCACCCACACGTGCGGGAACCGCGCGCCCGGGACGGTGGACTGCTTGTAGTAGAGCTCGGGGTCGCGCTCGTCCACAGGCTGGGGAGAACCGTCGGGGACGATCGCCGCCGACGCGTAGAACTGGCCCATGTCCACGCCGTGCGCGTTGAACTCGTAGTGCTTGAGGTCCATCGCCTCCACGAGCGCCGCGCGCTTGGCCGCGCCGGCCGGCGTGTTCGCCTTGCGCTCGTCGATCGCGGCCTGCATCGCCTCCGGCGTCTCGGCGTCCAGGACCCCGAGCACCTCCATGAAGCGGAACTCGCCGCCCGACTTGTTGGCGCGCAGCACGATCTGCTCGGCGACCGGCGCGCGCTCGGCCGAGTAGGTCTCCAGCAGCGACGGCGCCGCCTGCCCCTTGAGCACGGCCGCGATCTTCCAGGCCAGGTTGTACGAGTCCTGGACCGACGTGTTGGAGCCGAGGCCGTTGCTCGGCGGGTGCCGGTGCACGGCGTCGCCCGCACAGAAGACGCGGCCCTGCTGGAGGTGCGTCGCGTACATCTGGTTGTTGCCCCACAGCGAGTAGCCCGTGATCTCGACGTCCAGGTCCTCGACGCCCACGAGCTGGCGCACGATCTCGGTCGCCGCCGCGTCGTCGAGCTGCGGCGGCTCGCCGGCGATGTCGTAGCCCCAGACGATGAGCCACTCGTTCCACGGCCGGACCATGCGGACCAGGCCGGCGCCGATGCCGCCGACGTCGGAGCCGGGCTGCAGCACCCAGTACAGGACGGACGGGCGGTGGCCCACGAGGTGCGTGAGGTCGGCCTTGAACGTGATGTTCATGGAGCCGGCGATGTCCATCGCCCCCTCCATGGGCAGGCCGATGTCCGCGGCCACCTGGGAGCGGGCGCCGTCGCCGCCGATCAGGTACCTCGACCGGATCGTGTACTCGGTGCCGGTGACCCGGTCGAGCACGCGGGTGCTCACGCCGTCGGCGTCCTGCGTGTGGCCCAGGTACTCCGTGGAGAACCGCGACTGGGTGCCCCGCTGGGTCGCGTTCTTCACCAGGATCGGCTCGAGGTAGGTCTGCGGGATGTCGACGGTGAGCGACGGCGAGGCCAGCCGTGCGTCCGCCTCGCGGGCGGGGTGGGTCTCCCAGGTCAGGATGCGGCCGATCTCCTCGCCCGCGATCGTCGTGCAGAACACGGTGTCGCCCACCAGCTCGTGCGGCGTCGCGTCCGCGAGCACCTGGTCCTCGATGCCCAGGTCGCGGAAGATCTCCATGGTCCGCTGGTTGGTGATGTGCGCGCGGGGCGTGTTCGCGGTCCAGCGGTACTTGGTGATCATGATGTTGCCGATCCCCAGGCTGGACAGGAAGAGCGCCGCGGACGCCCCCGCCGGGCCGGACCCCACGACCAGCACGTCGGTCTCGACCACCGTGCCGTGTCCCTCCGGGGTCGTGCCGGCGGCGGTGCTGGGCAGTGCGGTCTCGGTCTGACCGTCGTCGAACTCAGGCATGCGCACAGGGTGCCGTGTGCTCCGACCTGGGAAAAGGGTCGGCCATGAAAGTCGGCGGAAATCATCAAGACGGGGTGTGGGCGACTCTGCGCCGGGCACGGCCCGACGGCGGCGTCGGCGGGTGCGTGCTCAGCGCCGCACGGCGAGCGCGTACCTGCGGGCCTCGGACGGCGACATGCCCGACTGCTCCCGGAAGACGCGCGAGAACTGCGCGGCCGACGAGAACCCACAACGCCGGCCGATCGCCTCGACGGTCTGCTCCGCGTACGACGGCATGCGCAGCATCCGGCTCGCCATCTCCACGCGTCGGCGGGCGACCAGGCGCGGCACGCTCGTGCCGTGCTCGGCGAGCACCCGCGAAAGCTGTCGCTCGCTCAGGCCGATCGCGTCGGCGATCCGGCGGGCCGACATGGTCGGGTCGCGCAGCCACCGGCGCACGTACCGCTCGGCCGCGGCGAAGTGCGCGCCCGCGGCCTGCGCCCCGGATCCCAGCGGCCGGACCAGCACCGCCGTGACGAGGTCGAGCACGGCGTCCTCGTCGGCCGCGCCGTCGCCGTCCGGACCCACCGCGCGGGCGACCAGCTCGGCGAGGGCCGCGGCGTGGGCGTTGCCGCCCGACGGGGAGGGCGTGCCGAACTCGATCACCTGGGCGGTGCGCGGCATGGTGCCGCCCGCGGCGCGGAACACGTCGTACGGCACCTTGACCGCCAGCTCCTCCAGCCCCTGGGAGAACCCGCGCAGGAACGGCCGGTCGGCGTCGCACACCAGGAGCTGGCCGGGTCGCAGCATCCGCACACCGTCGTCGTGGTAGAAGAAGGCCTCGCCCCTCAGCGTGAAGTAGAGGGCCACGGACTCGGTCGGTCGGGTGCGGACCGTGCGGGCCGTGCGCTCCACGGCGTGCGGGTTGGCCTCGACGTGCGCCAGGTGCAGCCGGTCGAGCTGGAGGTTCGCCTCGGACGCCTCGAGCGCCGAGTCGTCCTCGAACATGCGGCACTGCAACGCCACGAGGGCGTCGGCGTTGTGCTCCTCCCAGAGCTCGATCCGGCGCGCCGCGGGCAGGCCTCGCGTGGAGAAGCGGTCGACGGCGCCGCGCGACGCCGGTGTGGCACGACTCACGAGCCCCACAGTAGGTGCAGCACCCGGCGCGCACCAGGACCCGCCGCGCTCGACCGGCGTGTTGCCCCGTGGCGTGTTCGCCCAGGTCAGAGCCGCTGGCGGCGACCAGGGGTGCGCTCGGCCGCCGGACGCAGGATGCTCGTCCCATGTCCGACGAGACGTTGCCGCCCCCGCCCGCCGCGGCGCGGCCCCCCGCCCTGCGGCCCACGCGCGACCCGCAGCTCGTGCTGCTCCGGCACGGCCAGACCGAGTGGAGCGCGAGCGGCCGGCACACCGGCCGCACCGACCTGCCGCTCACGGCGGCCGGCGAGACGCAGGCCCGGTCCGCGGGCGCGACCCTGGCCGCCTACGAGTTCGCGGCCGTCTTCACGTCCCCGCGGACCCGGGCGCGGCGGACGGCGGAGCTCGCGGGCCACCCCGGCGCCGTCGTCGACGAGGACCTCGCCGAGTGGGACTACGGGCCGGTGGACGGCCGCACCTCGCGCGACGTCTCGGAGATCCTGGGGCGCGAGTTCCAGATCTTCGAGGACGGCGTCCAGGTGCTGCCGCCGTCCGACGAGCACGGCGAGGGCCGGCCGGGCGAGACGCTGGACCAGGTCGCCGTGCGCGCCGCGCGGGTCATCGCCCGGGCGGAGCAGGTGCTGGCCGGGGCGGGGACGGGAGCCGGCGGCGACGTGCTGCTCGTGGCGCACGGCCACCTGCTGCGCGTGCTCGCCACCGTGTGGCTCGGCGTCGACCCGCGGCTCGGGGCCCGGTTCGAGCTCGGCACCGCGGCCGTGTGCCTGCTGGGGTACGGGCACAGCCTGCGCACGATCGAGGGATGGAACCTGGCCGCACAGTAGATCCAGTTGGCGCAGTAAGGCAGTATTCGCGGCATGAGGGAAGAGCACCTCGCCGAGGGCGAGACCATCGTGTTGCAGCTCCGCACTCACCCGAAGAAGATCGTCAAGCCGATCCTGCTGCTCCTGGTGCTGGTCGTGATCCTGATCGCCGTCTGGGTGCTGCCGCTGCCGATCGACCCGATCGTGCTGTGGTTCGCGACGGCGATCCTCGTGGTGCTCGGCCTGGTCGCCTCCGCGGGGCCGTTCCTGCGCTGGCGCACCACGCGCTACATCATCACCAACCAGCGGGTCGCGCTGCGCACCGGCATCCTGACGCAGACCGGCCGGGACATCCCGCTCTACCGGATCAACAACGTCACGTTCGAGAAGCAGCTCAGCGACCGGATCTTCGGCTGCGGCACCCTCGTGATCTCCGACGGCACGGACCAGCCGGGCATGGTGCTCGACGACGTGCCCGACGTCGAGCAGGTGCAGCGCACCCTCCAGGACCTGGTCCGCCAGGGCAAGCTCCTCAGCGACGACTGACCGGACCCTCCGCGCGCGATCACACCTGTGCGGGGTCGATGATCTCGGCCAGGTCCGCGCCCGCGCGGAGCAGCGCGACCGTGCGGGTGGCGATCTGGTCGAGGCGCTGGTCCAGGATCCGGCGGGCCTCGGCGGTCCCCTCGCCGCCGCCGTCGTCGGCACCCGGGAGGCGGCGCAGGCTCACGACGACGTCGCGCACGGCCGGGATGCCGTACCCGCTGGAGCGCAGCGCGGCCACGACGCGCGCCTCCCGGATCACGGCCGGCCCGTACTGCCGGGCCCGCAGGGTCGTCACACGCTCCGGGACCGCCAGCCCCTCCTGCTCCCAGAACCGGAGCGTGGACGTGCGCACCCCGAGCGCGGCGGCGAGCTGGGTGATGGTCATGACATCCGCGTCGACGTGCGCGGTACCGGCGTCGGGCCCGTCCTCCTCGCCCTCGATGGCCGCGAGCGCCGCCTGCGCCCGCAGCGCCTCGTCGCGGTCGGCGGCGAGCCGGACGTGCACGGCGCCGATCGCGGCCGCGGCGTCGGCGAGCGTGCCGGTGCGAGCCTCGGCGAGCAGACGCCGCGCGACCACCGGCCCGGCGGCGCTCGCCAGCCCCCGGTACGCCCGCAGCGCGCGGACGTGCACCGGCCCGTACGAGCGGTAGCCGTTGGCCGAGCGCGCGGCCGGCGGAAGCACGCCCAGCCGCTCCAGGTCGCGGACCTGCTGCACGGACCAGCCGGACTCCCGCGCGACTTCGGCGGTACGGAGCGGCCGCGGTTCCTCGGGTGTCATGCGCTCAACCCCACAGCAGCACTTGAAGGTGATGCTTGAACCATGGACCTTCAGCAGAGTACCGGCCCGACCGTCGAGCAGATCATCGACGCCGTCCGCGAGCTCGACGGCGCCCTCGTCGTCGCGCCGGCGGTCGGCGACGCCACCGTCCCCGAGCTGGCCTGGGGCGACGCGTTCTTCTACTACGCCCCTGACGGCCAGATGCCCCGGAACGTCCAGCCGTACGGGACGGTCGTCACCAAGAACTACCCGGACGACACCAGCTCCGACCTCGACCCCGCGGGACGCTGGCGGGTGAACGTCCACGTCGGTCGTGCGCGGCTGGCCGAGCTCGTCGGAGCCGCCGCGCCTGAGCCGGGCGAGCCGGCGCCAGGACCGGCCACCGCCGACGTCGTCCAGCCGCACCCGGTGTACGGGACGGCCGGCTGGGTGTCCGTCGTCAACCCCGGACCCGCGACCGGAGCACTGGTGCTCACCCTTCTGCGCGACGCGCACGACGCCGCACGCGCCCGATTCGAGCGCCGTCGCTGACGTCCGGGGCCGAGCCCGCGGGAAGGGCCGGGGGAACGCCTGCACCGCCGGGTGGGTGACGGAGAGGTAGCAGTGCTACGTCAGCGTTACCCACCCGGCCGTGTACGCCTCCCGCCGGAGGGCCGGTCGACAGCGAGCCGAGCGTGGCCGGTCAGTCGACGACGGCGCGGGCCGCGGCCTGCTCGCTGCGGCGGTGCATGTCGACGCTGAGCCGGATCTCGCCCGCGGCGTGCGCGTTGAGCAGCCGCTGCGCGAGCTCCTCCAGGGTGTCGGGTTCGGCAGCGGCGGCCGCGTCCGCTCCGGCTCCGGCCGCCGCGCGCGCCAGCCCGTACTGCGCGCCGAACCAGTCCGCGACGGTCACCCCGTGCAGGGGATGGTGCACGACGTCGACGGTGTCGCCCGCGCCGAGATCGCCGTTCTCGATCACGCGCAGGTAGGCGCCCGTGCGGTTGGCCTGCGTGAACCGGCGCACCCAGCGCTGCTCGCCGAGGCGCCGTCCGAAGGTCTGGCAGGGCGTGCGCGGCTGCGTGACCTCCAGCAGCGCCGAGCCGACCTGCCACCGCTCGCCGATCACCGCACCGTTCACGTCGAGGCCGCTGACGCGCAGGTTCTCGCCGAAGAGCCCGGGCGTGACCTCCCGGCCCAGCTCGGCGGACCAGTGGTCGGCGTCCTCCTGGGCGTAGGCGTAGACCGCCTGGTCGAGGCCGCCGTGGTTGGCGCGGTCGGCCTGCACGTCCGCGTAGAGGCCGTAGGGCCGCACCTTGACCCGCCCCTCGACGGGACGCTTGTCGATCGCCGTGACCCCCACGGGGCCGGGGTCTGGATGCAGGACGTACACGCGACAGACCGCGAGGAGCTCAGCCATGCGGTCATTTTCTCATCCGCACGGCACCCCTCCCAGGTGTCGGACCCACAGGTCACCCGGGTGACCTGTGGGTCCGACACGGGGTTACTTGCCCCTCGGCAGCGGCAGCGGCTCCATCCACTGGTCGTTGGCCGTGAGGTCGATGCCGTACTCGCCGGCGAACCGCATGCGGGTGCCGGTCAGCACGCCGTCGACCGACTCGTCGAGGTCGTAGACCCGGGCGCCGCGCAGGCGGTTGCGCTCGGCGCCGCCCAGCCCGTAGGTGCCGAACCCGGTGTTCCCCGCGTACCCGAGCAGCACGCCGTAGTAGTCGCCCGAGTAGGTGTTCACGTGGTCGTGGCCGCAGAACACGCCGCGGACGTCGCCCCGGTGCTGGATCGCGGAGAACATGCCGGAGTTGAAAGGGCCGGGGCACTCGTCCTCGTTGCGCTCGCCCTCGATGCGGTGCCGGGCCTTGCCGCGCTCGTGGTCGGCGTCGGTGCGCCCGTCCACCGAGCCGAACCACATGAACCGGTACTCCCACAGCGGGATGTGGATGAACATGAGGGCCGGCACCACGTACCCGGCCCGGCGCTCGACCTGCACCGACGTGTCGTAGTACCACTTCACCTGGTCCATGCGCAGCCAGTCCCAGTGGGGGTAGCCGTCGAAGTCCTGGCCCGCCAGCGTCTCCGGGGCGTACCGTCCCGAGTCGAGCAGCCAGAGGTTGAACGCCGGACGGCCGTTCCGGCCCTCGATCAGCAGGTTCGAGTTGCCCTGCCCGGTGACGCCGCGCGCCGTCGGGCCGTTCACGTTGTAGCGGTAGGACCGGTAGAAGGCCAGCATGTCGGCCTCGTCCACGCCGCTGTTCGGCGTCGAGTCCTCGTCGTGGTTGCCGAAGGTGATGGCCCACGGGATGGCACGCTCCTCCATGGGCTGCACCACGTTGTTCATCGCCTGGTGCATCTCCAGCGGGGTGTCGCAGCCGCCCGTGATGTTGTCGCCGTTGAGGATCACGAGATCCGGCCGCTCGTCGTCGAGCACCGCGCGCATGAGCTCCAGGGTGCGGCGGTCGATCTTCTCGTCGTCCTGCGTGTCGTTGAACTGGACGATCTTGAACTTCCCGTCCCGCCCGAACCGCAGCGCGCGCTGCGGGTGCCGGCTCAGCTCCACGGCCTCCGCCGGCGCTGCCGCTCCGGCGGCCGCCACGGTCGCGACGCCCGCCGCGCCGAGGCTGCTCAGGGACAGGAAGGTCCGGCGGTCCACGCCGTCCGCAGTGTTCTCAGTCATGCCGACGACGATCGAGGGCCCCGCTGGCGGCCGCCCGACCACCGGGTGGACCCCCGGTGACGGTCTGCTGAACGCCTACCGCACGTGGCGCAGCGCCCGCGCGATCACGTAGACCACCAGGATCAGCACCACGAGTCCGGCGGTCGCGGCGATCTGCGGCCGGGCGGCGGCGTCGGACAGCATGAGGCCCACCACCGCGACGAGCGCCACGAGCGTGACCCACGACAGCCACGGGTAGCCCCAGGCGCGCAGGCGCAGGGTCCCGCCCCGCTCGGCCGCCGCGGCCTCCAGCCGCGGGCGCAGCCGGAGCTGCGAGACGACGACCAGCAGCCACACCACCAGCAGCGCCGAGCCGACGGCGTTCAGCAGCACCCCGAGCAGCGACTCCGGCAGCAGGTAGTTGAGCAGCACCGCGACGACGCCGAAGAACGCCGAGACCAGCACCGCGACCCACGGCACGTCGCGGCGGGAGACCCGGGTCGCGGCCCCCGGGGCGTCGCCGCGCCCGCCGAGCGAGAACAGCATGCGGGACGTCGCGTACACGTTGGCGTTGAACGCGCTCAGCAGCGCGAGCACGACGACGACCTCCATGAGCCGCGCCGCGCCGTCCAACCCGGCCATCTGCAGCACGGACACGAACGGCGACTCGAGCCGGGCGGCGTCGGTCCACGGGATCAGGGCGACCATGATCGCCACCGAGCCGACGTAGAAGAACAGGATGCGCCACAGGATGGTGCGCGTGGCGCTCGCGACCGCGGACTGCGGGTCGCGCGCCTCGGCGGCCGCGATCGTGACGATCTCGATGCCCCCGAAGGCGAAGACGACGGTGAGCAGGCCCGCCGCGATCCCGGGCAGCCCGGCCGGGGCGAACCCGCCGTACTCGGCCCACTCCCCCAGCACGCTGCCCGACACGGGAACCACGCCGACCACGATCAGCACGCCGAGCACGAGGAAGCCGACGATCGCCAGGACCTTGACGGTGGCGAACCAGAACTCGGCCTCGCCGAACTGGCGCACGCCCACCAGGTTGATCGCGCCGAACACGGCGACGACGGCGGCCGCCACGGCCCACTGCGGCACCGCCGGCCACCAACCGTGCACGATCCCGGCGACGCCGGTCACCTCGACGCCGAGCACCATGACGATCGTGAACCAGTACAGCCAGCCCAGCAGGAACCCCGCCCAGCGCCCGAGCGCGGCCTCCGCGTAGACGGAGAACGAGCCGCTGGACGGGAGCGCCGACGCCATCTCGGCGAGCATCCGCATGACGAGCACGACGATCGCGCCCGCTATGGCGTAGCTCACGAGCACGGCAGGGCCCGCGGCGGCGATGCCGAGGCCGGAACCGAGGAACAGACCCGCGCCGATCGCGGAGCCCAGACCCATCATGGTCAGGTGGCGTGTGCGCAGGCCATGGGCCAGCTGCTCGCTGCGGGCGGCGGGTTCGGCGGGGTCGGTCTGGTGGTCGGTGGTGCTCACGACCGACCACGGTAACCCGGGCGGTGAGAGACTCGTGCCTGTGACCGAATCTGCACACACCCCCGTGCACACCCCTGAGGACGACGAGGACTACGGCCTCGAGAAGACCCTGAGCGAGGACCCCGAACCGCTGCCGCACGTGGTCGTGGTGGGCGGCGGGTTCGCCGGCATGGCGGCGGTCCGGGCGCTGAAGGACGCACCCGTACGGATCACGCTGATCGACCGTCGCGTCTACAACACGTTCCAGCCGCTGCTGTACCAGGTCGCGACCGGCGGGCTGAACCCGGGCGACGTCACCTACTTCCTGCGGGGCCTGCGGCTCAAGCAGAAGAACGTGCACGTGGTCCACGAGCACCTGGTGGAGGCCGACCCCGCCGCGAAGAAGATCCGCCTGCTCAACGACCACTGGATCAGCTACGACTACCTCGTGGTCACGGCGGGCGTCACCACCAACTTCTTCGGCACGCCGGGCGCCAAGGAGTTCTCGTTCCCGATGTACTCGCGCTCGCAGGCGATGCGGATCCGCGACAACCTCTTCATCCGCCTGGAGAAGGCCGCGAAGTCGAAGCGCGCCGACGACGGCCTGCGCGTCGTCGTCGTGGGCGGCGGCGCCACCGGGGTCGAGGTGGCGGGCGCGCTCGCGGAGCTGCGGACCGCGGGCCTCGCGCCCGCCTACCCGGAGATCCACGGCGACGCGTTCGAGGTCAAGGTGGTGCAGCGCGGCGGCGAGATCCTCAAGTCGTTCGCGCCCAAGCTGCGGTCCTACGCGGCCAAGGAGCTGCGGCACCGCGGGGTCTCGCTGCACCTGGGTGCCGGGGTGGCCGCCGTGGAGCGCGAGGCCGTCGTCCTCACCGACGGCACCCGCATCCACGCCGACCTCACCGTCTGGTCCGCCGGCGTGCGCGTGCACGACGAGGTGGCCGACTGGGGCCTGCCGCAGGACGAGGGCGGCCGCATCAAGATCGGCGACGACATGCAGGTCGAGGGCCTGCCGGGCGTCTTCGCCGCGGGCGACATCGCGATCTCGCCGTCGGACCTGCCGCAGCTCGCCCAGCCCGCGATCCAGGGCGGCCTCGTGGCGGGCCGGAACATCTGCGCCCTGCTCGACGGCGAGCCCCTGCAGGAGCTGCGCTACGTGGACAAGGGCACGATGGCGGTGATCGGCCGCCGCGCCGCGATCGCCGAGATCAACCTGCCCGGGGGCCGCCCGCTGCGCATCACCAAGGGTCTCGCCTGGATGGTGTGGCTGTTCGTGCACATCATGTCGCTCATCGGGCCCCGCAACCGGGTCACGACCCTCGCCGGCCTGGTCACGCGGTACGGGTTCCCGTTCCACCGGCGTCCGATCCCGATCGTGGGCGACGTGCCGACGGTCCGGCCGCCCCGGACGGGCGCCCGGCGGCCCTGAGCGTTTCACCCCCGTAGGCCCCGCCGAGTCGCCCGCTGCTCGGACATCCCCCGCTCACTTGACAGACTCGGCGCGCTGCCCGGCGAAACGGCGCGGTAGCCTCACTCCTGGCGCTCGGCCACAACGCCGTCGGCCAAGGAGAAACCCATGACCCCGGACGAGCTGCGCTCGGCACAAAAACTCACCATGGCGAACCCCGATCGGTTGCGTCTGCTGGCCGATCTGCTCACGCACCCGGCCGGCCGCTGCACCGCCGAGGACCTGGTGCTGCGCGCCGCTCCGGTGGACCCGGTCCCCGGCGAGCCGGAGGCCGGCGACCTGCCGCGCAGCGTCGCCACCGCGCACGCCGTCATGGACGTGCGGGAGCACCTCGAGGCGCTGGTCGCCGTGGGACTGGTCGCCGTGGTCGGGCCCGTGCCCTCGAACGCGGCGCTGTACCGCGTCTCGTCCCGCGGGATCGCGCGGTTCGGTGCGGCGGCCCTCGCGGCCCCCCGGTACCCCGGCGAGGCGACGCTCGACGCGCGCGACCACGACGCGCTCCTCGACCGGCTGGCCGACACGCTCGCCGTCACCTTCGCCGCCAACGCGGGCGCCGGCACCGTGGACCGGCTGGTCCGGGAGTGCTACGCCGCGCTGAACAGGCAGGTGCGATCGTCCGAGCAGGTACCGGCGCTCACCGCGTGGCTCGCGACGGACCGGCTCGCCGCCATGGCCGAGGTGACGCACGGTTCGCCGCGGGACGTGCTGTTCGTCTGCGTCCACAACACCGGCCGGTCCCAGATCGCGGCGGCGGTGACGCGGCGCCTCGCGGGCGACCGCATCCGCGTGCGCACCGCGGGCACCCGGCCGGTGTCCGAGCCCGACACGATGACGGAGACCGTCCTCGCCCGCCGCGGCCTCGACGGGCTCATCGAGTTCCCGCGCGAGCTCACGGACGACATCGTGCGCACCTCCGGGGTGATCGTGACGATGGGCTGCGGCGACGCGTGCCCGGTCTTCCCCGGACGCCGCTACCTCGACTGGCCCCTGGACGACCCGGCGGGCCGGCCCATCGAGGAGGTCGAGCGGATCGTCGACGACATCACCGCGCGGGTGCGGGCGCTCGTCGCGGAGATCGACGCGGCGGACGAACCGGGGGTCGCAGGGCTCGCGCTCGCGACGTCCGACGTCGTGCCGGCGGAGGCCGTGGCCGCCGACGGCACGTTCGGCGCCGAGCAGCAGCGCGGCTGGCTGCCCCGCCTGGCCCGGCGGCCGTGGACCGTCGTCACGACCGCACTCGGCGCCCGGGGTCAGCGGAAGGCGCGGTAGCCGGTCGGCTCGACCTCGAGCCCCCACGTGTCCAGCGCCCAGGCCGCGGCGTCGCCGAACGCGGCCGCCAGGGCCGGGAGGTCGTCGCGCAGGTTGAGCGCGCCCCAGCGCCAGCGGGACACCATGAGCTGCCGGTAGGACGGTGACCTGCCCGCCGGACCCACCAGCTCGCGGCCCGCGAGGGTGCTCTTCCACAGCCAGCCCGTGACGAGGACCAGGTAGATCGCGCACGCCTGCCGCACGGAGGTGTCCCAGCCGGGCCCCGCGACGATGTCGGGCGCGTGGTCGGCCAGGCCGGCGGTGAGCTCGGTCAGCAGCATGTCCGTGAGGCCGGGCGGCGGGTCGAACACGCACCAGCAGGTGGCGAAGGGCAGCAGCCCGTACGCGGCGACGAACGCCGCGTGCTGGACGTCCGTGCCCTCCAGGTCGAGAAAGCGCCAGCCGTCCGGGCCGAGCACCGCGTTGTCGGGGCAGGTGTCCGTGGGCGTGACGATCGCAGCCGTACCGGGGGTGCGCAGGTGCTGGGCCGCGGCGAGCTCGGCCTCGACCGCGGCCCGGCGCGCTGCCGTGCCGGGCACGTCGAGCAGGCGGTCGAGCCCGGCCCGCAGGTCGGCGTCGGCGTCCCACGGCTCGGCGGCGGCCAGGCGGCCGCGCGCCTCGGCGACCCGGCCGCGGGAGCCACCGGTCGTGCGGCCGAGCGCGCGGGCCCAGGTCCGGGCGCCGTCCCAGGCCGCGTCGCGGTCGTCGCCGAGGAGCAGGTCGGCCAGGGTGGGCAGGTCGCCGAGGTCGGACATGACGATCAGGTGGTGCTCCGGGTCCTGCGCCAGCAGGGCCGGCGTGCCGGGGCACAGGTCCAGGCCGACGGTCTCGCGGACGAACGCGCCGTCGTCGGACAGGAAGCGCTTGACGATCACGGTGCGCGGGGCGCCCGGTTCCGCACCGTCGACCCGGCAGCGGAGCACCTGCGAGCGGGCGGAGCCGCCCAGGTCGACCGGGTCGGTCAGGCGGACGCCGCCCGACGTCGGGGCGAGGGCGGTCTCGGCCAGTGCTGCCTCCGCCAGGGCTGCCTCGGCAAGGGCGACGGTGTCGTTCACCGGGACAGTGTGTCCGCTGCTCACCGGGCAGGACCACACAATTCACAGGACTGTGGACAACATCTGTGGATAACTCCGCGCGGGTGCCGGTCGCCAGCGGTGCATGCTGTGGATAACCCGGTGGACAGCGCTGCGCAACTTATCTGCTGGGGAGTGTCAGTGGCTGGGTGCAAGGTAGTAGTTCGAAGCGTTCCTCGTGCGACGACCTCCCGAAGGGCTGGACCATGACCGATTCGACCTCCACCGGACCCGAGACCGACCGCCCCGTGCCCGACGGCGTGGGCGTCCTGAAATCGGTGGTCCTCGACGTCCCCGACCTCGACGTCGAGGCCGGCTTCTGGACGGCCCTGACCGGTGGCGCCGTGAAGTTCACGGACTACGACTGGATCACCGTCACGACCCCGGACCGGTGGGACGTCGCGTTCCAGCTCGCGCCCGACCACGTCCCGCCGCAGTGGCCGGGACAGGAGCACCCTCAGCAGGCGCACATCGACCTGTACGTGCCCGACCTGGCCGCCGCGAGCGCCCGGGCGGTGGAGCTCGGGGCGACGGTGCTGCGGGAGAACGAGCGGTGGATCACGCTGTCCGACCTCGCGGGGCACCCCTTCGACCTGTGCCTCAAGGAGGAGTCCGACGGCGTGACCGTCATGGGTCCCACCTTCGACTGCCCGGACGCGTCCGCCCTCGCCCGGTTCTGGTCGGACGTCCTGGGCGCCCCCGTGGCGTACGACGCCGACGGCGTCGCCATGCTGGGCGGCGACCGGCCGGTGCTGTTCCAGTCGGTGGAGAACTACAACGCACCGCAGTGGCCGGACCCGGCGCATCCGCAGCAGGTGCACCTGGACATCGGGGTGCCCGACCTCGACGCCGGCGAGGCCGCGGTGCTGGCGCTCGGCGCGACCCGGCTGCCGGGCGAGGGCTCGGGCTTCCGCGTGTTCGCCGACCCGGCCAACCACCCGTTCTGCCTGGTGCTCTGACCCGGAGGGCTAAGTTCCGGCTCCGGGAAGCGGGGGGCCACCCGTCGTGCCACGGTGGAGGGCGGTGGGTCGCGCGAACGGAGTCGGGATGCTCACTCTGCGAGAGACGGGCACGCAGCTCGCCCGCCGCTGTGCCACCGCGCTCGAGAAGCATGCGGGCCTCCGGGTCACGCGCGTGCCGCGCGCCCGGGACCGCGGGGAAGGTACGGGCGGCGGCGCACCGGCGGGCGGAGCGGGGACGAGCGGTGCGGGCCGGCCCGTGAAGGCAGGGGTGCGCCCGCCGCGGGACCCGGCCGACCGCCTGCTGGTGGCCCCGGTGTTCGTGCTCTCCGCACCCCGGTCCGGGTCGACGCTGCTGCGGGTGGTGCTGGACAGCCACTCCCGGGTGCACGCGCCGGTCGAGACGCACGTGAGGCGGCTGTCCGTCGAGCTCACGACCCCGCTCGCCCGCCGGGCGATGAAGGCCCTGGGGCACAACACCGCTGACGTCGAGCACATCCTGTGGGACCGGATCCTCCACCGGGAGCTGCTGCGCAGCGGCAAGGACGTCATCGTGGAGAAGACGCCCAGCAACGTGTTCGCCGCCGACCGGTTCGCGACGTGCTGGCCGGACGCCCGCTTCATCTTCCTGCTGCGCCATCCGGTGTCGATCGCGCGCTCGTGGCACGACGCCGACCCGGCGCGGCGGCCCATGAACCGCGCCGTCCTGCACACGCTGAAATACATGAGGGCGCTCGACGACGTCCGGCGGCGGCTGCCGGGCCTCACCGTGCGCTACGAGGACGTGACCGAGGACCCGACGGCCGAGTTCCACCGGATCTGCGACTTCCTCGGTCTGCCGTGGGAGCCGGGCATGATCGCCTACGGCGAGCAGGACCACGGCGACTTCCACAAGGGCATCGGCGACTGGCGGGACAAGATCCGCACCGGCACCGTCCAGCCCGGGCGCAGCATCCCGCGCCCCGACGCGATCCCGCGTGAGCTGCGCCCGATGTGCGAGAGCTGGGGCTACGTCGAGGCGAACGCCGCGAGCGGCGACTGAGGCCGGGATCCACCGGCGCCAGGGGTGCGGCAGCGCCAGAGGCGCACCCGCGTCAGGGATGCACGAGCGCCGGGTGGTCGGGATGGTCGACCCGGACCACCAGGTCGGGCGTGCCCTGGATCTCCCGGTCGTACCGCTCGTAGGCCGGGATCACCCACTCCTCGTCCGGCGGTGTCCTGCGCCGGAGCGTCGCCGGCTTGATCGCGAGGTGCACGGCGACGTCCACGTCGAGCCCGCGGCCGACCGAGAGCGCGCCGTCGAGCACCACGACGGTGCCCTGACCCGCGCCGACGTATCCCGCTCGCGTGGCGCGGTCGGTATCCGGGTCGCGCAGGCTGGGCAGGTACTCGCCCCGCTCGACGACGCGCGTCAGCACCTCGCGGTTCAGCGCGGCGACGTCGATCCAGCCGTCGAGCAGGCTGTCCGGATCCTCCCGGCCGTGTTCGAGCCGCAGGGACCGCGGGCGGAGGAAGTGGCGGACCCCGACCCGCGCGACGGGCCGGCCGACGGCCTCCAGGGGCGCGACGAGCGCGTCGGCCAGCCGGTCCGGACGCGTGGACGGGTGCCCGTCGACGAGCAGCCGCACCGGGGCGCCGCTCGCGGCACCCCGGCCCAGCACCAGCCCGACGACACGCTCGACGAGGAGCGGCTCGCTCACGGGTTCGACGCGTGTGCTCATCCTGCGGCGGGCGGGAGCCCTAGCGCTCCGCCCGGCGGGAGCTGATCACGCCCGTGTCGAAGCCGGCCAGGTGCAGCCCGCCGTGGAACCGCGCGTGCTCGATCTTGACGCACCGGTCCATCACGACGTTCAGACCGGCGGCCTCGGCCTTGCGCGCCACGTCCTCGTGCCACGAGCCGAGCTGCAGCCACAGGGTCTTCGCCCCCACCGCGATCGTCTCGTCCAGCACGGTCGGCAGGTCCTCGTGCCGCCGGAAGACGTCGACGAGGTCGGGCACGACGGGCAGGTCGGCCAGGCTCGGGTACACGGGGTGCCCCAGGATCTCGGTCGCCCGCGGGTTCACGAAGTACACGTCGTACGGGGACGAGGAGAGCAGGTAGGTGGCCACGAAGTAGCTCGCGCGCGCCGGGTTCGCCGACGCGCCGACGATCGCGATCGACTTCGTGGAGCGCAGGATCCGCAGGCGCTCCGGGGCGCTCGGGCCCTGCCAGGTCCGGGTGGCCTCGCTCATCGGTTCACTCCCGTCGCCTTGGTCAGTGCCTGGTCGAGGTCCCAGAGGATGTCCTCGACGTCCTCCAGGCCCACCGAGATGCGGATGAGGTCCTCGGGCACGCCCGCCGCCTCGAGCTGCTCGGCGGAGAGCTGCTGGTGCGTGGTCGACGCCGGGTGGATCACCAGGGTGCGCGCGTCACCGACGTTCGCCAGGTGCGACGCGAGCTGCAGCGACTCGATGAACAGCCGGCCGGCCTCGCGCCCGTCCGGGAGCGGCAGGTTGTCGGCGTCGGGCGCCGCGCCCGGCGAGGGGACCTGCAGGCCGAACGCGAAGACCGAACCCGGCCCCAGGGGCAGGTACTTCTGCGCGCGCTCGTGGTGCGGGTGCGTCGGCAGGCCGGCCCAGAGCACGTAGGAGACGCGCGGGTCGGTGTCGAGCCACTCGGCCACGGCGCGCGCGTTCGCGAGGTGCGCGTCGAGGCGGTGCGGGAGGGTCTCGACGCCCTGGAGAAGCTGGAAGGCCGACTGCGCCGACAGCGCCGGGCCGATGTCGCGGAGCTGCTCGGAGCGCAGCTTGGTGAGGAAGCCGTACTCGCCGAAGTTGCCCCACCAGCGCACGTCCCCGTAGGACGGCACGGGCTCGGTCATCTGCGGGAACTTCCCGTTGCCCCAGTCGAACCGCCCGGACTCCACGACGACGCCGCCCAGGGTCGTTCCGTGTCCGCCCAGGAACTTTGTCACGGAGTGGATCACGATGTCCGCGCCGTGCTCGATCGGCCGCACCAGGTACGGCGTCGCGAGCGTCGCGTCGACCACCAGCGGGATGCCCGCGGCGTGGGCCACCTCGGCGAGCCCCTCCAGGTCGGCGATCTCGCCCGACGGGTTGGCCACGACCTCGGTGTAGAGCACCTTGGTCTCGGGCGTGATCGCCGCGGCGTAGTCCGCGGGGTCGGTCCCGGGCACGAAGGTGGTCTCGACGCCGAACCGGCGCAGCGTCACGTCGAGCTGCGTCACCGTGCCCCCGTAGAGCTGCGCGGACGCGACCACGTGGTCCCCCGCCCCGACGAGCGCGGCGAAGGTGATGAACTCGGCCGACATGCCGGACGCCGTCGCGACCGCGCCGATGCCGCCCTCCAGCGAGGCGATGCGCTCCTCGAGCGCCGCGACCGTCGGGTTGCCGATGCGCGAGTAGATGTTGCCGTACTTCTGCAGCGCGAAGAGGTTCGCGGCATCGTCCGTGTCCTGGAACACGAACGACGTGGTCTGGTAGATCGGCACCGCCCGTGCCCCGGTCGCCGCGTCGGGGATGCCCCCGGCGTGGAGGGCCCGCGTGCGGAACCCGAAGGTGTGCTCGGTCATCGTCCTGCCTTCCTCTCCGCGACTCCGTCTGCCAGGACGGCGCGGATGTCCTCGACGGCCCACGGGTTCTGCAGCGACGTGACGTCGCCCAGCTCCTCGCCCTGCCACAGCTGCGCCAGGAGGCGCCGCATGATCTTGCCCGACCTCGTCTTCGGCAGCTCGGGCACCGCGATCACGTGCCGCGGCTTCGCCACCGGGCCGATCTCGCGCGCGACCTGCGACCTCAGCTCGGCGGCCGCGGCGGCCGCCTCCTCCGGCGGCGTCGTGCCCGCCCAACCTACGCCCACGCCGGACGGCACCACGAACGCGGCCACGCGCGCCGCCGCCGTCACGTCCATCTCCGCAGGAGACGCCGCTCGGCCAGCCCGATGAGCGCGTCGGTCAGCTTGCCCAGCACCGCAAGCAGCACGATCGCGAGCAGGATGCGGTCCACCCGGCCGTTCTGCTGGGAGTCGTTGAGCAGGAACCCGAGGCCCATCGACGACGCGATGAGCTCGGCGGCCACGAGGAACAGCCAGGACTGCGCGAGCCCGAGCCGGAGCCCGGCCACCAGGGAGGGCAGCACGGCGGGGAGCTGCACCACCGACAGGAGCCGCAGGCCGCGCAGGCCGAACGCCCGGCCGGCCTCGACCAGGTGCGGGTCGACGTGCCGCAGGGCCGCCGCGATGGTCGTGTAGACGGGGAAGAACGCGCCGATCGCGATGAGCGTGATCTTGGACTCCTCGCCGATCTTGAGCCACAGGATCAGCAGCGGCACCCAGGCGAGCGACGGTACGGCGCGGATCGCGCCGAGCGTCGGCGCGAGCAGGAGGTCGCCGAGCTTCGACAGCCCCACCAGGGAGCCGACGGCGAGGCCCGCCGCGGCGCCCAGCGCGAACCCGATGAGCACGCGCTGCGTGGAGATCGCCACGTGGTGCCAGAGCTGGCCGCGCTGGACCAGGTCGACGGCGGCGTCCCACACGGCGACCGGGCCCGGGAGCTGGTACGGCGGGACGAGCCCGGCGGCCGTGGCGCCCCACCAGACCGCGAGGAGCGCCACGGGCACGAGCAGGCCCAGCGCGATCCGCCCGGCCCGGCCGGCGGCGCGGCCCGGGCGGGCGGACGCCGGGGCGGCGTCGACGACGCCGGCCGCCCGGCCGACGCCGCCCGCTCGTCGGTCAGCCATCCGAGGCCACCGCCTCCTGCGCGAACTCGGGGGCGAACAGCTCGTCCAGCGCGGTGTCGACGTCCTCCTGCGCGGCCACGTCGCCCGACTCGACGAAGATCGGGCCCACGACCTCCAGCACGTCGCGCTGCTTGTCGCCCGGGACGGGGTCGAGGTCGAGCACCGTGCGCTCCTCGATCACCGTGGACGCGACCTCGGGGTCGATCGAGGCGACCTCGGCCAGGAGCGCGGACAGCTCCTCCGGGTTCTCCAGCGCCCACGCCCGGGCCTGCTCGTAGGCGTCGACGACGGCCTGCGTGACGTCCGGGTGCTCGTCCACGAACTCCTCGCGGGCGTTGAGGAACCCGTACGTGTTGAAGTCGATGTTGCGGTAGATCAGCGTGTCGCCGGCCTCCGCCTCGGCCGCCGCCATGATCGGGTCCAGGCCCGACCACGCGTCGACGGAGCCGTTGTCGAGCGCGGCCCGGCCGTCCGCGTGCTGCAGGTTCTGCACCTCGACCTCGTCGAGCGGGATGCCCGCCTCGTCCAGCGTCTGGAGCAGGAAGAAGTAGGGGTCGGTGCCCTTGGTGGCGGCGATGGACGCCCCCTTCAGGTCCGCCACGTCCTTGATCGTCGAGTCGCCCGGGACCACGATCGCGGCCCACTCCGGCTGGCTGTAGATGTCGACCGTGCGGATCGGGGACCCGTTCGCGCGCGCCAGGAGCGCGGCGGACCCGGCCGTCGAGCCGAAGTCGATCGCCTCGGCGCGGAGGTTCTCGTTCGCGGTGTTCGAGCCGTCCGACTGCACCCAGGTGACCTCGACGCCGTCGAGCTCCTCCTCCAGCCAGCCCTGCTCGCGGACCACGAGGCTGAGCGGGTTGTACGTCGCGAAGTCGATGTTCAGGGTGTCGGTGCTCCACTCGCCCGCGCCCTCGCCGCCGGCGGCGGCCGACCCCTCGCCGGCCACGCAGCCGCTCATCGCCATCGCCGAGACGAGGGCCAGGCCGGACGCCAGAACGGTGTGCCTACGGATACGCATGGGTTTTCCTCTCGCTGCCCGACGGCGGTCGGCGGGCTGGGTGGTTCGGTGCGGTGGGTCTCGGGTCGGGCGATGGTGGTTCAGCGGTCGTGGTGGGTCGGCACGCCGAGCCCGTCGAGCAGCTCGGCGCGCAGCTCGGCCAGGTCGCGCGCGGCGCGGTCCCGCGGCCGGTCGCCCGGTACGTCGACGATCCGCGCGATGCTCGGCGCCCCGCCGTCCGCCACCGTGCGCAGCAGCACCACGCGGTCGGCGAGGTAGAGCGCCTCCTCGACGTCGTGCGTGACCAGCAGGATCGTCGCGGGCTGCGCCGCGTGGACGTCGAGCAGCAGGTCCTGCATGCGCAGCCGGGTCAGGGCGTCCAGCGCGCCGAAGGGCTCGTCGAGCAGCAGCACGCCGGGGTTGCGGGCCAGTGCCCGGGCGAGCGAGGCCCGCTGCGCCATGCCGCCCGACACCTGGCGCGGCCGCAGCCCGGCCGACGCCGCCAGCCCGACCAGGTCGAGCAGCCGCGCCACGCGCGCCCGGCCGGCGTCCTTGGCCGTGCCCGGCGGGAGGCCCAGCGCGACGTTCTGCGTGAGCGTGCGCCACGGCAGCAGGCGCGGCTCCTGGAAGGCGACGGCGGTGCGCGGGTCCGCCCCGACCACGGGCGCGCCGTCGATCGTGACGCTGCCCGACGTCGGCGCGTCCAGGCCGCTGACCTGGCGCAGCAGGGTCGACTTGCCGCAGCCGGACGGGCCGAGCACGCCGACGATCTCGCCCGGAGCGACCTGGAGGTCCACGTCGCTCAGCACGGCGCGGCCGGGCCGCCCGGGCGCCGCGAAGGTGCGCGAGACGCCGTCGAGCCGGACGGGGAGCGCCGGGGACGCGACGGCGTCCGCCCGGGTGGTGGGCGAGGCTGTGGACGAAGCTGTGGACGGGGCGGCGGGAACCATGGGTGTCATCCCTTGCGATCGGTCCGTGCGGTGGGGCGGTCGCTGTGCACCGACATGGCCCGGAGCGGTCCGGGCGGCAGGCTCTGAAGGAGCGTCACATGCCGGCGCACTGCCGCATTCGACAGGACCGGCGCATCCGGCAGGACCCACCCACCCGGCAGGACCGACGCACGGAGGCAGCCGTCGTGGCGTGCGGTGACGTCATCCGGCTTTCCTCTCCCATGGGGCGTTCGGTCATCTTTTGTCAGGCAATGCCGATGAACCCCATAGAACCGGATGATGCAACTCGTGCACCAGATCGTTTCATGATGTGAGACCAAGATGTGGACGGGCGGGGACAGGATGCATCCGCATGGTCCTCGCCCTGAGCGATTTCCGGTGACGGCGCAGGGCGCCGCGAGTACGTTGAGCCGGTGACCCAGCCCTATCTCCGGTATCCCCACATCCACGGTGACCAGGTCGCGTTCGTGGCCGACGACGACGTCTGGCTCGCCCCCGTCTCCGGCGGCCGCGCCTGGCGCCTGACCAGCGACCACGTGCCCGCGACGACTCCCCGCTTCTCCCCCGACGGCACGCGCCTCGCCTACGTGTCCCACAAGGACGGCCACCCCGAGGCCTACGTGGTCGAGCTGGCCGACGGCGCCACGCGACGCCTCACCTGGCTCGGCGGCACGACCACGACGGTGCTCGGCTGGGACGACGCCGGCCGGGTGCTCGTCTCGTCCAACGCCGGCTCGTACGAGCGCTCCCTGACCGTGGTGCGCGCGGTCGGCCTCGACGGCACCGTCGAGACCCCGCGCTACGGGGCCGCGTGGGGTGTCGCCGAGCACCAGGGCCCGGACGGCGGGCGCACGACCGCCCTCGTCTCGGCGGGCTACCGCACGCCCGCCTACTGGAAGCGGTACCGCGGCGGCACGGCCTCCGTGCTGTGGCTCGACCGGGGCACGGGCGAGTGGGAGCGCCCCCTGCCCGACGACGAGGCCGGCACCTACGACCCGATCTGGGTCGGGGACGCGCTGGTGTTCACGTCGGACCGTGCGGCGACGTTCCCCGACCACGCCGACGAGCAGGCGAACCTCTGGGTCTGGGACGGCCTGGCGACGGGCACGCAGGCGGCCGGGCCCCGGCTGCTCACCACCCAGACCGAGGCCGAGGGCTACGTCCGCGACGCGACGTCCGACGGTGCGCGCATCGTGTGGCACAGCCGCGGCGACCTCTGGCTGCTCGACGCGCTGGACGGCACCCCGCGCCGCCTGGACATCACGCTCACCGGCGCGCTCCCGGAGCCGTACTCGACCGACCCGCAATCGGCCGCGAGGGGTGTCGACGGGCTCGCCGTCGACAAGAGCGGTGACGCGAGCGTCGTGGGCTGGCTCGGCACCGCGTTCTGGGTGACCCACCGCGCGGGTCCGGCCCGGGCGCTCGTCGCCGACCCGTCCGTCCGCGTGCGGGAACCCGTGCTGCTCGGCGACACCGGCCGCGCGGTGGTCGTGACCGACGCCGCCCATGGCGACGGAGACGGAGACGCCGGGAGCAGGGAGGATGCGCTCGAGGTCCATGCCCTTCCCGGTGCGTCCGGCGCCGCCCCGGCCGCCGCGCCGCAGCGCTTCGCGGCCGGCGAGCTCGGCCGGGTGCTGCACCTGGCCGCCAGCCCCGCCGGCGACAAGGTGGCGGCCGTCTCGCACGACGGCCGGGTCAGCGTGGTGGCGCTGCCCGCGGACGCCGCCGCGACGGACGGCGGCACCGGTGCGGGCGAGGGTGCCGTGCCGGCGGGCACCGTCATCCCGCTCGGCCGGTCGGCGAACGGCGAGGCGGAGTCCCCGACGTTCTCGCCGGACGGGCGGTACCTCGCCTGGTCCAGCCCGACCGGCACCGAGGGCGACCACCACCAGGTGCTCGTCGCCGACCTGCACGCGGAGACGCCGACGGCGACGCCGCTGACGTCGGGCCGCTTCCACGACTTCTCGCCGGCGTTCAGCGACGACGGCAAGTACGTCGTGTTCCTGTCGAACCGCACGTTCGACCCGTCCTACGACTCCCACGAGTTCGCCCTGTCGTTCAGCGCGGCGACCCGGCCCTGGCTCATCCCGCTGGCCGCGACCGAGCCGGCGCCGTTCGGCCCGAGCGCCGACGGCTGGCGCCTGAGCACGCCCGACGACAAGAAGGCCGGCACGGACGACGGCGCCGAGGGCGACGAGAAGCACGACCAGGACCGGCACGACGCGGCCTCGCCCGACATCGACTTCGACGGCGCCGAGGAACGCGTGGTGCCGTTCCCGGTGACGTCGGGTCGCTACCGCGACCTGCTCGCGGCCAAGGGTGGTGTGCTCTGGGTGCACGAGACCGACGACGCGGGCGTGCTCGGCACACGGCACGCGGGCACGGACGGCGATCCGGTGCCCGACGTGCTGCAGTTCTGGTCCTTCGAGGCACGCAAGGCCACGGACATCGCGGAGAAGGTGACCGCGTACGCGGTGTCGGGTGACGGCGTGCGGGTGGTGATCCGGTCCGGGTCGGGGCTCAGCGCGCAGTCGGCCACCGGCAAGCCCGGCGACGACGACCCGAGCGCCTTCGACATCGACCTGTCCCGCGTCCGCTACGAGGTGGACCCCCGCGCCCAGTGGCACCAGATGTTCGACGAGAACGCCCGCATCATGCGCGACCACTACTGGCGGGCGGACATGAACGGCGTCGACTGGGCCGGGGTGGTGGCGCGCTGGCGTCCGCTGGTCGACCGGGTCGCGACGCACGACGACCTGGAGGACGTGCTCTGGGAGACCGTCGCCGAGCTCAACACGTCGCACGCCTACGTGCGCTCGCCCCACGAGCGCGGCGACGCGTCCCGGCGGCTCGGGCTGCTCGGCGCGGACCTCACACGGACCGCAGAGGGCTGGCGGATCGACCGGGTGCTGCCGAGCGAGTCGTCCGACCCGGGGGCGCGGTCCCCGCTGCGCGCCGCGGGCGTCGACGCGCGGCCGGGCGACCTGATCGTCGCGGTGGACGGTCGACCGGTGGACCCGGTGGCCGGCCCGGCGGCGAACCTGGTCGGCGCGGCCGACATCCCGGTCGAGCTGACCCTGCGGCGCACGCCGGCCCCGGCGGACGGTGCGACGGACGGCGAGACCGGACCGGCCGCGAGCGCGGACCGGCGCGTCGTCGTCGTGCCGCTCGCCAACGAGTCCGACCTGCGCTACCAGGACTGGGTGCGGTCCCGCCGCGAGTACGTCGCCGAGAAGTCGGGCGGCCGGCTCGGCTACGTGCACGTCCCGGACATGGTGAGCACCGGCTGGGCACAGCTGCACCGCGACCTGCGGCTCGCCGCGGACCGCGAGGGCATCGTCGTGGACGTGCGCTTCAACGGCGGTGGGCACACGTCGCAGCTCGTGATCGCCCGCCTCGCCGCCCGCGTCGCGGGCTGGGGGCTGAACCGGCACTACGACCGCCCCAACTCCTACCCGGACCGC
Organism: Promicromonospora sp. MEB111; assembly: GCF_030209445.1. GTDB lineage: Bacteria > Actinomycetota > Actinomycetes > Actinomycetales > Cellulomonadaceae > Promicromonospora. The sequence goes on from NZ_JARVSD010000001.1 coordinate 59,236, forward strand.
GCGCCACGCGGCCCGGTCGTGCTCGTCACCAACGAGTACGCGGGGTCCGACGGCGACATCGTGAACGCGGCCGCGCAGGCGCTCGGCGTCGGTCCGGTCGTCGGTGTGCGGACCTGGGGCGGCGTGATCGGGATCGACGGCCGCTTCGACCTCGTGGACGGCACCGGGATCACCCAGCCGCGATACGGTCTCTGGCTCGACGGCAAGGGCTTCGACGTCGAGAACTACGGCGTGGACCCCGACATCGAGGTGCGGCACACCCCGGCGGACTACTTCTCCGACGTCGACCCGCAGCTCGAGGCGGGCATGGCCGAGGCGTTCCGGCTGCTGGAGGAGACCCCGGCAGCCGAGCCCCCGGCCCTGCCGGAGCCGCGGGTGCGCCGCCGGTCATAACGCGGCCCCGGGTCGCGACGACGCGCCGCTCAGCGGCGTGTCGCCTGCACGAACGTGATCGGGCCGTAGCGGTGCTCCACGTGCGCCTCCTCGCGGGCGTCGGCGAAGCCGGCGTCCGCGAGGAGGCGCAGGAGGCCGCCCTCCAGGTTCCGGGCGGTGTGCGGGTTGTCGGCGACGGCGGCGTGCCCGCGGCCGTGCCCGCGCACCCGGCCGTACGCGCCCGTGCTGCCGGGGCCGCGTCGGGGTCCGCGTCCGCGCCCGTGCTGATGTCCGTGCTCACCAGCAGAACCGTCCGCGCTGCCGAAGTCGACGATCGTCACCCTGCCGCCCGGCCGGAGCGCGCGGAACGCCTCGTGCGCGAACCGCACCCGTGCGTCGTCGGGCACGTGGTGCAGCGCGAGGGCGGAGACCACGTGGTCGAGCGAGCCGTCGTCCACGGGGAGCCGGTCGGCGAACCCCTGGACGAGCGTGAGCGGTACGCGGCGGCGGGTCGCCTTGCGGGCCGCGATGCGCAGCGCGGCGGCGTCCGGGTCCAGGCCGGTGACCCGGGCGGCCGGCTGCGCGCGGAGCACGGCGAGCGAGAGGTTCGCGGTGCCGCAGCCGAGGTCGAGCACGGACTCGCCCGGGCGCACGTCCGCGAGCGCCGCCGCGCGGTCGTGCAGGGGCCGCACGCGGGAGAAGCGGGTGAACGCGTCGTAGAGCGGGAGCAGCCAGGGCCTGCCCATGCCGGGCAGGAACTCGCGCCCACGCTCCTCCGGGGTGCGGTGGTCGAGGATCTGCACGGTGCTGTCGTTCATCCGAGTGCCTTCCGTCCGGGGTGCCCGCGCCGCAGACGGGCCGGGCCGGCCGCTCCGACCGCTCGTCCAGCATCGGACATCCTGCGGTCGGTGGACAGGACGGAACTCGGTGCCGATCGCACGATCCTCGGACAGGCCGTGCACATGGCTCGGGCGCGCGTGCGTCCGGCGCGGCGGATGGAACGTCGGTAGCGTCAGGGTCGTCACGACGGAGGGGGACGTATGGCACGGGAGCGGAGCGGCAGCTCGCTGCGCACCCCGTCCAGCGTCCGCACGGTACGCCCGGACGGCACCCCGGTGTACCGGTACCAGCCGCGCCTCGGCATGCCCCCGGTGAACGTCGACCTGCACGACGGCGCGGACGAGCACCCGCACCTCCCGCCCGAGCACCGGCACGCCCACGACTTCTACGTGCTCGTCCTCGTCGAGCGCGGCCCCGGAACGGTGGACGGCGCCCCGCACGACGGTGACCTGTTCGCCGTCCCGCCCGGCCGCGCGATCAGCCCCGGAACGGTCCGGGGCTTCGCCGGCTCCCGGGCCTGGACGCTGGCGTTCACGCCCGACGCCGTCCCCTCGCTCGCCTCGGTCTCGCCGCTGGCCTGGACGCACCACCCGCTCCTGGCGCTGTTCGAGGCGGAACCCGACGGGCCGGGCGCGGCCGACCGCCCGCCGGCCCTGAGCACGAACGTCCCCGCGGGCGAGCGCCCGCGCTGGTCGGCGTGGCTGACGGAGCTCCACGAGGAGCTGGCGGCGCCCGGACGGCTCGGCGCCCGGGACGCGGCGTCGGCCCTGCTGACCCGGATCCTGATCGCGGCGGCACGCCTGGCGCCGTCGGCCCCGGCGGTGCCCGACCCGCTCGTGACGCGGGCCTTCGACGAGATCGAGGCGACGTTCCGCGACCCGGTCTCCGCGGCCGACGTCGCCCGCGCGCTGGGCTACACGCCCGGCTACCTGACCACGGTGGTCCGCGAGCGCACGGGCCGCACCCTGCTGGAGTGGATCACCGAGCGGCGCATGACCGAGGTGCGCCGGATGCTGCGGGACACCGACCTGCCGCTCGCCGTCGTGGCCGTGCGCACGGGCCTGCGGGACGCCACGTACCTGGTCCGCCGGTTCAAGGACCGGTACGGGATCACGCCGGACCGGTGGCGGCGGAACGAACGGTCCTAGACCGAACTGTTGCAGAACGAACAGGCTCTGGACCCGTGCGTGAGTTCGGTCCTGCTATCGGCTAGTTTTGGGGCACGCATCGGCACGACTGATGTGTGCCACCCATCGAACGGAGCCCTCACCATGTCTCGCAACCGCGCCCTTCTCACGGTCACCGCGGCCTCGGCTGCCCTCCTGGCCCTGACCGCCTGTGGCAGCTCCGGCGAGTCGGGTGGCGCGGCCGACGAGCTCGGGCTGTCCGGCGACAAGCTGGTCGTCGCGACCGAGGGCACGTACCGGCCGTTCAGCTACCACGACGAGACGGACGAGCTGGTCGGGTACGACGTCGAGGTCGCCGAGGCGGTCGCCGAGAACCTGGGCGTGGAGATCGAGTTCCAGGAGACCCAGTGGGACGCGATCTTCGCGGGCCTGGACGCGGGCCGCTTCGACACCATCGCGAACCAGGTGACCATCACCCCGGAGCGCGAGGCCGACTACGTCTTCTCGACGCCGTACACCGTGTCGACCGGTGTGCTCGTGGTGGCCGCGGACAACAACGACATCACCAGCTTCGCCGACCTGGACGGCAAGACCAGCGCCCAGTCGCTCACGAGCAACTGGAACGACCTCGCCAAGGAGAGCGGCGCCACGGTCGAGGCCGTCGAGGGCTGGGCGCAGGCCGTGGCACTGCTGGAGCAGGGCCGCGTGGACGCCACGATCAACGACAGCCTCACCTACCTCGACTACGCGAACACCGAGGACGCCTCCGGCATCAAGGTCGCCGCGGAGACGGACGAGGAGTCGCAGTCCGCGTTCGTCGTGACGCCGGAGAACGAGGCGCTGGCCACGGCGATCGACGGTGCCCTGGAGGATCTGCGCGCCGACGGTACGCTCGCCGAGCTGGGCGAGAAGTACTTCGGCGAGGACGTCTCGGAGTGACGCACCGCGTGACGCTCCCCGCCGGGCACCGCTGACGGCGCCGAGAGGGAGACATGGACTGGCAGCTCGTCGCCGACTCGTTCTGGCCGCTCCTGCAGGGCGGCCTCACCGGCACCATCCCGCTCGCCCTGGCGTCGTTCGCGATCGGGCTGGTGCTCGCCCTGCTCGTGGCGCTCCTGCGGCTCTCGCCGAACCCGGTGCTGTCGTGGATCGGCCGGGCGTACGTCTCGGTGATCCGCGGCACCCCGCTGCTGGTGCAGCTGTTCGTGATCTTCTACGGCATGCCGGAGATCGGCATCCGCCTGGACCCGTGGCCGAGCGCCATCATCGCGTTCTCCCTGAACGTGGGCGGCTACGCGGCCGAGGTGGTGCGTGCGGCGATCCTGTCCGTGCCCAAGGGCCAGTGGGAGGCAGCCTGGACCGTGGGCATGTCGCCGGTCCGGTCGCTGGGCCGGATCATCCTGCCCCAGGCCGCGCGGGTGTCGGTGCCGCCGCTGTCGAACACCTTCATCTCGCTGGTCAAGGACACGTCGCTCGCGTCGCTCATCCTGGTGACCGAGATGTTCCGCAAGGCGCAGGAGATCGCGGCGTTCTCGAGCGAGTTCCTGACCATCTACATCGAGGCGGCCTTCATCTACTGGTTGTTCTGCACGGTGTTGTCCACGGGGCAGAACGCACTCGAGAAGAGGCTGGACCGGTATGTCGCACACTGAGGACCGCCCCACCGGCAACCTGCTGACCGCCCGGGGCATCGAGAAGTCGTTCGGCACCAACCACGTGCTGCGCGGCGTCGACCTGGACGTGCGGCGCGGCGAGGTGGTCGCGCTGATCGGCGCCTCCGGCAGCGGCAAGACGACGGTGCTCCGCTCGCTCAACGGCCTGGAGACGCCCGACGCCGGGCTGCTGGAGTTCGACGGCGGCCCCGCCGTCGACTTCGGCGCCCGGTCCGTGGCCCTCGGACGCCGGACCGGCGCCGACGGCGCGCCGGACGAGGAGACGGCGGCCGCGGACGCCCCGATCGACGACGCGCCGGCGGACGACGTGTCGGCCGACGACGTCCCGGCCGAGGAGGCCGCCGCCCGGTCCGGGTGGCTCGGGCGCCGCGCCGCGCGCCGTCAGGCCAAGACCGACCGGGCCGCCCTGCGCGACCGGTCCGCGATGGTGTTCCAGCACCACAACCTGTTCCCGCACCGTACGGTGCTGGAGAACGTGATCGAGGGCCCCACCCAGGTCCAGCGGGTCCCGCGGGAGACGGCGGTCGCCCGCGCCGAGGAACTGTTGGCCCGCGTCGGGCTGGCCGAGAAGCGCGACGCGTACCCGCACGAGCTGTCCGGCGGCCAGCAGCAGCGCGTCGGGATCGTGCGCGCGCTCGCGCTCCAGCCCGACCTGCTGCTGTTCGACGAGCCGACGTCGGCCCTCGACCCCGAGCTGGTGGGCGAGGTGCTGACCGTGATGAAGGAGCTCGCCGAGGAGGGCTGGACCATGGTGGTGGTCACCCACGAGCTGCAGTTCGCGCGCCAGGTCGCGTCCCAGGTGCTGTTCCTCGACGGCGGCGTGGTGGTCGAGCGCGGCGCCCCCGCGCAGATCTTCACGAATCCGGCCGAGGAGCGCACCCGCCAGTTCCTCAACCGGGTCCTCCACCCCCTCGACTGACCCATCCCCGTCGAGGCCTGAGTTTCTTCGCTTTGAGGCTGCTCAAAGCGAAGAAACTCAGGCCTCGAAAGGGAGCGGAGTACCGGTCGCGCCCTGTGCGCCGTCTAGGCGAGGGCGACCCGGCGAGGCAGCGCGTAGCCCAGCGCGAAGACGGCGAGCGCGGCCGCGGCCGCCCCGGCGCCGAGCAGGTCCAGCCACGCCGCGCCGAACGGCAGCACCGACGCGCCGACGACGGGCGCGACCGCGATCCCGATGTACATCGCCGTCGAGTACCAGGACAGGGACACCCCGGCGACGGCGGGGTCGACGTCGACCAGGCGGTGCTGGATGGGCACGAGGGCCGTGGCGGTGCCCAGGCCCCAGACCCCGAACAGCACGGCGGTGCCCAGGTACGAGTCCTCCGCCGCGAACAGCGCGCCGAGGGAGACGACGACCACGGCGAGGGCGCCGACCGCGGTGGGCCGCGCCCCGATCCGGTCGGTGAGGGAACCGCCCAACCAGTTGCCGACGAGCCCGGCGGCGCCGAAGACCAGCAGCAGCGTCGCGAGCGCCGTCCCGCTGCCGCCGGTCACGCCGCGCGTCACGGCCGAGCTGAAGATGTAGACCATGTTGAACGCGGCGGTGAAGAGCAGGGCCGTCATCAGGGCCAGGCCGATCCGGACGTCGCGCAGCACCGCGAACCGGGCGGCGAGGCCGGGTACCGACCCGGTCGGCACGGTGCGGGTGAGCAGCGCGACGACGACGGCGAGCACCGCCGCGAGCGCCGCCAGGATGCCGAGGGCGAGCCGCCAGCTCCCGAGGGCCGCCAGCGCGGTGCCCAGCGGAGAGCCGACGGCGGTCGCGAGCATGAACCCGAGGCCGACGACGCCGAGCGCGCGCCCCCGCTGCTCCGGGGGCACGAGCGTGGGAGCGGCCGCCATCGCGGCGGGCATGAGCGCAGCCCCGCCGAACGCGGCGACGACGCGCCCGGCGGTGAAGACGGTGAGGTCACCGGCAATGGCCGAGAGGGCGATGCCCGCGGCGATGAGGCCCATGCCCGCACCCATCAGCGCGGCGCGGGACGCACGGGCGAACAGCACGGAGACCACCGGCGCGACGACCGCGACGATGATCGCGTACCAGGAGATGGAGTAGCTGACGGAGCTGGTGCTCGCACCGATCCCGTCGGCGATCTGCGGGAGCACGCCCGCGATGACGAAGGCGTTCGTGCCGACCACGAACAGCGCCGCCGCGATCGCCGAGATCCGGAGATAGGCGCCCCGCAGCGAGTATGATTGTTCGATGAACGTCATACCATCGAGCCTACGTGACAGTTCGATGGTTGTCGAACTATTTGCCCGGACCGATGTCGTCGAGGTGAGTCATGGGTGACTATCCCAGCCCGGACATGGCCGAGGTCGAGCTCGTCGACGTGCTCAAGGCCCTCGGCGATCCCGTGCGCCTGCAGATCGTGCACAAGCTGGCCGACGGCGAGCCCAAGCCCAAGACCCTCGACGGCTGGGGCCTGGACCTCACCAAGTCGACCATGTCGCACCACTTCCGCACGCTGCGCGAGGCCGGCCTCACGCGCACGATCGTGCACGGCCGCACGCACGCCATCCAGCTGCGCCGCGACGAGCTCGACGACAAGTTCCCGGGCCTGATCGCCGCCGTGCTCGCCGAGCGGTGACCACCACGCCCGGGCCTGGTCACCGCTGGCGCGGCCGGGGCGGGCGCGGCCGGCCCGGCAGCGGTTCGAGCGCGGCCAGCACCTCGTCCCGGCTCGGGGCGGCGGCGTCCAGCACCACCCGGCCCGGCCGGGCGCCGAGCACCACCACGCGGTCGGCCAGGGCGAGGGCCTCGTCCACGTCGTGCGTCACGAGCACCACGGCTCGCTGCCCGACGCCGGCGGCCCGCTCGCTCTGACGGCCGGCGTCGGCGAGCCCGACCCCCGCCAGCCACTCGTTCATCCGCCGCCGCGTGATCGGGTCCAGGGCGCCGAACGGCTCGTCGAGCAACAGCACGGGCCGTCCGGCCAGGCAGGTGCGGAGCAGCGCGAGCCGCTGCCGCATCCCGCCCGACAGCTCGTGGGGCCAGGCCCGCTCGAAGCCCGCCAGGCCGAACGTCTCGAACAGCTCGGCGGCGCGCGCCTCGGCGTCGGCCCGCGGCACCCGCGCGATCCGGGCGCCGAGCAGCGCGTTGGACCACGCCCGGCGCCACGGCAGCAGCCCGTCCCGCTGCGGCATCCAGGCCGTCGCGGCTCCGCCGTCCGGCAATGTGGGGAGCGTGAGCTCCCCCGAGACCGTCGCGGCCGGCGGCAGCATGCCGCCGAGCGCGCGCAGCAGCGTCGACTTGCCGCACCCCGAGGGCCCGACGACGGCGACGAACTCGCCGTCGGCCACCGCGAGATCCACGCCGTCCAGGGCCAGGACGTCGCCGAACCGGACGCTCAGCCCGGACGCCGAGAGCACGCTCACGGCTGGCCGTCGGCGTCGGCGTCGTCCGCGTCGGTGTCGCCCGCGCTGGCGTCGCCCGCGGTGCCGGCCGCGTCGTCGGAACCGGCCGCGCCCGGCAGGTAGTCGTCGGTCCAGGCGGCGTCCGTGTCGAACCCGGGTTCGGTCAGCCCCTCCTCCTCGAGGAACCCGACGAACCCGTCCCACACGTCGGCGCGCTGCACGCCCCACTCGCCGGACGCGTACTGCGGGGCGAGCCACCGCGCGCTCGCCCCGACCAGCTCCGGGTCGAGCTCCGGCGCGGCCTCCAGCAGCACCTGCGCCGCCCGGTCGGGGTCGGCGGCCGCTTTGTCGTACCCGCGCGCGAGCGCGGCCAGGAACCCGCGGGCGACGTCCGGCTCCTCGTCGAGCAGCGACCGGGACGTCGCCACGAGCGGCGTGTACCAGTCGGGGATGCAGTCGAGGCGGTCCCGGAACGCGATGGTGTCGACGTCGAGCCCGTCCACCTCGCCCAGCCGGATCGTGTCCCAGGCGTCGAACACCCAGGCGGTGTCGAACTGGTCCTCGGTGAGGCCGATGCGGAAGTCGTCGCTGACGAGCGGCGTGAACTCGACCTGCGCGGGATCGCCGCCGTCGCACTCCACGAGCTTGCTGATCAGGGCCTTCTCGAGGTCGGACTCGTAGGACCCGTACCGCTTGCCCTCCAGGTCCTTGGGCCGCGTGATCCCGTCGTCCGCGAGGCTGATCAGCGACGACGTGTTGTGCTCGATCACGGTCGCGACGGAGACGACGTCGGCGCCCGCCGCCCGCGCGGGGACCAGACCCTCCGCCACGGAGTAGGCGAAGTCGGCCTGGCCCGCCGCGACGAGCTGCAGACCCGACGTCTCGCCGGGCTCGACGATCTCGACGTCGAGCCCCTCCTCCTCGAACCAGCCCTCGGCCCGGGCCAGGTACAGGCCGGAGTGGTTGGTGTTGGGCGTCCAGTCGAGCACGACGGTGACCTCGCGCAGGCCGCCGTCGGACGCCGTGTCGGCGGTGCCCGCGGCGGCGCCGCAGCCTGCGAGCGCCAGCGGCGCGATCGCAGCGAGGGCCAGGGCGGGGGTACGGGACAGGTTCATGATTTTCCTCTCTGCCACGGCGTCGCGACGCGTGTGAGCGCGGCGACGAGGGCGAAGAACAGGCCGGACAGGAAAGCGATCAGGACGACGCCCACGAAGATCTGGTCCACGGCGTACGCCTTGCGGGACCGCTGCACGAACACGCCGAGGCCGGACTGCCCGGCGAGGTACTCGGCGACCACGGCCGCGCCCACCGCGTAGGTCGCGGCGACCCGCAGGCCTGCGAGCGCACCGGGGACCGACGCCGGCAGGCGGACCAGCAGGAACTGGTCCAAGCGGGTACCGCCCAGGCCGGCGACCATGTCGGAGTGCTCGGCGTCGACGGCGCGCATCGCCCCCACCGCCGAGACCAGGACGGGGAAGAAGACGGTGAGCGACACCAGGATCACCTTGGGCAGCAGGCCGAAGCCCGCCCAGAGGATCATCAGCGGCGCGAGCACGACGACCGGCACCGTCTGCGTGAGCACGACGAGCGGGTACACCGCGTCGCCGGTCACGCGGGAGGCCGTGACCACGATGCCGAGCAGCAGGCCGGCGACCGCGCCGAGCGCGAGCCCGGCGGCGGCCTCGGTGAGCGTGGTCGCGACGTGCGGGCCGAGCAACGGCGCCACCTCGACGGCGGTCCGGGCCACCTGCGACGGCGCGGGCAGCACGAACTCGGGTACGGCCGCGAGGCGGACCCACCCCTCCCAGACCGCGAGCAGCAGGACGACGGTGAGGAGCGGGGCGACGACGCGTCCCGCCCGCCGCCGTCCGACGGCGGTCCGCGACTCAGCCGCGGACCGTCGTCGAACGACCTGGCTCACGCGCGGAACTTGGTGACGAGGTCCGCGATGGTGGGGCCGGCGTCGTCGGCGCCCTGGCTGACCTTGATGTTGGACTGGACGCCGTCCGCGCCGGCGACGAGCGTCGCCTCGTGGACGGCGCGCAGCAGCGCCCACACCTCGTCGGGGCTGCCCTGGACGAACGTGCCCATGGCGCCCACCTCGTAGGTGAGCCCGGACGCCTGGATGACGGCGATGGCGGCGTCCACGTGCGCGTACTTCGCGTCGGGCGTGCCGCTGGGGCGGGGAGAGACCTGGATCTCGGCGAGCATGTGCGACCTCCGTGCACGGGCATGCCGGAGGTCGCCGGTTCCCGACAGGGGGCGCGCGACCACGCCCCCGCGCAGGGGACGGCCTCGACCGAACGCCCGTGCCGTCAGGCACGTCCTTCCGCTGGCATTACCCAGTTCAAGTGATCGGGTCGACGGCGTCGGGCGTGCTGCCCAGGCCTTCCTCTCAGCCCGGCTACCCCGAGCTCCCCGCGTTGGCGGGGCCACGGTACCGCTGGTCGCGGGAGGTGCGGAAGCCTGCTCACCTTCGAGGCCCGAGTTTCTTCGCTTTCAGGCTGCTGAAAGCGAAGAAACTCGGGCCTCGAAGGTGACCGGGAGGGAGGGTCAGGTCACTCCCCCGGGTACTTGAGGCCGATCTGCTCGCGGATCGTGTCCAGGGTGGCCATGATCGCCACCGTCTCCTCGCGCGGGAGCAGCGGGCTGTCCAGCTCGCCGGCCGCCACCAGACGCTCGGCCTCGGCGGCCTGGAAGTGCATGCCGCGGCCCGTCACCTCGGCGCGGAAGGTCTCGGTCTCGGTGCCCGAGGCGTCGTAGACGTGCACGGTCGACGGGTTGTACCAGGTCGCGTCGATCTCGATGCGGCCCTCAGTACCCAGGATCGAGGCCCGGTTGGGCCCGCGGGTGTCCGACGCCGAGACGGTCGTGGCGACCCGGGCGCCGTCGTACCCGAAGATCGTGGCAACGGTGGCGTCCGCACCCGTCTCCTTGAACGTCGCGTGCGACTGCACCGTGAGCGGCTCGCCGAACAGGTCCCAGGCGAACGAGACCGGGTAGATGCCCAGGTCCAGCAGGGAGCCGCCGCCCAGGGCGAGGTCGTTGATGCGGTGGGCCGGGTCGTCGGGCAGGTCCTGGGTGTGGTCCACCAGCAGGGTGCGCACCTCGCCGAGCGCGCCCGACGCGATGATCTCGCGCACGCGCGCCATGTGCGGCAGGAACCGGGTCCACATGGCCTCCAGGACCACGAGCCCCTTCGACTCCGCCAGGTCCACGACCTCGCGCGCCTCGGCGGCGTTGAGCGTGAACGGCTTCTCGACCAGCACGTGCTTGCCGGCCTCCAGCACGAGCTTGGCGGCCTCCGCGTGCATGGGGTGCGGCGTGGCCACGTAGACGATGTCGACCTCGGGGTCGTTCACGAGGTTCTCGTAGGAGCCGTGCGCCGTCGGGATGCCGAACCGGTCGGCGAACTCGCGGGCCTTCTCCAGGGATCGTGACCCCACCGCCTGCACGGTGAAGCCGTTGTCGTTCAGGTCTGATGTGAAGCTCGCGGCGATCCCGCCGGCCGCCAGGATGCCCCATCGCAGGTGTGTCATGCGTTCGAGCGTAGTGCCCGCAGAACGTGTCAGACGCTCAGGTCACCCGAGGGACCTGAGCGTCTGACACGTCAGTGGCGGGAGGGGGTCAGTTGACCTGGATGGTCATGTGACCGTTCCTGCTGTCCTCCGTGAGCACCTTGATGGTGGTGCCGGTGCCGCCGACCTTGACCGACTGGCCGGGGTTGGCCGTGTCGTAGTAGGCGAGCGGGTTGGTGTCGTCGAACGTCGACACGGCCTTCTGCTTGCCCAGCCGCAGCGTGGTCAGCGACGTGGCCGACACCTCACGGTGCAGCGACAGCGCGTCCGTCTTCTGCAGGCCGAACGTGGCGTCGAAGGACTGGATGCGGTTGCGGGCGATCGTGCCGTCCGACCACTTCAGCGCCTTGGCACGGGCGTCGACCGGCAGGGCCTGGCCGCCACCCGGGTGCTGCGACACGTTGTTGTCGCCGTACAGGCTGTTCACGTACCAGACCAGCAGGCCGTCCTGGTACGGGTAGTGCTCCACCTTGTTGCTGTTGGTGAAGTTCCAGCCGAAGTTGTACGGGCCCGTCTTCAGCGTGGCGTCGTACCCGCCGTACACGCGGTTCTCGGCCACATAGTAGTGCTGGTAGGTGACCTCGTACGTGCCGTCGGCGCCCACCGTGGTGAAGCCGTCGGCCGACCAGTCGGCCGCGTCCGAGAAGTCCTCGGTCAGCGCGTCGCCCACGGCGACGTCGTCGACCAGGATGCCGGTCTCGTTGGTGCCGCCGTCGCTGGAGTAGCGGAACCGGACCTGCGCCGTCTGGCCGGCGTAGTCCGCCAGGTCGGCGGTCAGGTCCACCCAGGCGCCGTCCGAGCTGCCGGTGATGCCGGAGCCCGGGTTGGTGCCGTTCGGGTCCTCGTCCGTCGACAGGTTGTTCGGCAGGGCGGTCCAGGTGGTGCCGCCGTCCGTCGAGACCTCGGCGAACGCGTAGTCGAAGTCCACCTCGATGTCGTACTGGACCTTGGCGGTCAGCGAGGCACCGGCCGGCACGGTGAACGACGGCGACGCGATCGTGTTGTTCAGGTCGTTGCCGGTACCGGAGTAGACGAACTCGCCGTCGAACGGCGCGATGCCGAGGTCGACCTGCTCAACACCGTCCGGCAGGTTCACGATCGCCGCCTGGGCGCGCGTGGTGGCGTGGAACGACGGGCCGAGCTTGATGCGCTCGGTCTCGCCCGGCTCCACCGTCTCGTAGTCGAGCCAGCCCAGGAACAGCTTCTCGGTGGCACCCATGTGGTTCGGCGTGGTGCCGATGGTGCCGTCGCCGTGGCCCATCCACGAGCCGGAGCTCATGAGGTTCCAGTAGCCGGTGCCGTTCTCGCCACCGGCGGTGTCGTAGTAGTCCGGCAGGCCGAGGTCGTGGCCGAACTCGTGCGCGAACACGCCGAGGCCGCCGTTCTCCGGCTCCGTGGTGTAGTCGCGGATCCAGAGGTCGGAGTCACCGATCTTGATACCGCCGACCTTCGGGTAGCCGGCCGGGCCGTCCGTGCCGAGACCGCCCTGGTTGACCGACCAGCGGTGCGACCAGATGGCTGACTCGGGCGCGCCGGCCTCCTCGCCCTCCCCGGCGTGGATCGCCTGGAAGTGGTCGATGTAGCCGTCAGGTTCGGCCGTGATGCCGTCGCCGTCCAGGTCGTAGCGGTCCCAGACGTCGAACGACTGGAGGTACGCCTCGATCTCCTCGGCGGACTTGCCCGCCGCGACCTGCTGCTCGTACCAGGCGTCCGCGGTGTCCTGGATGAACCGCGTCATGTCCGTGCCGGACTCCGTGGTGCCGTAGGAGGCCGTGCTGTACGGCACGGTCACCCAGTCGGACACGTCGCCCTGGAGGTCGAACCGACCCGACGACATCTCGTCGTAGACCCCGGCGAACGACTCGCCGTCCTGGTCCTCCAGGCCGGTGAAGAACATCTCCTGGTAGTGCTCGCGCGAGAAGTCGGACTCCCAGTAGGTGGAGTTGTCGCTCCGCACGGGCTCCGGGATCTCGTTGTGCGCGGGGCCCGCGGCCGCGTCCGGGTAGCGCTCGTCGGTCTGGTCGCCGAAGTCGACCAGGATGCTGAAGAGCTGAGCCGTCTCCTCGACGCCGTACTCGACGTACTCCCGCGGAGAGATCTCCACGACCTTGGACTTGTGCTTGCCCGACCCGCGCGTCTCGACCTTCGCCTGGCCGGTCGCGACCATGTCGACGGCGATCTGCCGCTTCTCGGTCTGCTTCTCCGCGAGGGCGTCCGGACGGTTGTCCTCCTTGGCGGGCGCCGCCTGCTGCGGCGGCTCCTCGACCGGCGGAGCCGCGGAAGCGGTGATCGGCACGACGGCCGCCGAGAGCAGCAGCGCTGCTCCCGCACCGACCGCACAGAGACGTGAGTTCATGTTTCCTCCGTGAAGAGAGCTGCGTCCGGGACGAGGAGGTGGTGCGTACGGGCCCCGGACCTGCTGGACACCTTTGTCCACGGAGGAGGAAACCAGGGAAATATTACGACAATGTTGCCTAGGACACAGTTCTGGTACACGACGTATGCCGGGAATGGGCTCGTAGAATCGGTTCGAGGCCGCGTACTTTGGTCGATGTCCGCCGGGCCGGCTCGTCGTCCGGGTGAGCCCACGCCCGTCGACCCGCCGGAGACCACATGACCGCGAACAGTCCTGCCGCCGCAGCGGCCTTTGCCGCACCTCCGGTGGACCAGCGCCGCGCGGTCGTCGCGCTGATCGCGCTCTCGGTGAGCGCCTTCACCTTCGTGACGGCGGAGAACCTGCCGGGCGGGCTGCTCACCCTCATCGCCCCCGACCTGGGCCGCAGCACGTCCGAGGTCGGGCTGCTGGTCACGGCGTACGCCGCCGTCGTCGTGCTCGCGTCGCTGCCGCTCTCGCGCCTGACCCGCCGGTTCCCGCGCCGCTGGGTGCTGGCGGCGACCACCGCGGTGTGCACCGTCGGGACACTGTGGTCGGCGGTCGCCGCCGGCTACGTGGACCTGATGGCCGCGCGCATGGTCACGGCGCTGGGCCAGGCGCTGTTCTGGTCGGTCGTCACGCCGGCCGCCGCGAGCCTGTTCGCGCCCGCAGTCCGCGGCAAGATGATCGCGCGCCTCGCCATCGGCAACTCGCTCGCTCCGCTGCTCGGCGTGCCGCTCGGTACCTGGGTGGGCCAGCAGGCGGGCTGGCGCACCGCGTTCCTCGTGTTCTCCGTGGTGAGCCTGCTGGCGTGCCTCGCGATGGCGATCGCCATGCCGGACGTCGACGCCGAGCAGAGCGGCACGGCCACCGGCACGCACCCCAGCATGCGCCGCTTCGTGGTGCTCATGGTGGTCACGGTGCTGCTCGTGACGGGCGGGTTCATGATGATCACGTTCGTCACCCAGTTCCTGCTGGAGACGGCAGGGTTCCCCGACCGGTACCTCAGCGCGCTGCTGCTGGGCCAGGGCGCCGCGGGCCTGGCGGGGACGCTGCTGATCGGCCAGGTGCTCGACAAGCGGCCGTGGCAGACGGTGCTCGTGGCGCTCGGCCTGCTCACCGGCGCGCTGGTGCTGCTGTGGTCGCTGGGCCACGTCCCGGCCGTCGCCCTGGCGGGCCTGGCCCTGTTCGGCCTCGCGTTCAGCGCGATCCCGCCGGCCCTGTCGTTCCTGTCCATGCAGGTCGCCCCGGGCGCCACCGAGTCGGCGACCGCGATCTCGAGCTCGGTGTTCAACATCGGGATCGGCGGCGGGGCAGCGCTCGGGGCGCTGGTGGTGGCCACGGTCGGCATCGACACGGTGCCCCTGGTCGGGGCGTTCTTCGTGCTCGCCGCGCTCGTGGTCGTCGCGGTCGACGTGCGGATCGCGGCCCGGCGGACCGCGATGCCGCACGCCGACGTGCCAGGAATTACTCCGCGGCGCCCTTGAGGCTGCCCGTGAACGGCTCCTCGGAGCTGACGATGCACTGCAGGGAGCGGTCGTTCAGCTGCTCCCAGGTGGCCTGGGTCGGGTAGAAGCCGGTGTAGCCGTAGACGGACTCGTCGTATGAGATGCCCACGAACTTCTCGAACTCGTCGTAGCACCACTCGTCGAACTTCTTCGACATGGCGTCGTCGCCCGGGTACTCGTCGCCCTCCATGATGAGCTCGGCGTAGACCTCGCCGGTGTGCTCCTCGGCGCACGGCACCACAGGCACCGACTCGACCTCGAAGTCCTCACCCTCCGCGGACTCGCCGTAACCGTCGAGGGCCTCCAGGTCGATGCAGTCGCCCTTCAGGATCTCGAACGCGTCCGCGTCGGCGGAGGCGGTGATCTCGCCGCCCGGCTCGTCACGCGGGGCCTCGCCGCTCGACAGGATCCCGTCGAGGACCGAGCAGCCGGAGAGCAGGGTCAGCGAGACGGTCGCTGCGGCCGCGGCGGCCAGCAGCCGGGCCGGACGGCGGGCGGGACGGAGGGTGCGGATCATCAAGTTCTTCCTTTGGGTTCGGCACGACGGCGGACGCCCTCGCCGCGGCCACCTCCGGCCGCCCCGGAAAACTACCGTCTCGAACGTCCGTACTGGTGGCGAGCGCACAACGATTCGATCACGGCCCGCCGAGCCACCTCCGCCACGGCACGCGGCGCCGCGCCGGCGGGGCTGTTCACGCACCGTTCACCCGCACGAGCGGGCGCCGTCCTACGGTGTCTGACGCGGACCACCCGCGCACGACACCCCGACGAAGGAGCAGTCATGCGAGCCAGCACCCCCTCGCGCCTGACCGGCGCGGCCGCGGCAGCGGCCCTGCTGGCCGGGGCTTTCCTCGCCTCGGCGAGCACGGCCTCGGCAGACACCGGCACGGGCCCGACGGCGGACGGAGCGGCGTCGACCGCGACGTCGGCCAAGCACGACCGGAAGCACCCCAAGCCCCGGACCCTGCGCGCCGCGACCTACAACCTGTCGCTCAACCGCGCGACCGAGGGCGAGCTCGTCGCCGACCTGTCCACGGGCGACGACGTCCAGGCGGCAACGGTGGCCGAGGTGATCCAGCACGCGAACCCGGACATCGTGCTGCTCAACGAGTTCGACTACTCGGGCGACGCCGACCCGTACGCCGCGGCCGACCTGTTCCGCGAGAACTACCTGGAGGTGCCGCAGGGCACGGGCCGCCCGGTGGAGTACCCGTACGCGTTCGTCGCGCCGTCCAACACGGGGATCCCGAGCGGGTTCGACCTGAACAACGACGGGACCGTCGGGGGCGGCGACGACGCGCTGGGCTTCGGCCTCTTCCCGGGGCAGTACGGCATGGTCGTGCTGTCCAAGTACCCGATCCAGCACCGCGACGTCCGCACGTTCCAGAACTTCAGGTGGCAGGACATGCCGGGCGCGCTCCTGCCGGACGACCCCGCCACCGTTGCCCCGGCCGACTGGTACTCGGCCGAGGAGCTGGCGGTGCTGCCCCTGTCGTCCAAGTCGCATTGGGACGTGCCGGTGCGCGTGGGCCACGAGACGGTGCACGTGCTCGCGGCGCACCCGACCCCGCCGTCGTTCGACGGCGCGGAGGACCGCAACGGCCTGCGCAACCACGACGAGATCCGGTTCTGGGCCGACTACGTACGCGGCGGCCGCGCGGCGCGCTACGTGTACGACGACGAGGGCCGGCGCGGCGGGCTGCGGCCCGGCTCGTCGTTCGTGATCGTGGGCGACTACAACGCCGACCCGCTCGACGGCGACTCCGCCACGGGCAGCGACGGCGTCCCGGCGATCGACCAGCTGCTGCGCCACCCCCGCGTCACCGACCCGCGGCCGACGTCGGCGGGCGCCCCGGAGGCCTCGGCGCTGCAGGCCGGCGCGAACCTGACCCACGAGGGCGACCCGGCGTTCGACACGGCCGACTTCGCCGACACGACGCCGGGCAACCTCCGCGTCGACTACGTGCTCCCGTCGCGCGACCTGCGCGTCCGGGGCGCGGGCGTCTTCTGGCCGGCCGCGGCCGACCCGCTGTCCCGGCTCACGGGCGTCTACCCGTTCCCGAGCAGCGACCACCGCCTCACCTGGACCGACGTCAAGCTCTGAAAGACAGCACGCTCCAGTCGACAGTTCCCCACCACCGAACGGCTCACCCCCCGCCACCCCACCCCGGGCACGGTGACCCAAAGGAAGAGCCGGAGGGGCGGGAGACGTGCGGCCGGCCGTCAAGCCGTAGGCAGGGCCCCCTGGGGCCCGTGAGCGAGGCCGGCCGCACGTCTCCCGCCCCTCCGGCGGGCGGAACCACAACGATCAGGACGCCTTGTCGACGTCCTCCGCCAACGTGCCCAGGTACAACGAGATCACCTTCGGGTCCGACTGCAGCTCCTTGCCCGTCCCCGTGTAAGCGTCCTTGCCCTGGTCCAGCACGTACCCCCGGTCGCAGATCTGCAGGCAGCGCCGGGCGTTCTGCTCGACCATCACCACGGACACACCCGCCTTGTTGATCATCCGGGTGCGCAGGAACGTCTCGTCCTGACGCACCGGCGACAGCCCGGCGGACGGCTCGTCGAGGAGCAGCACCGACGGGTTCATCATCAGTGCGCGGGCCATGGCGACCATCTGCCGCTCACCGCCCGACATGGCGCCCGCACGCTGCGCGCGCCGCTCGCCCAGGGTGGGGAACAGGTCGGTGATGAACTCGAACCGCTCGGCGAACACCTTGGGCCGCAGGTACACGCCCATCCGCATGTTCTCCTCGACGGTGAGCGAGGGGAACACGTTGTTGTTCTGCGGCACGAACCCGACACCCTGCGACACGAGGCTGTTCGCCTTGTGGTTGGTGATGTCCTCGCCGCCCAGGGTCACGCTGCCGGAGCGGACGTGGACCAGGCCGAACAGGGACTTCAGCAGCGTGGACTTGCCGGCGCCGTTGGGGCCGATGATGCCCACGAGCTCGCCCTTGGCGACCTCCAGGTTGCACCCGTTCAGGATGTTCACACCCGGCAGGTACCCGGCCACGATGTCGGTCGCCTTGAGCAGGATCTCCCGCTTCTCGGTCTTGGCCGCGTCGTTCATCGCTTCTCCTCCTCGGCCTCGAGCCGGGCCAGCACTGCGGGGTCGAGCAGCGAGTCGTCCCCGAGGTCGGTGTCGTGGTGCGCACCCAGGTAGGCGTCGACGACGGCCTGGTCCTGCATGACGGACTTGGGCGGACCCTCGGCGACGATCCTGCCCTCCGCCATGACCACCACCCAGTCGGAGATGTGCCGCACGGCGTGCATGTCGTGCTCCACGAACAGCACGGTCATGCCGTCGTCGCGCAGGGCCTGGATGTGGTGCAGCAGCGACTGCACCAGGGCCGGGTTCACGCCGGCCATGGGCTCGTCGAGCATGATCATGGTCGGGTCCGTCATCAGGGCCCGCGCCATCTCCAGGAGCTTGCGCTGACCGCCGGACAGCGAGCCGGCGAAGTCGTCCTTCTTGGTGTCGAGCTTGAACCGCGCCAGGATCTCGAGCGCCTTCTCGGTGTTGCGCTTCTCGGTGCCCGCCCACAGCGGCTTCACCAGGGAGCCGAAGAGGTTCTCGCCCGGGTTGTCCATCGCGGCGAGCAGCATGTTCTGCAGCACCGTCAGGCGCGACAGCGCCTTGGTGAGCTGGAACGTGCGGACCATGCCGTTGCGCGCCACCTTGGCGGCGTTGACGCCGCCCAGCGACCTGCCCTCGAAGGACCACGAGCCCTGGTTGGGCTTGTCGAAGCCTGTGAGCAGGTTGAAGAAGGTCGTCTTGCCGGCGCCGTTCGGGCCGATGAGGGCCGTGATGACGCCGCGCTGGACCTCCAGGTGGTCGACGTCGACGGCGGTCATGCCACCGAACCGGCGCTGCACGTCGTCGACGAGCAGGATCGGGTCCGGCTTGCTCACGCCGACCTTCGGCTCGACCGCGGCCAGGACGTGCTCCGCGGCCTTGGCGGCCTCGGTGTCGCTGCGCTCGACGGTCTCGAGCGCCTCGACGGTGCTCGCGGGCACGTCCGTCGCCTCGGCCGCCTCGGGCACGTCGGTCACCTCGGCCACCTTGTTCTCTGTCGTCTCATCGGACATCGAAGGCGAGCTCCTTCTTGTTCCCCAGGATTCCTTGTGGGCGGAAGATGACGAGCAGCATGAGGGTCACGCCGACGAGCAGACCACCGATCTGCTCCACCATCGTGGCCGTCACCACGCCTTCCAGACCCTCGCGCATACCCGCGCGGAGCAACATGTAGACCGCATAAAAGAGCATGGACCCCAGGACCGGGCCGAACAAGGTGGCGGCGCCGCCGAGCAGCAGGACCGTCCACGCGAAGAACGTCAGCGAACGGCCCATGGCGTCGGGCGCGACCGACCTGGGCAGCACGTACAGCATGCCCGCGAGCGATCCGCACATGCCGCCGAGCACCAGCGCCTGCATCTTGTAGGAGAAGACGTTCTTGCCCAGTGCGCGGACGGCGTCCTCGTCCTCGCGGATGCCCTTGAGCACGCGGCCCCATGGGCTGCGCGTGAGGAGCCACACGAAGAGGACGGCGATGAGCACCACGGCCCACGAGAACAGGCGGGTCCACCACGAGTCGGATCCGGTGAACACGTACTCGAGCGGGCCGAACGCACCACGCTCGGGCGCCGCCGGCAGGAACGAGAGCTCCTGGAACGTCGCCTTGAACGAACCACCCGTGAGCCCCGCCGCGCCGCCGGTCCATTCCTGGAAGACGGTGGCACGGCCGAGCATTCGGATGATCTCCGCGGCCGAGATGGTCACGATCGCGAGGTAGTCGCCACGCAGCTGCAGCGTGGGTGCGCCGAGGATGAGCGCGAACAGCGCGCCCGCCGCGAGCGAGATGAGCAGGGCCAGCCAGAACGGCGCGCCCGAGATCGTGGCGATGCCGAAGCCGTAGGCGCCCAGCAGCATGAAGCCTGCCTGCCCCATGTTGAGGAGGCCGGTGAACCCGAAGTGCAGGTTGAGGCCGATGGCGGCCAGCGCGATGGCGGCCGTGGTCGGAGCGATGAGCTCGGCGAGCGCCTGGGTGAGGATGCGGCTCAGTTCCATGATGGTTCTCCTTTCAGCCGATCCGCTCGGCGCGGCCGAGCAGGCCCTGCGGCCTGAACAGCAGCACGAGGATGAGGATCACGAGTGCCGAGGCGTAGCGCAGGTCGCTCGGCATTCCGGGGATGAGGGTGGACATCTCGACGACGAGGCCGATCACGAGGGAGCCGAGCAGGGCGCCGTAGGCCGTGCCCAGGCCACCGAGGGTGACGGCGGCGAACATCAGGAGCAGCAGCAGCATGCCGAGCGACCAGTTGAACGAGCCGAACGAGATGGCCAGCAGCATGCCCGCCAGGCCGGCGAAGCCCGTGGACATGGTCCAGACGACGCGGATGATGCGGTCCGGGTTGATGCCGGTGGCCGCCGCGAGCGCCGTGTTGTCCGAGACGGCGCGGGTGGCGCGGCCGGTCCGGGTGCGGGTGAGGAACCACGCGATGAAGAAGATCACGACGACCGCGACCAGCATCGAGATCCACGAGGCGGTGCTCAGCGTGATGCCCGCGATCTCCAGCGGCTTCGGGTTCTGCGGCAGCACGCGGTGCGACCGGCCGCCGATGACCATCTGGATGGCGTACTGCAGCGCGAGCGACAGGCCGATGGTCACGATCATCATCTGCGTGACGGGGGTACCGCGCCGGCGCAACGGGCCCCAGATGGCGGCGTCCTGCAGCCAGCCTGTGGCTGCGCAGACCACGATCACGCCGATCACGGTGAGCCAGACCGGCATGTGCAGCCAGTTGATGCCGATGAAGCCGAACATGGCGCCCAGCGTCACCTGCTCGCCGTGCGAGAAGCTCGACAGGCCGGTCGTGCCGTAGATGAGGCTGATGCCCACCGAGGCCAGGGCGAGCAGCAGGCCGAACCGGATGCCGGAGCCGAACTGTTGCCAGATCTGCGCGAGAGAGGGGCCGCCGCCCTCGGTGGTGGTGGTGCCGGCTCCGCCGAGGCCCTCGTCCCCGGCTGCGGGGCCGGAGGCCGCGTCCGTGGGCTCGCCCTCGCTCGGGGCGGTGGTGGCGCCCCCGCTGGGCTCGGTGCTCTCGGGGGGCGTGGTGCCCAGCCGGAACGCCGCGCGCGCGGAGCTACCGGTCTGTGCCGTGACCTGCAGCTCGGTGGCGTCCGGGAAGAGCCCGTCGGGGACGGTCTCCTCGTCGAGGGTGAGCGTGTAGGTACCGACCTGCGGCACCTCCACGGACGCCGGCCCCTCCTGGGTGCTGGTCACGTCTGTCTCGAACCCCGCGCCGGAGATGGTCACGCCCACGTCGGGGACGGGGTTGTTCTCCGCGTCCAGGACGATCGCCACGACGCAGGCCGTCGTGTCGTCGGGTGTGCAGTCGGCGGGCGCAGTGGCAGCCATCGCTGGTGCCGCAGCGATCGCGGCAGGGATGGCCGCGGCCGCGAGCGTGGCCAGCAGCCTGCGCGCGGCCGTCGCGAGGTTCGGTCGGTCGGCTGTCATCTGCCGGGTCCTCCGTCGGTTCTGGTGTGTGATGCTCCGAGGTCTCGGTGCCGATACGACACCAGCATGATTCAGTCCTGCTTAACCAGGCCTGCATCAAACTGATGCCATCGGCGTGCGGCGAGTGTAGCCGTGCCATGTGTCACTCGTTACACCCGTTGGTCACACCAAGGTCACGGAGTGCCATCGTCGAGGGCAGGGAGAGGGCGTGGGATGCCCCGTCGCGGGGGCGTCGGCACGGTTAGGCTGACGCGGTGTCCGACGACGCCATGACTCCCCCAGCGGCCGCCCCGGCGGCCGATCGACCGAACGGTTCCGTGCGGGTCCTCCCGCCGTCCGAGCCACCCTTCACCGTGCGCCGCCCCCGTGAGCGCACCTTCCACGGCGACACCTTCACCGACGACTACGAGTGGCTCCGCGACAAGGAGGATCCCGAGGTCGTGGCGCACCTGGAGGCGCAGAACGCCTGGACCCTCGACCGTCAGGAGCACCTGGCGCCGCTGCGGCAGACCCTGTTCGACGAGATCAAGGGGCGCACCCTCGAGACCGACCTCTCGGTCCCCGCGCGCGACGGCGACTGGTGGTACTACGCCCGCACGGTCGAGGGCCAGCAGTACCCGATCCACGCGCGGTACCCGGTCGCCGGCCCGGACGACTGGACGCCCCGCGTGCTCGAGCCCGGGCAGCCCGTGCCGGGCGAGCAGGTCATGCTGGACCAGAACGCCGAGGCCGAGGGGCACGAGTTCTTCGCCCTGGGCTCGCTCGACGTCTCCGACGACGGCACCCGGCTGCTGTACGCGACCGACACGGCGGGCGACGAGCGCTACACGCTGCGCGTCCGCGACCTGGCCACCGGCGAGGACCTCCGCGACGAGGTGCGCGACACCGCTCCCGGCGCCATGTTCACCCCCGACGGCGAGCACGTCTTCTACCTGACCGTGGACGACGCCTGGCGGCCCTGGCGGGTCTGGCGGCACCGGCTCGGTGCCACCGGGTCCGACGACGTGCTGGTGTTCGAGGAGCCCGACGAGCGGTACTGGGTGGGCGTGGGCCTGTCCCGGTCCAAGAAGTACCTGCAGATCGAGCTCGGCTCGAAGGTGACGAGCGAGTCGTGGCTGCTGGAGGCCGACGACCCGACGGGCGAGTTCCGCGTCGTCTGGCCGCGCCGTGAGGGCGTCGAGTACTCGGTGGAGCACGCGGTGCTGCCTGGGTCGACCGGCGAGCCCGAGGACGCCCTGCTGATCCTGCACAACCAGGACGCGCTGAACTTCGAGCTGGTCGCGTCGCCCGTCCCGGCACGCGGCGAGAACATCACCCCGGAGGCCGCGGCCGTCGTCGTGCCGCACGACCCCGAGGTGCGCCTGGAGGGCGTGAGCGCGAGCGAGCGCTACGCGGTGCTCTACTACCGCCGCGGTGCGATCTCCCGCTCGGCCGTGCTCCAGCTCCCGGCGAGCGGCCCGGTCACCTGGGACTTCCAGGAGATCTCCTTCGGTCAGCCGCTGGAGTCGGTCGGCGCGGGCGTGGGTGTGTGGGAGCAGCCCAACCTCAAGGTGGGCTACACGTCGTTCGTCACGCCGTCGTCGCTCTACCTGTACGACGTCGCCTCCGGCGAGCGCACGCTGCTCAAGCAGCAGCCGGTGCTCGGCGGGTACGACGCCGGTGACTACGACCAGCGCCGGGAGTGGGCCGTCGCCGAGGACGGGACGCGCGTGCCGGTCTCGCTCGTCTGGCGCAAGGACAAGGTGCAGTTCGCCGACCCGGCCGGCTCGGCCGACCCGGCCGGCTCGGCCGACCCGGCTCCCGCCGAACCCGCACCCCTGCTCCTGTACGGGTACGGCGCGTACGAGTACTCGATCGACCCGTACTTCTCGATCGCCCGCCTGAGCCTGCTCGACCGCGGGGTCGTCTTCGCCGTCGCGCACGTCCGGGGCGGCGGCGAGATGGGCCGCTCCTGGTACGACGACGGCAAGCTGGCCGCCAAGCGCAACACGTTCACCGACTTCGTGGCCTGCGGCCGCCACCTGGTGGCCACCGGCTGGACGGCGTCCGACCGCATGGTGGCCGACGGCGGCAGCGCCGGCGGGCTGCTCGTCGGCGCGGCCACCAACCTGGCGCCCGAGCTGTTCGCAGGGGTGCTGGCCGGGGTGCCGTTCGTCGACGCGCTGACGTCGATGCTCGACCCGACGCTGCCCCTGACCGTCACGGAGCGCGACGAGTGGGGCGACCCGCTGAACGACCCCGAGGTGTACGCGTACATGCGCTCGTACACGCCGTACGAGAACGTGGCCGACGACGCCTCGCGCTACCCCCGCGTGCTCGCGACCACGAGCTTCAACGACACCCGCGTGCTGTACGTGGAGCCGGCCAAGTGGGTGGCCCGGCTGCAGGCCGCGGGGGCGCCGGCGATGCTCAAGATCGAGATGTCGGCCGGGCACGGCGGCGTCTCGGGGCGCTACTCCGCCTGGGAGCAGGTGGCGTTCGAGCACGCCTGGACGCTGGACGTGCTGGGCCTGGCCGGCCTCTGAGACCTCAGAGGCCGGCCTTGGCCGCGACCACCCGGGCCGCGGCCGCGTCGATCCTGGCGGCGAAGGCCGGGTCGTCCTTCGCGGCCTGGACCAGCGCGTCCACCATCGCCGGGGCCACGGACGGCCGCGCGGACGCGAGCACCACGTCCACCCCGGCGGCGACGGCACGGACCGCCCGCTCCCCCGGGGGCACGCTCTCGACCTGCACCGCCGCCGACAGGTCGTCGGTGATGATCACGCCGTCGAACCCGTGCTCGCGGACCAGGCCCACCACGGTGGGGCTGAACACCGCAGGCGCGTCCGGGTCGATCCGGGCGTAGATCGCGGACGACATCATCACCAGGCCCGAGCCGTCCTTGATGCCGGCGTCGAACACCGCCACCGACGGGTCGTCGGGCCCGGTCACCGTGTCGGTCACGCCGGCGGTCGTGTCCGTGTTCCCGGTGACCCGGCCCAGCCCCGGGAAGTGCTTGATCGACGTCTGCACGCCCGCGTCCCGCTGCCCCTCGGCGAACGCGTTGCCGTGGGCGATCACGGACTCCGGCGTGTACCCGTAGTTGCGCCCAAAGACGCCGATCGGCGCATTCGACGCCGCGCTCTGCTGCGGGACCAGGTCCATCACCGGCGCGAGATTGAGGTTCACGCCCGCGGCGGCCAGCTCCTGGCCCCAGGTCAGGGACCGGACACGCAGATCCGGTGCGGACAGCTCGGCCTGGTCGAGCGCGCTGGGCATGTCGCTGAAGCCCTGCCCCCGCAGGACCTGTACCTCGCCGCCCTCCTGGTCTGTGGCGACGAAGAGGGGTACCGGCGAGGTGGACGCCGCCACCGCGGCGTCCACCAGGTTCTTCACCGGCTGCCGGCCGGCGTGGGTACGACCGTGCAGGAAGACGCCGCCGATCTGCCGGCTCTCGAGCATGTCGAACGTCGGCTGGAACGGGCCCTTGACGGGCAGGCCGACCATCACGACCTGGCCCACCTTCTGCTCCAGGCTCCAGCCGGCCACGAGCGACAGGTCGGGCTCGCCGGGCGTCGGCTCCGGGGTGGGCCGCGTGGACGGCGTCGCGCCGGGCGCCGGCGACACCGCACCGTCCGACGGCGACGGGACGCCGGACGGCGAGCCGCTCGGCGGCGGGCTGCTCGGCGACGGGCTCGGCCGCGCGCTCGGCTGGGAGGGTCCGGGGAGGGAGGTCGGTCCGGGTTCACCGGCCGGAGCGGAACAACCCGCGGCCAGCGCGGCGACCGTGAGCACGGTCGCGGCGAGCAGGCCGGCAGGGCGAAAGCGGGTCATGACCATCAGTCTCACCCCGTCGTGGTCCCGACGTGCAATCGGGTCGGGTCAGAGCGCCGCGCCGACCACCCGCACGAACGCGTCGACGTCCGCCTCCGTGGTGTCCCACGCGCACATCCAGCGCACCTCGACCCGGTCGGCGGTCTCCCCCGGCGCCCAGTCGTAGAAGCGGGCGTGCTCGCGCACGCGGTCCGCTGCCACGCGGGGCAGCGTCGCGAACACGACGTTCGCCTCGGTCGGGTACCGCAGGTCGACCCCCACCCCGGGCTCCAGCAGACCCGCCGCCTCGATGCCCGCGCGCAGGCGCGCGGCCATCGCGTTGGAGTGCGCCGCGTTGCGCAGCCACAGCGGCCCGCCCTCGGCGCTGCCGGACGGCGTCGCGGCGGACGCCGGCGTGCCGGACGTCGGCGTGCCCGGCTCGCCGAGCAGCGCGAGGAGCTGGGCCGACACGAACCGGGTCTTCGACGCGAGCTGCATCGTCGCCTTGCGCAGGTACGGCACTGCCTCGGACGGTGCCGCCCCCGCCGGACCGGCCGCGGCGCCGTCGTCGGACAGGACCACCACGGCCTCGCCGAGCATGCCGCCGTTCTTCGCCGCGCCGAGCGACACGATGTCCACGCCGACGTCGGTGGTGATCTCCCGCAGCCCGACGCCGAGGGTCGCCGCGGCGTTCGCGAGGCGCGAGCCGTCGACGTGCACGCGCAGGCCCGCCGCGTGGGCGGTGTCGGCGAGCAGCTTGAGGTCGGCCACGGAGTAGACCGTGCCGAGCTCGGTCACCTGGGTGAGGCTCAGCACCGCGGGCTGCGCGCGGTGCACGTCGCCGAGGTCGCCGGCGTAGCGGTCCACGGCGTCGGGCCCGATGCGACCGTGCCTGCTCGGTACGGCGAGGATCTTGAGGCCGCCCACCCGCTCGGGCGCCCCGTTCTCGTCGGTGTGGACGTGCGCGACGTCGCTGGTGATCACCGCGCCCCAGCGCGGGGCGGCGGCCATGAGGCTGATGACGTTCGCGCCCGTGCCGTTCAGGACGGGGAAGATGCGGGCCCGCTCGCCGAACACCTCCTCGGCGCGGTGCTGCAGGCGGGCGGAGACGGGGTCGTCGCCGTACGCGACGGCCGCGCCGTCGTTCGCCGCGGCGACCGCGGCCATGACCTCGGGGTGGACGGGGGCGTAGTTGTCGGAGGCGAAGTGCTGCACCCGCCCATTCTCCCGCCCGAGCAGCCGGCGACGGTCTCGGCCTCGACGCTCCCCGGGAGCGGGCAGGCCGAAGGCCCGGTCACCTCGAAAGGTGACCGGGCCTTCGTAGTACAACCGGGCGGGCTCACGAGCCCGCCGTGTCGGCTGTCAGAGATCAGATCGGGCGGATGTTCTCCGCCTGGAGGCCCTTCGGGCCCTGCTTCACGTCGAACTCGACGCGCTGGTTCTCCTCCAGCGAGCGGTAGCCGCTCGACTGGATCGCGCTGAAGTGGGCGAACACGTCCTGCCCACCGTCCTCGGGTGCGATGAACCCGAAGCCCTTCTCGGCGTTGAACCACTTGACGGTTCCGAATGCCATGTACTGCTCCTTGCAAGATGCGACGACCCCGGCCTTCGGGATCGCTGTAATCACGGTGTCGTCGTCATCTCTTGGAAGAACGATCGAGGCACTGCAACACGCCAAGCGTACCTGCCCGTGCCCAGGAAAGCCCGATCAATCTCCGTGAGGTGCGCCCGGCGGGCGACTGGATGAACTTTCCTTGGGTCTAGGGTGATGTGGGTCACGTCCTCGTAACAATCTTGGTCGGGGTGGGGGATTCGTGACACAGGCGTCACACAAGGTGACTACTTTCAGCGACCACGACGGAGCAAAGTGCGCCGTCAGATCCACTCCCGCTTGAAGGGGAACAGCAGACATGATTCGACGTTCCACGGCTGCGCGCGGGCTCGCGCTAGCGGCAGTCCTCAGCGTGGGCTTGGCAGCCTGCTCCACCTCGGGTTCTGGCGATGGAGAGGGCGGGGGCTCCACCGAGCCGCTCGTCGTCGGCACCATCCTCCCGATCACCGGCTCTCTTGCCTACCTCGGTCCGCCCGAGGTCGCGGGCGTCGGACTTGCCGTCGACGACATCAACGCCGCCGGGGGTGTGCTGGGCGAGGACGTGACCCTCGAGGGCGGTGACTCCGGTGACTCGACCGACATGAGCGTGTCGACGAACACGGCCACCGACCTCATCGGCAAGGGCGTCCAGGTCGCCATCGGCGCGGCGTCCTCGTCCGTGTCCCAGAACGTGGTGGACCAGTTCACCGAGGCCGGGGTTCTCCAGATCTCGCCCGCGAACACCGCCACGGAGCTCTCCGGCGTGAGCGACCTGTTCACCCGTACCGCTCCGCCGGACACCGTGCAGGGTGCGGCGCTCGGCTCGCTCGTGCTCGACGGCGGCCACCAGAAGGTCGCCTTCCTCGTGCAGAACGAGACCTACGGCACCGGTCTGCGCGACAACGTGCAGAAGTCCATCGAGGCCGGAGGCGCCGAGGCCGTCTACGGCGCCACGGGTTCCGGCGAGGAGTTCGCCCCGGGCGAGACCAACTTCTCGTCGATCGTCACCGACGCTCTGGCCGCCAAGCCGGACGCCATCGTCATCCTCGCGTTCGAGGAGACCAAGGCAGCCATCGCCGAGCTCGTCTCCCAGGGCTGGGACTTCGACGGCACCACGTACCTCTGCGACGGCAACACCGCCGACTACTCCAAGGACTTCGACCCGGGGACGCTCAAGGGCGTCGTCGGCACCATCCCCGGCGCCGACCCCGCGCAGGAGTTCAAGGACGCGGCGAGCGGCTGGTACGAGGAGAACGAGGGCGAGCCGCTGACCGACTACGCCTACGCCGCTGAGTCGTACGACGCCGTGATCCTCGCCGCGCTGGCCGCGGTGAAGGCCGAGTCGACCACCGGTACCGACATCGCCGCCCAGATCCGTTCCGTGTCCGGTGCGGACGGCGGCACCGAGGTGTCCACCTTCGAGGAGGGCGTCGCGGCGCTCGAGGCCGGCGACGACATCCACTACACGGGCGTCTCCGGCATCGGCCCGATCAACGAGGACAACGACCCGTCGTCCGCGTTCATCGGTGTCTACAGCTACGCCGACGACAACACGCTCGTGTTCGACCGTGCGATCGAGGGCTCGGTCGAGGGCTGACGCTCCCGGCTGACACAGCACGAAGGCCCGGTCACCTCGGTGGCCGGGCCTTCGTCATGTCCTGTTCGTGTCGCGGAGGGACGATGACCGGGAACCCTGGGCCACGGCACGCCGTTGACCGGGGTGGACCGTCAGGACCGAACCTCACGAAGGACTGAGATCAATGGGCTTCCTCGACCGACTGCTCGGCCGCGAGCCGCGCGAGCAGACACCCGGCATGTACCAGGGCGGCGGCACGCCGCGGCCCCAGTACCAGCAGACCCCGGGTCAGACCCCGGCCTACGGCACGGCCCCCGTCTACGGGTCCGCCGCGAGCACGGGACGCAGCGAGGACGAGGTGGCGATCGAGCGCTACCGCTACCTGCTGCGCACGGCTCCGCCGGACCGGGTCGAGGAGGCGCACGCCGAGGCGTTCGCGCAGCTCACGCCCGAGCAGCGCAACCAGGTGCTGGCCCAGCTCAGCGAGACCGTGCCGCCCAACGAGCGCGCGACGTCGGACGATCCGCGCGACCTGGCCCGCATGGCCACCCGCGCCGAGATGCGCAACCCCGGCACCCTCGAGCGGAACTTCGGCGCAAGCCGCGGCCCGGGCTTCGGCTCGATGCTCGGCGCGAGCATGCTCGGCACCATCGGTGGCATGGTCATCGGCTCGGCCGTGGCGGACATGATGTTCGGCAGCTCCTTCGGCGACCCGGCGCAGGACTTCGCCGGTGAGGAGGGCGGCGGCGAGGAGGCCGGCGGCGAGGAGGCCGGCGGCGAGCCCGTCGAGGCGGCCGGCGCCGAGGGCGGCGACGCGGGAGCCGATGCCGGGGCAGACGCCGGTGGGGACGGCGGCGGCGGGTTCTTCGGCGACATGTTCGGCGGCGGGGATGCCGGTGGCGACTTCGGCGGCGGTGACTTCGGCGGCGGCGAGTTCTGACCCGTCCCGCCCGGACCGGGTGCGTCAGGCGCCGATGAGGCGGAGGAAGCCGCCCAGCTCCATGAGGTGGCGTACGCCGTCGGCCTCCAGGTCGCCGGGCAGGTAGTCGGTGAGGCGGGGAGACGAGACCACGACGGCCCGCCACTGCGCGCGCGACACCGCCACGTTGATGCGGTTGCGCGCGAGCAGGAAGCCCATCCCGCGGGAGACGTTCTCGGGGGCCGAGGCGGCGAGCGTCAGGATCGCCACCGGCGCCTCCCGGCCCTGGAACATGTCGACGGTGCCGACGGGCACCCCACCGAGGCCTGCGGCGCGCAGGGCGTGGCGCACCGTGTGCACCTGCGCGTTGTAGGCCGCGACCACCACGACGTCGTCGGGGCCCAGCGGCCGGGCCGGGCGCCCGGCTCCTGGGTCCCACGTGCGGCCGACGAAACCCTGCACCTGGCGCACCACCTCGTCGGCCTCCTCCCGGGACGACGTCGAGCGCCCCTCGTGGACCACCGGGACGTGCACCACGCCGGGGACCACGCCGTCGAGCGAGCGCTCCGTCGTGACGGGGTGCGCCGAGAGCCGGCCGGCGTAGGAGAGCTGGGACACGGCCGCGCAGACCTCGGGGTGCATCCGCCAGGACTCGGGCAGCAGGTACCCGAGGCCGTCGGGCAGCACGGAGCTGCCGGCCGCGAGCCACGCGAGCGCCGACTCGTCCACCGGCTCGGGGTGCCGGCCCTGGCTGACCTGCGGAAGCTGCTGCGGATCGCCGAGCAGCAGGAGGCGCTGGGCGGCCCGGCCGACGGCGACGGTGTCGGCCAGCGAGAACTGCCCGGCCTCGTCGATCACGAGCAGGTCCAGCCCCTCGTCGGGCCAGCGCTCGTGCGCGAAGTCCCAGGCGGTGCCGCCCACCACGCAGCCGCCGGCGCTGCCGGCGGCGAAGTCCGCGAGCTGGCTGCCCGTCAGCTCCTGCCACGGGCCGGCCGGCTCCCTCTCGACACCCTTCGCCCGCTGCTTCTTGGCGACGACGTCGACGGATACGCCCGCCTTGTCGACGAGGCAGCTCAGCAGGTTCTCGACCGCCGAGTGCGACTGCGCGACGACACCCACCCGCCAGCCGGCGTCGACCAGCCGGGCGACCACGTGCGAGCCGACATGCGTCTTGCCGGTCCCAGGCGGGCCCTGCACCGCGAGGTACGAGTGGTCGAGCCGCTCGACGGCGGCGAGCACCGTGGCCTCGAGGTGGAGCCCGCCGACGTCTCCCCCACCGGTCGCGCCGGTGAGCTCCGGCAGGTCCCCGCCGCGCCGCCCCGTCGACGGGTCGATCAGCCGTGGCGGGCGGCGGCACAACAGGTCGACGGCGGCGCCGTCGGGCAGGGTGCGGTCCGCGTCCCACGCGGCGAGCGCCGCACGGGCGGCGTCCTCGGTCGCCCGCTCCTGCGCGTCGTGCGCGGGCCCGCGCTGCGGGGCGAGGGCGACGGGCGCCTGGTCGTGCGGTTCCGCTCCCCCGGAGAGCCGCTCGCGCAGGACCACAATGTCGCGGCCCCGGAGCGCGTTGTCGCTCTCGGGCTCCTCGCGGACCGCCAGGATCGCGCCGCCGGAGTGCTCGCCGCGCACGGCCCGTGCCTCCAGCTCGCCGACCACCGGTGGCACCGGCTGGTCGTACAGGAGGTGCACCGCGTCGCCGACACCCAGGTCGGACCCGTCGATGCGGGACCCGTCGAGCATGCGGCCCACCAGCTCGACCTCGCGCGAGGGAAGCCGGTCCCGACCCACGACGCTCCAGTCCCGCAGCATGCGCGAACGTTCCACGTGGAACGTCGACCGTCGGCCGGGCCACTCGTCCAGCGGCAGCTCGAGCCGCGCGAAGTGCTCCTGCCAGAACGGCTTCTCCTCCCGCTGGTAGTACCCGACGGCCGCGCCCAGCAGCGCGAGCGCTTGCACCTCCAGTGACCGCTCCCCCCGGTTCTCCCCGACCCGCTCCGCGATCTCCCCCGCCAGAGCCAGCCGCCGCTCCCGCCCCTCCCGCCGAGCCAACCCCCGCCCGGCCGCCGCTTCCCCGTTCCCCCCGCCCCCGGGCTCAGGCGCCCCACCCCCGCCAGACGAGGACTCACCACCCCCGGAAGGCGACCCGACCGCGAAGGCCGTGGGAAGCGAGACCCCGCGCGCGGATGTATCGGTTCCCGAAGTGGAGGGCCCCTTGGGGCCCGTGAACGCATCCGCGCGCGGGGTCTCGCTTCCCACGGCCGCCCCGACCACACCACCCGAAACAGGCCCGACCACCCCCCGCGCGAACCGCAACCAATCCAACAACCGCAACGTCGACCGACAGTCGTACTCGTTGTAGTCCAAGATCCGCTGCCGCAGCTCCGCCGCCCGCGAGTCCCCCTCAGCTGCCAGCTTCGCGTACTCCGCGTACTCCGTGACCGATGCCGTGGCGCTCGTGACACCTTCGCGCGCCGGATCGTCCTGCATGTAGAGCGGTTCGAGCTTCTTGATCGACTTCGACCGGTGGGAGATGCGCAGGGACGACCGGACCACGGCGTAGAGGTCGACGAGCACGCCGTCGCGCAGGAGCTGGTCCACCTCGTCCTCGTAGACGCCGTGCCGCGCCGCGATCGAGAGCAGATGCGTCCGCTCGTAGGCGGCGTAGTGGTAGACGTGCAGGTCCGGGTGCTCCGCGAGCCGGGCGTGGAGATGGTCCACGAACCGCACGAGCGCGTCGCGCTCACCCGCCAGGTCGTCGGCCCACAGCCCGTGGAAGGGCGGGTTGCCGCCGTCCGGACCGGGACGCTCGACCCAGCCGAAGAGGTAGTCGAGGCCCATGGCCGGCGCCTGGTCGTCGCCGGGCAGCCGCGCCTCCTCCCACAGGGGGTCCCCCTCGAAGTCGAAGAACACGTCGCCCGGGCTCGGTGGCGGGAGGCGATCGATCGCCTCGGTCGCCACGAGCTGCCAGCGAAGCCGTGCGTCGGGCCCCTCCGGGTCGACGCCGTCGGGCAGGTGGTCGAGCGCGACCGAGCCGTCGCCGTCGTCCAGCCCGAGCTGGAGGCGCGCCTGGGCGCGCAGGCCCTCGAAGCGGCCCGCGGCCATGCCGTCCGGCGGGTCCTCGGCGGTCGCGAGCGCGTCGATCGTGGTGATGCCGGACGCGGACAGCCTGGCCCGCTGCGCCCCGTACACCCCACCGACGAGCAGCACGTCGCGGCTCTCGTGGGCCGCCTCGGCGCAGTCCGGGCAGTCGCGCAGCCGGCCGCAGGCCAGGTAGCGCTCGTCGTGCCAGCGCACGGGACCCGTGTCGGCGACGTGCTCGTCCAGGACCTCGATCAGCCGGGCGCGCCGCTTGCGGAAGACCGGCAGCAGGTCGGCGAGCCGGTGCGACGTGGTCTCGCCGGTGCCGAGCACGAGGTGCACCTCGTCGGTCGGGTCGATCCGCGCCGCCATCAGCTGGTCCGCGTACGCGGCGAGCTGCAGCAGGGCACGCACCTTGGTGCGGCGGGCGAGCTTGGAGTCGTGCACGGCGTACCGCGGCCGGGAGACGTGCGCCTCGGCGTGCCGGGGCCACTGCTCGGGCGGCACGACCCCGCCCGAGCCACCGAGGCGGACCGTCTCCCCCAGCAGGTCGCGCACCAGGAAGTCGGCCCGGCCGTGGAACCGCCCGTCGAAGAACGAGGCCTGGTAGACGACGTCCGCGCCCCGCTCCAGGGCGGCCAGGGTGCGGTCGTGCGCGTCGACCAGCTCGTCCCGTGCCATGCGGCGGGCGGGCGCGACCTCGAGCACCCCGCCGGGGCCGTCGCCGTCGGCCGGACCGAAGGTACGCAGGTGCCCGGCGAGGACGCGGCGTTCGTGATCCTCACCGAGGGCCGCCGTGCGCGCGAGCATCTCGTCCTCCTCCCGCGCCCGGCGCGGGCTGCGGCCCAGGAGCTCGTCGAGGCGGCGCAGCAGGCGGAACTCGCACTCGCCCGCGACCACGAGGTCGCTGGCCGAGTGCACGAGCGTGCTGGCGTCGTCGCGCTCCAGGAGGAACATGCCCCCAGGTCTACCAGTGACCTCTGACACGAGCGCGCTACTGTCGCTCCCACACGCGGGAGAAATGTCCGGCATGGCCAGTGGTTCTGGCGCCGACCCGCCTGCATGGCCGATAGTGGGGCCGACCGTATCGAAGGAGCAACCATGCCCGTGCGCTTCAACCCGCCTCCGGGTTGGCAGGTGCCCCCGGGATTCCGACCCGACTCCACCTGGGCTCCCGACCCGTCGTGGCCTCCGGCCCCGCCCGGTTGGGACTACTGGGTCGACCGCCCCGACGCCCCCCAGCCCGATTCCGGACCCACGGGTGCCGCACCGCCGGCGCCCCTCGCACCACCAGCTCCCCCGGCACCGCCGGCTCCCGTCGGCGGCCCGGACGGGGGTGCCGACACGAGGACCGTCGCGATCCAGGTGATCGACGCTCCCGCCCGCCATCCGGCGCCCGCGCCCTCGGCGCCGCCCGCCATGGCCCCCGCGGACGCGATGGGCTCGACCATGACGATGGCGCCCATCGGCGCCCCGCCCGCCGCGGGACCGCCCCGGCCGGGCTCCGGGCCGCAGCCCGTCTACCCACCGCAGTCCGGGATGGCGCCACCGCCCCCGCCGCCCGAGGCCAAGAGCCCGGCGTCAGGCGTGCTCGCCGCCCTCAAGGGGCTCGGCGGCCGGAAGGCGACGACGCCTGCCGCCGCAGGCCCCGAACCACGGCCGGGCGCCGCCGGTCCCGGCCCGCTGAGCATCGACGACGCGCACCGCCGACCGGGCGGCTCCGTCCCCCTCGGCACCGTGGCGCCCGGGCCCATGGGCGCCGGCCGGCGCCCCGGCGGCCCGTCGCGCCAGAGCGGCTCGCGCCCGCCGGGCGCCGGGCTCATGGTCGCCATCGGCATAGCCGGGCTCGCGCTGGGTGTGATCATCGGCGTGGTCGTCACGGCCGGTCAGCAGGCCGACGCGAACCAGGCCATCTCCGACGCCCAGAACATCAGGTCGCAGATGGACGAGGCGCGCGCCGAGATCGAGGCCGACCAGGCGCAGGTCGACAAGCGCCGCGACGAGGTGGCCGAGCGCGAGAAGGCGCTGGGCGACCGCGAGGCGCAGGTCAAGGAGCAGGAGGCCGCGCTCAAGCAGCAGCAGGAACAACAGCAACAGCAGCAGGAACAGCAGGAGCAGGAACAGGAGGAGAACGGGAACGGAAACGGCAACGGGACCGTCTTCTACTGGAACTGTGACGCCGTACGCGCCGCGGGCGCGGCGCCCCTGCCCAACACGGCGCCCGGCTACCTGCCGCACCTCGACCGGAACGGCAACGGCATCGCCTGCGAGGACGGCGAGTAGCCCGAACAGCTCGGTCAGATCAGGACGAGAATGAGCGGGCCGAGGCAGATCCCCAGATTCTGCCTCGGCCCGCTCGGTTGTTCCCGGCCCGCGCCATCTCCCCAGACGAGACACGGACCGGGAAGTCTTATCCCCCGAAGAGTCCCTCCAGGAGTTCACCGAGACCGAGGGGATCCTCGTTCTCGGGAGCTTGGGTCGGCTCCTCGCTCGGAGCCGGGCTGGGCGACACACCGCCGTCGGGCAGGATCTCGCCCGTCGCGGCGAGCTGCGACGCCTCGCTGATGTCGATCAGGCACAGCCGCCAGACATCGGCGTCCACGCCCTTCGGCGCCTGCCAGAACGCCTTGCCGGTGAGTCCCGGCGGGGCGGTCCAGCTCGTGCCCGTGCGCTGCGCCACGCAGGCCTCCATCGCGGGCACCTCGTTCGCCTGCGGGTCCTCGACCAGCAGCGGCGCGAGCTCCGCGACGAGCGGCGTGGGTTCCGCGGCCTGCGGCGTCGCCACGGTCTTGCCCGCGACGTCGTGGATGACCGCGCACTCGGGCGACGTGCTGCGGCACCAGGACGCGCTCCAGGTGTCCTGGCTCGCGTAGACGAAGCCGCGCGGCTCCGCCGTCGAGCGGTCCACCTGCAGCACGCGCATCCACACGCTGCCGTCGCCGAGCACGTCGAACGGCGTGACCGGGAGCGACGCGCCCGCCTGGGGCGCACCGGCCTCGGACCCCGGTGACGCGGACGCCCCCTGCGCGTCCGCGGCACCATCGGTCTGCGGGTCGTCGAAGACCAGGAACTGGTCTCCCTCCTCCGCACCGGAGGAGAAGCCGAACACGAGGGCCGGGCCGCCGTCGGACGGCAGGACCATCGCGTCGGACGTGACGCCGCGCCAGAGCAGGGTTCCACCGAGGTTCCCCGCGCGGAGGTTCTGCAGGGCGGTGTCGCCGCCCGCCAGGACCTCCAGGTCTGTGGCGCTGTGCCGGCCGTCGATCTTCGCCAGGGTCACGACCGCCAGGTAGCGGTCGCCCCCTCCGGCGGGGAGGCCGAGGTCGAGCACAGCGGTGTCCGCGTCGACGCGGTACGCCGCGGGCTGCGCCACGGAGGTCACTCCGGGCGCGAGCTTCGCGAGCTCCGTCGCCAGGTCCGGCGTCGGGATCGCGGTGGCCGACGGCGGCGGGGGGTCGACCTCGACCGTCGCCATCGGTTCCGCCGACTCGAGGGGTGACACCTCTACCGGGGCGCTGCTCCAGAGCCCCGGGATCCCCGGGAGCGCGCCCGCCGCACCGGCGCCGGCCGTGGCCAGCACGAGCGTCGAGGCCAGCGAGACGCCGGCCCGGCGCACGGCGTGCTTGCGCCGGCTCGACCGCAGGACGCCGTCCAGGTCGAGCGTCGACGCGGGCACCGACGCGTGCGCCGACTCGCGGAGCCGGGCGACGAAGTCGTCGTCGGGCGCGCCGTGGGAGAGGTTCATGTTCATCGCGTTCCGCCCAGCGAGTCGAGATCGAGGATCGCGCGCAGGTGGGCGAGGCCGCGCGAGGCCGTGGACTTCACGGTGCCGAGGGGGATTCCGAGCTCGGTCGAGACCTCGGACTCCGAGAGATCCAGGAGATGGCGCAGCACCACGACGCGGCGCTGCTTGATCGGGAGGCGCAGGAGGGCGCGCACGACGGTGTCGCGGTCGTCCACGGTGCGCGTGGGCATCCGGCTCGACGCACGGGCCACGCGGACGTCGTCCTGCGGCAGCTCGTCGGGTCCGGTCAGCACCTCGCGCCGCGTACGGCGCCAGGCATCGATACGCAGGTTCGCCAGGACACGGCGCGCGTACACCAGCGGGTCGCCCTGGCGGGCCTTGTGCCAGTGCCGGTAGCAGCGCTCGAAGGTCTGCTGCGTGAGCTCCTCCGCACGGTGGGCGTCACCGCTCAGGAGGAAGGCCATCCGGTGCAGTGGATCCTTGGCCTCTCGCATGAACGCGGTGAACTCTTCGTTCTTCGAGACCTGTGCGTTCCTGCGCGCGTGAGTGGCCCTCGGCCGGTCTGTACGCACGGGGAGCGAGGGTACGTCATCCGGCTCCCCCGACCCACCTCGAACCACCGTGAGCGGTCGGGTGGCGGGGACCGGTTCGGCCGTTCCCCTGCGAGGTCTGTCCTTGGTCCTGCCGAGGGTGCCGTTCGACGCGGCCGCGGGCCCGGGCTCCGGGTCACGCTCGGTCGTGGCTGCCGGGTCGGCGTCTCCGTCGTCCGCGACCGGCACGATCGCGAGCTCCGCCGCCGACCTCGGCGTCGAGGTGGATGAGGAATCTGGGGTGTTCTGCTGGGTGGTCACGTTCTCCAGGTCGTCCGCAGAGCTGGAGTCGGCGCGCACGACGCGCAGGACCACGGGCTTGGGGGCCCGGGACTCTGGCGCTCGAACACGCGGACTCGTGACTGTCACGAACGGAACACGGCCTCACCGGGACGAAGGTTCCATTTTGGTTCAGAGAAATTTTCCGGGCTGTGCGTGGCCGGGGCGGCCGCGCCGTCCGCCCCACGACGAAGCACGTGTCAGACGTACAGGTCACAGGGGTGACCTGTACGTCTGACACGTGCTTGTCCGGGGTGGGTCAGCGGCGGAAGTCCAGCGTCCCCAGGAAGGTGTGGAGATCCCGCAGGCCCTGCTCGCCGCCGTCGAACTCCACCACGAGGAACAGGTTCTCGCCCTGGTCCTCCTGGTGGATGTAGATGTCGACCCAGTAGTAGTCGGTCTCTCCGTCGACGTTGTGCGCGGTCGGGATCACCTCGGCGTAGTCGGCGCCGGGGACGTCGATCATCTGGGACCCCGGGTTTCCGGACGGCGTCCACCAGTTGCCTCCGGGCTTGCCGCCCTGGACGTACACCCGCTCGAGCACGTCCTTGTCCTCGGCGGCCCGCGCCTTCTCCTCGGCTGTGGCGTCGGTCCACAGCTTCAGCGTCTCCTGGTCGATGCCGGGATCCACGTGCATGACCGTCTGCCCGGTCCACTCCACGCCCGGCGAGAACTCACCCTCGGTCTCCGTCGAGGTCCAGCCCTCCGGCACCGCGAACGTCAGGCCGTTGTGCTCGGTCCGGACCCAGTCGGCCGGGATCCCGCGCTCGATGGCGTCGAGCACCGGGGCCGAGAACTCCGGCAGGTACCAGTCGGGCTCGCCCGCCTCCTTGAGCCAGAGGTTCCCGACGAAGTTCCGCAGCATCTCGTCACCCTCGGCGTTCGCCGTGAACCGGGTGTCGATGATCCAGCCCTCGTCGCCGCTGCGGATGGTGATGGTCGCGGGCCGCACCTTGCCCTCGCGGGCGTGCTGCTCGATGACCACGAGGTCGGCGCCCTCGATGTCGAGCGTCGTCGCGCCCGAGTCCTTCGGCGGCGCGGTCCAGTCCGCGACGTCGAACACGTTGCGCAGCTCGATCGTGGCATCCATGTCGTCGATGGTGCCGGACTCGGCCATGCCGTAGGCCCCCGGGAGATCCGGGGCCAGCCAGCCGGCCACGCCGCCCGCGTTGACGTCGCCGACGGCGATCCAGCCGCCCGGCGGGACCTCGTACCAGAGCCCGCCGAGGATGTAGGGGGCTGCGCCCGCACCCTCGACCACGCCGCGCTCGACGCCCGGGAGCACGGGCAGCGTCCCGCCACCGGTCTCCAGGTAGGTGGTGGGCACGTCGCTCGGTTCCGGCGTCGGCTCGGCCGTCGGGTCCGCCGACGGCGACTGGGTGGACGGGGCCGACTCGGTGGTCGTCTTGACCGTGCCGGGCAGGGGCCCCTGCCGGTCGGCGTAGATCGCCCCGGCCACGCCGATGCCGGCGCCCGTCAGCACCACCGCGGCGACACCGGCCGTCACCGTCGTCACGACCCGGCGCCTGCGCACGGTCCGCACGGCCCGGGTCGCCATGGCCACCGGGTCGAGACCCTCGGGCGGCTCGACGGTCGAGCTGGCGGCCCGCAGGTCGGCGAGCACCGCGGCGTCCTTCTTGGCGTGGATGTCGTGCACGTTCACGATCGGCTCCCTTCGCGGCCGGGCACCACGAGGGTGCGGAGGCGCTCCAGAGCGCGTGAGGCGGTGGACTTGACCGTCCCGGTGGAGATGCCGAGCTCCGCGGCGGTCTCGGCCTCGGACCGATCGAGCAGGTAGCGCAGCACCACCACCCGGCGCTGCTTGACGGAGAGCGCCAGGAGGGCGCGGACCAGGCGGTCGCGGTCGGCCAGCCCGGCGTCCGACGCCGGGGCGCTCGTCTCGCGCAGGCCGAGCGCCGGCTCGTCGGTGAGCACCTCGCGGCGGGTGCGGCGCCACGTGTCGATGCGGGCCGTCGCCAGCACGCGGCGCGCGTAGGCGAACGGGTCGCCGTCGCCCACCTTCCTCCAGGCCTTGAACGTGCGCTCGAGGGCGAGCTGCACCAGGTCCTTGGCCCGGTGCTCGTCGCCG
Organism: Promicromonospora sp. MEB111; assembly: GCF_030209445.1. Taxonomy (GTDB): domain Bacteria; phylum Actinomycetota; class Actinomycetes; order Actinomycetales; family Cellulomonadaceae; genus Promicromonospora. Next base: position 98,239 of record NZ_JARVSD010000001.1, read on the forward strand.
CTCAGCAGGTACGCGATGCGGTACAGCGCGGGGGTGTTCGCCTGCGCGAACGCCGTGAAGTCGGCGACCGGGTCGAGGCTGGTCCGGACGACGGGGATCTCGCCGGTGCCCTGCTCGGGTTCCAGGGTCACCGCCACCTCGCTCATCCGGTACACCACCGGGTGGTGTGGCCGGCGTGCCCCGGCGTTCGTTCACGGCGCACTGCGCGCCGCATCGTGTGCGTCATGCACCTTAGACGCAGCCGGGGCCCGTCGGGGTTCCGTCCTTTCCGAACGGAAACGTGTCAGATGTACAGGTCACCCAGGTGACCTGTACATCTGACACGGGTCAGAGCACGTGCGCCAGGAAGTCCCGGGTGCGCTGCTCCTGCGGGTCGTCCAGGACCTTGCTCGGCGGCCCCGACTCGACGATGACGCCGTCGTCCATGAACACGACGTGGTCGGCGACCTCCCGGGCGAACCCGATCTCGTGCGTCACCACGATCATCGTCATGCCGGACCGCGCCAGGTCCTGCATCACCGACAGCACCTCGCCCACGAGCTCGGGGTCGAGGGCCGACGTCGGCTCGTCGAACAGCATGAGCTCGGGGTCCATGGCGAGCGCGCGGGCGATCGCCACGCGCTGCTGCTGGCCGCCGGAGAGCTGTGCCGGGTAGTGGTCGACCCGGTCGGACAGCCCCACCCGCTCGATGAGCTCCTGCGCGCGCTGCCGGGCCGCCTTCTTCGAGAGTCCCCGCACCTGCACGGGCGCCTCCATGATGTTCTCGAGCGCCGTCATGTGCGGGAACAGGTGGAACCGCTGGAAGACCATGCCGATGCGCGAGCGCTGCTTCGCGACCACCTTGGGGTGCAGCCGGTGCAGCACACCCTTGGCGTCCTCGCGGTAGCCCATGAGGTCGCCGCCCACGACGACGGAGCCGCCGGTGATCTCCTCCAGCTCGTTGATGCAGCGCAGGAGGGTGGACTTGCCGGAACCGGACGGCCCGAGGATCACGGTGACCTCGCCGCGCGCGACGTCGAGGTCCACGCCCTTGAGCACGTGCACGGCGTCGTGCCCGTGGCCGAAGACCTTGTGCACGGCGCGGACGGACACCATGTCCCTGGAGCCGGCCGGGGCGGCCGCTGCGTCGGAGATGGCGCTCATGGTGTCACGTCCTTGTTCACGTCTTCCTGCACGGTCCCGGCGGCGGCGATCGCCGCCTGCCTGCCGCCGGCCGGACCCTTGCCCCGGCCCCGCCGGCGGGTGGTCGTCCCGAACCCGCGCCCGTAGTACTGCTCCAGGTAGTGCTGGCCCACCATCAGGATCGAGGTGATGAGCAGGTACCAGAGCGCAGCGATGACCAGCAGCGGGATGGGCAGGAAGTTGCGGTTGCCGATCGCGCTGGTGGCGTAGGTCAGCTCGAGCGTGAACGGCACGGCGACCACCAGCGAGGTGGTCTTGAGCATCGAGATGGTCTCGTTGCCCGTCGGCGGCACGATCACGCGCATGGCCTGCGGCAGCACGACGCGCCGCATGATCTTGCCGTCCTTCATGCCGAGGGCCTTCGCCGCCTCGGTCTGCCCCGGGTCCACGGAGGTCAGCCCGGCGCGCACGATCTCGGCGAGGTAGGCCGCCTCGTTGAGCGCCAGGCCGAGAAGAGCCGCCCAGAAGGCGGTGATCACGTCGTCGGTGCGGAACGAGAAGAACTCCGGCCCGAAGGGGATGCCCAGCGACAGCCGCGGGTACAGCACCGCGATGAGGCCCCAGAAGATGAGCTGCGTGTAGATCGGCGTGCCGCGGAAGAACCAGATGTAGACCCAGCTCACCCAGCGCATCACCGGGTTGTCCGAGCGGCGCATCATCGCGAGCACGACCGCCAGGACCACGGCGATCGCCATGGAGGCGAACGTGAGCACCAGGGTCCACATCACGCCCCGGATCACGACGATGTCACGCAGGTAGAGCCAGACCACGTCCCAGCGGAAGTTCTCGTTCGTGATCAGCGCGTTGGCCGCCATCGCGGCCAGGATCAGCACGACCACCGCTGCGACGAGGCGGCCGGGGCGCGGCACGGGCCGCGCGTGGATGCGGTTGGGCACAGGGTCGCTGCCCGACGCGGGTGTCTGCGTCGTCACGTCACCCTTCCTTCCCTCGAAAAGTTGAGTGCACGGTACCTGTGGTCCGCGCCGGGCGCGGACCACAGGTGCCGTGCACCGGCGGACGGGTCACTCGGCGGGGTTGAGCTCCGCCTCGTCCACCACGGCGTCCGCGCTGCCCCAGGCGGTGAAGACCTCGCCCAGGGTGCCGTCGTCGATGAGCTTCTGCACCGCGGCCTGCACGGCCTCGGTCAGGTCCTCGTCGTCCTGCGAGACGACGATGCCGTAGGGCGCCGCGTCCAGGACGTCGCCGATGGTCTCGATCTCGCCGGAGGTCTGCTCCACGGCGTACGCGGTGATCGGCGAGTCGGCGTACATGGCCTGGAGCTTGCCGCCCACGAGGTTGGTCGTGACGTCGGCCTGCGACTCGTAGCGCACGACGTCGATCGGCTCCTCGCCGTCCTTCTCGCACTGCTCGGTGGCCGCGGTGAGCTCGTCGTCCTGGATGGTCGAGGTCTGCACGCCGATGGTGGTGCCGCACAGGGCCTCGGGGTCGAACTCCTCGGGGTTGCCCGCGGCCACGCCGTACTGCGAGCCGGCCATGGCGTAGCTGATCATGTTCGCCTCGGCGGTGCGCTCGTCCGTGATGGTGAACGCCGAGATGCCCACGTCGTACTTGGAGCCGATGGCGGGGATGATCCCGTCGAACGCGGCCGACTGGACCTCGGCCTCCAGGCCGAGCACGGCGGCCACGGCGCTGATCGTGTCGACGTCGAAGCCGACCGGCGTCTTGCCGTCGACGTCGATGAACTCCGCGGGCGCGTACGCGGTGTCGGAGCCCACGGTCAGGGTGCCCTTGTCCGCGATCTCCTTCGGGAGCAGCGCGGCGATCTCCTCGTCGACCTCGACGGACGACGGGTCGAACGACGCCGCGGCGCTGGCCTCGTCGGAGGCTCCGTCGGAGCCGGCGGGCTGCTGCGAGGCGTCGGTGCATGCAGTCAGCACGAGGGTGGCGGCGGCAAGTGCGGCCGCGGCGGTCAGGGCGGGAAGCCTGCGCATCAGGGGTCTCCTGGTCGGGTTTTTTGATCGTCTCGCGAGGCCCCCGGCGACCCGACAGATCTCTGTCATCAGGGGAGCAGAGAACCCGACGGCGCACGTGGCGCCTCGACTCGAGTCTCACCCAACCGTGACTGGTCCCTGGCGTAAACCCGCAAGTTAGAGACCATTGTCACACTGTGATGAAGGGCATGTTTCTGCTACATTTCGCCCAGCTCACAGCGCCTGACCTGCAAAGACGCCGATCCGACGCCGTTCGCGATCCTGACCGTCCGCCCGTGCGGGAATCGGCCCGTCAGGTGTCGTGCTCGACGGGCTTGTCCGGGCGACCCCCGGGGCCGCCGTCGTCCTCCCAGCCCTCCGGCCAGTCCGTCCGGTCGGGCCGCCGCACGATCGCGACGATGCTGGCCGCGAGCCCGCCCCAGAGCACCACGATCGAGATGACCATCAGGATGATGGCTGCGCCGCTCATGACCGACCTCCGTAGCTCGGCCAGACGTCGTACACGTCCGGCTCGACCCGCCACCGCATCCGGGTGAGCACGAAGGCCGCCACGAACAGCACCACCACCGTGCCCCAGCCCACGGCCAGCAGGTACCACCCGGCATAACCCTCGTAGCCGTCCTGGACCAGGCTGACGATCCGGTTGACCAGCATCGCCGCGAGCACCACGGGGCCGAGGACCACGACGCAGAAGGACCACCAGCGACCCACCGCGATGGTGGAGACCGCGTTCAGGTGGAACCGCATCTCCTCCGTGCGGCGCAGCACCCAGCCCAGCAGCACGCACATCGCGATGGCGGAGAGCACGATGCCGATGTTGTTCGCCCACTGGTCGACCGTGTCGAGCGCGATCAGGCCGGTGGTGGTCGAGAAGGCCACCACCGACAGCACCCCCGACACCAGGCCGATGCGCACCGAGGCCTGACGGCGGGACCAGCCGAACTTCTCCTGGAACGACGCCAGGACGACCTGGACGATGGAGAGCAGCGACATGAAACCTGCCATGACCAGCGAACCGAAGAACAGCGCCCCGAAGAGCGGGCCCGCCGGCATCTGGGAGACCAGGGCGGGGAACGTCATGAACGCGAGGGTCGGCCCGCTGATCCCCTCGAGCTCCGCCAGCCCCACCCCCTCCTGGTGCGCGAGAAAGCCGAGCCCGGCGAACACGCCGATACCGGCGAAGATCTCGAAGGCCGAGTTGGAGAACGCGACGACCAGGCCGGGCGACGTCAGGTTGGCGCGGCGCCTGCGGTAGGACGCGTAGGTGATCATGATGCCGAACCCGACCGACAGCGTGAAGAAGGTCTGGCTGTAGGCCGCGATCCACACGTTCGGGTCGGCCATCACCGCCCAGTCGGGCGTGAACAGCGCGTTCAGCCCGTCGGTCGCACCGGGCAGGAACAGCGCGCGCACCACGAGCGTCCCGAACGCCAGGATCAGCAGGGGCATGAAGACGAGGTTGATCTTCTCCAGCCCCTTGGCCACCCCCGCGGCCAGGACCACGATGGTCGCCGCCCAGACGAGCGCCAGCGGGATCAGCACCGCGGGCACGAAGTCGAGCGTGAACCACGGGTCCGCGCCCCCGACGTCGGCCAGCCGGAGGTAGTCACCGGTGAAGAAGGCCACCGTGTCGTCACCCCAGCGCAGGTCGAAGGAGTACACGAAGAAGCTGAGCGCCCACGCGATGATCACCGCGTAGTAGACGGCGATGACGAAGCAGATGGCCACCTGGAACCAGCCGAGCCCCTCCAGCCAGTGCTTCACCCGCCGGAAGGCCAGCGGTGCCCCGCCGCGGAACCGGTGCCCGATCGCGTAGTCCAGGAAGAGGATCGGGATGCCCGCCGTGAGCAGCGCGACGAGGTAGGGCACGATGAACGCGCCCCCGCCGTTCTCGTAGGCCACCCCCGGGAACCGCCAGATGTTCCCCAGCCCGACGGCGGACCCGACGGCGGACAGGATGAACCCCAGCTGCCCGCTGAACTCCTCGCGCTTCTCGGGCGCCGCTGCCGTGCTCTGCGCGTCGCTCATACCCCGATCCTGCGAGACAAACGCCGCGAGCGCGAAAGCAGACGCCCTGGGCAACATTTCACCCGGCCCGGGTTGCCGGCGCGCTCACCGACGGAGCGCACCGGCCGGGCTCACCGGCCGAGCAGCTCCTCCACGTAGCCGCCGCGGAACTTCCCGGCCGGGTCGAGGCGCGCGGCCAGCGCGGCGAAGTCGTCGAACCGCGGGTACAGGGCCGGCAGGTCCGCCACCGGCACGGTGAACAGCTTGCCCCAGTGCGGCCGGGCGCCGAGCGGCAGCAGGACCGCCTCCAGCTCGGGCAGCGCGGCACGCACGGCGGGCCAGTCCTGCCGCCACGTGAAGTGGAGCGCCAGGCTGTCCCCGGGCGCAGTGCTCAGCCACAGGTCGTCGCCCGCGACGGTACGGATCTCGGACGTGAGCAGCAGCGGGCCCAGCCGGTCCCCGAGCGCCCGCACGGCGCGGACGGCGTCGGGCCCCGCCGCGCGCGGCAGCAGGTACTCGGACTGGAGCTCCTCGCCCAGCGACGGCGTGAAGTCCAGGCGGAAGTGCGGCAGCCGCTCGAACCACGGCCCAGGCACCCCGCCCTGCTCGGTGCAGGCGACGGCGGCGACGCCGGGCAGGGGGTGCATCGCGCCGGCGACGGGCGCGGCGCCCAGGCCGGTCAGCAGGTCTGCCGCCGGGGCGGGCCCGGCGGCGCCGGCGTCGTCCACCCGGGACTTGCACCAGACCAGGCGGACGTCGGGCTCGAACCAGCTCGTGAAGACGCTGACGGAGTACGCGCCGCCCAGCACCGCGTCGAGGTTCTCGGTGAGCGCGTCCCAGGGCAGCCCGGTGAAGACGTCCTGGCGCACGTCGAAGGTGGGCACGGTCGCGAGCTCCACCCGGGTCACGACGCCGAGGGCGCCGAGCGCCACCACGGACCCGGGGAAGTCCGCGTCGCCGCGGCGCAGGGTCAGTGCCTCCCCGGAGGCGGTCACGAGCTCCAGCCCGACGACGTCGCCGGAGAGCGAGCGCGTCCCGTCACCGGAGCCGTGGGTGCCCGTGGCGACCGCGCCGGCGACCGAGATGTGCGGGAGGGAGGCCATGGCGGTGAGGGCACGGCCGCTCGCGTGCAGGTCGGCGACGACGTCGCCGTAGCGCAGGCCGGCGCGCACGGACGCCACGCCCGTGGCGGGGTCGACCTCGAGGGCCGGGCGGCCGTCGTCGAGCTGGTCGAGCTGGACGTGCACGCCCGTGGTGTCGGCGACGTCCGAGAACGAGTGGCGGGATCCGAGGGCCCGGACGCGGGGCTCGCCGGCGACGATGCCGGCAAGCTCCGCGAGGGTCCGGGGGCGCTCGGTGCGCGCGGAGGAGTACGTGAGGTTCGCTGCCCAGTTCTTCACCGGACCAGGGTGCCACCCCCGCGTCCGATCGGACGCGGTCGTTCACATGGCGTTCGGTTCAGGGTTCGGCGCAGGACTCAGGCGCTTGCGCCGGCGTTGCGTACCACCGGGATCCGCTGGCTGATACCGACCATGTCCAGGACCTCCATCACCACCGACGACGGCTCGCGGAGCTGGACGGGCGAACCCGTCTCCTCGCCGAGCACGAACACCTGGAGGATGAAGGCGACCCCGGAGGAGTCGATGAACGTGACGTCCCGGGCGTCGACGATGACGGGATCGGGATCGGGTCGTGCGGCGAGCATGGCCATGGCCTCGCTCGCGTTCTCGCGCAGCAGCGCGTCGATGTCACCCCAGAGGGTCAGCACCGTGCCCTCGTAGGTGTTCCGGCAGGCGATACCGGATCCCAGGCGTCCGGGAACCACGTCCTGCGCTGAGTCTGACGGGAGAGGGTCCATGGGGTCATTCGCTCCGTCCTGCATTGGTCGGGCCTCGACTTCGTTGACACTTGCTTCGGTACTACTGACGCGGACGTCAACTTGGACACTTCTTGGTGCTGTCTGACCGCTCCTTGCCCCGGCAGGGCAAGAATTGCCTAGGGCGAGTGTTCACCCGACACCAGGCTTCCGTCCACCCCCCAGGCGTTACGGTCACGTTGCACGGAGGAGAATTACCGTGCTTCCGCGTGCTGCGGTCCGGTTCGGCGCCCGCCGAACGTGGCTCAGGCGGGGTCGGTCACGTCCGCAACCGTGGCGTCGAGCGCCGACGTGAGATCGACGGAATCGACCGTGGCACCCACACCGTGGGCACCTCCGCCGATCGACACAGGCCCCGGCTCTCCGAGCCGTGAGTCCGCGACGACGGGCCACCTGTGCAACGACCCGAACGGGGTGATGGTTCCCCGCTCATAGCCCGTGACCTCGAAAGCCACGTCCTTGTTCGGCATCGACAGCCGCGAGACGCCGAGGAGCGCGCGGAGCTTTGGCCAGGAGATCTGCCGGTCGCCCGGGACGAGCACGAAGAGGAAGTCGTCGTCGGCACGACGCACGACGATCGTCTTGATCAGCTTCGCGGGCTCCACCCCGCGCGCGGCCGCGGCCTCGGCGAGGCTCGCCACCTGTCCGTGCCGGGTGATCTCGAACGGGATACCCGCCGCCTCGAGCGCGGTGACAGCGCGTTCTTCGCTCATGAAATTTCCTATCCTGAAAACGCGAGTCTTCGTTGTCTCGCAATATGGTCAAGACTCTGCTGCGAGATGCCTGCTCAGGCGTCGTACTCGGTGCGCTCGGTGCGCCAGTACTCGGCCCCGTCCCGCGTGCGCTGCACGAGGCCGTGGTCAACCATCGCACGCCGTACCCCCGCGGGGTCGTACGACAGCTCCCGCAGGCGGTCCGTCAGCTCACGCTCGGTCACCGGCTCCAGGAGCGTGGGCAGCGCCTGGACCGCCAGGTACCGCGTCACCGCGATCTTGTCCCGCCAGCGCCGCGGCATGGTCTCCAGTCGACCCGAGCGCAGGAAGCGCCGCGGGTCGCCGGCCGCCTCCGCGCCCGGTGTCGCCCCCCGCTCCGTCGGCTCAGCCGCCATCCGTCAGCTCAGCTCCGGCCGGCGGGGCCGGCGGCTCGACCGGACCACGGTCGCCTTCGAGAGGGTCCCGAGCAGGCTGGACGACGTCGTGGTGCCCGTGCCGTCGTCCGGGTCCTCGTCCGGCGTCGCGCACGGGTCCTCCTCGCCGGTGGTGCCGCCGTCCGTGCCGTCGTCGGCGGCGGTGCCGTCCGTGGCCGTCGTGTCGGAGCTCGGAGCGGCCGACTCGGCCGTCCCGGGCTCGGTCTCCGGGCACTCCTCGGACGGGTCCGGGTCCTCCCCCGTCGGGGTGGACGGCGACGGGCTCGGCGAGGGGTCCGGGGTCGGCTCCTCGCTCGGCTCCTCCGACGGCTCCTCGCTCGGCTGCTCCGACGGCTCCTCGCTCGGCTCCGTCGGGTCCGGGCTCGGCGTGGGCTTCGTCGTCGGGGTCGTCGGCTTGGGCGTCGGCTCGTCCGGCGTGGGCTTCGGGGTCGGCTTCGGCGGCTTCTGCGACGGCGGGTTGTCGCTCGGGTCGTCCGACGGCTTGGTGGACGGCTTGTCCTTGCCGTCGCTCGGCTTCGGGTCGAGCGAGGGCTTGTAGCGCGGGCTCGTGGAGTCGGTGGGCGTCCAGGTACCGACGTCGGACGCGTCGATGGCGCGGTTCGGGATGGAGCCCGCCGCGAAGAACTCGAAGTGCCACGGCTCCGGCTTGGCGCCGCCGAGCTGCGCCCAGGACGGGTTGTCCCAGCCGTAGTCGGGGCCGTGCAGGCGCAGCCAGACGTACTCGGGGGAGCCGCCGCCGGCGATCGGGTTGCCCAGGTCGACGGCGAGACCCCAGCCGTGGTTCGACGTGCCCGGGATCGCCGCGAGGTGCGGCTTGGTGTGCGCCACCGCGACCTGGAGCTCGTAGGACCGGTAGGAGTCCGTGATCGGGATCGGGTAGCCGAACTCCTTCTCGAACTCCACGTTCAGCGCCGTGAACCGCTCGGCGGCGTCGCAGCGCAGCATGTGGCCGGGCGCGAACTCCAGCGGGCACAGCACGTCGGCGGGGATGCGCCCGTTGGCGTAGCCCAGGGTGGAACCGCCGAACATGGTCACGACGTCGAGCAGGCTCTCCCGGAGCGAGACCCCGGCGCGCTCGCCGAGCCCCTCGACCTCCACCAGCGCGTTGGGCACCGACGGGTCCAGCATGTTCGCCAGCCGGACGGCGGCGATGACCACCTGGTCGTAGGTGACATAACCGGACTGCGGGTCGGCGGCGTCCGGCTCGATCACGGAGGTGCGGTCGTTCGATACCTGCACGGCGGGCGGGGTGTCCTCGTCGGACGGCGTCCGGGTGTCGTCCTGGTCGGTGTCGCCGCTCTTGTCGGCGTCGTCGTCCGCGCCGTCCTGCCCGGTACCCGACGGCGGGACGTCGGCGTCCTGCGACCCCCGGGCGACCGGGGCGTCCTCGACGCGGAGGCCCTCGTTGTTCTCGCCGAAGGCGAGCTGCTGCATCTGGTAGGTCGTGTAGAGCATGCCGAGCTCGGCCGCGGCCTGGGCGACCGTCGGGCTGAAGTCCGGGCCCTGCTCGCGCGCCTCCTGCTCGGCGCGCTCGAGGACCGCGACGATCTGGCTCAGCGTCACGCCCTCCGGGGCGGTCTCGGTCTCGCCGACGGTCACGCTCTGGAGCAGCCCGTAGAGCCGGATCGGCAGGTCGCCGCCGTCGCGGGAACCCTGCGAACCGGGGACGCTCGCCGCTGCCGTGACCAGCACGCCCGCGGCGATCACGGTCGCGACTGCGCCGGTCCACGCGGTGCGGAGGTACTTGCGCAGTGCCGCACGGGGAATGTGCGGAACGAGCGTCTTCGCTGGGTTCACGCGTCTCCCCCTCGGTCGGTGCGCTGCCTCATCGTGCACAGTGCATGCCGTTCGGATCCTTACACAGCAGTATCACGATCTGGTGAACTCAGGTGGAGTAATTATCGGCGCGCAGGTGAACCACCCTCTCGGAGGGAAGACGCTCTACGCGGCAGCCGGTGACGACCCCACGATCGACAAGAGTAACGATTCGGGCGTACAACGCAATGAAGTCTTCCTGGTACATCTCCGGATGCTTCACACTGACCCGGGTCCGTACGGGCGCAGTCGCGCCCGCAACCGAGCGGCCGGAAGTGTGGCCGTGAAAGGAAGTCCCCATGACCGAGACTCCCAACGCACCCGCAGTCCAGGGCACCGTCGAGGACCCGCAGTCGAACGTCCTCGCGATCGTCGGCTTCGTGCTCGCGTTCGTCGCGCCCCCGATCGGGATCATCCTCTCGGCGATCGCCGTGTCGAAGGCCGGCAAGACGGGTATCGACAGCAAGCTCGCGAAGTGGGGTCTGGCCCTCTCGATCATCTTCACCGTGCTCTACCTGGTCTTCGTCACGCTCGGCGTCGTCGCGGCCCTGTCGCTCCCGGCCGGCGCGTCCATGTGACCTGAGGTCGCACGCCTCCGGCGCCCGCGTGCGCGCCCGGCAGCACCGTCCACAGCACAGAGGCTGTCGCTCCCCCGCGGGGCGGCGGCCTCTGTCGCTCCTGAGGCCTGATATCGGTCTATCCAAGACCATTGGGATACTCCACAATATGGCCTGACATTTCCGAAAACCTGCAACCAGGGGAGCACTTCCACCATGACCACGCCCGACACCACGACCCCCGAGGCCACGACCGAAGAGAGCGCGGCCGCGGCTGCCACGGAGGTCGTGGAGACCGAGCCTGCCGAGCCGGCGGCGACGTCCGAGGCGAAGGCAGAGACCACGGCCCCCGCCGGCGAGCCGGCCACCGAGGCGCCCGCCGCCGAGGCCGCCGTCGCCGAGACCGCTCCCGCAGCCCTCGCCGCCGAGGCTCCCGTGGCCACCGCGACCGAGGTCGCCGCCCCGGCCGCCGCCGGCGCCGTCGCCGCGCCCGCCGTCGAGGAGGAAGAGGACCCGCAGACCACCGTCTTCAGCCTGGTCACCTTCTTCCTCGCGGCCCTGCCGATCATCGGCGTCATCCTGAACGCCATCGCGGTCGCCCGTGCCGGCAAGGAGGGCTTCGACCTGTGGCTCGCCCGCTGGGGCCTCGCGCTCGCCATCGTCGAGACCGTCGGCGCCCTGATCCTGGTCGGCATCGGCTACTACTTCGGCCTGCTCACCGCCGGCGCCGTCTGAGCAGCTCGCGGCCCCTCCGAGGTCCGCTCCCACCGAGCCTCCCCCGCGCGGCTTCTCCCCAGACGCCGCGCCGGGCCGCCTCGGCAGGAGCGGACCTCGTGCCGTACGCCGGACCTGACTGCCCCGTAACCCACCAGACCGGGTGAAATTTCGCTAACCTACACATGGTGGTCATTTGGCTGTCATCGGACGCCTCGACCATGAACGGGCCCAGGTCGGTCTCGAGGAAGGTCTGTCCCATGTCGCAGCTCGTCGTCCACCCGGACCCCCGCCGCGGGTCTCGCGTCCGTCATCTGATCGCATGGGTCACGACCCTGGCGCTCGTCGCGCTCCTCGTGACGGTGCAGCCCCAGGCCGCGAGCGCCTACCCGCCCGGCCTCCCGTCCAAGGCGGTGGCGCAGTCGGAGCTCGATGCGCTGACGGTGCGCGCCGAGAGCGCGTCCGCACCGTACGACCGGGATCTCTTCCCGCACTGGATCACGGTGAACGGGTGCACCACCCGCGAGACGGTGCTGAAGCGGGACGGCGACGGCGTGGTGGTGGGCAGCGACTGCTACCCGACGTCGGGCAGCTGGTACAGCGAGTACGACGGCCAGACCCGGACCGCACCGGCCGACATCTCGATCGACCACGTCGTGGCGCTGGCCGAGGCCTGGTACTCGGGCGCGAGCACATGGACGACGGCCCAGCGGCAGGACTTCGCGAACGACCTCACCGGCCCGCAGCTCATCGCGGTCACGGCCGAGGTGAACAGCTCGAAGAGCGACAAGGACCCTGCCGAGTGGGTCCCGCCGCTCGCGAACAAGCGCTGCGCGTACTCGAAGATGTGGATCCACACGAAGTCGCGGTGGGGCCTGAGCGTGGACGCGGCCGAGAAGGCCGCGCTCCAGCCGCTCCTGAACTCCTGCTCGTACTGAGTCTCCTGCTCGTACCGACCCGCCTTCCCGCGCCGTCGGGCGCCCAGGTCACCGTGTGACCTGGGCGCCCGGCAGGTGGGCGAGGGCGCGGCGCAGCACCTCCTCGGCGTCGAGCACGGCCTGGTAGGCGTCCCGGCACGCGGCGTACCCGGCGCAGGCGGCGTCGACGACGGCGATGGCCGACCGGGACAGCGCGTCGACCTCGTCGGGTTCGGCGCTCCCGCCGACCGAGGAGAGCCCGGCGGCCAGGTGCCGGGCGACCCGCAGGCGGGCGACACCGGTGGTGTGGAGCGTCCGGCCGGACTCCAGGGCCGCCGCGTACCCGTCGAAGGTGTCGGCCACGGCGTCGAGGCCGCGCGTCCCGGAGACCGTGCCGGCGCGACCGCGCAGGGCGGTGCCCATGGTCCGCAGGCTCGTCGCGGCGTCGCGGACGGCCCGCGCGCGGCCGCGGACCTCCGCGGGGCTCCCGCCGGGCAGGTGGCCGACGGCCGGCTCCCAGTCGGACGCCGCGACGCGCAGGTCGCCGACCAGGATCTCGACGTACTCCGGGACGTCCAGGTGCTCGAAGCCCTGGCGCCGGCGACTCAGCTCGTCGATCCGGTGCTCGCACAGGTCGACGAGCTCGCCGAGGCTCACGCCGGGCCTTCGGCCGCGGACCGGGCCTGGCCGGTCGCGTCGGACGTGCGCACCGGGCGGACCGGCAGGGGGCGTGGCCCCGTCGGCCGGTCGGGGCCGGAGGGCTCGACCGGTTCCTCGGTGCCGGCTCCCGCCTCGGACCGCACCGGCGCGGGGCCTGGCGCCCGCTCCCCGGTTCCGGCCGGCACGAGCGGCCCCATCACCGACAGGACCCGCTGGATCTTGGCGATCTCGCGGAGCGCGGCGGCCGGGTCGGCCTCCTGGCCCGCCGTACGCAGCACGTGCCCGACCGCGGCACGGGCCGCCGTCGGGCCCTTCACCACCGCCTCGCCGAGCGCTATGACGTCGGCGAGCCCGGCCAGCCGCACGGTGATGGCGACGCGCCGCGTCGTGGGCCAGCCGACGCCGGCGGCGTTCAGCCGCTGGACCGAGCGGGCGATGGCCTCCGGGCTCACCGGGTGCCCTCCGCCGTGCCGTCGTCGACCCCGCGCTGCTCTGCCATCCAGCTTCCTCTCCGGCGTCCCCGCACGTCACAGGGATTTTCGGCAGCCTAGGCGGCGGGCGACCGGGGCGACATGGGGAGCGATCCCCATCGGACGCCGGATGCCCGCGGCACCGGACCGGTGCCATCGGCGGCCCGGGGGCTGTTGACGGATCATCCCCTTGCCGTGAGTCTGGTCGGGCCGCGGCCCGCGGGCCGCGTTCGCACTGCTCCACTCTCCATCGACGGACGAAGTACGAGCACAGGGAGAACCGATGACAACGCTGTCAGAGACGCCCTCGAACCGCACGCACCGACGCATCAGGAGAAACCCCGGCGTACCGCCCGGGCGGCGGGCCAACAGCCTCGCCGCGGCCCTCGCCGCGGCCTGCCTGCTGGCAGTGCCGCTCGCCCCCGCTCCCCCCGCCGAGGCCGACGCCGCGACGACGTCCGCACCCGTGACCGCACAGGCCGCGACCACCCGGCCGGCGACCACCCGGGCCGCGCAGCTCGCCGAGATCTGCGACATCTACTGCGACGCCAGGGACCCCGCGTCCGCGACCGGCGACCGCGTGCCCGTGACCGCCACGATCCACGGCCGGACTCTCCGGCTGCACGTCTCGGACCCGGACGTCATGGGCTGGGGCTCGATCGAGGGCGGCCAGCCCGGCGACGAGGTGTGGCTGGACCGGTCGTTCGACGGCGGAAAGACCTGGGCGTCCGGCAGCCGGCTCGGCGCCACGACTGTCCCGGGCGGCTCGACGGGCTGGCGCACGCAGATGTACAACGTCGACGACTGGAACAACACCGGCGTCGGCGCGCTGCGTGCCTGCGGCAAGGCGGGCGACCGCGCCGAGATCGCCTGCACGGCCTGGGCCCGCAACGACCGCAACGCGTGGAGCCGGTCCACGCAGGCCGCCACCGCGCTGATGATGCTCTGGGACCGGAACACGGGCCTGTTCGAGACCAACGGCTGGTGGACGGGTGCCACCGCGCTGACCGCCGTCATCGACAACGCCCGGATCAGCGGGATGAACAGCTACCGGTACGCGATCGCGCAGACCTACGACAAGAACGTGAACGCGCGCGACGGCCAGTTCCGCAACGAGTACCTGGACGACACCGGCTGGTGGGGCCTCGCCTGGGTCGCCGCCTACGACCTCACGGGCGACAGCCGGTACCTGAGCACCGCTCGCGCCGACGCCGACCACATGCGGGCGTACTGGACGAGCACGTGCGGGGGCGGCGTCCAGTGGAACACGGGCATCGCGTACAAGAACGCCATCACCAACGAGCTGTACGTGCAGCTCAACGCGGCGCTGCACAACCGCATCCCCGGCGACACCGCCTACCTGCAGCGGGCGCAGGAGGGCTGGGACTGGTTCGAGGCCAGCGGCATGATCAACTCCGGCAACCTGGTCAACGACGGGCTGAACGACTCCTGCGTGAACAACGGCGAACCCACGTGGACCTACAACCAGGGCGTGATCCTCGGGGCCCTGGCCGAGCTGCACCGGGCCACCGGCGACGCGGCGCTGCTGGAGACCGCCCGCGACCTGGCCGACGCCTCGACCACGTCCTCGTACCTCAACCCCGGCGGGATCCTCCGGGAGGTGAACGAGGGCGACGACTGTCACAGCGACGGCGCCTCCTTCAAGGGCGCCTACGTGCGCGGCCTGGGCAAGCTCAACGCCTACCTGGCCGACCGTCCGTACGGCGCGTACCTCGACCGGCAGGCCGACGCCGCGTACGGCAACGACCGCGACGCGCTCGGCATGTACGGCCCGCACTGGGCCGGGCCGCTCGTCCGGCCCGCGTCGGGGCACGGCTGCCAGCACGGGGCGCTGGACCTGCTGAACGCGGCGGAGGCCGGCTAGACCTCGTGTCAGACGTACAGGTCACCCCTGTGACCTGTACGTCTGACGTGGCAGGGACTCCGGCGGGAGCGCGCGGCAAATCATCTTGCCGTTCCTGGGAGAATGGGGCGTTGTGAGTACCGAGCCCTCCTCCACCCCCGTGTCCGACGGCGATCACGGTCGCCCGGGCGGAGGCCGGAACCGTCGGCGCGGCCCGGGCAGGCGGACGGACAACCAGAACCGCCGACCGCGCCGCGCCGGGCCGCAGCGCGTCACCGCCGCGCAGCTCGAGGCAGCGGCCGCCAAGCGCGCCGCCGTCGAGATGCCGCCCATCACCTACCCGGCACAGCTGCCCGTCTCGGCCCGGCGCGAGGACATCGCCGCGGCGATCCGGGACAACCAGGTCGTGATCGTCGCGGGCGAGACCGGCTCGGGCAAGACCACGCAGATCCCCAAGATCGCGCTGGAGCTGGGGCGCGGCCGGACGGGCCAGATCGGCCACACCCAGCCCCGCCGCCTGGCCGCGCGCACCGTCGCGGAGCGCATCGCCGAGGAGCTCGGCACGCAGCTCGGCGGCGTCGTGGGCTACCAGGTGCGGTTCACCGACCAGTCCAGCGACGAGACGCTGGTCAAGGTCATGACCGACGGCATCCTGCTCGCCCAGATCCAGCGCGACCCGCAGCTGCTCGCCTACGACACGATCATCATCGACGAGGCGCACGAGCGGTCCCTCAACATCGACTTCCTGCTCGGCTACCTCTCGCGGCTCCTGCCCCAGCGGCCCGACCTCAAGCTGATCATCACGTCGGCCACCATCGACTCCGAGCGGTTCGCCGGCCACTTCTCCCCCGCGGCCCTGGCCGCGCGGGGCGGCGCGCCCGAGTACGTCACCGACGTGCTGCCGGACCTCGCCCCGATCGTCGAGGTGTCCGGCCGCACGTTCCCGGTCGAGATCCGGTACCGGCCGCTCTCGCCGGACGAGGGTGAGCCGGGTACGGACGGCGACCGGCCGTCGTCGGCCCGCGACTCGGGCGGCCCCAGGAAGAAGGGCAAGGCGCGCGGTGAGGACGAGAAGGACCTCGTCACCGGCATCATCGAGGCCTGCGACGAGCTGATGCGGGAGGGCAGCGGCGACATCCTCGTGTTCCTCTCCGGCGAACGCGAGATCCACGACGCCGCCGACGGCCTCGCCGGCCACCTCAAGGAACGCGCGCGCGACCCGAAGCACCCGCAGCACGTCGAGATCCTGCCGCTGTACGCGCGGCTGTCGAGCGCGGAGCAGCACCGGGTCTTCCAGCAGCACGCCTCGCGGCGCATCGTGCTGGCCACCAACGTCGCGGAGACGTCGCTGACCGTCCCGGGCATCCACTACGTCGTGGACCCCGGCACCGCGCGCATCAGCCGCTACTCCAAGCAGACCAAGGTGCAGCGGCTGCCCATCGAGCCAGTGTCGCAGGCGTCCGCCAACCAGCGCAGCGGCCGCTCCGGCCGTGTCGCCGACGGCATCGCGATCCGCCTCTACTCCGAGGAGGACTTCGACGGGCGGCCGGAGTTCACCGAGCCCGAGATCCTGCGCACCTCCCTGGCGTCCGTGCTGCTGCAGATGATCTCGGTCGGCGTGGTCAGCACGCCCGACGACGTCGCCCGGTTCCCCTTCGTCGAGCCGCCGGACACGCGCGCGATCCGCGACGGCGTGCAGCTCCTCACCGAGCTGGGCGCGCTGGAAGTGATCGCCGACGGCGGCCCTGGCGGCAGCAGCATCACACAGCTCACCGAGGTGGGCCGCACGCTCGCGCAGCTCCCGATGGACCCGCGCCTGGCGCGCATGGTCATCGAGGGATCGCGGCACGGCGTCGCCCGCGAGGTCGCGATCGTCGCGGCCGCGCTCTCGATCCAGGACCCCCGCGAGCGCCCCGCCGAGCAGCGCGCGCAGGCGGACCAGCTGCACGCCCGGTTCGCCGACCCGCGCTCCGACTTCCTCACCTATCTCAACCTCTGGGAGTACGTGCGGGAGCAGCAGCACCTGCTGTCCAGCTCCGCGTTCCGGCGGCAGTGCAAGGCCGAGTACCTGAACTTCCTGCGCATCCGCGAGTGGCAGGACGTCGTGGCGCAGCTCCGCGAGATGGCCAAGCCGCTGGGCATCGAGATGTCGTTCCAGCCCCGGCACCGGCGTCCGACCGATGCCGCGCCACCGGAATCGGCGGAGGATGCGGTCGAGCCCGCGCCGGCGTCGTACCGGCAGACCTGGGACGACGACACCATCCATCGGTCGCTGCTGGCCGGGCTCCTGTCGCAGCTCGGCATGCAGGACACCGGGGAGGTCAAGGCCTCCGCCGTCGCGCACCTGCGGGGAGCCCAGCGCGAGATCGCGCTGAAGCGGGCGAAGAAGCAGGCGCGCAACGAGTACATCGGCGCCCGCGGGGCGCGGTTCGCGATCTTCCCCGGGTCGCCGCTGTCCAAGAAGCCGCCGGTGTGGATCATGGCGGGCGAGCTGGTGGAGACCAGCCGCCTGTGGGCGCGTGACGTCGCACGGATCCAGCCGGAGTGGGCCGAGGAGCTCGCCGGGCCGCTGGCGAGGCGCACCTACTCCGACCCGCACTGGTCCACCAAGCAGGGCGCCGCGATGTGCACCGAGAAGGTGCTGCTGTACGGGGTGCCCATCGTGTCCGACCGTCGCGTGCTCTACGCGAAGGTCGACCCCGAGGCGGCACGCGAGATGTTCGTGCGGCACGCGCTCGTGCAGGGCGAGTGGACCACGCACCACCGGTTCTTCCACGACAACCGCGCCCTCCTGGAGGAGGCGGGCGAGCTCGAGGCCCGCTCCCGGCAGCGCGGCCTGGTCGCGGACGAGGACGACCTCTTCGCCTTCTATGACGAGCGCGTCCCCGACTCGGTCGTATCCGCCGCGCACTTCGACCGCTGGTGGTCGCGGGCGCGCAAGGAGACGCCGGACCTGCTCACCTTCACCATGGAGCAGCTCGTCGGCGACGCCTCCGTCGACACCGCGCAGTTCCCGGAGACCTGGCCGCAGGGCGAGCTCTCCCTGCCGCTCACCTACCAGTTCCAGCCCGGGTCCGACGCCGACGGCGTCACCGTGCACATCCCCGTGGCCGTGCTCGCCCGCGTGGTGCCGGACGGGTTCGACTGGATGGTGCCGGGGCTCCTCGAGGAGCTGACGGTCGCCACCATCAAGTCGCTGCCCAAGACCGTGCGGCGCGAGCTGGTGCCGGCGCCCGACGTGGCGCGCGACGTCGTCGCCTGGCTGCGCGCCGAGACCCCTGCCTGGGAGGACATCGCGCGGGCCGGCGACATGGCGGAGCCGTACACCGTCGCGTTCACGCGGGCCGTGCGCGCGCTGCGGGACGTCGTGGTGCCCCCCGAGGTGTGGGACGACGAGCGGGTCTCACGGCTGCCGCGGCACCTCCGGGTCACGTTCCGCGTGGTTGAGGAGCGCGGGCGGGGGCGGTCGGCGTCTGCTGTGGTGCTGGACGAGTCGAAGGATCTGGTGCTGCTGCAGCGCAAGCTGGCGTCTCGGGCGGAGGCTGCTGTGCGGTCGGCGGTGCGGGGTGCGGTCGGTGCGGCGTTGGCGGAGGCTCGGGCTGCTTCGGCCAGGGCTGGAGCGGGCGCGGACGACGCAGACCCTCGCGCGGACGCGTTCACGGGCCCCAGGGGGCCCTCCACTTCGGGAACAGATACGTCCGCGCAAGGATCTTCTTCCTCTCCGGGCTCCGTTGGTGCGTCGCCCTCTGTGGTGGGGGCTCGGGGCTCCCGCGGTGGAGTGGGTGGCGGGGGTGTCGACGGGGTTGTTGTCGGGGAGCAGGGTGGGCTGACCTCGTGGCCCTCAGGGCTGCCCGACGGCGGGGTGTTGCCCGGGTCGGTGGCTACCGATGTGGGGGCCGGGGTGGTGGTGCGGGGGTTCCCGGCGCTCGTCGAGGAGGTCGCGCCCAAGGTGAAGGGGCAGGCGCGGACCGTCGGTGTCGCGTTGCGGATCCTGGCCGACGAGAACGCTCAGGCCTCCGCGCATGCCGCCGGTGTGCGCAGGCTTCTGGTGTCGGAAGCAGCGCTCGGGACCGGGCGGATCACGTCGCGCTGGACAGGGACGCAGTCGCTGACGCTCGCGGCGTCGCCGTATCCGAGCACCGAGGCGCTCGTGGCGGACCTGCAGCTCGCGGCCGTCGTCTCGCTGACGTCGCCGGCGGACGAGGCGCGGTACGACACGCCCACGGGCGGGCCGGACGCCGCCTCGGTGCGGTCGGCGGCGCAGTACGCGGACGCGCTCGCGTTCGTGCGGCGGCACCTGGAGGACGAGGTGCACCGCGTCGTCGGGCACGTGGTCGCCGCGCTGTCGGCGAGCCGGACGCTCGAGGCGGAAGTCCGCGCGTCGGGCAGCCTCGCCCTGCTCAACACGCTGCAGGACATCCGCGAGCACCACGCGAGCCTGATCCACGACGGGTTCGTATCGGCGACGCCGCCGCGGCGGCTGCCGCACCTGGCGCGCTACCTGCGGGCGGACTCGCACCGGCTGACCAAGGCGACGGAGAGCCCGGCGCGCGACTCGGACCTCGCCTGGCGGATCGGCGACGTGACCTCCGCCTACGAGAAGGCGCAGGCCACGTACGCCGCGGGCGCCCCCGACGCCGCCCGCGCCGCCGAGCTCGCCGAGGTGCGCTGGATGCTGGAGGAGCTGCGCGTCTCGCTGTTCGCGCAGCAGCTCGGCACGGACGGCCCGGTCAGCGAGAAGCGGATCCGGAAGGTGCTGGCGCCGGGCGGGTGGTGAGGCTCCACGACGGAGGGGCGGGGTGCGGATGTCCGCACCCCGCCCCTCCGTCGTCCGGCGCTCAGCGCTTGTAGGCCGCCCGGCCGTAGGCGCTCATCAGCGGGCGCTCGCCCTTCTTGACGAGCACCACCTGCACCGCCGTGTTGCGGTACTTGTACGACTCGGTGCCGGCGCCCGCGCCGTTCTTCGCCCAGCCGAGCCATCCGGTGCCGGCCACGTGGACGCGGTAGTAGATGTCGTACTGCTTGGCCATCTCGCCGGTGAGCCGCATCTTGTACGCGGACGTGCGGTCGGTCCGGTGGTACGTGCCCGCGACCTTGGTGTCACCCACCCAGGACCGCCAGCCGTCGCCCTCGACCTTCGCCGACACCTGGACACCGCCCGAGTACCGCTGGCCGTTCACGTCGACGCGCACGGCGTTCAGGCGCTGCGAGGTGCTGGTGAGCCCGGCGGTCGAGCCGCCGTGAACAGTCGTCTTCCAGCCCGCGGGCCGCAGGTAGGGCTGGACGGTCACCTGGTTCTGGGTCGCCTTGTCGTAGAAGGGCGCGTTCCCCGTGCCCGACGTCGCGGGTGCCTTGCCCTTGGGCAGGACCCGGACCTGGACGGCCTCGAGCCGGTAGTCGAAGCCCGTCGTCCCCGAGTTCTCACCGTTCTTCGCCCAGCCGAGCCAGCCGTACTTCGGCACGTAGGCGCGGTACCAGACGTCGTAGTACGGGGCCAGCGGACCACCATCGTTGATGCGGAATGCCTCAAGGCGACGGTTCTGCCCGACGCTGCCGACGTAGTAGACGTCGTCCTTCTTCTTGAGCCCCTCCCAGCCGCGGCCCTGGACGTAGCCCTCCTGGTCGAACCAGTAGGCGACGTTGGGGTCGTCGGTCTCACCGAACGTGGAGTAGACGTACCCCGGGCCGGGCCACGGCTCGGCGACCAGCATCTCGAGGGCACGGCCGCTTCCCGGGTCACCGACCAGGCCGTCCCCGCTGGTGGTGCAGTACCGGTAGTCGCCCAGCCACGTCGCCCCGATGCGCTTGCCACCGGCACAGACGTCGGCATCGGGCCGGTCGCCGATCTTGACCGAGACCGTGACCGTCTTGTCTGTCATCCGCGGACCGTGGGCGGTCACCCGGGCGGTCAAGGTGTGTCCTTCGTCGGGCGGCAGGCTGCGGTAGTGCGCGTCCTCGTCACTCCCGCCGGACGAGATCACCTTGCCGGCCCGGAGCCACTCATACGTGTAACTCGTCGGCCTCGGCGAGAACCCCGACACCTCAGCAAGGAGGTTCGGGTCCAGACGCACGTCCCCAAGTGCGGTGATCGCCACCTTGCCGCCGGTGAAGGCGCAGTCCTTCGCGCAGATCCGGGCCGTCGTGACGGACCTCAGGGCGCCCGCGAACTGCCGGTAGTCGGCGGTCACCTCCTGGAACCCCGTACCCAGCAGGGACTGCTCCACGAGGACGATCTCGGACTGGGCGTCGAACGTCGCGCGGCCCACCTCCTGGGCACCGTGACGGAGCACCACCTCCCCCATCGGCCAGGTCGCCAGGTCGTTCGTCAATGTGACGCGCAGCGGGACGCGACCGTCGACCGACTCCTCCGCGGACACGACGACCGCCGGCGGTACCGGCTTCGAGGTGCCGGCCGTGCCCACCAGGATGTTCTTCCGCAGAATCGGACCGGGTACGCCGTACCGGTCGACCCCCCTCAGGTGCAGGTACTGGCTGCCCGACGTCGTCGGGACCACGGGGACGGTCGTCGGACCGGTGTCCGGCACGGTGACGGTCTCCCAGGTCGTGGGACCGCTCGAGGTAGCCGTCAGGGCATACTCGTAGGCGACTGCCCCGCCCTGGAGCGTGGCGGCGATCAGGTACTGCCCGGCCACACCCACACCACCGCGGGCCTCGCCGGGGACGTACACGGCGTCAGCCCCGAGAACGGGCACCGCCCGCGTGATGACCGGCGGCTGACGGACGCCGAAGACGCACGACGCCACCGGCTCCTCCGCCCAGGCCCCGTCCGCCCCGCGGAGTCGCGTCTCCAGGGTGTAGACCGTGTCGTTGACCAGACGCAGAATGCGATCCCTGCCGGTGGCCACACCGTCGTCCACCGGCGCGGGGAAGCGGTCCAGGTCGGTGTCGTCCGGGCGCACGACCGTGTAGAGCACGGACGTCGCCGTCGTGGGCGCGTCGAACGTGGAGGTGAACCGGACCACGAGGTACGTACCGTCGCCGTAGTGCCAGACCGGTTCGTCGCCGCAGGCCTCGCCGTTGACCGTGGTCGACAGTGACGGAGCCGGCTCCGACGCGACGGGTGACGGTTCCGTGGCGGAGGGTGACGGCTCGGCCGTCGCGGCAGCTCCCGGGATCGCGGGAGCGGTGATCAATCCGGCGAGGAGCGCGCCTCCCGTCAGGAGTGCCAGTGCCCGGCTCGCGACTGCCGTGGCTCGAAGGGGGTTCAAGTCGTAGTCCTCCCAAGGACCGCTCAGGGGTCGCCAAGGCCCCGCACAGATGGATGGGGGCCTCGCCGAGACTAGGACCAGCGCGAACGCCACAACAACGAAGTTCCGGGAAGTTCACCCTGAAGCGACCAGCGGGGATCTCCGCCGGCACTCAGGGCAAGATCCGGGTGAGCCCGGATGTCGCCGTGCCCGCGGCGCACGTACCGTCGAGAACATGAGCACACAGACCATCTACCGTCCCCGCCAGGGCCGCATGATCGGCGGCGTCTGCGCCGGCATCGCCCGCCGATTCGACTGGAACCCCACCGTGGTGCGGGTCGTCGCCGTCGCCTCGATCCTCATCCCGGGCCCGCAGTTCCTGGCCTACCTCATCTGCTGGGCCGTCATCCCGAACGAGCGCCAGGCCGCTTGACGGCCGTGGGCACAGCCAGGCTCCGCGGGTCACGCGACGGCCCTCAGCCCACCCCGACGATTCCCAGGGCCGGTTCAGGGACGGTCCGGGGGATCACCGGATACCCGGCGGCCGAGCCCCCACGTACCGTCGAAGACATGACCACACAGACACTCTCCCGTCCGCGCCAGGGGCGCATGATCGCCGGTGTCTGCGCCGGCATCGCCCGCCGGTTCGGCTGGGACCCGACGCTCGTCCGGGTCCTCGCCGTCGCCTCGATCTTCATCCCCGGGCCGCAGTTCCTCGCGTACATCGCGTTCTGGATCCTCATGCCCAACGAGGACTGACCCCGCTCAGACCCCGACACGCCCGGCCCGGGTTTTCACCCGGGCCTCTGGCGTGTCGTCGTACGTTTCTGCAAGGCTTGCAGCAAGATCCGGAAACGGCCGTGCAACGCCGCATGCGCCTCAGCCGGGACGACGCCGCAAGGAGCCGCCATGACGCGCCATCCGAACGTGCCCCGCCGCCTGCTAGCCACCCTGACGACGTTCGCCACCGCACTCACGCTGGGCCTGGTCGCGACCGCCGCCACGCCCGCCGCCGAACCGGCCCGGGCAGCGACCCCGGAGCACGGCGACGGGGACGTCATCCTCAACCTGTTCCAGTGGACCTGGGACTCGGTCGCCACGGAGTGCAGGGACGTGATCGGCCCGGCCGGGTTCGGCTACGTGCAGGTCTCCCCGCCGATGGAGCACATCCGCGGCTCGCAGTGGTGGACGTCGTACCAGCCGGTGAGCTACCGGATCGAGTCGAAGCTGGGGACGCGCGCCGAGTTCGCGAGCATGGTCGCCGCGTGCGACGCCGCCGGGGTGGGCGTGATCGCGGACGCCGTCGTGAACCACATGGCGGGTGCCGGCCAGTCCGGCACCGGCGTGGCGGGCACGCAGTTCTCGGACGACAACTTCGCCGGAACGTACGGCGCGGCCGACTTCAACGACTGCCGCAGCAACATCTCGGACTACACCGACCGCTACCAGGTGCAGAACTGCCGCCTGGTCTCGCTCCAGGACCTGCGCACCGGCTCCGACTACGTGCGGGGCCGGCTCGCCGCCTACTTCGACGACCTCGTGTCCCTCGGCGTCGACGGGTTCCGGATCGACGCCGCGAAGCACATCCCGGCGTCGGACCTCGCGGCGATCAAGGCGCGGATGGGCAACCCGAACGTGTTCTGGGTGCACGAGGTGATCGGCGCGGCCGGCGAGCCGGTTCAACCGTCCGAGTACCTGGGCAGCGGCGACTCGCACGAGTTCGACTACGCCCGGCAGCTCAAGCGTGACTTCGACGGGCAGATCAAGAACCTGCGGTTCATCGGCGACGGCAAGCTGCCGTACGACCGGGCGGGCGTGTTCGTGGACAACCACGACACCGAGCGCAACGGCGAGTCGATGAACTACAAGTGGGGCGCCAAGTACGTGCTGGCCAACACGTTCCTGCTGTCGTGGCCGTACGGCTCGCCCACGGTCTACTCGGGCTACGAGTTCTCGAACAACGACGCCGGGGCGCCCGGCGCCACCGACACCACGGTGCCCGACGCGACCTGCGGCTCCGGGCGGTGGACCTGCACGCAGCGCTGGACGGAGGTGCGCGGCATGGTCGGCTTCCACAACGAGGTGTCCGGCACCGAGGTCACGAACTGGTGGGACGACGGCGGCAACCTCGTCTCCTACGGCCGCGGCGCCAAGGGCTACGTGGTGCTGAACAACACCGCGTCGGCCGTGCAGCGCTCGTTCCAGACGTCGCTGCCCGCCGGCACGTACTGCGACGTCGTCGCCGCGTCGGACTGCTCGGTGAAGCGGACCGTCGACTCGGGCGGCTGGTTCACGGCCTCGGTCCCCGCGTACGGGGCGCTGGCGATCCACGTGGGCGCGCGCGGCTGACCCCCACACCCCACGACGATCGCTGAGTGCTGGATATTCGCCCTTTTTCGTGTGCCAGAAGGGCGAAAACCCAGCACTCAGCGATCACGGCTCAGCGGAAGATCTTGCGGGCGCTGCCCAGGTCGAGGAACACCGTCTCGCCGGTCGCGTCCTGCACGCCGTCGTTGTCGGTCACCGCGTACACGCGGCCGTCACCGCCGATCGTCAGGCCCTCGAGCTTCTCCTGCGTCCAGCCGTTGGTGGCGCGGAGCGCGGGCAGGACGTCGATCGCGAGCCTCTTGCGCAGCACCGGGACGGTGCCCGGGCGCGGGTCGCGCTTCGGCAGGTCCACCGTGTACACGGCCTTGAGCTGCGCCGCAGGGCCGTTGAGCTTGTCCCGCTCGATCACGGCGAGCGTGTCCCGGTCCACGACCGTGACCTCGGACAGGCCCACCCAGTCGCCGTCGGCCGTCGGCTCGGACAGCTCGTAGCCGAACCAGGTCCACTCCCCCGTCGCGACGTCGTACCGCCCGATGCGGGCGTAGCCGCCCACGCCGTCGTCGCTGGTCAGGCCCCGCTGCAGCGCGACGAACAGGTGCTCCCCGTCGCGGTCCACGATGCCGGTCACGCCCTCGATGCCCCACTTGCCGAGGCCGGCGGCGACGTCGTCGGGCAGGCTAACGCGCTCCTGCACGCGGCCCGACGCCGAGACGCGCACCAGCGCGTTCTCCGGCCCTGTCGCTCCCTCGACGCCGAGCCAGAACCCGCCCGCCTTGCCGCGGATCGTCGGCCGTGCCCAGATGCCCTCGGCGTCCAGGCCCACCGGCTCGCCGTTCTCGGTGACGACGATCTCGCGGTCGATCACCGCGGGGCTGCCCTTGGTCCTGACGGAGAGGATCGACGTCGGCGACTTCGCGGCGTCGGTCACGGTCCACAGGCGGTCGCGGGCGGCCGGGTCGGCGGAGAGAGCACCGAGCGCGGTCCAGCCGATCGGCTTCCTCGTACCCTCGGAGGTCTTCGCGTCGGCGGACACGATCGACGGGAAGCCCGCGGCTGAGGAGTGAGCTTGCGAGCCCCGCAAAGCCGCGGCATCGAGCAGAGCTGTGCCTGCGGGTCGGGCGTACCGCTGGCCCTTGCCGAACAGCGAGACCGAGGCGCGGACGCCGTCCTCGGCCGCGTCCTCCTCGGAGGAGACGACGAGCAGGTTCCGCGACGGGACCGGCAGGATCCCCTCCGGGCCGTTCGTCGTGGCCAGCACCTGCACGAACCGCGGCTTGGCCGGCCGCGACACGTCGTACACGGCCACGAAGTTGGACCGCTCGGAGCCGACGAACGCGTAGCGGACGCCATCGAGCGTCGCGACCGCGAGGCCCTCGATCTCCACACCCTTCTTGCCGGCGCGGTCCTCGTTGTGCAGGCCGACGCGAACGGCGAGCTCCTCCACGGAGGTCCCCGCGTCCCAGACGACGTCGCCGGTCGCAGCCTCGAAGACCGACCAGCCTCGCGTCCCGCCCTTCCAGTCGCCCTCGTTCGCGGTGGCGACGTGCTCGTCGTCGATCCAGCCGATCGCGTCAGGCTCGCGCGGTGCCGCCTCGACCGAGCCGGTCTGGTCGATCGCCCCGTCGTCCTCGGAGTCCACGCCCTCGAGGGCGACCTCGCCCGCCGAGAACACGTTCTCGAGCTCGCCCGACTCGACGTCGAGCACGGCGACGCCGTTGTTCTCCTGCAGCGTCACCGCGACCTTGGTGTCGGACGGGTTGATCGAGACGTACTCGGGCTCCGGGTCCTGCGGGGTGTCCAGGCCCGCGGCCGCGAGCGCCGCCTGGTCGAGCGTGACCGGCCGGACCTGCCAGGCCGCGGGGTCGGTGCCCGGCAGGTCGACGAACTGCAGGAACCCGGCGGGGGCCTGCGGCAGGTCGCCCTCCTCGCCCTCGCCCGTGTCGGGCAGGGCGTCCTCGTCGCGCTGGTTCTCCATCGCGATGACGGCATGGGCGCCGTCGTGCGTCACGGCGATCGAGTCGGGCTGACCGCCCAGGTCGATCGAGCGCACCAGGGTGCGCGTCGCGAGGTCGACGACGTCGAGGCGGCCGGACGGCGCGGTGAACGACGTCGAGCTGTCGACCACGACGAGCACGTGATCCCCGACGACGGCGACCGACGTCGGCTCGTCGTGCTCCGAGCCGAGCTCCGCGAGCGACAGGCTGCCGAGCCCTCGCGGCTTCGCGGGGTCGCTGATGTCGACGAACCCGATGCGGCGCGCTGCGGCGTCGGTGTGGACGAGGGTCCTGCCGTCCTCGCTGACCGCGGAGATCTCGGCGACCGTCGCGGCGGCGGGATCAGTGCCCGCGGGGACGTTCTGGAAGACGGGGTAGGTGGCGAGGCGGTGGAAGGTCTCGCGTGCGCCGGTCCGGCCGAATGCGGTCGTGCCGGTCCAGGCCGGGCCGGAGCCGGCGGCGTCGACGCCGCTCGTTCGGGCGCCCGTCGAGACCTGCTGGCCGGCGGCGAAGGCCGGGAACGTGCTCAGACCGAGCGCGAGGACCGCGCCGGAAGCGATGAAGGCCGCGTGGCGGCGGTGAAGGGACACGCTGGGCACCGTCGCGCGATGCGGTGTCGGTGGGAGGACGCCGGGCTGGCGCGCGGGTGTCGCGCAGGTGAACATCCGGACGCCCGGACCAGGTGGTACCCGAGCCCCGCCGTTAGGCTCGACGGCGTGACCGTCCTTGCCGAGCTACGTGCGCTGCTGCGCCTTCCCGGGTTCCGCAAGCTGTTCGCGGTGCGCCTGGTGTCCCAGGCCGGCGACGGCATGTTCCAGGTGGGGCTCGCCAACCTCCTGTTCTTCAGCCCGGAGTCACAGGGTTCGGCGTCCTCGATCGCCGGAGCGTTCGCGGTGATGCTGGCGCCGTTCACGATCGTGGGCCCGTTCGCCGGCGTGTTCCTGGACCGGTGGCAGCGACGCCAGGTCCTCGTGTACGGCAACGCGGTGCGTGTGCTGATCACCGGCACGATGGCGGTGCTCATGCTCACGCAGGGCGTCACGCCGGCGATCTACGTGCTGGGCCTCGCCGCGCTGAGCGTCAACCGGTTCCTGCTCGCCGGCCTCTCGGCGGGTCTGCCGCGGGTGGTGCAGGGCGACCTGCTGCTCACGGCCAACGCCCTCACCCCGACGCTCGGCGCGGGTGCGGCCTTCCTCGGCGGCGGCCTGAGCTTTCTGCTCGGCCTCGCGATGCCGGCCGGCCGGGTCCACGACGCGATCGCGCTGGCCTGCGCGTGCGTCGTCATGGGGTGCGCCTCGCTGCTCGGGCTGCGGATGTCCCGCACGCTGCTGGGTCCGGTGGAGCCCGCCGTCGGCTCAATCCGCAACGAGATCGTGGTCGTGGCCCGCGGCCTGGTCGACGGCGCCCGCTACCTGGCCGCGCGCCGCACCCCCGGCCAGGCGCTGCTCGTCATGGCGCTGCACCGCTTCCTGTACGGGGTGGTGTTCATCGCGTCGATCCTGATGTCCCGCAACCTGCTCGCCGACCCCGGCGACCCGACCGCCGGCCTCGCGACCTTCGCGACCGTGATCGCCGCGACCGGCGTCGGGGGCGGGCTCGCGATCCTGCTCACCGCCGTGCTGGCCCGGCGCATGGCCCCGCAGTCCTGGATCGCCGTGATGCTCCTGGTCGCGGGCTTGTCGCAGCTCGTCCTCGTGCCCGAGCCGGGTTTCGCCACGGTGATCACCGCCGCCGGGCTGCTCGGCCTTGCGGCGCAGGGTGCCAAGATCGCCGTCGACACCATCGTGCAGCGCGACTCCGAGGACGCCTTCCGCGGCCGCGCGTTCGCCTTCTACGACGTGCTCTACAACGCCGCCTTCGTGGGTGCCGCTGCCCTCGCGGCCTTCCTCGTGCCCGACGCCGGATGGTCGCCCGGGCTCTTCGTCGCTCTCTCCCTGGGGTACGTCGCGGCCGCGCTCCTGTTCGGGATGCGCGGCACTCGCACGGCGGCGCTGGTGCGGCAACCGGTAAGCGGGTGAATTTGTGGATGAGGTCCGGTCTTTTGAGGCGAACATGCCTGTTTTGCCGGTCGAACGGTGCAAGGATTGAGACTAGTTACCTACAGGGACTGGAGGTTCTAGTTCATGTCCGACGCACCCGCCGTCACACCGACGCCAACCTGGGGAGAGGTGTTCCCCTGGTTCCGTGAGGTCATGGCCGAAGACGACGCTTGGTACGTCGGCAAGGTCGACGACAAGACCGATGTCGGCGTCGCACGCCTGGCGGACGCCGCGGTGACGCGGCTCAAGCCGCTCCCCGTCGGCCGGCTCTACCCCGCAGTGCGGCGGGTCGAGCGGCTCGACGACCTGACCTGGCCCAAGCACCGGTTGCTCAACGCGCTGCACCGCGGCGGCTGCTTCACCGGGGACGATCTGTCGTACATGGTGATCGCCGAGATGCTCTCGTGGGAGTCGGTCGGTCCGATCATCGTCAAGCAGATCCTTGAGGTCGTGGCGCTGGAAGAGATCAGGGTCAGCTCCGCGAAGTAGTACACGTTCTATGCCTCGACGGTGGCCGGATCAGGGGTAACGGCCACCGCCAGGCGCCGGGCCGCGACGACGGCGCACGGCACGGCGGCCAGCATCAGCACCCCCTGCAGGATCTGCACCACGGCATACCCGGCGCCCAGCACGCCGAAGGAGCCGGCAGCGGCCAGGAGGCCGAGCACGGCGACCACCGCCGCCAGCAGCGCACCGATCCGCCGCGTCGTCGGCGACGCCCATCCGCACAGCGCGGCGGCCGCGACGACGAGCAGGCCCAGCGCCGCGCCCAGGAGCAGCGAACCGACCATCCCCGGCAGCAGGCTCCCGTAGGAAAGTACCGAGACGACCGGGAGCAGCACGCTCGTCCACAGGGTGTGGATGACGGCCCCGACCAGGACGACGACCACGCCGGCCCGGCGAGCCGTCCGCGGGTCGCGCAGGAGCAGGGCGAGCAGCACCCCCGTCGCTACCACGAGCAGCACGAAGATCTCGGCCAGGGTGCCCAGGATCAGGTCGGGCCGGGCGCCGAGCACGAGCTGCACCACCGCCGTGCCCATCTGGAGCAGCAGGTGCGCACCGACCACGACCACAGCTCCGACCAGGAGCCGCCAGGCCCGGAGCGCCGCCGATCCCAGCGCCAGCAGGACCGTCCCGGCCGTCGCCGCGTTCTCCACGACGAAGACCGTGTTGTTCAGGGTGAACCCGAGGTCGAGCTCGGTGCCGGGCAGCACCAGGCGCAGCGGCACGGCCGTCCACGCCGCGACGGTGAGCGCGAGGATGCTGAGCGCGGCGGGCCGTCGGCCGGCGTCGGGCAAGGGGTTCATGCGGACACCTTCCCAGAGACCACTGACACTCCGTGATGTGCGGCACGCTGTGGATAACTCGGCCTGGTGGTCCGTGCGCCGTGGAACCATGGACGGGTGCCCACGCCGATCCCCGCCCCGCGCATCCTCCCCGCGGCCATCAGGCTGCTGGTGGGCAGCGGCGCGTTCCAGCGTGGCGAGGACTACCAGCAGCAGGGCCGGGTCATCTCGTGGGAGTGGCTGCCGGACGACCTGCTGCTCATCTCGTGGGTGCGCGGCAGCGGCCGCAGCACGTACTCGTGCTCCGTCGAGTTCAAGGCAGACCCGCCCGGTCCGCCTGTCGTCGTCGGCTCGGACTGCACCTGCCCGGTCCGGTCCGCCTGCAAGCACGTGGCGGCGACGCTCCTCGAGTCCGGGACGGACGGTCTGGCCTCGATGGTCCGGCCCGCCTCGTCGCTGAGCCGGGCCCCGCAGGTCCCGGAATGGAAGGCCATCGTCCAACAGCTCGTGCCGGCGGCCCCGGTGGTGGTACCAGCAGGTTCTTCGGCGACCGACGCGGAGACCACGCTGGCGCTGCAGCTCCGGATCGACGGTTCCGCCGCCGCACACACCCTGTCCCTGTCGATGCGGCCGGTGCAGCGCAACGACCGGGGAGCGTGGGTCGGCGGCAACGCCTCGTGGAGCTACATACGCAACGGTTTCCTCCGCGGCGTCGACCCCGCCGTCCGCGAGTGGTTCACCACGCTCGACGCCCTCCGCGCCACGAGCCCGCGCGGCTACGGGTACCTCAGCACGGGCGACTGGATCAGCCTGGACGACGTGCTGCCCCGCCCGTTCTGGCACCACCTCGCCGACGCCGCAGAGCTCGGGATCGAGCTCGTCGGCAAGTCGAGGCGGGAGTCGGTGCGCCTGGCCCACGAGGCGTCCGTCGCGCTGGACCTCTCCCTGCCCGGCGGCGGCGCGCGCCTCGAGCGCACCGTCGCCTTCGACGGCGTGGTCACGGGCACGGCAGCGGTCGGTCCGCTCGGCCACCACGGGCTGTTCGCGGTGGAGGAGTCCTCCTCGGGACGCACCATCACCCTGGGCCCGACGGCGGCGCCGCTCACCGACCAGGAGCGCGCCGCGGTGCACCTGGCCGACGTCGCGATCCCGGCCGACGCGGTCGACGAGTTCCTCGCGGACTACCTGCCGCTCCTGCGCCGTGAGGTTCGGGTCCGGGCGGACGCGGGTGTCGAGCTGCCGGAGCTCCCCCGCCCGGAGCTCGTCGTGTCCGTCGAGGCGGTCTCGGCGGCGGAGGTCCGGGTGGCGTGGCGGTGGGCCTATCCGCCGTCGGACAAGGAGTACCCGCTGACGACGGCGCTGGAGCCGGGCTCCGACCTGCGCGATCTCGCGGCGGAGGCCGCGACCCTCGGCCGGGCCGTGGCCGCGGTGCGCGAGGTGCCCGGCTTCGGCCACTTCCGGGTGGCGCCCGAGGTGTTCCGCGGGCTGCAGGCGATGGACTTCGCCACCATGGTGCTGCCCGTGCTCCGGACCCTGCCGGACGTCCGGGTGGAGAGCGACGAGCTGCCCGAGTACCGCGGCCTGGAGGCCACGCCCGTCGTCAGCATGCGGGCCACCGACAGCGGCGACATGGACTGGTTCGAGCTGGGCGTCACTGTCACGGTCAACGGGCGCGATATCCCGTTCGGGTCGCTGTTCGACGCCCTGGCCCGCAACCAGAAGCGGTTCATGCTGACCGACGGCACCTGGCTGCGTACCGACCTGCCGGTGTTCGCGCAGCTCCGGGCCCTGATCGAGGAGGCACAGCGGCTCTCCGACCAGCCCGGCAAGCTGCGGATCAGCCGGTTCAACGCCGGTCTGTGGGCCGAGCTGGAGGACGTCGCCGACTTCGTCGAGCAGTCCGACCGGTGGCGGCGCTCGGTGAGCGACCTGGTCGCGCTGACCGCCGACGGCGTCGACGGGCCGGAGCCCCTGCCGCCGCCCGTCGGGCTGAAGGCCGAGCTGCGGCCGTACCAGCAGCACGGGTTCGAGTGGCTCACCTTCCTGTGGCGGCACGGGCTGGGCGGGATCCTCGCCGACGACATGGGCCTGGGCAAGACCATCCAGACCCTCGCCTTCGTCGCCCAGGCCCGCCAGGAGGGTGACCGGCCGCCGTTCCTCGTGGTCGCGCCGGCGTCGGTGGTGAGCAACTGGGCCGCCGAGGCCGCGCGATTCACGCCGGACCTCAAGGTGGTGACGCTCCCGACGACCGCGCGGAAGGCCGGCACGTCGGTGGCGGACGTCGCCGCGGGGGCGGACGTCGTCGTGACGTCGTACGCGATCTTCCGGCTGGACTTCGACGCGTTCGCCGAGGTCGGGTGGAGCGGCCTGATCCTCGACGAGGCGCAGTTCGCGAAGAACCACCAGACGCGCGCCAACGAGTCGGCGCGCCGGCTGCGGACGCCGTTCAAGCTGGCCATCACCGGCACGCCCATGGAGAACAACCTCATGGAGCTCTGGGCGATGCTCGCGATCGTCGCGCCGGGGCTGTACGGCTCGGCGATGAAGTTCCGGGAGGACTACGTCAAACCGGTCGCGGGCGAGGGCGACTCGAGGCCGCTGCTGAACCGGCTCCGCCGTCGGATCAAGCCGCTCATGCTGCGCCGGACCAAGAGCCAGGTGGCGCCCGAGCTGCCTGAACGGCAGGAGCAGGTGCTCCGGGTCACCCTCGATCCCCGGCACCGCCGGATCTACGACACCCACCTGCAGCGCGAGCGGTCCCGCCTGCTGGGTCTGCTGGACAGCTTCGACGAGAACCGGGTGGCGGTGTTCCGCGCGCTGACGACCCTGCGGCGCCTGGCGTTGGACGCCTCGCTGGTGGACCCGGAGTACGAGGGTGTCGGGTCGGCCAAGCTGGACCTGCTCGCCGAGCAGCTGGCGGAGGTCGCGGCGGAGGGGCACCGCGCGCTCGTGTTCTCCCAGTTCACGTCGTTCCTGACCAAGGCGGCCGAGGTGTGCCAGGAGCTGGGGATCCCGTACGAGTACCTGGACGGGTCCACCCGGCGGAGGCCGGAGGTGATCGGCCGGTTCAAGGACGGGTCGGCGCCGGTCTTCCTGATCAGCCTCAAGGCCGGCGGGTTCGGGCTGAACCTGACGGAGGCCGACTACGTCTACCTCCTCGATCCGTGGTGGAACCCGGCCACGGAGGCGCAGGCGATCGACCGGACGCACCGCATCGGGCAGACGCAGAACGTGATGGTGTTCCGGCTGGTCTCCGAGAACACGATCGAGGACAAGGTGATGGCGCTCAAGGAGCGCAAGGCCCGGCTGTTCGACGCGGTGCTGAGCGACGACGCCGGCGCGTTCGCCGGCGCGCTGGGGGCGGAGGACATCCGCGGGCTGCTGGAGGGCTGAGACCCTGCTGCTCGTCGAGCGGTCCTGCCCGGCGGTCCCTGGCCGGTACGTTTGCCCCCGTGACTCCCGTTGCCGACCTGATCGGGGCTGTCGCCAGCCTCCTGTGGCCCCTGCTCGTCATCGTCGTGCTGCTGGTGTTCGGCCGGCAGCTCCTGTCGAAGCTGCGCAACTCCGACGACGTCACGCTGGAGATCGGCGGACAGCGGCTCAACCTCAAGCAGGCGACGGACCAGCAGTCGGACATGATCACCGATCTGCAGCACGAGGTGGCGCTGCTGAAGCGGCAGCTGGACGGCGTCCTGCCGAACCCCGAGGCCGAGACCATCGAGCAGTTCCAGGGCGCGACACCGCGCCCCGACGAGACCGCCTCGACGTCGCAGGAGCAGGAGCGACAGGTCTCGGTCCCCGTTAACCTCCCGATCCTCTGGGTCGACGACCACCCCGAGAACAATGCGATGGTCGCGGAATCATGGCGGCGCGATGGTGCCGAGGTCGACACCGCGCGCTCGACGGCTGAAGCGATGCGTCTCCTCGCCGGGCGCCGGTACGGCATGGTGATCTCGGACATGGGCCGGCACGAGTCCGGCGTCGACGTGTCTGACGCCGGACTCCGCCTTCTCGCCCAGGTCCGCGCGGCGGACGCTCACCTGCCGTTCGTTCTCTACGGGAACGTCGAGCCGGTCGCGGAGGCGGCGCGGGCAGCCGGCGCGACCCTGGTGACGGGCTCGACGTTCGAGCTGGTCGACTACGCGAGCAAGGTGGGAATGCTCCAGGGCGTCTGACGCCCGAGGTCAGCTCGCGGTCTTGGTGGAACGGTTCCGGGTCGACGCGAGCGCCCACGCGACGAGCACCGGCTGACCGAGGAGCCGCAGCGCGCGCTTGCGGTCGGTGTTCAGCCCGAAACCGTCCCGACGCCCGGCGTACTGCGCCACGTTCCCGGGGAAGACCGCGACGAAGAACGCGGCGGCCAGCGCTCCCAGCCGCCGTCGGGCCGGCTGCTTCCAGGTAGCCACCAGGGCGGTGCCAAGGCCGATCTCGACGATGCCGGACCCGACCACGACGGTGTCGGGGTCGGCCGGGAACCAGCTGGGTACCTGGGCCTGGAACTCCTTGCGGGCCGTGGTCAGGTGAGCGATGCCGGCCGTGAGGAGAGCAGCGCCGAGAGCTACCTGGCCGATGCCGCGGAGGACGGAGGTGGTGGATGCCATGGAGTCCATCCTGGACTCCACGCGACGACCGGGCATCCGCATCGAGGATGCCGGCCCCAGACAATTCATGCTGCTCACCACGGATGACGTGGCAACCGCCCCACCCCGCTCATGACTTCCCCCCACCGATGGGATCTGGTGAGGTGTGCACATGGAATCTGCGTTCGAGAAGGCACTACGCGCACGAATCATCTCCTGGGTCCAGGAGCGCGCCGAAGCCAACGGCGGCTTTCTCAACCGCAGCGAGCTACTCGAATTCCACATCGACGGCCAGAAGCTCCCGGTTGTCGACTACTCCCGGGGCATACGGAACCCCGCATCCTTCGAGTCGACGTTGTCCATCGTGAGCGCCACCGATGGGCCGTACGACGACACCGAGTCCGACGACGGTCTTCTCCACTACGCGTACCGCGAGGGAGACCCGTGGTCGGGCGACAATCGAAAGCTCCGCAACGCCATGGCCACGGGCGCACCGCTGATTCTGTTCCGCAAGGAGGTGCCGAACATCTACACACCTGTGACTCCGGTCTACGTCGTCGAGGACTATCCGGAGGATCGGACCTTCATCATCGCCCTCGATGAGTCCTTCAACTTCGTGCACGACGTGCGACACATGCCAGACGCGCAGCGAGGCTATGCGCGTCGGCTCGCAAAGGAGCGACTGCATCAGCCGGCCTTTCGCACGCGCGTCATCATCGCGTACGACACGCAGTGCGCGGTGTGCGAGCTGAAGCATGGCTCGCTGCTCGACGCGGCGCACATCATTCCGGACTCACATGAGCGCGGCATCCCCACCGTCAACAACGGACTTGCTCTCTGCAAGATCCACCACGCTGCCTACGACCAGAACATGCTCGGCGTGACGCCGGATTTTCAGGTCCGCGTTTCCCGTGCGCTGCTCGATGAGGTCGATGGTCCGATGCTGAAGCACGGACTGCAGGAGATGCATGGCAGGAGCATCCAGCTCCCCCGACGCCGGGCCGACCGACCAAGCGCCGAGTTCCTGGCGTGGCGATATGAGCGGTTCGGAATGCGTGCCTGATGTGCAGTTGACCGGCTGAACGTGACGCAGATCAGTTCCGGAGCAGCGCCTGTAGCTCGCCGATCCGGATCTGCGTGGTGGCCGGCTGCGCCGTGAAGGGGATCTCGCCGACCTGCCCGCCGCTGCTCTGCCATTCGACGGCCCAGTACGCCCTACCCGTGAGGGTCAGGGTGCCCGGGCTGCTGTTGAGATCGGCGCCGAACCCGCAGGTGGGCGACGGCTCCGCGCTGTTGCGACCGTCATATGGCGTGCCCGGAGCGTTGGCCCCCTCGCAGGAGATGGCGCCCACCGTGGTGCCGTTCGCCGACGTCAGTGTCCACTCAACACGATCGAGAGTGCCCGTGGCTGTGACGGTCAGCCCGCCGCCGCCCGCGGAGCGGGTGATCGGGCCGATCGTGTTCTCGGCGCGGTTCGCGATCCACAACCAGATGGGCAAACCGATAGTTCCGACTGCATTTGCGTTGTTGGTGGACGCCGGCGGTGTGGAACCGATCTGGCCCATGGAGAGGTTCATGGCGGCTACTGCGCGCTGTGCGAGTTCCTCGGCCGATGGACCCGTTGCCGCTGGAGCGCTAGGGCGCCAATAAACGGCATAACCATCACAGGCATCCGGCGGTGTGTCGTTTTGCGCGCACTCCGGCGGCGTGCATTCCACGAGAAATCCATCTTCGTGGCCCTCCCAGTCATTGCCATCCTGGGGGTTGTCGGAGAACACACGCTCATAGCAGCGACCGTTCCACGAACCATATGGGGACGAGCATGGAACCTCTTCCCCTTGGAAGCGGCAGACCTGCGGTCCTTCTCCACCGCCATCAGGGTTGTCACCACCACCATCGTCTCCGCCACCTCCCTCATCTTCACAGGGGACGACAACACCGTCAGGCAGTGTCACCGGAATACACACTTCCGCCATGGCTGTCGATGCCGGAGCGAACACAGCTAGCACAGTCGCTAGCGTGATCGCGGATGAGACAAGGCCTTCGCGAAGTTTCGACGCAACCCGTGACTTCAGCATGCTTTCTCCGGATGCGGAGTCTCCGTATTGACCGTCCAAGCCGTCTCCGGCCCTTGGTGGCGAATCAGATACGAGAAAATGTATCGGCTCGGTGCACCCGCTTGGCGTGCAATCAGATCTCCGTTCTTGTCGAAGTTCTTGACACGACTAAAGTCGACACAGGCTGTTAAAGCCACCGATTCGAAGCCATTCTCGTTCGGCTTGTAGTCAGTAACTTCCGAACTAACCACCTCGGCCGAGCCGGTAGTGTACCGACCTTCACTCGCGAGTTGCTCGAAAGCATCGCCCGTAGGACCCCAAATATCAGGGTTTCCCCAGAACGGGAGTAGCTTGTCTGCCCAGTCCTTGTAGCCGTTGTTTGCGACCTGGGCCGTCGTCTCGTAGTACTCCGTCAGCCGCGCCTTCGCGTCCGCGATGTTCTTGGCCTTGATCTGCTCCGGCGTCGTCGGAGACGCGGACGGCTCCGGGGCCGGCGTCGCGGAAGGACTCGCGGAAGCCGACGCCGAGGGGGACGATGATCCCGGCCCGGGGATCGCACCCTGGACCGTCTCCGGCTCGAACACTCCCGACCGCACGACTGCGAACGCCGCCACCGCAATGACTGCGACCCCGATGAGGACGGCGATGGTGCGCTTGGGCGTGATGGCGGACGAGACCATCGGCGACTCCCTCAACTTCGGGCACAACTCAGTGAACACGGCCGGAACAAGGGTGCGCTACATCCGTCTTCCCGGCAAGGCGCCTCCGTGATAATTCACAACATCTCGCCAACACAGGGCAAGCACGAGCCACAGACTTGCCATGTCTCGACTTTGACAGGAGGGTCGCTCATGTCGATTCGTTGCGTATATGCAACTCGGGTGGCGAATGTTGCAATCCCTCTACAGGCTTGAGCCATGAGCCTTCTGACTGCCCGATCCGAGCCCGTCCACCGGACCGGTGAGCAATGAACATGTTCCGACGCACCGACTCCGGGCCCGAGGGGTTCGAGGACGTCATCGACGAGATCACCGAGTCGATCCGCCGCACCTTCACCGGCATCATCGTCGACCATCTGGAGGACCTGCTTGCCGTGCCCTCCCGCCACATGTGCCTGGTGGACCGGCACATGGAGCTGATGGAGGACGAGCGCGACTACACCGTCGACCTGCTGCTCTTCCACGTGACCCAGCTGCGGTACATCGCGATCCAGGTCCACGTCGGTCGCTTCAATACGGCCCTGATCGCCCGCACCCGGTACACGGTGTCGCTCGTGGACGACCTCGTACGCATCCCCGAGACCCACAGCCCAACGGTCGGGATCCTGCTCTGCACCGACGCACCGGCCGACCAGATGGCCGGCCCGGTTGCCGTCGCCCTGTACGACGATCTGTCGCACGCGGAACAGGTGGATCTGCCGCTGCCACTTGAGCTCACCGCACTGGTCGACCGCTGCCTCGACAACACGACCGCCAAGCACGCGGTCTCGTGAGCACCGAACGCACGATCCCGAGCCATCCGGAGGGCCGGCGTCAGCCGCCGTACAGGTCCTCCACCAGTCGTGCTCTCGCCTCCAGGATCTCCAGGCTGCCCGACGACGACGCCGTGGTCGCCTCTCCCGGCACGTCACGCCAGGTGGGCTCGCCGGCCAGGCGGAACTGACCGCTCCAGGTGGTGGTGAGCGAGATGGTCGCCGTGCCCTGCTTCGCGTAGGCGTGCGCGATGGTGTGGGCGGGGTACGGGGCGCCCGGGTCGGTGGTGCTCAGCGGAGCAGTGCCGTCGCCGAAGTCCCAGGAGTAGTTGCTGGGGACCGCGCGGATATCCACCGGGATGCCGAACAGTTCGGTGCTGACCGTCCGGGGTTCCCGATCGGTGAACGCGATGGTGTCGGCGTTGACCAGCGTCCAGCCGTCCGGCGGCTGCACGTTCACCTCCGACGGCGCGATCTGCATCTCCTGGAACGCCCGTGCCGCGGCGGCGGGGATGTCGACCTGCCGACGCCGCTCGGCCAGGCAGGACTCGTCCTCGACCAGTGCGGCGTCCGACCACTCGCCCGACACCTGACGCTGCTCGAACAAGGCACCGACTGCCTGCTCGTCGTCGTCGCACTCGATGCCCTC
This sequence comes from Promicromonospora sp. MEB111, assembly GCF_030209445.1. GTDB lineage: Bacteria > Actinomycetota > Actinomycetes > Actinomycetales > Cellulomonadaceae > Promicromonospora. Next base: position 137,012 of record NZ_JARVSD010000001.1, read on the forward strand.
GTAGGCGAGCTGGTGACCCTCGTCGCAAGACTCGGCGAGCACCGTGGCCCCACCGAGATCACGCAGGAAGCACAGTGCGGGAGTAACGCGCCATTGGCGTACAGGCGGTGCGGTTGACGGTGACCCGCGATCGCCAGCGGCCTCGATTGGAGTGGTCGCGACTCCTATTGGAGTGATTGCTTCTACCGAGACCTTGTCGCGTTCCGATGTCCCACTAAAAGTCGGCTGTTCATTGGCCTGAGGCACCGCAAGAACCATCGCGCCGGCCAGGAGAACCGCGCTGACCGCGCTCACGACTTCGGCCTCGGCGCGATCGCGACGACCACCCAATGGCCATCCTTGCGACCAATCTCAACACGATGAGCAGACACCTGTGCCTCAGCGGACGAGACTACAGAACCATCAGGCGCTAGTGTCTCCGACGCCGCCTGATTGACTTCTACGTCAAGCGGGTAGATGCCGGTTAGATCGTCCTGGACGAAGCGATCGAGAATCTTCACCTTGGTCGTTCCGCCTTGGAAGACTTGATTTCGATCCTTAATCCGTTCAGCGTCTTTGACCGCCTGCTCGCAGAACCCGCACGCCCGGTGCGACATCGCCTCGAACTCCTCCGTGTCCCCCGTGGCCATCACGTACGGGTAGAGCTCGATGAAGTACTCCGCCGCAGCCGCCGCCCCCTTCGCGTCCGTGCGCTTCATCGCCTCGGGACGCTCCGGCTTGGCCGGCGACGACGGGGACGGGCTCGCACTGGCCGCGGGCGTCGGAACACCCGTGGGGGACGCGGAGACGTCAGGATCCCGCGGCGAGCCCGTGCACGCCGTCAGCGCCAAGCCGGCCGTCACGATCAGCCCGACCGCGCGCATCACCATGCCGCTCATCCCCGCACCCCGCCCCCTCGGCCACGCCGTTGCGTATCCGCAACGACCGGGAATGACGCTAGCCGGGCCCCCGGGATCCGGAAAGTGGGCCCTGTGGAAAACCTTGGGGACGGGGCGCATCCTCGCCCGGAGGAAGGGTGCTTCGTATCCGACATATATGTCGGTATCACCGCTAAAAGGTGGTCAATATGAGTTTCAAGTAGCGGATCGCAAAGTTCCTCTACAGGCTTGCCGTCATGACATCTCATCACGTCGGCACCACCGCGCCACGGCCGGCGAGCCCGGAATGAACAGGTACACCGTGGTCGCGTACCGCGACGAGCGACGCTGGACGCTGCGCGCGGTCGGCGTCCCTGGCGCCGTCAGCCACGCGGTCTTCCTGGACGACGCCGAGGCCGCCCTCCGCACCCTGCTCGCGCGGCTCACCGGTGAGGACGCCGGGAGCTTCGCCATCGACCTCGCGCCGATCCCTGGCCCGGGCGGGTTCGACTGAGCGCAAAGAGTTACGGACAGCAGACGTTGTCTGCTGTCCGTAACACCGCCCCCGCGGTAACGCTCTCGGCGGGCCCGACGTCAGCCCCCGGTGCGCTCCCGCCGCCGCTCCTGCTCGTCCACCTGCGCCAGCAGCTCCTCGGTGTCCGGCTCGGGCTCCATGGCGAGCTGCTCCAGGTGATCACGCAGCCGGTCCACGAGCCGGCCCACCGCGTCCCGCCGGCCGGACGCGATCTCCGCGCGGATCCCGTTGCGCCACGACCGCTCGTCCACGGGGTCGGCGAGCCGCCCCACCTGGGACGCGTGCCGCGCGGTCGCCACGTCGCCCTCCAGGAGCGCGCGACGGGCCACCTCGTGGGACACGTCCACCACGCCCGACGAGATCGTGTGCATCAGCTGCTCGGCCCACGCGTACTTGCGCAGCGGCACGCCCTCGAACGGCTTGCCCCGCACCATGTCCAGCGCGGCGAGCAGGTCCGACGTCGGAGTCTGGGTGAGGTCCGGGCCCACGAGGTCGCAGAACTTGTGCCAATCCGTGGCGACCCCGCGCAGCCGGTAGCCGGCGGACTCGACGTCGGCCTGACCGCCGTCGTCCGCGGACCAGTAGCGCGGCAGGTACTCGAAGCCGTTCGGATCGGTGCCCAGCCAGCGCCGCGCGCGCGACACGGCGGAACGCCGGGTCGCCAGGTTCGGCTCGCGTGAGGGCCACAGTGCCTTGGAGATGTCCGAACCACGCGACCCCGGGTTGAACGCCAGGAACGCAATCAGCTCGGTCGCCTGCCGCTGGTGCGTGGAGGGCAGCTCCACACCCGTCGTCCCGGCGAGCTCGACGTTCCCCAGCACCCGCACGATCGGCGGCTCGACCACGAGCGGCTCCGGAGCCGGCTCGGCCGGACCTGCGGCCCCGGCCGGTCCGCCCGTCCCGACCACAGGCGTGCCCAGCGGCGGCGTCGCCACGCTGACCGCGGCCCGCGCCCACGGCGAGAAGCTCTCGGGCAGCCTGCCGTGGGTCGCCGGGGCCGCCGGGCCGGCAGCCGTCCCCGCCCCGTAGCCCGACGGCGCGAGCGCCGTCGCCTCGCCGACCGCGACGTCCGAATCCGCGGCACCAGCGCGGACAGCTTCCACAGGGATCTCCTCGAGCGTTGGTTCGGTGCGGTCGATCGAACGGCTCCACTCGGGGCCGGGCGCGGTCTCGGGCTCGGCCAGCAGGGCCAGGGCCTGGGCATAGGTCTCGGCGTCCAGCTGTTGCGGACGCACCGCGATGTAGGCCGGCATGAGGATGCCGCGCGTGGTGTCGCCGTTGGTCAGGTCGCCGGTCAGGTCGAGCACCCAGTCCCCCACCTCCGCGCTGGACGTCACGGCCGCGATCCCGACGCTCGGCACGCGCTCGACGAGGCTCTCCAGCCTGGCGCGATCGGTCAGGCCGAGCCGCTCGCCGACGAGCAGGATCTCCGGCGTCCAGGCATCGGTCGCCAGCCCCCGGCCGCGCGCTTCGGCCACGGAGGTCGCTCCGACCTGCGCCAGCGTACGGTCGACGTCGGCGGCGCGCGCCTCGAGCTCGCGCACGATCTCCGCGAGGCCCGAGACGTGCCGGACCCGGCCCGTGTCGACCACACCCGGCAGGTCGCCGAGCGTACCCACGACGGTGACCTGCAGGTCGTCCGCCCACAGGCTCGTGGCCAGCTCGACCGCGAGCGCCGCGAGCGTGGCCTGGGCGGCGGCGTCCGTGCCGCGGATGTCGAGGCACGCGAGGTTCTCGAGGTCGAGCATCAGGTGCGCGTCCTCGTCGTCGTGACCGACGGTGACGAGAGCCGGGTAAGGCGCCTCCCCGTCCTCGGTCGCGGTGGGCCCGGCAGAACCGACCTGCGCCGCCGCGTCGGCGTCGCCCGCGGCGAGCTGCCAGATGAACTTGTCGGTCGTGCTGGCCCAGGGTTCGGGCAGGTCGGAGGCGCGGTCGAGGTAGAGCTCGACGAACTCGCCGCTCTTCAGCCGCGCGATGCGCACCCCGGGCAACGGCAGGCCACGCTCGCGGTGCCACAGCGCGAGGCTGCGCAGCGCGCGGTCCACCTGGTCGCGCCCGAAGGGGTCCTCGACGCCGTGCAGGTCGCGCTCCAGCGCCCCCGCCGGCGTCTCCGGGCCCGGTACGACGACGGTCTCGCCGGGTTCGCGACCCTTGCGCGCCCGCCGCCGCTTCACGGCGACCAGGGCGAGCAGGCCCGCTGCGAGCAGGCCGCCGACGCCGGTCGCGGTGCGCACACCCACCGACTCGTCGATGTCCTCCATGAGGTCGGAGGCCACGTCGGTCGCCGAGTCGAGGAGCGACCGGTCGCTCGCGGCAGCGGTGGTGGCCGCGGCGGAGGCCGTCGTCGTCCCGGCCGCCGCGGCACCGGGCTGGGCGTCCGGGGTGTCCGGTTCCGCGGGGCCGCCGGCCTCGGCCGGTGCCGCCGCCTCCACGGGCGGGGACGACTCGACGGCGACCTCGGGAACGGACTCTCCCGCGACCGGCTCGTCGCTCGCGATGTCCTCGGGCAGCACGTCGTCCGCGCCGCGGGGCGCGGCGATGCCCGAACCCCCGACGGAGGTCGGCTCCACCTCGTCTTCGGGGACGATCTGGGCGTGCTCCTCGATCACGCCCTCCAGCGCGTTGCCGGTCGCCGGCTCGTCGTCCGACGCCGGGTCGCTGCCCCAGGTCGTACCGCCCTCCGAAGACGTCTCCTCCGCGGCCGGCTCGTCGGCGGCCGAGCCGTTGCCGGCCGGGTCGTCGCTGGCCGGCTCGTCGCCCTGGTCCTGCGGGAGGAGCTCGTCGGCGATCAGCCCGCTGCCGGGGATCGACTCGTCGAGCGAGCGACCCTGCGGCGCCGACTGGTCCGGTTCGAGGTTCGGATCGTTCTCGAGGTCCTCGGGCGTGACCTCGTCGTACTGGGGCCCCTCGGTCTCCCGCGGTGCGGGCGGGGCCTGCGGGACGAGGTTGCCCTCGGCCGTCTGCTCGGGCTTCGGTTCGGGCTTGTCACCGTCGGTGCCGGAGTCGCCCTTCCCGGCGCCGTCCGTCGCGGCGTCCCGGCCGCCGATACCGGCCGTGCCGGTCGCGACGTCGGCGGGGTCGGGCTTGTCGGCGTCGTCACGGCCCGCGTCGTCCCGCCGCTCGCCGTCAGCCCCGTCGGCCGGCGACCTCGGGGCGGCGTTCTGCCCGGCGCGGTTCGGCTCGTCGGCGGCCGGGGCCTCACCGGCCGGCTGCTCGCCGGCAGGCCGCTCGTCCGACGGCGTCTGCTCGTCCTGCACGACATCGTTCCCCGTGCCGCCCGGCTCCTCGATGTCCTCGGGCTCGACCTCGACCGAACCCTCGGGCGTCACCTCGGTGGACGGCGCCGGCGGCTCGGGGGCGGGCTCCTTCGCGTCGGCGCGCTGGCCGATCCTCGTGGCTCCGACCGCGTCCGACACTCCGCCGTCGGCCTGCGCACCATCGGCCGGGGCTTCCTCGCCCGAGCCCTCGGCCTCCGGTGCGGACCCCGTCTCGCCCGGCGTCGCGGCATCCGAGCCCGCGGCATCCGAGCCCGCGGCATCCGAGCCCGCGGCGTCCGCCCCGGCATCCGATCCACCCGGCTGCTCGGCGCCCGCGTCCGCGGACTCCCCCTCGGACGCCGACTCGTCGGTGTCGTCCGGCGTGGGCTGCGCGGCGCCGTCGCCCCGCGTGCCCTCGGCCGCCTCGTCCGGCGCGGCCTCGCCCGCGCCCGGAACGGTTACGGTCCAGCCCGGGTAGATGAGGTCGGGGTCGGTGAGCCGCTCCCCGCCCGGCTGGTCCGTGGCGCGCGACGCCTCGAAGACCTCCGGGTACTTGGTGCCGTCGCCGAGCTCCTCCTCGGCGATCCCCCACAGGGTGTCGCCCGGCTCCACGACCACCTCGGCCGCGGCCCTCCCGGAGTGGGTCACGTCGACGGTGTCCCCGTCGTCCGTGCCGGCCTTCGAGGGACCGATCCCGACGGGTTCGTCGCCGTCCGTACCGGTCGCGCCGGTCAGGACGACGTCGGCGCCCCCGGCAGCCTCCGCCGGCAGCCGCAGCACCCAGCCCGGCTCGATCCAGTTGCCGGCGTCGAGCGCGTTGCCGTCGGCCTGCGGCACGCCGTAGTTCAGGTCGGCGATCTGCTTGAACCGCGCGCCGTCGCCCAGGGTCTGCTCGGCGATCCGCCACAGCGAGTCGCCGGGCTGGACGGTGTAGGTGGGCGCCGGCGTCTCGTCCGCACCGGCCTTCTTCTCCGTCGCACCCGTCGAGGCGTCCGTCGGGAGAACAGCCTCCGACGAGACCGGCGCCGTCACCACGGTCCCGGTCTCGGCGACCTCGACCGGCGTCGTCGCCGCCATGGCGGGCGACACGGATGGTGCCGCGACCAGCATCGTGATGATCGCACCCACGAGCACCGCGGCCGCGCGCTGCTGCGCGCCGAGCCCGCGGACGTGCGGCGACCGGTGTCCGCGCAGCGCGGCGACCACCTCGATCACCACCGCGATCGCGAACGTCAGCCAGGCGACCCAGCCGACGATCTTGATCAGCCCGATCAGCACCGAGCCGGTCACGTCGGGGCTGCTCAGGATCGAGATGATCCGGCCCACGCTGACCGGTCCGGTCCAGATCGGGCCGCCGAGCACCCACAGACCCACCGGGATCCCGACGACGAGCGCGCACAGGAGCAGCGCCGCGCCCAGTCCTCTCGCCACACGCGCGCCGGTACCCCGCCGCGGTCCGCCGGGCTCACCGGTCACCGCACGACCCTGGGCTGTCGAGGTGCTCATCAGGATTCCTCCTGTCCTATACCGCGGACCGCCCGCGCCTCGGCATCCGCCTCGACACTGAGCGAGCTGATTCCGATCAACGTCAGGAACGTCGTGTTGTAGGTGACCTGAGTGCCCACGCTGACGGTGGCGCCGTTCACGGCGGTCACCCCGCCCTGCACTCCCAGCGCGCCGAGCGTGTCGGCGGCAGCCTGTGTCGCGCGTGCGGGATCCACCTCGGGGGGCAGTCCCATCTGCGCGCGGTCGATCCGGATCTGCTGTGCGGCGGCCCGTGCCGCCTGGTCCGCGGCGTACTCGGCCTCGTCCTCGGCGTGCAGCCGCCCGCCGCCGTCGACCACGAGGCCGATCGCGATGATGAGCGCCGGCACCATGCCGGCGGCGAGGATGTTGATCTCGCCCCGCTCCCGCACCCTCCGCGCTCCCGCCGGCGCCGCCGCCGTCCGCCCACGCCGCACCCACATGCGCCCAGCTCCCCTGGTCATGACCGCCCCCGGTAGGCGTCGAGCACCGACGTCCCGGTCGCACTGATCGTCCGTGAACCGGGCGCTCCCGGCAGCCCGAGGTCGCGCAGCGGCACCACGCACTCCACCCGCACCGTGATGGTGCCGACCGTCCCGAGCGGCAGGTCGAACGCGTCCGTGGTCGGCCGGACCGACGTCGAGGAGCACCGCACCCCTGAGTTCACCAGCGTCGACGTCGCCGTCGACGTCGCCTGCACCCCGGCCACCGCCGCCGTCCGGCTGATCGACGCCGCCCGCGCGGCCTCGTTCGCCGCGGACTGCACCACGCCCTCGGCCAGCACGATCCGGCCCGCCATGATGAGCAGCAGCCCGATCAGCAGCAGCACGGGAAAGATCACGGCGGTGTTGATCGCCACGTTGCCACGCTCGTCGGCGCCCCCGCCCGACCCGCTCATCAGCCGTTCACCGCCGACGTGAACCGTTCCACGGGCCCCGTCGCCGACTGCTCCACCCGCAGCCCGCGGAAGCCCGGCACGATCGACGGCGCCAGCCCGATCACCGTCGCGGTCGCCATCTCCTCGCCGCGCGTCACCGACACCCGGACCGAGGCGAACGCGTCGCCGCCGCGTGCGAGCCGCGAGGCGGCCTCCGCGTACCCCGAGTCGACGGTGCCGCCCTCCACGCGCGCGGCCTGCACGGCCCCGTTGGCCACGGACTGCGCCGTGTTCTGCGCGTGGAAGTAGAGCACCCCCTGCACCATCCCGAAGATGAGCATCAGCACGATCGGGTAGGTCAGGACGGTCTGCAGGGAGGCGGCACCGCGCTCGTTCATCCGTTACATCCCTAGAGCTGCGACATGTACTCGTCGACGAGGCCCTTGATCGCCGCACCGAGCGCGATGGCGATGCCGAGACCCACGACGGACAGCACGACCACCTCGATGGACTCCAGGCCGGCGTCGTCGGGCTCGCCCGCACGGCCCGCGGCGAGCCGACGACGGAGCTCCGCCGAGCGCTCGGCGAAGCGGGCGTTGAGTGCGTCGACGCGACCGCGCGCCGCTGCCGCGCGCAGCGACGCCCGCGCGGCGACTCGCGACGCTGCCGTCCGGCCCTGGCTCAGGTGCTGGTTCATGGTGACTCCTGGGGTGATGTCGACTTCAACAAATGGGTAAGAAGCGGCTCGTGTGACACCGCGACGCCACCGGGGGCGAGCCGGCTCAGGGTGCAGTCTGAAACATAGTGACCCCGATTGGAAAGATGAGCATCAAAAAGTACACAAATACGGTAAGTGTCCCAGGGACGGTCATCCGGACCGTCGCGTCGTGCGCGAGCTGCTGCTCGACGTCGAGCTGCGCGTCCCGCATCGCGGCCGCCTTGGACTGCAGCTGGTCGTGGATCGCCGAGCCCTGGGTACCCGCGAGCTCCACGATCGAGGCGACCTCGCCCAGCGCGTCCACCTCGACCTCCTCGCCCAGCTCACGCAGCGCCACCCACGGCGCCTGCCCCTCCCAGCGGCTCCGTTCGAGCGCCGCGGAGATCCGCCGGAACGGCCACGACTGCGCGACCTGTGCCGCGGCGAACGTCGCCTGCGTGGCACCCGCCCCGGAGACGCGCTCGATCGCAAGCAGCTCGAGGTAGGTCGACACGGCCCGCGCGAACTCCTGCCGGGCCCGCTTGGCCTTCGACCTCGCGTCGAGGTCGGGCAGGAACCAGGCACCGAGCGCGAGCACGACCGCCGCGCCGAACGGCACCGAGACCGGCATGCCGAGGTTGAGCAGGCCGACACAGAGCCCGAGGAAGGGAACCGCCACCAGCACGATCACCGTGCCGAGCGCCTTCTCGCCGTAGTGGTCGGTGGCGGTCTTGCCGATCAGGTCCAGGTCGGCCCGGGTCGGGCCGCCGCGCCCCAGCAGGGAGAGCGGCAGCCGGCGCTGCGCCCATGCCCCGAACACCTGCGTGTACCGCTGGGTCGCGGTGAGCTCGGTGCCGTCGGACACCGTGATGGGCTCGACCTTGTCGTCGCCGCTCATCCGGTCCAGCGCGGACTGGAGCCGTGGGGTCGACGGGAGGAGCTCCCGCACCACGAGGAACAGGCCGAGTCCCGCGACCAGGCCGCTGCCGATTGCCCAGGGCCACATGTCAGACCTCCCGCTCGTGCGGCAGGAACCGCGGGATCGGCTGGCCGAGGCTGATCTTGCGCATCCACAGCAGGCAGACCACGTACGCGCAGAACAGCACCACGGCCACGACCTGGCCCAGCGGCGAGTCGTACCCGCTCAGGTACCCGGACATCGCCGTGGCGACCAGCACCACGAGGGTCACGATGGTCACCCAGCGCACCGTCGCCCGGCCGGTCGCACGCTCGGTCTCGATCTCGCGCCGCGCCTTGGCCTGCGCCGACAGGGACTCGGCGAGCTGCCGGAGCGCGGGCGCCACCGCGCCGGTCCGGTTGTCCGACTCCAGGATCATGGCCGACGCGATCATGTCGGCCGAGTAGTCGTCCATCTCCTCCGCCCACCGGTACAGGGCGGGCTTGATGGGCTGGCGCGCCTCCAGGCGCGCCACGAGGCGGGCGAGCGACGGCCGCACGGACGGCGCGGCGCTGTGCAGCGTCGCGGCGATCCCCTGCTCCAGCCCGACGGCACCGCCCGACAGCACGCCGATCAGCGACCGCACCCAGGCGGTCAGGTCGGTCAGCTTCTCCACCTCGTTGGACTGGGTGGTGGTGCGGAACAGCGACGGCAGGCCCACGATCAGCACCGGCACGATGAGCACGAGCGACCACCAGCCGGTGACGATCCCGACCACCAGGCCCACGGCCGCGCCGATGCCCAGGATCTTGCGCTGCGGGTAGAGCGGCCCGCCCTTGGTCAGGCCCAGCAGGCGGAGCAGCCCGTGGAAGGGCGGGGTGGTGCGCTTCGGCCTCGGCGTCGGCTCGTACCGCTGCGCGCCGACGACGACGAACCACACCCCCAGGCCCAGGCCCAGGCCCGTCAGCACCGCTATCAGGGTGGTCATGACGTCTCCCAGAGCCCGTCGCGGTAGTTGAGGAGGCTCGCGTCGAAGCCCTCGGCCTCCAGGTCCGCGAGGAACGACGGCGTCACCTTGGGTACCGCGCGACCGCCCGGCCCCGGCTCGAACACGTCGGTGATCGCCACCGGGTTGCCGGCCTCGCCGCGCGTCACCTCGATCACCTCGGAGACGTAGCGGACCCGCCGGCCGTCCCCCTCGGAGTCGACCCGGAGGAAGACGATCAGGTCGATCGACTGCGCGACCTGCCGGTACGCGTACGTCTCCGACAGGGTCGAGTCCTGCACGGCCATACCGACCAGGCGTTCGACGACGTCGCGGGCGCCGTCGGCATGCACCGTGGACAGCGAGCCGTTACCCATCTGCATGGCCTGGAACATGGACACGATCTCGGGCCCGCGCACCTCGCCGACGATGACGCGGGAGATGTTGTGCCGCAGGGACTCGTACACGTTGACGTTCGTGTTGATCTCGCCGACGCGGCGGCCCGATGTGTTCATCTCGCCCGAGCCCTCGCGCGTGCGCAGCGCGACCACGCGCTTGTGCTTCTCGGGCTCGAGGTGCAGGTAGAGCTCGTAGTCGGTCTCGATCGTGGCGATGGACTCCCACGGGTCCAGCCCGGCGCAGAGCGCGCGGAGCAGCGTGGTCTTGCCGCTGCCCTGGCCCTGGCCGGACACCACGATCGACTTGCGCGCGCGCACCGCCGCCGTGAGGAACTCGACCAGCACGGTGTCGATGGTGTGGTTCTCGCGCAGCAGCTCGAGGTCGACCGACTGCAGGCGCTGCAGGCGGATGGTGACGCGCGGCCACGGGACCACCCAGCCGACGGCGGCCAGCCGCACGCGCCCGGGCAGGTCCAGGTTGAGGAACGGGTTGGCCCGGGTGAACGACCGCTCGTTCGCCGGGTCGCGCGCCGCGAGGAACTGCAGGAAGTCGATGAGCTCGGCGTCGGAGTCCGCGATGGGCTCCGCGTACGTGCGGCGCCCGTCGCCCATCAGCATGAGCACCGGTGCGGTGCCCGTGATCTCGATGTTCTCCACGTCGGGGGTGTCGATGAGCGGCTGCAGCCGGCCCAGGCGGAACAGCGCGTCGAACAGCGCGCGCGTCACCTCGACCTGGTACTCGGTGGTCCAGTTGCGCTGACCACCCGACAGCAGGGCGTCGTTGTGGTCACGCACGACCTGCTGGATCAGCTCCTGACCCAGGGCCTCGCGCTGCTCCTCGTCCAGCTCGCGCGCCGCGAGCGCCGTCGTCAGCCGCGAGGACACCTCGCCGCGCAGGCTGTTGACCTGGCGCCAGAACTCGGAGTCGCGCAACCGCGGGTTGCCCGGCTGGCCGTGGTACTCCCGCTCGGTCCGAGCCACCCCGACCCAGGGCGAGGTCCCGCTCCCAGACGACGGCGGCGCGCCTCCTGCGGACCGGGCCGGGCCGGCACCCCCGGGGTCGACGGTGGGGGGCCTGCCGTTGCCCGGCTCCACGGCCGGCGGGGTCCAGGTGTTCTGCACGGCGGCAGGGCGTCGGCCCGGCATGGTCTCCGCATCGGTGGCAGGGGCACGACGCGGGAGGGCCGGGGCCCGGTCGTCCGCGTCGTGGAAGATCGGCAGGGAGGAGAGGTCGGGGAACTCGGGTGTGCTCACGCGTCACCCCTTCCGTCGCCCTGCCACGGTCCGGCGCCCTGCACGCTCCACGACGCGGAGCGTGCGCTCGTGCCGGACTGCTCGGGCGGACGCCTCGGGCCGGTCCCCCGGCCGACCTCGCGCGGCCCGGTGGAGAACCGGGCGCGCCGCTTCTCGGTGCGGTCCTGGAGGCGGGAGATCACCGGAGCGGCGGAGCGGACGAGCGGGGACGTCGAGTACCGCCGTCCGGCGGGCGATCCCACCGACAGCACCTCGGCGTTCACCGGGTCCCAGGCGAGCGAGCCCACGGTGCCCAGGCCGAGCGTCCGCGCGATCTCGTTCGCGTCGTACGGCCGGCCGGGCCCGATGGTCAGCGCCGTGAGGTTGGTGAGGTCGCGCGCCGCGGCGTCGACGACGGACGTGCGGGACTTGACGAGCTCGCGCGTCACCGCGATGTCGGGCAGGCGGGACCCGGTGGTGATCAGCACCTGGTCCGCGAGGCGGACGATCGGCTCGCGGTCCTCGCGCACGGCACCGCCCGTGCCGAGCCGGCCGAGGTCGACCAGCACGTCGATGCCCCCGCGCTCCAGCGCCACGAGCTGGTTGGCCAGCGGCCCCCAGAGGTTCGCGACGGCGGGTGCGGTGTGCGGGCTGACGATGCCGGGGAGCAGCTTCTTGTCCGGATCGTTTCGAACGAGAGGAATCGTCTGCTCCCAGAACGCTGCCTCGAGATCGCCGTGGGAGTGCGCGATCGCGAGCGGCTGCAGACCACGGTCGTGCGGGAGCTGGCCGCGGAAGTACCCGGCCAGGATCGACGACCCGGCGAGGTCGGCCTCCACGAGCAGCACGGGGCGAGGCCACTGGAGCGCCAGCACGAGGGCCGCCGTCGTCGTACCCGGCGAACCCTTCGCGTTGGCCAGGGCGATGAGAGCCACCGGATCACCCGGCCCCGACGGCGTCGATGACGATGGCAACCCGGCCCGTCGCGGCGCGGGCCGCGAGGGCCGCCGCGTTGCCCGACGCCACCTGCACGTCGACGACCTTCTGCTCGCCGAGCGCGGCGTCGGTCGAAACCCCGATCACCGTGGCGGCGATCGCGAACGGCGCCTCCACCGGCGGCTCGCCGCCGGTGGCCGGTGTCTCGACGACGCGCACGGAGTCGCCAGAGTGCAGCGGGCTGGTCGGCATCTGGCTGGGCGTCAGTGCGATACCCACGATGGACTGACCGGACGGGGGTGCGAGCTCGTCCGTGAAGCTGTCGGGCGTCAGGAGCTGGCCCGGCTTGAGGTCGGCCGTCGCGATCTTGCCCTCGACCAGCTTGAAGTCCTCGGCCGAGACAGCCTCGAGCGAGGTCGGCCCCGTGGGCAGCTCGGCGGTCACGATGTCGCTCGCCGCGATCGCGGTGCCGCGCGGGATGTCCGTGTTGACGGCCAGGACCTGGTACGTCTTGCCGAGCGTGGTGGCCAGGTAGAGGCTCGCCAGCACACTCAGGGCCACGAGCGCGAGACCCAGGGCGATCAAGGCGGGCCGGCGTCGAGCGCGCGTGGGTTTGAGCGGCCCGGGGGGTGCGGGTCGCTGGGGTCTTGTCACGGACCGGGCGTGCTGCTCCTGGTTCGCGACCTTCGTGCCACTGCTCACCGTGCCGTCTCCTCCGAGCCCATCGACAGAGTCCGCCAGGGGTCTTCCCGGAGCGGAACCCGTCGAGGATCCCATGCCTGCGCCTGTCTCCACCGTGCTCCCGCCCGTGCTGTCGAGGGCCTCCTGCGGTGTCACACGCGTGTCACCGCAGGTAATCCTCATCCAGACGGGCGAACCCGGCAGGTTGAACGCTAATCAGCGTTCAGGATGCCCGCTAGGTCAAGGAGACTTCAAAAGTGTGGAGATGACTTGAATATTGAGTGACCCTCAGCAAATCGTTCGCTGGCACGCCCAAACCACAGCTGTGGCATTGACTCTGCAGGTCAGACATGAGATGGCGGAGCTTCCCCCGGCCTCGGCCGTGGAGGAATCGTCGAGGCAGCCTTGACGATGCCGTGCCGACGAGCGCCCGCCGACCGGTCTCCGCTCGGTCCCGGACAGGACGAGAGGGCCCCGCTGGCGGTGGGACCCTCTCGCGATGAGGCGAACTTCGGACGACTTCAGGGCATCACGCACCCCCCAGTGCTCAGCCCGTCGGCCGTCGTCGTCCCTCACCATCCCGTTCGCCCGGTTGTCCCCCAGACAGACCACCGGACTGAACGGCTTCCGCCAGCCGTCGCACTGCGCGACTCGCCCGCTGGCGCAAGGCTGCGTGCGAGATGCCCAGCTCGTGGGCCACCCGCCGCTGATAGTTCCCGCGACCCGAGCCGAGCTCGGCGTACTCCGGGAGATCGGGGTCCGGCGCGTAGAGCCGCGCCAGAAGTGCTGACTCGTCCCTCGTGAGGACGTCCTTGTCCAGTCCCCACGCGATGACGTCCAGGACCTCGCCCGTCGGGCCCAGGGACAGGCTCGCGAGCGAGTAGACCGCGTCGGGTCCGGGCTCGGGCACGGTGGGCCGCTCGAGGACGGTCAGTGTGTCCGTGTCGGTGGGGATCTCCGCCACCTGGGGACCGCGGCTCGCGCGGCCGCCCCGTGCGTGCGGGGCCCGGTCGCCGACGACGCGCGTCAGGGTGTGCCCCTGCAGGCGCATCGCGACCCGGCTGCTGCGCTCGAGGTCGTAGTGGGTGATCGCGTCCCACATCGCGGCGGCGGCCTCCTGCTCGAGGTCCTGCACGTCCGGGTAGTGCCGGCGCGACCGGCGCACGATGGTGCGGACCGCGGGCAGCATGCACTGCAGCACCGCTCGACCCGCGGCGAAGCTGCCGCTCGCGTGCTCCACGATGAGCGCGTACAGCACCTCGTCCGCCTCGTCGGGCGCGAGCCGCACGGCCTCGCCCCGTCGCAGCCCCGCGAGGCGGGGGAACCGTGCGACGAAGCGGTCGATCTCGGTGGCGAACGATCGCGTACGGACCAGGTCTGCCCAGTCGTGGTCAAGCTCTCGCATCAGCGTTCCTGATGCCGACGCCGGTGTGCGTGCAGGCATGGCGGTTCCCCCCTCCGTCTGCCCCGAGTCCACCGGGAGGGTGTTGCCCGCCACTGTTGCCCACTCGTTCCAGGCCCATGTGACCTGCATCACACTCGGCCAAACCCCTGCTCGACCGATGTCACACGAACGCTTCACCAGCCATTTGTGCTCACCAGACGCAACTGACGGATCAACGGGAGAGGCGAGATGAGCAAGGACGAGCTCGACCAGGCGCCCGGCGCCGGACTCGGCAGCACCGACCTCGGCAGTACGGACCTGCAGGCCGCGGACCCCGGTCCTTCGGCCTTCGACCACACGTGGTCGCTGCTCCGGGACACGGCCGAGGTGCACGCCGCACGCGGTGAGGTGGCACCCGTGGTGCGCGACCTCATCGCATCGCTCGCCGAGGACCCCCTCGGCGAGAACGACACGACGATCCGCCTGACCGAGGCGCTCGACAGCCCCCGCGTGCGCAGCGCGCGCGAGGCCCGCGCGCGCATCCGGGCAGACCTGCAGAACGAGGTGCACACGCGATGAGCTCGCTCCTCGTGCGCCGTCGGGGCAAGAAGGCCGCCAAGCCGGCCGAGCTGCCCGGCCCCGCCGACGGCGCCACCGGTACCGCCTCGCCCTGGGCGGGCGGACCCGACCGGCCCGCGACGCCCGCGTCGTCGGGCGGCGGAGGTGCGGACGACGACCCGCCCCCGGCTGTCGTGGAGTGGTCCAACGGCCCCGCCCTGGCCACCAAGGCCTGGGGGGCGCTGCTCGCGCTGGCGCTGCTCGCCGGTCCCGCGGCCCTGGTGTGGACCGCGCTGCGGCCCGCGCCGGCCCCCGTCGCCGCGGCCGCCGGCACCGCGAGCACCGCTCAGTCCGCCGCCGCGACCGAGCGCGCGGTCGAGCTCGTGGAGACCTGGCTGCGGGCCGACAGCAACGACCAGCAGCTCATCGCCTCGCTGACGAACGCCCCGGTCGGCACTCTCCCCCAGGAGGGCCTGACCATCCGCGACTCGTCGGTGGCACAGGTCGAGGAGGCGGAGAACGACGTCTGGTCCGTGACGGTCGGCGTCGACGTCGCAGAGCCCGCCCCGGGCTCGACGCCTCCGCCCGCCGACGCACAGGCGAAGGGCGAGCAGGCCGAGGTCCCCCTCGTGTGGGTGCGCCGCTACTTCCAGGTGCCGGTGCTGGTGCAGCGCACGGACACCAGGTACTCCGGCCCGGACCTCGCGGTCACGGCCCTCGCGCTGCCGTCGCCCGTCCCCGGTCCCGCGGCCGCCGCCGACCCGCCGGACCTCGGCTACTCCGAGACCATCTCCCCGACGTCGCCGGCGGGCCAGTCCGTCGCCGGGTTCCTCGCGGCCATGGTCGCGGGCGACGGCGAGATCACGCGCTACCTGCGCCCCGGCACCTCCGTCTCGGCCGTGACCCCGGCCCCGTACACGGCCGTGGCCGTGACGGGCATCAAGGGCTCGCACGAGGTCACGGAGGACCCGGCCGACGGCGACGGCACGCACGCCCTGACCACCGTCGAGCTCACGCGGCTCGACGGCAACAAGACGACCGCCCAGTACGTCCTCACGCTCGTCGCGCGGGACGGCCGCTGGGAGGTTGCCGGCGTTGAGCCGGCTGTCCGTATCGACACGACGCCAACCGGCACGACCGACCCCGGCACCGCCGGGGAGTAACGAAGGAGAGAACCATGATCAGCGAGATCGTTATGGCCGACGGCTTCCTCGACCTCATCACCGTGAAGTCCGAGGAGGTCAAGAGCGCGATCGAGTCCGTGACCTTCGTGGTCGTCATCCTCATGGTCGTCATCACCGCGGTGAAGACCAAGATGTCGATCGCGGCCATCCTGATGTCCGCGATCGTGGGCGGGATCGTCCTGTGGCTCGTGAACGGTGGCATCAACGTCACCTCCGAGCTCGCCCGGGACGAGTTCGACTCCGCTCCGGCGATCGTGAACACGCAGACCGTTCTCTGACGGGCGCGCAGGAGCAGCAGGTCAGGAACATGGGCATGGCGCTGGGGGCAAGGCACAGGGTTGGTCGGACGGGTGCGTTCGTGCGCCCGGCATGTGGTGAGGAGGGTGTCCGGTGACCGAGACCGCGAAGTTCTACACGAAGGCCCGACGCATCCCCATGCTCGTGGGGAAGCTGCCCAGCGGCGGGCGCATCTGGGGTGGTCCGTACACCATCACCCAGGTGGGAGCGGGCGCCGTCGTGGCGTTCGCCCTGTGGAAGACCGCCCCCCTGTGGGCGCAGCTCGGCGGTTTCATGAACATCGTGGTCGCCGTCGGGGTGGTCGTCGGGGTCGTCTGGGCGACCGGCAAGCTCCCGAGCACCGGGCGCAACCCCGTCGCGTTCGTCATGGACGCGATGAACCTGACCTCGAGCCCGGGACGTCTCGTGGGCGGACAGGTGTCCCTGCCCAAGCCGCGCCTGATGACGCACCGCGTCATGGCCGTGGTGCCGGGTGCCGCGGTCAAGGCCGAGCGGCTCACCGGGCCGACGCCGCGACCCGCCGCTCCGGCCGGGACGACGCGACCCGTCGTCGTGCAGCCGGTGCCTACCGAGCTGCTGCCGGAGCTGACCGGCCGCGGTCCCGCGGACGCGACGTTCGAGGGCCGCCGGCTCGACCCGGGTCCAGCGCCACAGACCGGACCGCAACCAGGACGGCAACCGGACCCGCGACCCGGCCCGCAACCCGCCGCGCAACCCGGCCGGCGCTCGTCGGCGGACTGGGCGGCAGCAGCCGCGACCGCGGCGGCGGACCGCAGGAACGCCGACCTCACCGGCGTCGGCCAGCTGCTGGCCGGCAAGCCGAAGAACACCGACCGCACCGCACCCACCACCCCGCGAGAGGACTGAGCCCCCATGCTGAGCCACATCTCGGCCCTGACGGACGGCCTCATGTGGACCCGCACCGGGACCGTGTGGGCGGTCTGGCGCGTGTCTCCCGTTCCCTACGCGTTCCAGCCGGACGACAAGAAGCACGCCGCGCGGCGTCACCACACCGCGCTGTACCGCGCACTGCGCGGCGAGTCCCTGCATCTCGGCCTGACGGCGGCCACCGACCCGGCGTCGGTGGTGCTCTCGATGATCGAGGGCGTCGACCTGTCCGAGCGCGAGGCCTGGGCCGCCGAGTGCGAGGCCACCCTCGACTTCCTGGAGCAGATCCCGATCGGGCGGCGCGTCCACTGGATCGCCGCACCCCTGGCGAACCCGGGCGCCAAGGCGTTCATGGAGCCGCTGCAGGCGAGCTGGACCACGCTCCAGGACACGCTGATGATGCCGCGGTCCGTGCCGGGCCGGCACGCGATCGGCGAGCGGGCCGCCCAGGCGGAGGCGCTGCGCAAGGAGATGCCCTCGGCGTTCGACCCCCAGCCGGCGTCGGTGGCGGAGATGGCCTGGATGTTCGGCCACGCGATGCAGCGCGGCCTCGGGCTGGACACGGCGGTCCCGGTCGACGGGTCGCTGGATGCCGAGATGCACCTGTCCGGTCCCTCGGTCCTGCCGTCCGCGCTCGTGGACCCGGCCGGGCAGACGGACTCGGAGAAGAAGCTGGGGCCGCTGCAGATCCTGAAGCGGCCGTACGTGAAGGTGCTCGACCCGACCAACCCCGAGCTCGCGTCGTACCAGACGACGCTCGTGGTCAGCGACACGCCGTCCGGCGGGATCGTGTACCCGGGGTGCGAGTGGATCGGGCGTGTCGACGAGTCGGGTGTGCCCTGCGACTGGGCCATCCGCATGACGGTGCGCTCGCGCGACGAGGTGACCAACCGCAACCGGCGCGCGGTGCGGACCCTCAACGACCAGTTCGACCAGCGCTCCGAGGAGGAGCGGGCCGGGTCGTCCCTGGACACGACGGCGCGCGCGCTCGGCGAGTACCAGGCGGTCATGGACGCGGACGAGCTCGAGGTCGAGGTCGACGCCACCACGATGTTCACGGTCTCGGGCCACACCCCGGAGCAGGCGCTCGACGACGCCCGCGACCTGACCAAGTACTTCGCCGCCATGCAGTTCTCGCTGCGTACGGACCCCACGATCCAGCCGACGCTCTTCGAGGCGACCCTGCCGGGCATGCCCACGCCGCGTGCCGTGCGGGAGTACTCGCAGATCACGACCGCACGGGCCTTCTCCGCCGCTGTGCCCTTCGCGACGACCGAGCTCGGCGACACCTCCGGCGCGCTGTTCGCCCTGGAGATCTCCAACGGAGCGGCCCGGCCCAACCCGGTGTTCGTGAACCTGGCCGGCGCCACCGACAAGCTCGACGTGGCGCTCGCGATGGGCTTCGTGGGCGAGCTGGGCTCGGGCAAGTCGGTGAGCATGAAGACCGTGGCCATGGACAACGTGGACATGGGCGCCACGCTCATGGCGGTGGACCACACGGAGATGGGCGAGTGGGGCATCGCCGTCTCGGAGATCCCCGGCTCGCAGGTCGTGGAGATCTCCGAGGACGCCACCGTGTCCATGGACCCGCTGCGGATCCTGCCGCCCGCGCAGGCACCGCGCGTCGCCCGCGCCTTCCTCACGGTGCTGCTGTCGGTGCAGACCAAGTCCGAGCAGAACGTGCTGCTGTCCAAGGTGCTGCAGACCGAGTACATGTGGCGGCACCAGATCACGTCGCTCGGCTCGCTCGCCCG
The DNA here is from genome assembly GCF_030209445.1 of Promicromonospora sp. MEB111. Classification (GTDB taxonomy): domain Bacteria; phylum Actinomycetota; class Actinomycetes; order Actinomycetales; family Cellulomonadaceae; genus Promicromonospora. Next base: position 155,955 of record NZ_JARVSD010000001.1, read on the forward strand.
GCACCTCGAGCAGGACTGCGAGTACCCGGGCGCCCGGATGCTGGCCGACGAGATGCGCATCTTCTCCGAGCTCGACTTCGGACGCGCCCTCTTCGACGACACGCTGCCGCCGCTCGACCTGGGCTCGCCCGCGATCGTGCTGCACACGCACAAGATGCAGCTGCCCTCGCGCGCCGACATGGAGCACGGGCACCTGTTCGCCGAGCTCAAGGCGGAGAAGGTGTTCGGCCGCGCCACGTTCGCGCTCATCGCGGCCCTCGCCCGCTACCGCTGCTTCGCGGACCGCTCACGACTCGACATCTTCGCCGCCGACGAGGCGTCCAAGACCATGTCGTCGCCCGAGGCGGCCGAGGAGATCGGCACGTTCATCCGCGACGGTCGCAAGCACAAGGCGGCGCTGCTGCTCGGCAGCCACGACGCCGAGGAGGACTTCGGCAACGAGGTGGTACGCGGCCTGATCCCGTTCCGCGTGCTGCTGCGCCACCGCGACTCCAACCTCGCCCGCAGAGGCTTGCGCTGGCTGCACGGCCTGCCGACCGACGCCCCCGTGGACGAGGGCCTGGTCAAGCTGGTCACCGAGGGCACCGCCCCGGTGACGGACGCCGCCGTCGGCGTGGTCGAGGAGCGCCGCGGGGAGTGCCTCATCCGCGACTTCCAGGCCCGGTACGGCCGGGCGAAGGTCATGGCGCCGCTCGTGGAGAAGCGCGCCCAGACGGTCAAGACGACGCCGACCAGCTCGACCGGTGCGGTGATCGGGGCATGATCGGGCTGGCGCCCCTCCCGTTCGCCGACCCGCAGGGTGGGCTGAACCTGGAGGACACGCAGGGCGTGGCCGTCGACCGGTTCATGCTCCAGTGGGACACGGGCTCGCCGTGGAACCCGCTGAACGTCGACTCCGAGATCTTCTCGACGCTCGCCGGCATGTTCTGGGTCTGGTACCGGGACATGGTGGCGGTGCAGATCTGGGTGCTCGACTGGGTGCTCGGCATGGACTGGCTCGGCTACATCCTGGCGCCGCTGGCCGGGCTGAGCATCATCGTGCAGGGCATGGTCGCGCAGATCGGCCTGCTCAACCTGATGCTCATCATCCTGGCGTTCGTCGTGGGGTTCTGGCTGCTCAAGGGCCGGTACGCGGGCGGCTTCATGGAGCTGCTCATCGGCTGCGTCATCGCCGCCCTGGCCACCGGGTTCCTCGCCAACCCCATGGCGACCATCGGCGGTGAGCAGGGCATCATCATGCAGTCGCGGAACGCCGGCATGGACATCGCCACGGGCTTCGCCACCGAGGGGGCGTCGTTCGAGCGGGACTCCACGGTGATCCGGGACGGCCTCAAGGGCCAGCTCGTGGACACCCTGCTCCGCGCGCCGCACCAGATCATCAACTACGGCTCGGTCGTCGACGGCACGGGCTGCGAGGACACCTACACCGAGAACGTGGGCCGAGAGAACGCCGTCGACGAGATCGGCGGGTGCGACGCGGCCTACAAGGAGGCGGCCTCCACGGTCGACGCCGGCACGGTGGTCTCGACGCTCAGCCTGCTCACCACCGGGTTCGTGTTCCTGCTGCTGTCCGTGGTGATCGTGGGCGGCACCATCTTCGCGGTGCTGCTGCTGGGCTGGTCGGCCATCAAGCTGCTCTGGCAGCTCCCGGTCGGCGTCATCTCCAGCGGCACACGGGCCCAGCTCTTCCGCACGTTCGCGAGCGTGGCCTTCGGCGCCGTCCTGGTCGCGATGGCCACGATGTTCCTCGTCGCCTGGATGAAGATGCTGCTCGGCTTCTACGACGCGACGAGCGGCCTGCCGTTCCTCGTGCGCCTGTACCTCTTCAACACCCTGGTCGTCGCGGGCGCCGTGTTCTACGTGCTCATGGGTGCGAGCGTGCGACAGGGCCTGCGGACGCTGGCCGACAAGCTCGCGGCCGCCGGCGTGCCCTCCCAGATCGGCGAGCCGGCCGCGATGCCGTGGGACGGCACCGCGAAGTGGCGCGACCGGTACAACAAGGCCAAGTCCTGGGCGGGCGTCGGGCTCGGCCCGGCCCCGGTGCAGCCGAACAGCAACGCGGTGGAGGTCGACGGCGACGACGCCCCGGCCGCGGGTCCGTCCGCCATGGACGGCACCCCCGGCGGCGGCACCGTCGGCGGTGCCGCGGCGGGGGCGGCCGCCGGAGCCGTCGCCGGGCGGGTGGCCGGAGACGACAACCGGACGGTCCCCATCCCCGTCGACGGCTCCGGCTACGACGGCGGACCGGACGGCGGGCCGGGCAACGGGAACGGCGGCGGCAACGCCTGGAGCACCGCCGCCCGGACCGCCCAGGACGGTTCGCCCGACGGCGGACGCGGGGCCGGCGACCAGGTGCCCGACGCGACGAACGTCGGCGAGAAGGCGGGGAACGAGCCGTCTCCCCACCTGCCGCCGACGGCCGGCGAACGGCTCAGCGACCGGCTGGGCAGCGCGGGCCGCGCGGGGACGTCGATCGCACTGCAGGCGGGCGCCATGGTCGCGAGCGGCGGCACGTCCGCCGCGGCGGCCGGGGCCTCCAAGGCGCTCACCGTGGTCCGCAAGGCCGGGCAGGCCAAGCAGGTGCTGGGCGCGGTGCGCGGCCTCGGCCGCCGGGGCGAGCGGTCGCAGAGCGCGGCGCGGCTCGCCCAGTCCCTCAACGCCGCACGCCAGGGTGGTGCGTCGCCGGGCGCCGGGCCGCAGCCCTCCGCGATCGTGCACAACCCGGGGCGGCGCCAGATGCGAGAGCTGGGCCGCTGATGAAGCGCACGGTGATCGTGGTGCTCACGGTGGTCGCCCTCGCGATCGGGACCTGGATCGGCTGGCCCCGCGAGGGCGGTCCCGCAGCCGACCCGACGGCGGAGGTGAACCCGGGCGCCGCCGCCCCCGGGAGCCAGGACGACTTCGACAACCCCGTGGGGACGTCCGACGACACCGACGACGCGGCCGCCACCGAGGCGGTCGACGGCGACCCGGCGGCCGGGGATCCCGCGGTCGAGGTGACGGCCGAGCCCGAGTTCGACGAGACCGCCCCCACCGAGCCCGTCGAGGCGACGTGGAACGACACCGTCCGGCAGGCCGCGCGGGACGCCGCCGCCGCGACCATCAGCGCGTTCGCCGCGACCGACCAGGCCGAGGACGCGTGGTGGGACGGCCTGAAGCCGCTCCTGACGCCGCAGGCGCAGCCCGTCTACCAGGACGTCGACCCGCGCCTCGTGCCGGTCGCCGACGTGACCGGTGACCCGGAGGTCACCGACGAGACGTCCACGCTGCTCGCGGAGGTCGCGGTACCGACCGACATCGGCCCGTACACGGTGCTCCTGACCCGGGCCGACGGCGGGGCGCCCTGGCTGGCCGAGCAGATCAGGCCGCCGGAGGGGTCGTGAGCGGGCGGGACACCGTCGGTCTCGCGACCCGGGTCGCGTCGCAGGCGGTCCGGTCCGCGAGGCCCGGCAACGGCAGGAAGAAGGACGACGGGACCCGGCGCGCGGTGCTCGTGCTGGCCGTCCTCGTCGCCGCCGTCCTGGCGGTGCCCGCGGCGGTGGTCGCGATGGTCGTGCTGGTGGGCGGCGCCGTGAGCGAGAACCAGTCGCAGAACGGCTGCAGCATGTCGGCGTCGGTGGTGCCCGCGGGCGGCCAGCTGCCGGCCGCCGGCGGCTTCACGGGTGAGCAGCTCCAGAACGCCGCGGTGATCCTCCAGGTGGGCCAGGAGCGCGGGGTCCCGGCCCGCGCGCAGGCCGTCGCGGTGATGACGGCGCTCGGCGAGTCCGGCATGCGCAACCTGAACTACGGCGACGACCGCTTCGGCGTGCGCAACCCGGACGGCTCGCTGACCTCCTCGATCGGCATGTTCCAGGAGCAGAAGTGGTACGGCACGGTCGAGGAGCGCCTCGACCCCGTGCAGTCGTCGGGCCGGTTCTACGACCGGCTGCTCGCCGTCACCGGCTGGGAGACCCTGGAGCCGACGATCGCCGCCCACAAGGCGCAGCGCAACGCCGACCCGTACCACTATCAGAAGTACTGGGACCAGGCGCTCCAGGTGATCCAGCTCGTCAGCGGCGCCGACCAGGCGGACCTCGACGCGCTGTCGCAGTCCATCCAGGGATCCGCGGCCGCCGCGCCCTGCATGTCCGGCTCCATCGGGCAGGCCGCCGTCAGCGCGGGCGGCTGGGCCAACCCGGCGGTCGGGTCCAAGGCGTCCGGGTTCGGGCCCCGCAACACCGGCATCGCCGGGGCGTCGACCTACCACCTCGGGCAGGACATCGCGGCGTCCTGCGGCACCCAGGTGTACGCGGCCGCGGCCGGACGCGTGGTGATCTCGGGCGCGACCGGCTGGGGCACCGGCAACACCATCCGCATCGAGCACGGCATGGGCCTCGACTCGACGTACGGGCACCTGCTCACCGGCACCAACCTGGTGCGCGTGGGCCAGACGGTGCAGGCGGGACAGCAGATCGCGTCCATGGGCGGCGACTCGCGCATCGACCCGGCGGGTGCCGGCACGTCGTCGGGCTGCCACCTGCACTACGAGGTGCGGATGAACGGCCAGGCCGTGGACCCGGAGCCGTTCATGGCGGGCCAGGGCGTGACCCTCGGCGTCGCGACGCCGGTCACCGAGCCGGTCTCCCCGGACGGTACGGACGGGACGGACGCCTCGGCGAACTGACCGATGATTTCTGCTGACCGCAGACGTCGACAAAAACAGGTCGCGATCGTCATCGGGAATACCGGACGATGATCCGGCGTCGTTAGACGTAGGTCGTGTGCAATGTCGCTCTCGATCTCGGCCCGCGTTCCGTACCGAGAGGGCATACCCCATGACGACCGAAATCCTTGACACCACTGAGCCGCTGGACGACCGTCCAGCCACCCGACCGCCGTCGGCCAGCGTCGACGCGCCCGCGGAGGCGCGCTCCGACAAGCTCGCCCCCGGCCACTTCCGTGCCATCGCGCTGCTGATGGCGAGCGCCTTCACCGTGATCCTCAACGAGACCACCATGTCGGTGGCGCTGCCGCCGATCATGGACGAGCTGGGCGTGACCCCGACGGTCGGCCAGTGGCTCACCACGGCCTTCCTGCTGACGATGGCGGTCGTCATCCCGGCGACCGGGTTCCTCATCAACCGGCTCGGCACGCGCGGCGCCTACCTGCTGGCGATGTCCCTGTTCACCGTCGGCACCGCCCTGGCGATGATCGCCCCGGGGTTCGGGGTCCTGGTGACGGGCCGCGTGGTGCAGGCGACCGGCACGGCCATCATGATGCCGCTGCTCATGACGACGATCATGACCATCGTGCCGCCGCACATGCGCGGCCGGGTCATGGGCAACGTCGGTCTGGTCATCGCCGCGGCGCCGGCGCTCGGCCCCACGCTGTCCGGCGCGATCCTGGAGCCGCTCGGCTGGCGCGGCGTGTTCGGCGTGGTCCTGCCGATCTCGGTCCTGGCGCTGGTCGCCGGCCTGCTCTGGATCCGCGACGTCTCCGACAAGGAGCACCACACGCTCGACCCGCTGTCGCTCCTGCTCACGCTCGTCGCGTTCGGCGGCCTCGTGTGGGGCCTGTCCGGCCTGGGTGAGGGCGCGCACGCGGGCGGCACGCTGAACCCGTGGATCCCGCTGGGTACGGGCCTGGTGTTCCTCGGCCTGTTCGTGTGGCGGCAGATCGTGCGGCAGCGGACCGAGTCCGCGCTGCTGGACCTGCGCACGTTCCTCGAGCCCAACTTCCGGGTGGCGATCGGCATCATGGCGGTCGCGATGCTCGCGATGCTCGGCACCCTGATCGTCCTGCCGCTGGTGCTGCAGGAGGCGATGGGCCTGACCCCGCTCCAGTCCGGCCTGATCGTGCTCCCGGGCGCGCTCGCGATGGGCCTCCTGGGCCCGGTCGTCGGCCGGTGGTACGACCGGGTCGGACCGCGTCCGATCCTCGTGCCCGGCACGGTGCTCGTGACCCTCGGCATCGGCATGCTCGCGTTCCTGCACCCTGGCATCTCGCCGTTCTACGTGCTCGCCGCCCACATCCTGCTGAGCCTGGGCCTGGCCGCGGTGTTCACGCCGCTGTTCAGCGCGGCGCTCGGGGTGCTCAGGCCGCACCAGTACTCGCACGGCTCGGCCACGATCAACACGGTGCAGCAGGTCGCGGGTGCCGCGGGCATCGCGCTGTTCATCGCGATCATGACGCTCCGCTCGGACACGCTGACCGCGGCCGGCGAGTCCGCCGCCGACGCCCTGACGTCCGGTGCGAGCCTGGCCTTCGGGATCGGCGCCGGTGTGATGGCGCTGACCATCGTTCTGGCCGCGCTGATCAAGCGGCCCGAGACCGACGGCGAGTTCCACGGCGGGCACTGACCTCCTGAGCGGCCGGTCGCCGCGGGCCTGACGAGGGCGGGAACCCCACCGGGTTCCCGCCCTCGTCGCGTGTGGCCGCCGGGGGCAGAGTGCACCCGATCAGCACCTGCTGGCCCTGCTGAACTTCGTTCACGCCTGACCCGACGTCTCCGGCTGTACCGGACTGTTCAGCACAGCCGTATTACCCGGTCCCCTGCCGGTCGAAGTTCATCTCTCCCGGCCACCCTCTGACTGGGTACACCTTCCGCCGGACCGGAACCCCGTCAGCGGTCGAAGAGCCGGCCGAGCAGACCCTTGCGCCGGGGACGATCCATCTTCTCTGAGGACTCCTTGGACTCCGGAGCCCCCAAGCGGTCGCCCTCCGGGCGCGTCAGCCGGGTGACCTCGATCAGTTCTCGACCGCGCAGTTCCAGCAGCCGGTTCGCCACCGCGATCGCCTCGGGCAGGCCTGGCAGTGCCGCGCGGACGGGCACGAACCCGGCCGCCTTGAGGCCGGGCGGCACCGTTCCGGCGTCGAGCCGCCCGGCCCAGTCGGCCGGGGCCAGGTTCAGGAACTCGGTGTCCGACGACGAGCCGGGGCCGGCCCCCTCGCCGTCTGACCTGTCGGGCAAGTCCTGCCCGTCCGCCGTCGGGCCGGAGCCCGCTCGACCGGAGCCCACCGGGTCGACGTCGCCGGGCCCGGACCCCTGCCTCACGAGCAGTGCCGCCAGGCTGTCCGCCCGGTAGGCCGCCCCGGCGTGCTGCTCGTGGTCGAGCAGCACGACCTGACCCACGTGGCCGTTCGGCCCCGGCGCGAGGTCGGCGGCGAAGACGTTCCCGGCGCCGTCGGTCCCGACCGGGAACCAGAGCGGCGAACCGATCGCGGCCTGCACCCGTCCCGCGGGATCGGCCGGCGCCGAGGTGTCGGCGTCGGCGGTCCAGGTACTGAAGCGGGCCGCGGGCAGGAACGCCTCGCGGAGAAAGCTCCCGCGCAGCGGCACGATCTCGAACCCGCTGAACCCGCCCTGCTCGGCCGCGAGGCTCAGGTTGCCCGATCCGGCCGCCGCGTACAGCGCCCGCACCTCGTCCGGCAGCCGTGCGCCGTCGGGCAGTGCGCCCTCGGCGGCGGCGATCTCGTCGGGCGCCGCGCCGACGGCGTCGGGCATCCGCTCGGCGATCAGCCGGGTCACGGCGTCCGGGTCGGCCGACGCCGCGGCTGCGCCGTCGGGCGGCGGCGAGATCGTCTCCCGGTACCGCGCCGGCAGCGCGCCGGGCTCCAGCACCACCTCGAGCACCGGCGTGACCGGCCCCGACACGACCGAGGCCGGCAGATCGACGAGCTCGACCACGTCGTCGGCGGGGCGCGGCCCGGCGACGACCCGCACCGTCTGCCCGGCGTCGGGCGAGAGGTCCGCGATCGCGCGGAGGGCATCGTCCAGCTCGGCCTTGGGCCCGCGCCCGCCGGTCCGGGCTGCCTCCCGCGCAGCCTCGCGGTAGTGCGCGCGCCGGGCGTCGGCATCGCCGTCGTCCAGGTAGGACCCGTCCCACGCGCCGCCGCCCACGGTCCCGGCGAACTCGCTGACGTCCGTCCCGGGCGGTGCCGACCTGCGCAACGCGTCGACGAACGGTTCCCAGGTCTGCCACTCGGTGAGGCTCACGATCCACATGATGCCTGCTCCTGCTGGGCGTGTCGGCCCGACGTTCCGTAGACTCCAGCCATGGCCGAGGTGAGGGTCTTTGCCGGTACCGGGGGGCAGCGTTTCGCTCGGGAGATGTGCGCCGATCTCGACGTCCCGCTGAGCCCGATCAACATCCAGCGCTTCGCGAACGACTGCCTGCAGGTCCAGCTCATGGAGAACTGCCGCGAGCGCGACGTCTACCTCGTGCAGCCCGTGGTGCGTCCCGCCCAGGAGAGCCTGATGGAGCTCCTGCTGATGATCGACGCCGCCAAGGGCGCGTCGGCCGCCCGGATCACCGCCGTCATGCCGCACTTCGCGTACGCGCGCTCGGACAAGAAGGACGCGCCGCGCATCTCGATCGGCGGCCGCCTCGTCGCGGACCTCCTGGAGACGGCGGGCGTGAACCGCATCCTCACGATGACGCTGCACGCGCCGCAGGTACACGCGTTCTTCCGCGTGCCGACCGACCAGCTCAACGCGCTGCGCGAGCTCGCGGCGCACTTCCTGCCGAGCGACCTGTCCAAGGCCACTGTGGTCTCCCCCGACCTGGGTAACGCGAAGAGCGCGTCGGCGTTCGCGAAGATGCTCGGGGTTCCGGTCGCGGCGGCCGCGAAGGAGCGGTTCGACGGTGACCGCGTCGTGATCACGTCCCTGATCGGCGACGTCACCGGCCGCGACATCATCGTGCTCGACGACGAGATCGCCAACGGGTCCACGATCCTGGCGATCCTCGACCTGCTCCGTGAGCACGGCGCGCGCAGCGTCCGGATCGCCTGCACGCACGGCATCTTCGCCAACGACGCCGCGCACCGCATCGCGGCCGACCCCGACGTCGTCGAGATCGTCACGACCAACACGGTGCCGTCGACGGGCCTGCTGGCGCACGACAAGCTGTCGGTGATCAGCGTGGCCCCGGCCTTCGCGGAGGCGGTCCGCCGGATCCACAGCGGCGAGTCGGTCAGCGCCCTCTTCGACCCGACGCACGTCTAGTCCCGCTCGGCCCACCACTTCTTGAGCTCCTCGGCGGCGACGTCCTCGCCCAGCGGACCGCGCTCCATGCGCAGGCCCAGCAGGTACTTGTAGGCCTCGCCGACGGCGCGCGACGGCGAGATCCCGAGGATCTCCATGATCTGGGTCCCGTCGAGGTCCGGCCGGATCGCGTCGATCTCCTCCTGCTCGCGCAGCGCCGCGATGCGGTTCTCCAGGTCGGTGTACGCGTCGGACAGGCGCTTGGCCTTGCGCTTGTTGCGCGTGGTCGAGTCGGCGCGGGTGAGCCGGTGCAGCCGCTCGAGGAGCGGGCCGGCGTCGGTCACGTAGCGCCGGACGGCGGAGTCGGTCCACGCGCCGTCGCCGTACCCGTGGAACCGCAGGTGCAGCTCGACGAGCCGCGACACGTCCTTGACCACCTGCTTCTCGTACTTGAGCGCTCGGAGCCGCTTGGTGGTGAGCTTGGCGCCGACCACCTCGTGGTGGTGGAAGCTCACGCCGCCGCCGGACTCGAAGCGGCGCGTGGCCGGCTTGCCGATGTCGTGCAGCAGGGCGGCGAGGCGGAGCACCAGGTCCGGCGCGGGCACCGCGCCGTCGGCACCGGTCTCCTGCGCGATCGCCTGGTCGAGCACGGTGAGCGAGTGCTGGTAGACGTCCTTGTGCCGGTGGTGCTCGTCGATCTCGAGCTGGAGGGCCGGCAGCTCGGGCAGCACCTGTTCGGCGAGGCCGGTGTCGACCAGCACCTCCAGGCCCGCGCGCGGGTTGTCGCTCAGGATCAGCTTGGTGATCTCCGCCTGGACCCGCTCGGCCGACACGATCTCGATCCGCTCGGCCATCGCGACCAGTGCGGCGAGCGTTCCTGGTTCCACGTGAAACGACAGCTGGGCCGCGAACCGCGCGGCGCGCATCATGCGCAGCGGGTCGTCGTCGAACGAACGCTCGGGCGCGATCGGGGTGCGGAGCACGCCGGCGGCAAGGTCGCTCAGGCCGTTGAACGGGTCGACGAAGGTGAGGTCGGGTACGCGGACCGCCATCGCGTTCACGGTGAAGTCGCGCCGGGACAGGTCGCCGTCGAGGTTGTCGCCGAACTCGACGAGCGGCTTGCGGGACGCCGGGTCGTACTTGTCGGTGCGGTACGTCGTCACCTCGACCACGACGTCGCCCCGGCGCGCGCCGATCGTGCCGAACTCCTTGCCGATGTCCCAGTGCGCGTCGCCCCACCGGGCGAGGATCCGCTGCGTCTGGTCGGGCGAGGCCGACGTCGCGAAGTCGAGGTCGTTGCTCGTCCGGCCGAGGAAGGCGTCACGGACCGGACCGCCGACGAGCGACAGCTCGTGTCCGGCGGCGCGGAACTGCTCGCCCAGCTCGAGCGCGGCGGGCGCCATCTCGGTCAGCACGCCGAGCGCACGGCGCAACAGATCCTGTTCAGGGGTAGACACAGCCCAAGATTCTCCCAGACCCGGCACGGCCCCACTCACCGAGGTTCACGCCCTGCACCCGAGCGGCAACTGCGAGGCCCCGTGCCGGCCCCGCCGCACCGTCATGCGAACATGGTGCGGACGGGCCGGGGCGACCCGGTGCCCGAAACCGCCCGCACCCCGCGCCTGACCAGATCAAGGGTGGTCAGTCGGTAGTGTTGGGGCATGTCCACCCCTGTTCCGGCGAGCGACCGTCCAGACGGTCGCCCGGAGGTGCCCACGCCGCCCGGCGGAGCACCGCTGCGGGTGAATCCTGCCCGGCGTGCCGCCGCGACGAGCGCCCCGGTCCATCTGCCGATCGTGGACGAGACGTCGGCGGGCGGGCTCGTCCTGCGCGCCGAGTCCGACCGGCCCGAGGAGTTCAGCGCCGCGGTGCTGCTGCGCCGCAACCGCACGGGCCGCCTGGAGTGGTGCCTCCCCAAGGGGCACCTCGAGGGACGCGAGACGCCGCAGGAGGCCGCGATTCGCGAGATCCGCGAGGAGACCGGGATCCGCGGCTCGATCCAGGCCGAGCTCGGCGTGATCGACTACTGGTTCACCGGTGAGGACCGGCGGGTGCACAAGGTGGTGCACCATTACCTCTTGCGCGCGGAAGGCGGTCACCTGACCGTGGAGAACGATCCGGACGGCGAAGCCGAGGACGCTCTCTGGGTCAGGGTCGACCAGCTCGCCGAGCGTTTGTCGTACCCGAACGAGCAGCGACTGGCCGCGGCCGCCCTGGATCTCCTCGTGTCGTCGAGGAACCTCCGGGACGCACTGCGCGCCGACGCCTTCCCCACGGAGCGCCCAGACCTGCCATGACGCAGCACGCCGACCTCTCCCGCAGTCCCGCCCGCAGCCGGGCGGCCCGCCGTACCGGCGCGCTCGGCGCCGTGCTCCTGGCGGGCGCGGTGCTCGTCGGGTCCGCGCTGCCCCCGGCAGCGGCCACCGGTCCGACGGCGGCACGCACCCCCGCGGACACCGCCGCCGCCCAGCCACTCGCCACGACTTCCTCCGCCGCCGCCGGGTCGCTCGACGTCGCCGTCACCGACATCTCGCACCCCGTCTCGCACCCGGGGGACGAGGTGACCATCCGCGCGAAGGTCACCAACACGAGCGACGCCACGGTGTCCGACGCGGTGGCCCAGCTGACCATCGACTACGTGGCGATCACCTCGCGCACGGAGATCGACGAGTGGACCACGGCCGACCTGCTCGACCCGGTCCGGGGCAACCCCATACCGAGGACGATCGGCGACCTCGCGCCGGGCGCGTCCAAGAACGTCTCGTTCACCTACGACCCCGGTGCCCAGACCTTCCGCGGCTTCGGCGCGCGCAAGCTCGCCGTCGCCGCCGGCGACGCCACGGGTCGCCTGGGCATCGCGCGCTCGTTCCTCGTGTACGACGCCGACGGCCTGGAGCGGGAGCCCATGCAGGTCAGCGTCCTCGCCGCGGTCACGAGCCCCGCCATCGACCCGGCCGACCCGAGCACCGCCGAGCTGGAGCTGGCCCAGCAGGCCGCCTCCGGCCAGCGGCTCGACGGCGTGCTGCAGGTCGCGGAGAGCACGAAGCTCTCGCTGGCGATCGACCCCGACACCATCGGCGTGGCCGCGAAGTCGGACGACCCGGCGCTCATCGAGTGGTCCGAGCGCATGACCGCGGCCGCCGCGAGCACCACCACGTACACCCTCCCCAGCCACGACCCCGACCTCGCGGCGCTCGCCCACGCGAACGTGCGCACCACCGGCGCGCGCAGCTTCCTCCAGGCGCCGCGCCGCGGGAACTGGGAGGTGCCGGAGTCATGGCGGGGCAACCTGTCCTGGCCTGCGGACGGCGTCGTGCCCGACGTCGAGACCGTCGGCCTCGGGGTCGCGGCGAAGCGCGGGCACGTCGTCGTCGGCAGCGGCGGACTCGCCTACGAGGGCACCGGCACCGTGACGGGCCGGGCGGACGTCCGCACGCCGTCCGGCACGGCACGCGCGGTGGTGGCCGACACCGACCTCACGCGCGCCTTCCTCGCCGCCACCGATCTGTCGGGCGCGGACACCGAGACGTCCGCGGAGAGCTCCGCCTCCACGGCGGCCGCCGCCACCGTGTCCACCCCGACCGAGGGCGCGCAGCGGCTCCTCGCGGAGACGGCCGCCCTCGTCACCCAGACGCCGAACGACCCGCCGTCGCTGGCCATCGTCGCGCCGCGGACCTGGACGCCCGACGCCGAGGGCGCGACCGAGATCCTGAACGAGCTCGACGCGGCGGGCTGGGTCGACGTCACGACCATCGACACGCTGTTCGCGCAGGACGCCCCGGACGTGGCCCGCACCGCGCTGTCGAAGCGCACCGTGGCCAAGGCCGAGCTCGGCGCGACGAACGTCGCAGCCCTGGAGCGGGCGCGCGACGCCGTCGTCACGTTCTCGTCGGTCGCCGTCGACCACTCCTCCCAGATCTGGCGACCGGGTGTCACCCGCCTGATCGCCCCGCTCGCCGTCGCGCACCGGGCCGACACCGGGCTCCGGGAGGCGCTCGTCAAGCAGACCCTGGAGGCGTCGAACGCGCTCACGCAGCAGTCCGTGACCGTGGTGCCGCGCCAGGACGTCAACTTCATCACGGACAAGGGCAACATCCCGGTGCGCGTCCGCAACACGCTCGGCGTCGACGCGACGGTCACCGTGGTGCTGCGCCCCGACCACCCGCGACTGACCGTGGACGCACGCAGCACCGAGGTCATCCCGGCGGGCCAGGAGATCGACGTCCAGGTCCCGGTGCGAGCCATCGGCTCGGGCGACGTCGCCGTGACCGCCCAGGTGCTCACCCCGACCGGCGCCAAGATCAGCGACGACTCGTCGTTCCAGGTCCGCGTGCGCGCGGGCTGGGAGGAGCTCGGCACCTGGATCGCCGCCGGCCTCGTCGCGCTGCTGTTCCTGGCCGGGATCTGGCGCACGGTCCGTCGCGGGCGTTCCCCGTACCGTGCCACCAGCAAGGACGTCGAGGAGGCCACCGGTACGGCCCCTGAGGCGCCGGAGACCACCCGGGCGGCGACGGCGGACTCCGTGGCCGCTCGGGCAGAGTAGTGTTTCGGCCGCCGCACACGTCTGCCGAACAGCGCCGGGCAGGGGCCCAGACCATGGGAGTAGTCGCTTGACCCAGGAGAACGCCGTGACCGCACCGACCGACCCCGCGTCGGATCCCAGCGCCGAGGCCGCGGGCGGGCCGGGTACGCCCGCGACGCCCCCGTCGTCGACCAGCAGCCTGGGACGCAACTCGATCGTGATGGCGGCCGGCACGGCCGCGTCCCGCCTCGGTGGCCTGGTCCGCAACATGATGCTGGTGGCCGCGATCGGTTCCGCCGGCACGGTTGCGAACGCGTTCGACGTCGCGAACAAGCTGCCCAACGTCCTGTTCGCGATCCTGGCGGGCGGCATGCTGAACGCCGTGCTGGTGCCGCAGATCGTCAAGGCGTTCCGCGCGCACAACGCGCAGGAGCGCGTCGACAAGCTGCTCACCGTCTCGGCCGTCGGCATCCTCGCCATCACCGCCGTCCTCACCGGCGCCGCGGCGTGGGTCGTCATGCTCTACACGGACGGCTGGTCGGCCGAGCAGCTCGCGCTGGGCACCGTCTTCGCGTACTGGTGCATCCCCCAGCTCTTCTTCTACGGCCTGTACACACTGCTCGGCCAGGTGCTGAACGCGCGCGAGCAGTTCGGTCCGTTCATGTGGGCTCCGGTGGCCAACAACGTGGTCTCGGTGCTCGGCTTCGCCGTGTTCCTGATCGTGTTCGGCGGCGCCCCCGACACCGGCATCAACGACCTCTCCGAGTGGAACACCCCGCGCACGATCCTGCTGGCCGGCACGGCCACGCTCGGCATCGTGGCGCAGGCCCTCGTGCTGCTCGTGCCGCTGCTGCGCTCCGGCTTCCGCTGGAACCTCCGCCTGGGCCTGCGGGGCATCGGCCTGCGCTCGGCCGGGGGCGTCGCCCTGTGGACGTTCGCGGCCGTGGTCCTGGAGCAGGCGGGTGTCCTCTACCTGACCCGGGTCGCGGCCGAGGCCGGCAACGCGGGCGACGCCGTCGCGGGCAACGCGTCCTACACCCAGGCGCTCCTGATCTACCTGCTGCCCCACTCCCTGGTCACGGTCTCCATCGCGACGGCACTGTTCACGGGCATCAGCAAGGCCGCCCAGGCGGGCGACACCGACCGGGTCCGGTCCGACCTGTCCCTGGGCCTGCGCACCATCGGCGTCTTCACCGTGTTCGCCACCGCGGCCCTCGTGGTGCTGGCCGGGCCGGCCACGGCGTTCATCGTCCCGACCGCGGGCGAGCAGGGTACGGCGCTCATCGCGCCCGTCCTGGTCGCGCTGTCGTTCGGGCTGGTGCCGCTCGGCGGCATGGCGCTCATGAAGTGGGTCTTCTACGCCTACGAGGACGGCCGCTCCGTCTTCTGGATCACCGTCCCGTCGACGGTCGCCCTCGTGGCCGGCCTGGTCGCGGCGCAGGTCTGGCTGCCGGTCGAGCTCTGGGTCATCGCGGCCGGCGGTGCCTACGCCCTGTCGAACTGGATCACGGTGCTGCTGCGCACCGGTGGCCTCAAGCGCAAGCTCGGCGGGCGGCTCGACGGCGGGCGCATCTTCGTCCTGCACGCCAAGACGGTGCTCGCCGCGGCGGTCGCCGGGGGCGCCGGGTGGGGCGTCTACCAGCTCGTCGGCGGTTTCGACGTGCTGACGTTCGGCAAGGGCTGGGTGCTCACGATGCTCAGCGGGCTCTGGGTGACGGCGCTCTGCGGCCTGGTCATGCTCGCCGTCTACGTGCTGCTCCTGCGCCTGCTGCGCGTCGAGGAGCTCAACGGGCTGCTCGGCCCGGTCCTCGCACGCCTGCGGCGCTGATCCGCCCCGCCGTCGTACACACCGCCGTCGTACCGGAAGCGCAGCCCGCGCGCGCGGGCTGCGCTTTCGTACATACGGACGATGCTTCGGCGGGTGGGCAACGGTTCCGCGTAGCATGGCGACGGTGCGTGACGGTCGTGGTCACGTACCTGCTACTGTCCCCCGACCGAGCAAGGAGGTCCGCGTGAGCACTGTCGAGCCTGGCACCGTGCTGGTCGAGAGATACCGACTGCGCCAGCAGGCGTCCACCGACCTTGCCGCGGCGACCGCCTGGGAGGCGCACGACCTGATCCTGGACCGCGAGGTCCGCGTCACCCTCGTGACCGGGCCTTATACCGGTGACGCCCTGGACGCCGCCCGGCGTGCGGCACTCGTGACCGACCCCCGCCTGGTCCGCGTGCTCGACGCCGGATCCGACTCCGACGGCCGCAAGTACGTGGTCACCGAGCCCTATACCGGCACCACGCTGACCGAGATCATCTCGAGCGGCCTCGTGGACGGGCAGCAGGCCCGTGCGATCGTCGGCGAGGCGGCCACCGCCCTCGGCGTGGCGCACACCCGCGGCGTGCACCACGCCGCGCTCCGCCCGGAGGCCGTGCGGGTCGACGGTCACCAGGTCCGCGTCACGGGCCTCGGGCTCGACGGCGGCCTCGCCTCGGGCGACACGCTCAACGTCAAGCCGGCGGAGCTCGACGCCCAGGGCCTCGTGGCGCTCCTCTACTACGCGATGACGGCGCGCTGGCCCGGCCAGGACCTCGAGGCCGACTGGATCGCGAAGGACACCCTGATCCCGCTGCCCGCGCAGCTCGACGACTCCGGCGCCGTGGCGCCTCTTTCCAGCTTGGTCCCGCACGTGGACACCGAGATCGACGCCCTGGTGGCCCGGACGTTCGACACGTCCGGCGGCACCGAGGGGCCGAAGAACCCCGACGACGTGACCGCGGCTCTCCAGCCGTGGGGAGAGGTTTCCGTAGTGGCATCGCTGCCTGGATTCGTGCAGCCCGAGCCGGAGGAGCCGCGGCGGCAGTCCATCGCCGAGGCTTTCGGAGGCGAAGGAGTTCCGCCCGCGCGGCGCCCCGTCACCGGCCGGATCGCACGTACCGACGAGACAATGGCCATGGGAGCGGGCGGCAGTGTGCCCGCCGGCTATCCCGAGCCCCAGAACGACTACACCTACGAACCGCAGGCCTACGGCCAGCACGCGCCCGTGCCTCCCCCGCCGCCCGAGGCGGCTCCGGCCGGCTACCCGCCGGCGGGCTACGACCAGTACGGCCAGCCCGTCGCACAGGCCCAGCCCGGCTACGACCAGGCGCAGTACGCGCAGCAGCAGCCGCAGCAATACCCCCCGCAGTCCTACGCGCCGGGCGGCTACGACCCCAACACCGGCGGCTACTACGAGCAGGACGGCGGGTTCGCCACCCAGCCCGCGCCCAAGCGCGGCGGCGTCAACCCGACGCCGATCGTGCTCGGCCTCGTCGGCGTGGCCGTCGTGGCGGGCCTCATCTGGGCCATCAACGCCGTCCTCTCGCCGACCCCGGACGTGATCGCCGACGCGACGCCGTCGCCGACGGTCTCCACCTCCGCGGGCGCGGACGGAGGCAGCAGCGAGCCGTCGGCGCCCACCGAGACCGAGGCGCGTCCGGTGATCGACTCCGGGACGCTCCTGGGTGAGCTCGACTGGGAGGGCAGCACGCTGGACCACCCCGAGGCGGTCGAGCGGGCCTTCGACACTGACCCGGCGACGTTCTACTTCACGACGACCTACCAGCGGGCGGCGTTCGGTGGGTTCAAGGACTTCCTCGGCATGGAGCTGCGGCTCCGCGAGCCGGCGTCGGTCTCCAAGATCGAGCTGCTCACCAACACCCCCGGTGGCAAGGTGCAGATCCTCAAGGGCGGCGAGGGCGGCGAGGTGCTCGCCGAGGGCACCTTCGCGGAGACCACCACCTTCGAGCTCCCGGAGCCCGTCGTGAGCGACTCGTTCACGATCTGGGTCACCGAGCTGCCGCAGGTCTCCGACGGTTTCCGGCTCGAGCTGAGCGAGGTCGTGCTGAGCTGACCAACGGTCGTCACCGACGACCACGAGCACTACGGAACGCCGGCGGGTCCGAACCACATCATGTCGATGGTTCGTTCCCGCCGGCGTTCTTTCGTGACAGGATCGGCTCGGATACCGGACGCATCGACGAATGTCGATGCAGTGTGGTGAGATTCACGTCCACGACCGAGCCGTGCCGGGCGCGGGCTGGAACACTGGGACCCGCTCGCGTGTTGTTGCGTGTGCCCATGGAACTCGAGGAGAACACCTTGACCGAACAGACCACCGCTCCGGCCGCCGGCACGACCGACGCCCCCGTGCTCGACGTCGTCATCGTCGGGTCCGGCCCCGCGGGCTACACCGCGGCCATCTACGCGGCTCGTGCCGGCTTCGCGCCCGTGGTCATCGCGGGTTCGGTCACCGCGGGCGGCGCGCTGATGAACACCACCGAGGTCGAGAACTTCCCCGGCTTCCCCGCCGGCATCCAGGGCCCTGACCTGATGGAGGCCATGCGGGAGCAGGCCGAGAAGTTCGGCGCCAAGGTCGTCTGGGACGACGCGGAGCAGGTCGAGCTGACCGGCGACGTCAAGACGATCGTGACGGGCGGCGGCGACACCTACCGCGCCCGCTCCGTGATCCTGTCGACCGGTTCGGCGTACCGCGAGCTGGGCCTGCCCGACGAGAAGCGGCTCTCCGGCCGCGGCGTCTCGTGGTGCGCCACCTGTGACGGTTTCTTCTTCCGCGACCAGGACATCGCCGTCGTCGGCGGTGGCGACTCCGCGATGGAGGAGGCGACGTTCCTGACCCGGTTCGCCTCGAAGGTGACCGTGGTGCACCGCCGCGACGACCTGCGCGCCTCGAAGATCATGGCGGAGCGCGCCACCGCGGACCCGAAGATCGAGTTCGCGTGGAACAGCGAGATCGCCGGCATCACGGGTGACAACAAGGTCTCCGGGCTCAGCCTGCGCGACACCGTCACCGGCGAGGTCCGGGACCTGGACGCGACGGGCCTGTTTGTCGCGATCGGTCACGAGCCCCGCACCGACCTGGTCAAGGGCCAGGTCGACCTCGACGAGAACGGCTACATCCTCGTGGAGGGCCGGAGCACCCGCACCAACCTTTCCGGCGTCTTCGCCTGCGGCGACGCCGTCGACCACACCTACCGCCAGGCGATCACGGCCGCCGGCTCGGGCTGCTCCGCGGCGCTCGACGCCCAGGCGTTCCTCGACTCGCTGAACGACTGATCTCCGGCCGGCTACCACCGGCCCGCCCCACTCGGCCCCCGCGGGGCCATGAACAAGGAGATGCTGGATGAGCACCATCAAGGTCACCGACGACACCTTCAAGACCGAGGTCCTCGACTCTGACATTCCTGTCTTCGTCGACTTCTGGGCTACCTGGTGCGGCCCGTGTCGCATGGTCGCGCCCATCCTCGAGGAGCTTTCCGACGAGTACGAGGGCAAGATCAAGATCGTCAAGATCGACACCGACGAGAACCGTCAGACCGCGATGGACTACGGCATCGTCTCGATCCCGACGCTCAACGTCTACAAGGGCGGCGAGGTCGTGAAGTCGATCATCGGCGCCCGTCCGAAGCGCGCGCTGACCGAGGAGATCGACGAGGTCCTCGCGGGCTGACCGCCCGCCGCCGCATCACCGAGCGCGTGTCCGGCCCACCCGAAACCGGGTGCGGCACCGGGCACGCGCTCTTCGTTCACCCTGGTGCGAAGCCCGGCCCCCGCCGGGGGGCCGCGGAGTCTCACCGTTTCGCTACGAACGGGTACTGGGTCGAGCACACGGTGCGTGCGAGACTGGCGTGCGTGAACGAGCTTCCCGAGACTGCCGGTAACCGCCTCGACCCGTGGTTCGGTTCGTACGCGGCGCGAGCGCACGGCATGCGCGCCTCGGAGATCCGAGCGCTCTTCTCGGTGGCCAACCGCCCCGAGGTCGTGTCACTGGCGGGCGGGATGCCGTACCTCGAGGGCCTGCCGCTCGACGTCATCGCCGACACGATGCAGCGCCTCATCGCCACCAAGGGCACGACGGCGCTCCAGTACGGCTCGGGCCAGGGCGAGGAGGTGCTCCGCGAGCACATCACCCAGGTCGTCGCCCTCGAAGGCGTCTCCGCCCATCCCGACGACGTCGTGGTCACCACCGGCTCGCAGTCCGCGCTCGACCTCGTGACCCGCATCTTCGTGGACCCGGGCGACGTGGTGATCGCGGAGGCGCCGTCGTACGTGGGTGCGCTGGGGGTCTTCCGGTCGTACCAGGCCGACGTCGTCCAGGTGCCGCTCGACGCGGACGGCCTGGTCCCGGCGGAGCTCGACGCCACGCTGACCCGCCTGGCGGCCGAGGGCCGCCGCGTGAAGTTCCTCTACACCGTCCCGACCTTCCAGAACCCGGCCGGCGTCTCGCTCTCCGCCGAGCGACGCCCTCAGATCCTGGAGATCTGTCGCCGGCACGGCGTGCTCGTGGTGGAGGACAACCCGTACGGACTGCTCGGGTTCGACACCGAGCCGATGCCCGCGCTGCGCTCCTACGACACCGACGGCGTGCTGTACCTCGGCTCGTTCTCCAAGACCTTCGCCCCGGGTTACCGCGTCGGCTTCGTCATCGCACCGCACGCGGTACGCGACAAGCTCGTGCTCGCCAGCGAGTCCGCGGTCCTGTCCCCGTCGAACGCCTCCCAGCTCGCCGTGGCGACGTACCTGGAGACGTGCGACTGGAAGGCCCAGATCAAGGCGTACCGCGAGACGTACCGCGAACGACGCGACGCCCTCGTGGGGGCGCTCGGCGAGTACCTGCCCAGCGCGTCGTGGAACGTGCCGAAGGGCGGTTTCTTCGTGTGGGTGCGGCTCCCGGAGGGCCTCGACGCGCGGGCGATGCTGCCCCGCGCCGTCACCGCCCGCGTCGCGTACGTCCCGGGCACCGCCTTCTACTACGACGGCAGCGGCTCCGACCACATGCGCCTGTCGTTCTGCTTCCCCACCCCGGAACGCATCCGGGAGGGTGTGCGGCGGCTGGCCGGCGTCGTCAACGGCGAGTCCGAGCTGGTGCAGATCTTCGGCACCGCCGCACAGCCCGGCACCGACACGGACGACGTCGAAGGCCCCGCTCCCGACCTGGCGTGAGCCTCTCCCGTGTCAGACCCGCAGGTCACCCCGGTGATCTGGGGGTCTGACACGATGGCAGCTGACCGTTCTCCCCTCCCGACCGAGTGAGTCCTCGATGACCAGTCCCACCCCTGTCCCGACCGAGCCGGCCGCGCCAGGCGCGCCGCTCGCCCCCGAGCCGCACGACGCCGGGCGCCGCTCGCCCCTGGTGGTCGTCCTCGCCGGCGGACTGTCGCACGAGCGGGACGTCTCCCTGCGCTCCGGGCGCCGGGTCGCCGAGGCGCTGCGCGCCACCGGCCTGGAGGTCCTGCTGCACGACGTCGACGCCGACCTCCTGTCGTTCCTGCGCACGACCCGGCCCGACGTCGTCTGGCCGCTGCTGCACGGCGCCTCCGGTGAGGACGGCTCCGTTCGCGACGTGCTCGACATGGCCGGACTGCCCTACGTCGGCACGGGCCCGCGCGCGAGCCGCGTCGTCTGGAACAAGCCGATCTCCAAGGCCGCGCTGCTCGACGCCGGGCTCGCGACGCCCGACTACGTGACGCTCCCCCAGAGCCTGTTCCGGGATCTCGGCGCGCGACCGGTGCTCGACACGATCCTGCGGCGCATCGGTCTTCCCCTGGTGGTCAAGCCCACCGAGGGTGGCTCCGCGCTCGGTGTCACCGTCGTGACCCGCGCCGAGGACCTGCCCCGGGCGATGGTGGAGTGCTTCGCGTACGGCGAGACGGCGCTGGTCGAGCGGGCGATCGACGGTGTGGAGCTCGCGGTCAGCGTGATCGAGGGTGCCGACGGTCCCGAAGCCCTCCCCGCGGTGGAGATCGTGGCCGACGGCGGGTACGACTACGCCGCACGCTACGTGGCCGGCGAGACCGAGTTCTTCGCGCCCGCCCGGCTCACCCCGGAGCAGGCGGAGCTGGTGTCGGACGTCGCGGTGCGCGCACACCGCGCTCTGCACCTACGGCATATCTCGCGCACCGACATGATTCTCGACCGGTCCGGCACCGCGCACGTGCTCGAGGTGAATGTCGCGCCAGGTATGACGGAGATGTCGCTTCTGCCCCAGGCGGTCGCCGCGAGCGGGCACGAACTGTCGGCGCTGTACCGAGCGATCGTCGACCGGGCTCTGGTGGCGGCGCGCTAGATCGCGAACACCGCGCGCGGTGCACGGTGCTGACGCGAACGGCTCCGGGCCGGCATCCCTCGTGGGGTGCCGGCCCGGAGCCGTTCGCCTGCGGTTCGCGTCCGTTTCAGTCGTCGGACGACGGCCGGAGCAGACCGCGCTCCTCGGGCGCCATGACGTTGAGGATGCGGTTGAGGTCCTCGACCGAGGCGAACTCGACGGTCATACGGCCCTTGTTCTTGCCGAGCGCCACCTTGACCCGCGTCTCGAAGCGGTCGGAGAGCCGGGTCGCCAGCTCGTCCACCGCCTCGCTGCGCGTCCCGGCCCGCGGCGCCTTGCGCGCCTTGGTGCCGTTGCCGTCAGACTCCGTGAGCATCACGATCTCCTCGGTCGCCCGGACCGAGAGACCTTCCGACACGATCCGCTGTGCGAGCCGCTCGATCTCTGCGCCGTCGCTCAGGCCGAGAAGGGCACGCGCATGGCCGGCCGAGAGCACGCCCGCGGCAACGCGGCGCTGCACCAGCGGGGGCAGCCGCAGGAGGCGCAGGGTGTTGGAGATCTGCGGGCGACTGCGCGCGATCCGATTCGCCAGCTCCTCGTGCGTGCAGTCGAAGTCGTCGAGCAGCTGCCGGTAGGCGGCGGCCTCCTCGAGCGGGTTCAGGTTCGAGCGGTGCAGGTTCTCCAGCAGCGCGTCCCGGAGCATGTCGCCGTCGTCGGTGTCGCGAACGATCGCCGGGATGGTCTCCAGCTCAGCGGCCTGCGTCGCACGCCAGCGGCGCTCGCCCATGATGAGCTCGTACTCGCCCGGGTGGTCCTTGTCCGGGCGGACGACGATCGGCTGGAGAACACCGATCTCCTTGATCGAGTCGACCAGCTCGTCGAGGTCGCCCTCGTCGAAGACCGTGCGCGGCTGCCAGGTGTTGGGCCGGATAGCGGTGACGGGGAGCTCTGCGAACCGCGCACCCGGCACTGGGACCAGATCCGGTGTTTCACGTGAAACGGCTTCGGGTGCGCTCTCCTCCCGGCTGAAGAACGCGTCGTCCAGTGCCGACGCCCCGCTGCCCTCACTCGCCTCGTTGGCGACCGACAGCCGCCCGCTGGCGATCGCGGAGTCCCACTTCACCGTGCTAGGACGAGGCCCCGTGTTCTTGGGCGCGGACTTCTTGTCCGTGACCTGCTCGGGAGCCTGCTCCGTGATCGTGTCGGCCGAGGCGGTGCTCACCGACACATCGTCCGTCAGAGCCACATCAGGAGCAGGACGCTCCTCGACGACGGTTGCGACCGAGCCGCCCAGCACGCTGTCCGCGCCGTCCGACTCCCCAGCTGCGGAAGCCCGCTCGTCCAGCTCCGGACCCGTCGGGATCAGGGCGCCCAGGCCCCGCCCGAGCCCGCGTCGCTTCGCAGTCATCATGTCTCCTCGTCGGTTCCGGTCCGGCGCTGAGCTCGGACGGGCTTCATCTCATACACGGGATGCAACGCATCTCGTTCGTCACTGCCGAGCATCAGTCCTGCGCTCCGACCGGCTCCGCCTTCATCGCACGGCGCGGGCTCGATCCGCCCTGACCGCGCTCGGCCAGTTCTCGGGACGCCTGAAGATACGCGAGTGCCCCCGTGGATGTCGCGTCGTAGGTCATCACCGTCTGGCCGTAGCTCGGCGCCTCGGAGATCCGGACCGAACGCGGGATCGTCGTCTTGAATGTCTCGGCAGGAAAGTGCGACCGCACCTCCCCCGCCACCTGCTGCGCCAGGTTGGTCCGTCCGTCATACATCGTCAGCAGGATGGACGAGACCCGGAGCTCCGGGTTGAGGTGGGAGCGAATCAGGTCGATCGTCTTCAGCAGCTGGCTCAGGCCCTCGAGCGCGTAGTACTCGCACTGTACGGGGATGAAGACCTCGCGGCCCGCGACGAACGCGTTCACGGTCAGGAGACCAAGGCTCGGCGGGCAGTCGATGAGCACGTAGTCGATGCGCTCCTCTCCCGCGGCGACCCTGTCGGCCAGGTACTTGTCGAGCGCCTTGCGGAGTCGCGTTTCACGTGAAACAAGGGAGATCAGCTCGATCTCGGAACCCGACAGGTCGATCGTCGCGGGGACGCCCCAGAGGTTGGGGATGTCCGGGCACTGCTGAATCGTGTTCGCGAGGGGCTCGCCCTCGACGAGGATCTCGTAGACCGAGGGCGTCCCCGCCCGGTGCTCGATCCCGAGCGCCGTCGAGGCGTTGCCCTGGGGGTCGTTGTCGATCACGAGGACGTTCAGGCCGGACTGCGCGAGCCCGGCCGCGATGTTGACCGTGGTGGTCGTCTTGCCGACGCCACCCTTCTGGTTGGCGACCGTGATGATGCGGGTCTTCGGCGGGCGCGGGAACTTCCGCCCCTGGAGCTCGATGCGTCGGCGAGCGTCCATTGCGAGCTCGGCGGCGACAGGAGTCGTATCGTCAACGGCCGGGACGGTCGCGATGAGGGCCGATCGCCGCTCGTCATCGCCACCGTGCGGGCCGCCCGTGGGCTGCTGAGTGCCATTGGGCGTCTGCACGGACCCGGTCGTTTCACGTGAAACACCGGGAGCGGAGAGGCTCTGCACAGGAATCGGATCCGTCACGCGGACACTGTAATCGCTGGCCCCGGCTTCTGGCTTGGCCTCCGGGGCGGTTTCTCCGTCGAAATGTGTGAATTCGGCATCGACGAAGTCCACCATCTCGTCGTCGACGGTCATGGTGGTCGAGCTGATCACCGCCGGGGCGGCATTCACTGCCGCGTCGAGTGCCTCAGTTGCCCGCTTGATCGCATCTGCCGGGATCGGGCGGCGCGAGGGCAGCTCCTCCATCAGATCAGGATCGTCGGCCGCCACCTCCGACAAGGGCCGCCCGTCGATGTGATCCGGCGTCGGCTCCAGCACTTCCGTCATCTCGTGGATCTCCAGAACCTCTGCCACCTCGGTGGCTTTTTCGTCGCCGGCCAAGGCCGACCTCGTTACGGACTCGATCAGCTGGCTGAGCTCAGCCACGTTCTTTCCCTCGGGGTCTGGCTTGTCCTGCCCCCAGACCTCGTCGCGCGGACGACCGCTCACGATCTCGGCCGGCGGCGGTGCCATGTCCTGGGACGACGGCACGCTCGTGCCCTCCCCCGGGCGTTCTTCCAGCTCGTCCACGGTGGACGTCGAAGCCGCCGGAGCACGAATCGCCTCGCTGGACGGCTCGGCGCCGGCCTGCCTGTCCCGCACTTCTTCGACCGATGTACTGGAGGTGTCTGACGAAGCTCCGTCGCCGGCCGCGGTGGTGGTCGAGACCTGCGCCGCGGGGTGTGCCTCTGTCGCTGCCTCCGATGCAGCTTCTGCGCGGGCGTCCGGGGCATCGCTCCCGGCGCTGTCCAGGTCTGCACTCGCAGTCCCGGTCGGGGCGGCGACGCCTGGCGATCCTTCCGGAGACTCGTCCGCGACCCGGCCGGGAGCATCTCCCGCGACGGCCGCTCCAACAACCGCCGGGTCCTCGGCCGGGTGCTCGGCGGACATCGTGTCGGGTGCATGTTCCGCCGCCGGTTCAAACCCGACCGGCGGCCCATCGGTCAGCCCTGCCACAGAGGGCGAAGCTGACGGCGCCGCTCGCGACACGGAGTCCACCGGCGTGGCGTCGTCCGGGACCGCCACCGCCGATTCCGAAGCGGACGAGTCGGGCGTATCTGCCTTGGCGGCGGACGCCGCCAGAGCCGCAGCCGCCGCCGCTCGCTTGGACTTTCGTCTGAAGAAGCACACCCGTGTAACGCTACGGTCGGGTGCCTGTTCGAGCGTGCCGAAACGCCGTCGCGGGCGGGATCAGATCGTGGTCGACCGGCCGCATTGCGCATGGTGCGCCACGTCAGGTTGAGAGCCCGATACATCCGGGCATCGATGCGACAGTCGGCGCCCCCGCGTACCGCCCATGGCGGGCTCGCTGTCGCCCGGATCGCTACAGCTCGGTTTCACGTGAAACGCGTCCGACGCCATGGCAACTTCCTCTGCCGAGAACGGCACGCGCTTCGCTCCGTTCCACATCGGTTCCCCTGTTTCACGTGAAACGGGCCCACCCCAAGAACGGCGTCCACCCGGGTCGCCATCCCCGCCGACCCGTCGCCGCTATGTCAGAACTGGTATGCCCAGACCGGTCCCGTC
Organism: Promicromonospora sp. MEB111; assembly: GCF_030209445.1. Lineage (GTDB taxonomy): Bacteria > Actinomycetota > Actinomycetes > Actinomycetales > Cellulomonadaceae > Promicromonospora. Next base: position 181,680 of record NZ_JARVSD010000001.1, read on the forward strand.
TCCATCTATCCTCGAATCGCCCAGGTACGTCTGACTCCACGCAGGGAGGCGTCTTGTCCGGACCCATCACCCGAGCCACCGCACTGATCACCGCGTTCACAGCGGCGCTCGTACTCGCCTTCGCGGCCCCCGCCAGCGCCGCGACGTTCCTCACTCATGCACAGGCGACCGCCCAGCTCAGCGCGGCTGGCATCTCCTGGACGTCGAGCGGCGGATGCAGCAACCGCAACGTTGCCACCTGTACTTCCTTCGAGCAGGTCCGGCAGACCACGATCGACGGGATCAAGACGTTCCGCTCGGCCAGCGGATGTGCCATCACGATCACCGGCGGCACCGAGACCGGACACTCGAGCGGCACCTACAGCCACTGGAACGGCTACAAGCTCGACACCCGGCAGAGCACCTGCATTGACAGCTACATCAGCAACAACTTCACGTACGTCGGGTACATCTCCGGCTGGGGCTACCAGTACCGCTCCGGCGCCGGGAACCTCTACACCGACGAGGGCAACCACTGGGACATCCTCTACTACAACTGTGGCGGCTGCTGAGACCCGCCGGCCAGCCCGACGCGCTGAGCGCGGGGGCATCCGAGAACCAGGAACGGGAGCGATCGCCAGTGGCGATCGCTCCCGTTCCACGTGAAACATGAATGCCGGGAGATCTACTTCCCGCGACGCACCCGGACGATCGTCGTGGACTCGACGCCCTCCACGGTGGTCCCCTCGAGAATCTCCGGATCCCACGTGGCGTACCTCCTCAGCACCTTTCGCGCAGGCTCGACCTCCTGAGCTACGTTGCGCCCCTTGAGGATCACCAGCTCGCCACCCACCCGGACGAGAGGCATGCTCATCCGGACCAGCTTCGACAGTGCGGCGACAGCCCGCGAGGTGACGGCGTCCGCCTCGAAGGCATCGTGGTACTCCTCGGCTCGCCCACGCTTGATCTCGACGTTCGTCAGTCCGAGCTCGGCGACGACCTCGGCCAGCCACGTCGTCCGTCGCTCCATCGGCTCGACCAGGATCACCTGGAGCTCGGGCCGCATCACCGCGATCACGATGCCGGGCAGCCCGGCCCCCGACCCGATGTCGGCGACCGATCCGGTTGCGGGAAGGTACGGGACGACCGCCGCGGAGTTGAGGATGTGCCGCTCCCAGATGCGCGGTACCTCACGGGGTCCGATCAGTCCGCGCAGCTCTCCCTGGTCACGGAGCAGCTCCGCGAAGCGCACCACACCGTCGTAGGCGTCGCCCAGGTACGTCTTGACCGCCTCACTGGCGCCGAGCGTCTCGCCGTCGAACACCTCGGCATCGGTCGCGCCGGCATCCCCTGCCACGTCAGAACCTTCCACGTCCCGTCCTCCACTTGCTGTCGAAAGAAGCCAAACACACCGAGGGCCGGTGCACGTCCTCGGGACGCACACCGGCCCTCGGCCGAAACCCACCGGCTCAGTCGGTGACCGCGGCCGCCGCCCCCGCCGGCTGGACCACGACGTACCGCTCCGGCTCGACTCCGCGTGAGTCGCTCACCAGGCCCGCCGCGGCGACGGCGTCGTGCACGACCTTGCGCTCGAACGCGTTCAGCGGCTCGAGCTCGACCTCGGCACCGGACTCCTGCACCTGCTCGACGGCCCGCTCGGCGATTCGGGTGAGCTCGACACGACGTGCCGCCCGGTAGCCGCCGATGTCGAGCATCAGCCGGCTCCGGTCCCCCGTCCGGGTCTGCACCGCCAGGCGGGTGAGCTCCTGCATCGCGTCGAGCACCTCGCCCTCACGACCGATCAGGTGCGCGAGCGACTCGGGGTCGTCGGCGACCACCTCGACCGCCGCGCGGTCGTGCTTGATGTCCAGGTCGATGTCGCCGTCGAGGTCGGCGATGTCGAGGAACTCCTCGAGGTAGTCGGCGGCGATCTCGCCCTCCTCCTCGAGGCGCTTGGTGCGGTCCTCCGGATCCGCGACCGTGGCCGCGGGATCGGGTGCGGCCGTACCTGTGCTCGCGTTCATCGCGTCTCCTCCTACTTCTTCTGCTTGCGCTTGCCCGACGACGCCGGGGTCGCCCCGGGCGCGGTGCCGGACTGCTTGGGCTTCGATCCGGGCTGAGTGCTGGACTGCTTGGGCGATCCGGACTGCTTCGGCGTACCGGACTGCTTGGACGTGCTCGACTGCTTCGGCGTGGCGGCCTGCTGCTTGCCGGTCGATCCATCGGTCGATCCGTCGGTCGGCGCATCGGCCGGGGCGTCGGCCGCGTCCTGCGGAGCGGACTGAGCGAGCGCCGGCCGCGTGGGCTCCGGACGGGCCCCGCCCTTCTGCCGGTTCTTCCGCTTGGGCTGGACGCGCTGACCGCTCTTCGGCTCCTCGACCACCGGGACGTCCTCCTCGATGACCCCGCCGTTCCGAGCAGCCTTGCGCGCGGCCTTCGCAGCCTGCCGCTCCTTCATCTGCTTCTCCGCGACGGAACCAGGCGTCGGCATCCGCTTGATCGTGTAGTACTGCTGGCCCATGGACCAGAGGTTCGTCACGGTCCAGTAGATCAGCACACCGACCGGGAAGTTCACGCCGGAGATCGCGAAGACGATCGGCAGCATGTAGAGCATCAGCTTCTGCGTCTGCGCCATCGGGCCCTCGAGCGCCGACGGCGGCATGTTCTTCATCGTCAGCTGGCGCTGCGTGGTGAACGTCGTGACGCTCATCGCGACGATCAGCACGATGACCACGATGCGCGAGGTCATCGAGTCCGTCTGCAGGAAGACGTCGCTGAGCTGGGCGCCGAACAGTGTCGACGACTCGATGTCGCTGGCGACCTCACGCGTGATGGGGCCGATCGGGTCCTGGGCACCGGTCGAGATCGGCTCCAGGCCGTTGAGCACCCGGAACAGGGCGAAGAAGATCGGCGACTGCAGCAGGATCGGCATGCAGGAGGCGAACGGGTTGGTCCCGTGCTTCCGGTACAGCTCCATGGTCTCGCGCGTCATGTTCTCGCGGGACGCCGGGTCCGTCTTGCCCTTGTACTTCTTCTGGATCGCCTGCAGCTCTGGCTGGATCATCTGCATCCCGCGCGAGGCCTTGATCTGCTTGAAGAAGAGCGGGATCAGTGCCACACGGATCACGATCACCAGCGCGACGATCGACAGCACCCACGCGGTCCCGGGGCCGCTGGACATCCCGAGAGAGGTGAACAGCCAGTGTGACCCGTACATGATCCAGGCCACGACCCACTCGATGGGGTAGAGGAAGGCGAAGAAGTCCATCGGTCAAGAAGCTCCAGAGTTGGTGACGCGAAGTCTGCGGTAGGTGCGAGGGGGTCGTGTACGGCGGCACGAGCCGAGGCAGGTCAGCTCTCGGCGTGAGTGTGCGTGCCGCGCGCGGGCGGCACGTCGTCGACGCCGCCGAGACTCCACGGGTTGCACCGCAGCAGGCGCCACAGCGCGAGACCGAGCCCGCGCAGCGCACCGTGGCGACGCAGCGCGATCAGGGCGTACTGCGAGCAGGACGGGTAGTACTTGCAGCTCGGGGGGCTCATCGGGCTGATGAACGCCTGGTAGAACCGGACCATCCCCACAAGGAGGGTCACCGGGAGCCGGCCGATCAGCGAAGGCTCACGCGTCGGCGCCTCACCCTCGGGTGCGGGGATGGTGGTCATCTCTTCCCGTCTCCGGAAACGCGCGCGACAGCACGCCGCAAGCACGAGTCGAGGTCGCGGTCGAGGTCCGCGTAGGTCGCGTCTGCCGACGGCGGCAGCGCGCGCACCACCGCACGAGCGGAGCTGGGCAGCATGGAGAGCTGGCCGAACGCGGCGGCACGGAGCCGACGCTTCACCAGGTTGCGCTGCACGGAGTTACCCACAGCCTTGGAAACGACAAAACCGACCTGTGGAGTTCCCGATCCTTGGTCCGGGACGTTTTCGTCCTGGACCAGGAGGTGAACCACCAAGGTCGATCGACCTGCGCGCGTGCCGCGGCGCACCGTCCGCTCGAAGTCGACGGAACGGCGCAAACGGTGCGCCGCGGGCAACATGGCTCAGGCTGAGAGCTCGGCGCGACCCTTACGCCGGCGAGCTGCCAGGATGGCGCGGCCGGCACGGGTGCGCATGCGCAGCCGGAAGCCGTGGGTCTTCGCACGACGGCGGTTGTTCGGCTGGAAGGTCCGCTTGCTCACGAGGTACTCCAAGAACGTCGGGGTAGGCACACCGTCTGTCCTCGACGATGCAGTGAAAGGTGGCCGTTCAGTACTTCGATCGACCGAGCCGACCCGGGGCCTGGCCCACTGGTCCTGGCCGACGTCGGAGGACGTGGCTCGAATCCGTGTATGGGCGCGCAGAAATACCTGGAACGGCTGTCTGACGTTACGCCGCCGGGAGCCCCCGGGTCAAACCAGAACGGCAGGATCATGCGTGTCGGACGCGCCACACCGCGCGCCTCGCCGACCTTCCCCGCCGGGCCGTCCTGCCTGGCTACGTACCACTTACCCAGGCATGATCCGCGCCATCCACAACCTGTGGACAACTGTGTGGACGGTGCCTCATCATGGCAGACTCCAACACACCCCCAGCGTCGCGCACCACCCCACGCACGAGACTAAGGAAAGCCAGTGGCCAACCCGGACGAGAACATCGGCGATGTCTGGGCGCAGACCCTGACAGCGCTCGAGGCCCGGCCCGACATGAGCCCCCGGCAGCTCGCCTTCATCCGTCTCGCCAAGCCGATGGCAGTGCTGGACGACATGGTCTTCATCGCCGTCCCCCACGAGCAGACGCGGACCTATCTGGAGACGGCGGTCCGCGACGACCTGGTCTCCGCGATGTCGTCGGTCCTGGGGCGCGACGTCCGCTTCGGCATCACCGTGGACCCCGAGCTGAGCAGCAGCGCGCTCGCCGGCCCGTCCCAGATCTCCGGCCCGGCGGCCCTCTCCCTCGAGCACGAGCCCCCGGAGCCCGAGCAGGCACAGATGCCGATCGCGCCGCAGCCCGCGCCCAAGCCGTCGGCCGAGCCCACCCGGCTGAACCCGAAGTACATCTTCGAGACGTTCGTCATCGGCTCGTCCAACCGGTTCGCGCACGCCGCGGCCGTCGCCGTGGCCGAGGCTCCGGCCAAGGCGTACAACCCGCTCTTCATCTACGGCGACTCGGGACTGGGCAAGACCCACCTGCTGCACGCCATCGGGCACTACGTCCACAACCTCTATCCACACATCCGCGTGCGGTACGTGAACTCCGAGGAGTTCACCAACGACTTCATCAACAGCATCGGCGAGGGCAAGGCAGGCGCGTTCCAGCGCCGGTACCGCGACGTCGACGTGCTCCTCATCGACGACATCCAGTTCCTGCAGGGCAAGGAACAGACGATGGAGGAGTTCTTCCACACCTTCAACGCGCTCCACAACGCGAACAAGCAGGTCGTGATCACGTCCGACGTCCCGCCCAAGCAGCTCAACGGGTTCGAGGACCGGCTGCGCTCCCGCTTCGAGTGGGGCCTCATCACCGACGTCCAGCCTCCGGACCTCGAGACGCGTATCGCCATCATGCGCAAGAAGGCCGCGAGCGAGCACCTCGACGTCCCGGCCGACGTCCTCTCCTACATCGGTTCCCGGATCTCGACGAACATCCGTGAGCTCGAGGGGGCGCTCATCCGCGTCACCGCGTTCGCCAACCTCAACCGGCAGCAGGTCGACCTGGCACTCGCCGAGATCGTCCTCAAGGACCTCATCACCGACGACGACGACACCGCGGAGATCACCCCCGCCGTCGTGATCGCGCAGACGGCTGCCTACTTCGGCCTCACCATCGACGACCTGTGCGGCTCGTCACGCTCGCGCGTGCTCGTCACCGCCCGGCAGATCGCCATGTACCTCTGCCGCGAGCTCACCGACCTGTCGCTGCCCAAGATCGGCCAGCAGTTCGGCGGCCGTGACCACACCACGGTCATGCACGCGAACAAGAAGATCGCCGGCCAGATGGCGGAGCGCCGCTCGACCTACAACCAGGTCACCGAGCTCACGAGCCGGATCAAGCAGCAGCAGCGCGGCTGACGAGCCGCACCTCACACGTGCCGTCCTCCCCACCCTCGTGCAGCCCGAAAATCCGGGCATAGATCCCACTTCCACACCTTTCAACACCCCTGTGCACAGCCGAACCGGTGCACAGGGGTGTTGCGTATACGCACCTCCACAGGACTGTCCACATGAAGATCGGCTGATTCCCTTGACTCTGCTTCGCTTGTCCCCAGCGCTGTGGACACAACCTGTGCAGAACCTAGTGCGCTGCGCTGACCAGCCGATACACACCTGGGGACAAGCCTGTGGACGGGTGTGGACGAAGGCCTGTTTTCTGTGGGCGACGAGACCCCGATCGGTGGACAGCCTGTGTGTAAAAACTGGCCGTCCACAGCGGTCCCCAGTTCATACACAGATCACCCCACAGCTCCTCCACAGGAGGAAATGGCCTCTGACCTGCGGAAAGACACGATTTCCCCAGTTTCCACAACACCGACTACTACTACGACAGTTATCTATCAGGGGGAATCCACACGCCTTCATAAGCCGGTCGAGCGCTTCGACTGCCCGTTCGAACACTAGTACGAGACTCTCCGAGAAGTCCATCCACAGCCAGGACCTATCGAGTGCCGTGAGGTCTCCAACTCGCGTAGGGTTTCCCTCGACAGCCCAGGAACAAGAGGAGATGTAACGGCATGAAGTTCAGGGTCGAGCGCGACGTTCTCGCCGATGCCGTGACATGGACCGCTCGTACGCTCCCCACGCGCCCGCCGGCACCGGTGCTTGCCGGAGTCCGGATCGAGGCCGACGCGCAGGGCGTCATCAACCTCGCGAGCTTCGACTACGAGACCTCCGCGCGCTCCGAGATCCCCGCCGAGGTAGCGGAGCCGGGCACAGTGCTGGTCTCCGGCCGACTGCTCGCCGAGATCTCGCGAGCGCTGCCGAACAAGCCTGTGGACGTGGCGCTCGAGGGCAACAAGGTCATCGTCACCTGTGGCGCCAGCCGATTCACACTCCTCACCATGCCTGTGGACGAGTACCCGGCGCTGCCCGGGCTGCCCGAGGTGAGCGGCACCGTGTCGGGTGACGCGTTCACCCACGCCGTCGCCCAGGTGACCGTCGCCGCCAGCCGCGACGACACGCTCCCCCTGCTGACCGGCGTGCGGGTCGAGATCGAGGGCGAGCGCATCACCCTCCTGTCCACGGACCGCTACCGCCTCGCGCTCCGCGAGCTGACGTGGACCCCGGCCACGCCGGGCTTCTCCGCCGTCGCGCTCGTGCGGGCACGCACGCTCAACGACGTCGCCAAGTCGCTCGGCTCGGGCGGCGGTCTCGTGAACGTCGGTCTGTCCACAGGCCAGGGCCTCGACCTCGTCGGCTTCGAGGCCGGCGGCCGGCAGACCACCTCCCAGCTCGTCGACGGCGACTACCCCGCCGTCCGGCGCCTGTTCCCGGACAGCACGCCCATCCACGCCGTCGTCGCCACCGCCCCGCTGATCGAGGCGGCGAAGCGCGTGAGCCTGGTCGCGGAGCGCAACACGCCGATCCGGCTCTCGTTCAGCGAGGGCCAGGTCGTGCTCGACGCCGGCCAGGGCGACGACGCGCAGGCGTCCGAGGCGCTGGAGGCAGTCCTGGTCGGCGAGGACATCGCGGTGGCGTTCAACCCGCAGTTCCTGCTCGACGGCCTGGGCGCGCTGGGCACGGACTTCGTCCGGCTGTCCTTCACGCACCCGAACAAGCCGGTCGAGTTCACCGGTCAGGGCAGCCTGGACGGCGAGGACGACTCCGCCTACCGGTACCTGCTGGTACCGATCCGCTTCACCGGCTGACGGGTTCGACGCTCCGTCCTGATCGACGGCGCACGCCCGCAACCCATCGTCAGCTCGCATCAAGGACGGCCGCCACGAGCGACCCCGTCGAACGACCCAGGAGGATTTCACGCACATGGTTACCCACATCGGCCTGGTCGGCCTGGGGAAGATGGGCAACAACATGCGGGCCCGTCTGCGCAAGGGGGGCATCGAGGTCACCGGGTTCGACCCGCGTCCCGAGGTGTCCGACGTCGCGACGCTCGCCGACCTCGCCGCCGCGCTCCCCGAGGACAAGCGTGTCGTCTGGGTGATGGTTCCCGCGGGTGAGCCCACCCGTGGCGTGCTCGACCAGCTGGGCGAGATCCTGTCCGAGGGCGACATCGTCATCGAGGGCGGCAACTCGCACTACGTCGAGGACCAGGAGCGGGCCGCGGAGCTCGCGAAGAACGGGATCGGCTACCTCGACGTCGGCGTGAGCGGCGGCGTCTGGGGCCTGGAGAACGGGTACGGCCTGATGGTCGGCGGCGCGGCCGCGGACGTGGAGAGCGTGCTGCCCGTCTTCGACGCGCTGCGCCCCGAGGGACCGCGCGAGGAGGGCTTCGTGCACGCCGGCGGCGTCGGCGCCGGCCACTACGCCAAGATGGTCCACAACGGCATCGAGTACGGCCTGATGCAGGCCTACGCCGAGGGCTACGAGCTGCTCGCGGCCAAGTCCGACCTCATCACCGATGTGCACGGCACGGTGCGGGCCTGGAGCCGCGGCACCGTGGTGCGCTCCTGGCTGCTGGACCTCATGGTCAAGGCGCTGGAGGAGGACCCGAAGCTCGCGCTGCTGGACGACTGGGTCGACGACTCCGGCGAGGGCCGGTGGACCGTGGACGAGGGCATCGACCTCGCCGTGCCGCTCCCCGTGATCTCCGCCGCCCTGTTCGCGCGGTTCGCCTCGCGCCAGGAGCAGTCGCCGGCCATGAAGGCCGTGGCCGCGCTCCGCCAGCAGTTCGGCGGGCACGCGGTGAAGTCGGCGGAGTAGCGGCCGGGACGTACGATCTCCTACCGATGTACGTCTCCCACCTCTCCCTGCTGGACTTCCGGTCGTACGCGTCGGCCGACCTGGAGCTCGAACCCGGGGTCAACGCGTTCGTCGGGCGCAACGGCCGCGGCAAGACCAACCTGGTCGAGGCCATCGGCTATGTCGCGACCCTCGGTTCGCACCGGGTCGCCACGGACGCGCCGCTGGTGCGGTCGGGCGCCGAGCGAGCCGTGGTGCGGACGCGGATCGTACGGGGCGACCGCGCCAGCACGATCGAGCTGGAGATCACCCAGGGCAAGGCGAACCGCGCCCGGATCAACCGGGGCCAGCCGGTGCGGGCGCGGGACGTGCTGGGGATCCTGCGAACGGTGCTCTTCGCACCCGAGGACCTTGCCCTGGTGAAGGGCGACCCGGACGGTCGGCGGCGGTTCATGGACCAGCTTCTTGTCCTGATGATGCCGCGGGTGTCGGCCGTGCTGTCCGACTACGAACGGGTCCTGCGGCAGCGTTCGGCCCTGCTCAAGTCGGCGCGGTCGGCACGACGCTCCGGCGGTTCGGCGCGGTCCGAGAGCTCGGCGGCCGCCGAGCTGGCGACGCTCGACGTGTGGGACGCACGACTGGCCGAGCTCGGCGCGGAGATCCTCTCCCTGCGGGTGCAGCTGGTGGACGCGCTGCGTCCCGCGGTCGCTGCCGCGTACGAGCAGGTGAGTGATGCCGACGGCGACGCGGAGATCGCCTACCGGTCATCGCTGCCGGCCCTCTCGACGGACAATCCACCGGAGTTGTCCACAGCCTCTGGGGATAACTTTTCGGACGTCGGCCGCCTCCGTGACCTGCTCCTCGAGGCCCTCGTCGAGGCCCGGCCGCAGGAGCTGGAGCGCGGTGTCAGCCTGGTCGGCCCGCACCGGGACGACCTCGTGCTGACGCTCGGCGGACTGCCCGCCAAGGGGTACGCAAGCCATGGCGAGTCGTGGTCCTTCGCGCTCGCGCTGCGACTCGCATCGTTCCGTCTGCTGGGCGGGGATCCGCAGAATTCGGCGGATTCACCCGCTTTCTGGGACCCCGATCTGGGCACCGACGCCGATCCGGTGCTCATCCTCGACGACGTGTTCGCGGAGCTCGACGTCCGGCGCCGGGAACGACTCGCGGACCTGGTGCTCCCCGCCCGTCAGGTGCTCGTCACGGCGGCCGTGCCGGAGGACATCCCGCCGGCTCTGGACGGCGTACGGTTTCACGTGGAACCCGGGACGGTGACCCGTGACTGACGAATCTCCACAGGGGCCTGTGGATAACTCCGAGCCCCCTCTGACGCCGCCGTCGGAGGTCGCTCGGGCCGCCCTCAACCGTGCCAAGGCCGCGGCCCGAGCCCGCGGACTGCGGCCCGGATCCCCCTCGCGCCGGTCTCCCCTGGCCGAGCCCCGGTCGAGCGGTTCAGGGCCCGGTGCACGGGACCCACAGCTACTCGGGGCGGTCGTCGGCCGCCTGCTGCGCGAGAAGGGCTGGACCGAGGAGGTGTCGGTGGGCGGCGTCGTGGGCCGCTGGCGCGAGGTGGTGGGCTCGGAGATCGCCGACCACTGCACGCCCGAGACGTTCGAGGACAAGGTTCTCGTGGTGCGCGCCGACTCGACGGCCTGGGCGACCCAGCTCCGGCTGCTGGTACCGACCCTGATCCGGCGCATGGCGGAGGAGATCGGGGAGGGCGTCGTCGAGGAGGTCACGGTGCTCGGCCCGGCCGGACCCGGATTCCGGCGCGGCCCTCGGTCCGTGCGCGGCCCCGGCCCCCGGGACACCTGGGGCTGACGACCCACGGTCCACAGGGGCATGCGCCCGCCGGCAGTACTCCGCACACGGCTCGTACACGGTCCAGAACGGCCGTACACGCACGAAGGGCTCCCCGGCCGAAGCCGGGGAGCCCTTCGTCGCTCAGCTGCGCCGCAGCGTCAGCCAGGAGCTACCTGCTCACGCGTTCTGCTGCATGCGCTTGCGGGCCCAGACCAGGGCGACGCCACCGATGGCGAGCAGCGCGGCGAACGCGATGGCGCCACCGACGGTCGCACCGGTCGCGGCGAGCTCCGCGGGCTCCTCAGCCGCGGGGCTGGGCGAGGCGGAGGGCTCGGCGGCGGGCGGCACGGAGGCCTCCTCGCTGGGCTCGACGGACGGCGAGGGCTCCGGCTCGGCGCACTCTTCCTCGATCACGATGAGCTCGGTCGGCAGCAGGGCCGAACCGTCCTCCTGGAGCTGGTAGGCACCGAGCTCCTCGGGGAACGTGTACTCCTCCGAGGTGAGCGTGGCGACGATGCCGGCCTCGGTCTTGGTGTAGGTGATCGCCTCGGTGCTCTCCGGGATGACCACGTCGTCCAGGCTGGCGGCGCAACCGGCCACGGCCTCGGGGATCACGGGGGTGACGACCTCGGCGGGCGGGGGCGTCTGGCAGACACCGATCGAACCGGACTCCGTCCAGTCGTACTGCGTGCCGCCCTGGCCGTCATAGGCGTCGACGGTGACGGTCCACTCGTGCGCCTTGTCGAGCGCGAGGTCCGGGTAGAGCTTCTGGAAGCCGTTGGAGAACTCGGTGTCCTCGACCGTCTGGCCGTCGATAACGACGGTGACCTTGGCCCCGTTGTAGTACTTGAGATCAACGTTCACGAAACCGCAGTCGGCGGAGACGCTCGGCGTGTGTGCGGAGGCGGGTGCGGCGCTGGCAATCATGCCGCCGAATGCCAGGATGGCGAGAGTTCCGCCGGCGAGAAGCTTCTTCACTCTGTTGCCCTTCGAAGTGAGAGTGCGCGTGCGCGCGCATGTGACCGGTCGGCGCTATTAGAGCAGAAAACGACAAATCAACGAAATGTCACCTTCTGCGTGCAAATTTTCTGACCTTCAACAGACGGCGACATGACGAACCGAAGGGGAATCGCATGCCGGAGTGCGTTCTCGACGAGTCGTCCGGAGCGGCGTCGTCGAGGTCGTCGACGACGACCGCGCGAGGGTCGGATCGGACCCCCGGCCCGCACCCCCGACGAGGGTCGGATCGAGGCTTCGGAGGCCGTTCGGGAACCCCTTCAGGGCCCCAGGAATCACCCTGTGGAGAAAGGTTGTGGAGGAGTGGCTACAAACACCCCAGGATCCCGGGTTTTCGCCGCTCAGAAGGTAGTATGAGGGGGTCAACCGCGCCGGGTTCCCAGGAACGTCCTGAGGGCCCGGAACGCTGAGCACCGACGAGCCGTCGGACAGTACCTGGCACCCGAGCACGGCATGGACCTCACCTGGTCCGAGCCGCTCGCGCAGCAGCTGGTACGTCCGTCGTCGTGCACATCGTGTGCCTGAAAGACGAGGAGCAACCCCGCCCGTGACAGAGCGAATCGACGGCGGCTACGACGCCGGGAACATCACAGTCCTGGAAGGTCTCGAGGCCGTTCGTAAGCGACCGGGCATGTATATCGGATCGACCGGTGAGCGTGGGCTCCACCACCTTGTGTACGAGATTGTGGATAACGCTGTGGACGAGGCCCTCGCAGGCCACGCCACCGAGATCGACGTGCACCTTCTGGCCGACGGCGGAGTGCGAGTCTCCGACGACGGTCGAGGCATTCCGGTCGCCATGCACCCGACCGAGGGCAAGCCAACGCTTGAGGTCGTGATGACGATCCTGCATGCCGGAGGCAAGTTCGGCGGCGGCGGGTACGCCGTCTCCGGTGGCCTCCACGGCGTCGGCATGTCCGTGGTGAACGCGCTGAGCACGCGGTTCGTCTCCGAGGTACGCCGCGACGGGTTCAACTGGCGTCAGGAGTACACCGACGGCGGTAACCCGATCACCGGCGTCGAGCAGCTCGAGCCGCTCGGCCCCGACGAGCACACCGGAACCACGCAGACGTTCTGGGCCGACGGGTCGATCTTCGAGACGACCGAGTACGACTTCGAGACGCTGCGTGCCCGGTTCCAGCAGTACGCCTTCCTCAACAAGGGCCTGAAGATCACGCTCACCGACGAGCGGGCGGGTCACTCGTCCGCGACGGACGAGGTCACGGGCGCGGAGCCCGAGGCGGCGGCCGACGGCGTCGAGGAGGTCGCGGGAGCCGACGGCCAGCCCGACGCCGAGGGCACGTCCCAGGACGCGGCCCAGGGCGCGGACTCCTGGCGCACCGTCACGTTCAAGTACGACGACGGCCTCATGGACTACGTGCACCACCTCAACTCGGCGAAGCGGGTGGAGCTGATCCACCCCGACGTCATCTCGTTCGAGAGCGAGGACACCGAGCGCAAGATCTCGGTCGAGGTCGCACTCCAGTGGACCAGCGCCTACAGCGAGTCGGTCCACACGTTCGCCAACACGATCTCCACCACCGAGGGCGGTACGCACGAGGAGGGTTTCCGCGCGGCGATGACCACACTGGTCAACAGCTACGCGCGCGACAAGGGGATCATCAAGGAGAAGGACGAGAACCTCACGGGTGACGACATCCGCGAGGGGCTGACCGCCGTCATCTCCGTCAAGCTCGGCGAGCCCCAGTTCGAGGGCCAGACCAAGACCAAGCTCGGGAACACGGAGGCCAAGACCTTCGTGCAGCGCGTGGTCCGCGAGCAGCTCGTCGACTGGTTCGACGCGCACCCGAACGAGGCCCGCGACGTCATCCGCAAGGCGATCCAGGCCTCGCAGGCACGGATCGCGGCGCGCAAGGCGCGCGAGGCCACCCGCCGCAAGGGCATCCTCAACGGCGGCGGCATGCCGGGCAAGCTCAAGGACTGCCAGTCGCGGTTCCCCGACGAGTGCGAGATCTACATCGTCGAGGGAGACTCGGCCGGCGGCTCGGCGGTGCGTGGCCGCAACCCGCACAACCAGGCGATCCTGCCGCTGCGCGGCAAGATCCTGAACGTCGAGCGGGCCCGCCTGGACAAGGCGCTGTCCAACGCCGAGGTCCAGGCGCTGATCACGTCCTTCGGCACGGGCATCGGCGAGGACTTCGACATCTCGAAGCTGAAGTACCACAAGATCGTGCTCATGGCCGATGCCGACGTCGACGGCCAGCACATCTGCACCCTGCTGCTCACGCTGCTGTTCCGGTACATGCGACCCCTGATCGAGCACGGCCACGTGTACCTCGCGCAGCCGCCGCTGTACCGGATCAAGTGGAGCAACGCCCCGCACGACTACGTGTACTCGGACCGGGAGCGCGACGCGTTCCTGGAGGCCGGCGCCGCGCAGGGCAAGCGGATCCCCAAGGACAACGGCATCCAGCGCTACAAGGGTCTCGGCGAGATGGACTACTCCGAGCTCTGGGACACCACGATGGACCCGGACCACCGGACGCTGCTGCAGGTCACCATGGACGACGCGGCCGCGGCCGACGAGATCTTCTCGGTGCTCATGGGCGAGGACGTCGAGTCCCGCCGCACCTTCATCCAGCGCAACGCCAAGGACGTGCGGTTCCTCGACATCTGACCTGGGGTCGCCGCAGCAGTGCCCGAGAGGGCCTTGCGGCGTCCCGCGTCGAGACGGTGGCCCACGAGACGAAGTGACACGCCCAGCGGCGTGGAAAGGAAGTACAGACGGTGACGGACGAGACCCCCGGCGTGGAGAACTCCGACGACGGCATTCCGGTGGAGGACGCGCGCGTAGCGGTCCACCACGGTCGTGTCGAGCAGGTCGACCTGCAGCTGGAGATGCAGCGGTCGTACCTCGACTACGCGATGAGCGTGATCGTGGGCCGCGCGCTGCCCGACGTGCGGGACGGCCTCAAGCCGGTGCACCGCCGCGTCATCTACGCGATGTACGACGGCGGGTACCGGCCCGACCGCGCGTTCTCCAAGTGCTCGCGCGTCGTGGGCGACGTCATGGGCAAGTACCACCCGCACGGTGACACCGCGATCTACGACACCCTGGTGCGCCTGGTGCAGGACTGGGTGCTGCGCTACCCGCTGGTCGCCGGGCAGGGCAACTTCGGCTCGCCGGGCAACGACCCCGCGGCGGCCCCGCGGTACACCGAGTGCAAGATGGCGCCCCTCGCGCTGGAGATGGTGCGCGACATCGAGAAGGGCACCGTCGACTTCAGGCCGAACTACGACGGCCGCACCCAGGAGCCCGTCGTCCTCCCGGCGCGTATCCCGAACCTGCTGGTCAACGGCTCGGCGGGCATCGCAGTCGGCATGGCCACCAACATCCCGCCGCACAACCTGCGCGAGGTGGCCGAGGGCGTCCGGTGGCACCTCGCCCACCCCGACGCGTCGCGCGAGGAGCTGCTCGAGGCGCTCCTGCAGCGCATCAAGGGCCCGGACTTCCCCTCCGGAGCCCAGATCCTGGGCCACAAGGGCATCGAGGACGCCTACCGCACGGGCCGCGGCTCCATCACGATGCGCGCGGTGGTGAGCGTCGAGGAGATCCAGAACCGGATCTGCCTGGTCGTCACCGAGCTGCCGTACATGGTCAACCCGGACAACCTGGCGTCGAAGATCGCGGACCTCGTCAACGACGGCCGCATCAACGGCATCGCCGACATCCGCGACGAGACGTCGGGCCGCACCGGCCAGCGCCTGGTGATCGTGCTCAAGCGCGACGCCGTGGCCAAGGTCGTGCTGAACAACCTCTACAAGCACACGCCGCTGCAGGAGAACTTCAGCGCGAACATGCTTGCGCTGGTCGACGAGGTGCCCCGCACCCTCAGCATCGACGCGTTCGTGCGGCACTGGACCACGCACCAGATCGAGGTCGTGCGCCGCCGCACCGAGTACCTCCTCAAGGAGGCGCAGGACCAGATCCACATCTACGAGGGCTACCTCAAGGCCCTCGACGCGCTCGACGAGGTCATCGCGCTGATCCGCCGCTCCCCCGACGTCGACGAGGCGCGCACCGGCCTGATGGACCTGCTCACCATCGACGAGCAGCAGGCGAACGCGATCCTCTCGATGCAGCTGCGCCGTCTGGCCGCCCTCGAGCGGCAGAAGATCCTCGACGAGCACGCCAAGCTGCAGACCGAGATCAACGACTACCTCGACATCCTCGCCAAGCCGGAGCGTCAGCGGACCATCGTGGGCGAGGAGCTCGACGAGGTCACCGAGCGCTGGGGCGACGAGCGCCGCACCACGATCCTCCCGTACGACGGCGACATGTCCATGGAGGACCTCATCCCCGAGGAGGACGTGGTCGTCACGATCACGCGCGGCGGCTACGCCAAGCGGACGCGGACGGACAACTACCGCTCGCAGAAGCGCGGCGGCAAGGGGGTGCGCGGCGCGCAGCTGCGCGAGGACGACATCGTGGACCACTTCTTCACGACGACGACCCACCACTGGATGCTGTTCTTCACCAACCTCGGCCGGGTCTACCGGGCCAAGGGCTACGAGCTGCCCGAGGGCGGCCGGGACGCGAAGGGGCAGCACGTCGCCAACCTGCTGGCCTTCCAGCCGGGCGAGAAGATCGCCCAGGTGCTCGACATCCCCGACTACGAGGCCGCGGACTACCTGGTGCTCGCCACTCGTCGCGGGCTGGTGAAGAAGACCCGCCTGAGCGAGTACAACTCGCCGCGTTCCGGCGGTCTCATCGCGATCAACCTGCGGGAGGACGCCGACGGCGCCGCGGACGAGCTGGTCTCGGCCCGCCTCGTGAACGCCGATGACGACCTCATCCTGGTGTCGCGCAAGGGCCAGTCGATCCGCTTCCACGCGGACGACGAGTCGATCCGTCCGCTCGGCCGCGCGACGTCCGGCGTCACCGGCATGAAGTTCCGCGAGGAGGACGAGCTGCTGTCGGCCGACGTGGTCATCGACGGCGCCGACCTGTTCGTCGTCACCGAGGGCGGGTTCGCCAAGCGCACCCGGATCTCGGAGTACCGGATCCAGGGCCGCGGTGGCCTCGGCATCAAGGTCGCCAACCTGGTGGAGGCGCGCGGCGACCTCGTGGGTGCGCTCGTGACCCATGCGGACGACGAGGTGCTGGTCATCATGGAGCGCGGGAAGATCGTGCGCTCGGCCGTCGCGGAAGTTAACCTCACCGGCCGGAACACCCAGGGGGTAACCTTCGCAAAGCCGGACAAGGGGGACAGGATCATCGCCGTCGCGCGCAACGCGGAGCGTGAGGACGCGGGCGATGCGGTGGGTGCCACCGACGAGAACTCCGACGGCGAACCTGCCGAGCGGGTTACCGTGGAAGCGAATCCGACCCCCGACGAAGTTCCGAGCACCCCTGAGCAGGACAGCACCGGACGCGAGGACAGCTGATGACGAGTGACAAGAACGGGCACGTGCGCATCGCGACGCCTTCGCTCGAAGAGGACCTGGAGATCACCCGGGACCGTAAGGCCGTGACGGAGGACAAGGCCGCGGCCGAGACCTCCGGCGCGGAGCCGGCAGGGGCCGGCTCGGAGACGACCTCCGCGTCGAACGGTTCGGCCGCGGACAAGCCTGCCGACGGCGGCAGCGCGTCGAACGGCGCCGCTGCCGGCAACGGTCAGGCCACGGGCGGCGAGAAGCTGTCCGAGCCCGTCGTGGTCGCCTCCCCCGCGGCGAAGGCGGACCAGCCCACGCCGGAGAGCAAGACGCCGAAGCCGGCCGCCGCGGACGACTCCGCCGCGGCCGTCCCCACCACGGGTGGGGTCTGGCGGTCCGCCTACGAGGCGGGCAAGCAGGGCAAGGAGCAGAAGCCCGCCGCGGAGTCGAACGGCGGGTCCAAGGACTCCGCGGGCCTCGTCTCGGCGATCGGGCGGGCCTCGACGAAGACCGACACCGCGGCGTCGCAGAGCGCACCCGCGGCTGAGCCGGACGCGAAGTCGTGGAACCGGGTCCCGGCGCCCGGCACGCCGGGGAGCGCCCCGGCGGCCGCTCCGACGGGAGCGGCGGACGGCGTGAAGGCCGGCGCGATGAAGGCTGCCCAGGCCGCCCTCGACGCGGCCCGTAGCGCGGCGAAGAAGGTGTCCTCGATCATGCCTGACGACGAGGGGCAGACGGCGGCTCAGAACGAGCCCAAGCCGCGGCCCGAGATGCACTACACCGCGGGCGGCGTGCGCGGCACCGCCGCTCCGGTCGGTACACCCGCCGAGGGGGCGCAGGGCCAGCCCGCACAGCCGGCGTCGGCCCCCACGCCCGAGGTGCCGCGTCCGGCCCCGGCCGGCCCGCGCCGCGTGCGGCTCGCGATCTCCCGGGTCGACCCGTGGTCCGTCATGAAGCTGGCGTTCCTGCTGGCCGTCGCGGTCGCGATCATGACCGTGGTGGCCACGGCGGTGTTCTGGTCGGTGCTCAACAGCCTCGGTGTCTTCACCACGGTGCAGAGCTTCGTGGAGGACGCCGTGGGCCCGCAGAGCAACGTGAACCTCACGCAGTTCGTGGAGTTCCCCCGCGTCATCTCCCTGGCGACCCTGATCAGCATCTGCAACATCGTGCTGCTGACGGCGATCGCGACGATCATGGCGTTCCTGTACAACATCACGGCAGCACTCGTCGGCGGCGTGCACATGACGCTGACCGACGACTGACCAGCGCTGCCGGAGCGTTCTCGTGCGTCATCGCGCACGACTCGGCGCACGTCACACCGCGGACCATCATTTCGGTTTGGGACATCGTCCCTACCTGGGGTAATCTCCAGTGTCGCAAGAGCGTGCGCAACGCTCTCCGGGGCTATAGCTCAGACGGTTAGAGCGCTTCCCTGATAAGGAAGAGGTCGGAGGTTCAAGTCCTCCTAGCCCCACTCCCGGACCTGCAGAGGCTCCTCAGGAGGAACTCGTGAAGAAGCTGCTGATAGTGCTGCTGGCGGCCGGCGCCGGCTACATCCTCTGGCGCAAGCTGAGTGAGGACGCGGCCGGCCGCGATCTCTGGTCCGAGGTCACCGACTCGATCGACTGAGCGGCCCTCACGGGGCCATGGCGCAATTGGTAGCGCACCTGCTTTGCAAGCAGGGGGTTGGGGGTTCGAGTCCCCCTGGCTCCACCCCATGACCGAAGCCCGGATTCGTCCGGGCTTTTGTCGTTCCCGGGGTCGGTCAGGCCCGCGCTCCGTGGTCGGGCGCCGCACGTCCGAGGGATCACGTACGCGCGCCTTGTGGGATACCCGTACGTTCGGCCGGTCCGGTGATTTTTTCACCCCCGATCCGCCTCCGGCTACTGACATGGCAGGACTCCTTCCATATCGTCGAGCGCGAGGGGCAGCACCACCCACCTGTTCGGCCCCTCGTGATCCGAGGAGGACAGCGTGTCCCTGACCAGGAAGCTCATCGGCACCGCCGCCGCAGTGACAGCAGCCCTGTCGGCTGCCGTGGTCGCCACGCCGACAGCCACCGCAGTACCCGACACCATCCCGCTCACCATCACCAACGACTCAGGTCGTGGTGACCAGGTGTTCGTCTACGTCCTGGGCGAGACCGGCGGCCAGCTCGGCTACGCCGACGCCCAGGGGACGTTCCACCCGTGGCCGGACGCCGGGAGCGTCCCCGAGCCGGCGCCGGACGCGTCGATCGCGGGTCCGGCGAACGGGCAGGACGTCACCATCCAGATGCCCAAGCTGTCGGGCCGCGTGTACTTCTCCTACGGGAGCAAGCTCGACCTCAAGATCGTCAACGACGGGCAGCTCGTGCAGCCGGCCGTGCAGAACCCGAGCGACCCCAACCGCGACATCCTGTTCAACTGGACGGAGTACACGCTCAACGACTCCGGCCTGTGGATCAACAGCACCCAGGTGGACTTCTTCTCCGCGCCGTACCAGACGGGCCTGCGCTCCTCGAGCGGCGAGCTGCTGCATACGGGGATGCTCAAGCCTGACGGCTGGGACCACGTCGTCTCGTCGCTCTCGCAGCAGGACGGCTGGGACGGTCTCGCGCAGACCGGCCCTGACGGATCCGTGCTCCGGGTGCTCTCCCCCGGCCACGGCGTCGGCACGGGCCAGATCGACGCGAACATCCTGTCCGACTACGTCGACCGGGTCTGGAGCAAGTACTCGAGCGAGACCCTCACCGTCGTGCCGTACGGCGACCAGCCGGACAAGAAGTTCCTCGGGACCGTCTCGGGCGACACGATGACGTTCACCGACACGTCGGGCGCCGTCGTCACCACGTTCCCGAAGCCCTCGGGCGAGTCGATCTTCGGCTGCGCGGGCGACCTGGCCGCGCCGAACAACGACATCGGCGCCATCGCGCGCACGCTGTGCGCAGGGTTCAACCGGTCCTCGCTGCTCGACAGCAGCACCCAGCCGACCCAGGATCCGGCCGGCTTCTACCAGGACTCGGTGACGAACTACTACGCCAAGTACATCCACGAGCAGATGGCGGACGGCAAGGCGTACGCGTTCGCGTTCGACGACGTCGTTGCGCAGGAATCGCTGGTGCACGACGGTGACCCGACCGAGGCTTTCATCCAGCTCGACCCGTTCGCGGGGGCCGCCACGCCGATCGGCGGCTGAGCCCGGCACGCTGGTCGCGGCATCCACAACAGGACAGGAGGGCCCGGCCGTGTCGGCCGGGCCCTCCTGGTGTCCGTGAGACGGGCTGGGGTCAGCTGCCCTGCTTGCTCTCCCCCGGCGGAACCTGGTCCACGATCGGCTCGTCCTTGGCGGGCGGAGCCGGCTTGGCGTCCTTCGGTTCCGCTGCCTTGGCCGGCTTCTCGGGGCTGTCGGAGCCGGCCTTCTGCGCGGCGTCGGACACCGCGCCGCTCGCCTTCTGTGCCGTGGACTTCGCGGCGTCGATGACGGGAGCAGCCTTCTCCTTGGCGGCGTCGATCACCGGGGCGGCCTTCTCGAGCACCGGACCGGCCTTCTCCTTCGCTGCCTCGAACGCGGGGCTCGCGGCCGAGTAGGCCCGGGCGCCGAGGTCCTTGGCCGTCTGTGCGGCCTTGGCCCCCGCCTCCTTGCCCTTGGCGAGCGCGGAGCCTGCCGCCGAGCCGACGCCGGAGGAGTGCTTGGCGGCGCCGTCGGAGTAGTCGGCTCCCGAGCTCTGCTCCCAGGGCTCGGCCCACGGGTCGGTCTGCGGCTGCGCGCGCTTCCAGAAGACGTAGCCCGCGACGGCCGCGCCGCCCGCGGCCAGCGCGATGAGCCAGCCCTTCTTGGAGCTCTTCCTGCTGGCCTTGTCCGCCGCGTCCGTGACGGTCTCGGCGAGCGAGGTCTTGCCCTGAGCCGCCGCGGCATTGGCCGCCGCGGCGTTGAACGCGGAGACCATCTTCGGGAGCAGGTCGTCCACGAGCTTGTCGTGCGCGGAGTCGATGAGGGGCGCGGCCTTGCCCGCCACCTTCTCGACCTGGGGCGCGGCCGCCTGCAGGCTGTCCTGCCAGGCCTTCTCGGCGCGCGGTGTGAGCCACGCGATGAAGTCGTTCACGCGGGGCTGGGCCCAGTCCTTCGCGTTCGAGGCCCGGTCCTTGGCCTGGGCCGCGATGGACCCGGCCTGCGACGCGGCCTTGGAGCTGACGTCGGAAAGCAGAGCTGTGGCCTCCGCGGCCCTCTCCTTGACCTTCTCGGTGTCGATCTTGCTCGTGTCCACGTAGTCGGTCACCTTCTTGCGGGTCATGTAACTCCCCCCGAACTGTTCAATACTCCTCAAGGTGCCACTCTGCCATCGCCTGCCGTTACTGGCGAGGGCGGGAGGCGCCGGTGCAGCATCTACGGGCCGCTCCGTGGGAGGATTGATGCATGTTCGCAATCCTGCACACCACCTCCGGTGACATCCGCATCGAGCTCTTCCCGAACCACGCGCCCAAGACTGTCGAGAACTTCGTCGGCCTGGCGACGGGTGAGAAGGCCTGGACGGACCCGCGCACGGGCGAGGAGCGCAAGGACCCGTTCTACGACGGCCTGATCTTCCACCGCGTCATCGACGACTTCATGATCCAGGGCGGCTGCCCGCTCGGGACGGGAACCGGCGGCCCGGGGTACACGTTCAACGACGAGATCCACCCTGAGCTCCAGTTCAACGAGAAGTACATCCTCGCGATGGCCAACGCCGGCAAGCGCCGGAACCCGGTCACCGGCGAGATCGAGGGCACCAACGGCTCCCAGTTCTTCCTCACCACCGCGGAGACCCCGTGGCTGAACGGCAAGCACACGATCTTCGGCAAGGTCGCGGACGACGCGTCGCGCGAGGTCGTCGACAAGGTCGGCAAGACGCGCACGCGTCCCGGCGACCGTCCCGTCGAGGACATCGTCATCGAGTCCGTCACCATCGAGCCCTGACCCGCCGCGGCGCCCGCGCCGCCCTGGACCGGACACGTACGACCTGAGCACTGAGGACCGAGGGGACTGAGGACGTATCGCGATGAACGACCCGGCCGCCGAGGAGCCGACCGAGGCCGAGGCTCCCGTCTGCCCGCGTCACCCGGACCGGGTGAGCTACGTGCGCTGCCAGCGCTGTGGTCGGCCGGCGTGCCCGGAATGCCAGCGGCCGGCCGCGGTCGGCATCCAGTGCGTCGACTGCGTCCGGGAGTCGAGTCGTGCCGCGCCGCGTGTCCGGACGGTCTTCGGTGGCACGGCGACGGCCGCCTCCACCCACGGTCGGCCGGTCGTCACGCTGACGATCATCGGCATCTGCGTCGTGAGCTGGCTGCTGCAGCTGGTGACGAGGGGTGAGTGGACGCAGGCGCTGTGGTTCTGGCCCTGGGGCGGCGCGATGGAACCGTGGCGGTTCCTCACGGCATCGTTCCTGCACTCCACGTCGCCGCTGCACATCCTGTTCAACATGTACGCGCTGTGGATCACGGGCCAGTTCCTCGAGCCGCTGCTCGGCCGGGCCCGGTTCGCGGTCCTGTGCCTGCTGTCCGCCGTGGGCGGGTCGGTCGGCGTGCTGCTCCTGGCCGGCGACCCGTTCACGTCGGACGCCTGGGTGACGCCGGTCGTCGGCGCGTCCGGCATGGTGTTCGGGCTGTTCGGGGCGATGCTCCCCGTGATGCGCCGCCTGGGCCGCAGCATGGGTCAGGTGCTCGTCCTGCTCGCGATCAACGGCGCCATCGGGTTCTTCGTGCCGAACATCTCGTGGCAGGCACACCTCGGCGGTCTCGTCACAGGTGCGCTGGTGGCGACCGCCTATGCGTACGCGCCCAAGGACCGGCGCGCGCTCGTCGCGTGGGTCGTCCCGGTGGCCGGTATCGCCGTCCTGACCGCGCTGGCGGTATGGCGCTACAGCTCCGTCGGCGTCCTGTGAACAGGCGGAAGAGCTAGCTGGTGGTGTAGCGCCACACTCTTTTCCCCAGCTTTACCCACAGCTGTGGATAAATGGGTACACAGCTCCGCGGCCGCCTCGGCGCGGCCGCGGAGCCACCGTTCCTCAGCGCCAGCGGGTGGTGAGCCCGAAGCCCACGATGATCAGGCCGAAGCCGACCGCGAGGTTCCACTGGCCGATCTGCGGGATCGGCAGGGCGAGGTCTGCGCTGGTCAGGTAGTACGTCACGATCCAGGCGAGGCCGAGGACCATGAGGCCGACCATGACGGGGGCGAGCCAACGCGGGTTGACCGCCTCACCGGGCAGCGCGACCTTGGCCTCGGCCTTGTCAGCCTTGGGCGTGGCCTTCTTCTTGTTGCGGGACTTCGACTCGGGCACGAGGCGGGCTCCTGTCCTGGGGGGTCTGCCCGACGGGTGTGCCGAGCCGACGTCTGCTTGCTCGTGGACTAGCGTAGTGGTCGACAGCCCGAGTCGTGACCAGACGCGTCCGCGGGTTGGTCGAATGTTGCAGGAGGGACGCATGTGACCGGACCGGAGCCGACGCCCGCGCCGTCGTCCAAGGGCGGTGCCGGAGGCTTTCTTGGTGCCCTGACCCACGCACGGTGGCGTTCGTGGCTCAGCGTGGGGGCGGTCGCCGTGCTGGCCGGCCTGATGTTCAGCGCCAGCGCCCGGCTGGCCGACGGCGGCGGCGCCGGCAACCGCGACCCGCAGGACCTCGCGCAGCTCGTGGACACCGAGACCGACCGCGTCACCGACCTCACCGAGCGCAGCACCGAGCTGGACCGCGAGATCGAGGCACTGAGCGCGCGTGCCGGCACGACCGTCCCGACGCTGGACGACGACCTGGTGCGCCGCGAGGGCGTGGTGTCGGGATCCGAACCGGTCGAGGGCGGTGGTCTCACCGTGACGCTCGACGACGCGCCGTCGACGGCGGTCGGGGCGGGTCCCGGTGGCGCCGAGCCGCAGCCGGACGACCTCGTGGTGCACCAGCAGGACCTGCAGCACGTCATCAACGCGCTCTGGGCCGGCGGGGCCGAGGCGATGACCCTGCAGGGCGAGCGCGTGACGTCGACGTCGGCGTTCCGGTGCTCCGGGAACATCCTCCTGCTGCACGGCAAGGTCTTCTCACCACCGTACAAGGTGACGGCAGTCGGAGACCCGGAGAAGATGGAGGCGTCGCTCGACGAGTCCGAGGGTGTGCAGACGTACCTCGAGTACGTGGACTGGGTACACCTGGGCTGGGACGTGCGACGTAGCGACCACCTGGACCTCCCCGCGTACGACGGCGGCGGTCTGCAGTACGCGACGGTTCCCGATGGTACGGAGGTCTTTGGATGACCCACGCGCAGGCCGGCCACAACGTACCCCTGCCGCAGGAGGTGTTCCCCATCGCGTATCAGCGCGGTCCGTCCGGGATGGGTCCGCGCAACGCGCGGCGCCCCCAGTCGGCGGGATCCCCCATGCGGCCCGTCGCCTGGCTGATCGGCGTGATGGGCGAGCTTCTCGTGACCGCGGGTCTGGTGCTCGGGCTGTTCGTGGTGTGGCAGCTCTGGTGGACGGACGTCGAGGGCGCGCGCGCCCAGAGCGAGATCATCGCCGAGATGGACTGGGAGGCCGCTCCAACCGGTCCCGAGACCGCTACCGAGAACCACGGCCCGCCGCCGGTCATGGCGGAGCCACCGGACGCCGGCACGCTCTTCGCGCAGATGTACATCCCGCGGTTCGGCGACAACTACGTCAAGCCGATCGCCGAGGGCACGGACAAGGCGACGGTGCTCGACACCATCGGCATCGGCCACTACGTGGGCACCGCCATGCCGGGCGACCTCGGCAACTTCGCGGTCGCCGCGCACCGCACCACCTACGGCAAGCCGTTCAACCAGATCGCCGAGCTCAAGCCCGGTGATCCGCTGGTCGTCCGTACCAAGGACACCTGGTACGTGTACAAGGTGACCGAGTCGCAGATCGTCTACCCGCAGAACGTCGAGGTCATCGCCCCGGTCCCCGGCGTGACCGCCGACGAGCCGATGCCCGAGCTGACCAAGCGGTTCATCACGCTGACCTCCTGCCACCCGATGTTCTCCGCGACCGAGCGGTACATCGTGCACGGTGAGCTCGAGTACTGGTCGCCGGTGGGCGAGGGCATGCCGAAGGAGCTGGTGAGCTGATGTACGCGCTGCTGTGGCGGGCCATTCCCGGCCCCGGGTGGTTCAAGTTCCTCGTGTGCCTCGTGCTGGCGTTCGGCGTGATCGCGGTGTGCTTCACGCAGTTCTTCCCGTGGCTCAGCGACTACATGCCGTTCAACGACACCACCGTCGGCGCGTAGCATGCCTGCATGACGCGCATCCTCGTCGTCGACAACTACGACTCGTTCGTCTACACGATCGTCGGTTATCTCGACCAGATCGGCGCCCGGACCGTGGTGGTCCGGAACGACGCCGTGCCCACCCCCGACGCCGACGGCCGCTACTGGTACGACGGCGGCGACGGCGCGCCCGTGCCCTACGACGGCGTGCTCGTCTCCCCCGGCCCGGGGACCCCGGCGGAAGCCGGTGCCTCCGAGGACGTGATCCGAGACTGCGCCCGGTCGCGTACCCCGATGCTCGGCGTCTGCCTCGGGCACCAGGCGCTGGCCGAGGTGTTCGGCGGCAAGGTGACGCACGCGCCGGAGCTCATGCACGGCAAGACGAGCCTCGTGGAGCACTCGGGCCAGGGCGTCCTCGCCGGACTCCCCGCGCCGTTCACCGCGACCCGCTACCACTCGCTGGCGGTGACGCCGGACAGCGTGCCGGACGAGCTGGAGGTGACCTGCTCGACGGCGTCGGGCATCGTCATGGGGCTGCAGCACCGCGAGCTGCCGCTGCACGGCGTGCAGTTCCACCCCGAGTCCGTGCTCACCGAGGGCGGGCACAGGCTGCTGGCGAACTGGCTGGAGACCTGCGGGCTCGAGGGCGCCGTGGAGCGGGCAAGAGGAATGGCGCCGCTGGTCATCTCCTGACCTGCGGCGCCATGTGCGCGGTGCGGCCCCTGACCGGTCTCCGGTCAGGGGCCGACTGCGTTACGGGATGATGTCCTCGCCGTCGCCCTCGCCTCCCGCGCCGCCCTCCGGGCCGGTGGAGATCACGAGGTTGATGTACGAGCCCACGTCGACGGTGGAGCCTGGAGCCGGGTCGGACCGGATCACCTGGCCGGCGGCGAAGATGTCCGAGGCCTCCTCGGACGCCTGCTGGCACGTGATCTGCGCACCCGTGCACGCGACCTGGGCCTCGTCGAGCGTCTTGCCGACGAGGTCCGCGGGGACGGTCGTCTCCGTAGGTGCCGGCGCCTCTGCGATGTAGACCGTCACCGAGGTGCCCTGCTTCACGTCGCCGGCCTCGGGGTCGGTGCGTGACACCGTACCCGGGGTCACGTCGTCGCTCTCCTCGGTGTCCCACTGGATGGTGCCGAGACCGAGGTTCGCGAGCTGTGCCTCGGCGCCCTCCTTGGACTGCCCGACGACGTTCGGGAGCGTGGTGTTGCCGGTCGAGAGGTACAGGACGACGTCCGAACCCTCCTGCGCGGTCTGGCCCGCGCCCGGCTCGCTCTTGGTGACCTGGCCCTGGCTGACGTCCGGGCTGTTCTCGGACTCCGTGCTGCTGACCGTCAGGTTCAGCTCCTCGAGCTTGGCCCGGGCGTCAGCCTCGGAGAGGTTCTTCAGCTCGGGCAGCGTGACCTGCCCCGGAGCACCCGCCACGTAGACGGTGACCGTCGAGTTCGGCTCGACCTCCTCGCCGGCGCCCGGGTCGGTCTGGCCGGTGGTCTGACCCTCGTCGAGGTCGGACTCCTTGTCGATGGCCGACTGGAACGTCAGACCGGCGGCCTCGATCTGCGACCGTGCCTCCTCGGCACTGATCCCCTCCGAGATCGTGGGCACGGCGACCGTCGTCGGCTCGTCCTCGCCTCCGCCGTTGATGACCATGGCGATGATGATGGCCGCGACCGCCGCGAGGGCGATCCCGAGCAGCCACCACATCAGGGCCTTGCTCTTCTTCTCGGGCTCGCGCTGACCGTTGCGGGTCTGCGGGCCGGGGTAGCCGTTGCCCGGCGTGATCGGGCTCTGCTGCGCCGTCGCCGGACCCCAGTTGCCGTTGCCCGGCGTCATGACCTGCGTGGCCCCGTACGCGGGCTGGCCCGCGACCTGGGTCGCACCCATCATCGCGGCGCCGACCATGGGTGCGGTGACCTGGCCGCCGCGCATCGCGGCCTCCAGGTCGCGGCGGAACTCCGCCGCGGTGCTGTACCGGTGGTCGCGGTCCTTGGTCAGGGCCTTGAGGGTGATGCGGTCGAGCACCTCGGGGACGTCGGTGGCGACCTCCGACGGGCGCTGCGGCTCCTGGCCCACGTGCTGGTAGGCCACGGCGACCGGCGAGTCGCCCTGGAACGGCGGGCGTCCGGTGAGCAGCTCGAACAGCATGCAGCCGGTGGAGTACAGGTCGGAGCGGGTGTCGACCTGCTCACCGCGGGCCTGCTCGGGCGAGAGGTACTGCGCCGTGCCGATCACGGCGTGGGTCTGCGTCATCGTCGCGGCGGAGTCGGCCATGGCCCGGGCGATGCCGAAGTCCATCACCTTGACCGCGCCCGTGGGCGTGATCATCACGTTCGCGGGCTTGATGTCGCGGTGCACGATGCCCGCGTGGTGCGAGTACTCCAGCGCGCTCAGCACGCCGACCGTGATCTCGACGGCCTCCTCGATCGGCACCGCCGCGCCGTCGGTCAGGATGTCGCGGACGGTGTGTCCCTCGACGTACTCCATGACGATGAACGGCACGTGCACGTCCTCGCCGGCGGCGTTCTGGTGGATGTCCTCGCCGGTGTCGTACACGGCCACGACCGCGGGATGGTTCAGCGCGGCAGCCGACTGCGCCTCGCGCCGGAACCGGGTGAGGAACGACGGGTCACGGGCGAGGTCGGAACGGAGCACCTTGATCGCGACGGTACGACCGAGACGGGTGTCGTGGCCGATGTGCACCTCGGCCATGCCGCCACGGCCGACGAGCTCGCCGACCTCATAACGGCCGGCGAGTACGCGGGGCGTGTTCTCCACCACTCATAGGTCCTTTGATGTCGTGGCCGTCTGCCTCAGGGCATACGACTCGTTGAGGAGCATCATCCCAGAAGCGGCCAGTCCGGCCGCTGCCGGGGGATTCAGCGTTTCGGCGTAGATTTCGGAGGAACCCAACGGCTCCCGCAGAGCGCCGTCGTCGCCGCCCCCGGTGACCAGCATGATGAGGATGACCACGAGCAGCAGCCCGACCAGTGCGACGAGCGGCCAGGACACGCGGATCCCCAGGCGATCCTCGATCCCGTTCACCCAGCCCTGGATGTCGGACGACAGGCTGCGTCGTCCCTTCCCAGGGTGCCCTCCCGAACGCCCTTGCTGGGGGACCCGCCGTCCGTCCTGGCGTGTCGAGTGCAGGTCGCGGCGCGACGGATAGGCCCGTGCGGCCCCGTTCGCCGAGCCCGCCGGCGGCGGGACGTACCCGGGTGCGGCCGGCCTGCCGTAGGAGTCGGAGCCGTAGGCGCCCGACGTCGTGCCGTACCCGGCCGAGTCGGACCCGTAGCCGGCGGAGTCGGTGCCGTACCCGGCCGAGTCCGAGCCGTATCCCCCGGAGGCGGGCCCGCCTGCGGGGTTGCCCGGAGCCGGTGAGTACGGGCGTCCGTAGGCGTCCGTCCCGTAGGTGCCCGACGTCGTGCCGTACCCGGCGGAGTCGGAACCGTAGGAACCGGAGCCGAACGGCCCGGAACCGTAGCCGCCGGCCGGGGTGCCCGGGCCGTAACCGCCCGCGGGGTTCCCGGAACCGTAGCCGCCGGCCGCCGTGCCCGAACCGAATCCGCCGGCCGGAGCCCCCGGGCCGGGGGACGGCTGGGGCGGCGCGGACTGGGCGTTGGCCACGGTCGTGTGCCGCCCGCCGCTGGTCGGGCCGAACGGGGACTGCCTGCGGGCGTGCGAGGGGCCGGGCTGCGGCGCGCTCGACCGGCCGTTGCCGGAGCGCTGCGTGGAGGACGCCTGGCCGTCGCGACGCGAGCGGCGCGCGTAGCGCGAGCTGCCGAACGGGTCCTCGGCGATCTCCGCGGCGAGCATGTCGAGGTGCCGCGCGAGCTGGTCGGCCGAGGCGATGCGCTGCGCCGGGTCCTTCTCCAGCATCTGCGTGATGGTCTCGGCCAGCCCGGGGTGCACCGAGGTCGGAAGCAGCGGCATCGGCGCGTTGACGTGCGCGATCGCGATGTCGACCGGCGTCCGGCCGGTGAAGGGACGGCGGCCCGCCGTCGCCTCGTAGGCGACCACGCCGAGCGCGTAGATGTCCGAGGCGCCCGTGGCCGACTGGCCCACGGCCTGCTCGGGGGACAGATACTGCGCGGTGCCCATGACCATGCCCGTGGCGGTCATGGGCACCTGGTTCTGGGCCACCGAGACACCGAAGTCCGTGATCTTCACGGTGCCCGAGTGCTCCAGCAGGATGTTGCCCGGCTTCACGTCACGGTGCACCACGCCGGCGAGGTGGGCGGCGTGCAGGCCGCGCGCGGTCTGCGCCAGGATCGGCAGCAACCGGGCCGGCTGCAGCACCGGCTCCCGTTCGAGCAGGTCGGCGAGCGGCTCACCCAGGACCAGCTCCATGACCAGGTAGCCGGCGCCGTTCTCCTCGCCGTAGTCGAACATCTGCGCGATGTTGGGGTGGACGAGGGTCGACGAGTTCCGGGCCTCCGTGCGCAGGCGGCGGAGGAAGTCCTCGTTGCCCGTGTACTCCTCACGGAGCACCTTCACGGCGATCTCGCGCGCGAGCTTCTCGTCGCGCGCTACCCAGACCTCGCCCATGCCGCCCATGGCGATACGCCGCACCAGCTTGTAGCGATCGCCCAGCGACAGACCCTCGACCGGTCTCATTTCGAGATCGCCGCCTGCATGATCTGCGCGGCGATCGGGCTGGCGAGGGCGCCACCCGTGGTCTCGTTGGTGGACTGGCCCTCGTTCTCCAGCACCACGGCCACGGCGACCTGCGGGTCGTCGGCCGGCGCGAACGAGGTGAACCACAGCGTGGGCGACCGCGGGTCGTCCTCCGCGGTACCGGTCTTGCCGGCCACCTGAACACCCGGGATCTGTGCGCCCTGGCCGGAGCCGTCCTCGACCACCGCGACCATCATCTCGGTCAGCGCGTCGGCCGTGGACGAGGAGAACGGGCTCTTGTAGCGGTTCGGCTTGGTCTGGCTCACGAGCTCGAGGTCGCTGTCCCGCACGCTCTGGATGAGGTACGGCTCCATGAGGTCGCCGTCGTTCGCGATGGCCGCGGACATCATGGCCACCTGGAGCGGCGTCAGGCGAAGGTCGCCCTGGCCCATGCCGGACAGCGCGATGCGGGCGTCGGAGTCGTCCGTCGCGGTGTCGGAGAGGCCCGGGTAGACACCGACCGACGTGGTCATCGGGATCTCGAGCGAGTCGGTGAAGCCGAAGTCCTGGAACATCTGCTGCATGCCGTCCTTGCCCACCGTGTTGGCCAGCTCCAGGAACGCGGTGTTGCACGAGATCCGCAGGGCGTCCTTGAGCGTCATCGAACCGGTCGGGCTGCAGGTCTCGCCGTCGAAGTTCTGCACCCTGCCGCCGTCACCGGTCGTGCCGGGGAGCTGGTAGACGTCCTTCGCCGGGATCGGGGTCTCCGGGGTCATGCCCTCGTACTCGATGGCGGCGGCCGACGTCAGCAGCTTGAACGTGGAGCCCGGCGGGTAGATCGCGTTGATCGTGCGGTTGATCGTGGGGCCGTAGGGGCTGAGCCGCTCCTCGCCGCCGATCGAGTTGACCTGCGGCTTGTAGTTGAACAGCTCCTCCGACGCGGCCGTGACGGCCGCATTGTCGTGCACCGCGAGGGTGTTCGGGTCGAACGACGGCTTGGAGACCATCGCGAGGATGGCGCCCGTCTTGGGGTTGATGGCCACGGCGGCACCGACGTTGTCGCCCAGCGCGTCCCACGCGGCCTTCTGCACCTTGGGGTCGATCGTGAGCTCGACCGAGGAGCCCTGCGCCTCCTCGCCCGTGATGAGGTTCTGGAGGCGGTCGAGCCACAGCGAGTCGTCCTCGCCCGCGAGGTAGCTGTTCGCGTAGCGCTCCATCCCGGTGACCGTGCCGTTGATGGCGAAGTAGCCGGTGACCGGCGCGTACACGGTGGCCGCACCGCCGTCGCCGTCGGAGTAGGTGCGCTGGTACTTGAAGTTGTCGTCCACGGGGACGGACGTGACGATCGGGTCGCCGTTGCTCACGACGATGGGTCCACGGTCCCGGCCGAGCGCGCTGTAGATGCCGCGGACGTTCCGGGGGTCGTCGTTCAGGCTCTGTGCCTGGACGAACTGGATCCAGGTGGTCGAGACCATGAGGGCCAGGAACATCACCATGACGATCGTCGAGAGGCGGCGCAGGGTCGCGTTCACAGGTCCACCCCCCGCACGATCTGGGTCGCCTCGTTGGGCGTCGGCCCGCGGCCCGCACCGGCGTCGGTCCCAGCCTGGACCGGAGTCGCGCCGGGCCCGCCCACCTCGATCGCGCCGCCGCCCACCACGGCGGGCGCGGGGTCGGCCAGGGTGCCGCGGGTCGGCAGGGCCGACGGTCGCCGGGCGGCGTCGGAGATGCGCAGCATGAGGGCGATGACTATCCAGTTCGCGAGCAGGGACGATCCGCCCTGGGCCATGAACGGCAGGGTCAGACCGGTGAGCGGGATGATGCGGGTGATGCCACCCACGACCACGAAGAGCTGCAGCGCCATGACGAACGCGAGACCGCCCGCGAGCAGCTTGCCGAAACCGTCACGCACGCCGATCGCGTGGCGCAGGCCGCGCTGCACGATCACCAGGTAGATCAGCAGGATCGCCAGCAGGCCGGTGAGGCCGAGCTCCTCGCCGAGGGCGGCGTACACGAAGTCCGAGAAGGCGAACGGCACCCGGTCCGGGAACCCCTCGCCCCAGCCTGCGCCGAACATGCCGCCGTACGCCATGCCGAACATGCCCTGGACGATCTGGTAGGACCCGCCGAAGTCGCGCTCGTAGAGCTCAGCGTTCAGTGGGTCGAGCCACACATCGACGCGACCCTGCACGTGGCTGAAGATCGACCAGGCGACGACGGCGCCCGCGGCGAACATCGTGAGGCCGATGACGATCCAGCCGACCCGGTCGGTGGCCAGGTAGAGCATGCCGACGAAGAGGCCGAAGAACAGCAGCGAGGTACCGAGGTCCTTCTCGCCGACGAGGACCGCCAGCGAGACGGCCCAGACGATGAGGATGGGGCCGAGGTCGCGCAGGCGCGGGAGCTGCAGGCCCAGGAACTTCTTGCCCGCCAGCGCCAGGGTGTCGCGGTTCGCGACCAGGTAGCCCGCGAAGAACACGGCGAACGCGATCTTGGCGAACTCGGCCGGCTGCAGCGAGAACGGGCCGATGAAGATCCAGATCTGCGCGCCGTTGATCTCCTTGCCCAGGCCAGGGACCAGGGGGAGGACGACCAGCACGATGCCGACGATCATCGCCGTGTAGGTCAGGCGGCGCAGGCTGCGGTGGTCGCGGATCACGAAGATGACGATGCAGCCGAGGATGATGCCGATCGCGGACCACATGATGTGCCGCGGCGCGTTGGCGCCGGCCATGGCGATGTTGGGCGACAGGTCGAGCCGGAGCACCATCGCCATGCTGACGCTGTTCAGCAGCACGACGGCCGGCAGGATTACCTGGTCGGCGTAGGGCGCACGCAGCCGCAGCACGATGTGCGCCGTGAAGGCCAGCGCGGCCAGGACGAGCGTGTAGGTCCAGAACCCCTCGGGCAGGCCGTCCTCGAGGGAGTAGCCCACCATCCACATGCCGCCCATGCCGAGCGCCAGCGCGACGACCAGCAGGATCGCCTCGGCGGCGCGGGCCGGTGCCTTCTCCTCGGGCTGGAGGACGCTCATCCGTTCCCTCCCGTCCCGGTCTCCTTGGAGGCGGTGGGCGTGGACTTCGGCGACGAGGTGCTCGCCGGCTCGCTCGTGGTCGGCGTCGGGGTGGACGACGGCGACGGCGAGGCAGACGGCTCGGTCTCCTCGGCCGCCTCGGCGATCAGCCGCTCGGCGCGCCCGCGGGCGTCCTCGAGCGACGTGGCGCGAATGGTTTCGTTCACCCGGTCCGCGACGAAGGTAGGCAGCTCGTCGACGCGGGTGCCCGTGAGCTCGACCGCCGTCGAGAAGGTCAGGGGTCCGGCCGTCGCTGGGATGCCGCGGAACACCGCGACCTGGCCGTCGGACTCACCCACGTAGTACTGGGTCTGGGTCCAGCGGTAGCCGCCCCAGCCCGCCAGGACGAGGCCCACGACGAGCAGCAGGGCACCGACCACGGTCAGCCAGACGCGCTTCTTGCGCGTCGGCGCCTCTTCGTCGGCCTCCTCGGCCAGGTCGTCGTCGGGCTGGATGTCCGGCTGGTACTGCTCCTCGTCGGTGCCGCCCGCGATCATGGCCTGCTCGAGCGTGTCGGCCAGGCTGTCCTGGGCCGCCGGGTCGGACAGCACGCCCACCGCGACGGCGGCCGGCGCCGGCTGTCCGCCCTGCGCCGTGCCGCCGCGGCTGAAGCCGGTCACGGTGTCGCCGTCGATCTCGGAGTGCGGGGTGGCGCTCGCGGAGGGCGCGCCGCCACCGGCCGCGGTCACGCCCGCGAGGGCGGCCGAGCCGACGATCTCCGGGGTGACGGTGGCCGTGGTGCCCGCCGCGGCGGCGTCGTCCAGGACGTCGGCCACGACGACGGTGATGTTGTCGGTGCTGCCCGCGCGCATGGACATCGAGACGAGCCGCTCGACGGCGTCATACGGGTCGGGGACGGTGCTGAGGACCTCGGCGATCTCGTTGTCCGGCACGAATCCGGACAGGCCGTCGGAGCAGAGCATCCAGCGGTCGCCGGGCACCGCCTCGCGGATCGACAGGTCGGGAGTGAGGTCCAGGTCGAAGTCGCCGAGGACCCGCATGACGACGTTGCGCTGCGGGTGGCTCTCGGCCTCGTCCGGCGTGATGCGGCCGGTGTCGACCAGGTGCTGCACGAAGGTGTGGTCCACCGTGACCTGCGCGAGGGTGCCGTCCCGCAGCAGGTACGCGCGCGAGTCGCCCAGGTGGGCCATGGCAAGCGTGTTGCCGGACTTCAGCAGCGCGGTGACGGTGGTGCCCATGCCGGCCAGGTCCGGGTCGGCCGTGGTGGCGTCGACGAGGTCCTGCCGGGCGCGGTCGATCGAGCGTTCCAGCTCGGACATCGACTGGTCGGAGCTGTGGTCGGGCCGGTCGAGGCCCACCAGGGCCGCGATGGTCAGCGCGGACGCGACGTCGCCGCCTGCGTGTCCGCCCATCCCGTCGGCCACGACGAGGAGGTTGGGCCCCGCGTACGCGGAGTCCTGGTTGTTGGAGCGGACGAGGCCGACGTCGGAGCGCGCGGCATACCGCAAGGTCACGGTCACGTGGTGGTCATCCCTGGAGCTCGACGACGGACTGTCCGATCTGCACGCCCACACCGAGGCCGAGCGGGAGCACGCCCTGCACCCGCTCCTCGCCGATGTAGGTGCCGTTCGTGGAACCGAGGTCCTCCACGAACCACTGGCCGCCCTGGGGGAAGATCCGCGCGTGGCGCGAGGACGAGTAGTCGTCGTCGAGCACGAGGGTGCAGCTCGGCGCACGCCCGATCAGCACTCCGGACGAGGTGAGGGGAATGGTCGTCCCGGTAAGCGGGCCGGCCACCACGACGAGCCGCGACGGGCCACCGCGCTGGGGCGCGCGGGGCGCACCGCCGCCGGGGGTCGGCGTCGGGGCCGGCCCCGCCAGCTCGGGCCGGCGCCGCCGGCCGCTGGTCGTGCGTGGCCCCGCGAGGTCGCGCCGTAGCACTGCGACGGCGGAGAGCACGAACACCCACAGCAGCACGAGATAGCCCAGCCGGAGCAGGGTGAACGTCAGCTCACTCATTTCGGTTTATTCACCAGTCCTCGTTGTCCGCACCGGACGCACTGCCGGTCCAGAACATGATGCGGGTACGGCCGATGGTCATCGTGTTGCCATCGAGCAGGGTCGCGGCCGGAACCTGGTGGCCCTCGACGTACAGGCCGTTGGTGGAGCCCATGTCGGTCGCCACGACGCCGTCCGGCGTCACGCGGATCTCGAGGTGCCGCCGGGAGACACCCGGGTCGTCCACCACGATGTCCGCCTCGGCGTCGCGCCCGATGACGGTCACCGGTCCGGTGAGCAGGTAGCGCTGACCATCGATGTCGATGAGCGGGTGCCGTCCCGTCGGCGCGCCGGAGGTCGCCGGGGCGACGCTTCCCTGCACGCTGCGCGACCGCACGGTGAAGCGGCCGGGCACCAGCTCGTACTGCTCGTCGAACGTCACGCTGACGGGGCCCACGAACGCGTAGTGCTGCGTCGCGGCGTACGCCGTGATGTTGGACGCGAGCTCGTCGGCGAGGGTCTGTGCACCCCACGCCTCGATCTGGGCGAAGTCGTCGGGAGCGAGCTCGATCGTGAACTCGTTCGGTGCGACGGTACGGTCGCGTCCGACGACCGCGGCACGGTCGTCCAGTTCACGCCGCAGCCTGCTCGCCAGCTCGACGGGCTTCACTTCGCCACGTCCCACCTTGGCGAACGCGTTGTTCATCATGCGCTCCACGCTCTTCTCGAAGCGGTCCAGGGCGCCCATGCCACCTCCTTCCAGGGTCTGCGCCGGGCAGACTACCTAGATCGTATAGACCGGTAGGTCCCCGCAGACTCCAATACTGTGGATGTCCTGCGGATCTTCTCCGATCTTCCCTCAGGTGGCGCGGCGAGGAGAGACGTGGGCGGATCCGCACGCTACTAGACCTGCGGCGGGACGTGAACCACTTCACTGTTATTGGATTCGGAACTGCCCTCTGAGCCGTGCTAGCCTCATCCACGCAGCGCGCGAGTGGCGGAATAGGCAGACGCGCACGGTTCAGGTCCGTGTGCCCGAAAGGGCGTGGGGGTTCAACTCCCCCCTCGCGCACGTTGTTACGAAGGCCCCGACTCAGAGAGTCGGGGCCTTCGTCATTCCCGGCTTCAGGGCCGCGCCACGTGTCCGAGATGGGTACTTCTCCCCCGATATTTCTGGGGTCGCGCGCGAAAAGCCGGGGTGGCGACGTCGTAGGACGCCGCCACCCCGGCTCTCCGGGCCGTCCCGCGGCTCAGCGGATGGTCACATTCCGGGTGCTGGTCACCGACTTGGCCGTGTACCCGGCCCGCGAACCGGTCACCGTGACCGTCAGGTGCTTGCCCCGGGCCCGCGCCGGGATCACGAACCGGTTGCTCGTCCGCGTCGAGATGGTCGTCCCGTCCGCCTTCCACACGTACTTCACCGACAACGGCGCGGGCGACCACGTCCCGCGGCTCACCGTGAGCGTCGACCCGACCCGCTTGGTCCCCGTGATCGTGGGCCGCGGCGCGGTGAAGGTCCCCGCGGCGACCGTCAACGTCGTGGAGCTCGCGACCGATCTCGTCGTGTAGCCCGTGCGCGTGCCGATCACCGTGACGGTCAGCCGCTTCCCCTTCGCCGACGCCGGCACCACGAACGTGCTCGACGTTCGCGTGGAGATGGTCGTTCCGTTCGCCTTCCACACGTACTTCACGGACGACGGCGTCGGCGACCACGTCCCGCGGGTCGCCGTCAGCGTCGCGCCGACCTTCGCCGTGCCCTTGATCGTCGGCTTCGGGGCGGTGAACGTCCCGGGGGCGACGGCGGTCGTGAGGGCGCTGGTCGCCGACGACTCGTAGTACTGCTTGAGGCCGGTGACCGTGACGGTGACCTTCTTGCCCGCCGCCGAGGCGGGGACGCTGAAGGTGCTCGACGTCGCACCCGTGACGGCGACGCCGTCGACTTTCCACGCGTAGCGGAAGCTGGTGGGTGTCGGCGACCAGGCGCCGGGGGTCGCGGTCAGTGTCGAGCCGACCTGCGGGGTTCCGGTGATCGTCGGAGTGTCCGTCGTGAACGGTGCCGGCTTGACGGTGACCGTCCGCTCGAGGTGGGAGTCGAGGAAGTCATCGTCCGCCCGAAACCTCACGAGCATGGGATAGGTGCCTGGAACCAGTTCGTCCTCGTCATCGATTCTGATCTGACTGTGACCGCTCCCGTCCAGCCGGGAACCGTACCCGAAAGTCAGCTGGTCGAACTCAAGTGTGGTGATGCCGGCCGGCACGGATGAATCGGAGAACACGTCGACCTCGACGGAGTCAGGCATCTCTCCATAGCGCCACGACGACGGCAGGTCGCTCTCGATGCGAGTCGCGACCGAAGGAAGGACGACCACCTGTCTGCTCCAGGCCACCGAGTCCACCTCGCTCCAGCCCTCGTAGTCGTAGTGCAGCGTGTAGGTCCCGGGGTCAAGATCGAGGCGGTCGACGCACTCCCTGTTGTACTCGCCGAATTGGATGAGATCCGGACGCCCGTCCACGGTGATCTTGATCTGGTCCGTCGACCGCAACCAGAGTGGCGAACCGTCCGTGGTGGACAGCTCGAAGCAAAGCGTCCTCGTCGACTTCTCGTACCACGTGGCGGGCCCGGAAGTGGTCACTACGACGGGACTCGGCTCCGCGAGGTCGACCGTTGTCTCGACGGGGATCGTGACGTACGGCGATTCGGAGAAGGCCGTGCTCAGTGTGTAGGCACCCGTCAGCTCGTGATCCCAGGGGTAGACCTCCACCTCGGCCGTGCCCTGATGTGTCCGCTCTGGCTCGAGCATGCGCGTCTTCCCGTCGGGCGCGGTCACCGTCGTGGTCACCCAGCCGGGAACCGGCGTCCCGCTTTCGAGCGCAGCCGAGACCTTCAGTGCGATCACGTCGGTCACCCTGGTGGGGCGCTCCGCTCCCGAGGGGTTGGTGGGCACGGACATGTCGACGGAGACTTCGACCGGGATGGCATCACCGACCACGATCGCCCAGTGCTGTCCGTAGCCGGAGTAGCCGCTGACGGCCGAGAAGACATCGCGTCCGGCGGGGACCACGGGCGGTTCTGAGTCTCGACTGTTGAGACCCCAGCTGATGATCGTCCCGTCGTCGAGGGCAGCGGCACCCTGGCCGTTCGACATCGCAGCGAGCGAGATGATCGATCGTCCGGTCGGCGCTACCGCGAGCTGGCTGCCGTTCGTGGAGATGACCCGACCATCCGCAGTGGCCCCGATCGCCTCGCTCACCCCCATGTCGACACCGACGAACCGCGTGTCCGCGGGCGGATCGACGACTGTCGCTGTGGACCCGTCGACCTCGTCCTGGCAGTACACGAGGGCCCCGTCGCTCCGTAGCGCGGCCCAGTTGCCCAGACCGGAACGGGCGGAGACCGCGGTGTAACGCGGTCCGGCGCCGGGATCGCGTACGTCGGAGCACGACGCGTCCGGATCCCCGGCGTCGCTGAGCACACCGTCCGAGCGCAGCGCGAGCGCTCCGGAGAGCGCCGTGTAGGCCAGGCCGTCGGGAGGCGTCATGATGACTCGACCGGACGCGCTCACCACGACACCGTCGGACCGAAGTATTTGCCCTGTGCCCGCTGTGCCCGCCGACACCGCCGTGTACCAGGTGCCCTCCGGCGGATCGGGCAGGGGATTCGTGTGCACAGGCGCAATGTCGTATTGATGCAGGTCGACCCGCCCGTCGCTCCGAAGTACCAGCAGCTCGCTGTCGTCGGTGGACATTGCTGTGGCGTGCACCCCTTCCGGAAGCGCCCGCGTCGTGCTCCCGCCACCTTGGGCGCCCCAGCCGACAAGCTGCCCAGTCTGCGCGCTCGGCATTCCCTCCTGCACAAAGGTCGGGTCCAGGGAATCGGTGGCCGTCTCGACCATCGCGCCCGTGCTGCCCGCCTGCGCACCCTGAGTAGGCGCTGCACCAGCGGTTGTCACGGCGAGCCCGAGCACCAACCCGGTGGTCACCAGCGACGCACAGGCCCGCCGGGCTGAGGAAAGGAATCGCCGAGAATCTGATGTCGGCATCGAGCGCTCCAGGAAAGAGGCGCATGATCCATGCGCGGAACGACAAGTCGCGTGACTGTATCCGCCGCGCAGCCGCGTTTGCCCCGAAATGAGCGCGTCCCGCGCATCTTCACCCGGTGACGTTCCGACGACTCAGGCCGGCGGCAAGATCTCCAACCGCCCCGGCCGCCCCACGCCCGAACCCCGCCCCGGCGGGTACTGCCCGTCTGCTCCCGCCGTCACCGACCCCAGCACGCTCGCGTGCCGCGCCCCGGTCGCCCCCGGCAGCACGCCGGGCAGGCCGTGCCACGTGTGCCAACCGAGTACCGCGAACGCCAGCGCCTCCTTGGCCTGGCTCGGCACGCCCAGCTCGTCGGAAGTCCGGACGGCGACGCCAGGCAGTTCGGACCTAAGCGCCGCCATGAGCACCGGGTTGCGAGTCCCGCCGCCCGAGGCGACGACCTCGGTGGCGGTGTGCCGCACGACGTCGGCCACCGTGCGGGCGGTGAGTGCCACGAGCGTGGCGAGCAGGTCCTCCGCCGTCGGCTCCGTGGGTCCGACGCGGTCCAGCAGGTAGGAGAGATGGAACAGCTCCTTGCCCGTCGACTTCGGGGCCGGTCGTGCGTAGTAGGGCTCGTCGAGCAGCCGCTCCAGCAGCGAGGGGAGCACGCGGCCGCGGGCGGCGAGGGCGCCGTCGGCGTCGAAGGCGAGGCGTCCGCCCGTGACGTGCCGGGTCGCGGCGTCGAGCAGCGCGCAGGCGGGGCCCGTGTCGAAGGCGACCTGCGTCGCCTCGGACAGCACGGTCACGTTCGCGATGCCGCCCAGGTTGAGCGCGACGGCGCCGGGGCGGCCGGCGAGCCACAGCGCGTCGAACAGGCCGACCAGCGGGGCGCCCTGCCCGCCCGCGGCGACGTCGCGCGTGCGCAGGCCGGAGACGACGGGGAGCCCGGTCGCCTCGGCGATCCACGCGGGCTCGCCGATCTGCAGGGTGCCCCGAACGGCGCCGCCCGCGGGCGCCCAGTGGAAGAGCGTCTGGCCGTGGGAGACCACGAGGTCGGCTCGCCCGTCGCAGAGCTCGGCCACGGCACGGGCGGCGACGTCGGCGAAGGCCTGGCCGATGCCTGTGTCGAGCCGGCACACTGCCTCCGCGGAGCTGGCGGCCGGCGGGAGCGCCGCCACCAGCGACGACCGGAGCTCCTCCGGGTACGGCGCGGAGAGGTGCCCGAGGGGCGTGAGCGTCAGCGTGTCGCCGGTGAGCCGGAGATCGCACGCCGCGGCGTCGACCCCGTCATGGGACGTGCC
The DNA here is from genome assembly GCF_030209445.1 of Promicromonospora sp. MEB111. Classification (GTDB taxonomy): domain Bacteria; phylum Actinomycetota; class Actinomycetes; order Actinomycetales; family Cellulomonadaceae; genus Promicromonospora. The sequence continues at coordinate 221,896 of NZ_JARVSD010000001.1, forward strand.
GGACATCAGGCCGACCACGCGCAGTGAGAACGGCGATTCCGTCGGTGAGATGTGCGCCGCGGGTATGGGATTCACCATCACGGCGATGCCTCCGGTCGTGTTTGCACCAGTGTTAGCCCTTACTCCCCGTTTGCGTCACAATCTCCCACATGCTTGACGTCTCGATCGCCCCTGCTCCGGCGCCGGACGCGCCGTTCGAGGACCACGTCGAATGGGCGCGTAACGCCCCTGCGACACCTGCTACACCCGCGGCGCTGTTCACGGGTGGTCTCGACAACGCTCCCGTCGACGACCGTCTCACGATCGACGCGCCGGAGTGGGACTACCCCACGCTGGCCCGCGAGATCGTGCTCAAGTCCCGAGGTGCCGTGCTCGACATCGGCACCGGTGACGGTGACTTCTTCGCGGGCCTCGGCCCGCTCCCCAAGGGTTCGGCCGCCACGGAGCTCGGCCCGGCCTTCCTCGCCGCCCGACGGCGCCTGGAGCCGCTCGGAGTCGACGTGCGCCGCGTGGAGCCGTCGTGGACGGGCGACGTGCTGCTGCCCTTCTTCGACGGTCAGTACAGCGCCGTGCTCAGCCGGTTCAGCACCATCGACCCCGACGAGGTGGGCCGCGTGCTGGAGCCGGGCGGCACGTTCCTCACCGAGCAGGTGGACACGCGCGACGGCTTCGTCCTCAACCAGGCGCTCCGGGTGCCGCTGGGCTGGGACCCGGACGGCGTGACGATCGACGTGATCTCCGACGGCCTCGTCGCCTCCGGCCTCGAGATCGTCGAGGCCACGGAGTACGCGGGGACGCGCACGTTCAAGGACCTTTCCTCCGTGCTGTGGTACCTGCGGGTCGCGGCCTGGCAGGTGCCCGACCTGGCCGACCTCACCCCGGCCGCCGTCGCCCGTCACGAGGCGGCGCTGCGCGGGCTGCACATGCACTTCGCGACGGGCAACGTGCTGGTGGACGAGGCGCCGCGGATCCTGGTCACGGCTCGCCGCCCGTTCTGAGATCGCCCGTCCTGAGATCGCCAGGGCCCGTCGGGACGCATGTCTCGACGGGCCCTGGCGGCGACAGGATTCACCGCGGGGTGAATCCAGGGGTGAACTTCGACGGTTTTAAGCCGATTCTCGCTCAATGTTGCTTCCGGCAGCATTCGAGGCAGGTTACGTTCGCGACGCCCGGGACCGACGGCGGTCCCCGGTGCCCCGTCCTGTCACGGATCGCGAAGGACCCCCTATGAAGCAGAAGCTCTTCGGCGACGCCCACCCCGCGCTCGCCGCCCCCACCCCGAGAACGGCCCGGCGCTGGCGCGCCGGCGCATCGCTCGCCACGCTCGCCCTGGTCGCCGGGCCGTTCGCCGCTGTGCCGGCGTCCGCCGCGGAGGCCGACGCGCCCGTCTTCACCGGAACCCTCGCGGTGAGCGGGGCAGCGGTGGTCGGCACCACGATCGCCCTCGACCAGACTGGCGGCACCTGGGCGCCCGAGCCCGAGTCCGTCGCCTACGCGTGGTACCTCAGCGCCGACGCGGTCCTGGACGCCACGGACACCCTCGTCGAGGGTGCCGGCGACCCGACGCTCGACGTCCTGCCCGCCTACCTCGACCAGTACCTGATCGGCACCGTCGCGGCGACCGCGGGCGGCCTGACGAGCGACCCCGTCGCGGCGGCCTCCGGTGTTGTGACCCTCGGCGACCTCGCCGCCGGCACCCCGACCGTCTCCGGCACGGTCAAGGTCGCCTCGAAGCTCACCGCCCGGCCCGGCACCTGGCCCGAGGGCACCTCCCTCGCCTACCAGTGGAAGATCAGCGGCACCACGGTCGCCACCACGACGACGTTCACCCCGCAGGCCGCGCACGCGGGCAAGACCCTGCGCCTCGTCGTGACCGGCACGAAGGCCGGCTACGCCCCGAAGACCGCCTACAGCGCGTTCTCGACGGTCGCGAAGGCCAGCTTCGTCACCACGACGCCGAAGATCAACGGCACGGTCAAGGTCGGCGGCCTGGTCGGCGCCACGACCGGCCACTTCTCCCCGACGGCCACACTGAAGTACCAGTGGAAGGCGAACGGCAGCTCGATCTCCGGCGCCACCAGCCGCACCTACACGATCCCCAGCCGCCTCCACGGTGACAAGCTCACCGTCACGGTGACCGGCTCGAAGGCGGGCTACACGACGAAGAGCCTGACGTCGGCCGCCGCCGTCGTCTCCAAGCCGTTCGCCCGGACGTCCGCGCCGACGATCAGCGGCACCGTCCGCGTGGGCCAGACCCTCACCGCGAACCGCGGCACCTGGTCGCCCACGCCGTCGGTGGTCACGTACCAGTGGCGCGCCAACGGCACGCCGATCGCCGGTGCGACCAGCCGCACCTACAAGCTCACGACCAAGGAGCACGGCAAGAAGATCTCGGTGGAGATCGTCGGCCGCAAGTACGCCTACCTGCCGGCCAAGCGCCTCAGCTCGGCGACCGTCACCGTGAAGTGGCCCGTCGGCATCAGCACGCCGAACGTCACCACGCAGCCGACGCGCTACGTGGACACGACGGTCGGCAAGACCGTGACGCTCAAGGTCTCCGCCACGGGCGGCGGCCTCAAGTACCAGTGGCAGCGCTGGACCCCGGCGAGCGGCACCTGGACCAACATCGGGTCGAACAGCTCGACGTACCGGTTCACCGCCGCTCCCGCGCACGAGCTCAACCAGTTCCGCGTGGTCGTGTCGAACATGGCCGGCAAGGACACCAGCAACCGGACCTACCTCTGGGTCCGGTCCTCGCTGTCGTCGCCCTTCGCGGCCTACCAGTGGTTCAGCCTGTGGAACTACAACGCCGCGATCAGCGAGTCCTACGAGTACGCCGGTTACCTGACGGCCGACGTCGGCGTCTGCGCCGCGCCGGGCTACTACCCCACCGGTGACATCTCCGTGCAGTTCGTCGGCAGCAACGGGCACGTCTACGCCGGTGCCGGCCAGGAGCAGCCCGACCACATCTCCTGGGGCGTCCCGCTCGACAGTGACGGGTGCGGCTTCTTCCGTGCCTACACCGAGGCCCCGCGGTCCGTCTGGGTGGGTGGCCGCTGGCGTATCACCGACCGGTCGGACGGCCAGGTCTACCACCAGTACGTGAAGTACGACAGCTACGAGGGGACGATGTCCGCCCGTACGCTCGCAGGCTCGGGCTCCGGTGCGTCCCAGCTCGGCAGTCTGATCGGCTCGTCCCCCGTCGTCGGCTCCCGCGCCTCGCTCACGGACTGACGACACCCAGGAGGCCTGCGACGGTCTCCGCCATCGCTTCCGGCGGCACGTCCGCCCCGTGACCGGGAACGGTCACCCGGCGTGCCGCCGGAAGCACGGCCACCAGCGAGTCGGCCGCCGCCGCGACGGCTGCGGCGCTCGCGGTGCCGTGGGCCACCAGCACCGGCTGGGTGATCACGTCCCACCGGCACATCAGGGCACGCCGCCCCAGGGCGACGGCCGCGAGCACCCGGCCGTCGTAGGCGATGGTCGGCGCCATCGACTCGAGGTCCGCCCACGACGCCGACGCCCGCATCCGCGGCACCAGCCGGCACGGCATGCCCACCACGTCGAGGAACAGCTCGACGGCGCTGCCCGGGTCACCCGCCTCCACGCATGCCTCCACCCCCGCGATCATCCGGGGATCGGCGGGCGGCTCGCCGCTGGCCACGTCGTAGCCCGGCTCGTAGCAGAGCACCCCGGTGACCGCGGAGCCCAGGTCGGCGGCCGCGCGCAGCGCCAGGAACGCGCCCGTGGAGATGCCCAGCAGCGCGGCCGGGCCCGTGACCTGCAACAACGCGGCGATGTCGTCGATCTCCCGGTCCACGCTGTACGGCGGGGTGTCGCCGCTCCCGCCGCGCCCGCGCCGGTCGTACCGCAGCGTGGTCACCCGGTCGCCCAGCTCCGCCGCCACGGCGAGCGTGACGGGCACCCGGTGGGCCAGGACACCGTCGATCACGACGACCGCCGGCGCCAGGCCACGGGCCGGACCGGTGACGTCGAAGGCGATCCGCGTGCCGTCGGCCGACGTCGTCAGCGCGTCGACGGTGGTGATGGTCATGCAGGGCAGACGGGCCGGTCCCCCGAAAGTCGTCGCTCGGCCGAATGCCCTGGGCCACGAATTTCGCCGCGAGGAAAAAGCCTGTGCGTACGCCGCCGGGCGGCGTAGGTTCTGTGGCACATGAGAAGGGAGGTGATCCGAGAAGTGATTTCACATCGGACCCATGAGGTGGTCGCGCGCTAGTCGCGTGACGCGTAAGCGTTTCGCGCCGACGGCGGTCGGGGGGCTCAGCACGGGGCTTTCCTGATCGCTCAGGCGCAACGGGACACTGGTGGCGATTTCCTCGCGACCACCGGAGCCCGCGGGTGCCGTGCCCTCGTCCAGCGCGGCTGACACATGTCGCCCCGCGGGCTTTCCCGCGCCCGGAGACAGCCGGGGAGAGCGGCACGGGAGAATGTGCGCGTGACTGCCTACCGCGTGATGACCGTCTGCACCGGAAACATCTGCAGGTCCCCGATGGCCGAGATCGTGCTGCGCGACCGCTTCGAGGCCGCCGGCCTGGGCGACGCCGTGGTGGTCGACTCGACCGGCGTGAGCGACGAGGAGCACGGCAACCCGGTGGACCGGCGCGCCCGCGCCGTCCTCGCGGAGCACGGGTACCCCACCGGCGACGCCCACCGCGCACGCCAGGTGACCAGGGACGACGTCGGCTCGCGCGACCTGGTCCTCGCGATGACGACGCGCCATGCGCAGGCCCTGCGGAACCTCGCCGGCCGCGCGCGGGCCGACACGACGATCCGGATGTACCGGTCGTTCGACCCTGCCGCGGAGGGCGCTCCCGAGCACCGGCTCGACATCGCCGACCCCTGGTACGGGGGTCCCGAGGACTTCGAGGAGTGCCTCGCCGAGATCGAGGCGGCGGCGGACGGCGTGGTCGACTTTGTCCGGGCGGAGCTGGGCGTGCCCTCGGGCGCCTGATCGGCATTTCACCCCGCCCCGACCGGCTCGTCGGCGGTCCGCCGTCTACGGTGTGGGAATGACGCCCGCGTCGCCGGACCGGCTGATCGTCCTCACCGGGGCCGACGGCCGGCTGGGTTCCAGGCTCGCCTTCCGTGTCGCCGCGGCAGGCGGTCACCAGCGCATGCTGGTCGCCGGCAGGGGCGCCGCCCCCCGGCTGCCCGACGGCGCCCCGCTGCCCGAGTCGGAGGTTGTCGCGATCCCCACTGACGCGGACACCAGGGCACTGACCAGCGCTTTCGCCGAGGCGGACGCCGTGTTCCTCGTGCCGGGCCGGGAGCGTCCCGGCCGCCTCTCCAGGCACCGCGCGGCCATCGACGCGGCCGTGCTCGCGGGCGTGCGGCACGTCGTCTACGTCTCGTCGATCGGTGCCGCGCCAGACGCGATCGCGTCCAGCGCCCGCGACGACTGGCTGACCGAGGAGTACCTGCGGGGCACCGACCTCACGTGGACCATGCTGCGCACCAGCATGTTCCACCGCACCCTCACCTTCGCCGTGCACGACGAGTCGTCCGGCTCCGGGCAGCAGGCGCTGCTCCGTGCGCCGGCCGGCCACGGCCGGGTCGCCACCGTGTCGCACGACGACGTGGCCGACGTCGCCACCGCGGTCCTGCTCGACGAGGACCCGGGCCGGCACGCGGGCCGTGCCTACCACCTGACGGGACCCGAGGCACTGACCTTCGACGAGATCGCGGCGACGCTGTCGGCGGCCGTCGGCCGCACCATCCGGTACGTGTCCCAGACCGTGGAGCAGGCGCGCGCCCAGTTCTACCGGTCGACCGCCACCGAGGTGGAGGACTGGATCACCCGGTGCCAGGCGATCGAGGCGGGTGTGCTCGCGAACGTGAGCCCCGACGTCGCGCACCTGGCCGGGCGTGCCGCGCGCTCGTTCGAGGTCTGGCTCGACGACTACCCGGCGGAGTGGGCGCACCTCCGGTTACCGTCGGTCAGATGACGAGCCTCTCCCCCGGTCTGGACGACGGGCCGGCGCCGGAGCCGGTCTGGGAGCCCGACGTGCTGCCGGGCTTCGAACGCCTGACCCTGCCGCTGGAGCCCGACGAGGACGAGACCGAGGTGGTGGCGACGCTGGTGCGCCGGGCCCGGTCCGGCTCCGGGAAGCCGGCCGGACCGGGCACCACGGAGGACGGCCGCGCCGAACCCGGCGGGGCCGAGCATCACCGGGCGAACCGGCGGGTCGGAGCAGAGAACCCGCAGGTGGCGCGCCTCTGGGACGAGCTGTCGGAGCTCGGCCGCCGCCTGCGCCTGCCGGGCGCCGGACGGCAGCACACGAACGGGGACCCGGCCGCGACGCCAGCCGCACCGCCCGACGCCGGCGTCGACGTGCTCTACGTGCACGGCTGGCTCGACTACTTCTTCCAGACCCACCTCGCGGACTTCTGGGAGTCGCTCGGCGTGCGGTTCCACGCGCTCGACCTGCGGCGCTACGGGCGCAGCCTGCGCGAGGGTCAGACCCCGGGGTACGTCCGCAGCCTCACCACCTACGACGAGGAGATCGAGGCGGCGCTCGCCGTCATGGGGCACGGCCTCGACGACCGCCCCGACCGCCGGCTCGTGCTGATGGGCCACTCCACGGGCGGGCTCACCCTCAGCCTGTGGACGGCGCGCAACCAGGAACGGGTCGCGGGTCTCGTGCTGAACGGGCCGTGGCTGGAGTTCCAGACCCGCGAGGCGGGGCGCAAGCTCATGGAGCCCGGCATCCGCGTGCAGTCGGTGCTCGTGCCCCGCAGCCAGCTCGTCAACCTGGACCGCGGCCTGTACGCGCGCTCGATCTCGTCGCGGTTCGACGGCGAGTGGGAATACGACGTCGCCTGGCGGCCCGACGCCGGCTGGCGCGCCACGCCCGCGTGGCTGGCCGCGATCTTCCGCGGACAGGACCAGGTCGCGCGGGGCCTGGGCATCGACGTACCGGTCCTCGTGCTGCTCAGTGCCCGCAGCAGCATCCCGACGCGGTGGACCGAGGAGATGCGGTCCACCGACTCGGTGCTGGACGTGGTCGGGATCGCCCGCCGCGTGCCCGACGTCGGCTCCCTCACCACCCTGGTGCGGATCGACGGCGGGCTGCACGACGCGACCCTCTCGGCGGCGCCTGCCCGGGAGCAGGTCTGGCGCGAGACGGCGAGGTGGTTCCGCGGCTACGTGCTCGCGCCGGCCGACGGCGGGGCGCCCCGCGCCTGATCCTGGCGGGCCCTGGCAAAGAACGGGTCCTGGTGCGATCCTGGAAAAGAGGTGCCCACGCCGACGTCGGGCACGAGGGGCGATGCGCCATGACAACGCACCAGGAGACTCACCCGCGGGCTCGTCGAGGCGGGCCGTTCCTAGCGCGCGGCGAGGCCGTCGTCGGGGTGGTCGCGCTCATCCTCGGGATGCTCATCTCGCAGGGCGCCGCCGAGGGCGTGACGATCGTGGGTTGTCTCACGATGGCGGCGGGAGCCGTGTCCAGCCGGTTCGGGGCGCACCGAGGCCGCATGGCCATCGCCGCGGGACTGGGGTTCGCGCTCGGATCGGTGCCCTACTGGCTGATGACCGCCGTGGTCATCGTGACGGCGTACGGGTTCTGACCCGCCGTCACCAGAACTTCCACCACGGCCGGTCGGCCGACGTCCGCGGTGTGCGCGCCGCGGACGTCGAGGGTGCCGACGCCGCGGCCCGGCGCGCCGCCCGGCGCTCCCGCCACCTGCGCACCTGCTCGTCCACGTCGCGGGTGGGCGTGACGATCGGCGGGCCGCCCTGGAGCTGACGCCGGGCGTCCACGACACGCGCGTTGAACTCCGCGACGATCTCGCGGACGCGCTCCTCCATGGCCTCGAGGTCGAGCCGGGCGTCCAGCTCGGCGTCGTCCTTGCGGAGCTGCGCGGACGGCAGGACGCCGGTGATGTTCTCCCGCTCGATCAGGCCCTTGACCCACCAGTCGGGGTCGTGCTTGCCGCTGATGCCCGGGATCGGCTTGCCGTGCAGGGGCAGGTTGTCGAACTCGCCGCGGCGCATCGCCTGGTCGATCACCACGTCGACGTAGCGCGAGCGCTCCTCGACGGTCATGCTGCCGGGCCGCTTGCCCTCTGACTCGTTGGCGTCGCCCTCGCCGGCGTTGTCGTCACCGGCTTCGTCGTCGTCCGGAACCGGGGACCCGGGACCGTCCGCGCGCTCGGCCGCTGCCTCCCGGTCCACGCGGTACTGCGCGGCTCGGCGGAGGGGGTCGTTGTCTGCGTCATCGCGCGATCCGGGCGCCATGGCAAGCATGTTACAACTTTCACAAGCGGCCCGAAAGGATGGCGCACCGCCCGAGCCGGGCACCGCAGATTGCGTCCGAGGCTGCGATGGCAGCAAGCGCAGCGAGTCCACCCGCTACCTGGCGTTCGTCCGGCGCCTCACCGAGGACCATCTCGCCGACCTCCTGGTACTTACGTGCTGTCGCCGCGCGCACCCGGACGTCGGCTCTGGTCATCGTTCGGGTTCGAGGCTGCTGGCGTGGCGTCATCGATGCTCCTGAAGGTACGTGTGGATGTCCGGTCCAGAGACGGCACGAGCATCCGAACGGAAGGAATCGACGATCGGGTCCCCCTGGTTCACGGCGTCGCGGAGTCGCGCCGGCGTGGTCAGGTAGACCTGTACGGCTTGGCCCGTGGCCGCGCTGAGCTCCTGACGGAGCTCGTCCGCGAGGTTCTGGGCATGCTCATCCACCTCGTCGACGACGACGGCAAGGTCCACGTCCGAGTCCAGCCGGGCCTCGTCACGCGCGACCGAGCCGAAAACTGCCACCGTGACAGATAGAGGATCGTCCGGGCCATGTTCCGTCACGACCTCGGTGACGCGCGACCGGAACTGTGTCCACGGATCAAGGACGGAGAAGGCCGCGTCGATCGCAGGAAATCCGAGGTGGTCGCGGTTCAGGGCGTGTGTCGCCGCCGTGCCGACGCGGGAAGTCAGGACGATCCCCTGCAGGGCGAGTCGCGAGAGGGCAAGCCGGATGCCTCCGACGGAGCCCTTTCCTGCGATGCGATGCACCTCGGCACCCGTCATCGGCGCACCTGCACGCCAGAGGGTGCGGAGTATGACGGGCTCCAACCCCGATCCGAAGACGTGTTCCGGGTGGTTCCAGTCCATGGTGGTCCCTCCGGTCGCGGCAGAGCTCATCCAGCGACTCACAATTGTGGGGCTAGAGCCACAATTATGAGTCTACCCACACAATTGTGAGTGCGGGTTGGAGCTTGGTAAAAGCTGATTCGCCACGGTTCTCGCCGCGAACCAATGCCCGTTGGGCCGTATCCGGCGGCATGATGACCGGATGCTCCGCGTGGTCGTGTCCGAGGACGAGGCAACCTCTGAGCCGGCTCGCCCGTGGTGGGCGGTATGAACGCGGAGACAACCGAGCAGCCCGTCGTCGATCCGGGGCGCGCGAGGGTGCTGGTCGCCCCCGACCTCGACGCGGAGTTCGTGGACTTCGTGACGGCGGCGGGCGCGTACCTGTACCGGACGGCCTACCTCCTGTCCGGCGACGCCGACCAGGCCGAGGAGCTGGTCCAGGCGACGTTCGAGCGGACGTACCGCGCGTGGGCCAAGGCGCGGACGGGGGAGCCGCGGGCCTATGCGCGGCGCATCCTGATGAATCTCAGAATCGACGGCTGGCGCAAGGACCGGCGCGTGGGAGTGACGGACGACGGTGTCCTACCGATCTCGCCCGTCCCTGACCACGCGCACGACGTCGCCGTCCGGGACGAGCTCGGCAGGGCCCTGCGGGCACTGCCACTCGGCCAGCGGCGCGTCGTGGTGCTGCGGCACCTGCTCGACCTGTCCGAGGCGCAGGTCGCCGAGGAGCTCGGCATCTCGCTCGGCTCGGTCAAGTCCGCCAACGCGCGCGGCCTCGCGCGGCTGCGTTCCCTGCTCAGCGCCTCGGCGATCGAGGCAGTCCCGGAGTTCCGGGCGGACGGCGACCGGGTGCTGCTCCAGGCCCGGACGGCGGCCCGGCGTCGGCGGGCGGTCCAGACCGTCGCGACGGTCGCGGGGATCTTCGTGCTGGTTCTCGGCCTCATGCTGGCCGGCCCGGTGCGGGTACCCGGCTTGGGGCCTGTGGCGCTGCCGGGCAGCGAGTGGCTGCGCGAGGTGCTCGGGCTCGACGGCCGAGGGATCTCCGGCCTGCCCTCGGATCACGCGGACACCGCGGCGTGCACCCGGCCCGACGACGACGCGCCCACGACCCCGGTCGACACCATGTCCGCCGGCTGGGGCGAGCTCACCGTCGTCGGGATGATCGACACCGCGGACGCGCACGACGTCGACCGGTGCGTCGACGTCATCGTCGATCACCGGTGGACGACCCCCGCCAGGGTCGAGGCCGATGCCACGACCCTGGGCGCGGGCGAGAGCGTGCTCAACTGGTCCGACCCGGACCCGGCGCTCGACGGCGACCTCATCCCGGGGCCGTCCACGCTGGAGGCACTGGCCCCGGACGGCAAGGGATGGCGGGACGTGGTGCCGGTGGCGGAGACCGAGCAGGTCGACGGCCGCTGGCCGCAGGCCCTGGGCCTGGTCCGTGAGGGCGACCGGGCCGCCTGGTTCGAGACGCCGAACACCCAGATCGTCGGGACGCTGCCGTGGACCCTGCGGGTCCTGGACGAGGACGGGAGCGTGACGACGGTCAGCGACTCGTCGGTGATGAAGGCCGCAGAGGTCGGAACGGTGGCGCTCTCGGACACGCTGCTCGGGTGGACCACCATGCCGAACGTCGCACGGACCAGCTGTACCCAGACGCTCCACACGGCTGCGCTCGACGGACCCGCGCCGGACCGCACGGGCGTCCGGGAGCGGGTCTGCGCCCTGGGATCGACGCCGGACGGCCTGTTGGTCGCGTACGAGGAAGGTTCCGGAGGCCCGGGCATCGGAGCCGGACCCGGTTCGACGACTGAGTTCGAGCTGATCTCCGGTAGGGGCGACGCGCAGTCGGCGCTGCTGTTGTCGCTCCGGAACGAGGATCTGGGGGATGAGCCGGTGTCCGCGCTCGGCTACGACGCCGGGCGGCTCGTCTTCTCCGCCGGTGACCTGCTCTACCTGGTGGACGTCTCCACGCTCACGGCCTACCACGTACGCGGAACCTCGCCGGTCACCGCCCTGGACGTGTCCGCCGGGACCGTCGCCTGGTCGACCGAGGACGGCTCGGCCTACGCGATGGTGGACAGGGACGGCGCCCCGGGCGTCGTCCGGCTCGCCCGCGAGCAGGCCGAGGTCGGGGTCGACGGCGACCGTATCGCCTGGACCAGCCTCGGTGACAACGGCGTCGCGTCGCTGACGTTCGCCCGTGTGCGCTGGTGAACTCACCGGCTCGTACCGCCGTCGGGCACCTCGGTGGGCCATGATGGCCGCATGAAGGTCTCTCGTCGGTCCCACGTGCCCCCGTTCGCCGTCATGGAGGTGCTCGCCGCCGCGAACGCGCGCCGGACCACCGGGGCGGACGTGCTCAACCTCTGTGCGGGGGAGCCGTCGACCGGCGCCTCGGACGTGGTGCGGGAGCGGGCCATCGCCCTGCTCCGCGACGGCAACCTCGGCTACACCGAGGCGATGGGCGTCCCGGCCCTGCGCGCCGAGATCGCGGGCCACTACCGGCGCTGGTACGACGTCGAGGTCGACCCCGCGCGGATCGCCGTCACCACGGGGTCGAGCGGCGGGTTCGTGCTCGCGTTCCTCGCGTCGTTCGACGTCGGCGACCGGGTGGCGCTCGCTCGTCCGGGCTACCCCGCCTACAAGAACATCCTGTCGGCGCTCGGCTGCGAGGTCGTGGAGCTCGACTGCGGTCCCGAGACCCGCTACCAGCCCACGGTGTCGCAGCTCAACGAGGCCTACTACGGCGGCGGGCTCGACGGCGTCATGGTCGCCTCGCCCGCGAACCCGACCGGCACCATGATCACGCCGGCCGAGCTGGCCGCGATCGCCGAGTGGTGCGCCGACCACGACGTGCGCCTGATCAGCGACGAGATCTACCACGGCATCGCCTACTCGGACGAGGTGGCGCAGGCGACGGCGGCCACGTTCGTGGACCAGGGCGCCGTCGTCGTGAACTCGTTCTCGAAGTACTGGGCGATGACCGGCTGGCGCCTCGGCTGGCTCGTGCTGCCGGACGAGCTGGTCGCGCCCGTCGACGCCCTCGCGAGCAACGTGGCGCTCTCGCCGCCCGCGCTCGCGCAGCACGCCGGCATCGCGGCCTTCACACCCGAGGGGTACGAGGCGGCGGCGCAGAACGTGGCGCGCTACGCGTCGTCGCGCAGGCTGCTCGTGGAGCGACTGGACGAGCTCGGCTGGCGCCCCGTCGCCCCGGCCGACGGCGCGTTCTACCTGTACGGGAACATCGCCTCGTTCGGGCTCGACTCGGTCACCTACTGCGCGCGGCTCCTCGCCGAGGCCGACGTCGCCATCACGCCCGGCACCGACTTCGACGGCGTGCACGGCGGGGAGTGGGTGCGGCTGTCGTTCGCGTCGTCGCTCGACACAGTGTCGCGTGCTGTGGACCGGATCGCGGCCTGGCACAAGACGCTCTGAGGCCAGCGCGAAGATCACCCTGTGGATAACCGCTCGGTGGCGGTATCTCGACATTGCGCTCTGGAAGGATTCCGCTGCCCGGGCTCTCCGGAGAACTCTTCCTTTTTTGCGAGGTCACGACGGTGATGTCGAAGGTGCGACGGGCGCTCGGCGCGACCGTCGGAGCGGCACTGTTCATCAGCGGTGCGGGTGCGGTATCGGCTGTGGCAGAGACACGCGAGGGTACGGTCACCGTCTCGTCGGGTGGGTACGAGGTCACGGCGCGAGTCGTCGTGAGCGACCGCACGGTCGGGGTGAGCTACGACACGCCTGTCGACATCTACGTGGAGCACGACGGCGACTCTGTCTCGCTCGATCACGGTTCGGTGGTGGTGACCGACTCCGCCGGACAGGATCTCTGGGCGGGGGACTCCGGTCTCACCGAGATCGCCGAAGGGCATTACAGGGCGACGCCGCGGATCCAGAACGGCACGCCGATCGGTGACTACACCGTCTCCTTCGTGGCGTTCGTGGGCGTCGACGGAGCGAGAGGGCCGGTCCTGGTGCGTATCGGTGCGACCGACCTGGTGACCTTCAAGGTGCGCTACGTGTCAGAGCTGAAGCTCGTCTCCCGGTCGTCGAGCCTTCCGACGGGGGCGACCACCACCCTTGCCGGCACTCTGATGTTGAGAACCCGCGACGCCGCCGGTAACTACCCCCGTACGCCCGCGACGGGGACCTTGGTCGAGATCGCTTTCGACCCCGAGGGATCGGCGGCCCGGAGAACGGTGGGCACCGCGAAGGTGACCAGTACGGGGTACTTCCGGTTGGACACCCCGGTCACGGCGACGGGTATCTGGTACGCCTCGTACGCCGGAACCGAGACCCAGCATCCAGTGACCGCCAAGACCGCGCAGACGGCACGTCCGCACACTCACGCGATCCACCAGGGGTCTGCCGGGCGGACTGTGAACGGCGCCGCCGCGGGGATCCGTGTCACGACCACGGATGTCGTCACCACCTTGACTCCCCAGGTCGTCCGGGTCGACTTCGGACTGACAACCCAGAGCAGCCTCCTGAGCACCAGCGGGCTGCATCTCAAGGGCCGACGAGGTGAGGGCAAGTACCCGAACGGCCGCTACTTCGGAGGCACGCACAAGACCAACGCCGACAGCAGCGCCGGCTACATCAGCGTCACCATGGACGGCATGACGCCGCCCGGTGTGTACGACGCCGGTGGGCTCCTCGTCATCTCGTCCTGCACCCGGCCCGAGTCCTCGTCGGGAGACTGCGGACGTAGACAAGTGGAGATCAACGACGGCACGATCACGACGCTCACTGTGAAGCGAGCCACCAAGACGTCGATCTCCGCCTCATCGACGTCGTTCACCGGAGCCAGGACGGTCACCCTCAAGGGTTCGGTGCAGAAACTGCAGCCGGTCAGTGCGACGAAGGCCGGCTACCGCGCCTCCGCCAACACGCCCGTCAAGCTCTACTGGGATCCCTCGGGAGCTACTGGTCCCCAGTTCAAGAAGACCGTCTACACGAACACGAGTGGTGCCTGGACCGCGAAGTACCGCACGAGCCTGTCCGGCCGATGGATCGCGGAGTACCCGGGGGCCGCGCTGAGCGCATCCTCCAAGAGCGCCGTCACCATCACCGTGAAGTAGTTCGAGCGGCTGCGCCGGCTCAGCCCCGCCGGCGCAGCACCTCGGGGAGCAGCACCCACAGCACTGCCATCACGACGAGCGCACCGGCGCCCGCGATGATCCCCGCCGTCCGCCCGACCACGACGTCGAACACGAGCAGCGAGGCGCCCGTGATCACCAGGGCGAGGGCCGCCAGGGCGGCTCGGGTGATGCGGTCGGCGAGGGTGACGATGTTGCGCTTCATCTGCTTGCGGAACAGCGCCCGGTGCACGCTGACGGGCGCCACGATGAGGGCGGTCGCGGTGACCGAGGCCACGACGAGGGCCAGGTAGACGACGACCTGGTACCGGTCGAGGTCGGCGAACCGGGACTGGAAGGGCAGAGTGAGCAGGAAACCGGTGAGGATCTGCACGCCGGTCTGCATGACGCGGAGCTCCTGGAGGAGCTCGTTCCAGTTCCTGTCCGCCCGTTCGGTCTGCGTCTCCTGTCGTCCGTCGGTCTGCATAATCCCCATTCTCACTCAACGTCCGATTTAGCGTCCGGGGCGAGGAAAATTCACCCGCTCGCATCACCGCCTCCCGTGGCCCGCCCCTGTCGGCCGGGAGAGCATGCGCCTGGGCGGGACGCGTCCGCGTCCCTCTAACGAGGGGGCTGCTTTGAACAGATCGAGGATGCGGGCGTCGCTGGGTATGGCGCTCGGGGCCGCACTGCTGATGACCGGCGTTGCCACGACTCCGAGCCTCGCGGCGGAGGTGAGCACGGCACCGCGGCCGGGCGTCACCGCGGACCGTGTGACCAACCGGGTGGACGATGTCGTCGTCTCCGCCAAGATCTCCCTGCCGCCCGGCGGGGACGTGGTCGGGTCGATCACCGGCACCATGTCCATCACGCACAACGGGTCCTCCGCGGCCATGCGCTCCGGACGCATGACGATGGTGGACCCGGAGGGCCGCAGCCTGACCGGGGCGCAGTTCGTGGCGTCGGGCACGGCCAACACCTGGACCTCGAAGGTCACGCTGCCGGCCGACGCCGAGCCCGGTGTCTACGAGGTGTCCGTGGCGGCGGAGATCGACGTGACGACCACCGACGGCGTGGTCAAGGTGCCGATCCGCACCGCGGACCCGGTGCTGGTGCCCTTCCGGGCGAAGCGGAACATCCCCCTGATCTGGACCTCGCCGGCGAGCGCGCCCGCGGGGTCGACGGTCTCGTTCTCCGGGGCGGCGAACATCAGGAGCCTCGGCACCGGTGACTACGAGCCGGCGGCCGACCAGGAGGTGAAGGTGTACTTCGACCCCACGGGCGACGCGCCCGAGGCCTTCATCGAGACCCTGACGACGGACGACCGTGGCTTCTTCACGACCCGGCAGCAGCCGGGCGCGTCCGGCAAGTGGCGTGCGGAGATGCCGATGACCGACTCGGGCGCGAAGGCGGTGTGGACCCTGACCTCGGCGGAACGGGCCCGCGACACCACGCTGCGGCAGGGCACCGTCAGCGCCACGCAGAACGGCTTCACCGCGGGCGACCACCTCATGACGCACGACGTCGTGCTGGGCCTCGCCCCCGTGCAGCGGCGGGTCGACGTCGGCAGCCTCGACTTCACCGTCGGCGGCACGTCCGGATGGGTCAGCGCCGAGAGCCGGCGCGGCGAGGGCAGCTTCCCCGACGGGTACCGGGTGCAGCGGGAGCTGACGCACTCCGGGATCGGCACGAGCCACGTGACGTTCACCTTCAACCCGACGCTGCCGGCCGGCATCTACGACATCGGCATCCGGGATGCCATGAAGGCATGCTCGGCGCCCGACTGGGACGGGCTCGAGGGCGGCACCAGCAACTGCACGCACAACGTGCTCGTCGAGGACCCCACGGTGACGACCATCGTGGTCAAGAGGGCGACCACCACGACGGTCGCGGCCTCGCAGACGTCGGTGCCCTCGGCGCGGAACATCACGATCAGCGGTGACGTGAAGCGGGTGCAGCTGGTCAGCGGCGGTGGCGCGGCGATCCGGCCGGCGCCGAACACGCCGGTCAAGCTGTACTTCGACCCCACGGGCTCGGCGCCCGCGGTCCTCAAGAAGGAGGTCACCACGGGTACTGACGGCACCTTCTCGACGGCGGTCAACGCCGCGGCGTCCGGGCGGTGGATCGCCAAGTACGCGGGCACGAGCCTGCTGGCGAAGTCGCAGGCGGTCGTGACGGTGACGGTCGGTTAGTTCGCCGCCGTCGGCGGCTACCGGGCGTCGGCGACCGGCGGGAGGTCCGCCTCCGTCAGGCGGTCAGGCATGGGTTCTCGGATCCATGCCTGACCGCCTGGTCGGGGCGGACTTTGTGCTGTCCGCGCACCCGAAAGTTCACCCCGGGGATTCTCAGCCGACTCGCACCTTTTGTCGCGGCGCCTGACAGGATCAGGCCTGTTCCCGGTTGCCGGGCCACTCCCCACCTGCGAGGTATCCATGGTCGTCCGTGTCCGGAAGCCGTTCGGCCAGGTGCTCGGCCTGGCGCTCGTCGGGAGCCTGCTGGGCGGGCCGGCGGCGGTCGGGGCACCGGCCGGCGAGGACGAGGTGGGTCTGTCCACCTACACCTACAACGACATCGCCCTCGCCCCGAACGTGGCACCGGCGGGCTCGCCGGTCCAGGTCCACGGCTTCGTCGGACACGGTCCATACTCGCCCGCGGCCGGGGAACTCGTGACGATCTATTTCGATCCGGCCGGGACGGCGCCTCGCGAGGCCGTCGCGACCGTGACGACCGACGCCGACGGCTGGTTCGCCAAGACGGTGCGGCCCAGCACCTCCGGCACCTACGACATCGTCCGGCCGGGCGAGGACGAGGACACGCTCCTGGGTCCGGGCACGGCGACGTTCACGAGCCGCAAGGTCACCCAGCCCGTCCGGTCGGTCGTGGTGTCGGGTACGAAGAACGGGCACACCGCGAAGGCGCGGGTGATTGTCCAGGACGTCGTGACCCGGATCGAGCCGCAGACGGTCTACGTCGATGCGGGGCTCCTGACCGCGGGATATCCGGGGAACATCAAGTTCTCCGGGCCGTACATGACCAACCGCCGCGCGGAAGGGCGGTTCGGTGCGGGCGACGTCTACTACAGCAGCGGGGAGTTCCCGTGGCGGACGAACTACAGCGCGACGCGGGCCTACCGGCTGTCCGCCGTGCACCCGGCGGGCTTGTACGACGTGCGGTTCACGGGCGAGATGGCCGTCTGGACGGATCGCTGGGACGCCGAGGAGGCGCGTGTCTCGATGCCGGGGGACGTGGTCACCACAGTGCGTGTTCGCCGGGCGAGCAGCACGACGATCGCGGCGTCGGCGACGTCGTTCACGGGGCCGAAGACGATCACGCTGCGCGGTGCGGTGCGCAAGGTGCAGCTCGTGAGCAACACGAAGGCCGCGATCCGGCTGTCGCCGAACACGCCGGTCAAGCTGTACTTCGACCCGGCCGGTGCCACGGGGCCGCAGTACAAGAAGACGGTGCGGACGAACTCGAAGGGCGTCTACACCACGACGTACCGCACGACGCGGTCGGGCCAGTGGATCGCGAAGTACCCGGGCACGGACCTGCAGGCGCCGTCCGAGCGGGCCGTGACGATCACGGTGAGGTAGCGGCGTCGCGATTCACCTCGGCAACAGGATTGGTTGGCACGTGGAGAGGCTGTTCATGCGCGCTTCGGTGCGGCGAGTAGTAGGTGTCCTGTCGGCGTTGGTCCTGACGGGCGCGGGCCTGATCGTCGGTGCAGGCCCGGCGACTGCTGGCGTCGGGATCATCTCCGGCTCGAACGGAGACATCCAGGTCACCGCCCAGGTTCATGTGCCCGATCAAGCTCCGTACATGGCTGTCTGGCTGGAGCACAACGGCATCTCGGCTGAGCTGACCAGCGCGATGATCCGGGTGACGAACCCTTCGAACGAGGAGATCTACGCTCGGGAGACTGCGTTCGAGCGGCCCGGGACCACCAGGTGGGAGGCGAGTGACTTCGAGCTTCCGGCCGGCCGGGAGCTCGGTCGCTACCTGGTGTCGTTCGATGCCGTGGTCGTGGTGCAGACCGAGTCCGGACCGGTGAATGTTCGTGTTGCGGGCACCGACGCGGTCGAGTTCTTCCAGCGCAGAAGTCCATATCTCAGGGATTTCCAGGCGACCCCGCAGCACATTCCGGCGGGGGAGAAGGCCGTGGTCTCGGGTATCGCGGTGCTCGGATCGCCATACAGCCAGGTTCCATTTGCCGGTGAGCAGGTTGAGATCTGGTTCGACCCCAAGGGGACGGCTCCACGTGTCTATCGCGGTTCGGCGACGTCCGACGCTCGCGGTTACTTCGAGACGACGTTGGTCGCACCGTCGGACGGCATCTGGCGGGCGGTCGTCCCCGAGTCCGACAGGTACAAGCGCTCGTCGCCGGCCGACACGCCGCAGGAGACACGGCAGATCGACCGGACAACTCATTCAGGTTCTGCGTCCAAGACAGCGAAGGGCTACGCGGGCGGCGTCCGGATCATCGCGACGGACATCGTGGTGGGCATGGAGCCGGCGACAGTGCGGTTCGACGCCGGCATCCGCGGCCTCGGCTGGGCCCGGAGCGCGAGCAATCTCTGGTTCGAGAGCCGGCGTGGCGAGGGTCGATACCCGAACGGGATCGTCCGGACGGCGACCCTGGAGTGGCAGCACGAGGTGGGCACCGACTACTTCTTGCAGTCGACCCACACGACTGCGCGTGTCAGCCCGCTGATGCCCGCCGGCGTCTACGACGTAGGGGTGGACCAGCAGTACGTCTCTATCTGCTTCTCGCCGGCGCCCGAGTCACGCAGCAGCTGCAAGGCGAACGTCATCGTCAACGACCGCACGATCACCACCATGACGGTCAAGCGTGCCAGCAGCACGAGCGTCTCGGCGTCGGCCAAGACCTTCACGGGGCCGAAGACCATCACTCTGAGCGGTGCGGTGCGGAAGGTGCAGCTGGTCAGCGACACGAAGGTCGCGAACCGGCTGTCGCCCAACACCCCCGTGAAGCTGTACTTCGACCCCGCCGGCTCGCGCGGCCCGGTCTACAAGAAGACCGTCAAGACGGGCTCGGGCGGCACCTACTCCACGAAGGTCGGCACGAGCATCTCCGGTCGCTGGATCGCCGAGTACCCGGGTACGGCTCTCCAGGCGCCGTCCCAGCACGCCGTGACCATCACTGTCAGGTAGCCCCGAAAAGCAGGTTGACCTCCTGCTCTGCCCAGGTCTAGCCTCGAAGATGACCAGATGAACGAATCTGGTCACACTTTCACGAAGGCCAGGGGTGGAGGCACCAGCCATGGGCGCGACGACGCAGCGGCGGGGGACCGCGCAGCGCAGGTACGAGCGCGCGGAACGGATCCTCGACGCCGCCACCGGGCTCGTGCTGCGCTGGGGCTACGACAAGACCACCATCGACGACGTCGCCCGGCACGCCGGGGTGGCCAAGGGCACCATCTACCTGCACTGGGGCAGCCGCGAGGACCTGTTCGCCGCGTTGATGCGGTGGGACCGGGCCCAGATGATCGGCGCGGTGCGGCGGCGCCTCCAGGAAGATCCGGCGACCGCGACCCTGCCCGGGCTGTTCGGCCTCCTCGCCCACGAGCTCCACCGGCGTCCGCTGCTGCAGGCCGCGATGGTCCAGGACTCCGCGGTGCTGGGCAAGCTCGTGGCCCGCAAGCAGACCAGCACCACCACGCCCGACATGGTGGCCCCGTTCGGCGAGTATCTCGCCACGCTCCGGGAGCACGGGATGGTGCGCGCCGACCTCAGCCTGGAGGACCACCTCACCCTGGTCGCCGCCGTGCTGCACGGCTCGCTCGTCTCGCTGCGGATGATGCCTGACTCGCTGCGGGTGTCCGACGAGCGCGCCGGAGAGCTGATCGGCGACGCGCTCGCCCGCGCCTTCGCGGCTGAGAACCCGCCGTCCGACGCTGCGCGCGCCGTCTGCGCGGACGCCACCCGTGCGTTCGTCGACCAGGCCTACGCGGTGGCGCGGGCCAAGCTGCGGGAGTCGCTCGGCGACGACCTCCCGCCAGAGGAAGACCTCTCGCCAGCAGAAGGAGACCCGTCGTGAGCACCGAGGTCACGCACTCGTTCACGCTACCGCTCGCGGATCCCGCGGCGGTGGAGCTGGCGGCGACCGGCGGCAAGGGCTCGTCGCTCGCCCGCCTGGCCACTGCCGGCCTGCCGGTTCCCGGCGGCTTCCACGTCACCACGGACGCCTACCGGGCCGCGGTCGCCGGAGCGCCGCAGCAGGCGATCGTCGCCGCGGCCCGGGACGTGGAGCCCGACCGGCCGGAGACCCACGAGGCCGCCGCGGTCCGGATCGCCGAGGTGTTCGCCGGCCTGGAGATCCCGGCGGCGGTCGCCGACGCCGTCCGGGCCGGGTACGCGAACCTGCGCACCACGGGCAGCACTACAGCGGGTACGCCGGACGGCGCCCCGGACGACCAGGCCCCCGCCGTCGCCGTCCGCTCCTCGGCCACGGCCGAGGACCTACCGGGCATGTCGTTCGCCGGCCAGCAGGACTCGTTCCTCAACATCCGGGGCGAGGACGCCCTGCTCCGGGCGGTCCGGGACTGCTGGGCCTCCCTGTGGACGGCGCGCGCGATCGGCTACCGCGCGCGCCACGGCATCCCCGCCGAGGAGGTCGCCCTCGCGGTGGTGGTGCAACGGCTGGTCGACGCCGACGCCGCCGGCATCCTGTTCACCGTCGACCCGATGACCGGGTCCCGCGACCGCGTGCTGATCAACGCGGCCTGGGGGCTGGGCGAGGCCGTGGTCGGCGGGCAGGTCACGCCCGACACCTTCCTGGTGGCGCGGGTCGGCGGCACGGTCGAACGCACGGTGAGCACCAAGGAGGTCCGCACCGTGCGGACCGCCGACGGGACCCGGAACGAGCCGGTCCCCGCCGCGCTGCGGGACGAGCCCGCGCTCACCGACGAGCAGGCCGCGCGGCTCGCCGCGCTCGGCGTCCGCATCGAGGAGCTGTACGGCGTGGCGATGGACGTGGAGTGGGCGCTGCACGACGGCGCCCCCGCGATCCTCCAGGCGCGTCCCGTCACGGGCGCGGCGGGCCAGGTGGCGGTCACGGAGGTGTGGAACGACAGCCTGCTGGGCGACTTCCTGTGGACCAACGCGAACCTGGGCGAGGCGCTGCCCAGTGTGATGACACCGCTGACCTGGTCGCTCGTGCGGATCTTCATGGCGAACGCGATGGCCGACACGGACATCGGCGTCCCCGCGTACGGCACCATCGGCGGCCGGTTCTACATGAACCTCAGCACCACCGAGACGGTCGCCCAGGCACTCGGCATGCGCAAGGCGGTCGACGCGGCGTACCGGGAGGTGTTCGGGCGGCTCCCGGGTCAGCCGGACATCCCGGTGGTCCCGATCGGCCGCGGGGAGCTGCTCCGGCGGCTCCTGCCGATGGTGGGGCGCAACCTCACGTCGCTGGTGCGTGACGTCCGGGCCGTGCCGGGATTCCTGGGCACCGCCGAGCGGCGCGGCACCGCCCTGCGGCAGCGCGTGGCCGACGTCGAGGGCCCGGACGAGCTGGCGGACTTCTGGACCACGGAGCTCGGCCCCTACCTGGAGGCGTCCTCGCGCGTGCTGCGCGGCG
The DNA here is from genome assembly GCF_030209445.1 of Promicromonospora sp. MEB111. Lineage (GTDB taxonomy): Bacteria > Actinomycetota > Actinomycetes > Actinomycetales > Cellulomonadaceae > Promicromonospora. The sequence goes on from NZ_JARVSD010000001.1 coordinate 243,704, forward strand.
CCGCACGGCAGGACGGCACCAAGCTGCTGACCTTGCGCCGGGACCTGCGTGCGCTGCTCGGCGACGCGGACACGGAGACCCTGACGTCCGGCCTGTCCTCCGGCGGACAGCACCTGGCCAGCATGGAGACGCTCGTCGGCCTGCGCGAGGTGGCCCTCGGACGGCTCGACCGCGAGACGTACGTGACGCGGTACGGGCACCGGTGCGTCGACGAGTTCGAGGTCTCCCGGCCGCGCCCGGCGGAGGATCCCGCCTGGCTGGACCGGCAGATCGCGGCGGCGGCCGGGACCGACGTCGACGCACTGCTCGAGCGGCAGGAGCGGGCGCGGGCCGCCGTCTGGGAGCGGCTCGAACGCCTGTCGCCGCGCAAGGCCGCGCGGCTGCGCAGCCAGCTCGACCGGTGGGCCCGGAACGCGCGGGACCGGGAGCGGGCGCGGTCCGAGGTGATCCGCACGTTCTGGGCACTGCGCGCCTTCGCGGTGCGGGCCGGGGAGCTCACCGGACTGGGCGATGACGTCTTCTACCTGACGGTCGACGAGCTGCTCGACGTGCTCCGCACCGGCGCGGGGTTGCGCACCGGGGAGGGCGGGCGCGACGTCGTCGCCGTGCGCCGCGCCACCTACGACCTGTACCAGGGCCTGCCGGCGTACCCGGCGGTGATCCGCGGCCGGTTCGACCCGGTCCGATGGGCCGCCGACCCCGCCCGGCGCTCGGACGTCTACGACGAGCACGGCCGGGAGGCCGTGGGCTCCGACCAGGTCCGGGGCTTCCCCGGGGCGTCGGGCGTGACGGAGGGCGTCGCGCGGGTGGTGCGCTCGGTGGACGACGGCGAGGCGCTGCTCGCCGGCGAGGTGCTGGTCACGACGGTGACGAACGTGGGCTGGACGCCCCTCTTCCCGCGTGCGGCCGCCGTGGTGACCGACGTCGGCGCGCCCCTCTCGCACGCCGCCATCGTCGCCCGCGAGCTGGGCATCCCGGCGGTCGTCGGGTGCGGCAACGCGACGATGCGGCTGCGCACGGGCGACCTGGTGCGGGTGGACGGCGAGCACGGCACGGTCGAGGTGCTCACGCCGGCCGGTCGCTCCTAGCGCCGGGCACTCCTGGAGCCGGCCGCCCCTGGAGCCGGCCGCCCCTAGAACACCGGCTTGCCGCCCGTCACGCCGAGCACCGTCCCGGACACGTACGACGCCGTGGTCGGCGACGCCAGGAAGACGAACGCCGGCGCGACCTCTGCGGGCTGCCCCGCCCGGCCCAGCGGGGTGTCGGTGCCGAACGACTCGATCTTCTCCTCGGGCTGGGTGGCCGGCTGCAGCGGCGTCCAGATCGGCCCGGGCGCCACGGCGTTCACGCGGATGCCGCGCGGCCCCAGCTCGGCGGCGAGGTTCACCGTGATGTTGTTGATCGCGGCCTTGGTGGCCGCGTAGTCGAGCAGCGACGTGGACGGCTGGTAGGCCTGGATCGACGAGTTGTTGATGATCGAGCCGCCCTCGCCCATGTGCCCGAGCGCCGCCTGCGTCACCCAGAACAGGGCGTAGAGGTTGGTCTTGACCACGCGGTCGAGCTCCTCGGTGGTCACGTCCGCGACCGATTTGCGGCGCGCCATCTGGTACCCGGCGTTGTTCACCAGCACGTCGATGCCGCCCAGCTCGCCTGCTGCCCGGTGTGCGACGCCGCGCGCCGTCGGCTCGTCCCGCAGGTCACCCGGGAGCAGGGCGCACTGGCGGCCCTCCCCGCGCACCCACTCCGCCGTCGCCCGTGCGTCGTGCTCCTCCTCGGGCAGGTAGGACAGGGCGACGTCGGCGCCCTCACGGGCGAACGCGATGGCGACCGCGCGCCCGATGCCCGAGTCGCCACCCGTCACCAGGGCCTTCCGCCCCAGGAGCTTCTCGCTGCCGACGTAGCTGGTCTCGCCGTGGTCGGGCGTGGGGACCATCTGGTCGGTGGCGCCCGGCGGAATCTGCTGCTGCGGTGGGAACGCCGGGTTCTGGCTCATGTCGTCCTCCATCGTCACGCGACGTCTCGGCCGACGTGATCTTCTTCGACCTCTGTTCACGCTAGCCCGTGCCTCGTCAGGCCGCACATCCCGTACCCTCGGTCCCACCAGGCCCGGAACATCACCTTGCAAGGAGTTTCGTGAACTCTGTACCGACGCCCGGCGAGCCCACGATCGTGGACGGCGTCGAGCAAGTGCTCGCCCGCGGCAGGACGTCCCCGGTCGGCCGTTACCGGCTGGACCTGGCCACCGGCGAGTGGGAATGGTCCGACGAGGTGTACGAGATGCACGGCTTCGAGCCGGGTCAGATCGTGCCGACGACGCCGCTGATGCTGTCCCACAAGCACCCTGACGACCGCGCCCGCGTGGACGGCGTGCTGCGGGAGGCGGCCGAGACGGGACAGCCCTTCAGCTCGGTGCATCGGATCCTCGACGCCGCAGGGGAGACGCGGACCCTCGCGGTGACCGGGCAGGGCCGGCGCGATCCGGAAACCGACCGGGTGACCGAGCTGTTCGGGTACTTCATCGACGTCACCGACTCGCAGCGGGAGGCGGCGGCACGCGACGCGACCGCCTCGATCCGGGCGTCGGCGGAGCGCCGCGCGGTGATCGAGCAGGCCAAGGGCGTGCTGATGGTGGTCTACGGCGCCGACGAGGACGCGGCCTTCGACCTGCTCCGCGAGGCGTCGAACGCGGCGAACATCGCGGTGCGGGACATCGCCCTGACGCTGGTGCACCTCTTCTCCGGCCCGGGCGTGACGGTGTTCCCCACCCGCGAGGCGATCGACGAGTTCCTGGCTGCCCCGATCGCTCCGGGCGACCTCTGACGCGATCTGCGCGGACCACGTCGGACCACGTCGGACGAGGTGCGTCGGTCATTCGCGTGCGAGCGTCGGAGTAACGGCGCCCTCGACGATCCATGCCCGGCCGACCGCGTCGCGCGGGACGAAGCCCTCGCCCCAGACGATGCGGTCGCCAGCGAGGTTTGCCCTCTCGGTGTCGCCCGGCAACTGGGCGAGGTCCGGTCCGTCGTACCCGGCGGTCGAGGGTGTGGCGCGGTACAGGTAGGCCGGCCCCACCGGGTTCTCGTCGTCCGCGCTGTTCCACAGGAGCAGGCCGCCCGCGGCGCGCAGGCCATTGACGCTGTTGTCACCGGCCCGCACGACGCTGTCCACCCCGCCGCGCCGGTCGAGGACGAAGAGGGTGGTGCCCTGTTCGTCGGACACGGTCGTCCACGCCACGAGATCGTCCGAGACGGCGACCTCCGGGATCCGGTCCGCCGGGCCGTGCTCGATCGAGAGCAGCGCCGTGGAGCCGGACAGGTTCCCGCCGGCCGGGCTGTCCAGCAGCCAGATCGTCGTCGTGCGGGTGTCGCCGGACCCCGGTTCCAGCACGGCTGCGACGACCTCGTCGTCGTCGGCCGCGAAAGCTGTGACGGGGTCCGCCAGCACCACCGGCGTCCCGGGGCCGTCGATGCTCGTGCTGAGCAGTCGCGGTTCGTCCTCCGGCGCCCCATCCGTCCACAGTGCGTGGTCGCGGGTGAGGGCGACCTCCCCGACGTTTCCCTCGTAGGTGGCGAGCGTCCTTGGCTCCGTACCGGCCCGGAAGGTGCGTATCTGACTGGTGCGTGTGGGGCCCTCCCCACCTGTCGTCTCGCCCCACGTCACCTGGTCGCCCCGCGCGGCGACGTCGTACGGCACCAGCATCACATCGTTGATCGTGTCGGTGGGGATCGACTCGGTCGGTCCGTCGCTGCGGTGGGCATCAGCTTTGACGAAGGCGCCCTCGACCGTGCCGGCGGGCCCGAACTCCGCTCCGGCGGCCCAGATGTCCCCGTTCTCGGCGAGACCGTCGAGCGGCGGCATCTGCTTACCTCCGTCGTCGGTCACGGGCACTCCTGCCTGCTCGTCGATCCGCCCGGGCGTGACCGTCTCGATGTCGACGTCGTAGCAGGTCAACGGGCGTGCGTCGGCCACATCCACCACTAGGGATCCGTCCAGCGGGCCGACGTCCTCGCCCGGCTCGGCGGCCCGCGCCGAGGTCGGCGCCGGCAGCTCCTCCGGGCACGCGAGCGGCGTGCTGCCCGCCAGGTCCGGCCCCGGGTCCGGCCGCAGGTGCGGGGCGAGGCCGTCGGTGGGCCCGGCCCGACCGTTGTCGAACAGAGAGACGATCAGGTCCCCGCCGGGGAGGACGACCGGCCCGACCCAGGGCAACGGCACCGGCCCGCGCGTCACGACCCCGAGCGCCAGCAGGAGCACCACGCACGCGGCCCCCACCGCCTGCCGGACCCGACGTCGGCGCAGCGCGGCCCGGCTCCGGTCCAGGACGGCCTGCTCGTCGAGCTCGACCGGCTCGACCGCCTCGGTCTGCGCCACGAGCAGGTCCCGCAGACGGGCCAGCCCGCGCGAGTTCGCCGCCTTCACCGTGCCGACGGCGATCCCGAGCTCGCGGGCGACCTCCGCCTCGGGCAGGTCCAGCAGGTGTCGCAGCACCACGACCCGCCGCTGGCTGACCGGCAGCCGCGCCAGCCCGCGAACCAGCTCGTCGCGCAGCACCACGTGCCCGGCATGGTCCGACGCCGGCGTGACGGGGATCTTGTCGTCGCCCGGGAACGACTCACGACGGGTGCGCCGCCAGCCGTCGATCCGCAGGTTGACCAGGATCTGGCGCGCGTAGGCGCGCTGCGTGCCCGGCCTGACCTTGGCCCAGGTGCGGTAGACCCGCTCGAACGTCGACTGGACCAGCTCCTCCGCGCGGTGCGGGTCCCCGCACAGCAGGTACGCGGTCCGGTGCAGGTACGGCCCGCACTCCCGCACGAACTCGGTGAACTCCGCGTCGCGGGAGCGCCGCACGAAGACCTGCACGTCGCCGGCCCGGTCCTCACCCGACGGCTCGCCCGTCCCAAGGTTGCCCACGGTCGTCCCATTCTCCTGCCTCATGCCACCCACTACGGGGGACGTGGGTCAAAGGTTGCACGCGTGCCGCGAAGACACCCGGCCGCCGCGCCCGCTCACCGGGTAGCGCTCTCCGCACCGCGGGCCCAGGATCATCACGTGCGCATCGCCACGTTTAACGTCCAGCACGGCCTCGGCCCGGACGGCCGCGTCGACAACGACCGCCTGGCCCGGGCTGTCGCCGCGCTCGACGCCGACGTCGTGGGGCTGCAGGAGGTCGACCAGGGCCAGGTGCGCTCCGGGGGAGCGGACCAGGCGGCCCTCTGCGCGGCGGCGATGGGCGCCGTCGACCACCGGTTCCGGCCGGCGCTCGCCGGCCCGTTCCGCTACCCCGGGATCCGACGCCGCGCCCGCCGGACGGAGCGGCCCGGCGCGCCCGGCTACGGCATCGCGCTGCTGTCCCGGTTCCCCGTCCTGAGCTGGCACACCGTGCTGCTGCCGCCCGCGACGCCCTGGGTGTGGGGCCGCGTCCAGCTCGGCACCGACGAGCCGCGGGTGGCGCTCGCGGCCCGGATCGACGCGCCGTCCGGCCCGGTCACCGTCGTGTGCACGCACCTGAGCGTGTACCGGTTCTCCGCCGTGGGCTGGGCGGGCGGGATGGTCCGGCGCGCCGCCGGCTACCGCCGGGGCACAGCGGGGGAGCGGCACGCGGAACGTCAGGTGGACTATCTGCGCCGTCGGCTCGTCGGCCTGCGGCGCCCCCTGGTCCTGCTGGGCGACTTCAACCTGCGTGGTTCGGTGCCCGCCGACCGCACCGGCTGGCGTCCCCTCGTGACGGGCGACACGTTCCCCCGGCACGACCCGCGGTTCCAGATCGACCACGTCCTCCTCGACGAGGGCGTGCCCCAGGGCGAGGGAACGGGTGCGGGGGCCGACGGCGACCCGCGTGTGCCGGGCGGGCGCATCGGCTCCGCGGAGGGCCGGGTCGTGGACACGGGCGTCTCGGACCATCGGGCGCTGGTCGTGGACGTGACGTTCACCCGCCCGACGGCGTAGCGCCACGCGGCGACAGCCCACGGAGCCGGTCAGGCCACGGAGCCGGTCAGCCCACGAAGACGCAGAAGGGGTGGCCCATCGGGTCGCCGAAGACGTAGAGGGGTTCCTCCGGGTCGTCCGACCGGTCGTAGAGCAGCGTCGCGCCGAGCGTGAGGGCGTGGTCGCGTGCCTCGGCGAGCGCGCCGACGTCCGGCACCGTCGTGTCGAGGTGGAGCTGCTGGGGGATGTCGGACTCCGGCCAGGTCGAGCGCGGCAGGTCGAACACCTGCTGGAACGCCAGGTGTGCACCGTCGTCGTTGCGCAGGACCAGCCAGTCGCTGCCCTTCGGGTCGGGTTCGCCCTCCGGCGGCGGCTCGTCGCCGGGGCGGTACGAGAGCCCGAACAGCTCCCGGTAGAACTCGGCGAGAGCGCGTGCGTCCGTGGTGTCGAGCACCACCTGCCGGATGCGTGGGGTCATGGTGCCAGCGCACCACATCCCCCGTCGTACGCAACGGGAACACACGTGCCTCGTGGGATCCGGGGGGAGACGCCGGATCCCACGAGGCAGGGTGCCGCAGGGTCAGGCGGCCTCGGCGAACGCGCGGTAGCTGACCGCGGGCCGCGGTGCGGGTGCGTGGTCGGCGAGGTGGTCCGGGACGTGGTCCGGCACGGTGTCGACGGTGTCCTCGACGACCCGCAGCGCGGCCGCCTCCTTCGCGGCACGCTTCTTGGCGCGCACCACGGTGTACACGGCGTTCACGCCGATCAGGATGGCGGCCATGTTCGACGCGGCGGACGGCCAGATGCCGTTCGCGGCGGCCACGGTGAGCAGGGTCCCGGCCGCCAGCATGTTGGTGCCCTGGAACGCGAGGGAATCGGCGCTCCAGCGCCCGCGGCTGACCATGGCATAGGCCACGAGGCCGGCGATGGCGCCAACCCAGCCGAGGACGGTGACGACCAGCATGAGGGACATGAGAGAACTCCTGGGGAACTGCTCGAAACGATTCGAGGATGTGGCGGAGACCGAGAACCGGTGTCCAAGGGGGAAGGGTGGCCGGCGGTCCGGGAAGAGCTGGGTCCAGCCGCTGCCAGGCTCAATCATGAGCCACATCTGCCTTCAGCACAATCGAATGTTTGTGACTCCGGGATGTAGCATCGCTACATGGCCACTGACCCGCGAAGACTCGCTTTCCTCCTTGCCGTGCACCGTGCCGGCGGGGTGCTCGCGGCGGCCGACCTGCTGCACGTGACGCCGTCCGCCGTGTCCCAGCAGATCGCCCGGCTGGAGGCGGAGGAGGGTATCGACGTGCTGGACCGCGGGCCGCGCGGCGTGACTCTCACGCCCGCCGGCCGGGTGCTCGCCGACGCGGCCGAACGCATCGAGGCGGAGCTCGTCCAGGCGCGGCAGGCCGTGGCCGCCCTGGAGGGTGAGCTCACGGGACGGATCTCGGTCGGGTCCATCCAGACGGCGATCCGTACCGTCGTCGCGCCGATGCTCGTCTCGCTCGCCGAGCGCCACCCGCACATCGAGGTCGACGTGCAGGAGCACGACCCGACCGACTCCGTGCGCCGGCTGCGCGCGGGCGACCTGGACGCGGTGGTGCTGGAGCGCGACGTGGCCGTCGACGCGCCCGCCCCGCGCGGTGCGCACGACGTGCCGCTGCTCGACGAGCCGTGGCGCATCGTGGTGCCCACCAGCCTGCCCGAGCCCGAGCGGCTGGACGACCTCGCGACGCTCACGTGGGTGGGCCCGCAGGCCGGCTCGGCGGCCGAGCGCGCCGCGAGCCGGCTCGCCGCGCAGCTCGGCACCACGTTCGAGACCCGCCACGCCTACAACGACTTCGACACCGCGATCTCCCTCGTCGCCGCCGGTCAGGGCGTCGCGATGCTGCCTGCCCTGGCCCTCCAGCAGGAGGTGCCCGACGGCGTCGCCGTGGTGGCGCTCGCCGGGCTCGGCTCGCGGCGGCTCGTGGTACGGCACCGGCAGAACCGGCACGAGCCGGGCCCGATCGTCCGGGCCGTGGTGGACGAGATGGTCGTGGCGGCCCGGGAGATCGACCTGGGGTAGTGCCCGCCCACCCGGCGATTCCGTGCGCTCCCGCCGACGTAGGCTCCTGCGCATGGACGTCGCCGTACTCGGGGCCACGGGGGACGTGGGCCGTCAGGTCTGCACCCAGCTCATCGCGCACGGAGTGCTCTCCCCGACCTCACGCCTCCAGCTCGTGGGCCGGCCCGACGGGCGCAGCGCCAGCGCGGTCCACGGGCTGCGGACGGACCTGATGGACGCGTTCGACGAGCGTGCGCCCCTGATCGACGTCGCGCTCGCGCCGACCGACGTGGTGGCGGACATCGTCGTGGTCGCGGCAGGCCTCACCGCCGCCGCCGAGGTCGGCTCCGACACCGACCGCAGAAAGCTGGCCGCCGCGAACAAGCAGGTCTTCGAGCAGCACGCAGCGGCGCTGCGCAAGCACGGTTCGGGCCGCGAGGTCGTGATCGTCGTCTCGAACCCGGTCGAGGTCGGCGTGGCGGTGTTCGCCGACGCGCTCGGCAGGCACCGGGTGATCGGCATGGGCGCCTGGCTCGACACCCTGCGGTTCCAGCGGGAGATCGCGCTGTCGCTCGGTGTGCGCCGGGCGCGCGTGTCCGGGTTCGTCGCGGGTCAGCACGGGGAGCGGGCGGTCCCGCTGTGGTCGACCGTGCGGATCGCCGGGCTCGACGTCGCCGAGCGACAGGCTGCCGTCGGGGACCTGCGCCGCGGCCGCACGCTCGACACGTACGCGGACGAGCTGGCCGAGGCCAGGGTGCAGCTCGACGCGGTGGCCGCTCGGGACGTCGCCGAGGCGTTCGCGCTGGTCGACACCTGGCCCCCGGACGTGCGCGTCGTCGCCCGGCCCGTGATGACCCACCAGAGCGGCGCCAAGACCCCGGCCGGCACGGCCGCCGCGACGGTCGACATGATCGCCACGCTTCTGGACGGCCGCGAGATCGTGGTCGCCGGTCAGGTCGCCCTCGAGAACGAGGTGCGGATCGACGGGTCGACCAGCCCCGGCCGTGTGCTCGGCGTCCCGGTGATCCTGGGTCCGGAGGGCTGGAGCCGCGTGGTCCTCGACCCGCTGGCCGACGACGAGGCCGCGGCGCTGGCCGCCTCCGGACGCATGATCGACGCCATGCTCGACGGCCTCGGCATCGCCCCCGCCGGTGCCGACCCGGTGGTGGGGATGGCTGCCGCGATGCCGTCCGAGGCCGGTGCCGACATCCGGACGTGGGAGGTCGACGCCGAGGTGCGGGGCGCCGACGAGGTCGGCGTCGTCGCCACGCTGACCAGCGTGTTCTCCACCCGCGGTGTCACGGTCGACGCCGTGTCGACCGGCCCGGGCAGCGCGAACCACGTGCAGCTCCGGTTCCGCGCGGGCGCGCGCCTGGCGCTGTCGCTGGTCCGCACGCTGGAGCGGTTGTCGATGGTGAGGCGGGTCGTGGTGCACAGCACGCGGTGATCCCTGGGTCGGGCGACTCCGGGCCGTCCGACGGCATTCCCCGGGACGGTGCCCGCGCCGCTACGATGTCCGCATAACTGAACATCTTCAACGGCCCTGGCTCGATCAGCTCGACCTCGATCGGCTCGAACCAGGACCGTGCCGCCAGAACCGCGGCGGGAGAGTCCGGCCCCGCGCCGTCGTCGTCCAGACGCCGCGCGACCCGGCGCCGAAGGAGCAATTTCCTCCCCGGGAATCTCTCAGGCCCCCGTACCGCCGCGGCGAGGCAACTCTGGAAAGCGAGCCGCCGCCGGGCAACCGGTGCGGCGGCTCCACCGACGGTGCAAGCCGGCGCGTCCCGCCCTCCTCCCCGCTGTCCGGGAGGGATGACGGACCGGCAAAACTCTCAGGTCGACGTATGCCCGCCAGCGGGCAGGGTCCGATGACAGAGCGGGGAGGGACCGCAGTCGTCCCCACGCCCTCGGACAGCCAGGAGCCCGCCGTGAGCATGCCCCACAACCCCGACGTCTTTGCCGACCGGCATCTCGGCCCCCGCGGCCGCGAGGTCCGCACCATGCTGGACCAGCTCGGCATCGACACGATGGACACCCTCGTCGACCGGGCCGTCCCCAAGGCGATCCGCAGCCAGGCGCCGCTGAACCTGCCGGCCGCCCGCACCGAGGCCGAGGTGCTCGCCCACCTCCGCGAGCTCGCGGGCAAGAACCAGGTCAAGACCCAGATGATCGGGCAGGGCTTCTACGGCACGCACACGCCCGCCGTCATCCGGCGCAACGTGCTCGAGTCGCCTGCCTGGTACACGGCCTACACGCCGTACCAGCCGGAGATCAGCCAGGGCCGGCTCGAGGCGCTCCTCAACTTCCAGACCGCGGTCGAGGACCTCACGGGCCTCGAGATCGCGAACGCCTCCCTGCTCGACGAGGCCAGCGCCGTGGCCGAGGCCGTCGCCCTGATGTGGCGCGCCTCGCGGGCCAAGGAGGGCTACGTCGTCCTGGACGCCGACCTGTTCGGGCAGTCGCTCGCCGTGGCCCGCGGCCGCGCCGAGGCGATCGGCCTCCCGGTCGTGGTCGCGGACCTCTCGAACGGCCTGCAGGCGGGCCTCCCCGCCGAGCTGCCGGCCGGCCAGCTGGTCGGCCTCGTGGTGCAGCAGGCCGGGGCCTCCGGCCGCGTGCTCGACGCCCGCGGCGTGATCGCCGAGGCCAAGGCCGCCGGCGCGCTCGTCACCGTCGCCACGGACCTGCTCGCCCTGACGCTCCTGGCCAGCCCCGGCGAGCTCGGCGCCGACATCTCGGTGGGCTCCGCGCAGCGCTTCGGCGTCCCGCTGTTCTACGGCGGCCCGCACGCCGCCTACATGGCGGTCAAGAAGGGCCTGGAGCGCCAGCTCCCCGGCCGCCTGGTCGGCGTCTCCATCGACGTCGACGGCGCCGCCGGCTACCGCCTCGCGCTCGCCACCCGCGAGCAGCACATCCGCCGCGAGAAGGCCACGAGCAACATCTGCACCGCTCAGGCCCTGCTGGCCATCGTGGCCAGCATGTACGCGGTCTACCACGGCCCGGAGGGCCTCAAGGCGATCGCCACCCGCGTCCACACCCACGCGGCAGACCTGGCGGCAACCCTGAGCGCCGCGGGCGTCGAGATCGAGCACGACACCTTCTTCGACACCATCCGCCTGAACACCCCGGCCAGGGCGCAGGAGATCGCCCGAGCGGCGGCCGACGCCGGCTACAACCTGTTCGTGCCGGACGCGAACCACGTCCAGATCAGCACGGACGAGACCACCACAGCTCAGGACGTCGCGGCAGTGACCACCTCCGTCCTCACCACCCTGGGTCTGGAGCCGAACCCCACCGCGGAAGCCGGCACGGTGCAGGGAGCGTCCGCCGACTTCTCCGCGGACGCAACCCTCCCCGCCGCACTGCGGCGCGAGACCACGTACCTCCAGCACCCCATCTTCCACAGCCACCGCTCCGAGACCAGCATGCTCCGCTACCTGCGCAAGCTCTCGGACAAGGACCTGGCCCTGGACCGCACCATGATCCCGCTGGGCTCCTGCACCATGAAGCTCAACGCCACCGCCGAGATGGAGGCCATCTCCTGGCCCGGCTTCGCGGACATCCACCCGTACGCCCCGGTCGACCAGACCCAGGGCTACACCGAGCTCGTCACCGCGCTGGAGAGCCAGCTCGCCGAGATCACCGGCTACGCCGCCGTCTCCGTGCAGCCCAACGCCGGCAGCCAGGGCGAGTTCGCCGGCCTGCTCGCGATCAAGGGCTACCACGCGTCGCGCGGCGAGGAGCACCGCGACATCGTGCTCATCCCGGCGTCCGCGCACGGCACCAACGCGGCCTCGGCGGCGCTCGCGGGCCTGCGCGTCGTGGTGGTGTCCACGGCGGACGACGGCGAGATCATGCTCGACGACCTGCGCGCCAAGCTCGACCAGCACGGCCCGCAGGTGGCGGGCATCATGATCACCTACCCGTCCACGCACGGCGTGTACGAGGAGCACGTGCGCGAGGTCTGCGACCTGGTGCACGAGGCCGGCGGCCAGGTGTACATCGACGGCGCCAACCTCAACGCGCTGGTCGGCCTGGCCCGGCCGGGCGAGTTCGGCGGCGACGTCTCGCACCTGAACCTGCACAAGACGTTCTGCATCCCGCACGGCGGCGGTGGCCCCGGCGTGGGCCCGGTCGCCGTGGCCGAGCACCTCGTGCCCTTCCTCCCGGGTGACCCGACGCCGGGCGTCGGGGCCGGCGAGGCCGGGGCGGCGGGCATCCCCGTGGCCTCGACGCGCTACGGCTCCGCCGGCATCCTGCCGATCTCGTACGCCTACGTGGCGCTCATGGGGCCGGACGGGCTGACCGAGGCGACCAAGGCCGCCGTCCTCACCGCCAACTACGTGGCGAGCCGGCTCGACCCGCACTTCCCCGTGCTCTACACGGGCCCGAACGGCCTCGTGGCGCACGAGTGCATCCTCGACCTGCGCAAGATCACCGCCGAGACCGGCGTGACCGCGGAGGACGTCTCCAAGCGCCTCATGGACTACGGCTTCCACGCCCCCACCCTCGCGTTCCCGGTGCCGGGCACGCTCATGGTGGAGCCCACGGAGTCGGAGGACCTCGCCGAGCTCGACCGGTTCGTCGACGCGATGATCGCCATCCGCGGCGAGATCGACGCCGTCGCGGCCGGCCGCTGGACCGCCGAGGACTCGCCGCTGCGCGGTGCGCCGCACACCGCGGCGTCGGTCATGACGGACGAGTGGACCAAGCCGTACTCGCGCGAGCTGGCCGCGTTCCCCGTGGCGAGCCTGCGGGCCGCGAAGTACTGGCCGCCGGTGCGCCGCATCGACGGCGCCAAGGGCGACCGCAACCTGGTGTGCGCGTGCCCGCCGGTCGAGGCCTTCGCCGAGTGAGCTGTCAGACGGAGCCGCACGTGTCAGACGTACGGGTCACCCGGGTGACCTGTACGTCTGACAACGGGCCGACGAGAGGATTGATCCATGGGTGAGGACCGCAAGACCCCGCTGTACGACGAGCACGTGGCGCTCGGCGCCTCGATGACGCCGTTCGGCGGCTGGCTGATGCCGCTGCGCTACACGTCCGACCTGGCCGAGCACCGGGCCGTGCGCGAGGCCGCCGGCCTGTTCGACCTGTCGCACATGGGCAACATCAACGTGACGGGGCCCGACGCCGCGGCGTTCCTCGACCACGCCCTCGTCGGCTACATCTCGAAGGTCCGCGAGATGGGCGCGCGCTACTCGATGATCTGCGCCGAGGACGGCAGCGTGCTGGACGACCTGATCGTCTACCACCACGCCCCCGGCGAGTACTCCGTCATCGCGAACGCGGCCAACGCCGAGCTCGTGCTGGGCAAGCTGCAGGAGCGCACCGCCGGGTTCGACGTGGTGCTCAAGGACGTCCAGCCGGGTCAGGCGCTGATCGCGGTGCAGGGTCCGCGGGCCGTCGAGATCATGCTCGCCACCGAGGGCCTCGTGGAGGACGCCGAGATCTCGGGCGGCACCGCGTTCGCCGACCTCAAGTACTACGCCTGCATGGGCATGCGGTTCCAGGGCGAGCCGCTGCTCGTGGGTCGCACCGGCTACACCGGCGAGGACGGGTTCGAGCTCTGGGTCCCCGCAGACCGGGCCGTGGCGCTCTGGCGCGCCCTGCTCGCGGCGGGCGAGCCCCTCGGGCTGGTCCCGGCCGGCCTCTCGGCCCGCGACTCGCTGCGGCTCGAGGCGGGCATGCCGCTCTACGGCCACGAGCTCGACACCACGACCACGCCCTTCGAGGCGGGGATGGGTCGCGTGGTGCGCCTCGACAAGGTGTCGGACGACGGCACGCCGGTCCCGTTCGTCGGCCGGGACGCCCTGGCCGCGCGCAAGGAGTCGGCGCCCGCGCGGGTGCTCGTCGGGCTGCGGGGCGAGGGCCGTCGCCCCGCGCGGGCGGACTACGACGTGGTGCAGCGCGGCGTCGGCACCGAGGTGGGGGCCGTCGTCGGGCGCGTGACGTCCGGCGCGCCGTCGCCCACGCTCGGCTACCCGATCGCGATGGCCTACGTGACGCCCGAGGTGTCGGCCGAGGGCACCGAGCTCGCCGTCGACGTGCGCGGGCGGGCCGAACCGTTCGTGGTGGTGCCCATGCCGTTCTACCGTCGTCCTCAGAACTGACCTACACGCAAGGAGCTGTCATGGCTGACTTCCCCGAGAACCTGAAGTACACCACCGAGCACGAGTGGCTGGACGGGTCCACCCCCGCCGTCATCGGCGTGACCGACGTCGCCGCCGAGGCGCTCGGCGACGTGGTCTACCTCGAGCTGCCCGAGGTGGGTGCCACCATCGAGGCGGGCTCCGTGGTGGGCGAGATCGAGTCCACCAAGTCGGTGTCCGAGCTCTACTCCCCGGTGAGCGGCACCGTCACCGAGGTGAACGCCGAGGCCGTGGACAACCCGGAGATCGTCAACCAGGACCCGTACGGCAAGGGCTGGCTCTTCAAGGTCGAGGTGTCCGGCACGGGTGAGCTTCTCACCGCCGCCCAGTACGCGGAGCACACCGGGAGCTGACCCGGTCCCGGGGTCAGCAGGACCGAGCGGGCGAAATCGCCCCCTTAGGTGCACTTTCGTGCCCTCGGGGGGCGATTTTGATCTCGGAAAGGTAACAGTCAAGAAGTTCTTTCAGAACCGCGTCATGAAGTTACGGCGGCCAAGTCCTTCTCATAGCAGCAACCGTAGGCCGGAACCCCAGAACCGGCCGCTGTGTGGAGGAAAACGACCATGACCGCGATGACCCTTGACCACCGTCTCCCCAGCCTCACTCGTCGTGAGCGGGTGATCCTGGCGAACCTCACCGAGGACGCCACACTCGAGCAGATCGCTCGACGGCTCTACGTCACCCGCAACACGGTGAAGACGCAGGTACGCAGTGTGTACCGCAAGCTCGGCGTGTCCTCACGCGCGGAGGCGATCGCCAAGGCGAACGAGTTCGACATCGTCGCCTGACACGCAGCAGTTCCCCGACGACGGCGCCATTCCCCAGAGGCGCCGTCGTCGTGCTGTGTCCGGACGTGGTGGCTCGCCGGTCCGGCCGGACGGTCCGGGTGGAAGACTGCTCGGCATGCAGCAGACCCTTATCGACGTGGTCGCCGCCGCGATCGTGGACGACCTGGACCGGCCCACCCGGCTGCTCGCCGCGCGTCGCTCGGCGCCGGCGGCGCTCGCCGGCCGCTGGGAGCTCCCCGGCGGCAAGGTCGAACCCGGTGAGGCGCACGTCGACGCGCTGCGCCGTGAGCTCGCCGAGGAGCTCGGGGTGCGGGTCGACGTGGGCGCCGAGGTACCCGGCCCCGACGACGGCGCGTGGCCCATCACCGAACGGCACCGGATGCGGGTGTGGCTCGCGCTGCTGGCGCACGGCACGCCCGAGCCTCTGGAAGACCACGACGAGCTGCGCTGGCTCACCGCGGCCGAGCTGGACGACGTGCCCTGGCTCGACGGCGACATCCAGATCGTGACGGCCCTCGCGGGCCGGCTCACGAGGGGCTAGCGGACGCTCGCGCCGACGTTCCGGCGCCCCCGGGCCGCGGCGACGCGGTGCCCCAGCGGTACGAACGCGCCGTCCATCAGCACCGGCACCACGTCGGTGGCGTCGACCTCGGTGGCGATCGTGACGTCGTCGGCGAACCCGGAGTCGAGGAGCTCGCGGCCGCTCGCCGTGCCGCCCACGGAGTCGACGATGTCCCGGGTGCCCTTCCACAGCGTGACCGTGGCCTCGGTCTCGGGGGAGATGCTCACGTCAGGCAGCATCGCGGTGAGGCGCGCGGCGATGGAGCCGACGGCCAGGTAGTCCTCGAGGGCGGGGCGCAGCGTGTCGTCGGGCCAGCGTTCGCCCACGGGGACCAGCACGACGTCGTGCCGCTCGGACGCGTCCAGGTGCGCGGCGGCGAGGCCGGCCACGGCCTTCGCGTTGCGCAGGCTGCCGGCGACGATCAGGGCGCCGCGGTTAGCGATGGTGTGGCAGATCTGCGCGGCGCTGGGCGACGGGATCACGAGGCGCTCGGCGTCGAGGTCCTGCAGTGACGCGGGCGAGATGCTGATGCCGTCCTCCCACCGCGGGCCGGCGAGGGCCGCGCGCATCGTGCGCGCGAGCCGGGCCGCCCCGGCGGGATCGTGGTACGGGAACGGGTACACGCCGGCGCCCTGCTCGCAGGCGACGGTGACCGTGGTCGAGAAGGAGAGCACGTCCACCACGACCACGAGCGACGAGCGCGCATCGGTGGCGGTGAGGGCGAGCGCACCGGAGATGCCCCAGTCCGTGCGCACACGGGCAGGACGTTGGTCGAAGGCCGGGGACGTGTTTGCCACGAACGCATCGTAGTGTCACCCGAACTCGCCCATGTTTCGCGTTCAGTGAACAACGTTGCGATTCGGGTGATATTCACACTTTGGTCGTCGGGCCATAACCTCGCCGCGCAACCCTGCCGCAGAACGCTCCCCCCGACTCCTCAGAAGGAACGAGCATGCGACGAGTCCTGTCCGGCGCACGGCCGGAAAAGCCGCGAGGAATACTCACCAAAGCGCTGACCTGCACAGTTGCCGCCGCATTTCTCGTGGCTCCCGCGAACGGCGCGTTCGCGGCGCCGCTCCCCGCACCGGAGGACGTACCGCGCGCCGCGACGGCGCTGACCGCTCCGACGCCGTTCGCGAGGGCTCCGCTGCCCTCCGGAAGATCCGCGGAGACTTCCGGAGAAGTCACCCCGCTCCGGCTCGACGACGACGGCGACGCCATCGTCACCCGCCGCGAGGAGCGGCGGATCGCGCCCGGCCTGGAGCTCACGCGGTTCGCGCGGCTGGGCGAGGACGGCTGGCTCAGCGGCGAGATGCTCGTCGCGGACCTCGGCGCGGCGGGCGCGGACGGGCAGGTACCCCGGGGCACGGTGCGGGTCGGCTACGTGGGCCCGGAGCACGTCGCCGACACCGCCCCGGTCTCCGAGATGGCCTCCTCCCGCGGCGCGATCGCGGCGATCAACGGCGACTACTTCGACATCAACAACTCGGGTGCCGCTCTCGGCGCGAGCATCGACGACGGCACGCTGGTCAAGTCCGCGTCGCCGGGCCGGGAGCGCTCGGTCGCGTTCGGGTCGGACGGCGTGGGGCGGCTGGCGCAGATCTTCCTCGAGGGTTCGGTGAGCTGGGCCTCGGCGTCGGACGCCGACGTCGGCGCCCGTACCGAGGTCCCGGTCAGCGGCCTGAACGTCACGGCCCTGCCCCAGGCCGGGGTGGCCGTGTTCGACGCCGGGTGGGGCGCCTTCACGCGCACCCGTCCCCTGGCGGCCGGCGAGCAGGGTGTCGAGGTGACGGTCTCCGCGGACGGCACCGTGACCGCCGTCGGGCAGCCCGGGGACGGGCAGCTCCCGGACGGGACGCGCGCCGTCGTGGCCCGGCCCGGAGCCGCGGCCGACGCGCTGGCCGCCCTGCGGCCGGGCGACCACGTCGACCTGGCGTACGGCGTCCGCGCCGACGCGGGCGACGTCGCCGTCGCGATCGGCGGCGGCCCGGAGGACCCGCTGCTGGAGGACGGCGAGGTCACCTCCGCGACCGGCGACCACGTGGAGCTGCGGCACCCGCGGACCGCGGTCGGCTTCGACGCGTCCGGCACCCGCGCGTACTTCGTGGTGATCGACGGCCGCCAGACCCACAGCATCGGGATGAACCTCTACGAGCTGGGCGAGCTCATGGCCCAGCTCGGTGCCGACGACGCGATCAACCTCGACGGCGGTGGCTCCTCCGAGATGGTCGCCCGGCTGCCCGGCGACAGCGCCAACACGATCCTGAACAGCCCCTCCGACGGTTACGAGCGGTCCGACGCGAACGGCCTCGGCCTGTACGTCCCCGCGGGGTCGGGCCGCGTCGCGGCCTACGACGTGCGCACCACGGTCCCGGCGGACGACGCCGACCGCGTCTTCCCCGGTCTGCACCGCACCCTGACCGGCAAGGGGTACGACGACGCCATGGGCCCGGTCGCGGCCGAGCCCTCCTCGTGGCGCGCCCGCGACGGGCGGGTCGCCTCCGTGCGCGACGGCGTGGTGACCGGCCGCCGGACCGGCAGCACCGTCGTCACCGCGGCGTCCCTGAGCCGCTGGGGTCTTGCCTCCGGGACCACCGAGGTGGAGGTGCTGGGCAGCCTGGTCCGGACCGGTGTGGACACGCCGGTCGTCGGGCTGGAGGACGCCGACGCGACCGCGTCGCTCGTGCTGACCGGTTACGACGCGCGGGGGTTCTCGGCACCGATCGAGGCACGGGACGTCACGGTGACGGCGGTCGAGCCGGGCGAGCCCCGGATCGCGGGGGTGCGTGCGACCCGTGAGCCGGTCGCCGAGCTCGTCCCCCAGGCCGACGGGTCCTTCGAGGTCCGCGCGCTCGCGGCGGTGGGCGGCACGACCTTCGAGCTGACCGTGCCCGGCCCGGCCGGGACGGACCTGACCACCGAGGTGGCCGTGACGGTCAGCCTGGAGGAGGACGTCGTCGCCGACTTCGCGGACGCCGCCTCCTGGACCTCGGCGAACGACCGGGCGCCGGGCGGTTCGCTCGCTCCGGCGGCGGGACACGACGGCGCGGCGGGCCTGCGCATGACGTACGACTTCACACGGTCCACGGCCACGCGCGGCCAGTACGCGGTGCTGCCGGAGGCCGCGGCGGGCGGGCGCGAGCTGCCCGGCGCGCCCCGCGCGGTGACGATGTGGGTGGACGGCGACGGCCACGGCGCCTGGCTGCGGCTCCAGGTGCGGCAGGGCGACGGCGTGGTCACGCAGCTCGACGGCCCCGAGGTCACCTGGACCGGCTGGCGGCAGGTCACCTTCCCGGTGCCCGACGGCGTCGCGTTCCCGCTCAGGCTGCAGCGCGTGCGCGCGCTGGAGACGACGGCGGGCGAGCAGTACACGGGCGCGCTGACCCTGTCGGCGATCGCCGCGCAGGTGCCGCCCGCGGTGGACGCCCCCGGGACGCCCCGCGTCGAGGACCCGGTCGTGGCGGCCGACGGCGCCACGGACGACGCGCCCCTGCGGGTGGCCATCCTGTCCGACGCCCAGTTCGTGGCGCGCGACCCCGAGTCGGGCGCCGTGGCCGGTGCCCGCGACGCGCTCCGCGAGATCGTCGCCGACGACCCGGACCTGCTGGTCATCAACGGCGACCTGGTGGACGAGGCCGCCCCCGAGGACTTCGACCTCGCCCGCCGCGTCCTCACCGAGGAGCTCTCCGGCGCGGACTTCCCCTGGTACTACCTGCCCGGCAACCACGAGGTGATGGGCGGCTCGATCGCCAACTTCGAGGAGGAGTTCGGCGAGCGGACCCGCGTGCTGGACGTCCCGACCCCGGGTCGGGCGGGTGGTACGACGCGGCTCGTCATGCTCGACTCGTCCTCGGGCCGCCTGGGCACGGACTTCGCGCAGGTCCGGATGCTCCGTGAGGCGCTCGACGACGCCGCGACCGACCGCGCCGTCACCGGTGTGCTGGTGTTCGCCCACCACCCCCTCGACGACCCGCTCCCGACCAAGGCCAGCCAGCTCACCGACCGGCTGGAGGCCGACACGCTGCGCGGGTGGTTCGAGGAGTTCGAGGAGTCGTCCGGCAAGTCGATCGCCTCGGTGGGCTCCCACGTGGGCGTCTTCCACGCGAGCACGCAGGACGGCGTGCCGTACCTGGTCAACGGCAACTCCGGGAAGGGCCCGGCGAGCACCCCGGCCGACGGCGGCTTCACGGGCTGGTCGATGCTGGGCGTCCACCCGGCGTCGGGCCGCGTGTCGGGACCGTCGGCCGTCGGCCGGTCCGCCGACCCCTGGCTGGCCTGGGAGATCAACACCCGTGCCGAGCAGGTGACGGTCTCCGGGCCGGAGTCGCTCGAGGTGGGCGGCACCGCGGTGGTGAGCGCCGTCGTCGTGCAGGACGGGACCCGGGAGGTGCCGGTGGCCTGGCCCGTCTCGTCGCGCTGGGGCGGCCCGGGCGTGTGCGTGACGCACGAGCGGGGCCGCGCCGCCCTGGGGGACTGCTCCCGCCACGCGGTGCTCGCGCTCGACCCCGCGACGCACGAGCTGTCGGCTCTGCGCGCCGGCCGGGCCACGGTGACCGTCACGGTCAACGGGGTGCAGGACGAGCTGCCGGTCATCGTGAGCCGGTAGATTTGGCTCATGAGCAACTTCGAGGTGGCACGCAGGCAGAAGCAGGAGCCCACGGCGGCGCTGGTGGTTCGCTTCATCGTGTGCTTCGCCCTGTTCCTGGGCGGGTTCGCGCTGATGGCCGTCGGCTCGATCGGCGACGCGGCATCGTCGCCGTACGTGTTCGTGGGCGGCATCCTCGCCGTCGGGCTGTCGTTCGGCCTGCCGATGATCGGCGCCACGGAACGATGAGCACCGCGCGGTAGGCAGCGCGAGCCGAAGAGCGCCCGTCCGGTCCCGACCGGGCGGGCGCTCTCGTGCTCTCTTCACCCACAACGTTCTGGTGCTCCCGTCCGTGGACGGTGGTGGAGCCTGGCGCCGAGCGGTGTGCGCGGCGGGACAGGCACCGTCGACAGACAGGAACTCGCGATGTCTCTGCTCAGCACGTCCCGTACCCCTCTGCTCCGCCGGGGGCTGGTGGCGCTGGCCACCTCCGCGGCTCTTCTCGCCTCGGGCCTCGTCGTGGCCCCGACGGCGCAGTCGTCGTCGCTGCCGGTGGTCGATGTCCACCGGTCCCAGGGCACCACGGTCACCACGTCGATGTACGCCTCGGGCTCGACGATCACCGGCGACGTGGAGCGGCAGAAGCTCTACCCCGCCGAGGTGGGCTACACGGTCGCCCTCGCGGCGTCCGGCGGGACCATGCTGGGCGCGGAGGTCGAGGTCACGGTCCAGAAGATCAACAGCCGGCAGGTGCGCAAGCGCACCATCGAGATGAAGCGCAGCACCACCGGCTTCCTGAGCAGGGGGACCCTCGACTTCAACGGAGCGGTCATCCAGCCTGGGACGTACCGCGTGGGCGTCGAGGTGTTCACGGTGGTGCGCAAGCCCGACGGCACCCGGGTCCGGCACCTCGTCGACGTGAGCAACGGCAAGACGGTGCAGCTCCGCCGTGACACGCGGACCGACGGGAGCATCAGCACGCAGGCGACGGACGGCCGTCCCGCGCGGATCAACGCCACCACGAAGATCCTGGTCATCGACCGCGGGACTCTCTCGTGGGGCCCGAACCGCTGGGGTACCGCGGTCCTCTCCTTCGACGCGGACGGCCCGAACGAGCCGAGGAAGCCCGTCTTCGTGCGGGACCTGAAGATCGGGACCGACGGCCGGATCTCGACGGTCGTCGAGTCCCGCAAGGGCTGGTGGAAGGTCACCTACCAGGGGACCTCGAGCCGCGCCGCCTCCGTGGCGTGGATCGGGCAGGGCGACGTGGGCTGCGGCTGCTGACCGTACGAGGCCGGCGGTGGGTCCCGTCGTCGGCCAAAGGGCAGGGCAGGGCGAGGGTCGCGGCCGCGGGCCGCGGCCCTCCGCCGTCTTCACCCACAACGATTCCCGGCACCCGTCCGTACTGGTGTGTACAAGCCCGACGGCGAGCGACGTGCTCGGGACGGGCATCCTCCGAAGGACGGGAACACCACGATGTCTCTGCACAGCACGTCTCGTACCTCTCTCTTCCGCCGTGGCCTGGTGGCACTGGCCTCCGCCACGGCCCTGCTCGCCGGGGGCCTCGTCGTCGCCCCGGCGGCACAGGCGGCGGCGCTGCCGGTCGTCGATGTCCACACGCGCCAGGGCACCACGGTCACCACGTCGATGTACGCCTCGGGCTCCACGATCTGGGCCGACGTGGACGAGCAGGAGCTCCGCCCCGCCAGGTTCGGGTACACCGTCGCCCTGAAGGCCTCCGGCGGCACCATGCTGGGCGCGGAGGTCGAGGTCACGCTCCAGAAGATCGACCGTGAGCCGGTGCGCAAGCGCACGATCGTCCTGAAGCGCACCAGCAGCACCGCCATGGTCAAGCGGGGAGCCATCAACTTCACCGGGACCATCGACCCCGGGACCTACCGGGTGGGTGTCGAGGTGTTCACCGTGATCCGCAAGGCGGACGGGACCCGGGTGCGGCACCAGATCGACGTGAACGAGGCGCAGCGGGTGCAGTTCCGCCGGGCCACCACGGTCCACGCGGGCATCTCGTCGGATGCGACCGACGGTCGTCCCGTGCGGATCAACGCGACCGCGAAGGTGCTGCGGGTCGCCGACGACGGCTCCGTCTCGTGGCTGCGGCTCCGCTCGGGCGCCGCGATCCTCTCGTACGACCCCGACGGCCCGTGGGGCGAGAAGAGAGCCGTCTTCGTGCGGGACCTGAAGATCGGGTCCGACGGCCGGATCTCGACGGTCGTCAACGCTCGCGACGGGTACTGGAAGGTCACCTACCCGGGGACCTCCCGCTTCGCCTCGGGCACCGGCTGGATCCCCGAGCTCTGCGGTTGCTGACCACAGGGGTCGGCGCACCTCGCCGTCGGCCCGGAGACCCGCCAGGAGAAGGGCCGCAGCCGCCGGCTGCGGCCCTTCTCGCTGCCTCTTGGTTGCCCCAGGGGCAGGTCTGGAAACGCTGTGTCACCCGTGTGTCACAGGTTTGTTAGAACCATTGACAGATTCCGACCCGAGTGAAAACGTGACCTGCACCACCACGAAGGAGAGGGACGGCAATGGCGCAGTACAAGAGGCTCGGCGGGATCATGGCGATCACGCTTGCCGCGACAACCGGACTGACGGCCTGCGGGTTCGGCGGGTCCAGCGGGGAGGCGACCGGCGACGGGACCACTCTCGACCTGCTCGTCCCCAGCTACTCCGACGCCACCCAGGGAAACTGGGACGACGTGATCGCCGGGTTCGAGGAGGAGAACCCCGACATCGACGTCAACCTCCAGGTCGAGTCCTGGGACAACCTCGAGTCCGTCATCGCCACCAAGATCCAGGGCGGCGACGCACCCGACATCTACAACGGCGGCCCCTTCGCCGGCTTCGCCGAGGACGAGCTGCTGTACCCGGTCGAGGAGGTCACCTCCGAGGAGACCTACGCCGACTTCCAGCCCACGTTCCTGGAGAACGCCCAGGTGGGCGGCACCACCTACGGCCTGCCGTTCATCGCGTCGGCCCGTGCGCTGTTCGTCAACGACGCGCTCCTGGAGGAGGCGGGCGCCGAGGTGCCCACCACCTGGGACGAGCTGCTCGAGTCCGCCAAGAAGGTCTCGGAGCTGGGTGGCGGCGTGGCCGGCTACGGCATGCCGCTCGGTTCGGAGGAGGCGCAGGCCGAGGCAGCGGTGTGGCTGTGGGGCGGCGGCGGCACCTTCGGCGACGCCGAGGCCATCACGATCGACACCCCCGAGAACCTCCCGGGTGCCGAGTTCGTCAAGAAGATGATCGACGAGGGCGCCACGCAGGCCGACGCCGGCGCGACGGACCGCAGCCCGCTGTTCGACATCTTCGTCCAGGGCAAGGTCGGCATGCAGGTCGGCCTGCCGCCGAGCGTCGGGCAGATCGAGTCGGACAACCCCGACCTGGAGTACTCGATCCACCCGATCCCCACCGAGGACGGCTCGCCGTTCACGCTGGGCGTGGCCGACCACCTCATGGCGTTCCAGAACGACGGCGACAAGCAGGAGGCCATCACCGCCTTCTTCGACTACTTCTACTCCGCCGACGTCTACGTGCCCTGGGTCCAGGCCGAGGGCTTCCTGCCCACGACCCTCTCGGGCTCGGAGCAGCTCGCCGGCGAGGAGGCGCTCGCGCCGTTCCTCGAGGTGCTGCCCGACGCGCAGTTCTACCCGAGCACCAACCCGGACTGGGCCGCGGCCGACTCGGCGTTCAAGGCGCTCTTCGGTCAGCTCGACGGGAAGAAGTCGGCGCAGGACGTCCTGACCGAGATCCAGGAACAGGTCGACGCGGGCTGACGCCCCGCACCGACCGCCGTGCCCGGCACGGCTGACCACACGCAACGCTGAACCGAAAGCACGGGGAACTTGGTGAAGGACCTGTTGAAGGCCCTGCCGTGGATCGGGCCCGCGGTCGCACTCATTGCGGCCGTGGTCCTGTTCCCGGTCGGCCTGATGTTCTGGAACTCGACACGCGACATCAGCCAGAGCGGCGTGGACGACGGGGGAGTGGGCCTCGCGAACTTCGCGACGGTCATCGGCTTCCAGTACTTCTGGCCGATCCTCGGGCGCACGGTCGTGTGGGTGGTCGTCGTCGTCGGCTGCACCCTGATCGGGTCGCTGGCGCTCGCGGCGCTGCTGAACAAGGCGTTCCCCGGGCGCCGCCTGGTCCGGATGGCCGTCATCGTGCCGTGGGCCTCCAGCGTCGTCATGACGACGCTGGTGGTCCACTACGGCCTGGAGCCGTACTTCGGCATCATCAACTCGTTCCTGGTGGACGTCGGCCTGATCAGCACGCCGGAGGGCTACGGCTGGACCCGGCACCCCGGCACCGCGTTCGCGTGGGCCATGGCGGTCGCCGTGTTCGTGTCGCTGCCGTTCACCACCTACACGGTGCTCGCCGGGCTCCAGACGGTGCCCGGCGAGACCGTGGAGGCCGCGCGCATCGACGGGGCCAGCGGGGTGCGCACCTACTTCAGCGTGGTGCTGCCGCAGCTGCGGGGTGCCATCTCGGTGGCGGTGCTGATCAACATCATCAACGTGTTCAACTCGCTGCCGATCCTGCGCGTCATGACGGGGTCCATCCCCGGGTACGACGCCGACACCGTCATGACGATGATCTTCAAGTACATGCAGAACCAGCGGCAGATCGACCTGGCCAGCGCACTGTCCGTCATCGCGTTCCTGGTGGTCATCGCCATCGTCGCCGTCTACGTGCGGGTCGTCCGCCCCCTGGAGGAGGTCTGATGACCGCGATCACCGACCCGGGGACCACCTCGCGCAGCGCGACCCGGCCGCCGTCCGACAACCGGAGGAGGGTGCGGAAGTACACGACCGACCAGGTGCCGCTCGGGTCGCTGCTGCTCCGGCTGCTGGCCGGGCTCGTGGTGCTGGTGGTCTTCCTGCTGCCGTACCTGATCATGTTCTTCGGCTCCGTCAAGACCAAGGCGGAGATCAGGTCGGTCGACCCCACCTACTTCCCCACGGAGTGGCACTGGGACAACTACGTCACGATGTGGTCCACGCCCGAGACGCCGCTGGCGCAGAACCTGATCTCCACCCTGGTGATCTCGCTGTGCGCCACGCTGCTCGTGCTGGCCGTGGCGCTGCCCGCCGCCTACTACACGGCGCGGTTCCGGTTCCAGGGCCGGCTCTTCTTCCTGTTCCTCGTGATCGTGACCCAGATGGTGCAGCCCGCCGTGCTGACGTCGGGTCTGTTCCGGCAGTTCATCGCCATCGGGATCCTCGACACATGGGTCGCGATGATCCTGGTCAACGCCGCGTTCAACCTGTCCTTCGCGGTCTGGATCATGCACAGCTTCTTCGCGGGCATCCCGAAGGAGGTCGACGAGGCGGCGCAGCTCGACGGCGCCGGCACGTTCGCCGTCCTGACCAAGATCAACCTGCCGCTCGTCTGGCCGGGCATCGTGACGGCGGTCGTGTTCACGTTCGTCGCCTCCTGGAACGAGTTCGCGGCCTCGCTGGTGCTGCTCACCACGGCGGGCAACCAGCCGCTGTCCGTGGCGCTCACCAAGTTCGTGGGCCAGTACGAGACGTCGTGGCACTACGTGTTCGGGGTGTCCGTCGTGGCGATCGTGCCCGTGGTGATCCTGTTCATGATCATCGAGAAGCGCCTGGTGGGCGGCCTGGTGGCCGGGTCGGTGAAGTAGCGGGCGGGCCCGGTCCACACACCGTGGACCGGGCCGTCTCGACTTACGGACGAATTCTGTCCCAGTGCTGGACGGTCGCTTAGCATGGTGGCGAACCCCATCCAGAGCGGTCGAGAGTCCTGGCTCCCTGACACCGCAGCAACCTGCCGATCTCCTGCCGCGTCGCCGCGGTGCGAGGGACGCAAGGTGCTCACGCCAGGTTCGATGGAGCAGCCATGGTCGCCGAGCCGCACCCCCACCGCCCCACGGTGTCGTTCGAGCTGATGCCCCCGCGTCGGCCGAACGCCGCACCCAACTTCTGGGAGACGGCGCAGCGGCTCGTGGCGGCCCGCCCGGACTTCGTCTCCGTGACCTACGGGGCGGCCGGCGGCGACCGCGCCACCGCGCGCGAGGTGCTCGCCACGCTGCTGCGCGGCACGCCCGTGCTCCCGGTGGCCCACCTGACCTGCGTGGGCGCGTCCCAGGAGGACGTGTCCGCGGTGATCGAGGAGTTCCTCGAGGCCGGGGTGCGGTCCTTCCTCGCCCTGCGCGGCGACCCGCCGCGCGACGAGCCGGACTGGCGCCCGCCGGCCGACGGCGTGCGCTCCAGCGTGGACCTGGTGCGGCTCCTGCGGCAGGTGGACGAGCGGCGGTGCGCCGCCGACGTCAGCACGGCGCTGCGCTCGGCCGCCCGCCCGCTGGCCATCGCCGTCGCCACGTTCCCCGACGGCAACCCCGGGGCCGGCACCACGCGCGAGCAGGAGGTGCGGCGGCTGCTGGAGAAGCAGGAGGCGGGCGCGAGCTTCGCGATCACCCAGTTCTTCTACCGCGCGGACTCGTACACCGGGTTCGTCGAGGCGGCCCGGGCGGAGGGCGTCACCATCCCGATCCTCGCCGGGATCCTGCCCACCACCGAGGCCCGCCGCCTGCGCCGGGTCCAGGAGCTCACCGGGGTGGCGGCTCCTGCGGAGCTCCTGCGCGACCTCGACCGGCTCACCGCGCCCGACGGCGCCGTCGACCCCGAGGCCCAGCACGCGCACGGCATCGAGTACTCCGCGGCGCTCGCGCGCGAGGTGCTCGACGCCGGCACGCCCGGCCTGCACGTGTACACGTTCAACAAGCACCGCCCCGCCCTCGACCTCCTGGACCGCGTGGGCCTGACGGGCCGAGCGGCGGCCTGACGGATCGCCGGCACGGGGTTGGCACTCTCGGGTGTCGAGTGCCAGAATTGGAGCGTAGCCGGGCGGCGGCCGAGGCCGTCGCCGATCGCTGCGGCCCTGGAGGGGCCAGGGCCGCATCGTCATAGGAGGTGATGCGCGATGGCTACCTACTGGGACCCGTTCCAGGAGATGGACCGGATGTTCAGCACGTTCGCCGGCAACACACGGCAGTCCGGCGCGATGCCGATGGACCTGTTCCGCACCGGTGACCACTACGTCCTCTCGATGGACCTGCCCGGTGTCGACCCCGGCACCATCGACGTCTCGGTCGAGGACCGGACGCTCACCGTCCGGGCCGAGCGCACGCAGCGTTCGGACGACGGCGCGCAGTGGCTGGTCCGCGAGCGGCCCACGGGAACGTTCGCCCGACAGCTCACGGTCGGCCGGGGCCTCGCCCTCGACCGGATCTCGGCCTCGTACGCCGACGGCGTGCTCTCGCTGACGATCCCGGTCAGCGAGGAGGCGAAGCCCCGCAAGGTCGAGGTGGCGCACACGGCCGGCTCGACCTCGATCGGGCGCGGTTCGTCCGAGAGCCGCCAGAGCATCGAGCAGTAGTCCGCTCGCACCGCAATGCCGGACGCCCAGGTCACCCCGGTGGCCTGGGCGTCCGGCCTCCGTGGCGGCGCCGGCATCGTACGCGGGATATGGCCTGGATGTGATGTACCCGGCGGGTCGCAGGTCGGCCGATACTACGGATGAAATCGGCTCGTACCAGCGCGATTGACCCGTGGAGGCCCCACCGTGCACGAACACGACCACAGCTCCACCGACCACGACCACTCCTCTCTCGACCGGCGTGACCTGCTCCGCGGCGCCGTCGTCCTCGGCATCGGTGCCGCGGGCGCGACGATAGCCACCGCACCCGCCGTCGCCGCACCCGCCGCTCCTGCTGGAGCGGCCCCCGCGGCGCCCGGCAGGGCAGCCGATGCCCCGCCCTCCCTGGCGCCCGACCCCGAGGCGCCCGCCGACGCGCCGCCCGGCGCCGCGGCCGGGGTCGAGGTAGCCGCGCCGACCATCGCGAGCTGCGCCACCTGGGGCGCCGCGGCGGCCCGCGGCACCATCGACACGGTCGCCACCAACCCGAACAAGATCCTGATCCACCACACGGCGTCGGCCAACGTCACCGACTACTCGCAGGCCGCCGGGTACCAGATCGCGCGCGACATCCAGCAGTGGCACTTCGCCAACGGCTGGGTGGACACCGGGCAGCACCTCACGGTGAGCCGCGGCGGGTACGTCATGGAGGGCCGGCACGGCTCGCTGTCGCGGCTGCAGAACGGCAGCGGCACGGTCGTGGGCGCGCACGCACCCGGCCAGAACAGCCAGGCCATCGGCATCGAGAACCAGGGCACCTACACGAGCGCCACGCCGCCCGCGCAGCTCTGGAGCCGGCTGGTCGAGCTGTGCGCGTACATCTGCGACCAGTACGGCATCGCGCCGACCCAGATCTACGGGCACCGGGACTACACGGCGACGGCCTGCCCGGGCGACGTCCTCTACTCGATGCTGCCGCAGCTCCGGTCCGAGGTGGCCGCGGCCCTGTCGGGCACGAGCTGGTCGGTCATCGTGGACAACACGTCGGCGGGCTTCTCCGCGGGCTCGTCCTGGCTGACGTCGTCCTTCTCGGGCGAGCGGTACGGCGCCGACTACCGGTACGCGACGCCCGCCGAGGTCAGCGACCTGGCGACGTACTCGGCCACCATCCCGTCCAGCGGCTCGTACCGGGTGGAGGCGTGGTTCCCGGGGATCGCCGGCTACAACACGTCCACGCCGTTCATCGTCTACACCGGCACCGGCTCGTCGACCATCCGCGTGGACCAGTCCACCGGCGGCGGGGCCTGGCTCTCGCTCGGCACCTACGCGATGACGGCGGGTACCCGCACCGTCGTGGCGGTCAGCCGCTGGACGCAGGGGACGGCGTACGTCGTGGCCGACGCGATCCGGATCACGCGCCTCTGACGCCGCACCCACCTCTGACGCCGCACTCGCCCGAGTGTCAGACCCACAGGTCACCCGGGTGGCCTGTGGGTCTGACATCTGCGTCAGCGGGGCGTGGGCGTCAGCGTCCGGAGCAGCTCGTCCGGCGCGGCGACGCCCACGAGCACCGACGTCGCCCGGACCTTCCGCAGCACCTGCACCCGCCCCGCTACCGGCCGGGACAGCTCGATCAGCACGGCGGGCGACGTCGTCGCGCGTACCAGCGAGAGCCGGCCGGTGCTCTCGTCGAACCCGGCACCGAGCTCCAGGGGACGAGCTGCGGTGGGCCGGTACACCGCCGCGGAGACGACGTCGGGGGCCGCGACGTCGACCGCGCCGAGCCAGCCGAGCCGGAGCCGGGCCACGCCGTCGGACACGTGGTGCCGCGACCACAGGGGTGAGACGAAGAGGACCACCAGGGCGGCCGTGAGCACCCCGACGAGGAGGTCGACGGCCAGGGCCACGGGCGCGGGGAGCAGGGCGCCCGCGACGAGGTGCAGCACGAGCGCCTCGATCGCGCCCAGCGCCGCCACGCCGGCGACCAGACCGAACCACGGGCCCCGCCCGCCCAGGCCCAACGCCGCGCTCACGCCGGCCTCAGTCCGCGCGCTCCTGGCCGCTCATCGCCTGGATGGACTGCATGACCTGCTCGGTCAGCTCGCGCCGCGCCTGCGCAGGCTTGGTACCGGCCGCGATCTGCCGGGAGGGGTCGATCGGCGTACCGAAGTGCAGCTCGACCCGGGCGAACCGCGGCATCTTGCCGATGGGCTTCACCTTGTCCGTGCCGAGCAGTGCCACCGGGACCACGGGGGCCTTGCCGGTCAGGGCGAGCCACGCGACGCCGGTGTGCCCCTTGTGCAGCTTGCCGTCCCGGGAACGGGTGCCCTCGGGGTAGATGCCGAACGCGCCGCCGCGCTGCAGCACCGCCAGGGCGTCCTCCAGCGAGCGCTGCCCGGCGCGAGGGTCGTCCCGCTGCACCGGGATGTCGCCCATCTTGGTGAAGAACCAGCGCGAGAGGCGGCCCTTGATGCCCTTGCCGGTCCAGTACTCGGCCTTGGCCAGGAACGCGACGTGCCGCGGCGCCATGATCGGGATCAGCAGCGAGTCGATGAACGACAGGTGGTTGCTGGCCAGGATCACGGCCCCACGCTTCGGGATGTTCTGCAGCCCAGTCACGCGCGGGCGCAGGAGCACGAGCACGAGGATCGAGAGGATGAGCTTGAGGAACCGGTACGTCACCGGCCTATTGTGCACCCCCCAAGCGCCGCTGTGGGTGGGGTGTTATGTGGTGAAAAAGACTAAAGAGACCTACAAGGTGCACAGTCCGGTAGACGTGTCAGACGTACAGGTCACCCGGGTGACCTGTACGTCTGACACGTGCGGTGGGGCGGTCAGGAGGCCTCGTCGGCGCCCTTCTCGAACGCCGCCGGACGCACCTGCACGGCACGGACACGGTCGACGTCGAGCTTGACGCTCCGGTCGAACCGGTAGATGCCGTTCTCCTCCTGGAACACGTCGGTGAGCTGCGTGTAGCAGTAGCCGAACATCAGGGGGTCGTCCAGCAGCGGGTCCGTCAGACCGGCGAACCGGGTGTGGAACTCCTCCTCGTCCACGACCCGCTGGCCGTAGCCCCACGAGTCGGGCGAGCTGCCCGACGCGCTGGCCGCCGTCTCCGGGTTCCACCAGATGCCGCCGTACTCGCTGACGAAGTAGGGCTGCCCGTTGTACGGCTGGGAGATCGGCGTGCCGTTGTCCCGCTCGTTCCCGTAGGGCTTGCCGTCGGCCAGGCCACCGACCAGCTCCGTGAACTTCGCCGGGTCCTGCTCGTACAGATGCGAGTCCCAGACATCCGTCTCGGGCACGCGGTGCGAGTAGCCGCTGGCGTCCAGCACCGGCCGCGAGGGGTCCGCCACCTTGGTGGCGAGCCACATGCTGCGGGTCACGTCGTCCAGCTGCGTGATGCGGTCGTGCAGGTCCTGGTGCGTCTCGTTGAGGGGGCACCAGCCGATGATCGACGGGTGGTTGTGGTCGCGCTGCAGCGCCTCGAGCCACTCGGCGACGTACGAGGTGGTGGGCCGCTGGCCGTCGGCAGGGGTGCCGTAGCCGCTGACGCCCCAGTCGCCGAACTCGCCCCACACCAGGTACCCCAGCCGGTCCGCGTGGAACAGGTAGCGCTCCTCGAAGACCTTCTGGTGCAGGCGGGCGCCGTTGAAGCCCGCCGCGAGGCCCAGCTCGATGTCGCGCAGCAGCGCGGCGTCCGACGGCGCCGTCATGAGCGACTCCGGCCAGTAGCCCTGGTCCAGGACCAGCCGCTGGAAGACGTGCTCGCCGTTGATCTTGATCGCCTGGCCGTCGATGGAGACGGAGCGCAGGCCGGCGTACGAGCGCAGCGAGTCCACGACGGCGCCGGCGGCGTCGCGCAGCTCGATGTCGACCCCGTACAGGTGCGGGTCCTCCGTGCCCCAGGTGCGGACGCGGTCCGCCGGCACGACCACGCGCAGCGCCGGCGCCAGGTCGAGGTCGGCGCGCGCGGTGGCGCTCGCGACCTCGCCGTCGGCGTCGGTCACCGTGACGGAGATCGTGTGGCCCCGGCGGTTCGCGGAGAGCGGCACGACGACGTCGAACGCCGAGCTCGACAGGTCGGGCGTGATGCGCGGACGGCGCAGGTGCGTGGCCGGCACGGGCTCGAGCCAGACCGTCTGCCAGATCCCCGTAGTGCGCGTGTAGTTGCACTCGAAGTTGGCGTACCGGTTGGACTGCTTGCCCCGGGCCTGCGGCCCGTGGCGCGTGTCCCGGGCCCGCACGACGACGGTGACGGTGTCGCCGGGGGCGGCGTGCCCGTGCAGGTCGGCCGTGAACGGCGTGAAGCCGCCGCGGTGCCGCACCACCTCGGTGCCGTCGACCCACACGGTCGCGTCGTGGTCCACGGCGCCGAAGTGCAGCAGCACGTGCGGGTCGTCGCCCACGGCGGACCACTCCGCGGGGACGGTGATCTCGCGGCGGTACCAGACCGCCTCGAGGAAGTCGGTGTTCTCGATCCCGGAGAGCTCCGACTCGGGGGCGAAGGGCACGGTGATCTCGTCCTGGAGCGGCCGCTCGACGAGACCCCGCTCGAGCCCGGAGTCGCCCGGGTCGATCTCGAACTGCCAGGATCCGTTGAGGTTGAGCCAGTGGTCCCGGACCATCTGGGGCCGCGGGTACTCGGGCCGCGGGACGGCGGTCGCCGTTGGCGTCCCTTCGGGCGAGAAGCGGTCGAGGAAAGTCATCAGCTGCTCCATTGCGTCTACGACAGGTGCGCGGCGATTCAACACGTCTTCCGCCAAGAATGCAACGTTGTATCACTCGACTCGCCCGCCGACGGCGGCCGGGCCGGCCCGCCGACGGCCCCGGCCGGGGCCGTCACCAGGTCAGACGCGGCTGCTCTCGCGGACCAGCAGGCGGTACGGCACGACCTCGTCGACCGGGTCGACGCCCGGCTTCTCGAGCTGGGCGATGATGCGGTCCACCGCCGTCTCCGCGATGGCCCGGAGGTCCGGCGCCACGGTCGTCAGCGTGGGGTTCGAGAACCGGCCGTCCTCGGTGTTGTCCCAGCCGGTCACGGCCACGTCGTCGGGCACCCGCACCCCGTTGAGGCGCAGCGCGTGCAGCGCGCCGAGCGCGAGCTCGTCGTTGGCGCACACGATCCCGTCGACCTGGTCGATCCGCGCCAGGACCGACTCGATCGTGGCGGCGCCGGACGGGCGCGAGAACTGCGGGCACTGGAGCACCCACCGCTCGTCGACCTCCAGGCCGGCCGCCGCGTGGGCGTCGAAGAAGCCCTGCACACGCTGCGCACCGGTCCGGCCCGCGCCGCGCGGCTCGGCGCCGAGGAAGGCCAGCCGCCGCCGGCCGGTGTCGAGCAGGTGCTTGGTGACCTGCGCCGCCGCGTCGACGTTGTCGATGCTCACGTGGTCCGTCCGCCGCTCGCGGGCGGGGTCCGGGTCGGCCCGCTCGCCGAGCAGCACCAGGGGCACGGGGCCGCGGACCTCGTCGATCTCGGCCGGGGTCAGCTCCAGCGGCGAGAAGATGATGCCGTCGATCGCCTGGACGTCGAAGCCGCGCGCCACCTCCAGCTCGGTGTCGCGCGAGGACCTGGTCTCCTCGATGAGCACGCGGTAGCCGCGGGCACTCCCGACGTCGATCACCTCGTGCGCCAGCACCGAGAAGTACGGCGCGTGCACCCAGGGCACCGCGAGGGCGAGCGTGTTGGTGCGGCCCCGCCGGAGCTGGCGGCCGGCCAGGTTGGGCCGGTAGCCCAGCTCGGCGATCACCGCCTCCACCCGGGCCCGCGTGACGTCCCCGACCCGGCCCGTGTCGTTGACGACGTTGGAGACGGTCTTCCACGAGACGCCCGCTGCCGCGGCCACCTCCTTGATCCCTACCCGTCGACCCGCTTGCTCGGCCAAGCCTTCACTTCCTTCCGCCATGTGCCCTCTTGACTGGACGCCCGTCCTAGTCCATCGTGATCCAACGTTGGAGCGCAACGTTGCACCATTGGAGGTCGATGATGACCGTAGTACGAGGACGTGGCATCCCGGGCCAAGGAAGCCCCGTGGCCGCGTCGAGAACCCGCAGTCTCGTGGGTAGTTCCGGGGGGCTGAGCAGGCGGGAGCTGCTGCGCGCGGCCCTCGTCGGGGCAGGCGGGGTCGCGCTCGGTGGCGCGCTCGCGGGCTGCGCCACGCCGAGCGCCGCGGGCGCCGGCAAGACCTCGGTCATGGTCTGGGACCTCTTCTCAGGCGGCGACGGCGCCCTCATGCAGGAGATGGCGGGTGTGGTCGCCGCGGCCAACCCGGACATCGCCGTCGAGACCACGACGCTCGCCTGGGGACCCCCGTACTACACGAAGCTGGCGATGGCCTCGTCCGGCGGGCGTCCGCCGGAGGCCGCCGTCATGCACATGTCCCGGCTGGCCGGGTATGCGCCGGGCGGGCTCCTGGAGCCGTTCGACCTGGACGCGCTCGCCGAGCTGGGGATCACCGAGGCCGACTTCGCCCCGGCGGTGTGGCAGAAGGCCCAGTTCGAGGGCCAGCTCTACGCCCTGCCGCTGGACACCCACCCGTACATCGCGTTCCACAACCCCGACATCGTCCAGCAGGCCGGCCTCGCGGGGCCGGACGGCAAGCTGGACCTGGCCGCCGTCGCCGGGGCCGACCGCTTCCTGGAGGCGGGGCGCGCGATGGCCGAGGTCACGGGCGAGACCGGGGTCAGCTGGGGCTACCAGCGCGACCCCGCGGGCTGCTGGCGCATGTTCTGGGGCCTGTACTCCCAGAACGGCGGCGGCTACGAGCTGACGCCGGGCCGCCCCGCAGCGCTCGACGAGGAGGCCGCCACCGAGGTCTTCGAGTTCCTCCAGGCGATGGTCGACGGCAAGGTCGCGGCGAAGAACCAGGACGGCAACGCCGCGTCCGGCCGCTTCATGTCGAACCGCACCGGCCTGATGTTCGCCGGCGAGTGGGACCTGCCGATGTTCCAGGGCGCGAACCCCGACGTCGGGGCCACGCAGTTCCCGGCGATCTTCGACACCCCGGCCAACTACGCCGACTCGCACGCGTTCGTGCTGCCCAAGCAGGGCACGCCGGACCCCGCCAGGCGCGAGGCGACCTACCGGGTGCTCGCGGGCCTCCTCAAGGAGGGCCTGACCTGGGCCTCGGCCGGCCACATCCCGGCCTACCAGCCCATCGTGCAGGAGCCCGCGTACCAGGAGCTCACCCCGCAGCGCGACTACGCCCCCGCGGCCGAGGTCGCCGTCTTCGACCCCGACGCCTGGTTCACCGGCGGCGGCAGCGACTTCCAGACGCGCATGGCCGACGCCATGACGGACACCCTGGCCGGCAAGGCCCCGGCGCGCACCGCCGTGACCCGCATGCTGAGCGAGATGGACCGGTTCCTCTCCCAGCCCAACCCCGCCTGATCGAGAGGACGACGATGACTGTCTCGAACGCCGGCGTCACGGCGCCCCCAGGACGGGCCCTGTCCGACCTGCGGAAACCCTCCGGCCGGTCCGGTACCCGCACCGCCTCCACCGGCAAGTCCCTGCGTGAGCGGGACAGGTCCGGCTACCTGTTCGTCGCGCCGTTCGCGGTGGCGACCGGCCTGTTCCTGCTGCTGCCGACGCTGTACGGCCTGTGGATGAGCTTCACGAACCAGAGCCTCACCGGCACCGGCAGCGAGTTCATCGGGTTCGCCAACTACGCCGAGGCGTTCAGCGACCCCCAGGTCTGGACCACGCTGTGGCACACCGTCTGGTTCACGGTGCTCAGCACCGTCCCCCTGGTGGTCGTCGCCCTGGTGATGGCGCTGCTCGTGCACACCGGCCTGCCGGGCCAGTGGGTGTGGCGCATGTCGTTCTTCGCGCCCTACCTGCTGACCAGTGCCGTCGTGTCCGCGCTGAGCAGCTGGCTGTTCCAGCCCGACATCGGCCTGCTCGACACGTGGTTCACCGCCCTCGGGCTGCAGCCCGTGGGCTGGCTCACCGACGAGAACGTGGCGATGTTCTCCATCGCCGGTGTCACCGTCTGGTGGACCGTCGGGTTCAACTTCCTGCTCTACCTCGCCGCCCTGCAGGGGATCCCCCAGCAGCAGTACGAGGCCGCGACGATCGACGGCGCGGGCGGCTGGCGCCGGCTCTTCTCCATCACCCTGCCGCAGCTGCGCAACATCACCGGCGTGATCGTGGTGCTGCAGCTTCTCGCGTCGCTCAAGGTGTTCGACCAGATCTACCTGCTCACCGCGGGCGGGCCGAACGGGAGCACGCGGCCGATCCTCGAGTACGTCTACGACACCGGCTTCACCAACTACCGGCTCGGGTACGCCTCCGCGATCTCCTACGTCTTCTTCGCCCTGATTCTCGTGTTCACGCTGGTGCGGCTGCTGCCGTCCAGGAAGGAGGCCTGACGTGTCCGTCGCCGAACTGGTCGCCGACCGCCGGACGAGGGCGCAGCAGGAGCGCGCCGAGAACCGGGCCCTCACCAAGCTGACGATCGGACCCTCACCCTGGGTGCGGGTCGGTGCCCTCGCCGCCCTGGTCGTCCTCGCGGCCATCTGGCTGCTCCCCGTGGCCTGGGGCGCGGTCACGAGCTTCAAGCACGAGGCCGAGGCCGCGCTCCCGGCGTCGTGGTGGCCCACGACGGGCTGGACGCTGGAGGCCTACCAGCAGGTGCTCGGCAACAGCGACCTGCTGATCTGGATGTGGAACAGCCTCGTCGTCGCCGGGCTGGTCACCATCCTGACCGTGCTGATCTCCGCGATGGCCGCCTTCGCGTTCTCGCAGACGGTGTTCAAGGGCCGGGGCCTGCTCCAGTGGCTCACCATCGCGTCGATCATGATGCCTGGGCAGATCCTCATCGTGCCGCTGTTCCGGCAGATGCAGGTGATGGGCCTCGTGGACACGTTCGCGGGCATCGTGCTGCCGCAGGTCGTGGCGCCCGTGATGGTGTTCATCCTCAAGCGGTTCTTCGACGCCATCCCCAGCGAGCTGCTCGACGCCGCCCGCATCGACGGGGCGGGCACCTGGCGGCTGTTCTGGACCATCGTGCTGCCGCTCTCGCGGTCGATCCTCGTGGCCGTGGCGATCTTCGTGTTCATCGGCGCGTGGAACAACTTCCTGTGGCCGTTCATCGTCACCACCGACCCGCAGTTCATGACGCTGCCGGTCGGCCTGTCCACCGTCAAGAACGCCTACGGCGTGCAGTACGCGCAGAACATGGCGTCCGCGATGATCGCGGCGCTGCCCCTGCTCGTGGTGTTCATGCTGTTCCAGCGCCGCATCGTCCAGGGTGTCGCGACCACGGGCATGGGCGGGCAGTAGTAGGCAACAATCGGGTGTGGCCACTCCGACCCCGCACCCTTCGCAGCGCCCGCACCTCGCCGCGGTCGTGGAGGACCACCTCTACGCCGCGGCGGGGTGGGTGCTCGTCCGCGTGGGCTGGCGCCCCCGGCTGGAGGCCTACGCCGGGTACGGCACGCCGGACAAGGTGCGGGTGCTCGCCCGCGTGGTGCTCTCACCGCGGCGGCCCGGCATCCCGAACCGCGACGCCCTCCGGGCCGGCCGGCGTGGGTTCCGCCACTTTCTCACCGTTCCGGCGCCCCACCGCAGGGTGCGGCTCCAGGTGGGCGGCGGCACGTCCGAGGTGACGAGCGACCGGGCCGGCTACGTCGACGTCGAGCTCCCCACGGACGCCCCACTGTCCGACGGCTGGCACACCGCCGTCCTGACCTGCCTCGACGAGCCGGAACCGGCCGAGGCCGAGGCTCCGCTCCGGGTGCTCGACGAGCGCCCGCGGTCCGGCGTGGTCAGCGACATCGACGACACGACGATGGTCACCGCCGTGCCCCGGCCCCTGCTCGCGGCGTGGAACACGTTCGTGCGGCACTCCAGTGCGCGGCGCGCCGTGCCGGGCATGCCCGAGCTGTACCGCACGCTCCAGCGGGCTCACCCGGACGCACCCTTCTTCTACCTGTCGACCGGCGCCTGGAACACCGCGGGCACCCTGCGCGCGTTCCTCTCGCGGCACGCCTACCCGCCGGGCCCGCTGCTCCTCACCGACTGGGGGCCGACCCTCACCGGGTGGTTCCGCAGCGGCCAGGCCCACAAGCGGGCGAGCCTCGACCTGCTCATGTCGTGGTTCCCGCACGTGCGCTGGGTGCTCATCGGCGACGACGGCCAGCACGACGTCGAGATCTACGAGGACGTCGCGCGCCGCCGTCCCGACCGGGTGCGGGTCGTGGCGATCCGGCAGCTCACCGGCGGGCAGCAGGTGCTCGCCGGGAACGCGCCGCACGTAGGGAACGCGCAGCACGGGGGGAACGGGTCGCACGCGGTGGACGGGTCGCGCGCCGGCACGACGACGGCGGTTCCCGCCGTCGCGCCGGTGCCGACCGTCGCGGGCCGGGACGGGGACGAGCTCGCCCGCCGCCTCGCCTCCGTGCCGGGCGTGCTCGACGACCGGGACGGGACCTAGGCGCCGGCTCCGCTCGTCTGCCGCCCGAGCCGACGGTTCCGGCTCAGGAGGAGGCGGTCACCAGGTAGTCGTCCGCGTCGTCGTCCCAGGCCAGGGACACCGTGCCCGCCGCCTCCGCCGCCTTCGCGAACTGGAGGAACCCGCGGAAGCCGAGCGCCTTCTCGGAGAAGTCCGGGCGCCGCTTGCGCACGGCGTTCTTCAGCCCCGACAGGGCGGCCGACCCGTTCGACTCCTGCACCACGTCACGCAGCAGCGCGAACGCCGCGTCGGTGTCGCCCTGCTCCGGCAGCGACACCTCGGGGTCGCCCGCGGACGGTCCCGGCGCCAGCTCGACGAACCCGCGGTCCGCGAGGAACCGCAGGAACTCGCCGAACGTGCGGAAGCCGTAGTCCGACTCGCTGAACGTGGCGTCCTTGCGCAGCAGCGTCCGCTTGAGGGCGGACGCCGTGACGGCGCCGCTGGTCGAGGACTGCAGGTCGCCGAGGGTCTGCGCCACGCGTACCTCCATGGGCACGTCGTCCGACGCCGGGGCGTCGTCCTGATCGCTGACGTCGACGTCCGGCTCGGCCTCCGGCGCGACGTCGACGGGTGCCGGTGCGGGCTCCGCCTTCCTGCGCCGGCGGGTCGCGGGCTTTGCCTCGGGCTCGGCCGGCGTCTCCGGCTCGGCCAGGGCCTCGGGCGAGGTCGTGCCGGCGACGGCCTCCGCGACCGCCTCGGCGGCCTTGGCACGGCGCGCGGCGGCCGGCGCCTTCTGCGCGGCGGCGCGTTCCGTCGTCGTGCCGGCCTTGCGGGTGCGCGAGCCGCGCTTCGGGGCGGGGGCGCCCTGGTCCTCGTCGGGCACCTCGACGCCCTCGAGGCGGTCGTAGAAGAGGAACTCGTCGCACGCGGCCGGCAGCAGGCGCGACGTCGACTTCTCGACGCCCACGCCGATGACGCGCTTGTTCAGCTCGCGCAGCTTGTGGACGAGCGGGGAGAAGTCGCTGTCGCCCGTGCACATGACGAACGTCGAGATGTAGTCGCGCTCGAAGGCCATCTCGATGGCGTCGACCACCATCTTGATGTCGGCGGCGTTCTTGCGGGAGGCCCCCATCCGCTGCGTCATCTCGATGAGCTCGACCTGGTGGCGCGTGAGCATGCGCCGGTCCTCGTCGAAGTACGACCAGTCCGCGTACGCCCGGCGCGCGACCACCCGGCCCCGCACGGCGAGCGCGTCGGCGATCGGGCCGAAGTCGAACTGCATCCCGCCCAGGTGCTCCCGGGCGCCGAGCGCCAGGTTCTCGTAGTCGATGAAGACTGCCAGGCGTTCCTCTTGGTCCATGTCCGCCACTCTAGGGGTTGCCGGTGAGGGAAGCGGCGGGACCGCACCGCGCCGCCGCTCCGCAGGGCGAAATGGAGAGCGGGTGAAATATGTCGTGTCGGGTACGCCCGCTCGGCCCGAAAGTTCACCCGTTGCCTAGGATCGGGCCATGGCCGAGGCGACCGCCGGACACGACGACGACCCGATCTCCAACCGGAGTCGGATCATCGGTGCTGCCGCGCGTCTGACCTGTGCCCACGGCTGGTCCAAGGTGACGATGGGCCGGCTCGCGACGGAGGCGGGCGTGAGCCGTCAGACGGTCTACAACGCCGTCGGCAGCCGCGACGACCTGGCCGAGGCGATGGTGCTCACGGAGTCGGCGCAGTTCATCTTCCGGATCGCCGAGGCCTTCGACCGGCACCCCGACGACCTGCTGCCCGCGATCCACGACGCGGTGGAGAGCACGCTCACGTTCGCCGAGGGGAACGCGCTGCTGCGCGCGGTGGTCTCGGCGACCCATGGCGCCGACACCGAGCTGCTGCCCCTGCTCACCACCCACTCGGAGGCGCTGCTCGGCACCGTGAAGGTGGTCGTCCAGGACCGGGTGGACCAGTACGAGGTCGCCCTGGAGCCGGAGCGGATCGCGACGGTCATCGACATCGTCGTGCGGACCGCGCTGAGCCACGTCATGCAGCCGACGGCGTCCCCGCGCGAGACGGCCGAGTCGATCACCTGGCTGGTGGCGTGCGTCCTGGGGCGAACGGAGGAGCTGGCCACGTCGGTCGCCTCACGGGCCACGCCCCGCGCTTGACGCCCCGCGTCGGCGGAGGAGGATCGAGGCATGCGAATCGGCACCCACTTCATGCGTTTCGACTCGATGGAGCCCGCCCGGATGCGTACCGAGCTGGCTGACGCTGCCCGGTACGCCGACGAGGGCGGCGTCTCGTGGATCTCCGTGATGGACCACTACTTCCAGATGGAGCACCAGGGCTTCCCGGCGTCGGACCCGATGCTGGAGGCGTACACGACGCTGGGCTACCTGGCCGGCGTGACCGAGCGGGCGCAGCTCGGCGCCCTGGTCACCGGCGTGACGTACCGGTACCCGGGCCTGCTGGCCAAGATCGTCGCGTCGCTCGACGTGGTATCGGGCGGGCGGGCGACCTACGGCATCGGCGCCGCCTGGTACGACAAGGAGCATGCGGGGCTCGGAGTGCCGTTCCCGCCGGTCAAGGAACGGTTCGAGATGCTGGAGGAGACTGTTCGGATCGCCCGGCAGATGTACGACCCGCAGGAGAACGGCCCGTTCGAGGGCAAGCACTTCCAGCTCGCCGAGACGCTGTGCTCGCCGCCGCCGCTGTCGGGTCCGGAGATCATGATCGGCGGATCCGGCGAGCGGAAGACCCTCCGGCTCGTGGCGCAGTACGCCGACGCGTGCAACCTGTTCGCCGAGACCCCGGAGCGGCTGCGCCACCTGCTCGACGTGCTGCACCGGCACTGCGACGACGTCGGGCGCGACCCCGCCGCCATCCGCATCACGATGCTGCACCGCGGGCGCCCGATCGGCCCGGACGACACCGCCGCCTTCGTCGAGGAGATGCGGGGCTTCGCCGTGCACGGCGTGGACACCGTGATCCTGCGGCCGCCGGGCACGTCGCTCGCCGCGTGGGTGCGTGACGCGGTGCTCCCGGTCGTGGAGCCGTGCGCCGACCTGTGACCCTCAGCCGGCCGTCCCGGCGCTCCCGGTGCCGGCCCGGCGGAGCACCACCGGGCACGTCGCCAGGTGGTCGTCCACCAGGCCGCACGCCTGCATGGCCGCGTACGCGGTGGTCGGGCCGATGAACCGGAAGCCCTCCTTCTTGAGCGCCTTGCTCAGTGCCTTGGACTCGGCGGTCGACGCCGGAACGTCCCTGAACGTGGCATGACGTTCGCGTCCGGCCGGGTCAGGTGCGAACGACCAGATCAGCTCGTCGAGCGTGCGCCCCGAGTCGTGCAGCGCGACCACGGCGCGCGCATTGTCGACCGTGGCCTCGATCTTCATGCGGTTCCGGATGATGCGGGCGTCGCCGAGCAGACGCTCGACGTCGTCCGGTCCGAACGCGGCGACCCGTTCCGGGTCGAACCCGTCGAAGACCTCGCGGAACGCCGGGCGCTTGCGCAGCACGGTGATCCAGGAGAGCCCGGACTGGAAGCCCTCCAGGGCGATGCGCTCGAGCAGGGCGGACTCGCCGTGCACGGGCACGCCCCATTCGTCGTCGTGGTAGGCGGAGTAGAGCGGGTCGCCGTCGCCGAAGCAGCGCGGGGTCGCGCCTGCTCCCTCGGCCGCTGTCCTGATGTCTGTCACGGGATCACTTGTCACGGCACCACTCTGACTCACGCCACCGACACTCCACACCCACCGGCCGTCCGCCTGTGCACAACGTCCGAAAACCGCTGCCTGTGGTCGCGCCAGGACCGTTGTGTTGCCGTGCGGAGGGACTCATGACCCCTCGTCCGGGATCGCGCCCCGGCGTCTCAGGTAGGCCTCGACCCCGTCCAGCACGGCCGTGATCCCGAACGCGATGTCGTCGTCGGGGGGCGTGGGCGGCGCGGTCTCCGGCCAGGTCGCGAACGCCTCGAACAGGTTCGGGTACGTCGTGGCGTCGGCATACCGGGAGAGCACGGTCTCGAAGTCGGCGTAGGGGTTGGCCGCCTCGACCGCGGCGGGGTCGAGCTCGGACTCGGGGGTCCCGTCGGGCAGCCCGGCCTCGCGGCGCACCTGCTGGACCGCCGCGCGGTGGGACTCGATCTGCACCCGGGCCTCGCCCAGGACGTGCTGCGCGAGCAGGCCGATGATCGCGAGCTTCTCGTCCGGGGGCAGGTCGAGCGGGCGCAGGACCCCGAACGCCTGGTCGATCCAGCGCACCCGGTTCGGCCCCGGCGGTGCGGCGGACAGCGGCAGCTCCAGCATCCACGGCCGGGCCAGCCCCAGGGCGATCTGGGCCCGCGTCCAGGCCTCGAGCCCGGCGCGCCAGCCGCCGTCGGCGGGGATGTCGGGCAGGTCGGCCGCCACCGCGTCCGACATCATGACCAGCAGCTCCTCCTTGCCGGACACGTGCCGGTACAGGGCCATCGGTGTGTATCCGACGGCCTCCGCGATACGCGCCATCGAGACGGCGGCGAGGCCCTCGGCGTCGGCCAGGTCGATCGCGGCCCCCACGATCTGCGCGGCGGACAGTGCGGGCTTGGGCCCGCGTCGCCGCGGCGCGGCGGCGCCCCACAGGCGCTGCACGGCAGCGGGCAGCTCGCGCGCGGGTGGTGCGTCGTGCGGTTGCTCGGCCGGTTCGGGCGTCGTGTCGGTGCTCATCGACTCCCATCCTGCCCTGATCCGGGGCGTGGTCCGATCGGAAACTCTCTTGACCACATACTGTTTACGCTCCACACTAAAACGCGTAGGCCATAAACAGTAACCGGATCGGAGAAGGACCATGACTGCGATCGTCACGGCCGAGGGACTGGGCAAGTCCTTCGGGAGAAGGGGCTCGACGAGCCCGCCCGTGCTGGACGGGCTCGACCTGGAGCTCCAGGAAGGCGCGGTGCTCGCGCTGCTGGGCCCGAACGGGGCGGGCAAGACCACCACCGTCCGCATCCTGTCCACGCTGCTGAAGCCGGACGCGGGCCGCGCCACGGTCGGCGGGTTCGACGTGGTGCGGGACGCGCGGCGGGTGCGCGAGATCATCAGCCTCACGGGGCAGCAGGTCGCCGTCGACGACAAGCTGTCGGGCGCCGAGAACCTCACGATGATGGGCCGGCTCGCCCACCTGCCCCGCCGCGTCGTGCGGGACCGGGTGGCCGAGCTGCTCACGGCGTTCGACCTGGCCGATGCCGCGAGCCGGCACGTCGGCACCTGGTCGGGTGGCATGCGACGGCGGCTCGACCTCGCGGCGGGCCTGCTCACCCGGCCCCGGGTCATGTTCCTCGACGAGCCCACCACGGGGCTCGACCCCCGGTCCCGGCAGGCCCTGTGGGACGTGGTCCGCGGCGTGGTCGCCGACGGCACCAGCGTGCTGCTCACCACCCAGTACCTGGAGGAGGCCGACCGCCTCGCCCAGCGGATCGCGCTCGTGGACGGCGGCCGGATCGTCGCCGACGGCACGCCGGCCCAGCTCAAGCGCCAGGTGGGCGAGGCGGGCGTCGAGCTCACCCTCGCCGCCGCGGCCGACGTCGAGCGGGTCGCCGCCGCGCTCGCGGGCGCCACGGTCGACGGCGCCAGGGTGCGTGTGCCCACCGACGGCTCGGTCGCGCACGTGCGGTCCGTGCTGTCGCTGGTCGAGGACACCGGCGTGGCGCCCGAGCACTGGGAGGTGCGCGCGCCGAGCCTCGACGACGTCTTCCTCACCCTGACCGGGCACGCCGGCCAGGAGCACCCGGCCCGGACCACGGGGGTGGCGGCATGAGCCACGTGCTGAGCGACGTCTCGACCATGACCACGCGCGGCCTGCGCCTCGTCTCGCGGGACGCGGACGCGATGATCACCGCGGTGGTGCTGCCCGTCATCATCCTGCTGATGTTCGTCCTCGTGTTCGGCGGGGCCCTGGACACCGGCACGGAGTACATCAACTACGTGACGCCCGGCGTGATCCTGCTGGCCGCCGGTTTCGGCGCGGCGAACACGGCGATGGCGGTGGAGCGCGACATGTCGGGCGGCATGGTCGACCGGCTCCGGTCGATGCCCGTGAGCTCCTGGACCGTGCTGTCCGGGCACGTGGTGGCGAGCCTGGTGAAGAACCTGGTCACCACCGCGATCGTCTTCGGGGTGTCGATCCTGCTCGGGTTCCGGCCCGCGGCCACGGCCCTGGAGTGGCTCGCCGCGGTGGGGATGATCCTGCTCTTCGTCGGCTGGATCACCTGGCTCGCCGCGTTCGTGGGCGTGCTGGTCCGTTCGCCCGACGCCGCCGGCGGCTTCTCGTTCTTCGTGATGTTCCTGCCCTATGTGTCCAGCGCGTTCGTGCCCGTCGACACGCTGCCGGGCTGGCTGCGCGGGTTCGCGGAGCACCAGCCGGTCACGCCGGTGATCGAGACGGTGCGCGGGCTGCTCGCGGGCGACGTCGCCGGCGCAGGGGGCACCGCTCCGGGCGACGTCGCGGCGCTGGCGATCACCTGGTGCGTGGGCCTCGGGCTCGTGTTCGCCGTGGCGGCAGGGGTGGCGTTCCGTGCCCGGCGCTGAGTCGCCCCCGGCGACCCGCTGGTGGCGGCGGCCGTGGATCGCGCCCCTCGCCCTGGTCACCGCGGTGCTCCTGGTCACGGCCCTGCCGCGGTACGTGGGTCTGGACCCCGCGCGATCGCTGGTCCCGACCGACCGCGGCCCGGCGTTCTACCCGGCCCTGG
Organism: Promicromonospora sp. MEB111; assembly: GCF_030209445.1. Taxonomy (GTDB): domain Bacteria; phylum Actinomycetota; class Actinomycetes; order Actinomycetales; family Cellulomonadaceae; genus Promicromonospora. Next base: position 288,252 of record NZ_JARVSD010000001.1, read on the forward strand.
TGACACACATCTTCGCCGGCTCGGTGATGCTCTCCGCGGGCGTGCTGCAGCTCTGGCCGTGGCTGCGGGCCCACCACCCGCGCGTGCACCGGTGGAGCGGCCGCGTCTACGTGGTCACTGCGCTCGTGACCGGCGTCGCCGCGCTGGTCACCGCGCAGTTCCCGAGCGCGGGCGTGGGTCAGCAGGTGGCGAACACCATGATGGGCGTGCTGTTCCTGACCTTCACCCTGCTCGGCTACCGCGCCGTCCGACAGCGCCGGTTCGGTGACCACCGGGAGTGGATGGTCCGCAGCACGGCGCTCGCCTTCTCGATCGTGACCAACCGGTTCTGGGCGCCCGTGCTCATCGCGATCTACGTCCCCGGCGCGCTCACCGACCCGGACATCGGGTTCGGCGCACCGGAGATCGAGGGCGCCGCCGTCGCGTCCGCGTGGGTGTCGTGGATCGTCAACCTCCTGTTCGCCGAGTGGTGGCTCCACCGGAAGCCGACGCGGCGGAGCCGGCTCCGGTAGAAAGCGCTCGGTGGATGTCGGTGGCCGGGGACACACTGTCCCCATGACACAGACGACCGGCGGGACCGTGGGCGACGCGGCCGAGCTCGAGCAGAAGCAGATCCTGAAGAAGTACCTCCAGGAGACCCGTGAGGCCCTCGTGTGGAAGCTCGAGGGCCTCACGGAGAAGCAGGCACGCTGGCCCCTGGTGCCCTCCGGGAACAACCTGCTGGGCATCGTGAAGCACTGCGCCAACATCGAGATCGGCTACCTCGGGGAGTGCTTCGGGCGGCCCTGGCCGAACCAGGCGGAGCTCGTCTCGCAGGAGGACTGGGAGAAGGACCCGCAGGCCGACTGGTACGCGACCGCGGACGAGTCGGTGGCCTCGGTCGTGGACCTCTACCGCCGAGCCTGGGCGTTCTGCGACGAGACCGTCGACACCCTCCCGCTGGGCACCGTCGGACGCGTGCCGTGGTGGAAGAACGGCGAGGTCACGCTGTTCCGGATCATCGTGCACGTGACCGACGAGATCGCCCGGCACGCCGGCCACGCCGACATCCTGCGCGAGCTCACCGACCGGTCCGTCGGCCTCACCGAGGGCAACACCAACATCCCGGACTGGCAGGCCGGCGAGGCGGACGCCTACTACGAGAAGCTCAAGAGTCTCGCCGAGCGGGCAGGCAACTAGCGCCCGCGTCCGAGATTCGCCAAACTGCGGGCCATGCCCCTCAACGTGGAGCCGTCCACATCCTCCGGGCCCTCGCCCGAACCAGCCCACGCGGAAGCGCCGAAGCCCGCGCGGTCCGCGCCGACACCCGACATGTCCTCGGGTAGATCGGACATCGTCCCGCGCGGCGCGGGTGGGCGGCCCGACGGCGGCTCCATGCGACCGCTGTTCGTCTTTCTCATCGCCGCCGCGGCCGCCCTGATCGGCAGCATCGCGTTCGCGCTCGTCCACGTCGGCAACGAGCGCGACCTGGAGCAGCTCAGCAGCGCCCGCGCCGACGTCGTGCAGGCGGTCGACGTGGGGCGCACGGCCCAGGAGGGTCTGGCCGAGCAGATCGCGAAGGCCGAGACGGCCCTCGCGGCGTCGGAGGGCCGGGTGGCCGACGACGCGGTGCGCACCGCCCTGGCCGCGCACGTCACCCAGGCCAAGGCGCTCAGCGCGCAGGAGGCGCCGGCGATCCCCGAGGCCGGCGCCCCCGGCCTCGACGGGCCCGAGGACATCGACGCCCTGGAGGCGGCGGCGACCGAGTGGTCGATGTCCATGAGCACCACCTCGACCACGCTCGTGGCGGCGATCAAGGACGTGCAGGCCTCATACCGCCAGTGGCAGCAGGACCGCAAGGACGCCGAGGCGCAGGCCCAGACGGAGGCCGACCAGGCCGAGAGCATGGCGCAGCAGCTCGAGGAGGCCAAGGCGTCGCTCGCCTCGATCACCGACCAGCTCAAGATCTCCGTGCGGGACTCCGCCTACACGCTCGACTGGACGGCCGAGGTGGGTGCGCCCGACGGCGTCCGCTCGGCGCTGGCCACCCGCCGCACCGAGGGCGAGGCGGCCCTCGCGGTCGGCGTGAACACGAACAAGCTGAACTCCGTGAAGGCGCTCGGCCAGCAGCGCGAGACGGCGCGGGTCGCGCTCGAGGACGCCGCGTGGGCCGCCCGCGCGGCGGTCGCCGACGACTCCAACGGCCGCCTCGCGCAGGCCGACCTGTGCCTGGTGGGCGTCGGCCCCGAGGGGCAGGACCAGTACCTCCGGTGCGACGCGGCCGAGGCCTGGAGCAAGCTCGGCGCGGCCTTCGAGGAGGAGCTCGGCAAGCCGCTGCGCATCGAGTACGGCTACCGGCCCTACGACTGGCAGCTCCAGGCGCTGGACGAGTTCGGCAGCGGGCAGGTCGCAGAGCCCGGCACCTCCAACCACGGTTGGGCGCTCGCTGTGGACGTACCTGTGGACGACGGCTTCCGCTTCGGCCAGCCCGAGTACGAGTGGCTCGCGGCCAACGGGCCGAAGTTCGGCTGGGTGCACCCGGAGTGGGCCCGCCAGGGCGCCGGGCGCGAGGAGCCCTGGCACTTCGAGTACGAGGGCTGACCGACCCTCCGGGGCCACCGCGCGCCGCCGCTGACCCCGGCGGTGCGCGGGCACTGGATAATGGGGGAGTGCAGTGCCCTCACTACGACGCCGGACGCTGCCACTCCTGCACCCTCCTGGAGATCGACTACCCCACCCAGGTGCTCGACAAGGAGCGGCACGTCGCCGAGCTCCTCGACCCGGTCTCCGACGGAACCACCTGGCTCCCCGCGGTCAGCAGCGTCGAGTCCGGATTCCGGAACAAGGCGAAGATGGTCGTGAGCGGCACGGTCGCCGAGCCGGTGCTGGGCATCCTCGACCGGGCCGGGCACGGCGTCGACCTGACCGACTGCGGCCTCTACCCCGAGGCGCTCCAGGCGTCCTTCGGCCCGCTCGCGGCGTTCGTCACGCGCGCGAACCTGGAGCCCTATCAGGTCTCGGGCACGGGCAAGCGCGCCCAGCAGCGCGGGGAGCTCAAGTACCTGCTGGTCACGCTGTCGCCCGACGGCGAGCTCATGGTCCGGTTCGTGCTGCGCTCCCAGGAGGCGATCGCCCGGATCCGCAAGCACCTGGCCTGGCTGCAGGCCGAGCTCCCGGCCCTGGCGGTGGCGTCGGCGAACATCCAGCCCGCGCACGCCGCGGTGCTGGAGGGCGACCTCGAGATCCCGCTCACGGAGCGTGCCACCCTCCCGATGCGCATCGACGACATCACGCTCGACCTGCGTCCGCAGAGCTTCTTCCAGACCAACACGGCGGTCGCCACCGAGCTGTACCGGCAGGCGCGCTCCTGGGTCGACGAGGTGGACCCGGGGAGCCTCTGGGACCTCTACTGCGGCGTCGGCGGCTTCGCCCTGCACTGCGCCGCGCCGGGTCGCGCCGTCACGGGCATCGAGATCAGCGCCGAGGCGGTCGCGGCGGCGTCGGGCACCGTGGAGCGGCTGCGCGGCGACGGCCAGGCGGACCGGTTCCGGGACGTCACCTTCGCGGCCGGCGACGCGACGGCGTTCGCCGTCGGGCCGCAGGGTCCGGACCTGCCCGAGATGGTGATCGTGAACCCGCCTCGGCGGGGCATCGGCGCGGACCTGGCGCACTGGCTGGAGACCTCGGGGATCGACCACGTCCTGTACTCGAGCTGCAACGCGACGACGCTCGCCAAGGACCTCGCCGCGATGCCGACGCTCCGGCCCGTGCGCGCGCGGCTGCTCGACATGTTCCCGCAGACGTCGCACTACGAGGTGCTGGTGCTCCTCGAGCGCGCCTGACCGGGCGGCGTCGCCTTCTTGCGGTCCTTCTTCTCCCGCTCGGCCTCGTCGGGGGGCGTGTCCTTCTTCGCCTGGCCGGGCGGGGTGTCCCTCGCGGCCTGATCCAGGGGGACGTCGTCCTTCTTCGCCTGGCCCGGCGGAACCTTGTCCTTCTTCGCCTGACCAGGAGGAACGCCGTCCTTCTTCGCGAGACCAGGCGGCGTCGCGTCGTCCTTCTTCGCCTGGGCCGGCGGGACCGTGTCCTTCGTGGCGAGGCCGGGCGGCACCCCGTCCTGCTTCGCCAGGCCCGGCGGGACGTCGTCCGCCGCCGTCGCCCGGGCGGACGGGACGAGCCCTGTCGGGGTCACGTCGGTCAGGTCGGGGACGTTCGCCGGATCCGTGTGCGGGGAGGGCCGCGCGGCCTGCCGGACGACGGGCCGTGTGCCGTCCGGCGCGACGACCGAGACCGTGCCGGTCTCGTGGAACGACGGCGCGGCCTCGATGCTGCCCACCACCCCGATGGTGACGGCCGTGGTGACGAACAGGCCGCCGGCGACGGTCGCGGTCAGGCTCATCGGGTCGGTCAGCACGCTCCGGGCGGTCACGACGGCCCGGGTACCCACGGTGCTGAGCCAGCTCCCGGCGCCCGCCGCGGCGGTACCGGCGGTGGCCGCGCCCGATGCGGCCGGACCGGCCGCGGCGGCGGCGCCACTCGCTCCCGCGACGACACCGGCCGCCGTCGCGCCCGGACCCGCCGACGCCGCGGCGCCGAGCAGGAGGACCGGGGCCGCGGCGCGCAGCATCCAGTAGGACTCGCGCACGTCGACGTACGCGCGCGTGCAGCCGGAACACCCGACCATGTGGTCCTCGACCTGCTGCCGCCGACGGGGCAGCAGGCGGTTCCGGACGAAGTCGTGCAGGGCGGCCCGGGTGGCCCGGCACTCGACGTCGGCGGCCGTGCCGGAGTGCGCCTCGGCGAAGGTGCTGGCGAGCCGGTTCTCGGCCCGGCGCAGGCGGCGCTTGGCGGCGTAGGGGAGCACGCCGATCTCGTCGGCGATCGCCGCCACCGGCCGGGACCCCACGTGGTGGTCCCAGAGGAGCTGCTGCTCGCCGGCCGGCAACCGTTCCATCGCGAGGCCCAGCACCTCGAGGTCGACGGCGTGCCCGGGCGGCTTGACGTCGGCGGCGCCGTCGTCGGATCCCTCGGCGGCCGCGTCCTGCTCGCGGGCCATCCGCTTCGCCACGTCGATGGACGCGGCGCTCCAGAACGCGAGGGGGTCGGCGAGGTCGCGGGCCTTGAGGAGCTCCACGCAGAGCAGCTCCAGGCCGCAGCTCGTGGCGAGCTCGGGGTCGATGCCGGGCACCCGCCGGGACACCGTGAACACCACGGCGCGGCGGTGTGCCGCCCACAGGCCGAGGTCGGCGCTCGTGACGGTCACGCGGCCCCCCTCCTGCACGCGGCGTGGCACCGCGTGGCACCTCGACGCGCGTGCCTCCGGGCGTGCATGCTCGCAAAGAATGCATGAGCATGGAAGGGTCCCCCGTGATGGCGGGAAGATCTTGGGCTCGCGCCCAGATCACCTGTGCGTCCGCACAGCAAGGTGGGGACACGGGCCTCGTGGGAGGCCCGCACGACCATCAGTCCCCGGTCGCCGACTCTGCGTCGTCGGCCGCGTCGGAGAACGTGCCGAAGAGCAGCTGCCAGATCTCGTCCAGCGTGGTGGTCGCGAGGTCGATGCCGGGCAGGTCGGAGAGGCCGAGGCTGGCGAGCAGGTCCTCCAGCGCGGTCCCGAGACCCGGCGTCTCCTCCGCCGGTTCCTCCGGCACCTCCGGCGGTTCGGCCGGGGGCTCCGGCTCGGTCGGCGGCTCCTCGGGCTCCGTGGGCTCCTCGGGCGGGTCCGGCTCGTCGGAGCCACCGTCCGGGCTCGACCCGGAGCCGGAGTCCGGCCCGGAGTCGGCGGGCGGGTTCGGGGTGTCGGCAGGGGCGCCGCCGGAGTCCGGCTCCGGCGCCGGCTCCGCCATCACCGGCGGCTCGTCGGCAGGCGTGGCGGCGCCGTCCTCCTTGGGCGTGGTGGCCGGGCGCGGCTGCGGGTCCGCCGGCGGGATCGACGGGGGCTTCTCGTCCGTCGACGGCTTGTCCGAGGTGTCGGACGAGTCCGTGCCGTCGCCGCCCCCGGCGCCGCCCGCTCCGCCACCGCCTCCGCCACCGCCCGCTCCGCCGCCCTCGCCGGCGGCCCCGGCGTCGTCGGTGGCCTGGACGGGCGGGTCGCCGAGCTGGTTGGCGATCAGGGCCGCGGCGCTGCCGCCGATGGCGAGCGCGGCGAGCACGCTCGCCGCGACAGCGGCCTCCTTCTTGCCGAACCGGGGCTTGGCCGCACCGGCGGCTCCCGCCGCGCCCGCGGCGGCGGTGGTGGTGAGGAGTCCGCCGGCGATGAGGTGCTGGCCGAGGTCGC
>NZ_JARVSD010000013.1 GCF_030209445.1 Promicromonospora sp. MEB111
ACAGGTGGGAGGTCTCGCGGACCAGGAGCGTGGCCCGCCACGACGACAACACCCCGGCCTGCAGGGCGGCGAAGGTGTGGGGCATCTGCGTGACCCACACCCGGGCCGTGCTCACGAACCCCGCACCGGCGTGCGGGCTCACCCGTAGCGCGGCACCGACCTGGTTCGGCACACCACGACCCTGCCGTTCGGTACGGATGCTCTGCCGGGCCTCCTCGGTCCGGGTCGCCTCGTCCAACGCGACCGTGAGCCGTGCTTGGGTCGCGGTGACCGTGTTCTTCACGGCCTCTAGCTCACCGAGCAGGTCGACCCACTCGGCCTGCACCGCACCGGAGACAAGAACACCGGGCCCGGTGTCAGTGGCACCGGGCAGGATCATGCCGGCCAGCAACTCCCGCACACCCGTGACATCAACGACCCCGCCGAGGGCGGGCGCACCGGACGCCCTGTCGCCATCGGGCAGCACCGAGCGAGCAGGCTGCTCGCCTGCCGCCGTCAGTACCTCACCCGTTCCCGTCATGCCATCAACATATGGCACACCCGTTCGCATCGCTCGCCGAACCGGCCCGATCTGCCGACAGCAGAATCGGCTGCATGTCTCGTGGACTGAACGTCAGCCCCGAACAGGCAGTCGTCTCGTCGATGCGAGCAGACGCTCGTCGCAGGCCCGGAACATCAGGAGCGCCCGGAGCCGTCAGCCGCGCGACGCGAGCACCTCCGCCCGGCCCTCCGCGCGGGCCCGCTCGATGAGCCGGTCCAGCCGCGACCGGCGCGCGCGGAGCGCCCGGCGCACCGCCCAGCCGACCAGCACCAGCGCGAGCAGCACCAGGGCGTGCAGCAGCGGCAGCGCCCAGGCGGTGTCCGTCAGGACGACATCGGCGGGCGCGGGCACGTCGCCGCCGGCCGCACCCTCGGCCACGGTGGCGCCGACGACGGCCTCGACGCCGAACGGCCCGAGCGGCCAGACCCCCGGCACCTCGACGCTGATCTCACGCCGTCCGCCGGGCAGCACCTCCAGCGCCTCGCCGCGCGGCGCGGACGCGTGGGGCCCGCCCAGCGCGCTGTCCGCGCCGACCAGCGCTGTGGTGTTCAGCGCGACCGTCCCGTCGTTCACGACGGCGTACCGCACCACGAGCGACCCGGGCTCGAACAGGCTCGGCCCGTGCAGGAAGGAGACCCCGAGCAGGTCGGCGTCCAGGGCGGCGACCACGTCCCCCGGTACCCGCAGGTTCACGCGGACGCCGACCCTCGACTCCACCTGCATCTCCCCGCCCGAGCGCACCGACGCCGCGACGCCGGCCGGGTGGTCGCCGGGCAGCGCGTCGGCCGGCGCCGCCACCTCGACCGACACCACCTCGGTCTCCCCCGGCCCCACCACGACCTCGTCGGGGACGGCGATCCACGCGCCGCCGTCGACCGGCTCGACCGCGGAGGGCCGCATGTCGAAGCTCCCGCGCTCGGTCAGGTAGCCGTCGTTGGCCGACAGCGCGAACGTCACCTCCTCCGCCGAGTGGTTGCTCACGGCCACGTGCTCCGTCGCCCGCGCGCCGGGGGCGAGCTCCAGGTCGACGACGCGGCGCCCGTCCGGCCCCGCGGCGTCGGCGGGCACGACGGACCAGGTGACCCGGCCGTCGTCGGCGGCGGCAGGAACGGGCGCGGCGAAAGCCGGCGCCGGCCAGGCGGCCGGCACGAGAATGGCGAGGGCGAGGATCGCCGCGACCTTCGTGGGGATGCGCATGCACGGATCTTCCTGGCTCGGTCGGTTCGGACGACGTGCCGGACGCACAGATCACCCGGGTGACCTGCGCGTCCGACACGTCGGGGATCAGCCCTCGAAGAGGGACAGGGTCAGCACGGAGGAGTAGTCGCCCGGGGCCACGTCCGCCGGGGTGCGCAGCGTGAGGTCCGCCGTGACGTCCCAGGGGCCGGCCTCGGAGCCCGCGGCCCACGTGGACAGCAGCAGCTCCTGCCCCTCCAGGCCGACGGCGGCGCCGCCCGACCCGTCCGGGAGCACGCTGGACACGGGCTCGCCCGCGGCCACGTCCCCCGACGGCGACGGCGTCAGCAGGCGCGGCGCCCACCCGAGGTACTCGGGCCCGATCGGGTCCCGGCCCTCCGCGGTGAACTCGCTCGCCTGGCCCACGACGGCCCAGTACGAGCCCTCGGGCACGTCCTCGGCGTCCCGGGTGTCGGCGACCGTGACCGTGGGCAGGGTGCCCAGGAACTGGCGCGCCTCGGCGTCGGAGCCCTCCTCGGCCAGGACGACGCCGTCGTTCGGCGCCACCGAGAGCGTCAGCGCGCCCGGGGTGTTGTCCTCGATGGACACGGACAGGTCGACGCCGGCCTCGTCGCCGTCGGCGGCCGTGGCCGTGCCGGCGGTGGCCGCGAGCGCGCCGACCGTCGCGACGGCCAGGCCCGCGGCGGCCGCCGCGATCCGCTGGGTGGTGCGGTGGTTCTTCATGTCGTCTCTTCTCTTTCGTGGCGGTTCCAGGTCAGGTGCGGTCAGGAGCAGGAGATGGCCGGGACGGTGAGGTCGTGGCGCACGGTGACCTCCTCGCCGTCGACCGTGCCGGTGGCGGTCACCGAGGCGGTGCCCTCGGGCACCGACGCGGCACGCGTGGCGAACGACTGGTACGCGGCATCGCCGGGCTCGACGCCTGCCATGGACCGCGTGCCGTGCTCGGTGGTGAGCACGACGTCGACCGGGACGTCCGAGCCGTTGACAACTCGGACGGCGACGTGCGCTTTGCCCGCCACGCAGCGGGCGGACGCCTCCGCCGTGACGGGCAGGTCCGCCCCGGCGGCCGGGAGCGTCAGCGAGCGGCGCTCCTCGGCGTTGCCCGCCGTGTCGGTGGCCGCGAACTCGATGACCTGCTCGGTCTCCGTCAGCGCGCGGGTGAACGGCCCGGTGTAGGTGCCCCAGAAGGTGCCGGGGCCCTCCCACTGGATGCGGTCGACGCCGGAGCCGGAGCCGGAGCCGTCGGTGGCTGCCAGCGTGATCTCGACGCTCGCGCCGAGGTTCTCCACGGACGCCGTGGTCACGGGCGCGGCCGAGTCGACGCGCAGCTCGCGCTCCGCCTCGCCGGTGTTGCCCGCCGCGTCGGTCGCCGTCGCGCGCACCGTGTGCGTGCCGTCCTCCAGCGTGAACGGCCCGGTGTACGGCTCCGGGTCGCCGCCGTCGAGCGCCACCTCGACGCGCGGGTCCGGGTCTCGGTTGTCGGTCGCCCGCACGGTGACCGTGACGGGCTCCAGGAACCAGCCCGACGGCGCGGCGGCCGGCGCGGTGGTCACCGTGACCGACGGCGGCGCCGTGTCCTCGGCCTCGTCGGGCTCCAGCACGAAGACCACGGCCTCGGCGGGCACGTCCGTGCCCTCGACCGCGCCCGCCACCAGGAACAGGCCGCCGGCCTCCGCGTAGTCGGCGGGGTCGACGTCGGCCCAGGCGACCGGGATGCGGCTGTCGCGCGACCCGTCCTCGTACTCCGCCGTGACGGCGGGCGGCAGCACGGGTGCGACGCCGGCGAGGGTCACCACGGCGACGTTGTCGACCCCGACCACGGCGCCGGGCGCGCCGTCGCGCACGTACACCGTGCCGGTCACGGGCTCCACCAGGTCGGGCGAGGTGCCCGTGACCTCGAACGAGCCGGGCTCGGCCACGGCGTCGGCCGTCACGTCCGCCCAGGTCACCGGGACGCGGACGACCCGGCCGTCCTCGTAGACCGCGTCGAGCCGGTCCGGCAGCTCGGGCAGCTCGCCCACCTGCGTGGGGATGTGCACCGGGGTGTGGTCGATCGGGCCGAACGGGTCCTCCGGCTCCGGCTCGACGGTGCCGCCGGTACCCCAGACCTCCCACTCGGAGACACCGACGGCCGAGTAGGAGTTCTCGGCCCCGCCCCGCAGGGCCTGGAACGTGGCCCGCAGCCGGGTGGTCTCCACGGGTTCGAAGCTGGTCTCGTTGACGCCGAGGCGGTCGGTCGGGAACCCGCTGGGTGCGGGCAGGTCGACGAACTCCCCGGCGTCCTCGTCCCAGTACTGGATGGTCCAGGAGGCGGGGACGCGCACGTTGTCACCGTTGGCGTCCGCGCCGTCGGACCAGAACCGCAGGGCCGACCGGTCGACGCGGACCGGTGCCTCCCACGTGTACTCGAGCCACTGGCTCGCCGGGCGCGGGTCCTCTCCCCAGGTCGCCCACGTGGCGTCGTGGGCGCCGCCCGTGCTGACACCCGCGCCGTCGTTCACCGCGGTGACGCGGTTCCAGGAGGCGGTGTAGCTGGCGGTGGGTACCGCCAGCGGTGCGACGTTGGCGGGTTCCGCGTCCGCGGCCGCGGCGGGCACCAGGCCCGTGGAGGCCGGTACGAGGCCCGCCAGGGCCAGGACGAGCACCCCGACGACGGCGGCGGCACGGCGCGCCCGAGCCCGGCGCCCCAGTGCCCAGCGCCCGGGGGCTGTGCGTGTGGTCGTCATGTCATGTCCGCCTTTCCCGCGGTGAGCAGGACGCGCTGGGCGTCCCGGCGGCTGAGCAGGCCGTCGGCGACGAACCGCTCCGTCGTGCGCTGCACCTGGGCGAGGAAGGCCGCCCGGGTGGCGAACCCGCCGTCGGCCCAGACCGCGTCGAGCAGGGTGGTGCCGTCGGGGCGCGCCGCGTTCGCGACCCCGCTGTCGAGGCCGGCGAACACGACGCGGGGCTCCGCGCGGCGCACGTACATGTGGTAGTTCGTGTGGTCGCCGGACCACGCGGGCTCCAGGACGCGGTCCCCGAGCCGGAAGTAGCCGTCGCCGGTCGCCTCGAACGCGCTGTCGAGCGTGCCGTCCAGGCCCATGTGCCCGTAGAGGGAGATGTCCAGGTAGCTCGTGGCGGCGTCGCGCACGAGCAGCACGGTGGGTCCCCACTCGATGCTCTGCACCGCCGGGTCGTCGATGGTCGGCACGGCCCGGACGCTGAACGGCATGTCGACGTCGACCACGTCGCCGGACGCCCAGGTGCGGGCGACGCTCACGTACGTGCCGGGGATGGCGTCCACGTCCTGGGCGACGCCGTTGACCTTGACGGCGAAGCCCTGGCGCACCCAGCCGGGCACGCGCAGGCGCAGGTCGAGCTCGCCCGTGCCCTCGATGGTCAGGCGGGTCGAACCCGCCTTCGGGTACTGCGTCTCCTGGACCACGCGCAGCCCGCGCTCGGGCCAGTCCAGCGTCGAGGCGAGGTAGAGGTTGACGTGCAGGGCGGCGCCGTCGGCGGACCGCAGGTACACGGTGTCGGCGTACTTGACGTGGTTCTCCAGCCCGGTGCCGCCGCAGCAGGTGCCGGTGTTCCCGTACTCGCGGCGGGTGCCGGGGTTCACGCCGTACATGTAGGTGACGTCGGGGCTGGTGTCCGACCGGGTGTTCCGCTTGGAGCCCACGATGTGGTTGAGCAGGCCGCGCTCGTAGAACTCCATGTACCTGGGGTCGAGCGTGTGCAGGTACAGCAGCCGCGACAGCTTGAGCATGTTGTACGTGCCGCACGTCTCGGCGTTGCGCGCGCCGATGTCGCCCGCGACGGTACCGGGCGGGCCGAACAGCTCGCCCTCCCCGTGGCCGCCGTGGGCGTAGGTACGACCGGGCACGACCATGCCCCAGAAGCCCGTGACGGCGTCCAGGTACCGCTCCTCGCCGGTGTGCTCGTAGGCCTTGAGGTAGCCGGGGAACTGCGGGATGTGCTGGTTGGCGTGCTTGCCGTTGAGCGTGTCCCGCCCCTCGGCGCAGGCGTCGACCAGCGGGGTCAGGTCGAACTTCCGGGCCGTGGCGAGGTACTTGTCCTCCCCCGTGATCGACGTGAGGTCGCAGAGCACCTCGTTCATGCCGCCGTACTCGCCGGCGATGTAGATGCCCCACATCCGTTCGAGCTGGTCGGCGGGCAGCGGGTCGAGGCGGCCGGAGACCCAGTCCGCCATGGCGGCCCAGATCTCCAGCGCCTGGTCGCTGGCGGCGAGCTGGTAGGCGTCCCGCAGGCCCGCCATGATCTTGTGGCACGTGTAGTAAGGCGCCCAGATCTCGCCGTACGGCGCGTAACCCTCCAGCCGGCTGAACTGCCACTCCCCGTACGCGGCGAGGAAGCCCGGGTGGGTGAACCGGCCCATGGCGGCGAGCGCGGCCTGGACCTCGCCCAGGCCGGCGACGACCTGGTCCACCTTGTCCTGGAACACCTGCTCCCCGGTGGACGCCCACGCGAGCGAGAGGGCGGACAGGAAGTGGCCGCCGTAGTGGCCCCGCAGCAGGTTGGCGGTCTGCACGTTGGCCCGGCCGGGGTAGTCGTCCGGACCCCAGGGCTGCTCGTTGGCGTGGCCGAAGCCCTCCCAGCCGCCCGGCGGGTTGGCGCCCCGGGTGTCCAGGCCCGCGTTGCGGCGGAAGACCGCCAGCACCCGGTCCACGGGATAGACCCGCAACAGGTGCAGCAGCTGGTCCTGCGACCGGGTGGCCACGCTGGGCGCGAGGCTCACGTCGGCCAGCGGGAACGGCGTGGCCAGCCAGCGGTCGGACGCCGGCGACCGGTCCAGCAGGCGCAGGTACCGGCGCGGCAGCCGGGCGGCGGCCGCGGCCAGGCCGGTCCCGGCGGGGCCGGCCCCCAGCGGGGCGGCCGCGGCCGCCCCGCCGGCGAGCCCGAGGGCGGCGACGCCCCCGGCGAGGCCGGCCGCCCCGAGACGGAGCAGGGACCGGCGGGAGACGGCCGACGTGCCTGGTGCGGCCCCCGCCGTGCCCGGCGCGGCGTCCGGCGTGCTCTTCGGTTCGCTGTGCATGGTGCTCCCTTCCGTCAGCCGCACGTGAGCGCGGGGTACTCGACGCTGATCTCGGAGGTGCGGCCGGCGCCGTCCGACGCCGTGACCGTGACCGTGCCCGCCGTGACCGACCCGGCCCGCGTGGCGAGCGACTGGTAGGCCGCGGCGCCCGGGGCGACGCCGGAGAACGACTTGTCGCCGAACGCGGTGGCGAACGCGATGTCGAGCGGGCCGTCCTCGTCGTTCACCGCCCGGACCGCGAGCGTGGCGCGGCCCGCGAGGCAGCGCGGCTCGGCGGTGGCGGTGACCACCGGCCCCTCGGCGGGGTCACCGAGCACGGTGAGCGTGAGCGTGGTCTGTGTGGTGCCCGCCTCGCTCACGTAGTCGGGCAGGATCAGCCGCCCGGTGATCACGTGCACGCCCGGCGTCTCGACCAGCGACTCGTCGAAGTCCCACTCGACGCCGATCGCCTGGTTGTCGCGCGACCCGTCGTTGTAGGACACGGCCACCCGGGTGGGCAGGTGCGGCAGCTCGCCCACCTGGACCTCCCGCTCGAACTGCTCCGCGCCCTGGATGGCGATGCCGTCCTGCGCCGTCTCGGGCCGCACGTACACCTGCGCCTGGGCGATCAGCCCGTGCTCGGCGTTGGTGCCGTAGACGGTGAACGGCTCGACGTTGGTCTCGGCGACCATCGCCGGGGTGATCTCCTGCCAGGTGAACGGCAGGGTGCCGCGCGTGCCGCCCGAGTAGACGACGTCGAGCGCGCCGGGCAGGTCGGGCACGACGCCGACGGTGGTCCGCATGACCACCGGGCTCGCGACCGTGTCCACCGTGTCGCCGTTGACCCGCCAGCGCAGCACACCCGTGCCCGCGCCGCCGGACTGCACGCCCGAGATCCGGATGCGCAGCGCGCTGGCCTCCACCGGCTCGAAGGCCAGGTGGTTGTAGGCGTTCCGGGCCAGGGCGCCGGCGTAGGCGGAGCCGTCGGCGAGCGTGACCGGCGTCCACGTGGTGCCGTCCGTCGTGTACTCGACCACGTAGGTGTCGGCCCGCGGGGTGCGGGTGCCACCGTTGTCGTCGTACCAGTAGATGTCCGTCGAGCTGACCAGCACCGGGGCGCTCCACGAGTACCGGATCCAGGCCGCCTGCGCGGGGCTGGTCCCGTTCTGCGCCTGGCCCCAGGTGCCCCAGCCGTTGCCCGCGCCGGGGTTGGAGCTCGCCGGCGTGGACTCCATGTTGACCCGGGCCGGGTTCTCCCACGACGCCGAACCGCTCGTCGTGATGGTGGCCAGGCGCCCGAACTCGGCGGTCGTCTCGCGCTCGGCCAGCGTCACCGTGACGTCGCGCGACGAGCTGAGCGCCCCGTCGGTCGCGGTGAAGCGGAACACGTACTCGCCCTCGGCGGTGCCGGTCACCCGGGTGGTGAGGGCGGCGTCGTCGGCGAAGATCACGCCCGCGCCCTCGGGCGCCGACACGGTCTCCCAGCCGTAGGACAGCTCGCCGTCCTCCGGCACGCCGTCGTCGGCGGCGGTGGCCACCAGCACGGTGGACAGGTTGCCGTCCGCGCCCTCGTCCGACGTCGCGGTGACCGTCGGCGGGTCGTTCTCCACCGGCGGCACGGGCCGTCCGGAGTCGAACACCTGGATCTCGGAGATCGCGGTCCAGCGGCCGGGCGCGTTCGTGAACGCGACCCGCACCCGGTCGGTGGTCGTCTCGGGGAACAGCGCCTCGTTCGCCTTCGGCCCGGGCACCTTGGGCGCCTTGGCCTGCTCGGGCACCGCCGTCCAGCCGCCGGAGCCGTCCGGCACCTGGATGGAGTAGCGGCGCGGCGGGGCATAGCCGCCGGTCTGCCGGTCGTCGACGAACCAGACCTTCACGTTGTCGACCGCCACCGGGTCGCCCAGGTCGAGCTCCACGTACCCGGTGTCACCGTCGGTGCCGTAGTTGCCCCAGTAGGGCTCGTTCACCGTGACGCCGTCGGTCACCGCGTCCAGGGACACGGGCCGCTCGGTGGTCGCGATGGCTCCCGGCGTGTAGTTCATCGAGCTGGTCGAGAACCCGGGGGTGTGGAAGGTGCGCCACGCGGCCGGGCGCGCGCCGTCCTGGGTCGCGGACGAGCTCAGGGTCGCGCCCTGGGCGAGGTTCTCGGCGTCCTGCGTGAGGTCGATGCCCGCGGTCCTCAGGTAGGAGACCACCCGCTCGTCCTCGATCGGGGTGTCGACGGCGGACGGCAGGTCGGTGCCCTCGTCGGCGACCACCGTGACGTCCAGGCCCTCGTCGGCCTCGACCACCTCGTTGGCGGCCGGGTCGTAGACGAAGCCGCCGATCCGGTCGGCCGCGGCCTTGCGCTCCCCGTCGACGAACAGCGAGTAGCCGGCGCCGAGCCCGTAGTGCGTGCCGTCCGGGTCCCAGACGATCGTGACGTCGTGCCCGTGGTAGCGCAGGTTGTTCACCATGAAGTGCTCGTAGCCGAGGTCGATCGGCGCGAGCTCGATCAGGTCGTCGGACCGGGGCTGGAGGCCGCCCATGTCCTCGACGAAGATGTAGCTCATGTTGCCGAGCATCACGTGGTTCGGGTTGTTGCGGTTGAAGGTCTGCGTGGCCGGGTTCCAGCCCGAGTAGTACTCGGCCTGGTTGGCCACCCGCGCGTCACCGTTCGGGTAGATGCTCCATGCCATCCAGTCGAGCAGCTTGGCCGCGTACTCGGGCGTGACGTACCGCTGCTCCGGGTCGTAGTCGCGCAGCGCGGCGCGCACGCCGCGGTACTGCACCGTGAAGTTGATGTTCGAGAAGTTGTTGGAGCCGCCGATCGCGAACTTCGACCGGTCGTACTGGTTGGCCGTGTAGAACGGGAAGACCGGGAAGTTGTCGCCGTAGCGCAGGAACCGGAACCCGTCGACGTAGGTCTCCCACTCGTCCGCGGGGATCAGGTTCTCCGCGTAGACGTCGTACAGGTTGGACTCCTTGGCCGGGATCAGGTCCCGCTCGCCCGCGGGCAGCGGGTTGGCGCTGCCGCCGGACGACGCCGCCGACGTCGCACCGTGCGACGTGCCCGCGAGGAACATCTGCGTCTCCTCGCTCCACAGGCGGTCGAGCACGGCCTCCTGGATGCGGTCGGCCTCGGCGGCCGTGCTGCTCACTCGCTCGGGGTCCGCCCCGGCGATCTCGTAGAGCTTGCTCGCGGCGTCGAAGGCACCCCAGACGTACGCCGACTCGGGCCGCTCGATGGTGCGCGCGCCCGGCGCCCCGCCGTTCGCCTTCGGGTAGCCGAAGCTGATCGCGTCAGCGTCGTTGCCCGGCATGTAGTTGGTGTCGTAGGCGATCAGCCCGTCGTCGTTGCCGTCGTAGTGCTCGAGCTGGCCCACGCCGTCCTGCTCGAAGTAGTAGGCGAACCGTTCGGCGACGTCGGCCCCGCCGCCGTGCACGTTGTAGGCCTCCAGCCCGGCCGTGCCGAGGTACTGGGAGTAGTGGTTGTTCCAGCTCGTGTGGCCCGGGCTGTCCAGGAACGCCGACGAGCCGGACAGCTCACCGACGTTCAGCACCTGGCCGTAGGCGAGGTACGGGTTGCGGATCCACTTGGTGTCCTGCAGGTGCATCGGCTGCGTGAGCACCACCGAGTTCTGGTAGAGGTTCACGCCCTCGATGGTGGTCGGGTACTGGTAGACGTACCCCGGCTCGTTCGCGTCCAGGCTGTTGTACCGCTCGCCCCACCAGCGGTACACGATCGCCTTCTCGATGGCCGGGTCCGGCACGTCGATGTACGGGATGTCGGCGGCCCAGCGCTCGTTGAACGCCGTCACGCCGGTACGGAACGCCTCGTCCGGGGTCAGGGCCGCGTACTCGCGCAGCTGCTCCTGCCCTGCGGGCAGGCTCGCCGAGTACAGGGACCCGACGACGGAGAGGTCCACCGTGCCGCCGGCCGGCACCGTGACCTCGCGGTCCAGGTTGGTGCCGTTACGCGCGAAGCCGTCGGCCTTGAGGCCCACGGTCACGGACGACCACGGGGTGTCGACCAGCCCGTTGTTGGCGCCGCTGGTCAGGGTGCGCGTGCCGGTCAGCTCGTCGTCGGCGTCCGCGGCGCCCCGGGCGGTCGGGGAGGCGGCCCGCACCGTGAAGGTGACGTCGGTGGCGCCCGGGTTGGTGAAGGTGAGCGCGGAGAGCGCGGTGTTGTCGTAGGTGATCAGCTTGCGCAGGTCCGCCGTCACGCCCGTGGACCCGATCGTGTACCGGGCCTTCGCGTGGCTCGGCGCGTTGAACCGGGCGCTGCCCACCTCGGCGACGGTCTGCCCGGGCACGGTGATCGTGTAGAAGGCGCCCAGGTCGTTGGGGCCGCCCGCGAAGGCGTTGCCGCCGAAGCCCATCGTGCTCCAGCTCGCACCGCCGGCGCCGCGCAGGTAGAGGGTGCGCCCGCGGGTCTGGAGCACGTTGTTGCCCGACGCGCCGGTCACGCCCAGCACCCGGTCGAGGTAGAAGTCGGTGCCGCCGGCCGCCACGTCGGCGTCGAAGATCGAGCGGTACATGCTGTCCGCGGTGTACGGGACACCGGGTTCCAGCGCGTCCTGCACCGCGTCCAGGTTGCGGTAGACCGGGTCGCCGATGTCCAGGGAGTCCGTCAGGCCGTCGGTGTAGACGCCGACGTCGTCCTCGTTCCCGGGGAGCACCGGGGACGCCGCGTGGACGGGTCCTGCATGCGCGGGCAGCGCCGCCACGCTCCCGCAGACGACCATCGCGGCCACGGCGGCGGCCGCGACCGCCCCTCTTCGTGTTCGTGCCGACATCACATGTCCTCTCCGTCGACTGCCAGGCACTCGGACGGACGAGGTGTGCCGCACGGGCGGAGGCCGCGCATCGCTGCGCTCCCCACCCTGGCTCGCGACGTGTCCGCCAGGTGGTGGTTCCCGCCGGCCCGCTCACCATCGAGGGGCCCGGCGCCGACCAGTGAAGCATCACCCCTCCGACTCCGGCAATGGTTTTCGGTGTTTTCGGTATGAGATCACCCATTGCGGCCTCATCCATACCGAAAAACACCGAAACCCATTGTTGGGCGCACGGCCGTGTGGCAGGGTCGGCGCGTCAGTGCGCCACGACGAAGTGCCACGACTGGAGGACGACATGAGACAGGTCCGAGCAGGACGGCCGGCCGCGGCCGGCACGCTGGTGGCGGTGCTCGCCGCCGCGCTCTCCGTACCGGCGGCGCCGGCTTCCGCCGCCGACTCGTACGAGTTCACGAGCACGCAGAACCCGATCCTGGCCGACGGGAGCTACTACTCCGCCGACCCCGCCCCGCTGGTCGTCCCGGCCGGCGCCCCCGGCAACGACACCGGGGCCGACCAGCTCTACGTCTACACGGGCCACGACGAGGCCGGCGAGACGCGCAACGACTTCATCATGAACGAGTGGGGCGCCTTCGTGACGGCCGACCCCGACGCGGGGCGGTGGACGCACCACCCGTCCCTGATGCGCCCCGAGGACGTCTTCGACTGGGCGAGCCCCGGCCGCGCGTATGCGGGCGAGGTGCAGGAGGGTCTCGACGGCCGCTACTACTGGTACGTCCCGGTCCACGAGGCGGCCAGCCCGTCGAGCGACAAGTTCGGCATCGGCGTCGCCGTGTCCGACTCCCCCACCGGCCCCTGGACCGACCATGCAGGCGGGCCGATCGTCTCGCAGCGCCTGCCCACGCCCAACACCATCCACAACATCGACCCGACCGTGCTGGTGGACGGCGCCGGCGCCGACGCCCGCGTGTTCATGTACTGGGGCAGCTTCGGCAACCTGCGGCGGGTCGAGCTGGCGCAGGACATGAGGACCCCCGTGGGCGACGTCCGGACCGTCACGGGCCTGACCGGGTTCTTCGAGGCGCCCTGGCTCTTCGAGCGGAACGGCACCTACTACCTGGCCTACGCGGGCAACAACGCCGGACCCACCAGCGCGTGCACCCCGGCGAACTACCACGCCTGCATCGCGTACGCGACGGCGCCGTCGGCCGAGGGGCCGTGGACCTACCGGGGCACCATCCTGCGGCCGGTCTCGTCCACGACGAGCCACCCGGGCATCGTGGAGCTCGACGGCCAGTGGTGGATCGCGTACCACACGGCCGACGCCGAGGGCGGCAACCACTTCCGCCGGTCGGTCGCGATCGACAAGGTCGAGTGGGACGACACGCAGGACCCGCCGCGGATGCTCCCGGTGACCACCACGCCGGTGCGGCAGCCGGACCGCACGCCGCGGGCGAACATCGCGCAGGAGGCCCGCGTCACCGTGTCCAACGACCCCGTGCCGACGCAGTACTGGGTCAAGGCCCTCAACGACGAGGTCGTGCGCCCCAACCCGCTGCCGCCGGACATGTGGGGCACGTGGACCGGCAACAACCCGCCGCAGCAGTGGGTGCAGTACACCTGGGACCAGCCGGTGCGCGTGTCCGGGTCGCAGATCGACTTCTGGAACGACCAGCCGCGGGGCTCGGGCGTCGGCGTGGCCGCGCCGGACGCGTGGCGCATCCAGTTCTGGGACGCCGACGACGGCTCCTGGGCGGACGTGCCCGGCGCCGACGGGTACCCGGCCGGCACCGCGGGCTTCCAGTCCACGTCGTTCGACCCGGTGACCACCACGCAGCTCCGGGCGGTGTTCGACGCGTCGACCAACGGTTCGACGTACTCCGCCGTCGCCGTCGAGGAGTGGGAGGTGCTCGCCGAGCAGGCCGAGACCGTGACGCCGCCGCGGCTGACCGTGGAGGTCGGCGAGACCGACCTGCCCGGCACGGTGCGCGCGGCCTACCCGGGTGGGGAGTCCCTGCAGGTTCCGGCCTACTGGGACGCGCTCACCGCCGACGACGTCGCCGAGCCCGGCTCGTTGACCGTCGAGGGTTCGGTGCTCGGTTACGCCGCGGGCCGCGTGACGGCGACCGTGACCGTCGTCGACCCCGGGGACACCTCGGGGGACGAGACCGCGCCCGAAGTGACCCTCACCCCGAGCGGCAGCACCGGCACGGGCGGCTGGTTCCGCTCGGCGGTGCGCGTCCGGGTCGCGGGCACCGACGACGGCGGCGGCCGGGTCACGCTCGCGACCTCGGTCGACGACGGCGAGCCCGTCGTCACCGACCCCGTCCGGTACACCGACGTCGAGGTCGGGGGCGACGGCGAGCACACGGTCACCGCGACGGCCACGGACCGCGCGGGCAACACGTCGGCCGAGGCCGCGCTGGACGTGCGGATCGACGCGACCGCGCCGCGGAGCACGGCGACCGTCGACGAGCAGGCCCGTTCCGTGGCGGTCACCGCCGCGGACGCCACGTCCGGCGTCGCGCGGATCGAGGTGGCGGTGGACGGCGGCGGGTTCGAGCCGTACTCCGGCGCGGTATCCGCTCCGGACGGGGACCGGCACGACGTGCGGTACCGGGCCGTGGACCGGGCCGGCAACGTCGAGACCGCCCGGACGGTCACGATCTCCGCGGACCTCAGCGGGCCGCTCACCGGCAACGTCGCGGCGCTGGCCACGCCGACGGCGTCGTACACGGCGGGCTGGAACTCGGTGCTCGCGCTCAACGACGGGCTCGACCCCGCGAGCCCGCCGCAGGCGCAGATCTGGGGCACGTGGTCGGGCGACCACCCGGCGACCCAGTGGGTGCAGTACACGTGGCCCCGGCCGATCCGGCTGACCGCCGCGGAGATCAAGTTCTGGGCCGACCAGCCGCAGGGCACCGGCGCGGGTGTGGGCGAGCCCGACTCCTGGGAGCTGTCCTACTGGGACGAGGCCGCACAGGACTGGGCGCCGGTGCCCGAACCGTCGGCGGCCGGCACGAGCACCGCGGCGTTCAACCGCATGACGTTCGGGCCGGTCACGACGTCACGCCTGCGGGCGACGGTCCACGCGAACGGCGACGGTACGCAGTACGCCGCCGTGGCCGCCACCGAGTGGCGGGTGCTCGCCGACGACCCGGGCACGGGCTCGCCCGCGTCTCCCGCCGTGACCGTCACGGCCGAGGTCCGCTGCCTCGCGGGTAGCGCGACCCTCGCCGTGCGCGCCGTGAACGACCACGACGGTCCCGTGGACGTCACGCTCACCACCCCGTACGGCACGCGCTCGTTCACGGACGTCGCGCCGGGGCGGGTCGCGTACCAGTCGTTCGCGGTCCGCGCGGCGCGAGCCGACGCGGGCGCCGCGGTGGTGCGGGTGACGGGCGAGGTCGACGGCGAGCGGGTGACCCGCGAGGTCGAGACGGAGTACCCGGCGGTGAGCTGCGGCGGCTGACCCGCCCGGGGGCCGGTGCGGCGTGTCCGCCGAGAGTGCGCTTCTACCCAGTCAATTGGCCCGGAAACCCTGGTTGATCTCGGCCCGATGACTGGGTAGAAAGCGCACTTCGCCGGCTCGGCTCGGAGGATGTAGATCCCAGAGATTGTTGCTCTGTGTCGACAACGCCTACGCAGCGCAACATGGTCGGCTCGCGAAGACGCTCCCCGCCGGGTCCTGCGCCCGACCGCGCCGGGCAGCGGCGCAACGGAAGTGCGCTTCCACCCAGTCACTGGGCCCGGATCCATGGCGTTTTCGGGCGCGATGACTGGGTAGAAGCGCACTTCGATGCGGTGCCGGACAGCAGCCGCGACGGGCGGGGCGCAGTCGGGTGCTGTCAGAGAGTCGGGAGCCAGACGCGCATCGTGGCCGGGCCGCGGTTGGCCCAGTCGTGGTACGCGACCAGCGGCACGTCGTGCAGCTCGGGGCGGGGCCGCGGTGCGACGTCGTCCGCCGCCGTGTAGGGCCAGCCGGCACCGTTGCTGTCACCAGCACCAGCACCAGCACCGTCACCAGCACCCAGTACGCCCGCGCGGACGTACACCGTGCCGTCCACCTCCCACGGCGGGACCGCGGTGTCGACCACGACGTCGTCCACGCCGCGACCGGTGCCGCCACGAGCACCAGCACCAGCACCCAGCTCGACCGCCGCCAGGTCCACCGACTCCAGGCAGAGCACCTCCGGGCCGCGCTGCACCGCGACGCAGCCGCGGACCGCGTCGATGTGCGGATCGGGCACGACGAACCGCGGGGCGGCGTCGATGTCGAGCACCACCACGCCGCCCGTCCGCGGGCCGGGCACCGCGACGAGCCCGGGACCCACCTCGCGGACGAGCCCGTCGTCCACCCGTACCCGGGCCGACGCCGACCACGCGGGCACCCGCAGGGTGAGCGTCCAGTCCCCCGCGGGCGCGGCCACGACGCGCACCTCGACGCGCCCGTCGGCCGGGTAGTCCGTGACGACGTCGAGCTCCACCCGCTCCCCCGACGGCAGCTCGGCCCGGATCTCGGCGGGGGCGTACTGGTGGAGCTGGACCCCGCCGTCGTCCACCGTGGCGACGTACGCCGCGAGGCTCGCGAACGTGCGCGCCACGTTGGGCGGGCAGCACGAGACCTCGAACCACGGGGCGCGCAGCGACGCCTCGGCGCGCTTGCTCACCACGTCCGTGTCCACGTGCTCGGCCGGGACGCGCTGGTGCAGGGTGTTCGCGTAGAAGAACGACTGACCGTCGTGGGCCGGCGAGGTCGCGACCACGTTGGTCAGGGCCCGCTCGATCGCGTCGGCGTACTCCACACCACCGCGGGCCAGCAGCAGGCGCCACGACACCATGACCGAGCCGACGCTCGCGCACGTCTCCGAGTACGCGCGGTCCGGGGGCAGCACCCAGTCGTCGCCGAACGCCTCGTCCTGGTGGTGCGAGCCCTGCCCGCCGGTCACGTACGTGCGGCGGGCCTGGGCGCGCGCCCACTGGCCGGCGACTGCGTCGAGCAGCTCGGTGTCGCCGGTCTCGACCGCCACGTCGACCGCGCCGGCGGCCAGGTAGTTGGCGCGGACGGCGTGCCCGTGCAGCACCTCGGACTGCCGCACCGGCACGACGTCCTGGTAGTAGGAGCGGCCGAACTCGATGTCGGCGAGCACGCCGTGCCCGTGCCGCTCGACGAACAGCGCCGCCTGCGCGAGGTACCGCGGCTCGCCGAGCGCCCGGCCGAGCTCGGCCAGGCCCACCTCGACCTCGGAGTGCCCGCAGATCCCCTGGTTGCCGTCCGCTCCGAACGTCGCGCACACGTGGTCGGCGCTGCGCCGGGCGACGTCGACCAGGAGGTCGTCGGCCCGGCCGGTACGCGCCCGCGCGGCCGCAGCCTGGAAGAGGTGGCCCTGGCAGTAGAGCTCGTGGCCCCACTCCAGGTCCGTGTAGCGCGGCTGCTGCCCGGGACGGCCGAACCGCGTGCCGAGGTAGCCGTCCGGCTCCTGGGCGGCGGACACCCGGAGCACGATCGCGTCGAACCGGCTCTGCAGGTCCTCGTCCGGCCGTCGCCCGAGCTCCCAGGCCATGGCCTCCAGCAGCTTGTACACCTCGGAGTCGCTGAACTCCCGGCCGCGCCGCTTCTCGGCCAGGCCGCCGGAGACCGCCAGGTCGAAGTTGCCCAGCCAGCCCTCGCGCTCGAGCCAGTGCTCGATGTGCGCGAGGGTGGCGGTCGCGTTCACCTCCTGGCGGCGGGCCCAGGGACCCCCGGTGATGCGCACCTGGTCGAGGCCGAGGGGGGTCAGGCGCCCGGTCGAGGGCACGACGGGCGCGGGCGTGGCGGCGCCACGGTGTCCGGTCGGGAAGAGCATGCGGAGACCTCCGGGAAGTGGTGGACGGGCTGAGCGGCGCACGGGCGGTCAGCCCTTGAGCGCGCCGGACATGAACCCGCGGACGTAGTGCCGCTGGAGCAGGAGGAACAGGACGACGCACGGCAGGGCCATGACGACGACGCCGGCCTCGGTGGCGCCGTAGTCGACGATGCCCATGACCTGCGCCCGGAGGTTCGCCACGGCGAGCGGGAGCGGGATCTTGGTGGAGTCCGAGATGAGGATGAGCGGCGCCACGAAGTCGTTCCACGCCGCCAGGAAGGCGAACAGGCCGACCGTGATGATCCCGGGCTTGACCGCCGGGAGCAGCACGGTGCGCAGCGCGCGGAACGACGAGCAGCCGTCCACGAGCGCGGCCTCGTCCAGCTCGCGCGGGACGGCGTCGAACGAGATGCGCATCATGAACGTCGCGAACGGGAGCTGGAACACCGTGAGCACGAGTGCCAGGCCGACCAGCGTGTTCTGCAGCCCGATCGCGTTGAGCATCACGTACAGCGGGATGAGCAGCGTGGCGTACGGGACCATGAGGATCGCGAGGGTGAGCAGGAACAGCACGTCGCGGCCCGGGAACTTGAACCGGGAGAACGCGTAGCCGCCCAGCACGGACGAGACGAGCGTGAACAGCACCGTCATCCCGGACACCAGCGTGGAGTTGAGGAGGTACTGGGGCAGCCCGGCCTGGTACTCCATGAGGGTGGCGTAGTTGCCCAGCCCCCAGCCGTCGACCTGGCTGCTGCCGGGCTGGGGCGCGACGGACGCGACCCCGGCCCAGATCAGCGGGAAGACGAAGACGAGCGCGAGGGCGCCGGTCAGCACCCAGTACGGGGTGCGCAGGGCGATCCCCGCGAGCCGGGCCCGGGGCGCGCGCGGCCGGCGCCGCACCTGCGGCCGGGGCGGGCTGGCGGGGAGTGCGGTCGTTGTCATGTCAGTCCTCCTGGCCTGCGCGCATGGCGCGCATCTGGGCCACGTTCACGACGACGAGCACGACCAGGACGACGATCGACAGCGCGGCGGCGACGCCGAGGTCGTTCTGGCCCTGGAAGGCCACGTTGTAGATGAGCTGGACGACCGTGAGCGTGCTGTTGTCCGGCCCGCCCTTGGTCAGGATGTAGAACTGGTCGAACGCCAGCAGCGAGCCGGTGACGCACAGCACCGTGCACAGCGCCAGCGACGGGCGCAGCAGCGGCAGGGTCACGCTCACGAAGGTCTGCCAGCGGTTGGCGCCGTCCATGCGAGCGGCCTCGATCACGTCGTGCGGGATGCCCTGCAGCCCCACCATGAGCAGCAGCATGTAGAAGCCGGCGAACCGCCAGACCACCAGGAACACGGTGGACCAGAGCGCGCTCTCGGGGGTGCCGAGGAACGACACCGGCCCGTCGGCCAGCCCCAGGCGCTGCAGCAGCGGGGACAGCGGGCCCACCTGGGGCGAGTACAGCGCGTAGAAGAGCAGCGACGCGGACGCGAGGCCGAGGGCGCTGGGCACCAGGATCGACGTGCGCAGCACCGCGGACCAGCGGCTCGACTCCTGCACCAGGAGCGCGAGCCCCAGGCCGAGCCCGATGAGCAGCACCGTGGCGATCACCGTGTACTTCAGCGTGAAGACCACCGAGTCCCAGAAGAACCGGTGCGTCAGCGCGTCCACGTAGTTCTGCGGGGCGTTGATCCCCTGGTTGCCGGCCAGGAGCGGCCAGTCGGAGAGCGACATCTGACCCACCAGCAGCACGGGCAGCACGAACAGGCCCACCACGAGCAGGGCGGTCGGCGCGGCGTAGGCCCAGCCGTGCAGGGCACGGCGGCGCGCGACGGCGACGACGGCGGGCCGGGTAGGCGGACGGGTGGAGGTTTTCGCGGGCACGGGAGGCTCCTTGTTCACACGGCGAGTTCACGGGCCGCGTGGTCCCGCCGCCCGGTGCGGCGGCGGGACCACGCTGACGTCGGCGGGGCGGCTACTGCCCCAGCACGGCGGTGATCTCCTCGTTGTCCGGCTCCACGGTGCCGCCGGGCCCGAACACCTCGTTGCGGATCATGGTCATCCACGGGCTGCCGGGGGCGTTGAACGCCTGCTGGAAGTTGATCGCCAGCGGGGTGCGGCCCTGCGCCGCGACCTCGTTGACGGCCAGGACCCGCGGGTCCTTCGACGAGTACTCGTTCTCCGCCAGGTCGGCGCGCGAGACCACGTCACCGTTCTTGGCGAGCACCTCGACCTGTGCCTCCTCCGACATCAGCCAGGACATGAAGTTCCAGGCCTGGTCGGCGTTCTCCGAGTCCTTGGAGATGCCGATGCCGTCGCCGCCCACGAAGGTGGACGCCCCGCCGTCGGGCCCCGGGATGGGGGCGACGCCCACCTCGCCCAGCGCCTCGTCCGCGGTGGCGAGCATGGTGGCCGGGAACGGCATCACACCCACCTCGCCCTCCAGGAACGGCCCGGTCCAGGTGGCGCCGGTCTCCTCCTTGGAGCCCTCGCCCACGGCGTCGGAGTCCACGAGGTCCTTCCAGACGCCGTACACCTCCTGGGCCGTCTCGCCCGCGAGGAGCGACTCCGTGCCCTCGGCGTTCATCACGTCCTCTCCCCCGGCCCAGATCTGGGGGAACCACGTGAACACGAGGCAGCCGCCGCAGTTGCCGCCGAAGTAGGTGCCGTTGACGTTGCCGCCCAGCTCGTCGACGGCCTTGGCCTGCTCGGAGAACTCGGCCAGCGTCGTCGGCCCCTGCTCGGGGTCCAGGCCGGCCTGCTCGTAGAGGTCCTTGTTGTAGAACATGACCGAGACGTCGAGCACGAACGGCAGCACGTGCTGCCGGCCGTCCAGCGTGCCCCCGGCCAGGTGCCCCTGGTTGATCTGGTCGGCGTGGTCGAGCTCTGCGATCGCGTCGGTCACGTCGGCGAACAGGCCCTGCTGCACCCAGTTGGGCACGTACACGATGTCGGCGGCGAACAGGTCGGGCAGGCCCCCGCTGCCCGCGGCGGCGCCGACCTTGGCCACGTAGTCGTCGTTCGGCACGACCGTGAGCTCGACCTGGTTCTCGTGCGACGCGTTGTACGCCTCGACCAGCAGGTTCGCCTGCTGCTCCAGCGGGGCGCGGGTCCAGAGCGTGAGCTCGGTGCCGTCGTCGACGCCCTCGGCCGAGACCTGTGCCTCCTGCGTGCCTCCGTCGCCGTCCGACGCGCTGCAGGCGGCGAGCGCCGTGCTCGCCAGGCCGGCCGCGAGGAACGAGGCCACGAGCCTCGCGCTCGCCCTGCGGTGGGTAGCCATCATCCGTCTCCTTGACTTCGTCGTCACTCGGCCGTTCGACGAGGATGAGATACCCGTTGCCGAAACCGTCCGAAAAGGCTTTCTGCGACTGTAGGGTGGGCGTGCCACCGCGTCAAGGACGAACCTTCGTCACGTTTGTGTTACACCTTTTCGGTACTGTTCGACATCGACACTCCAGGAGGAAGCCATGGCCTCGGGCGAAACGCCGCGCAACGCCACGCTGACCGACGTCGCCCGCCTCGCGGGCGTCTCGATCGCCACCGCGTCCAAGGCGATCAACGGTCGCGCCCAGGTGCGCGCCGAGACCCGCACCCGGGTGCTCGAGGCCGCCGAGCAGCTCTCGTTCGCGCCCAACGCGCTGGCGCGCGGGCTGCTCCAGGGCCGCACGGGAACGGTCGGCCTGCTCACGTCCGACCTGGAGGGCCGCTTCTCGATCCCCGTACTGATGGGCGCGGAGGACGCCTTCGGCGCCGGCCAGGTGTCGGTCTTCCTGTGCGACGCGCGGGGGGACGCGATCCGCGAGCAGCACCACATCCGCGCACTGCTGTCCCGCCGCGTCGAGGGGCTGATCGTCGTGGGCTCGCGCACCGACCCGCGCCCGCCGCTGGCCGGCGACCTGCCGGTGCCCGTGGTCTACGCGTACGCGCCGTCCGAGAACCCCGAGGACATCTCCATCACGGCCAACAACGTGGAGGCCGGCGGACTGGCGATCGACCACCTGATGGCGTGCGGACGCCGGAGGATCGCCCACGTGACGGGCGACGCCTCCTACGCGGCGGCGCAGGACCGCAGCCGCGGCGCGGAGCGCGCCATGGCGGAGGCCGGGCTGGAGCTCGTGGGCGGCCGCACGTTCTTCGGGTCGTGGAGCGAGGGCTGGGGCCGTGGGGTGGCGGCCATGATCCTGGACCAGTACCCGGACGTCGACGGCTTCTTCTGCGGCAGCGACCAGATCGCCCGGGGCGTGCTCGACACGCTGCGCGAGTCGGGCCGCGACGTGCCCCGGGACATCTCCGTGATCGGGTTCGACAACTGGGCCGTGCTCACCACGAACACCCGGCCGCAGCTGACGAGCGTCGACATGAACCTGGAGCAGGTGGGCCGCGTGGCCGCGCGGCGGCTGTTCGAGGCGATCGAGGGACAGGCGGCCTCGGGCATCGAGGAGCTACCGTGCCGCATAGTGACCCGGGAGTCGTCGGTCCCGGTCCCGTGACCTCGCCGCCGCCGGAAGGAACCTGACGTGGAGTGGACGCAGCTCGCCGGGGACCTCCTGGGCGTCTTCTTCTTCGCCGTGTCGGGCTCGCTGCTCGCCGCCCAGCGGCAGTTCGACATCGTCGGGTCGCTGCTGCTCGGCACCTGCGTGGGCCTGGGCGGCGGCATCCTGCGCGACGTGATCCTCGACGTCGGCGTGCCCCGGGCCTTCGACTCGCCCGTCTACCTGGTCCCGCCCGTGGTCGCCGCGGTGGTCGTGTACTTCTTCGCACACGTCGTGCGGCGCTTCCACGACCTGCTGATCACCTTCGACGCCGCCGGCATGGCCCTCTTCGCGGTCACCGGCACGCTCGTCTCGCTCGCCGCGGGGATGAACCCGGTGGCGTCCGCGATCCTCGGCCTGGTGACGGCGGTGGGCGGCGGCGTCATCCGCGACGTCATCGCCAACGACGTGCCGCAGATCTTCCGCGCCCGGGGCCTGTACGCCATCCCGGCGCTGCTCGGGGCCGCGCTGACCAGCGCGCTGGTGTGGGCGGGCTGGTTCAACCTCGGCACGGGCTCGGCCGTCGCCGCGCTGGTGTTCGCGCTGCGGATGGTCTCCCTGCGCTACCGCTGGCAGGCGCCGCCGGCGGG
This sequence comes from Promicromonospora sp. MEB111, assembly GCF_030209445.1. Classification (GTDB taxonomy): domain Bacteria; phylum Actinomycetota; class Actinomycetes; order Actinomycetales; family Cellulomonadaceae; genus Promicromonospora. The sequence goes on from NZ_JARVSD010000013.1 coordinate 22,485, forward strand.
CAGCCCCGGCACCGCCTGAGCCCGGCCGGCCTCTGCCCACCGGCCCGCACCGTACGGAAGGATGCACCGTGACGACGGCGCGACCCGTGCCGGGTCGAGGGGAGACGGCATGACGAACGATCGCACGACCGGGACGGGCGGCCTGGCGGGCCGCGGCCACCTGCTGCGGCTCGGGGCGCCGCGCGACACGGCGGCGGTGCGGCACCTGGTGACGTTCCTCGTGGCGAGCGTCGTGACCGTGCTCGCCACCCGGGCGTACCTGGCGGCGACGGGCTACCCGCAGATCGGCGGGGGCGGGCTGCACCTCGCCCACGTGCTGTGGGGCGGGCTCCTCATGGCCCTGGCGATGATGCTCCTGCTGTCGTACGTCGGCCCGGTACCGCGCTCGCTCGGCGCCCTGCTCGGCGGCGTGGGCTTCGGGCTGTTCATCGACGAGGTCGGCAAGTTCGTCACCTCCGACAACGACTACTTCTACGCCCCCACGGCCGCGATCATCTACTTCGTCACGGTGGTGCTCGTGCTGGTCGTCGAGGGCCTGCACGGCCGCCGGGCGCACCACCCGGCCGAGTACCTCGCCGTGGCCGCCGACCGGCTCGCCGCCGGCCTGGCCGGCGGGTTCACGCCCGCGGCCCGGGAGGAGGCGCGCGGGCTCGCCGCGAAGGGCGCCGGGGAGCCCGGCGCCCGCCTGGTCGCCGACCTGGTCGAGACCGTGCCCGCCGACGACGCAGACGTGCCCGACCCGGTCCGCGCCGGGGTGCGGGGCGTGGTCCGGTGGCTGGACGCGCTGGTGGACCGGGCGTGGGCCGCGTGGCTGATCATCGTGCTGCTCCTGCTGGTCGGCGCGGCGGAGGCGACCGTCGGCGTGCGCGTCCTGGCCGGGCAGGTGCCCGGCGTGCCGGCGTGGACGGGCGCCGCGATCCTCGCGGCCGTGGGCGTGTCGGTCGTGCTGCTGGGCGTCGGCGTGGTGGTGGGCCGCCGCAACCACCTCCAGGGCGCCGTCTGGGTGCGCCGCGCAGTGCTCGTGAGCCTGTTGTTCACGCAGCTCCTGGTGTTCCGGGCCGTGCGGTGGACGGCGGCGTTCGGCCTGGTCCTGGACGTGCTGGCGTTCGTTGCGCTGGAGGTCCTGCTCCGCGAGGAGCGCGGGGTGCGGGCCCGCACGGCGTGACCCGCACCCCCCGCTCACGTCACTGCCCGGCGGGCCGCACCACGCGGGCCGAGCCGCCGCCGAGCCGCACCGGCTCCGCCACGGCGGTCAGCAGCCCGTCCGGGCCGATCTCGATGGCGGTCGCCGCCCCGATGGCGTTCGCGGTCGGCACGAGCGTGTGCCCGTACGCGGTCAGGGCGGTGCCGTAGGCGTCGACGAACGCCTGCTCGGCCGTCGTCCGCGTGCCGTTCTGCGGCGCCGCCCGCGGCGCGGCGATCGCCTCCTGGACGGTCATGCCGAGATCGATCCGGTTGACCAGCATCTGGGAGACCGCCGAGATGATGTTCGACCCGCCCGGCGACCCCAGTGCGAGCACGGGGCTCCCGTCCTGCAGCACGATCGTGGGCGCCATGGACGAGCGCGGGCGCTTGCCGGCCTCGATCCGGTTCGGGTCGTCGGCGTCGTACTCGATGCTGAAGTCGGTGAGCTCGTTGTTCAGCAGGAACCCGCGCCCGGGCACCACGACACCCGACCCGCCGATCTGCTCGATCGTCAGGGTGTACTCGACCACGTCGCCCCACTTGTCCACGGCCGTCAGGTTCGTGGTCGACGTGCTCTCGGTGTCCTCGGGCACGGTGCCGGGCGAGGCCGTCCCGTCGCACACGCCGTCGTACGAGCGGGCATCACCCGGGGCGGCCGGCTTGGGCGCCGCGGCCCGGGGGTCGAGCAGGCAGGCGCGCTCCCGCGCGTACGTGTCGTCGAGCAGCCCGGCGACCGGCACGTCGACGAAGTCGCCGTCGCCCAGGTACGCGGCCCGGTCGGCGAACGCCAGCGCGCTCGCCTCGAAGAAGTGGTGCCGTACGGCGGCGTCGTCCAGTGGCGCCAGGTCGAACTGCTCCAGGATGTTCAGCGCCTCGCCCACGGTGGTCCCGCCCGATGCCGGCGGCGCCATCCCGTAGACGTCGTACCCGCGGTAGGAGAAGACGGTCGGGTCACGGTCCACGACCTCGTAGGCCGCGAGGTCCTCCGCCGTCATCGAGCCGGCGGGCACCGGGAGGTCGGTGCCCTCGGCGACCGGCGGGGCCTGCACGGCGCCGGCGATCTCCTGCGCGAGCGCCCCCTCGTAGAACGCGTCGACGCCCCCGGCGGCGATCGTCCGGTAGGTCGCGGCGAGGTCCGGGTTGCGGAACACCGAGCCCACGGCCGGCGCCGCGCCGCCCGGCAGGAACAGGTCGCTCGTGGAGGTGATCGCCTCGAACCGCTCCTGGTTGGCCACGGTCTGGTCGTGGAACAGCTTGTCCACGACGAAGCCCCGCTCCGCGACCGCCGTCGCCGGACGCAGCGCCTGGGCCAGCGTCGTGGTGCCCCACCGCTCCAGCGCACGGTCCCAGGTGGCGGGCGTCCCGGGGACGCCGACGCTGACGCCGCCGGTGACCAGGTCCGGGTAGAACGGGTACGGCTCCCCCGTGGCCGGGTCCACGAAGACGTCGGGCCCGACGCCGGCCGGCGCCGTCTCGCGCCCGTCGATGGTCTCGACCCTGCCGGTGCCGGCGTCGTAGTGCACAAAGAATCCACCGCCGCCGATCCCCGCGCTGTACGGGTCGGTCACGCCGATCGCCGCGGCCATCGCGACCGCGGCGTCGGTGGCGTTGCCGCCCTGGCGCAGCACCTTCAGGCCCACCTCGGAGACGACCGGGTCCAGCGAGCTGACCGCGCCGCCGTAGCCGACCGACGTCGGCACGCGGGGTGGTTCCTGCTGCCCGCCCGCGGCTGCGGGCCCCGCCGGGCCCGCGAGCCCGGCAGGGTCCGCGGCACCGGCCGGGCTCGCGGCGAGCGCCCCGGACAGCGCGAGGGCGAGCGCCCCCGTGACCGCTGAGGAACGAACGACGAGTCTCTTGCGCATAGGGATACGTCCTCCTGAGGAATCCACGTGGCCCGCGACGGGATGGCACAACTCAGACGCACGAACCATCCACAACGGTGCATACCGGAAGGACCATATTTCACCTCAGGGTGCTCAGGACCGCCACCACGCCGTGCTCCTCGATCGGTCCGGTGACCTCGTCCGCGGCATCGATGACGGCGGCCGGCGCGTGCCCCATCGCCACGCCGCGCGCGGCCCAGGTGATCATCTCCAGGTCGTTGACCCCGTCCCCCACCGCGAGGGTCGAGGCCGGATCCACCCCGACCCGCTCGCGGATGCGTTCCAGCGCCGTCGCCTTGCTCAGGGACCGCGGCGTGACGTCGACCCAGTCGGGTCCGGCGGGGGTCGCCGTGACCCCCAGCTCGCGCAGCGGCTCCAGCAGGGTCAGCACACCGTCCCCGCGCAGGATCACGCGGGCGGACGGCACGTTCCACAGCTCCGTGTCCGCGACCCGGCGCTGCTCGCCGTTGACCAGGCCGCGCTCGAAGACGCGGTTGACCCGGTACCCCCAGCCCACCTCCTCCACCCCGACCTGCACCGCGGGCAGGGCGGCGCGCGCGAGGCGGACCACCGGCCCGACGTCGAACGAGTGCATCGTCTCGATCCGGTAGCCGCTGGGCAGGGTGGTGTCGACACGCGCGACCACCGCCCCGTTGGACGCGACGGCCCAGCCCTGGTCGATGCCGAGCTGGCCCGCGACGGGGAGGACCCCCACCAGCGACCGGCCCGAGGCGAGGACCACGTGGTGGCCCGACCTCCGCACCTCCCGGACGGCCCCGACCGTCACGGCCGGGACGATCCCGTCGGGCCCCAGGAGCGTTCCGTCGATGTCGAGAGCGACCAGGGTGCGGGTCACGGTGCTCTCGTGGGGAGCGGCCACAGGGGCCGTCCGCAGGTCGGTGATGGAGGACGACGTCACGGTGCCGGTCGGGTGTGTCATGTACCTCAGACGCGCGCCGCGCCGGGATGTCACAGCACTTCTGTGACCAGTTGTTGGCAGAGTGAAGAGATGACGACACGGAGACCTTCTCTCGCCCTCACCACGCTCGCCCTCGTCGTGCTGACCGTCGCGGCCTGGTGGATCTTCCTGGGCCGGGACACCGTCCGGGACGTCGACCCCGCGACGGGGGCCGTCACCGGACCGTACGAGGCCCCCCAGGTGGTCGCCTGCGCGCTCGTGCTCGTCGCACTGGTGGTGGTCGGCGCGCTGACCGTACCCGCGTGGGTCGCGGTGCTCGCGGTGGCCCTGCCGTTCACGGTCGCGTGGACGGTGCAGGCGGCGTCGGACGACGACTCCGGGCTCTGGGCCGTCGGCGCGCTGCTGGTGCTGGTGGGCACCCTCGCCGGCGGCGCGGTCGTCGCCGCCGTCACGCGGGCCGTGCCACGCGGCCGGGCGTCCCGGGGCGCGACCGCGCCCTAGGCCGGTCGCGCGCCGCGCCTGCGTCAGACGACGGCCGCGGCGCCCACCGTCCGCAGCCCGGCCATGCTCCCGTACAGCTCCTGCAGCCGAGCCACCTCGTCGGCGTCGGCGAACTGCGCGATCCCGCGCCCGAAGTCCTTGGCGGTCTCGATCGCGAAGCGGACGGCGGTCTCGACGTCGTGCAGGTCGGTGGCGCCCGTGGCGGAGCCCGCCACGGCCGTCTCGGTGACGATCGCCAGGCCGACGACCGGCACCGCGGTGGCCGTGGCGGGCTGCACGATCGAGTTCACGTGGAACAGGCCGTTCCCGTAGGGCGTGATGTCCTGCATCGTGATCGGCATGACAGCCGGTGCACGGCCGGTGGTGCGGCTCGCGACGTCGAGCAGCGTCTCGGAGACCCGCACGATCCAGCCGTCGACGATCGTGGGCGTGATCGCGATGCCCTTGTGGTTGCAGACGCGGTTGCCCTTGGTGGTGTCGATGGACAGGATCGCGTCCATCTCGTCCAGCACCTCGTGCCGGTTGCTCGTCTCCTGGTCCACGGCCGAGCTCATGAACGGCACCGGGTCGTGCGGCTGGGTGGGCGCGTCCGGGTCCACGTGCGTCGCGACGATCACGTCGCCGGGCAGGTGCTCGCCGCGGGTCCGCATCGCGGTCAGCTTGGCGGCGACGGTGAGCGCGGTCAGGGCGCCGTCGCCGTCGCTCACGAACCCGATCTGCTCAGGACGCGCGCCCAGGCCGCCGAGGCGGCCGAGCACGCCGAGCGTCGGGGCGCCGCCGCCGGCGCGCTTGCCGTCGGTCCCCGGGATCACGACGCGGACGAAGTCGGTGGTGCCACCGGGCCCGTCCACGACCTCGACCTCGATGGTGTCGGGCGCTGCCCCGAGGCTCGCGAGGTGCTCGGCCACGGCGGCGCCGCGCACGGCAGGGTCGTCGAGCAGGTCGAAGACGGCGATGAGATGGCTCCAGGACATGGGTGTGCCTCCTAGTGGGGTGGTTGGTCCGGGTGTGGGGGGTGGGTGCGCGGGGCCGGGTCAGTCCGGCACGGGCCGGCCGAGCGCCGCGCCCGCCGCGGCGAGGACCGCGTCGACCACGGGGACATCGAGCCTCATGCGCCGAGCACCTCCGCGGCCAGCCGCGCGGCGACCGACCGGGCGACCACGACGGGCAGGCCGCTCGCCTCGGCCACGACGTCGCGCATCGCGGCGGTGTAGCCGAAGCAGTCCAGCGCGATCACCTCCGCGCCGTCGTCGGCCAGCCGTACGGCGGCCGCGCGCAGCGCGGGCTCGCCCTCGGTGTACGGCGAGCTCGCCGCCACGGTGACGCGGGTACCCGCTCCCAGGACCCGGGAGAACTTGCGGACGGTGTCCTGCGCCTGCTCCGCGAGGGGCGCGACGACGCCCACCGTGCCGCCGTCGCCCGCGAACGCCGCGACGGCGTGCGCGATGATGCGGTCCGGCACGAACAGCGGCTTGCTGTGCGCGAGGGCCGGGAACGGCCCGGTGCAGGCCAGGAGCACCGCGTCGACCTCGCGCTCCAGGTCGGCGATCAGGGCGGGCAGCCGCCGCAGCACGGCGGCCTCGCCGATGACGGCGGACCCTCCGCCGGCGAGCCGGGTGGTCAGCACGTGGTCGCCGGGCTCGGGCGCGAAGGACGCGACCTGCTCCGGGGAGCATCCGTCGAGCACGCCGCGCTCGACGAGCGTGACGCCGGGCAGCAGCGGGGCGAGCTCGGGTGTCAGGTCGACGCGGGGCGTCTGCCCGATGGTGACGACGCCGAGCCGGGTCGGCCGTGCGGGGCGCGCCGTCATCGCCAGATCATCCTTCCGACCGAGTACAGGGAGTCGCCGGCGATCAGCCCCGCCCCGACCAGCGCGGTCTCGCGCTCGCCCTCCTCGCCGCGCACGCGGCGCCACACCAGGCGGGCGACGAGGGCGACGAGCACGAGCCAGCCGGCGTTCGGCGTGGCCACCAGCAGGCCGGTGGCCAGGAGCACCCCGAGCTGGCGGCTTGGTCCGCCGACGAGCTGCACGACGGCGCCGGGAACGGCCCAGACGAGCAGGTTGACGAGCACGGCGGGGTCGGTGATCCCGGCCTGGATGGTGTCCACGTAGACCTTCGCGGTGGGCGGCACCTGGCCGCTCTCGAACAGGCTGGGCCAGACCAGCGCGACGATGCCGATGGCCACGACGAAGCCGAGGATCGACGCCTTGAGCTGCTCGCGGCGGCCGTCCAGCTCGAACGCCGTGTACGGGCGGCGGTCGCGGCGCAGCAGCCAGCCCGCCTTGAAGTCGTAGCCCATGTCGGCGAACGCGGGGCCCGTCGAGGCGCAGTAACCCACCAGGAGGGCGAGCGGGACCGTCGGGAACTGCAGCACCAGGCCGAGGATCAGGAAGATCAGCGTCACGGCGAAGGCCGGGAACCAGCCGGCGTGCATGGCGGCCAGGCCCACGATGAGCTCGTGCACGATGGCGGCCACGGCCGCAAAGAGCGCGAACCCGAGGATGCCCCACCACGGCAGCTCGACCCAGACGCCACCGGCGATCGCCAGCACGACGGCGCCCAGGAGGAACATCACGAACCCGGACCCGAGCGCACTGCGCAGCGTGCGCTCGCTCACCGTCGGCACCAGCGACGGGTCGTCCTTGGCGGCCTCCTGGAGCGCGGCCTCCTTCTCCACGGCCCGTCGGGACGGCCGGCCGAAGAGCATGACGCCGATCTGGGCGAGCGCCACGAGGCCCGCGCCGATCATCACTCCGTGCGGCACGTAGAAGGCGTTGAGGTCCAGGCCGGTCAGCGCCGGCACGTACTGCGCCACCAGCAGGCCGACGGCGAACATCAGCAGCGCCCAGACGTTGCCGATCATCGCGATGCCGGCCGCGGACATCGGCAGGCCGAGGAACGACGCGCCGAACCCGACGATCCCGCCGCCCACGAGCAGGGCCGCCTGCTTGCCGCCCCGGTCCCCGGCGCGGATCGTCTCCGCTGCGGCAACGCCCGGCGGCCAGGCCGCGTCGGCGGGCAGGAACCGCGAGCCGTACGCGCGGTAGAGCACGTACACGTCGATCGCCAGGCCGAGGCTCGCGCCGAGCAGCATCGGCCACACCAGGTCGGGCCGCCCGAACAGGAACGGGATGGCCATCGGCGTCAGCAGCGAGTTGGCCGCGGCGAAGGTCGCACCCGAGATCGCCGACTGCACCAGGTTCTGGCGGTTCACGTCGCGCATCCGGTGCAGCCCGGCGAACCCGATGCGGCCGATCAGCATCGCGACGACGGCGCCGATGACGCTGGTGTTCGGGGAGACGCCGAGCGTCGTGATCATGTGGATGCCGATGACCGCGCCGACGACGCTCATCGCGAGGGTGATGATCGCCGTGCGCGGCTCGAACGCCCGCGGGTGCCGCGCCGTCGCCGCGGCCTGCGCGGGATCGCTGACGGGTGAAGCTGCCATGGGGTGAGCCCCTTCGAGGAGTGGTGCTGCGGACGGCGCGGTGGCCGCCCGGTGGAGGACGTTGCCGAGCACCGTGCGCCACGACGGCCCCCACCGACAACCAGGTCCCACTATCTGGGAGTTACATTCATATTTCGGGCCGTCGGTTACGATGCGGTCGACCGAGAGGAGCGACCGTGCCACCAGCAGAGACACCCGATCCCGCGACGTCCGGACCGACACCACCGGCGCCGGAGAGCAGCTCCCCGCTGCAGACCGTCGACCGCGCTCTCCAGGTGCTGCTCTCGTACAGCGAGACGCGCACGGAATGGGGCGTCTTCGAGCTGGCGGAGGAGTTCGGCATCACCAAGTCGACCAGCCAGCGCCTGCTCGCCGCGCTGGCGGCGCAGGGCTTCCTGGCCGCCGACCCCTACACGCGCCGCTACCGGCTCGGCCCCGCGATGTGGCGCATGGCCGCGCTCTGGGAGCGCGGCGGCGGGCTCGCCCGGCTCGCCGAGCAGGTCCTGGCGGAGCTCGCCGCGACGACCGGCCGCACGGCCTCCTTCACGATCCCGGACGGGTTCCACGTGCGCTGCATCGCCGCCGTCGACGGCGAGCACGGGCCCGTCCGCTCGCACCCCCTGGTCGGCGACCTCTACCCGGCCCACGCGGGCGCGACGTCGCGCGCCTACTTCGCGTTCCTCGACCCGCTCGCGCGGCGGAACATGCTCAGCGGGCGGCCGTTCGCCCGATACACCGAGCTCACCGAGGTGGACGAGGCCGGCCTGGACCGCCTCTTCGACGAGACCTACCGCGCCGGCTGGGCCTGGTCGGACGGCGAGTACGACTCGACGACCCGCGCCATCGCGGCGCCCGTGCTGATCGGCTCCAACCCGGTCGGATCGATCTCCGTGGTCGAGCCCAAGGTGTTCGAGTACGACGACGACCTGCGCGAGCAGGTGCCCGCGCTGCTCGACGCCGCGAAGCAGCTCGCCGGCCTGTTGCACCGCCCGCCCACCCCGGCCCAGCGCGACTGGCGGCGCGGCCGGTCGCGCACCGCGCGCCCCTGAGCCCGACGACTGCCAGAGAACCCCACCACCACGAGGTAGGACACCCATGCGACTGCTGCTCCTGTCGAACTCCACGAACCACTCCGCCGGCTACCTCGAGCACGCGCTCGACACCGTGCTGACCTTTCTCGACGGCGCCGCCCTCACGTTCGTCCCCTACGCCCTGGCGGACCACGACGCCTACACCGCGAAGGTCGCGGCGGCGCTGACGCCGCACGGCACGCGCGTGACCGGGCTGCACGAGGCCGCCGACCCGCGGGCCGAGATCGAGCGGGCCGAGGCCGTGTTCGTGGGCGGCGGCAACACGTTCCGCCTGCTCGACACCCTGCAGCGCCTCCACGTGCTGGCCCCGCTCGCGGCCCGGGTCCGCGCGGGCCTGCCCTACATGGGCGCGAGCGCGGGCACCAACATCGCCGGGCCGACCATCCGCACCACGAACGACATGCCGATCACGCAGCCTGCGTCGTTCGAGGCCCTGGGCCTCGTGCCGTTCCAGCTCAACCCGCACTTCCTCGACGCCGACCCGGGCAGCACGCACCGCGGCGAGACCCGCGAGCAGCGGCTGGCGGAGTTCCTGGAGGTCAACGACGTACCCGTGCTCGGCCTGCGGGAGGGCACCTGGCTCTCGGTCCAGGATGATGCCGCCCGCATCGGCGGGACCGCCGTCGGCGCCGCGGCGCCGGGCCCCGCCGTGGTGTTCACGCGCGGCGCCGCACCCCGCGAGGTGAGCGGGGACGTGAGCGAGCTGCTCGGCACCACGCCCCGGTTCGACGCGCCCACGGCGGCCTGACCGCGGCGCGGGCCGGCGGCCGTCAGGTGGCGTAGACCGCGATCTCGGTCGCCTTGACCACGAAGTAGGCCGCTGACCCCGGGGCGAGGTCGAGCTCGGCGGCCGCCTGGGGCGTGACGTCGGCGCTGAGCTCCTCGGTGCGCACCCGGATCTGGCCGCCCTGCGGCTCCAGGTGGGTGATCGTCACCCGGAGCGCGTTGCGCGGGCTGCCGCCGGGATCGTCGAGGAACACGGACACGGCGCGGGGCGGGAACACCGCCACCGCGGGGTCGCCCGTACGGGGCACGGGACCGTCGGGCCGCCCCTCGATCCGGAGGCCGGCCGGGGTCAGCACGGCGCCGTCCCGCCAGGTCCCGGTGATCATGTTCAGCCCGGCGATCTGCGCGGTGAACCGGCTGCGGGGCTGGGCGAGCACCTGGGCGGTCTCCCCCTGGTCGACGATCCTGCCGTCCTCGATGACGGCGACCTCGTCGGCGAGCAGCAGGGCGTCCAGGGCGTCGTGGGTGACCAGCAGGACGGTGCGGTCGGCCAGCACCCGGCGCAGGGTCTGGCGCAGGGCCGGGGTCACGGCGACGTCGAGGGCGGCCATCGGCTCGTCCAGCAGCAGCAGCCGCGGGTCGGCGGCCAGGGCCCGGGCCACGGCCGCGCGCTGCGCCTGCCCGCCGGACACCTGGGCGGGGCGCCGGTCGGCCAGCTCGGCGATGCCGACCTCGCCCAGCCAGCGGCGGGCGACCGTCCGGGACCCGGCCCGGCCCGCGCCGCGGCTGCGCGGTCCGAACGCGACGTTGTCCAGCAGGCTCAGGTGCGGGAAGAGCAGGGGCTCCTGCGCGAGCAGCGAGACCTGCCGGTCGTACGGGGCGACCAGGACGTCCCGCTCGTCGTGACCGGTGACGGTCAGGGGACGCCCGTCCAGCACGACCCGGCCGGTGTCGGGGCGCAGCAGCCCGGCGGCCACGGCCAGGGCGGTGGACTTCCCGGCGCCGTTCGGGCCCAGCAGCGCGAGGGTCCGGCCGGGGGCGATGTCGAAGGTGAGGTCGACGCCCCGGTCGGCCACGGCGGCGTCGTAGTGGAACGTCACAGGCTGCTCCTGCCCTGCCGGGCGAACCCGATGACCAGGATCGCGACCACCACGAGGACCAGCGAGAGGGCCACAGCCGCCTGGGCGTCGGTCTCCCGGCGCAGGTAGATCTCCAGCGGGAGGGTGCGGGTGACGCCCTGCAGGCTGCCGGCGAAGGTGATGGTGGCCCCGAACTCGCCCAGCGACCGGGCGAACGCCAGCACGGCGCCCGAGACCAGGCCGGGCAGCACGAGCGGCAGCGTGACGCGCCGGAACACGGTGGTCGGACGGGCGCCCAGCGTCGCGGCCACGACCTCGTACCTCTGCCCGGCGGTGCGCAGCGCACCCTCGAGGCTGACCACGAGAAAGGGTAGGGCGACGAACGTCTGCGCCAGCACGACCGCGGTGGTGGAGAACGCGACCTGGATACCGAGCACCTCGAACGTCTCGCCGAGCAGCCCGCGCCGCCCGAACGTGTACAGCAGCGCGATGCCGCCGACCACGGGCGGCAGCACCAGGGGCAGCAGCACGAGGGACCGCAGCACGCCCTGCCCGCGAAAGGTCGTGCGGGCCAGGACCAGCGCCATGGGAACGCCGAACAGAACGCACAGCAGGGTGCTGGTGCCGGAGGTGCGCAGGCTCAGCAGCAGCGCCTCGACGGAGGCCGGCGAGACGAGCAGGTCGAGGAACCGGCTCCACGGCGTGCGCAGCACGATCGCCGCCAGCGGGAGCAGCACGAAGGCCGCTCCCGCCGCGGCGGGGACGAAGATCCAGGCCGGGACGCCGACCCGGCCGGACGGGGCCGCCATGTCACGGGGCCGGCGCGAACCCAGCGTCCCGCAGGACGGTCTGCCCGCCCTCGGCCAGGACAAGGTCGACGAACTCCTGGGCCAGGTCGGCGTTCGCACTGTCGGCGACGGGCGCGATCGGGTAGACGTTCACCGCGGCGGCCGCCTCGGGGAACTCGATGCCCTCGACCTCGTCGCCCGCGCCGATCACGTCGGTCACGTACACCAGTCCGGCGTCGGCCTCACCGGTGGTGACCTTGGCGAGCACGTCGGTCACCGACTGCTCCTCGCTCACCGGGGCGAGCTCCACGCCCGCCGACTCGGTGACCTTCCGGGTGGCGGCGCCGCACGGCACCTCCGGGGCGCAGACGACGAGGTTGAGGTCACCGGCCAGGTCGTCGAGGTCCGCGACCCCGGCGGGGTTGCCCGGGGGCACCGCGATCTCCAGGGTGTTGGACGCGAACGCGACCGGCTCGGCGCCCTCCAGCCCGTCCGCGGTCAGCTTCTCCATGTTGGCCTCGTCCGCCGAGGCGAAGACGTCGGCCGGGGCACCCTCCTGGATCTGCGCCACCAGGTCCGAGGAGCCCGCGAAGCTGAACTCGACCTGCACACCCGCGTGCGCCTGCTCGAACTCCTCGCCGATCTGCTCGAACGTCGCGGTCAGCGACGCCGCCGCGTACACGGTCAGGGTCGTCTCCTCGGCAGCGGCAGCGGCACCGTCCGTCGCGCCGGTGTCACCCGACCCGCCGGACCCGCAGCCGGCCACCGCGGCGGCCAGCACCAGCGCGGCGGTCGTGATCGAGAGCGTTCGCCTCATGACTCTCCCTTGGCCGTCTCCACGATCACCGTCGTGGACTTGATGACGGCCACCGCGACCGAGCCCAGCTCCAGGCCCAGGTCGCGTACCGCCTCGCTGCTCATGAGGGACACCACGCGAAACGGCCCGCACTGGAGCTCGACCTGGGCCATCACCGCATCCGTCCGGATGTCGGTGACCAGGCCCACGAACCGGTTGCGCGCCGAGCTCGCGGTCCCGCCGGGCGGGCCGGGCAGGGTGGCCTGCTGGCGCGCGACCAGGGCCACCTCGTACCCGTCCACGACCTTGCGGCCCGACTCGTCGTTGGTCGCGGTCAGCAGGCCCTTGTCGACCCACCGGCGCACGGTGTCGTCGCTCACCCCCAGGTAGGTGGCGGCATCCCGGATCCTCATGTGCGGCACGCGGTCGATCCTAGTGCCGAGAAGTCGGACGCGGGAACACCCTCCGGTCACGATCTGCGGAGGACAGCCGGGCCTGCCAACCCTACTGCTCGGCGACGCGCGTGCGCTGGTAGTGGCGCCGAGCCTTGAACCGGTTGCCACAGAGGGCCATCGAGCACCAGCGAGCGGTGTTCGCGTTGCTGCGGTCGAGCAGGAAACGGCGGCACTCGGGATTCGCGCACGGCCGCAGCCGGCCCGGGTCGCGCTCTCCGATCGCCACCCAGGCGAGCAGCGCGCGTGCCGCGAGCCGCTCCTCCGCGGACGCCTGCAGCTCCCAGCGGACCGCGCCGTCGCGCACCCGGGGACGCAGCACGATCCGCTCGACGTCCTCCGCCAGCGCCTGCGGGCCGGAGCCGTCACGGACGGCGCGCTCGACCACGTCCCGGACGCGCCGGAGCGCCACGGTCTCCTCGGCGGACCCGGCCCCGTCGCGCGCCGTGGCCCAGCTCATCGCGGCCCGCGGGTCCGCGAGCTCGTCGACCCGCTCGCCGTCGACCACGGGTGTCGTGTTCAGCAGGTCCAGCAGCAGGTTCTCGTCGTCCCGGGTGACCAGGTCCATCCCTAACCTCCTTAGTCAGTGTTGACAGGTTAGCACCCGCGATGCTGTCATAACCAGACAACACCGACTGAGAGGGTTAGCACCATGGCGGCCATCCACCACCGGTTCACCGACGTCGACGGTCACCGGATCTTCTACCGCGAGGCCGGACCGGCGGACGCACCCACGGTCGTCCTGCTGCACGGGTACCCGACGAGCTCGCACATGTTCCGCGCCCTGATCCCCCGGCTCGCCGAGGACTACCACGTCGTGGCGCCCGACCACCTCGGCTTCGGACTGTCGGACGCACCTGGCGTCGACGAGTTCGACTACACGTTCGACGCGCTCGCGCGGATCACGGCCGGGCTGCTGTCGAACCTGGGTGTCACCCGGTACGCGATCTACGTCCAGGACTACGGCGCGCCGATCGGCTGGCGTCTCGCACTGGCCGACCCGACCGCGATCACGGCGATCATCAGCCAGAACGGCAACGCCTACGAGGAGGGGTTCGTCGAGAGCTTCTGGACGGACGTGTGGGCGTGGGGGCAGGAGCAGAACGAGCGGACGGAGCCCGGCGTGCGCTTCGCGCTCAGCCGGGAGGCGATCCGGTGGCAGTACCTGCACGGCGTGCCCGACCCCACGCTGGTGGATCCCGGCACCTGGGAGCACGACCTCGCGCTGGTGTCCCGCCCGGGCAACGACCTGGTCCAGCTCCAGCTCTTCCGCGACTACACCACGAACCGGCCGCTGTACCCCGAGGTGCAGAAGTACTTCCGCGACTCCCAGGTCCCGCTGCTGGCCGTGTGGGGACGGAACGACGAGATCTTCGGCCCCGCCGGCGCCCGGGCCTTCGCCAGGGACCTGCCCGGCGCACGGATCGCCCTGCTGGACGGCGGGCACTTCCTGCTCGAGTCCGCCCTCGACGAGACCTCCGCCCTGATCCGCGAGTTCCTCGGGACGGCTCTGGCCCGGTAACGCCCGGCCGGCCGGGGTCGGGCGAGCGGCTCACGCCATGGCCGCTCGCGCGCTGCTCCACAGGGCGCCGGGATTCGCACGGCGCGGATGGAGCGAGAGCATGCGGTCGTACACATCCTCCGGGGTGCGGGACACCTCGACGACGGCGTCGAAGGCGCGCAGGTACTCCGCGGTCTGCGCCAGGACCGCCGGACGGTCCGGTGCGTCCGGCTTCTTGTGGCCCGCGACGACTGCCACCGGATCGAGCCCGGCCAGTCGTTCCGCGGCCCGGGCCCACTGCTCGCGCGTGGCGGCGGTGGTCTCGGCGGTGTGCAGGTGCGTGTCGTTGTAGGCCACGTCCCCGGCCACGACGAGGCGGAGGTCGGGCACCCACAGCGCGGTCGTGTCCCGGGTGTCCGTGAAGCCCGTCTCGACGACCTCCAGCCGGTGCCCCTCGAGCGTGAGGTGGTCGCCGTCGAGAGCAGTCGGGTAGGCGATCTGCGGGATCTGGCCCGGGAAGAGCCTCCCCCAGGCTCCGTCGCGCGCCTCCGCCCGGCCTCGGCCGAGCGCCTCCCTGGCCGTCCCCGCGGAGGCGACCGCCCGGGCGCCCGGGAAGGCGTCCAGGAGCTGCCGGAGCCCGAAGAAGTGGTCACCGTGCCCGTGGGTGACGAAGACATGGGTCAGGTCACGGCCGAAGGACCTGACCCACTCGACCAGCTCGGCGTTCTGGTCGACGGAGAGATACGTGTCGACCAGGACGGCGTCGTGGTCGCCGAGGATCAGCGTGGCGGAGTTCGCGACCCACCGGAGGTCCTCGGGACCGTGCGGCAGGTCCCGCGTGAGCCCCGGCCGCGTCGCGGTGCGCACGGCGTAGTCGAGGCCGGTTCCACCTGACATCCCGGTTCCCTCCGTCGGGTGCGGACGACCGATACCCCCAGCATCGGCGCACGGGTCCGACGGCGCATCCCCGCCGCCTTCCCACCCGAGGTGGGCCGGGCGAGAGCGCCCGATCCCACGGGCGGTGCGGTCCAGCCGGCCGCACCGCCCCGTGGCTCAGGTCGCCGGGGTTCGCCGGTCAGACGTCCGGCCACCGGATGCCGGTGATCTCCTCGGAGCGCTCCCAGAGCCGCTGCCCGAGGGCAGGGTCCTGTGCGTCGGGCGAGAGCGTCGCACGATGCGGGTATCCGGAGCGTCCGCCCCTGCCGTCCGGGCCGACGTAGGCGCCGGCCTCCAGACCGGTCTCGGTCGCGGCGAAGAGCTGCGGGAGCGCCCCCATCTCCGCGCCCTGCCCGAAGAGGTTGCCGGACAGACGCATGGCCACACCCGCCGGCCCGCTTCCCTTCCGCTGCATGGGCGTGTTGCTGTACCCCGGGTGGGCGAGAACGCTCGTGATCGGCCGCGGCGACGTGCGCTCGCGTCGAGCAAGTTCTACTCCGAAGACGGCATTGGCCAGCTTGGATGCCGAGTAGGCGGCGAGCGGCGTGTAGGGCCGACGCACCCAGGCGAGGTCGTCCAGGTCGAGCGTGCCCCGCTCGTGCATGTACGAGGTCACGGTGACGACCCTGGGCGCGGACGCGCGCCGCAACGCCGGCTCCAGCAGCGCCGTCAGTGCGAAGTGGCCGAAGTGGTTGGCCATCAGGTGCGTCTCCGAGCCCTGCGGCGTGACGGCGTGCCCGGCCGACGCGATCCCTGCGTTGTTGATGAGGATGTCGACGGCGGCCTCCTCGGCGATCCGGTCGGCGGCCCGTCGGATCGAGCCCAGGTCCAGGAGATCGACCTGGCGCACCTCGACCTGCGCGCCGGGATGCGCGTGACGCAACGACGACGCGACCGCCTCTCCACGCGCGACGTCGCGCACCGCCAGCAGCACCCGGCCTCCGCGCGCGGCCAGCTCCTGCGCCGTGACCAGACCCAGTCCGCTGGTGGCCCCGGTGACCACGAACGTCCGCCCTTCCTGGCTCGGCATCCGGTCAGCCGTCCAGCCGGGTACTTCCGACCTGCTGCATCTCGTCATAGGACTCATGACGTCGTCATCCTCATCGTCGTCGTGACATGCGGCCGGGATCGACCGACCGCTCAGGAACTGGAAAACCGTAAACATTCTCATTAATGTCAGGGTCAAGCAGCAGGGGGCGGCACGATCGTCCAGGTCATGACAGAACAGGCGAGGTGCTGGTGAAGATCGGAGAACTGGCTGCCCGGACAGGGGTGACCCCACGGCTGCTGCGCTACTACGAGCAGGTCGGCATCCTGCACCCGTTCAGGTCGAGCAACGGGTACAGGACGTACGGGGAACCCGCCGTCGAACGCGTGCTGCAGATCCGCGAGCTCCTGGAAGCCGGGTTCACGACCGAGATGATCCGGGAGGTCCTGCCGTGCCTGGCGGACTCGGATCACCGGGCCCTCGGCGACTGCCCGGTCGTCGCGGACCTGGACGGACTCCGGCACCAGCTGGGCAGCATCGAACGGCGCATCGACACGCTGCAGCGCAACCGCCAGGCGATCAAGGCCTACCTGCGCGCGTGGGAAGACGCCGGCGCCTAGCCCCGGAGGAGATCTCCGAGGAGGGTCGCGACCCGCTCGGCGGTGCCCCACGACAGCGTCACGCCGGCCCCGCCGTGGCCGTACGCGGCCACCACGGGAACCGCGTGGCCCGGCACGGCCTCGATGCGGAGCGTCGGCCGCGCGGGCCGGAGCCCGGCGGCGTGCCCGAGGACCGGCAGCCCTGCGAGCTCGGGGACCAGCCGCGTCGCCCGGGCGAGCATCGCGGCCGCCACGTCGGCGTGGACGGTGGCGTCGGACGAGCCCTCGACGGCGACCCCGCCGACCACGACGTCGGCGTTCCGGGGAAAGACGTACGTGAGCCCGTCCGGGTTGTCGTCGTCGGTGATCCAGTCGGTGAGGCCCGGGTTCGCCAGCCGCACGACCTGCCCGCGCACCGGGACCACGGAGCTGTCGTCACCCAGGAGCTCGCCGGAGCGGAGCCCGGCGGCGACCACCACCGCGTCGGCGGAACCGGTCAGCTCCGCGACGGCGGTGACCGTCCGGCGCTCGAACGCGACCCCGAGACTCTCGAGCCGCCGCACGAGCCAGGGCAGGTACTCCGGGACCGTGATGAACGGGACGGCGACCCGGACACCGGACAGGACCCCCGGAGGGAGCAGGTCCGGCGGCACCGCGGCCGCGTCGGGGAACAGGCGCGCCCAGGAACGGTCCGGGTCCGCCGTCCGCTCCAGGACGGTTCCCGGGCGCCGCGCCACCCCGGCCTCCGGCACGGGGAGCAGCTCCTCGAACCTGGCGAGGGAGCGTTCGAGCAGCAGGTCCGCGGCAGCAGACTGCTCGCTCCGGTACGGGAACCACAGCGCGGCGGACACCGCGGAGACGGTGTCGGCCGTGTCCGCGTCGGCCACGACCCGCACCTGGTGACCCGCCCGCGCGAGCTCGTGCGCGGCCGAGAGCCCGACGACTCCCGCGCCGACGACGATCACCTGAGGCATTCCGGTCTCCTTCTCTTCCCGCGAGCCTTCCCCGCAGGACGACGAGGGCCGCCGACCAGGTCTGACAACCGGTCGGCGGCCTCGGTCGAGCAGACTCAGCCGGACTTGCGGGCGGAACGTCTCCTGTGGCGGAGGAGTTCGCTTCGCGGACCCGCGCAGCACGGTCTGTTGTTGTTGCTTGCTGGCCCGGCGACCTGCAGAAACCGCAATGTTCCGCGGTTCCTCGCCTGGACGAGGCAACTGTCGCATGCCCACCGATCGAGGGCAACCATGGGCACCGGCGGGCAGCGCCGGCCGCTGCGCTCATCGCTGTCGCAGCCCTGTTCGGCCGTGGGCTGCTCGTCGTCAGTCGGCGATGTGGGCGGTGTTCTCGAGCCAGTGCCGGACGAGGTCGGCGTCGCCGTCGACCCTGACGCCGGTGGTCTCGACGTCGGTGAGCGGGATCCGCCGCGTCAGGGTGAGCAGCAGCGATCCCGCGGTGCCCGTCACCGTCACGTCGGCCCGCCCGGTTCCGGCCCTCCAGGCCGCCCCGTCGGGGCGCCGCTCCACGAACCAGGCACCCGCGCCGTCGGCGGTGTCGGTGGCCAGCCACTGCAGGGTCTGCCCGGTGCCCCGGATCGCGTGGGCAGACCCGGGCCGCTGCGTCTCCCACGTGGGCGAGGTGAGCATCGCGAGGTGATGGCTGACGAGCTCGGTCGCGACGTCGGCGTCGATGTCGTCCGCCCGTCCCGCCGCGTTCGCCGCGTCGAAGCCGTGGACGACCGTCTCGTTGAGGACGTTGGACAACCAGAACCGTGCTCCGGACCGGTCGTCGCCCGCGGCGTTGAGCACCGGCACGTCCAGCGCGCCGTCCGAGAACGCGTTCGCCACCCGGTCCGCCGATCCCGACAGCCACGTCACCCACTGGCCGGGGTCGGCGGGAGCGGCGGCTGTCCCGGTGGGCAGCTGCGCGAAGTCGGTGACGCGATCCTCGATGATCTGCGCGGTCCAGTGCTGGGTCTGGCCCACGTGCTCGACCAGGTCGGCGATCGTCCACTCCGGGGTGGTCGGCACGACGGCGACAGGCCCGGCCGCGGCAGCGGACTCCCCCAGACGTCGCGTGTGCTCGATGATCGCTCGCCGGGCGTGCTCCGCCTTCAGCTCGGACACTGGACTTCCTTCCCACGGGTTCGTCGTGCAGTCCCACGACAATGACCGCGCCCGGGCACTCGCGCCACCAGATTCGTCCTGAACCGAACGTACGCTGCGCCGGTGGCAGCGGGCGCGCGCGACGGTCGGACGAACGAAGTAACCCACGGGCCACCTGAGGCCACGCTGAACGTCAAGCGCCGCTTCGACCCGGAGAACGTCTTCCGCGCGATCGCCCTGCCGGAGCCGTCGACGCCGCTCCCGACCGGGACGGATCGCTGAGCTCTTCTTCGGGCACCGGTTCCTCTCGGAACCGCACAGGCACGACGAAGGCCGCTGACCTGGTCGTTCACCAGGTCAGCGGCCTCTACCACCGAGGATCAGCCGGACTTGCGGCGGAACATCTTCTGCACGGGGCCGGTCGTCTCCGAACCGTGCACCGAGCCCGTGTTCACGTCGCCCGCGGCGGAACGGCCGCGTGCGGCGTTCTTCCGGTCCAGCGCTTCCTTGAACCGTGCCTTCGCGTCCACGCTCGGCGCGGTCGCGGCCTTGGGCGCCTCAGCGTCCTGAGCCACTGCCTCCTCGGCACCAGGCTTCTCGTCCGTCACACCGATCACCTCCTCCTGTTTCGGGGGTCCCTCGATCGGGTCCGTCGTCGGCCCCAGCCTGCCCCACCGCGCGCCGGGGTGCCAATCGCTTTTCGTACCCTCGCCGGCGAGCGGCCCGTCCGGGCCGCTACGCCTGCGCGGCGGCGCGCTCCGCCGCGCGCTCGGCGCGCTCCGCGCGCAGGGAGGTGATGGCGCTCTCGAAGTCCTCGAGCGAGTCGAACGACTGGTAGACGCTCGCGAACCGGAGGTACGCCACCTCGTCGAGCTCGCGCAGGGGGCCCAGGATCGCGAGGCCCACCTCGTACGCGTCGATCTCCGCGCTGCCGTTGCTGCGCAGGGTCTCCTCGACCCGCTGGGCCAGGATCGCCAGGTCGTCGTCGCTGACGGGTCGGCCCTGGCACGCCTTGCGCACGCCCGCGGCGACCTTGTCACGGCTGAACGGCTCGGTGGCGCCGGACCGCTTGACCACCGACAGGCTGGCCGTCTCGACGGTGGTGAACCGCCGGTTGCAGTTCGGGCACTGCCGCCTGCGCCGGATCGACAGGCCGTCGTCGGCGGTCCGTGAGTCCACCACGCGCGAGTCGGCGTGGCGACAGAACGGGCAGTGCATGCTCACTCCTGCGTGGTCGGCCACGGACCGGAGACATCCGGTCGCGCCCCGACCGTAAGCGGGCAAACCACCCCCATGCAACATCGCCGCAACATTTGACGGCGAATCGTGGCCTCCGTCCACTTCTGCGGCCCGTCCGGCCCCTTCCGCGGGGCCCTCCGGTCACTCCTTCGGGAGGAGCAGCAGCTCGCCGACCCGCACGGTGCCCGACGTCATCTCGTTGAGGTCCTGCAGCCGCGCGACCGCCTGCCGCACGTCCTCCCCGGGCCTCGCGACCTGCTCGGCGAAGCCCCAGAGCGTCTCCCCCGGCTGCACCGCGTGCACCCGGACCTCCGTGGGCTCGCCCGGCGAGCTGGCGACGGCGGTCGCTCCCCACGTCGCCATCGGCGCGACCACGAGCATCACCAGCAGCACCAGCACGACCCGGCCGCGCCGCGTGAGCCGCAGCCCCGCGAGCCCGAGCCGGTCGGCGAACGTGCGCGGCCCGCGCACCGGGTACGAGTGGCCGGCCGGACGGGGCCGGGGCGGTGCGGACGCCCGGCTCGGCGGGTACGCCGGGCGCGGCTGATACGCCCGCGCCGCGCTCGACCCGGGCACCGACGCGTACGCCGGTCCGTACGCCGGGGTGTACTGCCGCAGCGGGATCACGTCCCCCATGGCCCCTCCTCGAAAGGTGACTCGAACTCTTGTCCGTCATACACACGTTCGTCGAACGCTCGTACCATTGTGTAGCACGGGACACCGTAGAAGTCGAGACACGCTCGAACATTCGTTTGAGCCGAGCACATTTGTGATCTAGAGTGGGCAGCGCACAGGAGAACATTTGTCGGAACGGGAGGGGCACGGGCATGACGGGACGGGACGGGACCAGCGACACGAGAGCCGTCGACACGGCACTCTCGGGCGTCGCCACGCTGGACGCGCCGGGCGACGGGGCGGTCGCCGACGTGCACGCGATCTCGCCGGCGGACCGCCTCACCGAGCGGCAGCGCCTTGTGCTGGACACGATTCGGCAGTCGTTCGAGACACGCGGCTACCCGCCGTCGATGCGCGAGATCGGCGAGGCCGTCGGGCTGGCCAGCCCGTCGAGCGTCAAGCACCAGCTCCAGATGCTGGAGAAGAAGGGCTTCCTGCGCCGCGACCCGAACCGGCCGCGCGCCATGGAGCTCGTCGAGCCCCTGGCCGAGCAGGTCGAGAAGCCGACGCGCGGCGAGATCCACTGGCCCGAGCCGCGGCGTAGCGGCCAGGTGCACTGGGGCGGCTCGGTTCCGGACGACGCGAGCACGCCGCCGCCGTCGTACGTGCCGCTCGTCGGCCGCATCGCGGCCGGTGGCCCGATCCTCGCCGAGCAGGTCGTCGAGGACGTGTTCCCGCTCCCCCGTCAGCTCGTCGGTGACGGCGAGCTGTTCCTCCTCAAGGTCGCGGGCGACTCCATGGTCGACGCCGCGATCTGCGACGGGGACTGGGTCGTCGTGCGCCGCCAGAACGTGGCCGAGCAGGGCGAGATCGTCGCCGCCATGATCGACGGCGAGGCCACGGTCAAGACGTTCAAGCAGACCGACGGGCACGTGCTGCTGCTGCCGCAGAACCCGGCCTACGAGCCCATCCCGGGTGACGAGGCGCAGATCCTGGGCCGCGTCGTCGCGGTGCTGCGCAGCCTCTGACCTGAGGCACCAGGGGTCCCGACAGGCCCGGCCACCGGCTCACGGTGGCCGGGCCTGTCGCGTTGCCGGCCCAGCGGCCCGGCCCCCTAGAACCCGAAGCGCTTCTGCACCGCGCGCACACTGTCGGCCGAGGCGCGCAGCCCGGCCAGCTCGTCGTCCGACATCGGCACCCGCACGGTGTCCGTGACGCCCCGCCGGTCCACCAGGGACGGCACGGACAGGCACACGTCGCTGATGCCGTGGTAGTCGTCCAGCAGCGAGGACACGGGCATGATCCGGCGCTCGTCCTTCAGCACCGCCTCGATGATGCGGGTCGCGGCCAGGCCCACGGCGTAGTTGGTGGCGCCCTTGCCCGCGATGATCCGGTAGGCGGAGTCGACCACCTCGTGGTGCACCTCCGCGCGCACCGCGGCGTCCAGGGGCGCGGCGCCGCCGACCGGCACCCAGTCGAGCAGCGGCACGCCGCCGATCGAGGCGGAGCTCCACAGCGCGATCTCCGAGTCGCCGTGCTCCCCGGCGATGTAGGCGTGCACGTTCCCGACGGCCACCCCGCACCGTTCCGCGAGCACCACGCGGAGCCGCGACGAGTCGAGCACGGTGCCGCTGCCGAAGAGCCGCTCGCGCGCCAGGCCCGAGATCTTGAGGGCCGCGTACGTCACCACGTCCACGGGGTTGGTCACCATCAGGTAGGTCGCGTCCGGCGCCACCTCGACCAGGCCGGGCAGGATCGTGCGCATCAGCCCGATCGTCGCCTCGGCGAGGTCGACGCGGCTCTGGCCGGGCTTCTGCTTGGCGCCCGCCGTGACCACCACGACGTCGGCCCCCTCGCACACCGCCGGGTCGTCCGAGCCGATGACGTGCGCCTGGGACGTGAACATCAGCCCGTGCTGCAGGTCCAGCACCTCGGCGTCGACCTTTTGCCGGTCGATGTCGAGCAGGGCGATGGTGCGGGCCGAGCCGCGGGTCAGCGCCGCGAAGGCGAGCGTCGATCCCACGGCCCCCGCACCCACGACGGCGATCTTGGTGGTGCGGGATCCGGCGGGCTGGGCTGCGGAGACGTCCGAGGGGGCTGCCATGCCCTCAGGCTATGTGTCGAGCCTGGCGAGCGCGGCGCGGACCAGCTTCGGGTCGGTGGTCGGCCAGAACCCGGGCATCGACCGGGTGAGGAACGACGCGTACCGCGCCGTCGCGAGCCGGGGGTCGAGGACCGCCACCACGCCTCGGTCGTCCATGCTGCGCACCAGGCGGCCCGCGCCCTGCGCGAGCAGCAGCGCCGCGTGCTGCGCGGACACCGCCATGAACCCGTTGCCGCCCGCCTGCTCGACGGCGCGGGCGCGCGCCGCCTTGACCGGGTCGTCCGGGCGCGGGAACGGGATGCGGTCGATGAGCACGAGCTGGTTGGACGGCCCCGGCACGTCGACGCCCTGCCACAGGGACAGCGTGCCGAACAGGCACGTGGCCGGGTCCTCGGCGAACTCCCGCACGAGGGTGGGAAGCTGGTCGTCGCCCTGCGCCAGGATCGGGAAGTCCAGCCGCTCCCGCATCGCCTCCGCCGCCGCGTTCGCCGCGCGCCGGGACGAGAACAGCCCGAGCGTGCGGCCACCGGCGGCCGTGATGAGCTCGGCGATCTCGTCGAGCTGTGCCTCCGTGGTCGGCTCGCGGCCGGGGGCGGGCAGGTGCCGCGCGATGTAGAGGATGCCCTGGCGCGGGTAGTCGAACGGGCTGCCGGCGTCGAGGCCCTGCCACGGCGGGGCGTCCTCGCCCTTGAGCCCGAGCGTGCCGGCGACGGCGTCGAACGTGCCGCCGAGCGCCAGGGTCGCCGAGGTGAACACGCCCGTCGACTCGCCCAGCAGGTGCGTGCGGATCAGGCCGGCCACGTGCAGCGGCGCGGCGTGCAGCCGCGTCACGTTGTCGCCGAACCCGCCCCAGCCGTTGTCCGGGCGCGAGCACCACAGCACGTCCGCCGTCGTGTCCTGCGCCGCCATGCGCTCGGCCGTCTCGAAGAGCTGGAGCATGGCGCCCTGCGCCATCTTGAGCCCTGGGTCGGGCTGACCTGCGTCCTTGCCCTTGGCGCCCTTGCCGCCGGCGTCGGGCTTGAGGGTGCTCAGTACCTCGCGCGCGGCGTCGCGCACCGCGCCGACCGCCACGCGCAGCTCGTCCGGCAACCCGCTCGGGAACCGCTCGGCCGGCGCGGTGACCAGCAGGGTGCCGAGGCTCTGTGCCGCCGCGTCGAGGGTGTCGGTGTTGGTGCCCGCGTGCCGCCGGGCCAGTCGGGCCGCACTCTCCACCGACGCCATGGACAGGTCCACGGTGGCCGACGACGTCACGCGGTCGGTGAGCTCGTGCGCCTCGTCGACCACCACGACGTCGTGCTCCGGGAGCACGCCCGGGCTGCCCGTGGCCGCGATGCCGAGCATCGCGTGGTTGGTAACCACCACGTCCGCCTCGCGGGCGGCTGCCCGCGCCTTGTCCGGGAAGCACTCGGCGAGCATGGGGCACTTGCCGCCCAGGCACTCCATCGCCGTGACGGACACCTGGCGCCAGGCTCGCTCCGGCACGCCGGGCACGAGGTCGTCGCGGTCGCCCGTCTCGGTCTCGCCCGCCCACTCGTGCAGGCGCCGGACATGGTCGGCGAGCGAGGCGCCGTCGTCCCGCCTGCGGCTGCGGGCGGCACCCCCGGCCGCCTCCTCCGTCTTGGGGTGGTCCTCCCCGCCGGGCAGATCGAAGAGCGTGGTCTCGTCCTCCGGGTAGCCGCCGCCCACCTTGTGCACGCACAGGTAGTTGTGCCAGCCCTTGAGCAGCGCGACGCGCGGCTCGCGCGGCAGCCGCGGCGCCACGGCCTTCGCCACGAGCGGCAGGTCACGCGTGATGACCTGGCGCTGCAGGGCCAGCGTCGCGGTCGAGATGATGACCTTGCTCTGGGCGGCCACCGCGTGACGGACGGCGGGCACCAGGTACCCGAGCGACTTGCCCGTACCCGTGCCCGCCTGCACCAGCAGGTGCTCGCCCTCGTCGATCGCCTCGCCGACCGCGACGGCCATGCGGTGCTGGCCCTCTCTGCGCCCGCCACCGAGCTGTCCGACGGCGAGGTCGAGCAGCTCCTCCACCTCGGGAATCTCGGCGGAATCGGTGCTTGCGGCGGGTGCGTCGGGAAGGCTGGTCACACGCTCGATCCTAGGCCGGACCACCGACATCCACCCTGCCTCGTCCACAGGCCCGGGCACCCGCCGGACGCCGTCCCCAGCTACCCCTTCACGGCCCCGCCCAGACCCGCGCCGCTGAGGAACAGCCGCTGGAACGCGAGGAACAGCGCGATGGGCAGCACCGTCGAGATCGCGAGCGCCGCGAGGAACACGTCGAGCTCCAGGTAGGGCGCGATCGCGGGCAGGCGGACGGACAGCGGCTGGTTGTCCGGGTCGGGCAGCACCAGCAGCGGCCAGAGGTAGTCCTTCCAGGCGGCGATCACGGCGAAGACCGAGACGACGCCGAGGATGGGCTTGGACATCGGCAGCACGACGGACCAGAGCAGCCGGAAGGGCCCGGCGCCATCGACCCGTGCGGCCTCGAAGACCTCGCGGGGCAGGCCGTCGAAGAACCGCTTGACGAGCAGCACGTTGAACGCGCTGGCGCCCATCGGCAGCCAGACCGCCCAGAAGGTGTTGAGCAGGCTGATGTGCAGCAGCGGTACGTCGAGGATCGTGAGGTACAGCGGGACGAGCAGCACGACCGCCGGCACGAAGAGCGTCGCCAGCACCAGGCCGAAGATCAGGTTGCCGTACCGCGGACGCAGCACGGACAGCACGTAGCCGCCCGTGGTCGCGACCAGGAGCTGGAAGAACCAGGCCCCCACCGCGAGGATCAGCGTGTTGACGAAGTAGTGGTCGATCTCGGCGCGGCCCCACGCGGTGGTGAGGTTGGCCCAGTCGATGCCGTTGGGGAAGAGGCCGAGCGGCTGGCGCAGGGTGTCCTGCGTGGGGGTGACGGCGGCCTTGGCGAGCCAGAGGATCGGCCCGAGCCCGGCGAGGACCAGGGTGACCAGGAGGCCGCCCTGGAGCACGCCGAGCGAGCCGCGTACGCTCGCCCGGCGCCGGTCGTGGGACGAGACGATGCCCCGCTCGGCGACGGCGGGTCCGGCGCCCGGCCGGTTGTTTCCTGCCATGTCAGCTGCTCCAGGGTCGGGTCACGCGGAAGTAGATCGCGGACAGGACGGCGAGGACGCCGGCGAGCATGAGGCTCAGGGCGGTCGCGGCCCCGTAGTTGCCGCCGAGGCTGCTGCCGAACGCGTAGTCGTAGATCAGCATGAGGATGGTGAGGGTCGCGTTGTTGGGGCCGCCGCCGGTGAACAGGAACGGCTCCAGGAAAACCTGGGAGGTGCCGATGACCTGCAGGATCAGCGTGATGAACAGGACGCCGCGCAGCTGCGGCAGGGTCACGTGCCAGATCTTGCGCCACACGCCCGCGCCGTCCACCTCGGCCGCCTCGTAGAGCTCGGTCCGTACTCCGACCAGGGCGGCGAGATAGATGATGACGGTCCCGCCGGCCGCGGCCCAGGTGGCCTCCAGCACCAGGGACGGCATGGCGCTGGACGCGTCCTGCAACCAGGGGAACGGCCCGAGGCCCACCCAGCCGGCGATGGTGTTGAACACGCCGGTGGGCGAGGCGTCGTAGAAGAACTTCCACAGCAGCACGGCCACGACGGGCGGCACGACCACGGGCAGGTACGCGAGCGCCGAGAACAGGCCGCGCATGCGGCGCACCTCGCTCATCAGCACGGCGGCGGCCAGCGGCAGCGGGTAGCCGAACACCAGCGCGAGCACCGCGAACCACAGGGTGTTCGCCACGGCCTTGCCGAGCAACGGGTCCTGCAGCACGAACACGAAGTTGTCGAGCCCCACGAACTCGGGGGTCGAGATGAGGTTGGTCTGCTGGACGCTCATGACGAGCGCCCGGCCGATCGGGAACCAGGAGAAGACCCCGAACACGAGGATCATCGGCAGTGCGATGACCAGGGTGCTCAGGCCGCCGTCGCGCAGCCAGTCCCGGGGCGTGCGGCGGGCACGCCGGCGGGGTCCGGACGACGACGGCGGGGCTGCCGCCGTCGTCGTCCGGAGCGGGCTGGACAGTGTGGTCATCGGCAGGTCAGCTGCGGTCGAGCAGTCCCTGGACCTGGGTCTGGGCGTCGGCGAGGAGTGCGTCGATGTCCGCGTTCTCGTCCGTCAGCACCGCCTGGACCACCGGGTCGAGCGCCGCGTACACGTCCTGGGTGGCGACGGCGGGCTCGGGGATGACGGGCTGGTCGAACATCTGGTTCGTCATCGGCGCGAAGTTCTCCAGCGGGACGTTGACCAGGTCCTTGATCCACGCCTGCTGCTGCTCGTAGGTCTCGCGGTCGAAGATCGGCAGTGCCGGCGCACCCACGGGCTGGTCGGTCTCGGCGGCGACCTCGGCCTCGGCGACGGCCTGCTCCTGGTCGGTCAGCTTGGAGATGTAGTAGAAGTCGATCCACTTCACGGCCGCCGCCTGCTCGGCCTCGGACGCCGCGGAGCTCACCGCGGCGAGCGTGCCGCCGCCGAGCGTGCCGGCGTCGTCGCCCTCCAGGGGCAGCACCGTGACGCCGTACTCGTCCGGGTTCATCTGGTTCTGGGTGAACAGGTTGGGGTAGTTGGCGCCGCCCGAGACGTACATGCCGATCTTGCCGGCGGCGAAGTCCTGGTTGATGGTGCCCCAGTCGTACAGGAAGCTGGAGCCCATGGAGTTGTCCTCCCAGCGCATCTCGCGGAGCATCTCCAGCGCCGCGACCGTGGCGTCGTTGTCGACGGTCGCGGTGGTCTCCTCGCCCTCGCCCTCGGTCATGCGGCCGCCCAGCGCGTAGGTCTCCGTGGTGAGGATCCAGCCGCCGGTGTTGCTCTGCGTCATGTGGGCGTAGCCGGCCTGGCCGGTCTTGTCCGAGATCGCCTTGGCGGCCTCGCGGACCTCGTCCCAGGTGGCCGGGGGGTTGTCCGGGTCGAGGCCGGCCTCCTCGAAGAGCGCCCGGTTGTAGTGCAGGCCCTGGTTGTAGGCGGCGATCGGCACGGCCCACATGTTGCCCTCGGCGTCCTGGCCCGCAGCGGCGATGGTGGGGTTGAACTGGTCCGCGTACGGGAGCTCGGCCACGAGCTCGCTGACGTCGGCGATCTGTCCGCGCTCGATGAGGGCCCGGCCGTCCGTGAACGGGATCGGGAAGACGTCGGGCAGCGTGCCGCCCGCGAGCTCGGCGGCGAACGTGGTGCCGGACCAGGTGAACTCCTTGGTCTCCACCTGGATGTCCGGGTTGGCCTCCTCGAACTGCGCGATGCGCTCGTCGAACGCGTCGATCGCGGCCTGCTCGAGGCCCGCGTCGATGGAGACCTCGATGGTCACGGGGCCCTCGGGCTCGTCGGCGGCGTCCGAGGACGAACCGCAGGCGGTGAGGGTTCCCGCGAGCGACAGGACACCCACCAGGGCGAACGCCGCGCGCTTCTGTGCTGACTTCATTGTCACTCCTTGGTCGTGTGCCGCTGGGTCGGCACGTCTGGGGGTAGAGCTGGTTCTCGGCCGGTCGCCGAGGATCAGGACGGCAGGCCGAGCCAGACAGCGATGTCCGGTCCGACGACGCCGTCGACGGGGCCGCTCGCCAGGAGCACCGTGGCCCCGGCGGGCAGGGGGACGGGGTTGTTCCCGAGGTTGGCGACGCAGGCGAAGCCGGCGCCGCGGGTGAAGGCGAGGACGTCGTCCCCGCCGAGGTCGAGCCACGCGAACTCGTCGGCGTGCAGTGCGGGGAGGCCACGGCGCAGGTGCAGCGCCTGGCGGTACAGGCTCAGCATCGAGCTCGGGTCGGCGTCCTGCGCCTCGACCGAGAGGTCGGCCCAGCCGGCCGGCTGGGGCAGCCAGGGCGCCGAGCCGCCGTCGGGCCCGAAGCCCAGGCTTGCGCCCGTGCGCGTCCACGGCAGGGGGACGCGGCAGCCGTCGCGGCCCGGGTCCACCCCCTCGGAGCGGAAGTGCATGGGGTCCTGGATCAGCTCGCGCGGCACCTCGGCCTCGGGCAGGCCGAGCTCGTCGCCCTGGTAGACGTACAGGGCGCCCGGCAGCGCGGCGACCAGCAGGGACGCGGCCCGCGCGCGGCGGGTGCCGAGGTCCGGGTCGGACGGCGTGCCGAACCGCTTGGCGGCGAAGTCGAAGGACGAGTCCTCGCGGCCGTACCGGGTCACGGGCCGCGTGACGTCGTGGTTGGAGAGCACCCACGTGGCCGGCGCGCCGACCGGGGCGTGCGCCTCGAGCGTGGTCCGGATCGACTCACGCAGCTCCTTGGCGTCCCAGGGACGCGCCATGAAGTCGAAGTTGAACGCCGTGTGCATCTCGTCCGGGCGCAGGTACTGCGCGAACCGCTCCTGGTCCGCGAGCCACACCTCGCCGACCAGCACGCGCGGCTCCGCGTAGTCGTCCGCGACGCTGCGCCAGCCGCGGTAGACGTCGTGGATCTCGTCGCGGTCCAGGTGCGGGTGCTCCCCCGGGCCGGGGGTCGCGGGCACCTCGCGCAGCTCCGGGTCCTTGATGATGAGCGCCGCCGAGTCGATCCGGATGCCGGCCGCGCCGCGGTCGAACCAGAACCGCAGCACGTCCTCGTGCTCCTGCCGCACGTCGGGGTGGTTCCAGTTGACGTCCGGCTGCTCGGGGGTGAACAGGTGCAGGTACCACTGGCCGGGCGTGCCGTCCGGGTTCGTGGTGCGGGTCCAGGTGTCGCCCTGGAAGCTGGAGACCCAGCCGGTGGGCATCTGCTCGCCGCCCGGGCCCTTGCCGTCGTGGAACCAGAACCGCTCGCGCTCCGGCGACCCTGGCCCGGCGGCGAGCGCCGCCTGGAACCACTCGTGCTCCGACGAGATGTGGTTGGGCACCACGTCGACGATCGTCCGGATGCCCAGCTCGCGGGCCTCGGCGATCAGCGCCTCGGCGTCCGCCAGCGTGCCGAACGCCGGGTCGATCGTGCGGTAGTCGCGCACGTCGTAGCCGCCGTCCGCCAGGGGCGAGGCGTACCAGGGCGTGTACCAGATCGCGTCGACGCCGAGGTCGCGCAGGTACCCGAGCCGGGAGCGGACGCCGGCGAGGTCCCCGGTGCCGTCACCGTTCCCGTCCGCGAAGCTGCGGGGGTAGATCTGGTAGATCACGGCGCTGCGCCACCACTCGCTGGAGGCTGGGCGCGGTTCGAGGAGCGCGTCGGACGTCGTCGTCATGCCGTGAACCGTAATTCACGTGACAACGACCGCGCAAGAACTCGACAAGAAGTTTATCGTTTCGCGACAACCTTCGTCGCGGCGGTGGAGGCGCGCACCACGAGCTCCGGCTCGAAGAGCAGCTCGTCGCGCGGCACGTCGTTGCCGGCGATGAGCCCGGCCAGCAGGTCGACGGCGGCCCGGCCCATCGGCTCGATGGGCTGGCGCACGGTGGTCAGCGCCGGGTCGGTGGAGTTCATCAGCGCGGAGTCGTCGAAGCCCACGACCGACACGTCGGCCGGGCAGGACAGCCCGGCCCGGCGCACCGCCCGGATCGCGCCGAGGGCCAGCGGGTCGCTGGCGCAGACGATCGCCGTGGCACCGGCCTCGATGAGCCGGTTGGCCGCGGCCTGGCCGCTCTCCAGGGAGTACTGCGAGTGCACGACCAGGCCCGGGTCGAGCTCCAGGCCCTGCCGCTGCGCGAACCGCTGGGCGGCGGCGAGCTTGCGCTCCGACGGCACGTGGTCGGCCGGGCCGAGCAGCAGGCCCACGCGCCGGTGCCCCAGCGAGGTGACGTGACCCATCGCCTGCTCCATCGCCACGAGGTCGTCGCAGGCCACACGGGGGAACGCCAGGTCCTCGATCGAGGCGTTCATCAGCACCACCGGCAGCCCCAGGTCCTCCAGCCGCCGGTAGTGCGCGTGGTCGGCCTCCCGCTCGGCGTAGAAGCCCCCCGCGAAGATCACGCCCGAGACCTGCTGCTGGAGCAGCAGGTCGATGTACTCGGCCTCGGTGACGCCGCCTGCCGTCCGGGTGCACAGCACCGGGGTGAACCCCTGCTGGGCGAGCGCCCCGCCGATCACCTCGGCGAACGCGGGGAAGATCGGGTTGACGAGCTCCGGCAGGACCAGCCCGACGAGCTTGCCGCGGCTGCCCCGCAGCTTGGTGGGCCGCTCGTAGCCCAGCACGTCGAGGGCCGTGAGCACGGCGTCCCGCGTGCCCTGGGACACCCCCGGCTTCCCGTTGAGCACGCGACTGACCGTCGCCTCGCTCACGCCTACCTTCTTCGCAACATCCGCCAGCCGTCTCGACATGACATCGATCCTAGCCACGACGAACGCAAATCGCTTGCAGTGGTTGCGCGGCACTGCAAGCCGCTTGCGTAGTCCGTCACGTGCCGGGACCAGGTCCCGGAAACGTGTCAGACGCCCAGGTCCCCGGAGGGAACTGGGCGTCTGACAGGTGCGGCGGGACGGGTCAGTGCGCCACGGCGACCTGACGCAGCTCGGTGGCGAGCTGCTCGTCCACCCGGCCGCGCAGGTGCGTGCCGGCGGCGACGTGCTCGGTGAGCTCGATGTCGCCGTGCTCGTGCACCCGGTGCACCAGGTCGCCCCGCTCGTACGGGACCACCAGGTCGACGTGCACACCCGGGCGCGGCAGCTCGGCCGCGATCCGGGCACGCAGCTCGGCGATCCCCTCGCCGGAGTGCGCGGACACGACGGCGGTGTGCCGCTCGCGCCGCTGGATCCGGCCGACGACCGTCGGGTCGGCGACGTCGGCCTTGTTCAGCACCACGATCTCGTGGACGTCCTCGAAGGCCGGGATCTCGGACAGCACCTCGCGGACCGCCGCGATCTGTCCCTCCGGGTCCGGGTGGGACGCGTCGACCACGTGCAGCAGGATGTCGGCGTCGCCGACCTCCTCCAGCGTGGACCGGAACGCCTCCACCAGCTGGTGTGGCAGGTGCCGCACGAACCCGACGGTGTCGGTGAACGTGTAGACGCGGCCGTCCTCGGTCTTCGTGCGC
The DNA here is from genome assembly GCF_030209445.1 of Promicromonospora sp. MEB111. Taxonomy (GTDB): domain Bacteria; phylum Actinomycetota; class Actinomycetes; order Actinomycetales; family Cellulomonadaceae; genus Promicromonospora. The sequence goes on from NZ_JARVSD010000013.1 coordinate 54,395, forward strand.
CGGACCGTCGGGTCCAGCGTGGCGAACAGCGCGTTCTGGACCAGCACGCCCGCTCCGGTCAGCGCGTTGAGCAGCGACGACTTGCCGGCGTTGGTGTAGCCGGCGATCGCCACCGCGGGGATCGCGTTGCGCTTGCGGCTCAGCCGCTTGGTCTCGCGGGCCGGCTTCATCGCGGCGATCTCGCGCCGCAGCTTGGCCATCCGGTCGCGGATGCGCCGCCGGTCCAGCTCGATCTTGGTCTCACCGGGACCGCGCGAGCCCATGCCGGCGCCCGCGCCGCCCACCTGGCCACCTGCCTGGCGGGACATCGACTCGCCCCAGCCGCGCAGGCGCGGCAGGAGGTACTCGAGCTGGGCGAGCTCGACCTGGGCCTTTCCCTCACGGGACTTCGCGTGCTGCGCGAAGATGTCCAGGATCAGGGCCGTACGGTCGACGACCTTGACCTTCACCACGTCCTCCAGCGCACGGCGCTGGGACGGGGCGAGCTCGCTGTCGACGATCACCGTGTCGGCGCCGGTCGCCAGGACCACCTGGGCCAGCTCCAGTGCCTTGCCGGAGCCGAGGTACGTGCCGGGGTCGGGCTTCTGCCGGCGCTGCAGCAGGCCGTCCAGCACCTGCGAGCCGGCCGTCTCGGCCAGCGCGGCGAGCTCGCGCAGCGAGATCTCCGCGTCGCGGGCCGCGTCCTCGCCGCCCGAGAACAGGCCGACGAGCACCACCTTCTCCAGGCGCAGCTGCCGGTACTCGACCTCGGTGACGTCCTCGAGCTCGGTCGACAGGCCGGCCACGCGGCGCAGCGCGGTGCGCTCCTCGAGGTCCAGCTGGTCGCCGTCGGCCACGGTGTGCACCGTTCCGCCGTCGGCACGTGCGGTCCCCGCCCGAGCGAGAACCCGTGCCACGACATCGTTCGCGATCGCCTGGGCGTCTGCCTGGGCCGCGCGGAGTTCGGGCGTCTCCTCTGCGGGGAGCTCGGGCTCTGTCGGGGTGTGGGTCATGTACTACCTAACTCTCGATGGATCTTGCTCTCGTAGAACAAGGATCCCACGCCCGAAAGTCCCGCGGCCATGTCTTTCCACAGCTTCCCACAGGGACTTCCCGCGCGATCGTCCGGCGGGTCCTCCGCGGGATCGTCGCGCGGGACGCCGCCGGGCGCCGTCAGAAGTCCCGGCGCATCACGCGGCGCCGCTTGGTCGGCCGGCTGACCTCCGTCAGCCCCGCCGCCGCGAACGGTCCGGGCGTGCCCACGTTGACCTCGCCCCAGGAGATCTCCTGTCCCGGGTCCGGGGCGATCGGGTAGCCCTCGACCGCCCGCGCGCCCCGCTCCCGTGCGTGCTCGACGGCGGCGGCCGCGAGCTCGTACATCAGGCCCTGCTTGCGGTACCCCACGCGCACGGCGAAGCATGTGACGGCCCACACGCCGGCGTCGTCCTTGTCCTCGTGCCGGCCCGCCCACGGGACCTGGCTGCCGCGGTACCGGACGAACTCCGTGCGGGGCGCCACCGCGACCCAGCCTGCCGGCTCGCCGTCGACGTAGGCGAGCAGGGCGCCCGACGTTGGCGCCCCCGGCGGCGGGTCGAGCTGCTCGCGCAGCGTGTGGGCGCGCTCCTCGACGGGCATGTACCACCAGGCGCGGTCACCCAGCCGGATGCGCTGGCACTGGCAGTGGTGGGCGCCGCCGCGCGTGCCGAACACGATCTGCACGTCGTCCCACCGCTCCACGGTGGCCTCGGCGATCTCCATGCCCGCAGGCTGGCACCGGTCGCCACGGGCGGCAACCGCCTAGGATCGTCCGGTGTCCAGCGACCACTACTTCACCGCGCAACCCGCCTCGGACGACGAGCGCCGCACCCGGACCGTCCGCCTCGCCGGGCGCGAGCTGGAGGTCGAGGTGGCGGCCGGCGTCTTCTCCCCCGGCGGGCTCGACAAGGGGACGGCCGTGCTGCTGGACCACGTGCCCGCGCCCCCGGCCACGGGCGACCTGCTCGACCTCGGCTGCGGGTGGGGCCCCATCACGATCAGCCTGGCGCTGGCGGCGCCGGAGGCCACGGTCTGGGCGGTCGACGTCAACGAGCGGGCGCTCGACCTGGTGCGGCGCAACGCCGAGCGGCTCGGCCTGGAGAACGTCCGGGCGGCCCTGCCCGACGAGGTGCCCGACGACGTCCGGTTCGCCGCCTGCTGGTCCAACCCGCCCATCCGCGTGGGCAAGCAGGCGCTGCACGACCTCCTGACGCGCTGGCTGCCCCGGCTGGAGCCGGACGCGGCGGCCTGGCTCGTGGTGCAGAAGAACCTGGGCTCCGACTCGCTCGCCCGCTGGATCACCGAGGCGCTCGGTCTCCCGGTCGAGCGGACGACGTCGTCCAAGGGCTTCCGCGTGCTGCGGGTGACCCGCTGACCTGTCAGAGCGTGACCCGGCCCGAGTAGACCAGCTCGGCCGGGCCCGCGAGCTCGACGTTGCCGCCCGGCAGCACGCGCACGCGCACCTCGCCGCCCGGCACCTCGACGAACCACGTGTCGGGGGCGCCGTCGCCGGACGAGCCGCCCTGCCAGGTCCGCACCGCGAGCGCCGCGGCGCAGGCGCCCGTGCCGCACGACGGTGTCTCCCCCACCCCGCGCTCGTGCACCCGCATGCGCAGGCGCCCGACGACGCCGTCGGGCCCCTCCTCCTCGCCGAGCGGCACGACGAGCTCGACGTTGGTGCCGTGCGGCGGCACGGGCGCGACCTCGGGGGCGTGGAAGAGCTCGAGCGCGGCGAGCTCCTCGACGCTCGCGAGGGCGACGACGGTGTGGGGGTTGCCGAGGTCGACGCTCAGCGCGGGCCGGGGCGCGGTCCAGCCGCGCACCGCGACCGCGGCGTCGTAGCCGTCGGCCGCCGCGGACTCGCCGCCGGGCAGGAACCAGCGGCCCATGTCGACGGCGTACCAGCCGTTCGCCTCCTTGGTCACGCGCTTGACGCCGGCGCGCGTGCCGAGGCTGAGCGGGCCGGCGGACAGGTCGGCGAGCCCCTCCTGCTCGGCGAACGCGGCGAAGACGCGCACGCCGTTGCCGCACATCTCGGCCACGGAGCCGTCGGCGTTGCGGTAGTCCATGAACCACTCCGCCGTCGGGTCCTGCGCCAGGGCCGCCTGGGCGGCCTCCTCGCCCGCGCTCGCCAGGGCCGCGGTCGGCGCGAGCCGGATCACGCCGTCGCCGCCGATCCCGGCGCGGCGGTCGGCGAGCCGGCGGACGTCGGCCGGCGTCAGGTCGAGCAGGCCCTGGGGGTCCGCGATCAGCACGAAGTCGTTCTGCGTGCCGTGGCCCTTGGTGAAGGCGAGGGTCCCGGGGGTCGGGGTGGAGGGCACGGGGCTGGTCGCGGGCTGCGTCATGACCCCAGGCTACGGCGCACCGGCTCGGTCCCGGCAACCGCCAAGGTCCCGGCGTCGGCGGCGGCCACGACCGCGAGCGCGTCGTCCAGCAGGTGGGGCGAGGCGGCATCGAGCCAGTGCACGCGCGGGTCGCGGCCGAACCAGCCCATCTGCTTGCGCGCGAGGCGCCGTGTGTTCGCGGTGACGGCCTCCCTGGCCTCGGCCTCGGTGGACTCGCCGCGCCACCAGGCGAGCACCTCGGAGTAGCCGACGGCGCGCGCTGCGGTGACGCCGAGCCCGCTCCCGGTGCCGCCCTGCTCGGGGCTCGCCAGGCCGCGCACCTCGTCGACGAGACCACCGTCCCACATCCGGTCCACGCGGCTCCCGACCCGCGCGTCGAGCACCTCCCGCGGGCAGTCCAGCCCGATCTGCACCGCGGGGCGCACGTACTCCTGGCGCGGCAGGTTGGCCGTGTACGGCAGGCCGGTGATCTCGATGACCTCCAGCGCGCGCACGATGCGGCGGGTGTTGTGCGGCCCGATGCTCTCGGCGGCCTGCGGGTCCAGCCGCGCGAGCTCCGCGTGCAGGGCGCGACGACCCTCGGTCTCGGCCCGTGCCTCCAGCCGTTCCCGGACGGCCGGGTCCGTCCCGGGGAAGTCCATGTGGTCCAGCAGCGCGCGCACGTACAGGCCCGACCCGCCGACGACGAGGGCGCGCGCGCCCCGGCCGGCGATCGCGTCCAGGTCGGCACGCGCGGCCTCCTGGTAGCGCGCCACGGACGCGTCCTGCGTGGGGTCCAGCACGTCGAGCTGGTGGTGCACGATGCCGCGCCGCTCGGCCGGCGGGACCTTGGCCGTGCCGACGTCCATGCCGCGGTAGAGCTGGTAGGCGTCGGCGTTGACGATCTCGCTCGCCACGGCGCCCGGCGCGTCGCCCAGCGCCTGGGCCAGGTCGAGCGCCAGGTCCGACTTCCCGGTGGCGGTAGGCCCCACGACGGCGACGACGATCACCCCGACACCTTAGGCCAGGACGGTCACGCGGTACTCGGGCGGCAGGTGGTCGTGCGACTGCGCGAAGACCTGGACCTGCGGCGTCCACCCGTCGGCGCCCGCCGCGCGCAGGGCGGCCCGGACGCCGTCGGTCAGCGTCCCGGGGTCGCTGTCGAGGCCGCCCGGCACTCCCCCGCCCGCGACGACCAGGCCGGCGGCGTCCCGCAGCAGCGGGTCGGGTCCGGCGAGCGGTCCGGGCCAGGACGGCGGGACCTCCAGCACCTCGACCTCGGCGACCCGGTCGCCCAGCACGTCCGCGAGCGCCAGCAGCGCCACCGAGGCACCGGTCCCCGCGACCGGACGGATCTCGTCCCTCCAGGACCAGGCCGCGCCGGAGTGCCGTCCCGCACCAGGCGGGGAGCCGGGCAGCCAGCGGTCATCGATGCCGGAGCCCGCCAGGGACGGGCGCATCCGGCCGTGCCGCAGGGCGCGGCCGTGCGCCAGGACCAGCGGCACGCGGCCGCCGTCGGTGAGCCCGGCCAGCGCGGCCGCCACGGCGGCGCGGACGCCCGCGAGCGGGTCCGTCCGCAGGCCAGGGGCCATCCCCGGGACGAGCAGCGGGGTGGCGGGCAGGATCACGGCGTGCACGATGGATGAAAGTAGCACCGGGCGCGGCGCCTGGCCGTTCCTGGGCGATTCCACCCGGCTTTCCGGACGAAGGGCGCAGCGGGAGGAGGGGTCTGGCAGGTACTGTGGTCAGGTGAGGTTCTTCGGGTCACGACGCCGGAACACGGCGGGCGACGGCGACCGTGCGGCCACCGGCCCGCAACAGCCCGAGCCCAGGGAACTCGACGACGACGAGCTGCGGGCGCAGGTGGAGGGTGTGCTGCTCCGCGAGCTGACGGGCGGCCTCGACGATCCTTCCTCCGTTCCCGAGCCGCTCACGCGCGACCGCGTGGTGGAGTGGCTGGGCGAGAACGGGTTCAGCTATTTCGTGGACTCGGAGGGCGACGTCGGCGGGCTGTGGCACGGCTGGCTGTTCTACTTCCTCATGGTCGGCGAGAGCTCCGAGGTGCTCCAGGTGCGCGGGCAGTGGCACCGCGACCTGACCATCGAGCGGCTCGAGGAGATCCTCGAGCTCTGCAACGAGTGGAACGCCGAGCGCATCTGGCCCAAGACGTACGTCCGCGTGCGCGACAACGGGGCCGTGCTGGTCTACACCGAGGTGACGGTCGACCTGGAGCACGGCGTCACCGAGGACCAGCTCGACCAGCTGCTGCAGTGCGGGCTGACCACCGGCTCCATGTTCTTCGAACATCTCGACGAGACGTTCCCCGACCCGCTCAGGTCCGCGCCATGAGCCCGGCCCGGAACGGCGGCGGCGCAGGGCGCTGGCTCGCGCGCCTGCTCAACCCGCGCCCTCCGGCGGCCCGGCGCCCCGCGGGAGCGCAGGTCCGCACGCTCGCGAACGCCCCGGTCGAGAAGCCGCGGCCGCTCACCACGCAGCGCGTGGGCGACGACCTGTCGCGCCGCGGCTACCGCTTCCGCATTGACGACGACGGCGACGTGACCGGCACCTGGGACGGCAACCGGTTCTGGTTCCTGCTGCTCGGTGAGCACGACGAGATCCTGCAGGTGCGGGGCCGCTGGGCGGGCGCGCTGCCCGCGGCCGCGCGCCTGGCCGTGCTCCAGGCCGCGAACGACTGGAACCGCGAGCGCATCTGGCCCAAGGTCTACACCCGGGAGGAGGGCGCGGGGCTCGCCCTGTACGCCGAGGTCTCGGTGGACTTCGAGCACGGCGCCACCGAGGAGCAGCTCGCCCAGACGGTGTCGTGCGGGCTGGTCACCGCGAGCCAGTTCTTCTCGACGGTGGCCTCGCTCGCCCCGCCGCCCGACGCCGAGCCGGACGAGGCCGGCCCGGACAGCGCGGCGGGCTAGGAACCGACCCGCCGCACCGCGTCAGCGGCGCAGGGTGGGCAGGCCCAGCGAGACCGGGCCCGACGGCGCCGGCGTGCCGTGCGGGTGCTCGTCCTCGCCTCCGCCGAGCCGCGCCTTCTCCCGCGCGGCCCAGGCGTCGCCCGACCGCGTGCGGCGCACCACGAGGCCCGCGGCGTCGGCGGGCTCGGCGATCAGGTGGTGCGGCGCCGCCTTCGTGACGGACACGGTCACCGTGTCGCCGGGGCGCGGCACACCCGCGGGCACGACGTCGGCCAGGCGCGGGTCGTCGAGGTCGGCCGGCGCCCGGGTGAGGTCCACGCCGGGCAGGGGCACGGCGTCGGGCACCGGGGTGAGGCCGAAGTGGACCAGGCGGTTGTCCGCCGCGCGGCCCGACAGGCGGTGCGTGGCGCCGTCCTTGCGGCCGGATCCCTCGGCGACGAGCACCTCGAGGGTGCGTCCCACCTGCTTGTCGGCCTCCTCGGCCCCGATGCGCTCCTGCAGGGCGAGCAGGCGCTCGAACCGCTCCTGCACGACCGCCTTGGGGAGCTGGTCCTCCATCGTCGCGGCGGGCGTGCCCGGGCGCGGCGAGTACTGGAAGATGAAGGCCGAGCTGAACCGGGACGCCTCGACCACGCGCATGGTCTCGGCGAAGTCCTCCTCGGTCTCGCCCGGGAAGCCCACGATGATGTCGGTGGTGATCGACGCGTCGGGCATCGCGGCGCGGACCCGGTCGAGGATGCCGAGGAACTTCTCCGAGCGGTACGAGCGGCGCATCGCGCGCAGGATCCGGTCGGAGCCGGACTGCAGCGGCATGTGCAGCTGCGGCATGACGTTCGGGGTCTCGGCCATGGCGGCGATCACGTCGTCGGTGAACGCAGCCGGGTGCGGGGACGTGAACCGCACCCGCTCCAGGCCCTCGATCCGACCGCAGGCGCGCAGCAGCTTGGCGAACGCGCCGCGGTCGCCGAACTCGACGCCGTAGCTGTTCACGTTCTGGCCCAGCAGCGTCACCTCGATGGCCCCGGCGGCCACGAGCGCCTCGACCTCCGCGAGGATCTCCCCCGGCCGGCGGTCGCGCTCCTTGCCGCGCAGGTGCGGCACGATGCAGAAGGTGCAGGTGTTGTTGCAGCCCACCGAGATGCTGACCCAGCCCGCGTAGACCGACTCGCGCTTGGTCGGCAGCGTGGACGGGAAGACCTGCAGCGACTCGGCGATCTCGACCTGGGCCGCCTCGTTGTGCCGGGCACGCTCCAGCAGCACCGGCAGGGCGTCGAGGTTGTGCGTGCCGAACACGACGTCGACCCACGGGGCCTTGGCGACGATGTCACCGCGGTCCTTCTGGGCCAGGCAGCCGCCGACGGCGATCTGCATGCCCGGGCGCGTGGCCTTGATGCCCGCGAGCTGGCCGAGGTTCCCGTACAGCTTGTTGGCGGCGTTCTCGCGCACGGCGCACGTGTTGATCACGACGACGTCGGCGGCGTTCGCGGCCTCGTCCTGGCTGGACGCGCGCGTGTAGCCGGCCTGTTCGAGCATGCCGGCCATGTGCTCGGAGTCGTGCACGTTCATCTGGCACCCGAGCGTGCGGACCAGGTAGGTGCGGGGCTGCTCGGACGCGGCGTCACCGACGGCGGTGTCGGCCGAGGCGGCGTGGAGCGGGGCTGTGGGCAGGGCGGTCGTGGACATCGCCTCGATTTTACGACCCCTTTCGAGCCGCGCCGAACGGTGAGTTCGGGCGCAATGCGGGCATCTGTTACCGAAACGTTGTGCCGGGATGACCCGTCGACTTGGTCCTTGAAACATCGGATCGTTAGGTTCAAGGGATGGACCAGACCACCTCGACCACCGGCCAACCGGCGGCCGACAGCACCGCGGACGCTCCGTCGTCGGACCGTGCCCTCGGGGCGCCCCTCGTCGAGCTGAAGCGCGTGAACAAGCACTTCGGCGCGCTGCACGTGCTGCAGGACATCGACCTCACCGTCCGCAAGGGCGAGGTGCTGGTCGTGATCGGCCCGTCCGGCTCCGGCAAGTCCACGCTGTGCCGGGCGATCAACCGCCTGGAGACCATCGACGACGGCACCATCACCGTCGACGGCAAGGAGCTGCCCGAGGAGGGCAAGGCCCTGGCGCAGCTGCGTGCCGAGGTCGGCATGGTCTTCCAGTCGTTCAACCTGTTCGCGCACAAGACCGTGCTCGACAACGTCACGCTCGGGCCGCGCAAGGTCCGCGGGCTGTCCAAGAAGGCCGCGGAGGAGCAGGCCCGTGCCCTGCTCGACCGCGTGGGCGTCGGCAACCAGGCGGGCAAGATGCCCGCCCAGCTGTCGGGCGGCCAGCAGCAGCGCGTCGCGATCGCACGCGCCCTGGCGATGCAGCCGAAGGTGATGCTGTTCGACGAGCCGACCTCGGCCCTCGACCCCGAGATGATCAACGAGGTGCTCGACGCCATGGTGGCGCTCGCCCGGGACGGGATGACGATGATCGTCGTCACGCACGAGATGGGCTTCGCCCGCACGGCGGCCGACCGGGTCGTCTTCATGGCGGACGGCCAGATCGTCGAGGAGGCCGCCCCCGAGGAGTTCTTCACCGCGCCCAAGAGCGAGCGCGCACGGGACTTCCTCTCCAAGATCCTGACCCACTGATCTTCCGACCGATCCCACCCCCTCGGGGCCCCGACCGGGTCCCGGACTACCGAAGGGCAATCATGCGCAAGCACACCATGGGCCTCCTGGCGATGGCGGCTGCCTCGACACTCGCGCTTTCCGCGTGTGGCGGCGGCGAGGTCGGCGAGCCGACCGGCGGCGACGACACCGCCGCGGGCGGCGGCGACACCATCCGCATCGGTATCAAGTACGACCAGCCGGGACTCGGCCTGCAGGAAGGCGACACGTTCACGGGCTTCGACACCGACGTCGCCCGCTACGTCGCCGACAAGCTGGGCTACTCCGAGGACCAGATCGAGTTCGTCGAGACCATCTCGGCCAACCGCGAGACGGCGCTGCAGAACGGCGACGTCGACATGATCTTCGCGACCTACTCGATCAACGACGACCGCAAGGAGCTCATCGACTTCGCGGGCCCGTACTTCGTCGCCGGTCAGGACCTGCTGGTCGCGGCCGACAACACCGACATCACCGGCCCGGAGACCCTCGAGGGCAAGAAGCTCTGCTCGGTCACCGGATCGACCTCCGCCGAGAACATCAAGACCCAGTACTCCGAGGGCGTGCAGCTCGTGGAGCGCGGCGGCTACGCCGAGTGCGCCACCGCTCTCGCGTCGGGCGCCGTCGACGCCGTGACCACGGACGACATCATCCTCGCCGGCCTGGCCGCGACCGAGGAGAACGCCGGCAAGTTCAAGGTCGTCGGCGCGCCCTTCTCCGAGGAGCGCTACGGCGTCGGCCTCCCGAAGGGCTCCGACCAGTGCGAGGACATCAACGCCGCGATCACCGAGATGATCGAGGACGGCACCTGGGACGAGCTGGTGGCCGCCAACACCGAGGGCGCCGACTACACGCCGAACGCGGACCTGAACCCGCCGACGCCGGACGCCTGCGCGTGACCCCGCGGTACCCCGCCTGACCACAGTGCCTGACGCCGGACCGACTGCCTCCCTCGGGGCGCGGTCGGGCCGGCGTCAGCCACGTCCGGCGTCGTCGACAGGTGTCGCACGACGCCCCTGACCTATCCCTGAAAGGTGACCGTGGACGACTTCTTCTCCGGGTTCGCCGAGCTCTTCGCTCAGTACGACGTCCTGGCTGCGTTCTGGGTCAACATCCAGCTCACGTTCTGGGCCGCGCTGCTGTCCCTGGTCCTCGGTACCGTGCTCGCCCTGATGCGCATCTCCCCGATCGCATCGCTCCAGTGGGCAGGCACCGCCTACGTGACGATCTTCCGGAACACACCGCTGACGATCATCCTCACGTTCATGTACCTCGTGGTGTTCTCGCAGCTCGGGATCACGCTCACCGACGACCTGAACTCCACGTTCTTCTGGTTCGCGGTGATCGGCCTCTCCGTCTACCACGCGGCCTTTGTCTGCGAGGCCATCCGATCCGGCGTCAACACGGTCCCGGTGGGACAGGCCGAGGCCGCCCGGGCGATCGGGCTCTCGTTCCTGCCGGCAGCACGCCTGGTGATCCTGCCGCAGGCGTTCCGCGGTGCCATCGCGCCGCTGGGCAACACGCTCATCGCGCTGCTGAAGAACTCGACCGTCGCCGTGGCGGCCTCGGTCGCCACCGAGACGTCGTCACTGATGAGGACCATGATCGAGTTCCGGCCCGACCTGATGGTCGCCATCTTCCTGCTCTTCGCCGTCGGCTACGTGATCCTGGTGATCCCGATCGGCCTGGGCACCACCTGGCTGTCCCAGCGACTGGCGGTGAAGCGATGAGCGCCTCCGTCCTGTTCGACGCCCAGGGACCCCGGGGCCGGGCGCTGTCCGTGGCCGGCAACATCGCGGCGGCCGTGGCGATCGTCGCCGGGCTCGGCTGGGTAGCCGTGGCCCTGTACGACAAGGGCCAGTTCGAGTCGACGCTCTGGGAGAACGCCGTCTCCGCGGAGGCCTGGCAGTACTACTACCTGCCCGGCCTGCAGAACACCCTGCGCTCGGCAGCGTTCGCCACCGTGGGCGCGGTCCTGTTCGGCCTCGTCCTCGGCGTCGGCCGGCTGGCGCACAACCGAGTCGTCCGGTGGGTGTCCGGCGTGGTCGTGGAGTTCTTCCGCGCCGTGCCGGTGCTGCTGATGATGATCTTCTTCTACATGTTCTTCTCGGCACAGGCGCAGTGGATCGCCGACCGGCCGTTCGCCGCGGTGGTCCTGGCGCTCGTCCTGTACAACGGCTCGGTCATCGCGGAGCTGGTCCGGGCCGGGGTCGGGAACCTTCCGAAGGGCCAGGGCGAGGCCGGTCTGGCGATCGGTCTGACGCCCTCGCAGACGCTCCGCTCGATCCAGCTGCCGCAGGCGCTCGTCGCCATGCTCCCCGCGATGGTCTCGCAGCTCGTCGTGGTGCTCAAGGACTCGGCGCTCGGGCAGATCATCCTGTACTCCGAGCTGCTCCGGTCCGCGCAGATCCTGTCGTCGAAGGAGCAGAACCCCCTGCAGACGCTGGCCGTGGTGGCGGTCGTGTTCATCGTGATCAACTGGATGCTGACCACCGTCGCGCACCGTCTCGCGAAGCTGCTCTCCGGTCGTACCGCGGGGTCCACGGCCGAGGGGCCAGGGATCGGCAACCCCACGATCGTGCCTGGCGGTCCCGTGGGCGGCGGAGCGGGCCCCGGCGCGGGTGCGGGTGCTGCCGTCTAGCGCGCTGCCATCCCTCAGGTCGCCGGAGGCGCCCCAGCACCTGCTGGGGCGCCTCCGGCGTTACCGGCCCGGACGTCGTTGCGGCACCGGACCGGGCATCGCTGCTTCAGTCCTCGGCGTAGCCCAGGTCGTCCGTCTCCTCGCCCTCGGCGGCCAGCGCGTCCCGGACCAGCTCGAAGGCCAGGCCGGGGGCGTAGCCCTTGCGCGCGAGCGAGCCGACGGCACGGCGCACCCGCACCTGCCGGTCAAGGCCGCGCGTGCGGGTGACGAGCTTGCCGGCGAGCCGCGCGCCCGCCGCCCGCTCGTCGTCCGGGTCGAGCTGGTCGAGAGCCTCGACGGCCGTGTCCTCGTCGATGCCGCGCCGGCGCAGCTCCGCGGCGATGCCGCGCCGGGCCAGGCCCCGCTCGGCGTGCCGGGTGCGCACGATCGTCTCCGCGTAGGTCGCGTCGTCCACCAGGCCCACCTCGCCGAACCGGTCGAGCACCTGCACGACGACGTCCTCCGGGTACCCCTTGCGGGCCAGGGACTGCTCGAGCTCACGACGGGACTTCTGCGCCGCCGTCAGGATCCGGAGGACCACCTCACGAGCCTTCTCCACGGCGTCGTCCCGGCTGATCTCGCCGGCCTCCAGGCGCTCCGCGACCGTCTTCCGGGGGGCCCGCTCGCCGCCGCGCCCGGCGTTGCGGCGCCCGCGACCGCCCGCCCGACGGTCGTCCCGGTCACCCTCCGAAAAGGCCGGATGGCCCCGACGCTTCCCCACGCCGGGACCATCCGCTGGATCACCGTACTGCACGTCAGAACGGAGCCTTCTCGGCGGCCGCCTCCGCCTTGGCCGCGGTCTTCGAAGCCGTCGTCTTGACGGCGGTCTTCGCGCGCGTCGCCGTCGTCTTCGTGGCCTTGGCCGTGGTGGTCGTCCGCGAGGACGAGCTGGCCGCCGCGACCGTGCCCGTGGGCGGGGCGGTCTCGGTCGCCGAGGGGGCGGGAGCACCCGCGGCCGGGTCCGCCGGGGCGTCGACCTTCGGTCCCACGCCCAGCTTCTCCTTGACCCGCTTCTCGATGTCGTTGGCGAGGTCGGGGTTGTCGCGCAGGAAGGACCGCGCGTTCTCCTTGCCCTGGCCGAGCTGGTCGCCCTCATAGGTGAACCACGAGCCGGACTTGCGCACGAAACCGTGCTCCACGCCCATGTCGATGAGCCCACCCTCGCGGGAGATGCCGTGGCCGTACAGGATGTCGAACTCCGCCTGCTTGAAGGGCGGCGCCATCTTGTTCTTGACGACCTTCACGCGGGTGCGGTTACCGACCGCGTCCGTACCCTCCTTGAGGGTCTCGATGCGGCGGATGTCGAGCCGGACCGACGCGTAGAACTTCAGCGCCTTTCCACCGGTGGTGGTCTCGGGCGAGCCGAAGAACACGCCGATCTTCTCGCGCAGCTGGTTGATGAAGATCGCGGTGGTGCCGGACGCGCTGAGCGCGCCGGTGATCTTGCGCAGGGCCTGCGACATGAGGCGGGCCTGGAGACCCACGTGGCTGTCGCCCATCTCGCCCTCGATCTCGGCCTTCGGCGTCAGGGCCGCGACGGAGTCGATGACGATGATGTCGAGCGCACCGGAGCGGATCAGCATGTCCGTGATCTCCAGCGCCTGCTCGCCGGTGTCCGGCTGCGAGACCAGGAGGGCGTCGGTGTCGACACCGAGCTTCTTGGCGTACTCCGGGTCCAGCGCGTGCTCGGCGTCGATGAACGCCGCGATGCCGCCCAGTCGCTGGGCGTTGGCCACCGCGTGCAGCGCGATGGTCGTCTTGCCCGAGGACTCGGGGCCGTACACCTCGACGATGCGGCCGCGCGGGAGGCCGCCGATGCCGAGCGCCACGTCGAGGGCGATCGAACCGGTGGGAACCACCTCGATGGGCGCGCGGGTCTCGTCGCCGAGGCGCATGACCGAGCCCTTGCCGAAACTACGGTCGATCTGTGCGAGTGCGGCCTCGAGGGCCTTGTCGCGGTCTGCTGGTGCGGGCATGTGCAACACCTTCGGTCTCTGGGCGCTCTGTGCGCCGACATGGATGGCTCGGTACGTCGTTGCCGACCGTACGCGGAGCCACTGACACGGACGCCTGCTCCGGCCGCCGCCTGTGGACGACGTTCCGAAATCCGTGCCTGTGGTCAAAGTCTAGCCGAACGCGTGTTCGAGGCAAGGCAGGACACACCGGTGTGTCGCAGGACATCTCGCCGAGGCGGGCACGGCGGTCGGAAACGTCGCTCGGCGCGGTCGGGACGCCCTCAGCGACGGGGCGGCGGGGCCTGCCGGTACTTGTCGGTGCCCCACCGGTCGGCGTCGGGCACGTCCAGCGCGTCGCACAGCGCGTGCCACACGTCGCGCGGCTCGTCGCCGTCCGCCAGGGCGACCGCCGGGGTGCGCCCGTCGAGCGCGGGCAGCACCTGCTCGCGCGCCAGCGCACGTCCGTAGGCGGGGCCGAACACCTCGTCGACCAGCTGCCAGAAGTCCCGTTCACGCACCCGTCAACCCTACGACGCCCCGGCACCTCCCCCGGCCCGTGTCAGTGGTCGGGGACAGAATGGGGACCATGCCCTCGCCCGACGACCCGCTCTCCCGGTTCGGCCCGGCCACCCGTACCTGGTTCACGGGTGCGTTCGCCCAGCCCACCGCCGCCCAGGCCGGCGCGTGGGACGCCGTGGCGCGCGACCAGCACGCCCTCGTGGTCGCGCCGACCGGGTCGGGCAAGACGCTCGCGGCGTTCCTCTGGTCGATCGACCGGATCATGTCCGCACCGCTGCCCCAGGAGCGGGCGCGCCGCTGCCGCGTGCTGTACGTGTCGCCCCTCAAGGCCCTGGCCGCGGACGTGCAGCGCAACCTGCGCTCCCCGCTGACGGGCATCCGGCAGGCCGCGGCGCGCGACGGCATCGAGGTGCCCGACGTCACCGTCGGCATGCGCACGGGTGACACGCCCCCGAGCGAACGGCGCTCGTTCGCCACGCGCCCCCCGGACATCCTGGTCACCACGCCGGAGTCCCTCTTCCTCATCCTCACCTCGTCGGCCCGCGCCGGGCTCGCGGGCGTCGAGACCGTGGTGCTCGACGAGATCCACGCCGTCGCGGGGACCAAGCGCGGCGCCCACCTGGCCCTGAGCCTGGAGCGCCTCGACGCCCTGCTCGACCGGCCCGCCCAGCGGATCGGCCTGTCCGCCACGGTGCGCCCGGTCGAGGCCGTCTCCCGGTTCCTCGGCGGCGGCCGCTCCGACGAGTCGGCGCGCGAGGTCGTCGTCGTGCAGCCTCCGTCGCACAAGGAGTGGGCCATCGACGTCGTCGTGCCCGTCCCGGACCTCGCGGACCTGGGCAGCGCGCCCAGCGCCGGCGTGCCGGACCCGGGCCGCACCGACGGGGCCGGCCCCGGCACGGGCGACGACGAGATCGACCTCTCGGGCGAGGCGACCCAGCCCCTGCGCAGGGCCTCGGTCTGGCCGCACGTCGAGGAGCGCGTGGTCGACCTCGTGGCCGACCACACCTCCACCATCGTCTTCACCAACAACCGGCGCGGCGCCGAGCGGCTGACCGCGCGGATGAACGAGGTCTGGGCCCAGCGCCAGGGCCTCGACGTCGCCGACCCGGCCGGCACGTGGGCCGCGCTCGTGCCGGGCCAGTCGGGCACGGCCGCGGGGATCCCCCGGCCCGTGCCCGGGGAGCGCGGCATGCCCGAGGCGGTCCCCGGACAACCGGCCGGACCGGACGGGACCGGACGGGCCGAGACGGTGCTCGCGCGCGCCCACCACGGGTCGATGAGCCGGGCGGAACGCACCCGCACCGAGACCGAGCTCAAGGAGGGCCGCCTGCCCGCCGTGGTCGCGACGTCCTCCCTGGAGCTCGGCATCGACATGGGCGCCGTGGACCTCGTGGTGCAGGTGGGCGCGCCGCCGTCGGTCGCGAGCGGGCTGCAGCGCATCGGCCGCGCGGGCCACCAGGTGGGCGCGGTCTCCAAGGGCGTGGTGTTCCCGATGTTCCGGGGCGACCTGGTGCCGGCCACCGTCATCGCGCAGCGCATGCGGACGGGCGCCATCGAGCACATGCACGTGCCGGCCAACCCGCTCGACGTCCTGGCGCAGCAGGTGGTCGCGGCGCTGGCCGTGGACGACTGGGACGAGGCCGAGCTGCTCGCCCTCGTCCGCCGGGCCGCGCCGTTCGCGCACCTCGGCGACGCCACCTGGCGCGCCGTGCTCGACATGCTCGCCGGGCGTTACCCCAGCGAGGACTTCGCCGAGCTGCGGGCCCGCATCACCTGGGACCGCGCCACCGGTTTGCTGCGCGGCAGGCCCGGCGCGCTGGGCCTGGCCGCCACGAGCGGCGGCACCATCCCCGACAAGGGCGCCTACGGCGTCTTCCTCGCCACCGACGCGGCGGACGGCGGCGTGCTGGCCGACGGCACCACCGGCGGCGCGAGCGGCGCCAGGGCCCGCGGGGGCCGGCGCGTCGGCGAGCTCGACGAGGAGATGGTCTACGAGTCCCGGGTGGGCGACACGTTCACGCTGGGGTCGAGCACCTGGCGCATCGAGGAGATCACCACCGACCGGGTGCTGGTCACACCGGCGCCCGGCCTGCCGGGTCGCCTCCCCTTCTGGAAGGGCGACGCCCCCGGCCGCCCGGCCGAGCTCGGGCGCGCGGTCGGCGCGTTCGTCCGCGAGGCCGACGCCGCCCTGGCCGCCGACGTCGACGCCGGGCGCAAGCACCTGCGCGAGGCCGGGCTCGACGACTGGGCGGCGGACAACCTCGCCGCCTACCTCACCGAGCAGCGGCTGGGCACGGGCCGCGTGCCCGACGACCGGACGGTCGTGGTCGAGCGGTTCCGGGACGAGCTGGGCGACTGGCGCGTGGTGATCCACTCGCCGCTCGGGGCGCGCGTGCACGCGCCGTGGGCCCTCGTGATCAGCGCGCGGCTGAGGGCCCGGTTCGGCCTGGACGTCGCCGCCATGCACTCGGACGACGGGATCGTGCTGCGGCTGCCCGACTCGGGCGGCGGCTGGGACGGCGACCCGTGGGACGCGGACGACGGCGCGCCGGGCGCCACGACCCTCGACGGGACCGACGCCCAGGCCGGCTACGGGGCACTCGACGGCGAGGCGCACCCGCAGCACGTCCCGGGCCGGGTCACCCTCGAGGACCTGCTGCTGGACCCGGACGAGGTGCTGGGCGCCGTCCGGGACGAGCTGGGCTCCTCGGTCATGTTCGCCGCGCGGTTCCGGGAGGCGGCCGCACGCGCCCTCCTGCTGCCGCGACGCCGGCCGGACAAGCGCCAGCCCCTGTGGCAGCAGCGCCAGCGGTCGGCCCAGCTCCTGGAGGTGGCCAGCCAGTTCCCGGACTTCCCGATCGTGCTGGAGGCCGCCCGCGAGTGCCTCCAGGACGACTTCGACGTGGCAGCCCTGGCCGACCTCATGCGCGAGATCGGCCAGGGCGGCGTCCGGGTCGTCGAGGTCACGACCCCCACGCCGTCGCCGTTCGCCCAGTCGCTCCTGTTCGGCTATACGGCGCAGTTCCTGTACGACGGCGACGCGCCCCTGGCCGAGCGCCGCGCGGCGGCCCTGTCGCTGGACCCGGAGCTGCTCGCCGAGCTGCTCGGGGAGCAGGGCTCGGCCGACCTCGCGGACCTGCTCGACCCCGGGGCCGTGGAGCGCACCGAGGCCGAGCTCGCCGGGCTCGCCCCCGACCGGCAGGCTCGCGACGCCGAAGGGCTGTGGGACCTGCTGCGGCGCACGGGGCCGCACCCGCTGGACGCCCTGGAGGCGCGCACCCGTGAGGACGCCCGCCACGCCGTGGGCCGCTGGCTCGAGGAGCTGGAGTCCACACGCCGCGTGATCCGGGTCCGGTTCGCCGGCCTGGAGCAGTGGGCGGTCGCGGAGGACGCCGGCCGCCTTCGGGACGCGCTCGGCGTGGCGCTCCCGGTGGGCATCCCCGAGACGTTCACCGAGCTGGTGCCCGACCCGCTCGGCGACCTGCTGCGCCGCCACGCGCGCACCCACGGGCCGTTCGGCGCGCAGGCGCCGGCCCAACGGTTCGGGCTGGGCGTCGCGGTCGTCGCCCAGGGCCTGGCCCGGCTGGAGGCGGACGGCGCGCTCGCCCGTGGGCGGCTGCGGCCGGGCGCGCTCGGCGGCACGGGCGACGAGTGGTGCGACCCCGGCGTGCTGCGCCTGCTGCGCCGGCGCTCCCTGGCGGTCCTGCGGGCCGAGGTGGAGCCCGTGGAGCAGGAGGCCCTCGGCGCCTTCCTGCCGCGCTGGCAGAACGTCTCCACGGGCCTGCTGCGCGGGGCCGACGGGCTGGTGCAGGCGATCGAGCAGCTCGCGGGCGCGGCGGTCCCGGCGTCGGCCCTGGAGACCCTGGTGCTGCCCGCCCGGGTGACCGACTACTCCCCCGCCCTGCTCGACGAGCTGACGGTGACGGGCGAGGTGCTGTGGGCGGGACACTCCCGCCTGCCCGGGTCGGGCGGCGGGGACGGGCTGGTCTCCCTCCACCTGGCCGACGGAGCCCCGCTCACGCTGTCCCCGCTCGCACCGGTCGAGGAGGAGAGCCCGCTCGACTCCGACCTGCACCGCGCGGTGCTGGACCTGCTGACGGGCTCGGGCGGGTTCTTCCTGCCCCGCGTCGCCGAGCTCACCTCCGCCGAGCCGGACGCCGTGCTGGAGGTGCTCTGGGACCTGGTCTGGGCCGGCCAGGTCACCAACGACGGACTGGGCGCGCTGCGCGAGCGGGTCAGCGGCGGCGGCGCCCACCGCGCGCCCCGCACCGCCGCCCGCGCCCGTCCGGTGCGGCGGTCCCGGTTCGCCGTGTCCCCCGGCCGCCCCACCTCGGCCCTCCGGTCCGGCGCCTCGGCCGTGGGCGGTGGCGGCCGCTGGGCGGCCCTGCCGATGCGCGAGGCGGACCCCACGCTGCACGCCCACGCCCTGACCCAGGTGCTGCTCGAACGGCACGGGGTGCTGACCCGGTCCGCCGCGGCCGCGGAGGGGGTCGGGACGGGCTACCGCGACGTGTATCGCGTGCTGTCCGGCCTGGAGGAGCGCGGTGCGGTGCGCCGCGGGTACTTCGTGGAGCACCTCGGCGGGTCGCAGTTCGCCCTGCCCGGCGCCGTCGACCGGCTGCGGGTGGACGCGGCCGACCGCACGCGGATCGTCGAGGCGGAGCGGGAGGACGCGGAGCGGACGGCGGCGGTCGCGGCCCCCACCGGCGCGGCCAGCACCAGCGGCGTCGTCGTGCTGGCCGCGATGGACCCCGCCAACCCGTACGGCGCGGCGCTCGCCTGGCCGGCCGGCCCGGCGGCGGACGCCGGAGCGGCGTCCGACGGCACACCCGGCAGCAGGTCCGCCCACCGGCCCGGCCGCAAGGCCGGGGCCGTCGTGGTGCTCACCCACGGCGACCTGGCCCTGTTCGTGGAGCGGGGCGGGCGCACGGTGCTGTCGTTCACCGAGAATCCCGCCCGGCTCGCGACCGCGGCCGCCGCACTGGCCAGGACGGTCCGGGAGGGCCGGCTCGGGCGGCTGGTGGTCCAGCGGGTCGACGGCGTGCCCGCGCTGGAGGCCGCACGGCACCATCCGACGGCGCGCGCGCTGGTCGAGGCGGGCTTCGCGATCACTCCGCGCGGTCTGCGGATCTCGGTCCGCTGAACGCCAGGGCCGGGCCGGCGCCGTCGAGCGGCCCGATGGCGTCGAGCGGCCCGGTCTCGTCCAGCGCCGCGTCCGGGCCCTCGCGGTCGATGGTCGCGCCCAGCAGGAACAGGTAGCCGATCATGATCACGAACCCCACCCGCTCGATGAGGCCGAAGGCGGCGATGCCGGAGTCGGCGAAGAAGACGAGCGACAGGTGGATCACCAGGAACAGCCCGACCATCACGCCGAGCGCACCGGCCGCCGACCGCAGGGTCCGCGGGAAGGTCGAGCGCGGCCGCGTGATCGACCGCTCCAGGCTCAGCCCGACCACCGGGAGCACGCAGAAGGCCGTGGCGGCGCTCACCCGGTGGATCACGGCGGACAGCGACGCGTCCGTCCCGGGCGGGTCCGTGGGGAACGCTCCGACCAGGACCATCGCGACGGCGTAGACGATCATCGCGCCCGCGGGCACCAGGCCGGCGGCGAGGCCGGTGCGGTACATCCGCACGGTGAGGATGAGGCCGAGGACGGCGAGCACCACCCCGCCGGCGAGGATCATCTCGCCGCCGCCGGGCACGAAGGCGTACCAGCTGATCGGGTCGAGCACCGGGTCGACGACCGACGCGCCCAGCACGTGGGCGGCGATCATCGGCAGCAGAGCGGTCGCGCCGAACCAGCTCACGGTACGGGTGTTGCGGGGGTCTGGGGAGGCCATCGACTGGTCTGGGCGTTCGCCCAGGTCAGCGGTTACAACGGTCATGGGACAAGAGTTGCCGAGCGAGCGCCGGAAAGCCATCGGGTTTACCCCCGGTCACGCCCTGACCCGCACTCGGGGCCATCCCTGACCGGCCCTCGGCGGCCCGGCGGCTGGGTTCCGGCGCAACCCAGATCACATGGGTGATATGCCGGTTGTGCCGCCTTCCCCGGCCGACCGCGCACTACGCTGAAGCCCCACGACGAGGGGAGCGTCCGTGCCCGAGGGGGATGTCCTGCGCCTCACCGCGGAGCGCCTCACCGCGGCGCTGCGAGGTCTGCCGCTCGTCCGCGCGGAGCTGCGCTGGCCCAGCGCGGGCGCCGCCAACCTGACCGGAGCCACCGCGCTGGAGACCAGCGCGTACGGCAAGCACCTGCTCACCCGGCTCGACGACGGCCGCACCCTGCACACGCACCTGCGCATGGAGGGGCTCTGGAAGGTGCACCGGACGGGCTCGCGCGACGCCTCGGCCCGCAATCCCGCCATCCGCGCCGTGCTCGCCACGGACGCCTGGACCGCCACCGGCTGGCACCTCGGCATGCTCGACCTGCTGCGCACGCACGACGAGAGCCGCATCCTCAACGGCCTGGGCCCGGACGTGCTCGGCGCCGACTTTCCCACCACCGGGCTGGCGGACGGCGTGGCGCGGCTCGCCCGCGAGCCCGAGAGGCCACTGTGCGCCGCCCTGCTGGACCAGCGCACGGTCGCGGGCATCGGCACCATCTGGATGGCCGAGTCGCTCTTCGCGCGGCGGCTGTGGCCGTGGCGGCCCGCCGGCACGCTGCCCGACGGCGAACGCGCGGTGCTGCTGCGCACGGCGCGCCGGCTCATGGAGCGCAGCGTCACCGTCGGACGGGCGCGCGGCCTGGGGGCCGTCGAGATGCACGTGCACGGACGGGCGGGCCGGCCGTGCCACCGGTGCGGCACGCCGGTGGCCGTCGGCACGGCGAACGAGAAGCCCTACGAGCGCCCGGTCTTCTGGTGCCCCACGTGCCAGGCCGGTCCGGCCTAGGACGACGCCCGCACGGCCGGGCCGGCGCGGCCGGGCCGGCCGGCGTGGCCCAGGGTGCGAACGCACCGGAGCGGGGCACCACCTGGGTGGTGCCCCGCTCCGGTCCTGCCCTGCTGCGACTCTCGCCCAGCCGGCCTGTCAGCCGACCGGTGCCAGGTCGGACGGGTCGACCTCCCGCCGCGCTGCGGTCCGGTCGCCTCCCCTGGCCAGCAGCCCGGCGACGAAGTCCGCCGGGATCGTGTCGGGAATCTGGAATCCTTCGGCCACCGCGACGCGGTCGCTCACCTCACGCAGCACCAAGGACAGCGGCACGTCGAGCGCCTCGCAGATGGAACCGAGAAGCTCGGACGACGCCTCCTTCTGCCCGCGCTCCACCTCACTGAGGTAACCCAGCGACACCCGCGCCGCCGACGACACCTCGCGGAGGGTGCGCCCCTGACGCTGCCGCGTGTCTCGCAGCACGTCTCCGATTTCTCGCCGTAGTACGACCATCTCGCGCCCCCTTTCAGTGCCTGTCCCTGACCTCACGCCCTGCCCTGCCTGGACCGGACGCGCCTTGCGTGTGGTACGGCCTCCGTGCGCGGAGGTCGTTCTACCGTACCCCGCGCTCGAAGAGTTCTTACGCCGGCCCCGAGTGGTCGGCCTGTTCGTGATCACACCGGGACCAACGCCGTGGGTATGAGCCTTGTTCCCGAAGTGTTCCCGCGTCAAGCCCTGTGCAAGATTAAGCCAAGAAGTTTCACTTGTCTGTAACTTCAGGGAACAGATCTGGGTACGAGTCGGTTTTTTCACCCGACGCCTCGCTGACGAGCAGCGACGCGAGCTCGATGACCCCGCGCGCCGCGTCGCCGATGATCTGCGGCCGGTCGCCCGTCAGCTCCAGCCGGTGCACCTCGGACGCGACCGGGGTGCTCACTGCGACGAAGACCACCCCCGGCGGCTGGCCGTCCTGCGGGTCCGGGCCCGCGACCCCGGTCGTGGCGAGGCCCACGTCGGCCCCCGTCGCCCGGCGCACGCCGGCCGCCATCTGGGCGGCGACGGCCTCGTCCACGGCGCCGCGCTCGGCGAGCAGGTCCGCGTCCACGCCGAGCAGCCCGGCCTTCAGGTCGGTGGCGTAGGCGACGATGCCGCCGCGCAGCACCTTCGACGCACCCGGCACCGACACGAGCGTCGCCGTGACCAGCCCGCCCGTCAGCGACTCGGCCACCCCGATGGTCCAGCCGCGGGCGGCAGCCGCCTCCAGCAGGCGCGGCGCCGTCATGCCTGCGGCGTCCGGGCCCGGGCGTCGCGCCGGATCTTCCAGCCCTGGTACACGTACTCGACGCCGGTCACGACCGTCACGACGAACGCCGCCATGAGCACGACCCAGGCGATCACCGTGAGCCAGTCGAGGCCCTCGCGCGGCAGCAGGAACAGCGAGATCGCCACGGTCTGCAGCACGGTCTTGAGCTTGCCGCCGCGCGACGCGGGCATGACCTCGTACTTGAGCATGCCCATCCGCATGAACGTGATGCCCAGCTCACGCACCAGGATCACCACCGGGATCCACCAGGGCAGCTCGCCGAGCGGGATCCAGAGCAGGATCAGGGCCGCGCCCACGAGCAGCTTGTCCGCGATCGGGTCGAGCAGCTTGCCCAGGTCGGTGATGAGGCCGCGCGACCGCGCGAGGTAGCCGTCGACCTTGTCCGACACCGCCGCGACCACGAAGATCGCCGTGGCCACGAGCCGCCACGTCGTGTCGTCCCCGCCCTCGACGAGAAGTGCCCAGGCGAAGAACGGGACCATGGCGATGCGAATCATCGTGACGATGTTCGCAATGTTCCAGGGCGACGGAGCGTCGTTGACCATTGCTCAAGCCTAGCCGCGGTTCACCCGCACCCCGGACCGACCGCCGGCGGCGTCCGGTCGCTCCCCTTCCCGGCCTGCCATAACATCCGGGAGTGGTCAACGTCCGCCCGCTGCGGTTCCTCGCGTCCGCCGCGGTGACCTGCGCCCTCGCGGCCACGTCGGCGGGCTGCACGCCCGCCCCCGGTGTGCCGGTGCCCACCAGCGGCACGCCGGCGTCGTCCTCCCCGGCCGCGCCTCCGACCTCCGCCGCGCCCTCCCCGTCGCCCACGCCGCAGGACGTCGAGCTCATGCTGCTCGCCGCGGGCGACGTCCTGACCCACGAACCGGTCAACGACTCGGCGACCGGGCCGGACGGGTTCGACTACACGCCGCTGCTGGCAGGCATCGACCCGTGGGTCGCCCGCGCCGACCTGGCCCTGTGCCACCTGGAGGTGCCGGTCGCGCCACCGGGCACGCAGCCGGCCGGCTACCCCGTGTTCCGCGCGCCCCAGGAGATCGTCCGCGACCTGGGCGAGCAGGGCTGGGACGGCTGCTCGACGGCGTCCAACCACGCGGCCGACTCCGGGTACGACGGCATCGCCGCGACGCTCGGGGCGCTCGACCGGGCCGGGATGGGCCACGCCGGGACGGCGCGCAACAAGCGCGAGTCCCGCAGCCCTCAGCTCTACGAGCTGCGACGGGAGGGCCGGACCGCCACGGTCGCCCACCTGTCGGCGGCCTACGGACTGAACGGGCTGGAGCCGCCCCACGGCTCCTGGTCGGTGGACCTCATCGACGCCGGGCGGATCGTCGAGCAGGCCAGGGCGGCGCGCGCCGCCGGAGCGGACCTGGTGGTGGTCAGCCTGCACGACGGCACGGAGTACGTCACCGAGCCCACCGACCACCAGAAGGAGACCGCCAAGGCCCTGGCCAGGTCCCGCCAGGTGGACCTCGTGATCGGGCACCACGCCCACGTGCCGCAGCCGCTGGAGCACCTGCGCGGCGGCCCGGGCGGCGACGGCATGTGGGTGGCCTACGGCCTCGGCAACCTCCTGTCCAACCAGGGGACTCAGTGCTGCGTGGCGGCGTCCGCCGTCGGCCTGCTGCTGGTCGCGGACGTCGTCCAGCCGCCTGGCGGGCCCGCCCGGGTCACGGACGCGCGCTGGGCGGCGACCACCGTGGACCGCGCCGCCGGGCACCGGCTGCACTGGACCCGCGACGCGCTGGCGCACCCGGAGCGCGGGCAGCTCGGCACGGGCGAGCTCACCGACCGCCTCCGGATCGCCCAGGACGCCGCCGGGGACGTGGCGGACGAGCAGCGCCGGCCGCCCCGGGGGCACGCGGGCAAGCCGCCCGTGGTGGTCCGGCGCACCGGCTGAGAGGTCAGCGCACAGGCCGAGTCAGCGCACCGGCTCGGCGTCGTCGTGGTAGTCCCGGGCGACCGGCGGCATGTGCCCGTCCGTCCCGTCGGCGTACTGGTCGGCGGAACCGTACGACCCGCCGTCGTCCGGCTCGGCGTCGTCGGAGGACGCCTGGTCGAAGACCTGGGCCGGCTGCTCGCCGCGGATCAGCGCGAGCGCGGAGGGCAGGTCGTCGGCGGCCACGAGCACGTCGCGCGCCTTGGAGCCCTCCGAGGGCCCCACGATCTCCCGCGACTCCAGCAGGTCCATGAGGCGCCCCGCCTTGGCGAAGCCCACGCGGAGCTTGCGCTGGAGCATGGACGTGGACCCGAACTGGGTGGTGACGACCAGCTCGGTGGCCTGCAGCAGCAGGTCGAGGTCGTCGCCGATGTCCTCGTCGACCTGCTTCTTGGCCGCGGCGGGCGCGGCCACGTCCTCGCGGTAGATCGGCTTGAGCTGACCCTTGACGTGCTCGACGACCTGGTGCACCTCGGACTCGGTGACCCAGGCGCCCTGGACGCGCATCGGCTTGGCCGCGCCCATGGGCAGGAACAGGGCGTCACCCTGGCCGATGAGCTTCTCGGCGCCGGGCTGGTCCAGGACCACGCGCGAGTCGGCGAGCGACGACGTGGCGAAGGCGAGCCGCGAGGGCACGTTCGCCTTGATCAGGCCGGTCACGACGTCGACGGACGGGCGCTGCGTGGCCAGCACGAGGTGGATGCCCGCCGCGCGGGCGAGCTGCGTGATGCGCTGGATCGAGGCCTCGACGTCGCGCGGGGCGACCATCATGAGGTCCGCGAGCTCGTCGACCACCACGAGCAGGTACGGGTACGGCGCGATCTTGCGCTCGGAACCCGGCAGGGGCTTGACCTTGCCGGCGCGGACGGCGACGTTGAAGTCGTCGACGTGCTTGTAGCCGAAGGTCGCCAGGTCGTCGTACCGGGCGTCCATCTCGCGCACCACCCAGTCGAGGGCCTCGGCGGCCTTCTTGGGGCTGGTGATGATCGGCGTGATCAGGTGCGGGATGCCCTCGTAGATCGTGAGCTCGACGCGCTTGGGGTCCACGAGGATCAGGCGCACCTGCTCGGGCGTGGACCGCATGAGGATCGAGGTGATCATCGAGTTGATGAAGCTCGACTTGCCGGCGCCGGTGGCGCCCGCCACGAGGATGTGCGGCATCTTGGCGAGGTTGGCCACCACGTAGCCGCCCTCGACGTCCTTGCCCACGCCCATGACCATCGGGTGCTCGGTGCGCCGCGCCGCGCCGGAGCGCAGCACGTCGCCCAGCACGACGGTCTCGCGGTCGGAGTTCGGGATCTCGATGCCGATGGCGGACTTGCCCGGGATGGGCGACAGGATGCGCACGTCCGCGCTCGCCACCGCGTACGCGATGTTGTTGGACAGCGACGTGATGCGCTCGACCTTGGTCTTGGCGCCCACCTCGACCTCGTACCGCGTGACCGTCGGGCCGCGGCTGAAGCCGGTGACCTTCGCGTCCACGCCGAACTGCTCGAACACGCCCGTCAGCGACTCGACGACCCGGTCGTTCGCGGCCGAGCGCGCCTTGTGCGGCGGACCCTGCACGAGGACGTCCTCGTCCGGCAGCAGGTAGACGGTGTCGCCCTCCAGCATGGGCTGCACGCCCCGGGGCATCGGCTCGGCGTCGCGCGGCGGCCTGGGTCCGTCCTTCTTCGCCGACGCCGGCTCGCCGTCCGGCCCGAGGACACCCGGGCCGATGGCGGGGGCGCCGGTGACCTTGCCGGCGGACTGGCCGGTCGGGATGCGCTGGGTCGTGGCCTTGCCGGCCTTGCCGGCACGCTGCTCGACCTCGGCGGCCTTCTCGAAGGCCTCGTCGCCGACGAAGCCGGCCAGGCGCTCCTTCTCCGCGGCGATCTCCTGCTTGGTGCGGCGCTTGCGGCGCTTGGGCTCCGGCGTGCCGTCGTGGGCGGAGACGCCGTCGGCCAGGGCGAGCCCGTCCTCGCCCGTGTCGTCCGCCTCGCGGTGGTTGCCCGTGAGGCGGTCGTACAGGCCGCGCAGGCGGGCGGGGATCCGGTGCACCGGCGTGGCGGTGACGATGAGGATGCCGAAGAACCCGGCCAGCACGTAGAGCGGGATGGCGAACCACTGGGTCAGCCCGGTGACGACCGGGGTGGCGAAAAGGAACCCGATCACACCACCGGCGTCCTGCACCGGGGTGAAGCCGTCCGCGGGCGACGGCAGGCCGGCGCTGATGTGCACCAGCGAGCACGTGGCGACGACCAGGAAGCTGAGCCCGATCGCCACCCGGCCGTTCTGCTGGGTGCGCTCCGGATGGCGCATGACGCGGAAGGCGAGCCACATGAGCAGCACGGGGAGGGCCACGCCCGCGACGCCGAGCGTGCCCGCGACCACCGCGTGCACGCCGTCGCCGAAGGGGCCGTCGATCCCCCACCACTCACGCGCCGCGACGATGACCGCCACGGCGAGAAGTGCGAAGCCGACGCCGTCGCGCCGGTGGTCCGGTTCCAGTTCCTGCCCTCCCTGCCCTTCCGCGTTCTGCGAGCCCGTGCCGGACCCCTCCGGCGCCGTCCGCGGTCCGGCGGCGCGGGTAGCGCCACCGACCGCGTGCGCCATGCCCATCCAGAGGCCGCGGACCGCCCGGACCGGCCACGGCGGGCGGGACGGTGCGGGCGCAGCCTTGGCCGCCGGGCGGGTAGCCCCCCGACGCTGTGTCGATCGCCTCGACGCTGCGGCCCGGGGCTTGGCGCTCTTCGCGCCCTGCCCGGAGCTCTTCCCGGAACCTCGCCGGGCCGACGTGCGGGTCGCCATGATGTCGTCACCGTAACCGGCGGCGGCGGCCCGGCCCGGGAACCCTCGCGGTGTGTCCTGGACCCCGCTCAGGCCAGGAGCAGGCCGATCGCGAGCATCACCACGCCCGCGCCCAGGGCCACCGCGCCGACAGGCAGGAGCACGACGGCGCGGTTGGGCGAGGTGCGCCCCTGCCCGATCGCGGAGAGGAAGAACCCCGCGGGCAGGAGGATCGCGGCGCACAGCACCCCGGTGGCGGCGAGCCAGCGAGCGAACCCGGTCAGGTCCGTCGCCTCCGTGAGCAGCAGGCAGAGCAGACCGAGGATCACCAGCACACCCGCGTGCGCGTGGCCGGCCCGGAAGAAGCTCTTCTGCAGGTCGGTGGTGGGGAGCCGGCCGCCGAAGACCTTGAGCAGGAAGAAGCCGCCGGACTCGATCCCGACGACGGTCAGCAGCACGATGCCCGCGGTGATGCGGGCCGGGTCCGAGAGCTCGAGCACGACGTCCTCCTGGGGTGCGAATGTTTTGTAACAGTGTTATCAAACATCGTTCGCAAACTGGCGTCAAGGCTTCTAGACTCGCGACATGGCCCGACCCCGACTGCACGACGACGCCCTGCGCACCCGGCTCCTTGAGGTCACCTCCCGGGTGGTCTCGTCCGACGGCGAGGACGCGGTCACCGTGCGCAAGGTCGCCGCCGAGGCCGGGACCAGCGCGTCGGCGGTCTACGCCCTGCTCGGCTCGCGTGAGGCGCTGGTCGGGGCGGTCTCCGAGGAGGGGTTCCGGCGGTTCGCCGAGCGCCTGGCCGCCGTCGGGCAGGGCGACGACCCGGCGGCGGACCTGCGCGACCTCGGCCGCACCTACCGGCGGTTCGCCCTGGCGGACCCGCACTTCTACCGTGTCATGTTCTACCGCGGGGTGACGCCGGCCGACAGTGAACCGGAGGCCGCCGTCGACAGCCCGACGTTCCGCGTGCTGCACGACGCCGTCGCCCGGGTCCTGCGCGGGGCGCCGCCCGAGCACGTGCTGAGTGCCGCCGTGGGGCTGTGGGGTCTGGTGCACGGGCTGGTGTCGCTCGAGCTCGCCGGGCTGCTGCCGGGCGACGAGGCGGCACGGGAGGCCGCGTTCGACCGCGCTGCGGGGACGGTCGGGTCAGCACTGCTGCGGGGCTGACGGCGGACTACGTGCCGGACTTTCGTGGGGAGTGTCAGAGTGCGCCACTAGCATCGCGCCCACCATGACGACGCAAGAGACCCCGACGGATTCACCGCACACGTTCCAGGTCGACCTTCGTGGGTTGGTGGACCTGTTGTCCCAGCACCTGTACGCCAGCCCCCGCGTCTACGTGCGCGAGCTGCTCCAGAACGGCGTCGACGCGATCACCGCGCGGCGCGCCCTCGACCCCGCCGCCCCCGGCACGGTGCGCATCCGGGCGACCGGCACCGACCTGCGGGTCACCGACTCCGGGATCGGCCTGACCGAGCCGGAGGTGCACCAGCTCCTGGCCACGATCGGGCGCAGCTCCAAGCGCGACGGCCTCCAGGAGGCCCGCAAGGAGTTCCTCGGCCAGTTCGGCATCGGCCTGCTGGCCTGCTTCGTGGTGGCGGAGACCATCCGGGTGGTCAGCCGCTCGGCCCGGACGCCCGACGCCCTGCCGGTCGAGTGGGTGGCGCGCGGCGACGGCTCGTACACGGTGCGCACCCTCGACGTCGCCGAGCACCCGGAGCCCGGCACGACGGTCCACCTCGTGACCCGGCACGGCAGCGAGCAGTGGTTCGAGGCCGACACCGTGGCCGACCTCGCCGCCGACTTCGGCGCGCTCCTGCCGTACGACGTCCGCGTGGGCGACGAGCCGATCACCGGGCAGCGGCCGCCGTGGGAGTCCGAGCACCCCAGCCCGACGGCACGGGCCGCCGCGCTGTCCGCCTACTGCCAGGACACGTTCGGCTTCGCGCCCCTCGACTCGGTCGAGCTCGACCTGCCGCTGGTCGGCATCCGCGGGGTCGCCTACGTGCTGCCCGGCGTCGTCAGCCCCGCGCAGCGCGGCGGGCACCGCGTGCACCTCAAGGGCATGCTGCTCACCGACCGCGCCGAGACCCTGCTGCCCGACTGGGCGTTCTTCGTGCGGTGCGTGCTGGACACCGACACGCTGCGCCCCACGGCCAGCCGCGAGCAGCTCTACGAGGACGAGACGCTGGCCGCCGTCCGCGACGCGCTGGGCGACCGGGTCCGTGGCTGGCTCGCGCAGCTCGCGACCACCTCGCCGGAGCGCCTGCGGCGCTTCCTGTCGGTGCACCACCTGGGGGTCAAGGCGCTCGCCCTGCACGACGACGACGTGCTGCGCACCATGCTCCCCTGGCTACCCTTCGAGACGTCGGAGGGCGAGCTGACGCTCGACGACCTCGCCCGCCGGCACCGGACCGTGCACTTCACGCGCACGGTCGACGAGTTCCGGCAGGTCTCGGCCATCGCCGCGGCGCAGGGCATGGCCGTGGTCAACGGCGGGTACACCTACGACGCCGCGCTGGTCGAGGCGCTCCCGCTGGCCCGGCCCGACGTCACCGTCGAGGAGCTGGACGCGTCGGTCGTGACGGCGCACCTCGACCATGTGGACCCGGCCGCCGAGCTCGCGCTGGCCCCGTTCCTCGCCACCGCCCGGGTGCGCCTGGACCCGCTGGACTGCGACGTCGCCGTGCGGGCGTTCCACCCGGCGTCCCTGGCCGCGATCCACCTGGACGACCGGTCCGCCCGGCACGAGCGCGCCCGCGCCGAGGCCGAGAGCCAGGCCGACGACCTGTGGGCCGGCATCCTCGGCTCCCTGCGGGACGAGGCGCCCCGCGCCCGGCTCGTGCTGAACCACCTCAACCCGCTGGTGCGCCGCATCGCGGCGCTGCCCGACCCCGACCTGGCCGGCGTGGCCGTCGAGGCCCTCTACGGGCAGTCGCTGCTCCAGGCCCGCCGCCCCCTGCGCCCGGTGGACCAGGCGCTCGTCAACCGCGCGTTCGGGGAGCTGCTGGAGTGGGCCGCGCCCGCCGTGCCACCAGCCCGCGACGACCGGCCGGAGGGCCGGCCCGACACCCAGGAGACCGACCGATGACCGAGATCACCGACCTCGCGACGCTCCAGGAGGCGATCTGGGAGAACAACCAGCGCCCCCACGGCACGTCGCAGGCCGCGGCGGCGGAGAACATCCTCGCCCAGGCCGAGCTCCTCGGGCCCGAGGCCGAGATCAAGGCGGTCTTCCACCTGATCAGCGCCTACGAGTTCAGCGCGGACCGGCACAAGGTGCTGGTCCCGTTCGCCCGCGCCCTGCGGCTGTGGGACCAGGACCCGAGCGTGTTCGACCACGCCGGCACCCACGCGCTGTTCTGGGACTTCAAGTGGGTGACGACGGGCATGCTCGACCTGCCCCGGGTGCCGCTCGCCGCCATCGAGAACTGGCTCACGGAGATGGACCGCCGCTATCGGCTGGCCGGGCACACCGACCGGGCCGTGCGGATGTCCGAGTTCTACATCGCCGACCACGTGGGCGACACCGAGCGGGCGCGGCGGGCGTTCGACGGCTGGCTCGCCGCCGAGCGCGGCGAGATGGCCGACTGCCACGCCTGCGAGACCGCACGGCAGGGCGAGTTCTACTGCGACGAGGGTGACGACGCCAAGGCGGTCCAGCACTGGCAGCCCGTGCTCGACGGCCGTCTGACCTGCGCCGAGGAGCCGCACCGTGCGCTGGCACGCTCGCTGCTGCCCCTGGTCCGGCTGGGCCGCCTCGACGAGGCCCGGGCCAACCACATGCGCGGCTACCCCATGGTCAAGGGCTCGGAGAGCCTGATGCACTCGGTGGCCAAGCACATCGAGTTCTGCGCGCTGACCGGCAACGAGGCGCGCGCGCTCGAGCTCCTCGCCGACACGCCCGGCTACTTCCAGGCCGACGGCGAGCCCGAGCCCCGCATGGGCTTCTACGCCGTGACCGCGCTGCTCATGGACCGTCTGGTCGCCCTCGGCCGCGGCGACCTGCGGGTCACCGGTCCCGCCGGACGCGCGTGGACCGCCGCCGAGCTGGCCGGGCACGCCCGGACGGAGGCGCTGACGCTGGCCGGCCAGTTCGACGCCCGCAACGGCACGACGGCGGTGAGCGGGCGCGTGCGGGCCGGCCTGGACGCGCAGCCGCTGCTGGACCGGCTGCCGCTGGGCCTGCGCGCGGTGCTCCCGGCGGCCGGGGCAGGCGCGTCCCTGGCCGGCGTGGTGCCGGAGCCCGGCGTGGCGCAGGGCAGCGTCGGCACGCCGGAAGGCCCGACCGGCGCCGCGTCGGCGGATGCCGACGACGTGGCGGAGACCGAGGGTGACGGTGGTGCCGGCGAGATGCCCGCCGCCGTCCGCGCGGCGCTCGACCGGTACGACAAGGCCCGGGAGAACGAGGACCTGGCCGGCATGCGAGCGGGCATGTCGGAGGCGATCGACCAGGCCGGCGACGCCGCGGCGCCGGGGTGGCGCGCGGGCGCGCACCTGCAGCTCTCGGAGGTGCTGGCCGCCGAGGAGGACCTGCCCGGCGCCGTGCACCACGCGTACGAGGCCGTGGCCTGGGCCGACCTCGCCGACCGGGACGTCGCGGTCGTGGCCAGGACCCGGCTCGGCGCCCACCTGATGGCCGGGCACCGGCTCGACGAGGCGGCACCGGTGCTGGAGCAGGCCCTGACCGACCTGGACCCCTCCCCCGAGGTGCACGGCGAGGGCACCCTCGTGCAGGTCCGCTGGTGGCTCGGCGACTGCGCTGCCGCCCGCCACGAACCCGCGGAGGCCGCCAAGCACTGGCTCGCCGCCGCGCAGGTGGCGCAGCACTGGCCGGAGCAGGACGACCACGCGATGCTCGCCACCCTCGCCGCCGAGGCCCTGGAACGGGCCGGGGAGAACCTGTCGGCGGAGCTGGCGTACGAGCGGGCGGCGGACCTGTGGGCCGAGACCGGCGACGCGCTGCGCCAGGTGCGCACCACCCGCGCGTGGGCGTGGGCCGTCCGCGGCCGCGACGTCGCCGAGGCGGGCCGGATCATGACCGGCGCGACCCGGGTGTGCGAGGCCGCGCTCGCCGACTCGACCGACCCCGACGAGCTCGCCGAGCTGCGGCTTCAGCTGCCCGAGACGCTCGAGCAGCACGCCCGGGTCATCGCCGACGAGGACGTGGAGACCGGCCGCTTCGGCGGGCTCTACGACGGCGCCCTGGCGGAGGCGTACGCGCTGGCCAGCCGCGCCGAGTCCCTCCTGCGGGAGTCCGACGACGTCGCCCGCTGGTGCCGCGGCGCCCTCCTGGCCGCGGAGCTCGCGGTCGAGTCCGGCAGCACCGCGAGCGGCTTAGAGCTGGTCGCGGCCGTGGAGGCGAGGATCGAGGGCGACGAGGAGCTGCGCGGGTTCGGCGGCCACGCGAGCTGGATCCGCGACCAGGTCACCAGCTGACCCGCTCATGTCGTGACCGGCCAGGCCCACCGGGTCGGCCGGTCACGACGGTCGGCACTGCCGGTGGACCCAGCTGCCGGTCAGCGACGCGCCACGTCCGGGTGGGGCACCGTCCGGTACAGCTGCACGGAGGCCAGCAGGAGCCAGGCGAACCCGGCCACCACGGCCAGCCACAGCCCGCCCATGCCCGCGGTACCCAGCGCGACGCCGCCCGCGAAGCCCACGAGGACCACGACGCCCGCCACCCGGGACCAGACCGCGGCACGTCCCTCGCCCCGCCGGGCGAACCACCCGCCGAGCAGCAGCGCCGCCACCCCGAGCGAGACGAACCCGACGCCGCCGAACGCGAGGTGCAGGATGCCGGAGGTGCCCGGCGTCGTGGCGCCGTCCTGGCCGGGCGGGAACCCGGGCATCGGATCCGGCGGGAAGACCGCGCTCGCGATCATCGCGGCGCCGTAGATCCCCACGGCGATCCCCGTGCCACGGGCGTGCGCCCGCACCATGCCCACGCCCGCGACCAGCACCATGAGGCCGCTCAGCGCCAGGTTGGTGACCTGCATCCAGCCGAGCTCGCCCAGCATGAGCGCGCTGAGCGGGTGCCGTGTGAAGTCGAAGCCGTCCCGGGTCAGCGCCAGGGTCAGCCCGACCACCAGGTAGAACGGCCCCGCCACCACGCCCCAGCCGAGCATCGACCGCGTCACCGCGGCCGCCGTGTCGAACTCCGTCTCCTGTGCCATCTCGTCCTCGCAGGATCACCGCGCCGGCCCGATGCCGACGTCCTTCCCAGGTAGACGGCCGGCGCGCCAAGACTGAGCGCCCCGCCCGAACCCGAAGCGCTATACGTGTCCCTGCGCCGCCGCGACGTGCGCCCGCTGAGCCACGGTGAGCTCCCGGACGATCCGGAGCCAGCAGACGAAGGCGATCAGCAGCGTGACCGCCGTGATCACCTCGAATCCGGGCAGCAGCGCGCCGTCATCACCACGGAGCGTCACTTGCGTGCTCTGGTAGCTGAAGAAGTTCGCGATCAGCCAGGTCGACCACCAACCAGCGAGGCCGGACGACTCGCGAATGGTGCTCCGTCGGATATCTCGGACCACCTGGTAGGGGAACCACAAAGACACGATCGGGACCACCCAGCCGAGCCACACCCACACGGGGCCGCGCTGGTGGTGGTAATAGGGCTTCACGACGACCGCGAACTTGCGGCTCTCGTTGAGCCACAGGCAGGAGACGATGAAGGCCGCGAGCATCACCGCCGCGAGCAGTCCCGATACGGCGTCGTACGCCGTGTAGACGTCCATCGGGTCGGCGGCGCCCGTGTATGCCTCCGCTGCGTCGAACGAAAGCACGGTCGCGAGGAGCTGGCCGGCCAGGAAGACCGACGAGAGCACGACCACCGCGGTGGCGAGGCCCTCGGGAACCCGCAGCCTCCGCGCCTGGTTCAGGCTCTGGTAGGCGTCGTACAACGGTGTGGCACTCGGCATCACCGCGCCGTGCGGCGTGGCGTCCTCGGGAGGTGGGGCGTACGGGTCGAAGGACTGCGTCATGGGTGGTGCCTCTCGGATGCGTCACGAAACACCCGAACGCTAGCTGCGTACCACCAAGGCGCTGAGCGAAAAAGCGGGTGATCTTCGGGCATCTCGCCCTGGCCCGCGGACAAGAGAACGGGCGGGGTAACGCTGAGCTCGCATAGCTAGCTCAGCGTTACCCCGCCCGAGGAGTGCTGCCTACCCAGCCGGCCCGAGGGCCGACCGGGTCCCGATCACGCTTCGACGACCACCGGGACGATCATCGGCTTGCGGCGCAGCCGCGTCGCCACATAGCGCCCGATGGTGCGGCGCATGATCTGCTGCAGCTGGTGCGTGTCCGTGGCCCCGCCCGCGATCGCGTTCTCCAGCGCCGCGGTGACCTCCGGCATCACCTTGTCGAACACCGAGGCATCCTCGGCCATACCTCGCGCCAGCACCTGCGGCGGTGCCAGCACCTTACCCGTCGCCGTGTCGATCACGGCGAAGACTGAGACGAAACCCTCCTCGCCCAGGATCACGCGGTCCTTGAGCTCGGCGTCGGTGATCTCGCCGACCGAGGAGCCGTCGACGTACACGTACCCGCAGGGCACGGCGCCGACCACGGAGGCCTTGCCGTCCACGAGGTCCACGACCACGCCGTCCTCGGCGAGCACCACACGGTCGGCCGGCACGCCGGTCCGGACCGCGAGCGCCCCGTTGGCCACGAGGTGGCGCACCTCGCCGTGCACCGGCATGACGTTCTTGGGCTTGAGGATGTTGTAGCAGTACATGAGCTCGCCGGCCGAGGCGTGCCCGGAGACGTGCACCTTGGCGTTGCCGCCGTGCACGACACGCGCGCCGAGGCGGGTCAGCCCGT
Organism: Promicromonospora sp. MEB111; assembly: GCF_030209445.1. Taxonomy (GTDB): domain Bacteria; phylum Actinomycetota; class Actinomycetes; order Actinomycetales; family Cellulomonadaceae; genus Promicromonospora. Next base: position 89,203 of record NZ_JARVSD010000013.1, read on the forward strand.
TGATGATGCGGAACACGGCGTTCTCGTTGCCCGGGATCAGCGACGAGGCCAGGATCACGGTGTCGCCGTACTCGACCTGCACCTTGTGGTCGCCGTTGGCCATGCGCGAGAGCGCCGCCATCGGCTCGCCCTGCGAACCGGTGGACATGTAGACGATCTGGTCGTCGGGCACCGAGTCGGCCTTCTTCAGGTCGATCAGCACGCCCGGCGGCACGTCGAGGTAGCCCAGGTCGGCGGCGATGCCCATGTTGCGCACCATGGAGCGCCCCACGAGGGCGACGCGGCGGCCGTGGGCGTGCGCGGCGCGCAGCACCTGCTGCACGCGGTGCACGTGGGAGGAGAACGACGCGACGATGATGCGCTTGTCGGCGTGCGCGAACACGTTGTCGAGCACGGGGCCGATCTCGGCCTCGGGCGTCACGAAGCCCGGCACCTCGGCGTTGGTGGAGTCCACCATGAAGAGGTCCACGCCCTTCTCGCCGAGGCGGGCGAAGGCGCGCAGGTCCGTGATGCGACCGTCGAGCGGCAGCTGGTCCATCTTGAAGTCACCGGTGTGCAGCACGGTGCCGGCGGCGGTGGTGACCGCCACGGCGAGCGCGTCCGGGATGGAGTGGTTGACCGCGACGAACTCGCAGTCGAAGACGCCGAGCTTCTCGCGCTGCCCTTCCTTCACCTCGAGGGTGTAGGGCTTGATGCGGTGCTCCTTGAGCTTCGCCTCGATGAACGCGAGCGTCAGGCGCGACCCCACCAGCGGGATGTCCTTGCGCAGGCGCAGCAGGTACGGCACGGCACCGATGTGGTCCTCGTGGCCGTGCGTCAGCACGATCGCCTCGATGTCGTCGAGACGGTCCTTGATGTAGTCGAAGTCCGGCAGGATCAGGTCCACGCCGGGCTGGTTGTCCTCGGGGAACAACACTCCGCAGTCGATGATCAGCAGCCGTCCGGCATGCTCCAGGACCGCCATGTTGCGTCCCACCTCGCCCAGGCCGCCGAGGGCGACCACACGCAGACCGCCTTCGGGCAGTGCTGGGGGCAGGGACAGTTCGGGGTGAGGATGACTCACGTGGCCTCCAAGGCCTCGTTCCAACAGAAAGTTTCAGTGCCCGGCGGAGCTCGCCTGAGCGAGCTCGTTCACCTCGGGCTGGTGTGCGGTGTCGCCGGCGCGCAGCAGGCCGGCCTCGGCCAGCACCGCGCGCAGTGCGGCGACCTCGTCGTCCGTCGCGGCGACGTTCGGCAGACGCAGGAAGCGGTTGTCCGTGACGCCGAGGATCTCGACCGCCGCCTTGGCCATCACGGCCTGGGCGCCCGTGCCGTTCAGCGCGTCGATCACACCGGTCGTGGTGCGGAAGACCTCGATCGCCCCGGCGATGTCGCCGGCGTCGAACCGGCGGACCGTCTCCGCGAAGTGAGCGCCGACCACGTGGGCCGACACGGACACGATACCCGCACCGCCGACACTCAGGAACGGCAGCAGCAGGCCGTCGTCGCCGGAGTACCACGCCAGGCCGGTCTCACCGATGAGCTTGCTCGCCGCGTAGACGTCGCCGGTGGCGTCCTTGTTCGCGACGATCCGGGGGTGCCGGGCCAGGCGCCGGTAGGTCTCGGGCGCGATGCGCACCACGGTGCGGCCGGGCACGTCGTACAGCATCACGGGCAGGTCGGTCGCGTCGGCGACGGCCACGAAGTGCTGGTAGAGCCCCTCCTGGCTGGGCCGCGAGTAGTACGGCGAGACGACGAGCAGGCCGTCCGCACCCGACTCCGCGGCCTGCTCGGCCATGCGGATCGCGTGCACGGTGTCGTTCGAGCCGGCGCCCGCCACGACCGCGGCACGGTCGCCCACGGCCTCCACGACGGCGGCGACGAGCTCCTCCTTCTCGGGGGTGTGCGTCACGGGCGACTCGCCGGTGGTGCCGGACAGGACGATGCCGTCGTTGCCGTCGTCCACGAGCTTCTTCGCCAGCTTGACCGCTGCCTTCAGGTCCACGGCGCCCTCGGGCGTCATCGGGGTGACCATGGCAGTCAGGACCGCGCCGAACGGGCGCGCGGGATCAGTGGGAAGAACCATGGCCCTACCGTACCGTTCTCCGCCCCGTCACCGGGCTTGTGGCCGCCGACCCGCCGGGCCGTTCCACGCGGGGTCCCGACGCGCTTGCGCCGACATGGATACTCGGAATATGACGGCGACGACGCTCTCCCCCGCCCTCGTGGCGCACCTGCCCACCGGACTGCTCATCGACGGGCACTGGGGCCCCGCGTCCGGCCGCGCCACGTTCGAGGTCACCGACCCGGCGACGGCCCAGCCCATCTTCGACGTCTCCGACGCCACCCCCGAGGACGCCGTGCGCGCCCTCGACGCCGCCCACGCCGCGGCCCCCGCCTGGCGCGCCGTGGCCCCGCGCGAACGCTCCGAGCTGCTGCGCGCCGTCTTCGAGCGCCTGGTGGCCCGCGCCGACGACATCGCCGCGCTCATCACCGCCGAGGCGGGCAAGCCGCTGGCCGAGGCGCGCGCCGAGGTGGTCTACGGCGCCGAGTTCCTGCGCTGGTTCGCCGAGCAGGCGGTGCGCGCCGACGGCCTGGTGCGCACGGCGCCGTCGGGCGGGAACAAGCAGTACGTGAGCCGCCGGCCCGTGGGGCCGTCGCTGCTCATCACGCCCTGGAACTTCCCCATCGCCATGGCGACCCGCAAGATCGCGCCCGCGCTCGCGGCGGGCTGCACCGTGGTGGTCAAGCCGTCCGAGCTCACCCCGATGACGACCCTGCTGGTGGCGGAGATCATCCGCTCCGAGGCCGAGCGGCGCGGGCTGCCGACGGGCATCGTCAACGTGGTGCCGACCACGCAGGCCGGCGCGGTCACCGAGCCCCTGTTCGACGACCCCCGCCTGCGCAAGGTCTCGTTCACCGGCTCCACCCGCGTGGGGCAGGTGCTGCTGGCCCAGGCCTCGAAGAACGTGCTGCGCAGCTCCATGGAGCTGGGCGGCAACGCACCCTTCGTCGTGTTCGAGGACGCCGACCTCGACGCCGCCGTGCAGGGCGCGCTGATCGCCAAGCTGCGCAACGCGGGCCAGTCCTGCGTCGCGGCCAACCGGTTCCTGGTGCACGACGCCGTCGCGCGCACCTTCGCGGACAAGCTCGCCACCGCGGTGGGCGAGCTCGTGACCGCCCCAGGCACGCAGCCCGGCGCGCAGGTGGGCCCGCTCATCAACGAGGCCGCCGTCGAGAAGGTCTCGGGCCTCGTGGACGACGCCGCCGCGCACGGCGCCCAGGTGCTCACCGGCGGCTCCCGCCTGGAACGCCCCGGCCACTTCTTCGAGCCGACGGTGCTCACCGGCGTCAGCGGCGACGCGCGGGTCGTCACCGAGGAGATCTTCGGCCCGGTGGCCCCGATCGTGGCCTTCGGGTCCGACGACGAGGCGTACGAGCTGGCCAACGGCACCCCGTTCGGCCTGGCCGCCTACGCGTACACGACGTCGCTCGCGCGGGCCCAGCGCGCCATGGACGAGATCGAGGCCGGGATGATCGGTATCAACCGCGGCCTGGTGTCCGACGCGAGCGCCCCGTTCGGCGGCGTCAAGGCCTCCGGCCTGGGCCGCGAGGGCGCCGAGGCGGGTATGGAGGAGTACCAGGAGACGGTGTACGTGGCGCTGTAGCGGGCGGCGCACCGCCCTGTGCGGGCAGCGCACGACCCCGCGCGGCCGGCGTCGCGGCCCGGGGGCGGTGGCGTCCGGCCCGCGGGCGCCGTGCCGGGCCGGTCCGGTGACCACGTAGCCTCACCACGTGAAGGTCCTTCCCACCGACCCGGCGGCCCGGGCCGCCGTCCGCCAGGGCGTGAGCGTCTCCGTGGCGACCGGCCTGTACGGCATCTCGTTCGGCGCCCTGTCCGTCGCGGCAGGCGTCGGCCTCGGCCCGACCATGGCCCTGAGCCTGCTCATGTTCTCCGGCGGCTCGCAGTTCGCCCTCGTCGGCGTGATCGGCGCGGCGGGCACGCCCGTGGCCGCGATCGCCACCGCCACGCTCCTCGGCCTGCGCAACACCCTGTACGGCGCGGTGGTCTCGCCGCTGCTCCAGGTGCGCGGCTGGCGCCGGCTCGCGGCCGCGCAGGTCACCATCGACGAGTCGACGGCGGTCGCCGTGGCCCAGCCGGACCACGCCACGTCCCGGATCGGTTTCTGGGTCACGGGCATCGGCGTCTACGTGCTCTGGAACGCGTTCGTGCTGCTCGGTGCGCTGGCCGGCGACGCCCTGGGCGACCCGCGGGCCTGGGGGCTGGACGCCGCGGCTGCCGCCGCGTTCCTCGCCCTGGTCTGGCCCCGGCTGGCGCCGCGCCGCGCACAGCTCGTGGCCGGGCTCGCCGTCGTCGCCACCACGGCGCTCATCCCGTTCGTGCCGCCGGGCATCCCCGTGCTGGCGGCGGCCGCCGTCGCGATCGTCGTGGGGCTGGTCGCACCGGCGGCGCCGACGTCGGTGGCGCCGCAGGCCGACGGTGCGCCGTCCGCCGTGCCCGGCGACGCGTTCGCCGACGACGTGCCCGCCGACGAGGCGTCGACCGACAGCCCCGAGAACGAGACCGACCGGGAGCCCGCCCGATGACCACCGCCGCCCTCTGGACCACCGTGCTCGTGGCCTCGCTGGCCTGCTTCGCGCTCAAGCTCGGCGGGCACCTCGTGCCGCGCTCCTGGCTCGCCTCGGAACGCGTCTCCCGCGTCACCACGCTCGTCACGGTGGCGCTGCTGGTCTCGCTCGTCGTGGTCCAGGGCTTCGCCGACGGCCGCACGCTCGTCGTCGACGCCCGGGTGCCCGCGCTCGCGGTCGCAGCCCTGGCCCTCGCCCTGCGCGCCCCGTTCATCCTGGTGGTGGTCCTGGCGGCGGCCACGGCCGCGGGCCTCCGCGCCCTCGGCTGGGGCTGACCGCCCCGGGCCACGGCCCGGCCCACCGGTGTTGACCACAGTGGTTCCTGCCACGGGCAGGCCGGCTCCGGCAACAGCTGCTGTGGTCGACGCCGCCCCCACGGCGGGCGCTAGGGTTCTGTGATGGCCCTGTTCCGCGAGACCGCAGACGTGTCCGTCCGCCCCGCCGTCGCCGGTGACGAGTCGGCGGTGACCGACGTGCAGGTCGCGTCCTGGCGTGCAACCGGCGTGCTGGGCGAGGGGGTGCTCGAGGCGCTCGACGTGCCCGCCATGCGCGAGCGCTGGGCCTCGGCGATCACCGCGCCGCCCGGGCCGGGGTTCGCCGTCCTCGTGGCGCTCGCCGGGCCCAAGGTGGTCGGGTTCGCCGCCGTCTCCCCCGGCCAGGTGCTCTCGCTCGAGGTGCTGCCCGAGGCGCAGCGCGGCGGGCACGGCTCGCGACTGCTGGCCGCCGCCGTCGACCGGCTCCGCGCGGACGGTTCCGACACCGTCACCACGTGGGCACTGGTCGACGACACGGCTCGCGCCGCCTTCCTGAAGGCCAGCGGCCTCGGCGAGGACGGCCGCAGCCGTACGCTCGCGACGGGCGTGCGCGAGGTCGTCGAGCACCGCTGGTCCGCCCAGATCTGACGTCGTCCCGGCACGCGGCCCGTCCCGCCGTGTTCGGCAGGCGAACTCCAGGTTTCACGCCCGCGTGACAGTCCCGTGACACGGCCTTGCGACCATCGGCGGCATGGGGATTCGCACGGAGTACTTCGCAGCTCCCACCGACGAGGTGGCGGCGACGGCGCTCCACGCGCCCGGCGGGCCGTCCGAGCCCGACCTGCGCACCGACCAGCCGCGGTTCGACTCCGTCGCGGTGCCGGCCGTGGACCCGTTCGTGATGCTCGGCGGGCTGGCCGGTGTACTGTCCGGCCGCCCGTACGCGGAGGTCACGGCGCACCCGCGCCACGGTGCGCTCGTCGGCAGCGGCGGCGAGGAGGGGCCGTGGATCGTGACGGTCGCCCAGACCCTCGTGGACGACCTCGCCTCCGCCGGCCCGACCCGGCTCGCCGAGGCCGCCCGTGAGTGGTCCGGCACGACGACACACGCAGTGTCCCCGCAGGCCCTCGTCACGGCGCTGCTCTCCCTCGGGGCGCTCGCCGCCCGCGCGGCCGACGAGCGGCTCGGGATGTACTGCTGGACGAGCCTCACCGACTGACCGACTGACCGAAGGAGCACCGCCGCGCCGGGTACCGTCGCACCGTGACCGACTCCCTCGACACCCGCCCCGTCGTCGTCCGGCGGCTCGGGCCGGACTCCCCCACCGCCGGACTGGTCGCCCTGCTGACCGCCTACCACCTGCGCACGGAGGAGGAGAAGGGCGTGCCCGTCACGGACAAGGCAGCCCTGCCCGCCCGCTACCGGGCGGAGATCGACGACCCCCGCACCGCTTTCGCCGACGACGTCGTGCTGCTGGCGCACAACGGCGACGCCGCCGTCGGCTGTCTCGTGGTCACCACGTCCTCCGACGGGCGCGCCGAGCTGAAGCGGCTCTGGACCGACCCCGGGCTGCGGGGCCGCGGTGTGGCCTCGCGGCTCGTCGGCGCGGCGCTGGACCACGCGGCCGACGCCGGCCTCGGCACGGTCGCGCTCTCCGTCTGGCGGTGGCGGGTCGGCGCCATCGGCCTGTACGAGAGGCTGGGCTTCGCCGTCGTCGAGCCGTGGGACGAGCGGGAGGATCTCGTCTGCATGGAACGCAGCGTGGAAACATGGCGCGACCCGGGCCGCCGAGGTGCTTCACTTTCCCGGTGAACCGCACCCGCAACCCGCTCTGGCGGACCTTCGTCGAGCTCCGTGGCAACCCTCGCGCCTGTGTGTGGACCGAGCCGCTGTGGGGGCTGTCCATGGCCCTGGTGCTGCCCTACGCGTCGGTGTTCATGCTGGCCCTGGGCCTGCACGACGAGCAGATCGGCCTGCTCGCGACCATCGCCATGATCTCCCAGGTCGGCTTCGGGCTGGCGGGCGGCATCATCACCGACCGGCTCGGGCGGCGAGCCACGACGGCGTGGTTCGACGTGATCGCCTGGGTGATCCCGTGCCTGCTGTGGGCGTTCGCCGAGAACTTCTGGTTCTTCCTCGCGGCGTCGCTGGTGAACGGCGCCCTGCAGGTGACGCAGAACTCGTGGGACTGCCTCATGGTCGAGGACGCCGAGCGGGGCCAGATCACCCGGATCTACTCGCTGGTCAAGGTCGCGGCCGACTGCTCGGCGCTGTTCGCGCCGCTGGCCGCCCTGCTGGTCGCCCAGCTCGGGCTCGAGCCCGCCGTCCGCATCCTCTACATCAACGCCGCGATCGTGATGACGGTGAAGATCGTCTGGCTCTACCTGTGGTCGAAGGAGACCCGGCAGGGCGAGGTCCGCAGGGCCGCCACCCGCGGGCACAGCGTGTGGCGCCTCCTGGCCGGGTACCGCGGGGTGCTCGGGCTGCTGCTGCGCTCGCGCGGGTCGCTCCTGGCGCTGGCCGTGGCCGCGCTGACGGCGGCGGTCACGCTCGTCAACGGCACGTTCTGGCAGGTGGTGGCGAGCCAGCACCTGAACGTGCCGGACGCGCTGCTGCCCTTCTTCCCGATGGTCCGCTCGGTGCTGTCGGTGGTCTTCTTCTTCACGCTCATCCCGCTGCTGACCACCGCCGTGGACCTCCGGCGCGCCACGCTGCTGGGGTTCGGGGTGCACCTCGCCGGGCAGGTCGTGCTGGTCGCGATCCCCGCGTCCGGTGGGGCGGCGACGGCGTCGACGTACGCGTTCCTCGGCCTGTGCCTCCTGCTGGACAGCTTCGGCGCGGGCATGCTGTTCATGCTCTCGGAGTCCCTCGTGGCGCTGCACGTGGACGAGGCCGAGCGGTCACGCGTGATGGCGATCCAGCGCACGTGCATCATGCTCGCCGCGGCGCCGTTCGGCTGGATCTCCGGCTGGCTCTCCGGGATCGACCGCACCTACCCGTTCATGCTCACGTCGGTGCTGCTCGTCGCCGGGCTCGTGCTCGTGGCGGTGCGCTGGGTGCCGACGCACCCGGGGGTGGAGGCCGCACCGGCGTCCGAGGCCGCCTGACGCCGGACGTCAGGCGGTGCGGAACAGGCGCGACGCGCGCCGCAGCGCCTCACGGGCGCGGCGGCGGTCGCCCGACGCGTCGTAGGCGAAGGCCAGGTGGTACCAGGCGCGCCAGCTCTCGGGCGACGCCTCGACGGCCGCGCGGTACGGCCCGAAGGCCTCGTCGGCCGCGGACCGGTCGATGCGCCCGCCGGGCGAGCGCGGGAGGTCGTCCACGGGGAGGTCGCCCTCGGCGAACAGCGTGTCCGCCATGCGCTGGACGGTCGCCGCGAGCCAGTACTCGCGCGCGATCAGCCCGATGACCAGCAGCGGGATGATCAGTACGCCCAGGCCGATGGCGATCAGGACCGGCTCGCCCGTGCGCATCATCGAGACGCCGCGGCCCGCGATCTGCCACACGTACAGCGCGAGCAGCGCCGTCACGGCGATGGCCCCGGGCAGTCCCCGGGGCAGCCTCCGGCGCGACGGCGACGACGGCGTCGGCTGCGACGACGGCGGCGTCGGCTGCGACGATGGCGGCGTCGGCTCGCCCGAGCGCTCCGGCACGGGCTCGCTCACGACAGGTCCAGCACGTTCTCGAGGCCCACGGTCAGCCCGGGGCGGGACACCACGGAACGGATCGCGAGCAGCACGCCCGGCATGAACGAGGCCCGGTCGAACGAGTCCTGCCGGATCACGAGCTGCTCCCCCTCGTTGCCGAACAGGATCTCCTCGTGCGCCACGAGCCCGCGCAGCCGCACGGCGTGCACGCGCACCCCGTCGATGTCGGCGCCCCGGGCCTCCCAGCCCGTCTCGGTCGCGTCCGGCGACGGGCCGCGGCCGGCCTCGGCACGCGCCCGGGCGATCGCGGCGGCGGTGTGCCGGGCGGTGCCCGACGGCGCGTCCACCTTGTTCGGGTGGTGCAGCTCGACGACCTCGGCCGACTCGAAGTAGCGCGCCGCCTTCGCGGCGAACGTCATGGCCAGCACCGCAGAGAGGCCGAAGTTCGGGGCGATGAGCACGCCGAGCGCGCTCGTGCTGCCCCGGCCCCCGGGCGACAGCTCCGCGAGGTGCGCCGAGACCCGCGCGCGGGCGGCGTCGTCCCATCCCGTGGTGCCGACCACGGCGTGCGCGCCGGCGTCGAGCACCGCGTGCACGTTGGCCTCGGTGACCGCCGGCACGGTGAAGTCCACCGCGACGTCGGCCCCGGCGAGGGTCTCGGCGGAGACGGTGTCGCCGCGCCCGAGCCGGGCGACGAGCTGGAGCCCGTCGGCAGCCTCGACCGCGGCGCAGGCCTGCGTGCCCATGCGCCCGGTCGCCCCGAGCACGGCCACCTTGATGTCACTCACGATCTACACCCTAGTTCCTCGGTGAGTGCTGGATCTTCGCCCTTTTTCGTGTGCCAGAAGGGCGAAGATCCCGCACTCAGCGGTGCGGTTCAGTTGTCGAACGGGCCCACGCGGACCACCGAGCGCGGCCGCGCCGCGAGGTCCTGCGCCAGGTCCTGCACATCGGCGGCCGTGACCGCCTGGATGCGCTCGAGCGACTCGGCCAGCGACAGCAGGTCGCCGTACACGAGCTCGGCCTTGCCCAGGCGGCTCATCCGCGACCCGGAGTCCTCCAGGCCGAGCACCGTGCCGCCGGAGAGCTGCCCCACGGACCGCTTGAGCTCGGCCTCGGTGATGCCGTCGTGCGCGAGCTTCTCGAGCTCCTCGACCAGCAGCTCGGTGACCTGGTCCGCCTTGGCGGACGCGCAGCCCGCGTACAGGCCGAACGTGCCGAGGCCGCCGTGCGCCGAGGCGAACGAGTACGTCGAGTACGCCAGGCCACGCTTCTCGCGGATCTCCTGGAACAGCCGCGACGACATGCCGCCGCCGAGCACCGCGTTCAGCACGGACAGCGCGAACCGCCGGTCGTCCGTGGCCGAGATGCCGGTGGAGCCCACGATGATGTTTGCCTGCTCGACGGCGCGCTTCACGGTCAGCTCGGCGCCCATCTCGGGTACACCGGCCCGGTCCTCCGTGGAAGGGCGGCGGTCGCGCGGCCGCGTCGCGGCGTCGAGCTCCCAGCCGCCGTCGGCCAGGGCCTGGGTCACCTGCTGCACGAGCTTGTCGTGGTCGATGCCGCCCGCCGCCGTGACGACCAGGGTCTCCGGCCGGTAGTTCCAGCGGTAGTGGTCCCAGACGGCGTCACGCGGGACGGCGTTGATCGTCTCCGGCGTGCCGCCGATGGGGCGGCCCAGCGCGTGGTCGCCCAGGACGACGGCGGAGAACTGCTCGTGCACGACGTCGGTCGGGTCGTCGTCGTTCATCGCGAGCTCTTCGAGGATGACGCCGCGCTCGGTCTCGAGCTCGTCGGTGTCCAGCCGCGCGGAGGTGACCATGTCGGAGATGACGTCGACCGCCATCGGCAGGTCGGAGTCCAGCACCCGCGCGTAGTAGCAGGTGTGCTCCTTGCCGGTGGCCGCGTTGGCCTCACCGCCGACGGCGTCGAACGCCTCGGCGATGTCCATCGCGGACCGGCGTGCCGTGCCCTTGAAGAGCAGGTGCTCCAGGAAGTGCGTCGAGCCGAAGTGGCCGTCGGTCTCGTCCCGCGAGCCGACGCCGATCCAGGCGCCCACCGTGGCCGAGCGCTGGCCCGGCATGTTCTCGGTGAGCACACGGACACCGCCGGGCAGGACGGAGCGACGGATCGTCGCGCCGTCCTGCCCGGCGGTCAGCTCGGCACCGGGCTCGCCCGTGGGTACGAGCGGCAGGTGCCACGTCATGTCAGGCTTCCGCGGGTGCAGCAGCCTCGGCGGCCGGCTCGGCGGCGTCGGCCTTGGCCGACTCCTCCTCGTCGGTGACGGCGACCAGCGAGAGCTTGCCGCGCGGGTCGATCTCGCCGATCTCGACCTGGACCTTCTGGCCGATGGACAGCACGTCGTCGACGTTCTCGACGCGCTTGCCACCCACGAGCTTGCGGATCTGGCTGATGTGCAGCAGACCGTCCTTGCCCGGGGACAGCGAGATGAAGGCGCCGAACGACGTCGTCTTGACGACGGTGCCGACGAACCGCTCGCCCACCTCGGGGACGTGCGGGTTGGCGATCGCGTTGATCGCCGCGCGGGCGGCCTCGGCCGAGGGGCCGTCGGTGGCACCGATGTACACGGTGCCGTCGTCCTCGATGGAGATGTCCGCGCCCGTCTCCTCCTGGATCTGGTTGATCATCTTGCCCTTGGGCCCGATGACCTCGCCGATCTTGTCGGTCGGGACCTTCACCGTGATGACGCGCGGGGCGTTCGGGGACATCTCGTCCGGGACGTCGATCGCCTCGGCGAGGACCTCCAGGATCGTGAGGCGGGCGTCGCGCGCCTGGCCCAGGGCGGCCGCGAGGACCGACGCCGGGATGCCGTCGAGCTTGGTGTCGAGCTGGATGGCGGTGACGAACTCCTTGGTGCCGGCGACCTTGAAGTCCATGTCGCCGAACGCGTCCTCGGCGCCCAGGATGTCCGTCATCGCGGCGTAGCGGGTCTCGCCGTCCACGGTGTCGGACACGAGGCCCATGGCGATGCCGGCGACCGGGGCGCGCAGCGGCACACCGGCGTTCAGCAGCGACAGCGTGCTCGCGCACACCGAGCCCATGGAGGTCGAACCGTTCGAGCCGAGGGCCTCGGACACCTGGCGGATCGCGTAGGGGAACTCCTCGCGGCTCGGCAGGACCGGCACCAGGGCACGCTCGGCGAGCGCGCCGTGGCCGATCTCGCGGCGCTTCGGGCTGCCCACGCGGCCCGTCTCACCGGTCGAGTACGGCGGGAAGTTGTAGTTGTGCATGTAGCGCTTGCGCGTCTCCGGACCGAGCGAGTCGATCTGCTGCTCCATGCGGAGCATGTTCAGCGTGGTGACACCCAGGATCTGGGTCTCGCCGCGCTCGAAGATGGCGGAGCCGTGCACGCGGGGCAGCACCTCGACCTCGGCCGAGAGGGTGCGGATGTCCGCGAGGCCACGGCCGTCGATGCGCACGCCGTCGGTCAGCACGCGCTGGCGCACGAGCTGCTTCTGGAGCGAGCGGAACGCGGCCGACAGCTCCTTCTCGCGGCCCTCGAACTGGCCGTCGAGCTGCTCGTGGACGGTCGCCTTGATGCCGTCGAGCGTGTTCTCACGCTGCTGCTTGTCGGCGATGGTCAGCGCGTCGCGCGTCGGCGCGGCCACAGCCGCCTCGACGGCGGAGTACGCGTCGGCCTGGTAGTCCGGGAAGAGCGGGAACTCCTGCGTCTCCTTGGCGGACTGGCCGGCGAGCGCGGCCTGCGCGTCGCACAGGGCCTTGATGAACGGCTTGGCCGCCTCGATGCCCTCGGCGACGACCTCCTCGGTCGGCGCGGCGACGCCCTCGTTCTTGATGAGGGTCCACGCGTCGTCCGTGGCCTCGGCCTCGATCATGGCGATCGCGACGTCGTCACCGACGACGCGACCGGCCACGACCATGTCGAAGACCGCGCGCTCCTTGTCGGAGTACTTGGGGAACGCGACCCACTGGCCGTCGATCAGCGCGATGCGGACGGCGCCGACCGGGCCGTCGAACGGCAGGCCGGAGATCTGGGTCGACGCCGACGCGGCGTTGATGGCCAGCGTGTCGTAGGCGTCGTCCGGGTGGATCGCCATGACGGTGATGACCACCTGGACCTCGTTGCGCAGGCCCTTGACGAACAGGGGGCGCAGCGGGCGGTCGATCAGACGGCAGGCCAGGATGGCCTCGGTCGAGGGACGGCCCTCGCGGCGGAAGAACGAGCCGGGGATACGGCCCGCGGCGTACATCCGCTCCTCGACGTCCACCGTCAGCGGGAAGAAGTCGAACTGGTCCTTGGGGTGCTTGCCGGCCGCGGTGGTCGACAGCAGCATGGTCTCGCCGTCGAGGTACGCGGCGACGGAGCCGGCGGCCTGCTTGGCGAGGCGTCCGGTCTCGAACCGGACGGTGCGGGTGCCGAAGCGACCGTTGTCGATCACGGCCTCGGCGAACTGGATCTCGGGACCCTCCACGGGTGCCCTCCTTCTCTCGGTGTTCTCTTGGAACGCCCCCGTGCCCGACGGTCATCGATCGAGGCCCACCGAGCCGCCGCTCGCGTAGAGCGGAAGAGACTCGGGAAGCCACTACCGAGGACCGGACGAGGTCACGGGCGGCGCGGTTGAGTTGTCGTACTACAGCATCTCACCAGACCAGCCCGGCCCCCGCGACGGGGGCCGGGCTGGTGGGAAGCATGATCAGCGACGCAGGCCGAGCTTGTCGACCAGGGCGCGGTAGCGCTCGATGTCGATCCCCTTGAGGTAACCCTGGAGACGACGGCGCTGACCCACGAGGAGCAGCAGACCACGACGGCTGTGGTGGTCGTGCTTGTGCTCCTTCAGGTGCTCGGTGAGGTCCTTGATGCGCTGCGTGAGGAGCGCGATCTGCACCTCCGGCGAACCCGAGTCGCCCGGCTTGGTTCCGTACTCGGAAATGATCTGCTGCTTGGTGGCAGTGTCGAGCGGCATGGCTCTCCTTCGGTGTTGTTGCGCGGTGCTCCGGGACTCATTCACCGGGGCGCTCTGGATCCGCGGCCGTTCTGACGGCGGTACCACATTACCAGTGCTGAGCGCCCCCGCCCGACTCGGGCCCCGAGACCTCCACCACGTGTCAGACGTCCAGGTCACCCGGGTGACCTGGACGTCTGACACGGACGAGCTCACGCGCCGTCGTGGCCCGCGTAGCCGTCGCCGTTGCGGCGGAAGAGCGGGAGCCCCGCGTCGTCCTGCCCGATCGGGAAGACCCCCGCAAAGGCCAGGAGGTCCGAGATCGTCGTGATGAGACGACGGTCCTCGAACCGGACCCCGTACGCCGGCGTCCAGTCGCGACCGGGGCGCCGCAGGAACGACTCGTCGTCCAGCCGCAGCAGGTAGACGAACGTCTCCGCCAGGATCCGGCTGCCCACCTCGCCCAGGAAGTTGCCGTTGCCCTGGACCTCGGCCTCCTTGAGCACGTAGTACCAGAGCGGCGTGCCGTCCAGGGCGTCGAGCGCCGCCACCACCTCGGGTGACGCGTTCTGCCGCAGCTGCGTGGGCGTGAGCGGGCGGGCGCGCAGCTCCTTGGCCACGGCCTCCCCCGTCGGGATCGCCAGCATGTAGCCACGCAGCAGGTTGCGCTGCGCGAGCTGCTTGAGGAGCGCCTTGATCGGCTCGGCGGCCGTGTTGCCCTCGTTCAGCAGGTGGCCCAGCCCGTCCGCGAGGAACGGGTCGATCTTGCGGGCCATGCGGAACGCCAGGGGGTCACCCTTGTCGGTCAGCCGGGGCCACTCGACGGGCCAGTTCGACGGCAGCACCGGCGACGGGTTCGCAGGGTTCGGCGACAGCCCGCCGTTGCCGGTGAACTGGAACAGCTGGTCCAGCCTGGCCACCCCGCCCGGGCCGTTCCCCGTGAAGTTGACGTTGAAGTCGTAGGCGCCGCGCACCATCGAGTGCCCGAACCGGAACGCCGCAACCGCGAACTCCAGCGGCATCGACACCCGTCGCGCGGGACGGAACAGCGTGGGCCCCGTGGCCAGGACCGAGTCCAGCACACCGGGCTTGGTCAGCGTGCGCAGGTAGTCGTTCACCACCAGCCACTGGTAGTGGAACCGGACGAGCTGTTGCGCCCGGTCGAACAGCTCGCGCTGGGTCGTGGCAGACCACGGCTCGTGCTCTGCCACCCAGTCCACGACGGCGTTGTGGAACCGGATCATGGCCACGTGGAACTGCGCCACGATCAGGTTCTCGTCGTTCCGGCTGTCCGGGATGAGCGGCATGCGCTCGCTGCCCGCCTCGGTGCTCCGCGGCAGGTCGCGCTGCGGGTCGTCGCCAGGGGCCACGAGCGAGAACGGTCCGAACGGCTCGGTGCCGATCCGGCCGAGCCGCAGCTTGGCCGAGTCCGGTACGTAGGCCGCCTCGCTGCGCGTGGTGCCGCGGTCCTTCTCGCCCGCGAACCGCGGCCCCGAGCCGTACAGGCTGTCCAGGTCGAGCAGCGGGACGCGCCCGTTGTGCAGGCTGCGGCGCACCACGTCCGGCGTGAACACGCGGAAGGGGTCGTTCACGATGTCACCCAGCGCCTGGTCGCCGCGCGGGCCGCTGTCGTCGTCCGGACCGTTCGTGTTGAGCGTGATGTCGTGGTCGATGAACTGGCCCCAGTACGTGTAGATGCTGGGGATCGTGGAGTCGCGCGGCGGCGCGGCCGGCGCCGGCGGCGCTCCCGGGGCCGGGGCCGGCGCCGGAGCCGGCGCCTCGATCATGCCGGCGCCGAGCCGCATGAGGGCGTCCCGGGTGCCGGCCACGCGGTCGCCCACGGGCAGGTGCGCGTCCGGGAACTCGCGGGCGAGGTCGCGCAGCAGGTAGTCGAACGACGTCGTCGCGTCGAACCGGTGCTCCCGCAGGTCGCGACGGACTGCCGCCTCCGTGCGCGGCATGAGGGTGGCCGTGCTGTCTCGCGGGTCCTCCGGAGCGTCCGGGTCGGCGGGTACGAACACGCCGCCGTGGCCGATCCGTCGGACCGTGCGGCCGGCCGGCGTCTGCGCCAGGTCGACCGCCTCGTGCGGTGAGTGGTTCGGGTCGCCCTGCGGCGGCGCCTGGGTGGGCTGGACCATGGGTCTCTCCTTGCTGGGGGTGACGGCCTTCCACCAGAGACGGAGTGACGCGGGTCACAGCCACGTACACCCCGGCACGTGAATGCTCGCTGGCCTGGGCGAACGGCCGGCGCGATGTCAGCGCGCCGCGCGCCAGACCGCCGCGGCGGCCGCCACCACCTGCGCGACGACGAGCGCCGGCGTCACGCCCGTCACGACGGACAGCGCGAGCGGGAGGGTGCCCAGCAGCGCCACGTCCGGCCCCTTGAGCTGGTGCAGCACCAGCCCCGTGGGGAGTGCGCCCGCCGCGGTGGCGATCATCGGCACGTCCCAGGGCACCGGCCCGCGGTAGGCCGCCCGGACGGCGGCGGCCCCGAGGACGACGGCGGCGGGCGCGGCCACCGCGAGCCACGACCCGCCCCCGCTCACGACGGCCACGAGCAAGAGCACGGCGGCCGCGGCGAGCACCGGCCACACCGTGCGGACGGCGCGGGTGGCCCGGGCGCCCAGCGGCACCAGGGCGTCCAGCCGCGGGTTCTCCCCGGCCGCGCGCGGCCCGCCGGCGCCCGCGAGCGCCCCCGCGTACCCCACGCCGGCCAGCACGGCCCAGAGCCCGATCCCGTCGGCGAGCGCGGGTACCTGCACGGCCACGGCACCGGCGGATGCCAGCGCGAGCAGCGCGGCGAGGGCGGCCGGCGAGCGCAGCAGGAGCGTGGCGTCCGCCGCGAGCAGGGCGCCCGCCGGGCCGCGCGCGGTGCCGGGCAGCCAGGCGAAGGTGCGCGCCGCCGTCGGCCCGCTGCCCAGGGCGCGGCTCACGCCGCCGCCGTCGAGCGACAGGAGGGCGGCGGAGGCCTGCATCGCCGCCGACGCGCGGGCGCGCAGCTCGCCGGCCCGGAGCCGGTCCAGGCCGCGCACCCAGACCACGAGGGTGCCGACGCCGGCGGCGGCCAGCGCCGCGGGCACGCCCCACGGCACGGTCCAGGCGCCCCATGCGGGCGCCCAGAGCGCGAGGCCGAGGCCGGCCACCGGTACGGCGGCGAGCAGCAGGTCGAGCACCCGTCCCGGCAGGCTGCCCGACGTCGCCCCGCTCACCTGGAGCGCGCCGGTACCCGCGACGACGAGCAGCCCGAGGGCTGCGCCGAACGCCGCGTCCAGGCCGATCCCCGCGAGGCCGACACCGGCCAGCACCGCGGGCGCGCCGCCCACGACGAGGCCCGCGCCGACCCCGGCGAGCAGCGCGCGGACCACCGAGGGTGAGGTGAGCCCCGCCCGGTCGGCGGGCGTCGGCGCCCACCAGCGCACGCCGGCCGCGGGCAGGCCCCCGGGGCCGAGCCGCAGCGCCACGGCCGTCCCGGCCACCGCCGCGAGCGCGAGCACGAGGGCCTGGATCAGGCCGGGCCCGAGTCCGAACGCGGTCGCGTCGGAGCCGAGCAGCTCCCGCACCGGGCCGCCGAACCCCCACAGGTACAGGACGACCAGGGCGAGCGAGATCGCCACCTCGGCGACGTCCAGCGCCACCCGGCCGGGTTCGGCCGGGAGGTTGTGCGCCCGCACGCGCGCGGTCAGCCGGCGCAGCTCGGCGCCGGTGAGGCTCTCGTCGTCGGTCGCGGCGAGCCGCGGGAGCCCATCCGCACGAGCGGCGGTCCCGGAGCGTGCGGCCGTCCCGGAGGAGGCGGCGGTGCCGGCGTCGGGCGCCTCGCCCGTCACCGGAAGCCCGCCAGCACGCCCGGCGCCTCGGCGGGCTCCAGCAGCACGACGTCGTCGTCGGACAGGAGCACCGCGCTCGCGCCGGTCGCGGCCAGGAGCCGGTCGTCGTGCGTCGCGAACAGGACCGCCGTTCCGGCCTCCGCCTCGGCGCGCAGCGTGTCGCCCAGCCGGGCCCGCATCGCGGTGTCGAGGCGCTGCTCCGGCTCGTCGAGCACGAGCAGGTCACGCGGTCGCACCAGGGCGCTCGCCAGCAGGAACCGGCGCCGCTGCCCCGACGAGAGGGTGTGCGGCATGGCGCTCGCGCGCTCCGTGATGCCCACGTGGTCGAGCACCCGGTCGGTGACGGCGCCGGCGTCCGGCACGCCGTGGCCGCGCGCGGTGAGCACGAGGTGCTCGCGGACGGTCACGCCGGGAAAGAACGCGTCGTCGTCCAGCACGCCCGCGACGCGGGCGCGGAACCGCCGCTCCCGCTCGTCCACGGCCCGGCCGAACGCGCCCACCGTCCCGGACAGCGGCTCCTGCAGGCCGAGCACGGTGCGCAGCAGGGTGGACTTGCCGGTGCCGTTGGCGCCGATCACGGCGACGATGTCGCCGGCCCCCAGCGTGAGGCTCACGGGCGCGCAGACGGCGTTGCCGCCGTACCCGACCACCAGGTCGGACAGCTCGAGGTACGTCATGTCCACCTCAACGCGCGAGCGGCCGGAAGATCTCCCGCCGTCGGGCCTCACCTCCAGGCCGCGACGATCTCCTCCGGTCCCCAGTGCGCCGCCAGCGGAAGACCGGCGTCGAAACCGCTCCGGGCCACGGCGACCAGGGGCGTGTCCTCGTCGGTTCCCGGCACGACACCGCGTGCGCGGGCGAGCTCGTCCAGCTCGTGCCGTCCGAAGGTGTCGGCCTCGTACCACTTCACGGAACCGATGAACTCGACCCGTCGTGCAGTCGGAGCACGGTCGGCACCGACCAGGTCCACCTCCGGGTTGTTCTGCCTGTTCCACCATCCGCCGACAGCCTCGACGTCCGGCCATCCGGAGCCGAGCAGGATCCGCATCAGCGACTCCCGGACGAGCGGCTCCACCGCCCTGCCACGCCACGTGCTCCACGATCGCTCGATGCGGTCGAGGGCCAGGTCCCCACGCCCCCGCTCGACGAGTGGGATGGCGCGGCGCAGGAAGGCGAGCCAGAAACGCAGGTAGGGATCCCCGAGGCGGTACCGCTTGTTCTTCGTGTCCGACGACGTCGACAGCGGGAGGTCGGTCTCGACGATCCGCTTGGCCTCCAGCGTTCTGAGCAGGGGGTTCAGGGTGCCGGCCGGCAAGGTTCCCGAGCTCCCTGCCGCGGCGGCGATGGCCGAGAACGTCCGCTCGCCGTCGCCCACGGCCTCCAGGATCGCCCTGCTGCGCGAGGACTCCGGGAACTCGCCGAGCAGCGAGAGCTCGCCGGCGACGAGAAGCGGCGAGAGCGGGTCGCCGAGCGCGCCGCGGAGGAACTCGACCCGTGGCTGGCCGGATGCCCAGGTCCGGACGATCTCGGGGAATCCACCGGTGATCAGGTGCGCGTCGATCGCGTCGGCGGCGCTCAGGCCTGCCATCGCCTGGACGTCTGCCGGATTCAGTGGCGCGATGTCGATCTTGGTCGCACGCCCGAAGAAGGGTCGGCCGTAGGTCTGCAGCGCCTCCATGACCGACAGGTCGCTGCCGATGAGGAGGAGCAGCACGGGCTTCTGCGACAAGTGCTGGTCCCAGACCGTCTGGAGTGCCCCCTCGAACTCCGAGTCCTGCTCGACCAGCCAGGGCACCTCGTCGAGGACGACGACTGTCGGCCTGTCGCCCGGCAGTACCTCGGCGAGCGCGCGGAGCGTGCCGTTCCAGTCCGGTGGGCTCAGGTGCGCGAAGATCTCAGGCACGCGCAGGCTCGACTGGGTGAGCGTGGCGAGGAACTCTCGCCGCTCGGCCATTGCGTTGCGCCCCCGCGTCGCCTGGAACACGAGATAGTCACGTCCGCTGCGATCACAGAACTCCTGCGCCAGACGCGACTTGCCGACGCGCCGCCGGCCGGTCATGATCAGCGCCTTGCCTCGCGTGGTGCCCGTCCCTGCCTCGACACCGTCCAGCAGACCCGCGAGCTGGCGCAGGTCCGAGTCGCGTCCGCGAAACTCCATGCCGCCTCCGCAAACTAAGATCGGATCTTACTAAGATTGAATCTTAGTTTACGGAGACCGCATCCGCCCTACGGCCGCAGGATCTTGCGGGCCCGCGCCACGTCGTCGTTCATCTGGGCGATCAGCGGCTCCATGCCGTCGAACCGCAGCGTGGGACGCAGGTGCGCCACGAACTCGAGCACGACCGTCTGGTCGTACAGGTCGAGGTCGGTCCGGTCGAGCACGTAGGCCTCGACGCGGCGCTCCACGCCGTCGAACGTCGGGTTGGTGCCGACGGAGATCGCGGCGGGCAGGATCTCCTCCTGCCCGAGGCCCGCGCCGGAGGCGGTCGCCCGGTCGTGCTCGGGCCCGGCGAGGCTCGCGCACGTCGCGGCCGTGCCGCGGCGCAGCCAGCCCGCGTAGACGCCGTCCGCCGGGACCAGGCCGGTGATGTCGCCGAGGTTGGCGGTCGGGAAGCCCATCTCGCGGCCCCGCGCGTCGCCGTGCACCACGGTGCCGCGCACGAGGTGCGGGCGGCCGAGCACGTCGGCGGCCTGGTCGACGTCGCCCTCGGCGAGCAGCGCGCGCACCGCCGTCGACGACCACCGCTGGTGCCCGTCACCCTCGCCGGCCGAGTCACCCACGTCCTCGATGGCCACGACCTCGAACCCGTGCTGCCCGCCGAGCTCCACCATGGTGGCCAGCGTGCCCGCGTTCTGCTTGCCGAAGCGCACGTCGTGCCCCACCACCACGGTGCGGGCGCGCAGGCCGTCGACCAGATAGCGGGACACGAACTCCTCGGGCGTCTGGGCGGCGAAGTCGAGGGTGTAGTTCACCAGCAGGGTCGCGTCGAGGCCGGTGCGCTCCATGAGCGCGAGGCGGTCCTCCAGGCCCGTGATCAGCTCCGGGGCCGAGTCGGGCCGGTGCACCGCGGAAGGGTGCGGATGGAACGTCACGGCGACGGCGCTGGCCGCGTCGCTCCGGGCGAGCCGGAGGATGCGGTCGAGCACCGCCTGGTGGCCGCGGTGGACGCCGTCGAAGTTGCCGATCGTCACCACTGATGGCCCGAATCCCGGGGGAACCTGTTCCAGGTCCGTCCACAGCTGCACGCGGGTTGCTCCTCATGAATCGGGTGGCGCAGGCGCTAGGGCCGCTCGCGCGACATCCGCACCGGTCGTCAAGCGTAGCCCGACCGGGGCCGTGCCCGGCGCGCGCCGGCCCGGTCAGGGCGCGGGTTCGAGCACCAGGACCGGCTTGGCGAGGCTCTCGCCGCGGCGCCGCGTGTCCTCCAGCAGCGCCACGAGCGTGCCCGACGGCGACAGCGCGGCCACGACCTCGGCGCGCCCCGACGGCTCGACCCACTGGCCGTAGCCGAGCGCGCGCACCTCGGCCTCGTCGAGCTCGCGCACCGGGAACGTGCCGCGCGCGGCCTCGGCGAGCGGGAGCGTGGCCAGCGTGCCGTCGGCGTCGGCCTGCGCCTCCAGCTCCTCCAGCGTGCGGGCGCCGGCCAGGGGGTAGCCACCCACGCGGGTGCGGCGCAGCGCGGTCAGGTGGCCGCCGGTGCCGAGCACCGCGCCGAGGTCGCGGGCCAGGGCGCGCACGTAGGTGCCGGACGAGACGGTGACGCGCACGTCGACGTCGACCACAGGCACCTCCCGGGTGGGGCCGGCGCCGGGTTCGGCGGCCGTGGGGGCGACACCCGGCTCCGCGGAGGGGTCCGCGGACGCGGGGTCGTCCACGGCGGTGTCCCCCAGGTCGCCGTCGGGCACCACGGCGGTGGCCGCCCGGACGTCCAGGACCTCGAACCGGGAGACGGTGACCGGCCGTGCCTGGAGCGCGACCTCCTCCCCGGCGCGAACCCGCGCGTAGGCGCGCTTGCCGTCCACCTTGATCGCGGACACGGACGTGGGCACCTGCAGGATGTCGCCCGTGAGATCGGCGACCGCGGCGTCCAGCGCCGCCCGGTCCACGCGCCCGACGGCGTCCTGACCGGCCACGGCGGCGACCGTGCCCTCGGCGTCGTCCGTGGTCGTGGCCACGCCCAGCCGGATCGTGGCGTCGTAGTCCTTGTCGGCGCCGACCACGTACGTGAGCAGGCGCGTCGCCTTGCCGATCCCGAGCACGAGCACGCCGGTCGCCATCGGGTCGAGCGTGCCGGCGTGGCCGACCTTGCGGGTCCCGGCCAGGCGCCGCATCCGCCCGACGACGTCGTGGCTGGTCCAGCCCTGCGGCTTGTCGACCACGACGAACCCGTCGGCGGCCGTGGGACGGCGCGCGGGAGCCTGCGAGGTGGGAGAGGTCATGGGTCCCAGTATCGCGCGGCTCAGGAGTGCCGCGCGGCGTCGAGGTCGGCCTTGGTCAGGACGACGCCGCCTGGCCCGACCGGAGCGTGAATGTCCCGGTCAGGCGGCAGGCGGCGGCGATGTCACGCGCGAGCGTGGGGTCGGAGGTCACTCGGCCTCGGCGTCGTCCTCGCGCGGCTTCTTGTAGGGGTCCTCGTCGCCCGCGTACCGGGCACCGGCACGCAGCGCCTCGAGCTCGGCGTCACGCTTGCGGGCCTCGATCAGTGCGGCGTCGAGGTTCGCGGCCGTGTCGGGCACGGAGTCGAGGTGGAACTCGAGGGTCGGCGTCAGGCGGATACCCGTCTGCTTGCCCACCTCCGAGCGGATCAGGCCGGTGGCGCTCTTCAGCGCCGCGGCCGTGCCCTCGCGGTCCTCGTCCGAGCCGTAGACCGTGTAGAACACCGAGGCGTTCTGCAGGTCGCCGGTGACCCGGACGTCCGTGACCGTCACGAAACCGAGCCGCGGATCCTTGATCCGCGTGTCGATCATCTGCGCGACGATCACCTTGATGCGGTCGGCGAGCTTACGAGCCCGCGGGTTGTCGACCATGGTCCAGTCCTTTCCGACGTCGCTGAGTCAGCATGCTGGTCCGCCCGGACCCCGGGAACTCCCGGGATCTGGACGGACCAGCATGCTGACTCGGCGACAGTGGTGTCAGTCGCGCGGCTTCTCGCGCATCTCGAAGGTCTCGATGATGTCGCCCTCGGTGACGTCGTTGAACGACCCGAGACCGATACCGCACTCGAAGCCCTCGCGGACCTCGGTGACGTCGTCCTTCTCGCGACGCAGCGACTCGATCGTGAGGTTGTCCCCCACCACGGTGCCGTTGCGGAGCACACGCGCCTTCGAGTTGCGTCGGATGGTGCCCGAGCGGATCACCGAACCGGCGATGTTGCCGAACTTCGAGGAGCGGAAGACCTGACGGATCTCCGCGGTCCCGAGCTGGACCTCCTCGTACTCCGGCTTGAGCATGCCCTTGAGGGCCGCCTCGACGTCCTCGATCGCCTGGTAGATGACCGAGTAGAACTTGACGTCGACGCCCTCGCGCTCCGCCAGCTCCTCGACGCGCTCGCCGTACTTCACGTTGAAGCCGATGATCACGGCGCTGTCGACGGTGGCCAGGTTGACGTCGTTCTGCGTGATCGCACCCACACCACGGTGGATGACGCGCAGCTCGACCTCCTCGCCCACGTCGATCTTGAGCAGCGCGTCCTCCAGTGCCTCGACGGCACCGGACACGTCACCCTTGAGGATGAGGTTGAGGCTCTCGACCTTGCCCTTCTTGAGCTCGGTGTCGAAGTCCTCGAGGCTGATCCGCTTGCGGCGCTTGGCCAGCGTCGCGGCGCGCTCGGCCGCCTCACGCTTCTCGGCGATCTGACGTGCCGTGCGGTCGTCCGGCGCCACGAGGAACGTGTCGCCGGCGCTCGGGACGCTGGTGAGACCCAGCACCTGGACCGGACGGGCCGGCGTCGCGGCGTCGACCGCGTTGCCGTGCTCGTCGAACATCGCACGCACACGGCCGTGGGCCGTGCCGGCGACGATCGAGTCGCCGACGTGCAGCGTGCCGGACTGGACCAGCACCGTGGCCACGGGGCCGCGACCCTTGTCGAGGTTGGCCTCGATCGCGACGCCGCGCGCGTCCTTGGACGGGTTGGCGCGCAGGTCGAGGGCCGCGTCGGCGGTCAGCAGGACGGCCTCGATGAGGTCGTCGATGCCGATCCCCGGCTTGGCCGCGACGTCGACGAACATCGTGTCGCCGCCGTACTCCTCGGCCACCAGGTTGTACTCGGTGAGCTGCTGACGCACCTTCGCCGGGTTGGCGCCCTCGACGTCGATCTTGTTGACGGCGACGACGATCGGCACGCCGGCGGCCTGCGCGTGGTTCACGGCCTCGACCGTCTGCGGCATCACGCCGTCGTCGGCCGCGACCACGAGGATCGCGATGTCCGTGACCTGGGCACCACGGGCACGCATGGCGGTGAACGCCTCGTGACCCGGGGTGTCGATGAACGTGATGGCGCGCTCGACGCCCTCGTGCTCGTGCGTGATCTGGTAGGCACCGATGTGCTGCGTGATGCCACCGTGCTCGCCCGCCACCACGTCCGACTTGCGGATGGCGTCGAGCAGCTTGGTCTTACCGTGGTCGACGTGACCCATGACGGTCACGACCGGCGGACGGGCGGCCAGGTCGTCGTCGGACTCCCCTGCCTCCTCGGCCTCCAGGTCGATGTCGAACGACCCGAGCAGCTCGCGGTCCTCCTCCTCGGCCGAGACCATCTCGATCTGGTAGCCGAGCTCGTTCGCGAGCGTGCCGAACGTGTCCTCGTCGAGCGACTGGGTGGCCGTGGCCATCTCGCCCAGGTGGAACAGGACGGTCACGAGCGCCGCGGGGTTCGCGTCGATCTTGTCGGCGAAGTCGTTCAGCGACGCACCGTGGCGCAGGCGCACGACCGTGCTGCCGTTGCCGCGGGGAACCTGCACGCCGCCGAGCGACGGGGCCTGCATCGCCTCGAACTCCTGGCGCTTCGCCCGGCGCGACTTACGACCGCGGACCGGCTTGCCGCCGGCGCGCCCGAAGGCACCCTGCGTCGCACCGCGACCACCGGCACCCCGGCGCGGGCCGCCGAAGCCGCCGCCGCCACCACCGGGACGACCCGGAGCACCGGCACCGCCGGCGCCACCAGGACCGGGACGGCCACCGCCGCCGCCACCGGGGCGACCACGGCCACCACCCGGCGCCGGGCGGTCGCCCGGACGCGGCATGTTGGTCTTGCCCGGCATCATGCCGGGGTTCGGACGCGGGCCACCGCCACCGGTGCCACCGGGACGGGGCGCCGAGGGACGCGGGCCACCGGGACGGGGGCCGCCCGGGCGCTCGCCGGCCGACTCCGTGCGCTCGGGGCGCTGCCCCGGGCGGGGCATGCCCTGGCTCGTCGCGAACGGGTTGTTGCCCGGGCGCGGGTTACCGCCACCGGGACGCTCGCCGGCACCGGCCGCCGGGCGGCCACCACGGCCGCCACCGGGACGGGGCATGCCCTGGCTGGTCGCGAACGGGTTGTTGCCCGGGCGCGGGTTGCCACCGCCCGGACGGCCACCACGGCCGCCGTCGCGACCACCCGGACGCGCACCCGAGGGCGTCGCGGCGGGCTTGGGCGCACCAGGCTTGGGTGCCGCGGCGGCCGGCTTCGGCGCGCCGGGCTTGGGCGCCGCGGCGGCCGGCGTGGCCGACGCCGCGGGGGCCACAGGGGTCTGCTCGGCTGCCGGAGCCGGGGCGGGAGCCTCCGGCGCAGGGGTCGGTGCCGGGGCGGGCGCAGGTGCGGGTGCCGCCTCGGAACGGGGGGCCGGTGCGGGCGCCGGGGCAGGAGCCGCCTCGGCGGGCTTCCGGGCCGCGGGCTTCGCGGCCGGCTTCGGCGCGCTCTTCACGGCCGGCTTCGCCGCAGCGCCCTTGTCGGACGCGCCGGCGGCGCCACCGACCGGGAACTTGTCGCGCATCGCTCGCTCGACGGGGGCCTCAAGGGTCGAGGAGGCCGAGCGGACGAACTCGCCCGCGGCCTTCAGCTCGCCCATCAGGGTCTTGCTCTCCACTCCGAGCTGCTTAGCCAGCTCGTGAACGCGGATCTTTGCCACATCTCTCCTGTCTCGGTCCATCCCGGGACAGGGAGGACCACCTTTAGGACTGCGTACTCATCGCTGGGGACTCATCGGGTGCCCATCGGCTTCTGACCCGCTTCCTTGTCGACGAACTTCATGATTCGGCCGGGCGCGGTGTGACGCCCGGTCGGGACGGTCTTGCGGTCGGCATCCCCTCACCGGCCGAGGTGTGCTCGTACCCCGCCGAGGTCGAGGGGTCCGTCGGCGCGCAGTGCGCGGGGGACGGCCCTGCGGCGCTCGGCGAGCTCCAGGCACTGCGGCTCCGGGTGAACCCAGGCACCGCGACCCGGCAGACAGGCACGGACATCGACCACGATGCGCCGTGGCTCTGCCACGTCGACACCGTGCGTCGGAGAATCCAGCACCAGACGCAGGAGTGCAGACCGCTGGTCGCGCCCCCGGCACCCGACACACGTACGCACCGGGCCCATGACAGGCGGAACGGGGTGTGTCGAAAGACGGGCGCGTGGCCCAGACTCGGACAGTCTACCGCGCCGACCCACCGGGCGTTACCGACCGCTCTGCGCGTCGGCGGCGGCGCCACCTGCGTCGGCGTCCGCCGCCTCGTCCGAGCGGATGTCGATCCGCCAGCCCGTCAGCTTCGCGGCGAGCCGGGCGTTCTGGCCCTCCTTGCCGATCGCGAGGGAGAGCTGGTAGTCGGGGACGATCGCCCGCGCGGCACGCGCATCGGCGTCGACCACTGTGACCGACGACACACGGGCCGGCGACAGCGCGCTGGCCACGAAGGACGCGGGGTCGTCACTGTGGTCGACGATGTCGATCTTCTCGCCGTGCAGCTCGGCCATCACGGCGCGGACACGCGCGCCCATCGGGCCGATGCACGCGCCCTTGGCGTTGAGCCCGGACACACGCGAGCGCACGGCCATCTTGGTGCGGTGCCCCGCCTCGCGGGCGATGGCTGTGATCTCCACCGAGCCGTCCGCGATCTCCGGGACCTCGAGCTCGAAGAGCTTGCGCACCAGGTTCGGGTGCGTACGGCTCAACGTGATCTGGGGGCCCTTCATTCCGCGGCTGACCTCGACCACGTAGGCGCGCAGGCGCTCGCCGTGCACGTACTCCTCGGTGGGCACCTGCTCGTGCGGCGGCAGCACCGCCTCCGTCCCGCCCACGTCCACCAGCACCATGCGCGGGTCGCGGCCCTGCTGGATGACGCCGGCCAGGACCTCGCCCTCCTTGCCGCGGAAGGTGCCGAGCACCTGGTCGTCCTCGGCGTCGCGCAGCCGCTGGACGATCACCTGGCGGGCCGTCGCGGTCGCGATGCGGCCGAAGTCCTGCGGCGTGTCGTCGAACTCGGGCCCGAGCTCCACGACGGGGCGCGCGTCCGGATCCTCAGGGTCCGCGGCGACGGGCAGCTCCTCGCGCGCCCACACCGTCACGTGGCCCGACGCGCGGTCCACCTCGACCCGGGCCCGGTTGTAGGCGTCCGGGGTGCGGTGGTAGGCCGAGAGGAGCGCCTGCTCGATGGCCGCGACGAGGACGTCCAGGCTGAGGTCCCTCTCGCGCTCCAGCATCCGGAGCGTGCTCATGTCGATGTCCATGTCAGCCTTCCTCGTTGCGGCCGGGGTGACCCTCGGTCGTGTTGTCCGTAGCGGCACCGTCCGAGTCCTCGTCGGTGTCTTCACCTGCACTCTCGCCCAGTTCCGAATCCTCGGCATCCTGGGCGTCCTCGAGCCGTCGCAGCTCGACCTCGACCTTGCCCCGCGCGACGTCGCCGAGCGGGACGTGCCGGTCGTCGTCGAGCACCAGCACGGCGTCGTCGAGCACGTCGGTCAGCCGGCCCTCGACCCGGCCGCCGTCGGTGAGCTTGAGCGTCACCATCCGCGTGCGGGCACGCTTGAAGTGGCGCAGCTCGGTCAGCGGCCGGGAGGTGCCCGGCGTCGAGATCTCGAGCGTGTAGGCACCGGCGACGACGTCGTCCGTGTCCAGCGCCGCGGAGATCGCGCGCGACACGTCGCCGAGGACGTCGGAGTCCAGGCTGCCCACGGCGTCGTCCGGCAGGTCGACGGTGACCCGGACCACGGACTTGCTGCCCGCCCGGGTGGCGCTCACCTCCTCGAGGTAGAGCCCGGCGGCCTCGACCACCGGCCCCACCACCTCGCGGACCGCATCCGCCTGCTGTGTCATCGACTGCCTCCCGTCGGCTCCCCCGGGCGGGGGCACGGTTCGAGCCGGAACGGTTCGACCGATGTGCTGTTGTTGTCTGCGTCAAGCCTAACGAAGCGTCGGACCTCGGCACTTCGCGAAGAACGTGATGTCCGTGACCCGACCGCAACCGGTCGGGCACGAACGGGGTTCCAGAACATGGCATCATCGGCCCCGATGAACCCCTACGGCCGCACGGCCCGCTCCCGACGCCGGTCAGGCCTGACTGCGCTGGCCCTGACCTGCGCGATCATTCTCTCAGGTTGCGGGCTGCGGCTGGAGACGCCGCCGCCGACGGAGCCCGTGCCCGACGCGGCGGAGGTCCTGCGGCGCACCGCCGTGGCCGACGCGCTGCTGGTGGCCGACCAGGCCTCGACCGCCGCGACGTCGGACGGGATCAGGGCCGACGTGGAGGCCGAGCTCACCGTCATCGCCGAGACCGCGACCGCGCAGGCGGAAGAGCTCGGCGGCGAGTACGACTCCGGCCTCGGCGACATCGTGGCCGAGGACTCCGGCTCCTCGCCCTCCGCCACCACCCAGGAGCCCACGCCCCGGGCCGTCGTCGTGTCGCTGGGCGACGCCGCGACGCGTACCCGGGCGGCGGCCGACCAGGCACCGTCCGGGCCGCTGGGCCGGCTGCTCGCCTCGATCTCCACGTCGCAGACGCAGCACGCCAGGACCCTCGCGCAGCTCACCGGGGCCGACGGCCCGGCGCTGCCCCCCACCGAGATCCCCGAGCCCGCCGACGCCGCCCCGGAGCCCAGCGAGGGCGACGAGGGCTCGGCGACGCCCGCGTCGGCCAAGGAGGAGGAGACCGCCGTGCTGCCCACCGGGCTCGCGGCCGAGGACCTGAGCGCCCTGATCCTGGCCGAGGACACGGCGGCCTACGCGCTCGAGGTGCGGGCGGCGCAGGCCGACGAGCCGGTCCGCACCCAGGCGCACGAGCGCGCCGTGGTGCACCGCGCCCGGGCCCAGGACTGGGCCGTCGCCGCCGGGACGGACGGCACCGACCAGGACCCGCGGCGCGTCGCCTATGCGGTGCCCGGAACCGACATCACCACGACGGACCTCGCCCGCGACCTCGAGAACGGCCTGGCGCAGAACTACGCCTCGCTGGTCGGCATCGCCGAACCGGGCACGCGCGCCGTGCTGGTCGCGCTCCTGACGGACTCCACGCTCGCCGGCGCCCGGTGGGGCGCTCCGGCAGTCCCGTTCCCGGGAATGCCGGAGCTCGCCTGACGGTCGGCCCCGACCTCGGCTTTCAGCCGAGCAGGGCCTCGACGCGCTCGACCACGGCGTCCACGATGCCGGCCACGGGGAACTGCTCCGCCTCGCCCGCGCGCGGCCGGACCTCGACCACGCCGTCGGCCAGGCTCTTGCCCACGGTGACCACGAGCGGGGCGCCGAGCAGCTCGGCGTCCTTGAACTTCACGCCCGGTGTCACCTTGCCGGCCCGGTCGTCGTAGAGCACCTCGACGCCGCGGGCGGCCAGCTCCTCGGCGATCTTCGCGGCGGCCTCGAACACCGCAGCGTCCTTGCTAGCCGCCACCAGGTGCACGTGCACCGGCGCGACGTGCGCCGGCCATGCCAGGCCGCGCTCGTCGTGGTTGGCCTCGGCCAGCGCGGCCAGCGCCCGCGTGACGCCGACGCCGTACGAGCCCATGGTCACCACGGCCTGCTTGCCGTTCTCGTCGAGCACGACCAGGCCGAGGGCCTCGGCGTACTTGCGGCCGAGCTGGAAGATGTGGCCCATCTCGATGCCGCGCGCGAGCTCCAGCGGGCCGGAGCCGTCGGGCGCCGGGTCGCCGGGTCGCACCTCGGCGGCCTCGACGGTGCCGTCGGCGGTGAAGTCACGGCCGGCCACCAGGTCGAACACGTGCTTGCCGGGCTCGTTGGCACCCGTGATCCAGCGGGTGCCGGACACCACGCGGGGATCGAGGAGGTAACGGATGGCGGGGACCTTCTCGCCGTCGGCGCCCTCGACCTGCTCGCCCTGGGGGCCGAGCGCCTGCGGGCCGATGTAGCCCTTGACCAGCTGGGGGAACTTCTTGAAGTCCTCCTCGGTGGCGGCCTCGGGCTCGGCCGGGGTGAGCGCGGCCTCGATGCGCTTGAGGTCGACCTCGCGGTCGCCGGGCAGGCCGACGACGACCAGCTCGCGGGTCCCGTCGGGCTGCACCAGCGCGAGCACCACGTTCTTCAGGGTGTCTGCGGCGGTCCAGGCCCGGTCGGGGCGGGGGAACTTCGCGTTCGCGACGTCGACCAGCGTGGCGATCGTCGGGGTGTCCGGCGTGTCCTCGACGTGAGCCGCGGGGGCGTCGTCGTACGGGATCGCCTCGGGGACGGGCGTGACCACGGCCTCCACGTTGGCGGCGTAGCCGCCGGGCGAGCGCACGAAGGTGTCCTCGCCGATCGGCGAGGGCGAGAGAAACTCCTCGGAGCGGGAGCCGCCCATGGCGCCCGACATCGCGGAGACGATCACGTACTCCAGGCCGAGGCGCGTGAAGATCTTCTCGTACGCCTCGCGGTGCTTCTGGTAGCTGACGTCCAGGCCCTCGTCCTTGACGTCGAAGGAGTACGAGTCCTTCATGATGAACTCGCGCCCGCGGATCAGGCCGGCCCGGGGGCGCGCCTCGTCGCGGTACTTGGTCTGGATCTGGAAGAGCGTGACCGGCAGGTCCTTGTACGACGAGTACAGGTCCTTGACCAGGAGCGCGAACATCTCCTCGTGCGTGGGCGCGAGCAGGTAGTCGGCGTCCTTGCGGTCCTTGAGCCGGAACAGGCCGGCGCCGTACTCCTCCCAGCGGCCCGTCGCCTCATAGGGCTCCCGCGGCAGCAGCGCCGGGAAGTGCACCTCCTGGCCGCCGATCGCGACCATCTCCTCGCGGACGATCGCCTCGATCTTGGCCAGCACCCGCAGGCCGAGCGGCAGCCACGAGTAGATGCCCGGGGCGGCCCGGCGGATGTACCCGGCCCGCACGAGGAGCTTGTGGCTGGCGACCTCGGCCTCGGCCGGGTCCTCGCGCAGGGTACGGACGAAGAGGGACGACATGCGCAGCACGTCGCCCTGAGTGAGGCGTGCGGAAGACATGGGGCACAGCCTATCCGCGCGGAGCCCCACGGCTCGCCTGGAATTGGTGGTGCTTACCTTGCCGTGTCCCGGGAAGTTGCGGAGGATGAGGCCATGCCTGAGCTGCCCGAGGTCGCCGCGCTCGCCGACTTCCTGCGCGCGCGGACGACGGGGCGCACCGTCGCCGCGGTGGAGGTCGGCTCGATCGCGGCGCTCAAGACGTTCGACCCGCCGCCATCGGCGCTCACCGGGGGCCGGGTCGTGGACGTGGCCAGGCATGGCAAGTGGCTGGACCTTGCCGTCTCCCCCGCCGCTGACGATGCCGCGCCCGACGGCGCCCCGCTCCACCTGGTCTTCCACCTCTCCCGGGGCGGCTGGGTGCGCTGGTCGGACGCCCTGTCGACCAAGCCCGTCCGGCCGTCGCTCGGCGGTTCCAGCCGGGGCGCGATCCTGGCGCTGCGCGTGCGGCTCGACGACGGCTCCGGGTTCGACCTGACCGAGGCCGGGACCCGCAAGCGGCTCGCGGTGCACGTGGTCCGCGACCCGGCTGACGTCGAGATGATCGCCTCCCTGGGTGTGGAGCCGCTCGCGCCCGAGTTCACCACCGAGGTGCTGGCCGGGCTGCTCGCGGCGAAGAACCAGCAGGTCAAGGGCCTGCTGCGCGACCAGCGGGCCATCGCCGGCATCGGCAACGCCTACAGCGACGAGATCCTGCTCGTCGGCCGGTTCAGCCCGTACAAGCTGACCGGGACGTTCACGCCCGAGGAGACCGCCCGGCTGCACACCGCGATCGGCGACGTGCTCGCCGAGGCGATCGAGGCGGCGTCGGGCAAGCCGGCCAAGGAGCTCAAGGACGCCAAGCGCGCCGGGATGCGGGTGCACGGGCGCACCGGCGAGCCGTGCCCCGGCTGGAACGGCGTCCCGTGCGGCGACACGGTGCACGAGGTGTCGTTCGCCGACCGGTCGATGCAGTACTGCCCGACGTGCCAGACGGGCGGCAAGCCGCTGGCGGACCGCCGGATGTCCAAGCTGCTGCGCTGACCGGCGTCGCTGGCCGTGGGCCGGGCCGCCATTCCCCTTCGAGGCCTAAGTTTCTTCGCTTTGCGGCGCTCGAAAGCGAAGAAACTTAGGCCTCGAAGGGGAGGGTCAGAGGCGAACAGTCAGAACAGGACCGTCGCGAACGTGCCCACCTGTTCGAAGCCGACCCGCCGGTATGCCGCCATGGCCCGCTCGTTGTAGGCGTTCACGTAGAGCGAGACGACCGGCGCGACCGACGCGCGGGTCGCGTCGACCACCGCCGCCATGCCCGACTCCGACCAGCCGCGACCGCGGAACGCCGGCTCCACCCAGACGCCCTGCACCTGGGCGACCCCGCCGGCCACCGCGCCGAGCTCGGCCTTGAAGGCCACGGCGGGCCGCCCGGCGACGTCGGGCACGAGGCGGACGAACGACCGCCCCTCCGCGATGAGCGACTTCACGCGCTCCGCGTAGGCGGAGCCGCCGGAGGCGACCGGCGAGTAGCCGACCTCCTCGGTGAACATGCGCACGCAGGCGGGCAGGACGAGGTCCAGCTCGGCCAGGACCGACCGGCGGACCGTGGGCTCGGGCGGCACCGAGGGCGCCGTCCCGATGGCCATCGACGGCTGGTCGGCCCGGATGTCCCGGGCCGCCGGCCAGTGCGGGGACAGCCGCTCCCAGAGCGCGAGCGCGGCCCGCTGCTCCCCCACGATCGACGAGGACCGCCGTCCGTACACGCGCGCGACCGCCGTGAAGGCGGCGATCGCCTCGGCGCGCCGGGCCGGGTCCGTGATCGGGACCACGGGCACCAGGTTGGCGCCGGACCAGCACACCGCCTCGAGCGGGCCGACGGCGGGGAACCCCCACGCCTGGCCCGCGGCGGCACCGAACCCCGAGCGCGCCGCGATCTCCAGGCGCGCGGTGGCGAGCACCGACGCGACGGGGTCGACGGCGCAGACCGCGAGCGCCGCCGCCAGGTCCCCGCGGGTCAGCGCCCGGGCGAGGACCTCGCCGCGGTCGAGCTGCGAACGAATGTCCTGTTCGCCCGGTTCGAACGGGCCGTCAGGGCGCGCCCCGGCCGGAACCGGGGTGCGCCACCGAGACATGCCTTGCTCCGTTCGAGTCCGACCCTTCAGTATCGCCCGAGTCCGAGATCCTGCTCCGGCTCAGCCGACAGAGACGACCGGCGAACCGGCCTGTGCCTCATTCTCCGGCGTGGGCATCTCGTCCGCGATCCGCATCGCCTCTTCGATGAGGGTCTCGACGATCATCGCCTCGGGAACGGTCTTGATGACCTCGCCCTTGACGAAGATCTGGCCCTTGCCGTTGCCCGACGCCACGCCGAGGTCGGCCTCGCGGGCCTCGCCCGGGCCGTTGACGACGCAGCCCATGACGGCGACGCGCAGCGGGACGGTCATGCCCTCCAGGCCCGCCGTGACCTTCTCGGCGAGCGTGTACACGTCCACCTGGGCGCGGCCGCAGGACGGGCAGGAGACGATCTCGAGCTTGCGCGGGCGCAGGTTGAGGGCCTGCAGGATCTGGTTGCCGACCTTGACCTCCTCGACCGGCGGGGCCGAGAGGGAGACGCGGATCGTGTCGCCGATGCCCTTGCTGAGCAGGGCGCCGAACGCGGTGGCCGACTTGATGGTGCCCTGGAACGCCGGGCCGGCCTCGGTGACGCCGAGGTGCAGCGGCCAGTCGCCCCGCTCGGAGAGCAGCTCGTAGGCGCGCACCATCACGACGGGGTCGTTGTGCTTGACCGAGATCTTGAAGTCGTGGAAGTCGTGCTCCTCGAAGAGGCTGGCCTCCCACACGGCGGACTCCACGAGGGCCTCCGGGGTGGGCTTGCCGTACTTCTCCAGGATGCGCTTGTCGAGCGAGCCCGCGTTGACGCCGATGCGCAGCGAGACCCCGGCGTCCTTGGCCGCCTGGGCGATCTGCTTGACCTGGTCGTCGAACTTGCGGATGTTGCCCGGGTTCACGCGGACGGCGGCGCAGCCGGCGTCGATCGCGGCGTACACGTACTTGGGCTGGAAGTGGATGTCCGCGATCACGGGGATCTGGGACTTCTTCGCGATGATCGGCAGCGCCTCGGCGTCGTCGGCGCTCGGCACGGCGACGCGCACGATGTCGCAGCCTGCCGTGGTGAGCTCCGCGATCTGCTGGAGGGTCGCGTTGATGTCGGTGGTGGGCGTGGTGGTCATGGACTGCACGCTGATGGGAGCGTCACCACCCACCTCCACCTTGCCGACCTTGATCTTGCGGGTCTTGCGGCGAGGGGCGAGGACCGGCGGGGGTGCTGCTGGCATGCCGAGGCTGATTGCGGTCACAGGATCAGTATCCACGCTTCAGAAGGTGCAAAACGCACTTGGTGTCTGGCATCACGTGATCCGCACGGGATCCACCAGGTCGGCCACGACGAGGACGCCGCCCACGCCGAGCAGGATCAGGAACACCACGTACGCCACGGGGGTCATGCGGGCGACGTCGGCGGGGCCGGGCAGCACCGCCGCCCCGCGCACCCGGGCGACCGTGCGCTTGCCGCCCTCGTAGAGGGCGTTGACCAGGTGCCCGCCGTCGAGCGGCAGCAGCGGGATGAGGTTGAAGACGAACAGCGCGATGTTGAGGCTCGCGAGCAGGCTCAGGTAGATCATCACGCGGTCGAGGATCGCCTCGTCCAGCGCCATGATCTCGCCGCTGATCCGGGCCACGCCCACCATCGACTGCACCGAGTCCTGCGAGCGCTCCTCGTCGGTGAAGGCCTGGGTGGCCGCGTCGGCCACGCGGACCGGCAGGGTCGCCACCATGGTCGCCGTCTGCCAGGTCATGTTGCCCACCTCGGGCAGCACGCGCGACAGCGGCTGGCGCTCCCGGACCTGGAGCGGGGAGAAGCCCACGAAGCCGCCCGGCTCGACGACCGGCTCGCCGTCGGCGCCCAGGACCGCGACGCCCTGCTCGTCCACGACCGGGCGCTCGGTGGGGGCGGGGGTGACCTCGAGCGTGACGCGCTCGCCGTCGCGCAGCACCACGACCTCGGACTCCTGCCCCGCGGAGTCGTTGATGAGGCCGACCAGCTGCTGCCAGCCGGTCACCTCGGCGCCACCGAAGGAGACGACCTCGTCGCCGGGCTGGAGGCCCGCCGCGGCGGCGGGAGCGGCGGGCTGGCCCTCGCAGTCGTCGCCCGTGGCGGTGGACGTCACCGACGCGGGGACGCACTCGGAGAGCTGGGCGACCGTGGTGGAGACGGCGGGCAGGCCGTAGCCGATCAGGATGATCGCCATGAGGAACGTGGCGATCACGAGGTTCATGAACGGTCCGCCGAACATGACGACGAGCTTCTTGGGCGTCGAGAGGTTGTAGAAGGCGCGGTGCTCCTCGCCGGGCCGCACCTCGGCGACCGACGCGTCGCGCGCGTCGGCGACGAGCTCGTTCCAGAAGCCCTTGCCGCGCCGGGTCCCGGCGGGGGCGGGCGGCATCATGCCGACCAACCGCACGAACCCGCCGAGCGGGATCGCCTTGATGCCGTATTCCGTCTCGCCCTTGGTGCGCGACCAGAGGGTGGGCCCGAATCCCACCATGTACTGGCTCACGCGCACACCGAACTTCTTGGCCGGGATCATGTGCCCCAGCTCGTGCAGACCGACCGAGACCAGGACGCCCACCAGCAGGACGAGCACACCAACGATGTGCGGAACGATGCTCACGGCACCGAGACTACGACACCTTGCTGACAGCCCGGCGGGAAGTGCACGGCTCCCCCGCGACGACCACCCGACGTTCACCATGTCAAGCACATGGTGATTCGTTGAAACATTGGTTACTGGTCATTAACCTGTGGACATGTCGGTTTCGTCCGTCCCTGGGTTCCGGGAGCTGCACGCGCACGGCCCGTCCTCCCTCGCGGAGAGCCTGACCTCGATGTTCCAGACCGAGGCCTGGTCCGCGGCCGACGGCGACTCGCGCGTGGCGCGCCAGCTGCGCGAGATCGGCGTGGACGTCAGCGCGATCTGGGCGGCCTCGCGCTGGAACATGGGCGACGACGGCGACGCGCCCAACCGCCGCCACCCCGTGCCCGGCGACCCACGCGGCCCGGAGACCGCCGCCGCGCTGCGCGCCGTCGTCGACAGGCCGCGGGCCGCCGCGCTGCTCGGCGTGTACCTGTGGTCCCAGGCGAGCGACGCCCTGCAGTACACCTTCCGGCACGGCCGCATCATCGTGCCGCTGCGGGCCTTCGTCGAGACCTGGGAGACGTACCGCGACCGCGCGCCCGACGACGTCTGCCGCGCCGAGGGCGACGCCGTCGCCGTGCTGCTGCGCACGCTGATCACCCAGATGCACACGGCGGCCGCCCGCAGCGCGGGCGACCTGCTGCGCGTGGCCGACGCCGCCGGGCGGGCCGGCGAACGGTGCGGGGAGCTCCTGCAGGCCGCCCGGGCGATCCCCGACCCGACGTCGCCGTTCCGCCGCGCCCTGGTACCCCAGGCCGTGACCCGCGTCCGGTACTTCCGCGCCCTGGCCGAGGCCGCGCGGGCGGCGTCCGACGCCATGGCCGGCGAACCCGACCGGCTGGGCCCCGCGCTGGACGGCCTGCGCGCCGCCGAGACCGACCGGCACCTCAACTACATCCTGGCCAGCGAGCTGCGCTCCTACCGCATGCACCTGACCGAGCTGCACCGCAACCTCGACTCGACCTGGCTCACGCTCGACCGGCTGCGGACCGTCTACATCTATCCGTTCGGGCTGCGGGACGTGCGGCCGGCCGCCGCCGTCACCGCCATCCGCCGCCTCGCGCACCGGGACGAGCACCCGGAGCTGCTGGGCGTCCAGGCCTTCGCGGTGCGCGGCCGCCTCAAGATGGACGACGTCTGGGCGAGCGTCGACCGGGCCGCCCGCCCCTACGGCGGCGCGTCGCTGTCGATGCCGAACGTGCGCCTGGAGCAGCCCGACGGGACGTTCATCGCGGAGCTGTCCTGCGACGTGCGGTTCACCGAGTTCGGCAACCACTACGTGCGGTTCCGGTACTCGTCGCGCGACCAGTCGCCGCAGCAGGTCCGCGACGCCCGGTTCCGCCTGTCCAACCTGCACGCCGACATCCGGGTGCGGTGGATCGCGCTGGACGGCTCGCCCGTCGACGTCGACCCCGGTGGCGCCCTGCCGCCGGAACGCCTCTTCGACCTGGCCGACCTGCTCCAGCGCGCGACGGCGGACCTGGTGCGCAAGGGCACCGAGATCGCCCAGGGGCGCGCCCACGTGGTCACCACCGTCTACGAGGCGAGCCGCGGGCGCGGCCCGGCCGCGCCGCCGGAACGCCGGACGCCGGTGACGATGGGCGACGAGATGCTGGCCGCGTTCGGCTCGCAGGTGCTGCTGCAGCCCGTGTCCTACGGCACGGCCACGCTGTGCGACTGGACCCTGCGCCAGCGCAACCCCGTGCTCCTGGAGGGGGTGCGGCACCTGGGCGACGTCGTGGCGGTGGCCACCAACTCGACCACGGTCGCGCTGGTGGGCACCGCGCACTTCAAGATCTCCCAGTACGGGTCGCTCGCCGAGTTCGTGGCCAGCCTCAACGGGCTCTTCAGCGCCTGGAACGCCACCCTGGCCGACCACCTGCGGATCGTCGCGACCATGCTCGCCGACCACGACGTGAACAACGGCGCGGACCTCGCCGACCGCAAGGAACGGCTCACGCGCGAGCAGCTCCGGCTGCACGAGTTCGCCTCGGAGGTCCGCACGACCCTGACCACCATCACCTCCCCCACGTTCCTCGCCTCCGCGCTGGAGTCGCGGATGCTCAACCAGCTCCTGCACGCGTCGCGGTTCGAGCAGCAGGCCGCCGTCGTCACCGAACGGCTCCGCGAGCTGCTGCAGGAACCCATCGCGGCCCGGCTCGCGGCCCTCGAACGGCTGCACGGCGACCGCGAGCGCGCGGCGGAGGCCCGGCGCGAGCGGTCCCGCCGCCGGCTGATGGACGGCACGCTGTCGGCCATCACCGTCTTCGCCGGCGTGTACGCCCTGATCGGCACGGTCCAAGTGGCGCTGGACGCGTCGCTGATCGGCCCGATCCAGGCGGTCACGGCCACCGCGCTGGTCACCGTGGGGGCGCTGGTGACGGGGTGGGCGGTCTTCAACTGGACGAGCCGCCGCTGACCCACCCGGCTTAGCCTGGTCGGGAAGCCGCGACGACGGGGGACGACGATGACCGAGAACGCTGCCCCCGCCCCCGGCGGGGCCAACCGCACGCCGCGCGGAACCCCGCGGGACGACGCCGCCCGTCGTCACCTCTGGGGGCACTTCACGCGGCAGTCCGCCTGGGACGCCGGGGTGCCCACGCTGGTGCGCGGCGAGGGCCATCACGTCTGGGACGCGGCCGGACGCCGGTACATCGACGGGCTCTCGGGGCTGTTCGTGGTCCAGGCCGGGCACGGCCGCAAGGTGCTCGCCGAGGCGGCGGCCCGGCAGGCGGGCGAGCTCGCCTACTTCCCGCTGTGGTCGTTCGCGCACCCGCCGGCCATCGACCTGGCGGAGCGGCTGGCCGACCTCGCCCCGGGCGACCTGAACCGCGTGTTCTTCACCACCGGCGGCTCCGAGGCCGTGGAGACGGCGTTCAAGCTGGCCAAGCAGTACTGGAAGCTGCAGGGCCGGCCCGGCAAGTACAAGGTGATCTCGCGGACCATCGCCTACCACGGCACCACCCACGGCGCGCTCTCCGTGACGGGCCTGCCGGGCCTCAAGGAGCCGTTCGAGCCCTTGGTCCCGGGCGCATTCAAGGTGCCGAACACGAACATCTACCGGGCGTCCGAGGACCTGCGCGACGACCCCAAGGCGTTCGGCCGGTGGGCCGCCGACCAGATCGAGGTGCTCATCGAGGCGGAGGGGCCCGACTCGGTGGCGGCCGTCTTCCTCGAGCCCGTGCAGAACGCCGGCGGCTGCTTCCCGCCCCCGCCCGGGTACTTCGAGCGGGTGCGCGAGATCTGCGACCGGCACGACGTGCTGCTGGTCTCCGACGAGGTGATCTGCGCGTTCGGCCGGATCGGGTCGATCTTCGCGTGCGACGACTTCGGCTACGTGCCGGACATGATCACGTGCGCCAAGGGCATGGCGTCCGGCTACTCCCCCATCGGCGCGTGCCTCGTCTCCGACCGCGTGTTCGAGCCGTTCGCCCACGGGTCGACGACCTTCGCGCACGGGTACACGTTCGGCGGGCACCCGGTCTCGGCGGCCGTGGCCCTGGCGAACCTCGACCTCTTCGAGGAGGAGGACCTGACCGGGCGGGTCAAGGAGAACGCGCCCGCCTTCCGGGCCACCCTGGAGCGGCTGCACGACCTGCCGATCGTGGGCGACGTGCGCGGCGCCGGGTACTTCTACGGGATCGAGCTCGTCCGGGACAAGGCCACGCGCGAGACCTTCTCCGGCGACGAGGCCGAACGCCTGCTGCGCGGGTTCCTGACGCCGGCCCTGTTCGAGGCCGGGCTGTACTGCCGCGCCGACGACCGCGGGGACCCGGTGGTGCAGCTCGCGCCGCCACTCACGATCGGGCAGGCGGAGTTCGACGAGATCGAGCAGATCCTGCGGGGCGTGCTGAGCGAGGCGTGGACGCGGCTCTGACGCGTTGCTCGGCCGCGCACGAGGTGCGCTTCTACCCAGTCATCGGGCCCGGAACTGGGGTGTTTCCGGGCCCCATAACTAGGTAGAAGCGCACCTTCGACTGCGGCTGGGGAGTGCGGCCGGGTGAGCGCTACCCCGGTTCGCCCCC
Organism: Promicromonospora sp. MEB111; assembly: GCF_030209445.1. GTDB lineage: Bacteria > Actinomycetota > Actinomycetes > Actinomycetales > Cellulomonadaceae > Promicromonospora. The sequence goes on from NZ_JARVSD010000013.1 coordinate 128,612, forward strand.
GTGGCGGTCACGCCGCGAGCAGGCGCTCCGTCAGGTCCCACAGCCTGCGGGCCGAGTCCGGGTCGATCGAGTGCGGCACGACGTCGGCCGGGACGTCGTCGGCGTCCGCCCCCGTGAGGTCGACCGGACGGGGGTCCTCGTCCAGCGGCGAGACGTCGCTGTTGTTGAGGTAGACGCCGCCGACGTCGGCGAGCAGGGGGCTGGTGGCGGCGAACACGATCGTCGCGGCGCCCTGCTCCGGGGTCTTCTTGCCGTGCTCCGGGTCGATGACCGGGTTGCCGGCGTCGTCGATCAGGCGCATCGCGCGCTGGGCCTCCAGGCCCACCGAGCGGTTGAAGGCCGTGGCCGGCACGATGCCGGGGTGCGGCGCGTAGGCGCGGATCCCGTCGCCCGCCCAGCGCCGGTCGAGCTCGACCGTGAACAGCACGTTCGCCGTCTTCGACTGGGCGTACGCGAGCCCCGGGTCGTAGCCGCCGGCGGTGAAGTTCGGGTCGTCCCACAGGATGTCGGACATCCGCTGGGCGCCGGACGTGGTGGTGACCACGCGGGCGCCGTCCGCGGCCCGGAGCGCCGGGTGGAGACCCAGGGTGAGCTGGACGTGGCCGAGGTGGTTGGTGGCGAGCTGCGCCTCGTAGCCGCGGGCGTCCCGCTCGATCCGCGGCGGGGCCGGGTAGCCCGCGTTGTTGATCAGCACGTGCAGCGGTCGCCCGGAGCCCAGGTAGCGCTCGACGAACGCGTCGATCGACGTCGGGTCCAGCAGTTCGAGCCGGCCGACCTCGACCCGTTCGATGCCGGCGACGGCGGCGGCCGCGCGCTTCGGGTCGCGCGAGGCGACCGTGACCGAGGCGCCTGCCCCGGCCAGCGCCCGCGTGGCCACCAGGCCGAGACCCGAGTGACCGCCCGTGACGATCACGTTCCTGCCGGTCAGGTCGGCGCCCGCGAGGACGTCGTCGACCGTGGAGGCGGCGGTGAAGCCGGTACCGAGGGGGTGCTGGCGATGGGACATGGCGGTTCCTCTCACGCGGTGGAGCGGGGCCGGGTCAGGCCGCGGCCGCACGCTGCTCGGCGGGCCGACGGCGCAGGGTGGGCTGCTGGATGGCCGGCGGGTCGTAGGCCATGTCGAGGCGGCCGATGTCGGTGCCGGGCGGCACGATGGCGTCGATCCGGTCGAGGATCTCGTCGCTCAGACTGACCTCGGCGCCCGCGAGCGCGCTGTCGAGGTGCTCCATGGTGCGCGGGCCGATGATCGCGGACGTGACACCGGGGTGGGCGATGGCGAACGCCATCGCGAGGTGGTTCAGCGGGATCCCGGCGTCCTGCGCGACGGGGATGAGCTGCTCGACGACGTCGAGGCGCCGCTCGTCCTGGAGGTGCGCGAACCCGTACTGCGCCCGATGGGCGTCGCTGGCGCGGCCCTTGCGGTACCGGCCGGTGAGCATCCCTCCGGCCAGCGGGCTCCAGACCAGGGTGCCCATGCCGTACTGCTGGGCGACCGGCAGGACGTCGCGCTCGATGCCGCGGTTGAGGATCGAGTACGGCGGCTGCTCGGTGCGGAACCGCTCCAGTCCGCGCCGCTCGGCCACCCACTGTGCCTGGACGATGTCGGCGGCGGGCATCGTGGACGAGCCGATGGCCCGCACCTTGCCGGAGTTGACCAGGTAGGTCAGCGCGGCGAGCGTGTCCTCGACGTCGGTGTCCGGGTCGGGCCGGTGGATCTGGTACAGGTCGATGTGGTCGGTGCCCAGGCGGCGCAGCGAGTTCTCCACCTCGGCGATGATCCAGCGCCGCGAGTTGCCGCGGTGGTTGGGGTCGTCGCTCATCGGCAGGTGCACCTTGGTGGCCAGCACGACGTCGTCGCGGCGGCCCTTGAGCGCCTTGCCCACGATCTCCTCGGACTCACCGCGGGAGTACGCGTCGGCCGTGTCGATGAAGTTGATCCCCGCGTCGAGGGCCTTGTGGATGATCTTGACCGACTCGTCGTGGTCGGGGTTGCCGATCGCTCCGAACATCATCGCGCCGAGCGCGTAGGGGCTGACCTTGATGCCGGTCCGGCCGAGGCTGCGGTACTGCATGGGGCCCTCCTGGGGTCGAGAGGTCTGGTGGGCGTCACCGCGATGCCGTAGTCTTGAGCTAAGCGGAACGATCTTCCAGAACTATATGGAAAGCCATTCCGGTTAGCAAGAGATCGGGAGCGAAGTGATCCAGGACACAGAGCAGCGGCCGCTGCGCCGCGACGCGCAGCGCAACATCGACGCGCTGCTCGACGCCGCCAAGCAGGTCTTCGGCACGTCGGGCGTCGACGCGCCCGCCAAGGAGATCGCCGACCTGGCCGGCGTCGGGGTCGGCACGCTCTACCGCCACTTCCCCAAGCGGTCGGACCTGGTCAAGGCCGTGTTCCAGGCGGAGGTCGACGCCACCGCCGACACCGCCCCGACGCTGGCGGCCGAGCACCCGCCGGTCGTCGCGCTCGAGAAGTGGCTCCACCGCTACACCCAGTTCCTCGTGACCAAGCGCGGGCTCGCCTCGGCGCTGCACTCGGGCGACCCGGCGTTCGACGCCCTGCCCGCCTACTTCATCGGGCGGCTCGGCCCCGCCCTCGGCTCGCTGCTCGACGCCGCCGTCGCGGACGGCGCCGTCCGCGACGTCGTCAGCCCCCAGGACCTCCTGTACGCCGTGTCCAAGCTGTCGCTGCCCATGGAGGACGAGGAGCCGGACCACGGCCGGCGCATGCTCGACCTGCTCGTCGACGGGCTGCAGTACCGGGCCGGGACCGGCTCCTGAGCACTCGCCCGCGGTTCCGGGCACCGGCACCAGGCGTATAAGGTCGGCACCCATATGGCGCGGGGCGCCGGGCAGCAGCCCGGCTGAGATGTACCCGTGGAACCTGATCTAGGTAGTGCTAGCGAAGGGAACGCCTCATGGGCTCCGTCCTGCCCGACGCCGTCGCGTCGGTCGTCACCGCGGTGCGTGCCACCGCACCCCTGGTGCACTGCGTCACCAACGTCGTGGTCACCAACTTCACGGCCAACGTGCTGCTCGCCGCCGGCGCGGCACCGGCCATGGTCGCCGACCCCGAGGAGGCACCGGTCCTGGCCGGCGTCGCCGGCGGCCTGCTGATCAACCTCGGCACCGTCGAGGGCGGCCAGGCCGACGGCATGCGCGCCGCCGTCGACGGCGCCACCGCCGCAGGCGTGCCCTGGGTGCTCGACCCCGTGGCCATCGGCGCGCTGCCGCTGCGCACCCGCCTCGCGGCCGAGCTCTTCGCGCGTGGCCCCGCCGTCGTCCGCGGCAACGCGTCCGAGATCCAGGCGCTCGCCGGCGGCGCGGGCGGCCGCGGCGTCGACTCCCTCGACACGCCCGACGGCGTGCGGGACGTCGCGCTCGGCCTGGCCCGGGCCTCCGGCGCCGTGATCGCCGTCAGCGGCGCGTCCGACCTGATCACCGACGGCGAGCGGGTGGTGCGCGTCCAGGCGGGCACGTCCCTGATGACGCGCGTGACCGGCGTCGGGTGCTCGCTCGGCGCGCTGGTCGCCGCGTGTGCCGCCGCCACCGAGGACCGCCTGCTCGCCGCGACCACCGCGACGGCCTGGCTGTGTGTCGCCGCCGACCGCACCACGTCGACCACGCCCGGCAGCTTCGCCGTCGAGCTGGTCGACCGCGTGTTCGACGTCGACGCCGAGGCCGTCGGTCTCGGCGCCCGCCTCGTGGACGAGCCCGCCACCGCGGCCGGGCGCGAGCCCGCGCGAGCCGAGGCATGAGCGCCCGGATCCGCCTCGACCCGTCCGTCTACCTCGTCACCGACACCCAGCAGTGCGGCGGCCCCGCCGGGGTCGTCGCCACCGTGGGCGCGGCGGTCGACGGCGGCGTGACCGCCGTCCAGCTCCGGGACCCGGACGCCACCACCCGCGAGCTGGTGGACCTCGGCCGCGCCCTGGTCGCCCTGCTGCGGCCGCTGGGGGTACCGCTCGTGGTCGACGACCGGGTCGACGTGGCGCTCGCGGTCGACGCCGACGGCGCCCACGTGGGCCAGCGTGACCTCGACCCCGTCTCGGCGCGACGGCTGCTCGGCCCGGAGCGGCACCTCGGGCTGAGCGTCAGCACGCCGGACGAGGCGCGGGCCGTCGCCGAGCTGCCGCCCGGCACCGTCGACCTGCTCGGCGTGGGCCCGGTGCGGCCCACCCTGACCAAGACCGACGCCCGGCCGGCGATCGGGTTCGCCCGGCTGAGCGTCGTCACGGCCGCCGCGTCGCTGCCGTGCGTGGCGATCGGCGGGCTGCGGGCGGACGACGTCGCCGCGCTGCACGGCGCCGGTGCGACCGGCAGCGCCGTCGTCTCCGCCGTCTGCGGCAGGCCGGACCCGGCCGGAGCGGCCCGGGAGATCGCGCTGGCCTGGGCGACGGCGCGGGCCGAGGGTCGCTCCGGCGCGCGCTCGCGCGCCACGACGGGTCGCTCCTCGTGAGCGCGCCCGCACGGGACGCGGCGCAGGTCGCCGACGTCGGCCGCCCCACCGAGGCGCGTCCCGCCGCAGCCGCCGCTCGCGACGACGCCGCCCCGCGCGTCCGCCCGCCCGGCCACCCCGTCGTGGCGCTGACGATCGCGGGGTCGGATCCGTCCGGCGGCGCCGGGATCCAGGCCGACCTGAAGACGTTCGCGGCGCTCGGCGGCTACGGCTGCGCGGTACTGACGGGTCTGACGGCGCAGTCCACGACCGGGGTGACCCGAGTGCACCCGGTGCCCGCCGACATGGTCCGCGCGCAGCTCGACACGCTGTTCGCCGACGTCGCCGTGGACGCGGTCAAGATCGGCATGACCACGGACGCCGCCGTCGCCCGGGCGGTCGCCGCGGTTCTGCGCGACCTGCGGGCCGCGGGACGCGCGCCGTTCGTGGTGCTCGACCCGGTGATGGTCGCGACGTCGGGCGACCGGCTGCTCGCGCCCGACGCCGAGGCGGTGCTCCGCGACGAGCTGCTCCCCCTGGCCGACCTGGTGACGCCGAACCTGCCCGAGGCCGCCGTGCTGCTGGGCACCGAGCCGGCCCGGGACGGCGGCGAGGCGGCCGACCAGGCGCGGGCGCTGCGGGCGCTCGGCACGGGGTTCGCCCTGGTCAAGGGCGGGCATCTCGACTCGGCGGAGTCCGTCGACCACCTCGCGGGCCCCGGTGTGGGCGGGGACGGTGTCGGCGGGGACGGCGTCGTCGCCCTGGTCGCACCCCGGATCCCCACGCGGAACACCCACGGCACGGGCTGCACGCTCAGCTCGGCCTGCGCCGTCCTGCGCCCCGTGCACGACGGGTGGGAGCCCGCCGTCCGGGCCGCCAAGGAGTACCTGACCGGGGCCCTGCGCGCGGCGGACGCCCTCGTCGTGGGCGGAACGGGGACGGCATCAGGACCGTGGCAGGGACACGGCCCGGTCGACCACGGATTCGCGACCCGCGCACCGGCGATCCGACTCGCCCGACCAACCGACTGACTCGCCCGCCGGAGGATGCCGAGTCAGTCGGCTGGTCCGACCAACCGACTGACTCGGCCAAACCGGCCGGGCGAGTCAGCGAGTTGGGTCCGCTATGCCGACTTGAGGAACTCCGCCGCCCGGGCCCGGGCCCAGGCGTCGGCCTCCAGCACGCCCTCGACCGACCCCGCGTCGCCGGCCTCGGTCGAAGTGTGCGCCTCCACCACGGCGGCCACGGTGTCGACGATGTCGAGGAACCCGATGGTGCCGTCGTGGAAGGCGTCCACGCACACCTCGTTCGCGGCGTTGTAGACGGCGGGGTGCGTCCCGCCGGCCTCGCCCACCTGCCGCGCCAGGCGGACGGCGGGGAAGGCGTCGTCGTCCAGGGGCAGGAACTCCCAGCTCGCGGCCTGCGTCCAGTCGATGCCGACGTCGACGTCGGGCAGCCGGTCCGGCCACGACAGGCCGAGCGCGATCGGCACGAGCATCCGCGGCGGCCCGGCCTGCGCGATGGTGGAGCCGTCGACGAACTCGACCATGGAGTGGATCATCTGCTGCGGGTGCACCACCACGTCGATGGCGCTGAACGGCAGGTCGAACAGCAGGTGCGCCTCGATGACCTCCAGACCCTTGTTGACCAGGGTCGCGGAGTTGGTGGTGACCACGCGGCCCATCGCGAAGTTGGGGTGCCGCAGGGCCTGGGCGGGCGTCACGTCGCGCAGCTCGGCCCGCGAACGGCCGCGGAACGGCCCGCCGCTCGCGGTCACCACGAGCTTGCGGACCTCGGCGGGGGTGCCCGAGCGCAGCGACTGCGCGATCGCGGAGTGCTCCGAGTCGACCGGCACGATCTGGCCTTCGTGCCGCACGGCGGCCTTGACCAGCGCGCCGCCCACCACGAGCGACTCCTTGTTCGCGAGCGCCAGCGTCGAGCCGGCGCCCAGCGCGGCGAGGGTGGGGCGCAGCCCGACGGACCCGGTGATGCCGTTGAGCACCACGTCGCTCCCCCGGCCGGCCAGCTCGGTGGCGGCCTCGGGCCCGGCAAGCACCTCGACGCCGTCGGCGCCGGCCTCGCTCAGCAGGGTGGTCAGCGCGGGGCGCGCGGCGGCGTCAGCCACCGCGACGGCGCGGACGCCGAGCGTGGCCGCCTGCCGGGCGAGCAGGGGTAGGTCCGAGCCGCCCGCGGACAGCGCGTCGACACGGAACCGGTCGGGGTTGCGCCCGATGACGTCGACGGCCTGCGTGCCGATGGAACCGGTGGAGCCGAGAAGGGTGACGCTTCGCATGGGCCCATCCTGTCAGCCCGGACAGGCCCGGCCGACGTCAGCCCTCGCCCGGCTGCTCCGCACGGCCCCGGCCGAACATCCGCCAGCCCCGGACCACGCCCCGCGGGTCGGGTACGGGGGCGTCCGCGGCCTCCCAGCCGGCGTCGTCGTCGAGCGGGACCACCCGCAGGCCGAAGTCGGCCAGGATCACCGGGATGGCGCGGATCGCGGCGCGGTCCTTCTCCCGGTCGGGCTCGGAGAGGTCGGCCCAGGGCCGCAGGTCGGGGTGCAGGCGGCGGGCGTCGTCGCGCTCGGACCCGTAGGTCCAGCCGGCGGCGACCTTCTCGGCCATCCAGCGGTCGTGCTCGTCCACGGCCCGTGCGTCCACCACCGGCTCCGGGATCCGGCCGTGCTCGGCGTCGCCCGCCGGGACGACGGTGCAGCCCATCTGCCGCAACCGGTCAGGGATGGCGCGCACCTGCGCCCGGTTCGCGGCCCGCAGGTCCTCGGACAGCTCGGACCAGGAGACCATCGCGGGCGTGCTCTGCCACGCGACGCCGCGGGCGCGCTGGTTGCGCAGGTAGGTGAGGTGGGCGGACACGGCCATCAGGTCGTAGACGTCGTCGTGCACCAGGGCGCCGGGCGCTGTGGCCCGGCGCAGGAGCGTCCCGGGCTCGACGATGTCGAGGCGGCCGGCCAGGTCGTCGAGGATGGCGCCGTCGTGGGCGCCGAAGAGCCCGCCCAGCCCGGCGAGCCGGTTGAGGCGGAGCACGACGGCGCCCTCGCTCGCGCGCCAGAGCTCGCTGTCGTGCAGCGCCTCCCGGAGCGCGTCGCCGTCGTCGTCGTGGCACACGTAGACGCGCTGGGGGCTGCCGACCGCGCGGACCTCGGCGAACGTGTCCACGGGGACGAGCTGGCATGCCGCTCGAACGCTGGGCCAGCGGGCGCGCAGCGCCTCGGCGGCCTCCCACGCGCCCGGCCCGACCAGGGTCACGGTGAGCGGTTCGCCGCCGTTGGCGATCTCGACGCTGCGCAGGCGCGCGAACGCCACGACCAGCGCCCGGCCGAACGTGCCGTGCCCGACGACGGAGATGTGCGGCGCGGCGCCCCGCGCGAGGACCCGGTCGCGCCGGACCAGGGAGCGGGCGACGAGCTCGCCCAGCGTGAAGAAGTCCACGCCCGGCTGCGGGTGGCTCAGGTGCCGGGCCTGCAGGGCGAGCGCGAGCTCCGGATCGCTGACGTGGGCGTTCAGGCGCAGGCCGGGCAGGTCGGCGGCCCGGTCCGCGCGGTTGGCCACGGCCACGGTGAGCACGTTGACGCCGGGCTCGTCGTCCTCGGCCTCGCAGGCGTAGAGGACGGCGGCGCCGGACATGCCCGCGTTGCGCAGGGACTCGGCGTCGCCGGTCGCGGTGCGGGCGACGACGGCGCCGCGGGCCGCGAGCGCCTCGGCGATGAGGTCCGCCACGGGTGTGCGGCCGACGACGATCGCGTGCCCCCGCATCCGGCGGGTGCGCATGAGCACGAACTGGTCGGCGAACAGCGACCGCACCGCCTCGAAGACGGCGTAGCCGGTGGCGACCGGGGCGAGGAAGCGGGCGGCCTGGAGCTGCCAAGGCAGGTCGCCGCCCTGGTTCGTGGCCTCGGCGCCGAGCACGAAGAGCTGGACGGAGTAGTAGACGAGGTCCCAGGCGCTGGTGCCCCACTCGAAGTCGGGCGAGGTGCGGTAGAGCCAGAAGCCCCACAGGCCCAGGCCGAACGCGACGCCGAACAGCGCCGTGAAGCCGGCGCGGACCCAGGACCGGCGCACGCGCAGGCGCCGTGGCCCGTCGCGGGGGACGACCAGCTCAGGAGCCATCTCAGACCTTCCTCGTCGGATCGCACGATCCATTCCTAACCGTGCATTTCACCACGAAGGTGACTACCGTCATGACCTGCGGCGACACTACACACCAGGGGTATGTTTCTCCCGGTCCGCACACATTCGCCGAGGAAAGGCTGCGGGAGCAGGATGACCGACCGGATTGTCCGCTCCCTGCTCACGACCAACCGTGCGCACGCGGCGCCACGGACCGACGGGTACGACGCCTTCCTGTCGTACAGCCGGGACTCCGACGGCGAGTTCGCCCCCGAGTTCCACGCGCAGCTCCTCGACTTCGACAAGCGCGACGGCGTGCCGGACCTGAACGTCTTCCTGGACCGGACCGGCCTGGCGAACAACCCGAGCCTGTGGGACGCGATCGAGCGCAAGCTCGAACGGTCCGACTACCTGATCCTGTTCGCCTCGGAGGGCGCCGCCAGCTCGAAGTACGTGGCCAAGGAGGTCGCCTGGTGGCTCGACCACCGCGGCCCGGAGACCCTGCTGGTGGCGCTGACCAGCGGCAAGATCGTCTGGGACCAGACGGCGAACGAGATCGACGCGATCAGCACCACGGCGCTGCCGGCCCCGCTGGTCGAGCGGATCGACCACGAGCCCAAGTGGACCGACCTGACGAGGCTGCGACAGCGCCGGCGCTGGCGGCACCACCAGGACCTGGCGGGGGTGCTCGCGGAGCTGGTCGCCCCGCTGCGCGGCCCCGACGTCAGCACCGAGGAGATCCTCAGCGCCCACATCGCCCGGCAGAGCTCGGCCGGGATGCGCAACCGCCTGGTGAACATGGCCCTGGGGGTCATGCTCGCCCTGTCCGTCGGTGCGTTCGCGTTCGCGGAGCGGGAGGCGGACCGCGCGAACGACGCGGTGAACGCCAACGCCGCCCACCTCCTGGGCGCGACGTCGCACGTGGTGCAGCAGGACGATCCCGCCACGGCGCAGCTCCTGGCGGTCGAGGCGGTGCGGCGGCTGCGGGACGGGCAGACGAGGACGGCGCTGTTCAACGCGGTGACGGCCAACGAGCCGGCCGACCCCTACCTGCTGCGCACCGTCGACGTGCCCGAGGAGACCGGGCTGGCGGACGTCGCGCCGACCGGCACCGGCGTCGTCGGCCGGACCGAGACCGGCGACCTGGTGCGCTGGAACCCCGACGACGGTGCCCCCACGGTGCTGCGCGGCGACCGCACCCCCTTCGGCGCGGTGAGCGGGTCCGGGGGCGGGTCCGGGCGCACCGGCCCCGTCGTGGCCGGCAGCGCCGACGGCTCGGTGGTCGCCGCGGTCGATGACCTGGGCGTGACCGTGGGCCGGTTCGGGCCGCTGCCCGCCGGGAGCACCAGCCGGCAGACGCACCTCGACCTGCCGGGCACGACGGCGGTGGCCGTCACGCCCGACGGCGGCACCCTGCTCATCGCGTGGCAGGACGCCGCGACGGGACGGAACCGGATCGGCAGCGTCAACCTGGCCGGGCGCGACCTCGCCGTCCTGGAGTCCGACGACGGTCCCCGGCGCCCGCACGAGCAGCGGCTGGCGTTCCGCACCAAGGCGGAGACGGACCTGGCGGTCACCTCCCTCGCCGTCGGCTCCAGCCGCACCCTCGCCGTGGCCGACGCGACTGCCGGGACCCTGGAGATCCGCAGCCTCGACTCCCTGGAGCTGACCGGAGCCGGGCCCGTGGAGCTGCCCGAGGGCGGCGTGCCGTCGCCGTCCCTCCGGGACTGGGCGACGCTGAGCTCCGACGGCGACGCCACCACCGTGACCCTGCACCACTGGGCGGACGGCTCCGTGCGGACGGCGGACTGCCCGGTCCCGCGCGTCTGGTCGAACCCCGAGGTGGTGGCGATCGACGACGCCACCACGCGCACGCTGGTCGCCACGGACGACGGGCTGGTGGCGTGCGAGATCGGCGCCGGTACCGACGTACACCGCACCTGGCACCTGTCGGGCGTCCGACGGCCCGGGTCGCCCGTCCTGGTCGGGGTCGACCGGGTCGCGGCGGCGTCGGACGGTCGGATCGCGCTGTGGAGCACCGCTGACACCCACGGGGACGTGCCCCTGCCGAGCGCGGCGGGCGCGGCGGCGGGCGCGGCGCACCCCGGTGGGCCGACCGCCGTCCTGGCCACGTACCGGGCCGGGCCCACGCAGCCGGCCAGCACCGCGGCGTCCTGGTCGGACGGCACCGTCATGATCCACGGCCTCGGCACGGTGGACCTACCTGCGGGCAGCCCGGACGCCGGGCGCCCGCTGCTGCCGGTCTGGCTCGACGAGAGCAGGCTCCTGCTCGTGACCCCCGACGGCGACGCCTACCGGACCCAGGGCGGCACGACCGCGGGGTACGAGGCCGGGTTCCGCGACCTCGTCGCGCCAGGCCTGGACGGGGGCGCCCCGGCCTGCGCCACGATCGTGAGCGCCCAGCGCACGCGGGACGACATCGTGCTGGTCGATGCGTGCTCCGGGCTGCACCTGCTCGACGTCGGGCTCCAGGAGCGGGCGCTGTACGTGCCCGGGCCGATCGGCAGCACGCCGCGGCTCGCGTCCCAGTGGGCGGAACCCGGCCGCGTGGCGGTCGCCGACGACGGGAGCAGCGTCGCCGTCGCACCCCGTGACTTCTCGCTCCGGGTGGCCGACCTGGAGGCCGCGGCCCGCGGCGAGAGCGACGTCTGGACGGTGCGCGGCAGCAGCGTGGACCAGGTGCACGTGATCGGCGAGCGCAGCAGCCCCGAGGACACCGCGCTGCCCGAGCAGCTCGTCACGCTGGGTCTGGACTCGAAGGTGCGCCTGCGTACGGTCTCCGGGCCGGGCGACCCCGAGAGCCTCGACCTCATCGGCACCTACGGCGACGTGCTGGCGGTGCTGCCCGGGCCGGACCTCGTGGCCCGCGACCAGGGCTCGGCGCTGGCGTTCTTCGACATCGGCACCGGCCAGAAGGTCGGTGCGCTCGCGACCCGCCTCTACGCGCCGGGCGGCACCGTCGCGCCGAGCGACGTGTACGCCGGCGACGGCCAGCTCCTGGTGGTCCAGGACCACGGCGTCACCACGGGATGGACCTTCTCGGACGACCAGATGATCGCCCGGGCCTGCGCCATGGCGGGCCGCGCGCCGACGGCTGCGGACATGCCGGAGGGCGTGACCCTCACGGACACCCCGGCCTGCACCCCCTGAGTCCAAAAAATTGAGTGCTGGATATTCGCCCGTCTGGCACACAGAAAAGGGCGAATATCCAGCACTCAACGAAGCGGGGTCCGGGTCAGGACTCCAGGCGCTTGGCCTCCGTCTCGGCCTCGTCGGCCTCGTCGTCACGGCCCTCCTTGCGCAGCGCGCTCGTGAGCGAGCGCATCGAGGTGGCGGCGTCGGACTTGGCGAGGTCGGACGACGTCCCGCGCAGCTTGGCCCACAGGCCCATCGCCTCCTCGGCGACCTCCAGCACCTGCGAGCGCTCCTTGCCGCCGAGCGCCGACGTCGTCACCGTCTCCAGCGCGTGCTCCAGGGCGACCCGCTGCTTGCCCGGGTCGTCGTCGTCCAGGCTCTTGAAGAGGCCCACGGCCTCGCCGACGAGTGCCGAGGTCGACTTCTCCTGGTCCTTGGCCGCCGCCTGGCTGCCGAACGACAGCAGCGCCACGGCCAGCCGCGACACCGTGCTGCCGGCCTCGCCGGGCAGCTTCTCCGCGCCCGAGGCCACCAGCTGGTGCAGCCGGGCAGCCGCGCGCGTCTCGATGTTGTCCGCGCGCTCCGGCTCACCGTCCTGCCCCGGCGCGGCGGCCGGCTCCGCCCCTGCGACCGGAGCCGGGCTCGCGGCCGGCTGCGGGCTCGCGTCGCGCTCCGCGACGTCCGACGCCGCCTGCGGCGACGTCCCCGGTGCCGGCTCCCCTGTCGCGGCGGCCTGCGCCACCTCTGCCTGCTCCGGCAGTGCGTCCGTGCTCACTCGTTCCTCCTGTTTTTGGTGCGACGAAACTACCAGAATGGGTGTTCGGTCCGGTATGTAAGAAACGTCGGTCCACCGCGCGCGTCGGGGCCCTCGGGACGACCCGCACGCAGTACCGTCGTCGGCCATGAAGACCTGGTCCCGCGGTGACGCCCGCGACCTGCTCGAGCACGCCGGAACCCGCCACGACCTGGGCTCCCGTACCCTCAGCCAGCGCCGCGGCGCCCCCGCACGCGTGCGCGCGGCCTACCGCGCGGCACGCGACGCGCGCGTGCTGGACGAGCTGTCCGAGGTGCCCCTCGACCGGATCCGCGAGGTGGGCACGGGCCGCCTGCGCCTCGGCCCCGTGGAGCAGGCGGGGTTCCGCACCGTCGGCCAGGTGCGGGCGGCCGCCCCGGAGGAGCTCACGGCGATCCCGGGCGTCGGTGCCCGCACGGCGGAGGCGCTGCGCGCGGCGGCCCAGCAGGTCTTCAGCGCCGTGGACGCCGGGCTCGCCTTCCGGCTGGACCACGCCCCCGCCGACCCGCTCGCCACGCGCCTGGTGCGCGCGCTGCACGACCACCTGCACGTCCAGCGCTTCTTCGAGACCTGGCAGGACCGGCTCGACGTCGACGTGCGGGAGCTCGCCCGCCTGGCCGAGGCGGGTGCCCTGCGCGCCACGTTCGTGCGGCGGTTCTTCGCCGGCCGTGCGCGCACCGACCGCGCCGACGCCGCGCTGACCGACCTGCGCACGCTGGCCGACGACCTCGACGCCTCGGGGATCACCGACGACCTGCGCCGGCTGGACGAGGTGCTGACCAGCACGTCCGACGCCGACGTCTGGAGCGACTACGAGGCGCGGGCCGCCGCCTACATCACGGCGCTGGGCGACCTGGTCGACCTCGGCATCGATGTGGCCGCCGCCGAGGGCTTCCTGCCCGAGGACGTCGTGGGCGAGGTCGCGGCGCAGGACCTGGACACCTCGCTGCTGACGGTCTCGCTGCGCAGCTACCAGGCGTTCGGCGCCCGGTACGCGCTCGCCCAGCGGCGCACGATCCTCGGCGACGAGATGGGCCTGGGCAAGACCGTCCAGGCCATCGCGGTGATGGCCCACCTCGCCGCGAAGGGGGGCACGCACTTCCTCGTGGTGTGTCCGGCGAGCGTCGCGGCGAACTGGGCCCGCGAGGTCGCGGCGCACTCGAAGCTCTCGGTCCGCGTGCTGCACGGCGACGACCGCGAGGCGGGCATCAAGGAGTGGGCGGCCGACGGCGGCGTCGGCGTCGCCACCTTCCCCCAGCTCGGCCACCTGCGGGCCGGCGACCTGCCGCGCCCCGCCCTGCTGGTGGTGGACGAGGCGCACTACGTGAAGAACCCGGAGGCGCAGCGCTCCGAGCGCACGGCGGACTGGGCCCGCGCGGCCGAGCGCGTGCTGTTCATGTCTGGCACGCCCATGGAGAACACCGTGGACGAGTTCCGCAGCCTGGTGGGCTACCTCAAGCCCGAGGTCGCCGACGACATCGACCCGGCGGCGGGCCTCGCGGGCGCCGCGGCCTTCCGCCGGTCGGTCGCGACGGTGTACCTGCGGCGCAACCAGGAGGACGTGCTCACCGAGCTGCCCGAGCTGGTCCAGGTGGACGAGTGGGAGCGGTTCGGCAAGCACGACGGCGCCGCCTACCGCCACGCCGTGCTCAAGCGTTCGTTCGCGGACATGCGCCGGGCCGCGTTCGTCGAGGCCCCCGAGCCGACGGCGAAGCTGGTCCGGCTTCGCGAGATCGTCGACGAGGCGGTGGAGAACAAGCGCAAGGTGGTGGTCTTCTCCTACTTCCGCGACGTCATCGAGCGGGTGCTCGCCGAGCTGGGCCCGCTCGCCGTCGGACCCATCACCGGATCCGTGCCGGCGGCCCGCCGCCAGGAGCTGGTCGACGAGTTCACGCAGGCGGCGGAGCCCAGGGTGCTGGTGAGCCAGATCGAGGCCGGCGGCGTGGGGCTCAACATCCAGGCCGCGTCGGTGGTGATCCTGTGCGAGCCCCAGGTCAAGCCGACGGTGGAGGCGCAGGCCATCGCCCGCGCGCACCGGATGGGCCAGGTCCGTACCGTGCAGGTGCACCGGCTGCTCATCGAGGACAGCGTGGACGAGCGGCTCCTGGACATCCTCGGCACCAAGGCCGAGCTGTTCGCGGAGTACGCCGGGCGCGCCACCGTGGCCGCGACGCCCGGGGCGCCGGACGTCGCGGACGCGGAGGTGGCGCGCCGGATCGTCGAGGAGGAGCGGGCCCGGCTGGGCGAGCCCGCGGCCTAGCGCTTTCCTCGCGGACCCGGCCCCGGGCTGCTGAGATGGGTGCATGACGACCGCAGCCCTCACCCGAGGACCAGTCCAGGCCGCCGAACGTTCGCCCGCACCCGATCTGGCGCGGGGCTTCATGCTCCTGCTCATCGCCGTCGCGAACACGCCGTACTACCTGTGGGGCAGCACGATGAGCGCGGGTGCGTCGCACCCGGTGGACGGGTCCCCGGTCGACAAGGTCGCCGACTTCCTGATCATCGTCCTCGTGGACCTGCGGACCTACCCCATGTTCGCGTTCCTGTTCGGTTACGGCATGATGCAGCTCTACAACCGGCAGGTGGCCTCGGGCACCCCGGAGCGAGCGGCCCGCAAGCTCCTCCAGCGGCGCAACTGGCTGCTGCTCGCGTTCGGGTTCGTGCACGCGGCGCTGCTCTGGATGGGCGACGTGCTCGGGGCCTACGGCCTGGCGGGCCTGCTCATGGTGTGGCTGTTCTTCCAGGTCAAGGACCGCACGCTGCTCGTCTGGACGTCGGTGTTCGGCGTCCTGCTGACCGTCGGCACGGCCTTCGCCGTGGTCGGTGCCTGGTTCGTGGCGCAGCTTCCCGCGGACGACCCGACGGCCCGCAGCATCGCCGCCGACCTCGCGCCGTCGAGCGAGTCGATGGCCACGACGTCGTACCTCGCCTCGATCGGCGAGCGGCTGACCTACTGGACGCTCGGGACGTTCCTCCAGGGCCTGCTCGTCCTGGTGGTCCCGATGATGCTCCTGCTCGCGTTCTGGGCCGGACGCCGCCGCATCCTGGAGCACCCGGGCGAGCACCTGACCCTGCTGCGGCGGGTCGCCGTCATCGGCATCACCGTCGGCTGGCTCGGGCCGCTGCCCTCCGCGCTCGACCACGTGGGCGCCATCGACGTGCCCGACCACGCCGCGTGGGTGTTCTACCCGGTCCAGTTCCTCACCGGGTTCTTCGGCGGGCTGGGCTACGTCGCGTTGTTCGGCCTGATCGGGCACCGCGTCGCCCAGCGGCGGACCGGGACGCCGTCGCGCAACCTCTTCCTCACCGACGGGCCGTTCGCGGGTGCCGTGCAGGCGGTCGGCAAGCGGTCGCTGACGTCCTACCTGCTGCAGTCCGTGATGTGCGCGCCGGTCCTGGCCGCGTGGGGCCTCGGGCTGGGCCAGTACCTGACCTCGTGGAGCATGCTGCTGTTCGCCGTGGTCGTGTGGGGACTCACGGTCGCGTTCGCCGTCTGGCAGGAACGCGCGGGCCGTCGCGGCCCGGCCGAGGTGCTGCTGCGCCGGCTGGTCTACGGCCGCCCGGCCGCGGCCCGGTAGAGGTGCGCCGGGCCGACGGCGGGGGTCAGGCCGGGAACGAGTCCACGGGCTCGTCGACGCCGTCGCCGTCGGTGTCCACCGAGATCGTCGACGTGCCGCCGGCGGTCTCCACCACGACGTCGGGCACGCCGTCGCCGTCCGTGTCGTGCAGCTCGACGTCGGGCACGCCGTCGCCGTCGTAGTCCTCGTACTGGGCGTCCACCACGCCGTCGCCGTCGGTGTCTGCGACCTCGACGTCCGGGATGCCGTCGCCGTCGAGGTCGTACTTGCCGGGCTTGTCGGCCAGGAACTCGGACACGTCGTTCTCCTTGCTGGTCTGGGGTCACCGCCATTCCGGTGCCACCGCTGGGTGCTCCTCCGATCATGCCTCACGCGGGCGGTGTCCCGGGCGCCCGACGGGTGCGGGACACTCCGCCGCCGGACAGGTTTCCGATCGACCGAGATTTCACCCGTTTCCCCTCGCGGGTGAAATAGTCCTTCGCCTACATTCAGCACATGCTGATCCAGGTACGCAGTCCCCGACGCCGCGCCGCGCTCCTGGCGGCCACCACCTGCGCCCTCCTGATCGTCTCGGGCACGGCCATCGCCGCCGTCACCCCGGGTACCGGGTCCGGGGGCGACGCCGCCCGCGCGTGGTCCGTCGACCTCGCCGACGTCGGCGCGGACGACGCCGGGGTGCGCACCTCCGGCGAGGGGCTGCGGCTCGACACGGCGGGCTCGGCCGGGGCGGCGGGCGGCGCCGCGGGCGCCGGGAGCGGAGCGACGGACGCCGGGAGCGGAGCGACGGACGCCGGGAGCGGAGCCGCGGACGGGGCGGACGCCGAAGGCACGACGAGCGTCGAGTCCGGCGCCGGTCCCGGCTCGACCGCGGACCGCGAGGCGTCCGGCCAGCTCGTCGCCGAGCCGGTGGAGCTCGACTCCCCCGCGAGCGGCGTCACGGCCGACGTCCACGCGTCGGCCCCGGCCGGCACCTCCGTGCTGGTCGACGTCCGGGGCCGGTACGCCGACGAGGGTCCCGACTCCTGGACCGAGTGGGTCCCGGCCAGCACACCGCTGCCGGTGGCAGCGCGGACCGTGCAGGCCCGCGTCACGCTCGTGGGCGACGGCGCCGTCAGCCCGGTCGTGCGGGAGGTGACGCTCACGCCCCAGACCCCGCGGTCCCGCTCCCTCCAGGAGGTCGAGGCCCGGCCGACGTCGGGCGAGCGGGCGTACACCGTGTACGCGACCCGCGAGGGCCTCGTGGGCGGCACCACCGCCAACGGGCACGTCATCACGTCGCGCGACCACTTCGTCGCCCTGCCGTCCCGGCGCGGGCTGTCGTCGAACAACTCGGGCAGCTACTCGGTGCGGGTCTGCGCCGCGAGCACGGGCCGCTGCGCGTACGCCCCGGTGTGGGACGTCGGCCCGTGGAACACCACCGACGACCACTGGAACGCGTCCGGCACGCGCCAGTCCTGGGCAGACCTGCCGCAGGGCAAGCCGCAGGCGCAGGCCGCCTACCAGGACGGCTACAACGGCGGGCTCGACGGCTTCGGTCGCCGGGTGGCCAACCCGGCCGGGATCGACCTCGCGGACGGCACGTTCTGGGACGGCCTGGGGCTGACCGACAACGCCTGGACCACCGTCACCTACCTGTGGACCGGCTCCGGCCCCAAGGGCGTCGTGCGCACCAGCGGCGGGCCGCTCACGGTCCGTTCCGGGCCCGGCACCGGCAACGCCGCCGTCGGGCAGGCCGGGAACCACGCGAACGTCGTGATCGAGTGCACCGCCACCGGAACCACGGTGACCGGCTACTACGGCACCTCCGACGTGTGGAACCGGATCGGGCCGGGCAACTGGATCTCGGACGCGTACGTCAACACGGGTTCGAGCGGCCCGGTGGCCCCGGCCTGCTGACCAAGCCCCCGACGTGTGGCGGTGGGCGGTCAGGCGCGGCGGACCGAGACCGCCAGGCCCACCGCCGCCACGCCGACCACCCCGGCCGCCAGCAGCGGCACCGCCGCCACCCCGGACCCCGCCACCACGAACGAGGCGAGCGCCGCCCCGACGGCGATCCCGCCGTTGAACAGCACCGGGATCAGTGCCCCCGCGAACGAGCGGCGCTCCGGCCCGGCCAGCCGCAGGATCAGCGTCTGCGCGAACGGCGGCATGGCGCCCGAGACCACGCCCCACGCGACGACGACGGCGATCCCGACCACGGGGCCGGTGTCCACGGCCCCGAGACCGAGCACCGTCAGCGCGGTCGCGGCCACGCTGACCACGAGCGCCGGGCCGCTCCGGTCGCCGAGTCGGCCCGCCAGCGCGACGCCGATCGCCGACGCGAGCCCGAACACCAGCAGCAGGGTGCTCATCCCGCCCGGCAGCGACTGCGCGGGTGCCTCGGCCAGCCGGGTGATGTACGTGTACGCGCCGTAGTGGCCCACGAGGACCAGCGCGACCAGGCCGGTCACGGTCAGCAGTCGCGCCGTTCCGCGCCGCGGCGCGCCGACGGTGCCCACCCCGCCCCCCGCTCCGGCGATGGCCGGACCGTCCGGGCCGGCCGCCCGGGCCACGACCAGCCGGACCGCGACCGCGGCCAGCAGGCTCAGGGCAGCGAGGGCCCAGAACGCGGCGCGCCAGCCTGCGGCGTCGGCCACGAGCCGGGCCAGCGGCGTGCCCACCACCATCCCGAGGGTCGCCCCGCCGAGCACGACGGCGATGGCCCGGCCCAGCAGGCGGTCGGTGACCAGGTCGGCCACGTGCGCGTTGGTCGTCGCCCACAGCAGGCCGACGGCGGCCGCACCCAGCACCCGCGCGCCGACCGCCACCTGGAACGTCGGGGCGAGCGCCGTGAGCGCGGACGACAGCCCGAGCACGGCCAGTCCCCCGGCGATCACCGCGCGGCGGTCCCACCGGCGCGTGAGCCGCACCAGCGGAAAGCTCAGCACCACGACGACGGCCGCCCACATCGAGACGAGCAGGCCGGTGCTGGACTCCGCGACGCCGAGTCCGGTGCTCATCTGCTGGAGCACCGCCGTGGGCAGCATCTCGGCGGTGACCATGAACAGCGTGCCCGCGCCGAGCACCAGCAGCGACGGCCAAGGCAGTCCGTCGGCGGGCGGTGCGGGGGTGGCCGAGCTCGGCGACGGGGTGGCCGGCGGAGTCGCCGGAAGGTTCGCCGGAACGGTGTCGGTGCTGGTCCGGGCGGCTGGGGTGGTGCCTGTCGTGTCCATGCCAGCCACGCTAAAGTTTGACACTGGTGTCAATGTCAAGGCCATGCCCGGAGGTGGATCATGAGGATCGGTGAGCTCGCCACGCGGACGGGGGTCACGACCCGTCTCATCAGGTACTACGAGCAGCAGGACCTGCTCGAGGCGGACCGGGCGGCCAACGGCTACCGCACCTACACGGAGGCGCACGTGGAGCGGGTGTCCCGTGTCGCCGGGCTGGTCCAGGCCGGCATTCCCACGCGACTGGTCAAGATCCTCCTCGACGCGGAGGACGCCGCGGAGCGCGAGGACCCGACCTGCCCGCGGGAGGTGGCCCAGCAGCTCGCCACGGAGCTGGTGGGGGTCCAGGCGCGCATCGACTGCCTCACGCGGAGCCGCGACTCGATCCGCAGGTTCCTGACCGCGACGCAGCACGAGGTGCTGCTGCGGGAGGCGCAAGAGCCCGCGACCGCCGTCGTCTGACCTGCGAACAGGTCGGAGAGCGGCGGTCGCGGGCTCTGTGCCGCGGCTCGGGGGTCACTCGACCCCGAGCAGCACCTCCACCGCACGGCTCAGGAACGCGTCGACCGAGGCCTCGTCGTAGGCCTCCGGCCCACGGGCCCGGCCGAACGTCGCCGACCGGATGTCGCCGGCCGTCAGCGGCTCCTGCCGGTCGAAGTAGCCGATCAGCCGGTCGCACAGGTCGTCGACGTCGTCCTTGTCGTAACCCTGCGAACCGCGGTCGGCGGGCGCGAACTTCTCGCCGTCGGGCCGGCCGAGCCGCCCGTACAGCGAACGCGCTCGCTCGGCGAGCGCGTTCATCCAGGCCTGCTGACCGTGCGCCGACGCGTACTCCGCACGCTGCCGCGCGATGAACGCCGCCTCGAGCCGGTCGAGCGCCGCGTCGACCTCGTGGGTGTTGTACCCGCCACGCGTCAGGTCGAACGTCGAGGCCTGGATGTCGGCACTCGTCAGCCGTTCGGCCGTGCGCCCCTCGTACGCCTGCCGGGCATGCTCGAAGAACTCGTCGACCTCGTCCTTGTCGTACCCGGTGCGCATCTTGGGAACGCTGTTGAACATCCCACTCACTCGTCGTCCTCCTCAGCCGCCAGCTGCCCGCAGGCACCGTCGATGTCGCTGCCGCGGGTGTCACGGATCGTGGTCGGGATCCCGTGCCCGCGCAATCGTGCCACAAACTCGTCCTCGACCTCACGGTCGCTTGCGGTCCAGATCGAGCCCGGGGTCGGGTTGAGCGGGATCGGGTTCACGTGCACCCAGCCGCGACCGCGCGAGTTGAGCTTCTCGCCCAGCAGGTCGGCCCGCCAGGCGTGGTCGTTCATGTCCTTGATGAGGGCGTACTCGATGGAGACGCGACGCCCGGTCACCTCGAAGTAGTTCCGCGCGGCGTCCAGCGTCTCGTCGACGCTCCAGCGCGTGTTGATCGGCACGAGCTCGGAGCGCAGGTCGTCGTCGGGGGCGTGCAGCGACAGCGCGAGGGTCACCGGGATGCCCTCCTTGGTCAGCTTCTGCATGGCCGGGACCAGGCCCACCGTGGAGACCGTGATGTTGCGGGCCGACATGCCGAGCCCCTCGGGCTGCGGCGCCACCAGCGTGCGCACCGTCTCGATGACCGCCTTGTAGTTGGCCAGCGGCTCGCCCATGCCCATGAACACCAGGTTGTTCAGCCGGGTGACGCCGCCGGGGATCTCGCCGTCCGCCAGCGAGCGGAACGCCGCGCGCACCTGCTCCAGGATCTCCGCCGTGGACAGGTTGCGCGTGAGACCGAGCTGGCCGGTCGCGCAGAACGGGCAGGCCATGCCGCAGCCGGCCTGGCTGGAGACGCACAGCGTGGTCCGGTTCGGGTACCGCATGAGGACCGACTCGACCTTGGCGTCGTCGAACAGGTGCCACAGCGTCTTGACCGTGGTGCCGCCGTCGGCCTCCAGCTTGCGCGTGGGGCGGATGAGCTGGGGGAACATCGTGGCCGCGAGGGCCTCCCGGGACTTCGCCGGGAGGTCCGTCATCTGCGCGGCGTCGCTCGTGTAGTGCGTGAAGTAGTGCGTGGCGAGCTGCTTGGCCCGGAAGGCGGGCTCCCCCGCCTCGACCACCGACGCCACGCGCTCCTCGGGCGTGAGGTCGGCGAAGTGCCTCGGCGGCTTGCCGCGGCGCCTCGGCGCCATCTGCAGCGGGATCGCCGGGGTCTCGTCCGACGGACGCACGACAGGCTGGGCAAGGGGAGTTTTCATCAGGCAACCACCGAGAGCACGAGATAGACGAAGGGCGCTGTGATGACCAGCGAGTCGAGGCGGTCCAGCACGCCCCCGTGCCCCGGGAGCAATGAGCCCATGTCCTTCAATTCTAGGTCACGCTTGAGGAGCGACTCGGCGAGATCGCCGACCGTGGCAGTGACGGCGGTCATGACGCCGAGCGCGATTCCGAGGATCGGGCTCTCGCCCAGTCCGTACACCGCCCCGATCACACCCACCGCCGTGGCCAGCACGATCGAGCCGGCCAGGCCCTCCCACGACTTCTTGGGGCTCACGGTCGGCGCCAGCGGGTGGCGGCCCAGCATGACGCCGGCGATGTAGCCGCCGGTGTCGTTGGCGACCGCCAGGAGGATGAACAGCGCGACGCGGATCTCGCCGTCGGGCTGCGCCAGCATGAGGACCACGAAACCGGCCAGGAACGGGAGGTAGGACGCGGCGAAGACCGCGGCCGCCGAGTCCCGCACCGCGCTGAGCCCGGAGCCGTCGAGCGCCCGCCACACCACGGTCGCGGCCACGGTCAGCACGAAGGCGACGAACAGCGCCTCCGGCCCGCCCCGGTAGGCGGAGACGATCATGCCGGCGGTCCCGACGAACAGCGGGACCATCGGCAGCCGCAGGTCGCGGCGCGCGAACGCCTGCCGCAGCTCCCAGAGCCCCGCCCACAGCAGGACGACCACGAACGCGACGAACGGCTCGGGTCGCCAGTACAGCGACGCGCCGACGATGCCGAGCAGGCCGACGCCCACGAGGATGGCGGCGGGCAGGTTACGGCCCGCACGCGACTTCTTCGCGGCGGGTACGGGTTCGGGGCTCACGGCAGTGTGCGCGTTGTCTCGCTCTGTTGTGTCTCGAGGCGGTGCGGGCATCAGACCTCGAGCAGCTCGCTCTCCTTGCCGGAGAGCAGCTGGTCGATGATCTCGACGTGGCTCTTGGTCAGCTTGTCCAGCTCCTTCTCCGCGCGCACCACCTCGTCCTCGCCGGCCTCGCCGTCCTTGACGATGCGGTCCAGCGTCTCCTTCGCCTTGCGGCGGATGTTGCGCACCGAGACCCGCGAGTCCTCGGCCTTCTGCTTGGCAAGCTTGACGTAGTCGCGGCGGCGCTCCTCCGTCAGGGAGGGCAGCACGATGCGGATGGCGTTGCCGTCCGTCGCCGGGTTCACGCCCAGGTCGGAGTCGCGCAGCGCCTTCTCGACGGCGGGCACCGAGCTCTTGTCGAACGGCGCGACCAGCACGGTCCGCGCGTCCGGGATGTTGAAGGACGCGAGCTGCTGCAGCGGCGTGGGCGCGCCGTAGTAGTCGACGGTGATCTTGCTGAACATGCCGGCGTTGGCGCGGCCGGTGCGGATGCCCGCGAAGTCCTCCTTGGCGACCTCGATCGCCTTCTCCATCTTTTCCTCGGCTTCGAGGAGGGTCTCGTCGATCACCACTGCTCCTGTCGTTGGTCTACGGGTGGTGCCGGGGCCACTCTACGGACACTTTGCCCGGCTACCGAAAGGTTCGCGCGTTACCCGGCCAGCCCGGGCCGCACGGTTCAGCGCGTCGTGATCAGCGTGCCGATGGGCTCGCCGGCCAGCGCGCGGGTGACGTTGCCCTCGCCCTCCATGCCGAAGACCCGCATCTGGACGTCGTTGTCGCGGCACATCGCCAGCGCCGTGTCGTCCATGACGCCGAGCCTGTTCACGAGGGCGTCGGTGTAGGTCAGGTGGTCCAGCTTCTTCGCGTCCGGGTTGCGGCGCGGGTCGGAGTCGTACACGCCGTCGACCCCGTTCTTGCCCATGACGACCTGCTCGCAGCCTGTCTCCAGGGCGCGCTGCACCGCCACGGTGTCGGTCGAGAAGTACGGCATGCCCGCGCCCGCACCGAAGATGACCACGCGGCCCTTCTCCAGGTGCCGGATCGCGCGCAGGGGGATGTACGGCTCGGCGACCTGGCCCATCGTGATGGCGGTCTGCACGCGCGTCTTGACGCCGGCCTGCTCCAGGAAGTCCTGCAGGGCGAGGCAGTTCATGACCGTGCCGAGCATGCCCATGTAGTCCGCGCGGGCGCGGTCCATGCCGGCCACGCTCAGCTCGGCACCGCGGAAGAAGTTCCCGCCACCGACGACGATCGCCACCTGTACGCCGTCGCGCACGGCCACACCGATCTCCTTCGCGATGCGGCGGACGACGTCGGCGTCCAGCCCCACGCTCCCGCCGCCGAACGCCTCACCCGACAGCTTCAGGAGCACACGCCGGGCCGGCTTGCCCTCCTCGTCCACCGCGAAGTTCTGGGTCGCCTCGTCACTCACTGGTCAGTCACCCTTCGATCGTCACTGCCGGGACACCGCCCTCCCGGAATACTGCGCCCGACTCGCGGGCGACGCACCTCTGCGCCACGCAGAGGCCTCCGGGCCGACCTCGAGACCCCTGGTGCGAAGTGGAGCCCGCCCCGCTCTACCCCACACCAAAAGTATCGAAGCCGTGCCCCGCTCCTGGTGGAGCGTGGCGTGCGAGCCGGCGCCGTCCGTCGGACGCAGCCGGCCGCGTATGCGTCGGCCCGGCCCGCGCCGAAGCGCGGACCGGGCCGAACGAGCTGCGTCAGGAACCGACGCGGAAACGCACGAACGCGGTCAGGGCACCGTTCACCGAGGCGACGTGCTTGCCGACCGTGGTCTTCGGGTCCTTCGCCAGCGGCTGGTCGATCAGGACGACCTCCTTGAAGAAGCCGTTCAGGCGACCCTCGACGATCTTGGGCAGCGCCGCCTCCGGCTTGCCCTCGTTCTTCGAGGTCTCCAGAGCGATCTCGCGCTCCTTCTCGACGACGTCCGCCGGGACGTCCTCACGCGTGAGGTACTTCGGGGCCATCGCGGCGACGTGCTGCGCGATGTCCTTGGCGACGGCCTCGCCGGCCTCGTCGGTGACGACGAGGACACCGATCGACGGCGGCAGGTCCTTGGCCGTCTTGTGCAGGTAGGTCGTGACCTTCGGGCCCTCGACGCGCGCGACGCGGCGCAGGACGAGCTTCTCGCCCAGCGTGGCGCCCTGTGCGGCGATGAGCTCGGCGACGGTGCCCTCACCGGCGGGGGCGGCGGCAGCCGCGACCTCGTCGGCGGCACCGGCGGCCGCGGTGGCCTCCAGGACGGCCTCGGCCAGCGAGATGAACTTCTCGTTCTTGACGACGAAGTCCGTCTCGGCGTTCAGCTCGATCATGGTGGCGACCTGGCCGGCCGCGGTGTCCTCGACCTTGACGGCGACGAGACCCTCGGACGTGGCGTTGCCCTCGCGCTTGGCGGCGCGGGCCAGGCCCTTGGTCCGGATGATCTCGATGGCCTTCTCGGCGTCGCCGTCGGCCGCGTCCAGGGCCTTCTTGACGTCGAGCATGCCGGCGCCGGTCCGCTCACGCAGCGCCTTGATGTCAGCGGCGGTGTAGTTCGCCATTGTTCTGGTCCTCCGTGCAGTCGTGTTGTTCGTGGGAGGTCGTGCGACCCGAGGAACGGTGCGCCGACCGGGCCGACACGAGGTCGACCCGGTCAGCGCGACGCGTCACTTCTCGGTGTCGGCCTCGGGTGCGGCGGCCGGAGCAGCCTCGGCGGCCTCGGCGGCCTCCACGACCTCGGCGGGAGCGGCCGGGGTGGCGGCGGCAGCGGCCTCGGCGGCCGCCTCCTCGACGGTGCCCTCGGCGGTCGCGGCCGGGGACTCGACCGTGGCCTCGGTGGTGTCACCGGCCAGGAGCTCGCGCTCCCACTCGGCCAGCGGCTCAGCGGCGGGCTCGGTCTCGGCACCGGTCTTGCTGCCACCCGAGTGGCGCTGCATGAGGCCCTCGGCGGCGGCGTCCGCGATCACGCGGGTGAGCAGCGTGACGGAACGGATCGCGTCGTCGTTGCCCGGGATCGCGTAGTCGACCATGTCGGGGTCGCAGTTGGTGTCGAGGATCGCCACGACGGGGATGCCCAGCTTGCGGGCCTCGTCCACCGCGAGGTGCTCCTTGTTGGTGTCGACGATCCAGACGGCCGAGGGAACCTTGGCCATGTCACGGATGCCGCCGAGGGTGCGCGCGAGCTTGTCCTTCTCGCGGCGCAGCACCAGGAGCTCCTTCTTCGTGAGGCCCGAGGCGGCCACGTCGTCGAAGTCGATCTCCTCGAGCTCCTTGAGGCGCTGGAGACGCTTGTGCACGGTGGTGAAGTTCGTGAGCATGCCGCCGAGCCAGCGGTGGTTCACGTAGGGCATCCCGACGCGGGCGGCCTGCTCGGCCACCGGCTCCTGGGCCTGCTTCTTGGTGCCGACGAAGAGGATGGAGCCGCCGTGGGCGACCGTCTCCTTGACGAAGTCGTAGGCGCTGTCGATGAAGTGCAGCGACTGCTGCAGGTCGACGATGTAGATGCCGTTGCGCTCCGTGAAGATGAAGCGCTTCATCTTCGGGTTCCAACGGCGGGTCTGGTGTCCGAAGTGGACACCGCTCTCGAGGAGCTGGCGCATGGACACGACGGCCATGACACGTCCTTTCGGTGCGGTCCGGGATCGACCCGGGGTTCCGCACGCATTTCAGGTGGCACCAGGACTGACGGCCCGGGCCACGGTTCGGTTGGCGGCACCCTCTCCTGACGGTGCCCCTGGCGCCACGTCGTGCCCGACGCCGCCCCCGAGGGGCGGACCACTGCCGGACGCGACTCGATGTGACGCGCGATGTCGACCAGGTGTTCTCCCTGCCAGGCAAGCAGTCAGCGGAGCTGGACGTCTGCCGGACGGGCAGCACATGCCGGTCGCGGGTTGAAGTCTACCCGACCGGCCCCCGCGGCGAGGACCCGCACGAAGCGCCCCGGCTGTGACGTCGCACGCCCCCGCGTGAGGGCTCGTCCGGGCCGTTCTCCGCAGCTCGTGAGCGCGCCCGGGAGACCCTCGCGACGGTGGCAGCAGGGAACGAGCGCGACCACAGGAGGGTCCGGGACGGGTTCGTGCACAGGCGGACCGCTCGACGCCGACGGCGACGGGATCGCGGCGTGATGCTCGGGGCATGACGACTCCTCGCGCTCCCCACCGTGCGGCCCACCGGTGGACGACCGCCGCGCTCCTGTCCATGCTGCTCGCCGTCGCGCTCGCCGCCCTGGTGCCGCCCCCGCCGGCCGCCGCCCTGCGCTCCGGGCCGGACATCGCCGTCCGAGCGGGTCTCGATGCCCGGCTCGCGCCTGGTGCGTCGGACGGCGGTGCGGGCGGCGGTGCGGCGGACCCCAGGACCGGCTACGTGCCGCCCGTCGCGGGCGTGGACCCGCCGTCCGGCGTGGAGCGCCTGTTCGACCCGCCCGCCGAGAAGTGGGGCGCGGGGCATCGCGGCGTCGACCTGACCGCGCCGCCCGGTGCGCACGTGGTCTCCCCCGGCCCGGGTGTGGTGACGTTCGCGGGACAGGTCGCGCGACGCGGGGTCGTGGTGGTTACCCACCCGGACGGCCTGCGCAGCAGCCTGGAGCCCGTGGCCGCCTCCGTGCCGGTCGGCACCGCGGTCGCTGCGGGGACGGCGATCGGCGTCGTCGAGGGGAGCGAGGGCACGGACGAGCCGGGCGCGACGCCGAACCACTGCGCGCCCCGGTCCTGCGTGCACTGGGGCGTACGGCGGGGCGAGCGCTACATCGATCCGCTGTCCCTGCTGGACCGCCCGCCGATCGTCCTGCTCCCGGAGCGTTGACCCTGGCTCAGGCGCGCGGGAACGCCTGGGCGTAGACACTGCGCAGCCGCTCCGCGTCCACGTGGGTGTAGCGCTGGGTGGTCGCGAGGTTGGCGTGACCCAGTACCTCCTGCACGGCACGCAGGTCGGAGCCGCCCTGCAGCAGGTGCGTCGCGGCGGAGTGGCGCAGCGCGTGCGGGGCGACGTCGTCGACGCCGGCCTGGGCGGCGAGCCGGTGCACGGCCTCGCGCACCTGGCGCTGGCCCCAGCGTCCGCCGCGCTCCCCCACGAGGAAGGCGTCGCCGGTGGCGGCGGTCATGAACGCGGGCCGGCCGTCGGTCAGCCAGGCGTCGACGGACCGCGCGGCCGGGATGCCGAACGGGACGACCCGCTCCTTGCCGCCCTTGCCGAGCACCCGCACGAGCCGGTCCCGCGCGTCCACGTGTCCCACGTCGACCGACACCAGCTCGCCCACGCGGATCCCCGCGCCGTACAGCAGCTCCGCGGCGACCCACGACCGCAGGGCCGCCGGCCGGGAGGCCTCGTCGGCCTCGTCCGCGGCGGCCCTGGCGCCGTCCAGCAGGCGGCCGGCCGCGTCCACGTCGAGCACCGTGGGCAGCGTGCGCGGCACCTTGGGGCTCGCGAGCCGCGCCGAAGGGTCGACGGGAACGAGACCGGCGCGGTGCGCCCAGCGCAGGAACGCCCGGGCCGAGGCGCCGCGGCGGGCGAGCGTGGCGCGCGCGAGCCCGCGGTCGGACTGGGACGCGAGCCACCCACGCAGCAGCGTCAGGTCGATCTCGTCGAGGCTCGTGCTCCCGTGCCGCATCGCGTACCGCAGCAGGTCGGTCACGTCCGCCACGTAGGCACGCCGCGTGTGGGCGGAGTGCCCGCGCTGCGCGTGGAGGTAGCTGGCGAAGCGGGACACGGCGTCGGACAACTGCTCGGGCAGCCGAGGCAAGCCGGACAGGTCGGTAAGGTCCACGTTTGCCAGTGTGCAGCCGGACCGCCACGGGGTGAAGCAGGCGCGCCGCCGTTGCGCGGCCCGGGTGCGTCGCCCGGTGTGTCGCCGCCTCGGGTCGCTCTGCCACACTGGCCGGTCGGACAGTGCAGCCGGACGAGTGCAGGAGGACCGCGATGATGCGTGCCGTACAGGTGACCGAGTTCGGTGGCCCCGAGATGCTCAGGACCGTCGAGGTGCCGGAGCCGACCGCGGGGCCGGGGCAGGTGCTGATCGAGGTGTCGCGCATCGGCATCAACTACGCCGACACGCACCAGGTCGAGAACTCCTACCAGACGCCGACCACGCTGCCGTTCGTCCCCGGGAGCGAGGTCGTCGGGCACACGCCGGACGGACGGCGGGTCGCCGCACTGCTGACCGGCGGGGGCGGGTACGCCGAACGGGCCGTGGCCGACGCCGCCATGACCTTTCCCGTGCCCGACGACGTCGACGACCTCACCGCGCTGTCCATGCTGGTGCAGGGCACGACCGCCTGGGTCCTGCTGCGCAAGAGCGCACACCTCGAACCGGGCGAGTCCGTGGTGGTGCACGCGGCCGCGGGCGGCGTCGGTACGATCGCCGTGCAGCTGGCCAAGGCCTGGGGCGCCGGCCGGGTCATCGCCACGGCGAGCACGACCGACAAGCGCATGCTGACCCTCGGCCTCGGCGCGGATGTCGCCGTCGACTCCCGCGCGGACGACATGAGGACGGCGCTGCTCGACGCCAACGGAGGGCGCGTCGACATCGTGCTCGACATGGTCGGCGGCACCACGACCGACCAGAGCCTGGCAGCGCTCGCGCCCTTCGGCCGGCTCGTCTTCTACGGCATGGCGGGCCGGGAGCAGCCCAGGCCCGTCGAGCTGCGCAACCTGCTCGGCCACAGCAGCACGGTCGCGGGCATGTGGCTGCCGCACGTCTTCCGGCTGCCCGGCAACCTCTACGCCCGGGCGCTGTCCGAGCTGTTCGATCTCGCCCGGAGCGGCGAGATCCGCGCTGTCGCGGGCGGCGAGCACCCGCTGTCCGACGCCCGCGGCGCGCACGAGGCCCTGCGCTCACGTGGCACCGTCGGCAAGCTCCTGCTCGACCCGACCGCCTGACTGGCCGCCCGGAGTCGCTGGGGCCGCCGGCCCGGCCCAGGCAGCCCGGCCCAGGCAGCCCGGCCAGGCGGCCCGGCCAGGCGGCCCCGCAGGCGGTCCGACGCACCTGGGTCACCGCCTGCGCCAGCCCCCGTCCCGCTGCTCGGCCAGCCCCATCAGCTCCAGCAGCCCGAGCGCCCCGGTCGTGTCGGCGAGCGCGAGCCCGGCGGTGCGGGCGATCGACCGCTCGTGGGCCGGCTTGCGCACCGGTAGGGCGTCCAGCACCGCCTTGCCCGCCGCGTCGAGGTCGTCGCCCGGCCGCGTCTCGCCCTGCCGTCGCGGCGCGGTCTCGCCGAGGTCCCCGACGAGCTCGGCGGCCTCGGCGGCGTCCGTGACGCAGACGGCCGCGCCGCGGCGCAGCAGCTCGTGGCAGCCGCTGGAGGCCATGGACGTGACCGGCCCCGGCACCGCCCCGAGCGGACGCAGCAGCGACACAGCGTGGTTGGCCGTGGACAGCGCGCCGGAGCGCAGGGCCGCCTCGACCACCACCGTTCCCGCCGTGAACGCGGCGATCAGGCGGTTGCGCTTGAGGAACCGCTGCTTGCCCGGCACGGAGCCCGGCGGCACCTCGCTCACCACGGCGCCCTGCGCGGCGGTCCGCCGCAGCAGGTCGGTGTTGCTCGCAGGGTAGAGCCGATCGACCCCGCCCGCGAGGAACGCCACCGTCCGTGCCCCGGAGACCAGGGCTCCTCGGTGCGCCTCCGCGTCGATCCCGTGGGCGCCGCCGGAGACCACGGTGAACCCGCGGTCGGCCAGCCCGCACGCCAGGTCCCGCGTCACGCGGACGCCGTAACCGGTGCAGGCACGCGAGCCCACCAGCGACACGGAGCGCGCCGCCAGCCCGGCCAGGTCGGGATCACCCCGCACCCAGAGCGCCAGCGGTGCGGTGGAGCCGAGCCCCGCGAACGACGTGGGCCAGCCCGGGTGGTCCGGCGTCAGGAAGGTGCCGCCGTACCGGTCGAGCACGACGAGCTCGCCCTCGGGATCGAGCCGGTCGAGCCGGGGTGCCCAGCGCCGCACGGCGGCGACGACCAGCCCGGCGGCGCGCGTCCCGGACGTGTCCGGCCCTTCGGCGACCGCCCCGAGCACGTGGCCGGGGGCATCGGCGCGACCACCCGGACCCTGGACCGCAACCGGCATCCCGCCGATCCGCCGGAGGACGTCGCCGGCCCGGTCGGGCGCCCGGGCAGCGTCAAGCAGCCAGTCGAGCGCGTCCACAGGGCCGAGGTGCTCCACCAGCGCGCCCGCCACCGGGTCTCCCGGCTCGGCGATGCGGCTCCACGCGGCCCGCGCCAGCACCGGGTCGGCCGGGTCGAACCGGAGCCGCGCACGGGGCTGCTCGAAGAGTGGCTCAGCCACGGTCGCCTCCCGTGCGCAGCAGCAGCGCGTTCCCGACGTCGGACACGGTGGGCGCGTCCCGCCCGGCGAGGTCGGCGATGGTCCAGGCGATCCGTAGGACCCGGTCCACCCCGCGCAGGCTCAGCTTCCCGTCGGTCATCGCCCGCTCGATCGGCGTGAGCAGGCCGGGGTGCGGCCGGAGCAGGTCACGCAGGAACCGCCCCGGCATCTCGGCGTTGGTGGACCAGGGTGTGTCGGCCAGCCGGGCGCGGGCGGCCTGCCGCGCGGCGAGCACCCGGGCGGCCACGACGGACGTCGGCTCGGACGTGCCCTCCACGCGCTCGACCCGGTCCACCGGCTGCACCTCGACCTGCACGTCCACCCGGTCCAGCAGCGGCCCGGAGAGCCGTGCGAAGTAGCGGCGCCGTGTGGTCGGCGAGCACGAGCAGTCCAAGCCCTTGCCGATGGCCAGCCCGCAGGGGCACGGGTTGGCGGCCAGGACGAGCTGGAACCGCGCCGGGTAGCGCGCCGAGCCGCCCGACCGGTGGATCACCAGCTCGCCCTGCTCCAGCGGCTGCCGGAGCGTCTCCAGCACCCGGGCGCCGAACTCGGGGGCCTCGTCCAGGAACAGGATCCCGCGGTGCGCCAGCGAGACGGCCCCCGGTCGCGGGATGCCGGACCCGCCGCCCACCACCGCCGCCTGGGTCGCGGTGTGGTGCGGGTCCTCGTACGGGGGCCGGCGGATCAGACCCCTGCCCGGGTCGAACGTGCCGGCCACGGAGTGCACCGCGGTGACCTCGACGGCCTCGCGGTCGGTCAGGTCGGGCAGGATGCCCGGCAGCCGGGAGGCCAGCATCGTCTTGCCGGCACCCGGCGGTCCGACGAGCAGCAGGTGGTGCCCGCCGGCGGCCGCGACCTCCAGCGCCCTGCGCGGTTGCTCCTGCCCCACGACGTCGGCCAGGTCGCCGGGCAGCCGCGCCGAGAGCGCCGAGCGGACCGGCCGCACCGCGACGACCTCGCGCACCAGCTCCGGCGGGCCGCCGTGCAGCGCCACCACCTCGGCCAGACTCGCGGCACCGACGACCCGGGCCCCCGGGACCAGCCGTGCCTCGTCGGCGTCACCGGCCGCCACCACGACGTCCGGATAGCCCGCGTCCACGGCCGCGGCGACGGTCGGCAGCACCCCGCGGACCGGCTGGATGCGCCCGTCGAGGCCGAGCTCGCCCAGGTGCACCACACGGTCCAGGCCGGGCCGGCGCATTCCCGGGGACGCCGGCCCGTCGGTGCCCGCGAGGATCGCCACCGCGATCGCCAGGTCGTACGCGCTGCCCTGCTTGCGCAGCGACGCGGGCGACAGGTTCACGGTGATCTTCTTGACCGGCCACGGCAGCCCCGTGGACGTCACCGCGGCCCGCACCCGGTCGCGGGACTCGCTCAGCGCGGTGTCGGGCAGCCCCACCAGCGTGAATCCCGGGACGGACGCCGCCAGGTGCGCCTGCACCTCCACCACGTGCCCCCGCATCCCGACGAGCGACACCGCCCGCGTGGTCGCGATCCCCATCACGCCACCGACTCGAGGTGCTCGACGACGGCAGGCCCCTGCCGCTGCAGCGTCACCGCGACCACGTCGATGCGGATCGAGCCGAAGCGGGTACGCACATCGGGCAGCACCGGTACCGGACTGTCCGGTGTCGCCTCCTCCTGCAGCCGCGCCGCGGCGAGGCGGTCATCGGCGAGCCGTTCCCGGAAGACGGTGAGCCACTGCCCCGTCAGCCGCTTGATCCGGGTCAGCTTGCGTGGCGTGACCGCCTCCGCCGGATGCCCGTACCCCAGGCCCGACCTGGTCTTGACCTCCACCACCACGAGCACGTCGCCGTCGAGCGCGACGATGTCGAGCTCGCCCTCCGTGCCGCGCCAGTTGGTGTCGAGCACCTGCCAGCCGCGCGCCTCCACGTGCCGCACCGCGACCCGCTCGCCGTACCGGCCCACGCCGTCCTTCTTCGCCATCGCGTCCACCTCCGTGACCAGCCTTGGTCACGCAGGGGCCGTCCGACGGCGTCCGCGGGGTCACCTGTGCACGGATCGATGATCCACAGGGTCGGCGTCGCGCTCGAACCGCTGGAACCTCGTCATGAGGGTCTGTGCCACCCCACGGGAAATCTCCGCGGGAAGCGTCAGAGCGCGAGCTCGGCCTTGGCCAGCTCCTCGACGTTCACGTCCTTGAACGTCACCACGCGCACCGACTTCACGAACCGCGCCGAGCGGTAGACGTCCCACACCCAGGCGTCGCCGAGCCTCAGCTCGAAGTACACCTCGCCCGCCGCGGACCGCACCTGCAGGTCCACCTGGTTGGCGAGGTAGAACCGGCGTTCGGTCTCCACCACATAGGCGAACAGGCCCACCACGTCGCGGTACTCGCGATAGAGCGCTAGCTCCATCTCCGTCTCGTAGTTCTCGAGGTCTTCAGCGCTCACAGCGACATCATCCCACCGACGCCGCAGTTCCGGGCAGGTTCCAGGATCTGCGGTGGTGTGGCGTCGGCCCGTGCAGCCCGAGGGCGTCCATGTGGGCCTTCGCGCTGTAGCCCTTGTTCTGGTCCCACGCGTACTCCGGGTGCCGCTGCGCCAGCTCGACGAGGATCGCGTCGCGCTCCACCTTGGCCAGCACGCTCGCCGCCGCCACGGACGTGCAGCTCATGTCGGCCTTGATCAGCGTCCGCACGGCGGGCTCCGGCACGTCGTCCTCGGGGGCGTCCGCCGCGGCGAACAGGTCGAGCGCGGGCGTGGAGAGCCAGTTGTGCTTGCCGTCCAGCACGACGACGTCGACGTCGCCGCACACCTGGCGCACCTGGGCCAGCGCGCGCCGGCCCGCCATCCGGAGCGCGGCGATGATCCCGTGCTCGTCGATCTCGGCCGGGCCCGCGTGCCCCACACCCCACGCGACGGCCCAGCGCCGCACGGCGGGCGCGATGGCCTCGCGCGCGCCGGGCGTGAGCAGCTTCGAGTCGGCGACGCCCTTGGGACCGGTGCGCGTCGCCGCGTCGACCACGACGACGCCCACGCTGACGGGACCCGCGAGGGCCCCGCGCCCCACCTCGTCCATACCCGCGACGAGACGAGCGCCCGAGGCGAGGAGCGCCCTCTCCTGCCGCAGCGTGGGCACCTTGCGCACCGCCTACTTCTCCGCGGGAGGCGCGTCCGGGACGCCGCTGAAGACGTCGCTCGGGTTGCTGTGCCAGTTCAGGCGGTCCAGCGGCCAGACGGTCGCGAACGCCGTGCCCACCACGTTGTCGATCGGCACGAACCCGCCGCCCGGCTTGCCGCGGTTGTAGCGCGAGTCCTGCGAGTTCTGCCGGTTGTCGCCCATGACCCAGAGCATGTCGTCAGGCACGGTGACCTCGAACGGGTCCTGGCTGGGGATCGATCCCGGCTTGATGTACGTCTCGTCGATCGGGGTGCCGTTCACCGACACCCGGCCCTCGGCGTCGCAGCAGACCACCGTGTCGCCGGGCAGGCCGATCAGGCGCTTGATGAGGTGGTCGCCGCTGTCCTGCGGCAGCAGGCCGACCGTCGTCAGGAACCCCACGGCGGCATTGCCCAATGGCCCACGGTCCGGAGCCGGGTACGGCGGCAGCCAGTCGCCCGGGTCCACGAAGACGACGATGTCCCCGTGCTCCAGGTCGAACGGGCCGGGCGTCAGCCGCGAGGCCATGACCCGGTCCCCCCTGGTCAGGGTGTCCTCCATGGAGGCGCTCGGGATGTAGAACGGCTGCACCAGCAGCGTCTTGATCAGCCACGACAGGACCAGCGCGCTGACGACGATGATCCCGACTTCCCTGAGCATCGCGAGGACGCCCGACTGCTGCCGGCGCGGCTCACGACCGTGCGCGGCTCCACCCTGACGATGCGCGCCGCTGTTTCCCCACGGATCCTCTGCGCTCAAGGGCGTCCCATCGATAGGGGTGGGCGGTGCCACCCGGTCGAAACTCGTCACGAGCCTAACTCTGTCACCTTGGAGTGCCCCCGGCGAAATGGTCGGGCGGGCGAACATCAAGCCTGCCGGATATCCGCACAGACCGGACCTCATACAACACCGGCCGCCGCCCTCGGAAGTGGAGGACGACGGCCGGTGTCAGTGCAGCGCCGGGGCGCTCAGAACGCTCAGTTCTCGCGCTTCTCGCGGATCTTCGCCTTCTTGCCGCGCAGCTCGCGCAGGTAGTACAGCTTGGCGCGGCGGACGTCACCGCGGGTGACGACCTCGACGGACTCGATGGTCGGCGCGTGCAGCGGGAACTTGCGCTCCACGCCCACACCGAAGCTGACCTTGCGGACCGCGAACGTCTCGCCGATGCCGCCGCCGTGGCGGGAGATGACGACGCCCTGGAACGCCTGGACGCGGGAGCGGTTGCCCTCGACGACCTTGACGTTGACCTTGACGGTGTCACCGGCACGGAAGTCCGGGATGTCGGACCGCAGCTGGGCTGCGTCGATGATGTCGAGCTTCTGCATCGTTCTCTCCGGGCCTGCCACAGGTCAGGCGCGAATCTCGTGGGCCCTGCCCCGGCCGGACGGCCGTCAGGGTCCCGAAAGGGTGTGGATGGCGGTGCGGCTTGACCCGGTCGGGGGCGGTTGCCCGCCCCGGTCGTCCCCTGTGGCAGAGACCTGACCGGCGACGCACCAACGGCTTATTCTGCCATACGGAGCCGCCGAACGGTGCCCGAGCAGGTGTGACGTCACGCCCCCGGGCTCAGCCCCGCACCAACCCGTCGCCGTCCGGCCCCGGCACCCAGCCCAGCTCCGCGAGCAGCTTCAGGTCGTGCTTGTCCAGCCCCGCGACGTCCAGGGCCTCGATCATGTCCGGCCGCCGCGCCGCCGTCCGCTCCAGTGCCTGGTCCCGGCGCCAGCGCTCGATCTTCGCGTGGTGCCCCGACAGCAGCACCTCGGGGATCTCGAGGTCCGCCCACGACGGCGGCTTCGTGTACACGGGGTACTCCAGCAGCCCCGCGGCCCCGTGCGACTCCTCGACCAGCGAGTCCGGGTTGCCGACCATGCCGGGGATCAGCCGGGCCACGGCCTCGATCATGACGAGCGAGGCCACCTCGCCGCCGTTGAGCACGTAGTCGCCGATCGACAGCTCGTGCACGGTGACGCCGGCGGACCGGTAGTGCTCGGCCACGCGCGCGTCGATGCCCTCGTAGCGCCCGCAGGCGAACACGAGCTGCTCGGCCGACGCGAGGCTCTCGGCGTGCCGCTGGGTGAACACCTCGCCCGACGGCGTGGGCACGATCAGGTGCGCGCGCGCCGTGCCGGCGCCCAGGACGTCGTCGATCGCCTGACCCCACACGTCCGGGCGCATGACCATGCCCGCTCCCCCGCCGAACGGCGTGTCGTCGACGGTGCGGTGCCGGTCGGTGGTCCAGTCACGCAGGTCGTGCACGCGCAGGTCCAGCAGGCCGCGCTGGCGCGCCTTGCCCACGAGCGACAGGTCCAGCACGGACAGGTAGTCCGGGAAGATCGAGACGACGTCGACGCGCACGTCAGTCGTCCTCACGCTCGACATCGTCGGCACGGTCGACGACGGCGGCGTCCGCGTCGCGGGCCAGCAGCCCGCCGGGCGGGGTGAGCACCACGCGGCCGCCCGCGACGTCGACCACCGGCACGATGGCCAGGACGAACGGCACCAGCGTGCGGGCCGTGCCGCCGTCGGGCAGCGACTCCTCGATGAGCAGCGCCTCGTGGGCCGGCTGGTACTCCAGCGTGATCACCTTGCCGACCACCGTGCCGTCGGCGAGCTCGACCCGCAGGCCCGCGAGCTCGTGCGGGTACCAGGCGTCCTCCTCGTCGGAGACGTCCGCCTCGACGACGAGCTCGGTGCCGCGCAGCTCCTCCGCCGCGTTCCGGTCGGCGACCTCGGCGAACGTGACCAGCCACCGCCCCTGGTGCTCGCGCGCCCGCGTCACGGTGAGCGGCCCGGCGTCGGCCGGGACGGTCTCGAGCCGCTCGCCGATCGCGAGCCGGGTCTCCGGATCGTCCGTGCGCAGGTCGAGGGCCACCTCGCCCTTGAGCCCGTGCGCCTTGCCGACGCGAGCCACGGTCAGCTGCATGTCTCTCCTCGAAGAATGAAAGAGCGAGGCCCGGTCCGCGTTCGGACCGGGCCTCGTCGTCGTGCTGGGTGCTGAAGGTTCAGCGCCGGTCGACGTCCACGACGTCGACCCGCACCGGGCCCTCGGTGGCGAGCGCACCGATCACGGTGCGCAGGGCGCGCGCCGTGCGACCACCGCGACCGATGACTCGGCCGAGGTCGTCGGGGTGCACGCGGACCTCGAGCAGGTCACCACGGCGGAGCGTCTTCGCGGACACGCGGACGTCGTCCGGGTTGTCCACGATGCCGCGCACCAGGTGCTCGAGGGCCTCCGAGAGCATCAGGCCTCGTCGCCCTCGGCCGGCGCAGCCGGAGCCTCGGCGGCGGCAGCAGCAGCCTTCTCGGCGGCCTTGGCCTTGGCCTTCTCGGCGTCAGCGTTCACGGCCTCGATGGCGGAGGAGGCGTCGGCCTTCTCGCCCTTGACGCGCAGGGTGCCCTCGGCGCCCGGCAGGCCCTTGAACTTCTGCCAGTCACCGGTCACCTTGAGCAGAGCGGCGACCTGCTCGGTCGGCTGCGCGCCGACACCGAGCCAGTACTGCGCGCGCTCCGACTTGATCTCGATGAGCGACGGCTCCTCGGTCGGGTGGTACTTGCCGATCTCCTCGATCACGCGACCGTCGCGCTTGGTGCGCGAGTCGGCGATGACGACACGGTAGTACGGGGCCCGGATCTTGCCGAGGCGCTTGAGACGAATCTTGACAGCCACGAAGTGGTCTCTCCTGGTTCTGATGGGATGGTCCGAGCACCGCGACGTGGGGTGAAGCAGTGTGTGGGACCGGGACACGGCCTGACCAGGTGAGAGGGGTCCGGGCACGCCGAGTACGTGGATATTGTGCCAGACGGCGCGCGGCCCCACCAACCACGGGTGCGTCACACGGCCGCGGTCAGCGAGCGGTCGGGTAGACCGTGCCCCGCAGCACGACGGCGGTGGGGTGCCGGAGCACCTCGATGTCCTCGCGCGGGTCCGCCGGGTAGACCACGAGGTCCGCGCTGGACCCCTCCACCACGGCCCCGAAGCCCAGGTAGTCACGGGCGCGCCAGGACGCCATCGCCACGACCTCCGCCGCGGGGATGCCCGCCGCGACCAGCTCGGCGCACTCGTCGGCGATGCGGCCGTGCGAGATGGTCCCGCCCGCGTCGGTGCCGACCAGGAGCTGTACGCCGGCCTCGTGCAGGTCGCGGACCTGCTGGTACCGGCGCGCGTACATGGCCCGCATCCGCTCCGCGTAGACCGGGTACTTGCCGTCGGCCTGCGCCGCGATGCTCTCGAACTGCCCGATCTGCAGCAGCGTGGGCGTGACCGCGACACCCCGCTCGGCCGCCACCGCCATGTGCTCGGCCGTCATGCCGGTGCCGTGCTCGATGCAGTCCACCCCGGCCGCCAGCAGGCCGTCGATCGTCTCTTCCCCGAAGGCGTGCACGGTCACCCGGGCCGCCTCGGCGTGCGCCACGGCGACGGCCTGGCGCAGCACGTCGTCGGGCCACAGGGGCCGCAGGTCGCCGTCGGCCCCGAGCGTGCGGTCGATCCAGTCCCCCACGAGCTTGACCCAGCCGTCGCCGCGCCGGGCCTGCGTGCGCACCTCGTCCGGGAGCAGCTCCGGCGACTCCAGCTCCAGCCCGTAGTCGCGCAGGTAGCGCTTGGGTCGCGCCAGGTGCATGCCCGCCCGCAGCAGGTGCGGCAGGTCGCCGCGCTGGTGCACCCACGCGGTGTCCAGCGGCGAGCCGGCGTCGCGGATCAGCAGCACGCCGGAGTCGCGGTCCGCCACCGCCTGCTTCTCGGCCTCCTCCGGGGACACGGCGCCCTCGGCCGCGAGCCCGATGTGGCAGTGCACGTCGACCAGGCCGGGCAGCGCCCAGCCCTCCAGCACCCGCATGTTGGTGCCCTGCGCCGACGGCCGGGTCAGGCTGACGCGGCCGCCGCGGACCCACAGCTCCTCGGCCTCACGGTCGTCACCGAGCAGGATGCGCCCACGGATCGCCGCGGTCGGACCTTCCAGCGCAGACATGCGGCTCCTTCGCTCTCCCCGTCACCCTGTGGACCTGTCCCCTGCCACGCCTCGGGCACCCTGCCCGCCCCGGCGTCGTCGCCGGCCTCAGCCCTCAACCCCCTGCCGGCACCAGCAGCCGGCACCGCGGTCCGGCCACCGGCCGGACCGCTCCGTCTCACCGGCCCAGGAACTTCTCCAGGCCCGGCGGCAGCTCGATGTTGTTCAGGTCCGGCGCCTCGTCGCTCGGCTTCGGGCCCACCCCGAAGGCCGACCCGGCGGGTGCGGCCGGCTTGGCGGCCGGGCCTCCGCCCAGGGCGCGCTGCATGGCGTCCTTCTCCTGCTGGGCGCGCTTGGCCGGGTTCCCGGACTTGCCCTTCTTGCCCTTCTTGGGCGGCTGGGTCTTGCCCCGCGACTTCTTGCCCATGCCCATGCCGGGGCCGCCGGGCATGGCGGGCATCCCGCCCGGCCCCATGCCGCCGCCCTTGGCCATCTGGCGCATCATCTTCTGGGCGTTGTCGAACCGCTCCAGGAGCTGGTTGATGGCCGTGGTCGTGGTGCCGGCGCCCTTGGCGATGCGGGCGCGGCGCGAGCCGTTGATGATCTTCGGGTTGTCGCGCTCCGCCGGCGTCATCGAGTGGATGATCGCCTCGATGCGACCCACCTCACGCTCGTCGAACTGGTCGAGCTGGTCGCGCATCTGGGCCATGCCCGGCAGCATGCCGAGCATCTTCTTCATCGAGCCCATGTTCTTCAGCTGCTGCATCTGCACCAGGAAGTCCGCGAGCGTGAAGTCCTGGCCGCTGGCGAGCTTGCCCGCCATCTTCTCGGCCTGCTCGGCGTCGAACGTCTTCTCCGCCTGCTCGATCAGGGTGAGCACGTCACCCATGTCGAGGATGCGGCTCGCCATGCGGTCGGGGTGGAAGACCTCGAAGTCCGTCAGCTTCTCGCCGGTGGACGCGAACATGATGGGCCGGCCGGTCACCTTGGCGACCGAGAGGGCGGCACCACCGCGGGCGTCGCCGTCCAGCTTCGAGAGCACCACACCGGTGAAGTCGACGCCGTCGGCGAAGGCCTTGGCGGTGTTCACCGCGTCCTGGCCGATCATCGCGTCGATGACGAACAGGACCTCGTCCGGGTCGACCGCGGCACGGATGTCCGCGGCCTGCTTCATCAGCACCTCGTCGATGCCGAGGCGGCCCGCGGTGTCCACGATCACGACGTCGTGCTGGCGCTCCCTGGCGTACGCGACACCGTCGCGCGCGACGCCGACCGGGTCGCCGATCAGGGGCGCGTCGGCCGCCGGGTCGTCGGCCTCGGAGGTGTTGCCCGGGTGCGGCGCGAACACCGGCACGCCGGCACGCTCGGCCACCACGGAGAGCTGCGTCACCGCGTTGGGGCGCTGCAGGTCGGCGGCGACCAGCAGGGGCGTGTGGCCCTGGCCCTTGAGCGCGTGCGCAAGCTTGCCCGCCAGCGTGGTCTTACCGGCACCCTGCAGACCCGCGAGCATGATCACCGTGGGCGGCGTCTTGGCCAGCGTCAGTGGGCGCGTGGCCCCGCCGAGGATGTCGACGAGCTCCTCGTTGACGATCTTGACGACCTGCTGGGCGGGGTTCAGCGCACCGGAGACCTCGGACGACAGCGCGCGCTCGCGCACCGCCGCGGTGAACTCGCGCACCACGGGCACCGCGACGTCCGCGTCGAGCAGGGCGCGGCGGATCTCCCGCACGGTCGCGTCGATGTCCGCCTCGGAGAGACGGCCCCGCGTGCGCAGGTTCTTGAACGTCGAGGTAAGCCGGTCGGACAGGGAGTTGAACACGGACACAGCCTAATGGAGTCCTGTCGCCAGGGGTTCATCCGGGCAGCAGGGCCCGGGCCCGTTCGGTGAGCCCGTCCACGAGCTGCGAGCGCCAGCCCGTCCACGCCTTGGGCCCCAGGGACGTGGTGTCCGCCTCGGTCAGCGAGCGCAGCACGTCGAGGAGGTCCCGCCGGTGGTCGACGGCCGCCAGCAGGGTCGCCAGCGTGGCGGGGTCGTCGGGGTCGGCACGGGTGGCCAGGTCGGCGAGCGTGAGGTGGTGGCGCACGAGCCGGGTGACGTCGTCGACCACGTCGGGGGCGAAGCCCGCGCGGGTCAGGATGCCCGGGACCAGCCGGGCCCCCTCGACCGAGTGGTCGGCCGCGCCGCGCACCTTGCCGATGTCGTGCAGGAGCGCGGCCAGCAGCAGGAGGTCACCGGAGCGCTGCCCCGCGACGGTCGAGGGGTCGGGCAGCCGACGTCGCAGCCGGGCCGCCACGGCGGCCGTCTCGACGAGGTGCCGGTCCACGGTGTGCCGGTGGATCGCCGCGCGCTGGGGCCGGTTGCGCACGTCGGCCCACTCGGGGATCCAGGAGGTGACGACCCCGGCGAGGTCGAGCGCCTCCCAGACCGGCACCTGGGCCTGCCCGGCGGCGAGCAGCGCGAGCAGGCTCTCGCGTGCGGCCGGGGGCCAGGGTTCGGGCAGGGGCGGCGACTTCTCCAGGCTCCGGATCGTCACCGGGGAGAGCACGAGCCCGGTCCGCGCGGCGGTCGCCGCGGCGCGCAGGGGCAGCAGCGGGTCCGACGCCGGACGGGTGCCGACGCCGAGCACGAGCTCGCCGTCGTGCTCGACCAGGCCGTCGCCCACGGAGCGCAGGCGGGGCGGCGTGCGCCGTCCGCGCACCATGATCGGCTTGCCCACGCCGACGGGCCGGGACAGTGCCTGGCGGGCGTGGCGGATGGTGGTGTCGAGCGCGTAGGAGATCACGCGGCCGGACTCGGCGAGGCTGGCCAGCAGCTCGTCGCCGTCGTCGTACCCGGTGCGTTCGGCGACGTCCTCGAGGTCGGCCAGCAGGAGGCGGCTGCTGCGCCGCCGGGTGACCACCTGGAGGGTGTCGCGCACGTCGAGCAGGTGCGTGTAGGCGGTGTCCACCGCCCCGTGGGGGCGGTCGGTGAGCCAGGTGGCGGCGAGCGCGGAGAGCAGCACGGCGTCCCGCATGCCGCCGCGGGCCTCCTTGAGGTCCGGCTCGATGAGGTAGGCGAGCTCGCCCGCTCGCTGTGCCCGGTCACGGGTGGACGAGATGAGCTCGGGCAGGCGGCGGCGCGCCGCGGCGCGCCAGTCGGTCAGCACGGCCGACGCCGCGCGGTGGACGAGCACGGCGTCGCCGGCCACCGCGCGCACGCTCAGCCAGCCGATCACCGCCGGGAGGTCGCTCGCCGCGACCTGCCGGGACTGGCTCAGGGACCGCACCGCGTGGTCGATGTCCACGCCCGAGTCCCACAGCGGGTACCAGAGCTTCTCGGCCACGCGCCGCAGCTCGTCGGGGCCGTGCGTGCGGCCGTCGTGCACGAGCACGAGGTCGAGGTCGCTGAGCGGGCCGAGCTCGCCCCGGCCCAGGCTGCCGACGGCCGCCAGGGCGATGCCCGCTGGGTCGACGTCCTTCGTCGCCTCGGCGAACAGGTCGCCGAGGCGTTCGGTGACCCGCTGTCCGACGGCGGACCGCCGGGCCAGGCCGGACCTGCCCGGACCGGTGAGGCCCGTGGCGATGGAGAGGAGCTCATCGCGGAGGCCCCGCACCCCGACCGGGGGGTGCGGGGCCTCCGCCTGCTCCCGGGTGCCCTCGGGCACCGGGTCACTTGTCATGCGTCGTCAGGCACTCCCGGATCAGAGCGCGGCGTCGCCGTGCTCGCCGGTGCGCACCCGGGCCACGTCCTCGACCGGCACGACCCACACCTTGCCGTCGCCGATCTTGCCGGTCTGGGCCGCCCCGACGATCGCGTCGGTCACCGCCGTGACGTCCTCGTCCGTGACGAGCACCTCGATGCGGACCTTCGGCACCAGGTCCACGGTGTACTCGGCACCGCGGTAGACCTCGGTGTGACCCTTCTGTCGGCCGTAACCGCTGGCCTCGCTCACGGTCATACCGCGCACCCCCGCACCCTCCAACGCCGTCTTCACGTCGTCGAGGCGGTGGGGCTGGATGACACCCGTGACAAGCTTCATGCGCTGCCTCCTAAGCAGTCGGGTTGCTGCACCGTAGTACGGTCAGCGCACCTCGGTGATGGTGGAACCGGAGTTCTCGTACGCCGTCTCGCCGTGGACCGCCAGGTCGATACCGCTGACCTCGGCCTCCTCGGAGACGCGCCAGCCCAGGGTCGCCTTGAGCGCCAGCCCGATGATGTACGTCAGCACGAAGCTGTACACCACGGCCACCAGTGCGGCGACGATCTGGGTGAGCAGCTGCGTGACGCCGCCACCGTAGAAGAGGCCGTTGAGCGAGCCCTCGAAGTAGAACGAGTCGTAGCGGCCGTTCGTGGCGAAGAACCCGATCAGGATGGTGCCGACCAGGCCACCGACGAGGTGCACGCCGACCACGTCGAGCGAGTCGTCGTAGCCGAACTTGTACTTGAGGCCCACGGCGAGCGAGCACAGGACACCGGCGACGAGGCCGATGACGATGGCGCCCCACGAGTCCACCGTGCCGGCGGCCGGGGTGATCGCGACCAGGCCGGCGACGACACCGGAGGCGGCACCCAGCGAGGTGGCGGAGCCGTCACGGAACTTCTCGGTGGTCATCCAGGCGAGCATCGCGACGGCCGTGGCGACCAGCGTGTTGACCCAGGCGCGACCTGCGGTGCCGTCCGCGGCGAGCTCGGAGCCCGCGTTGAAGCCGAACCAGCCGAACCACAGGAGACCGGCGCCGAGCATGACGAACGGCAGGTTGTGCGGACGCATGGCCTCGGTGCCGAAGCCCTTGCGCTTGCCGATCACGAGGGCCAGGGCCAGGGCCGCGGCACCCGCGTTGATGTGGACGACGGTGCCACCGGCGAAGTCGATCGGCAGCGAGAGGGCCGAGGCGAGCCAGCCGTCGGCGCCGAACATGCCGCCACCCCAGACCCAGTGGGCCAGCGGCGCGTAGACGACGGTGACCCAGATGGCGCTGAAGACGATCCAGGTGCCGAACTTGACGCGGTCGGCGATCGCGCCGGAGATGAGGGCCACCGTGATGATGGCGAACGTGGCCTGGAACCCGGCGAACACGAGGGCCGGGATGCCCATCGCGGTCGTGGGGCTCGCGGCGTTGTCCACCGTGAGGCCGATCAGACCGGCCGGGTTGCCGATGAAGCCGCCGAGGTCGGGGCCGAAGGCC
This sequence comes from Promicromonospora sp. MEB111, assembly GCF_030209445.1. Taxonomy (GTDB): domain Bacteria; phylum Actinomycetota; class Actinomycetes; order Actinomycetales; family Cellulomonadaceae; genus Promicromonospora. Next base: position 172,555 of record NZ_JARVSD010000013.1, read on the forward strand.
AGACCGTAGCCGTAGACGACCCAGATGAGCCCGGCGACGCCGATCGAGGCGAAGCTCATCATCATCATGTTGAGGACACTCTTGCCCCGCACCATGCCGCCGTAGAAGAACGCCAGACCCGGCGTCATCAGCAGCACGAGCGAGGAGGCGGTGATCAGCCAGGCGGTGTTGCCCGTATCGAGCTCGAATTCCATCGCGGAAAATGCCTCTCTCCCCGGACCGGTCCTGGTGACTCGGCCCACCGCGACTAACCGTCGCGGGATACCGTTACGCGGGGCCCGCATCGAGGTTACGGATGCGTGACGCAGGCGGGGAGCATGTAAACGTCTTATTTCGAGTCCCACTTGGGCGAATTTTCCGACCCAACCGTGATCGCCCGGTTATTTCGTGGCTATCCGCTCGTAACTTGGCGCTTACACGTACTTCTCACATGGTGGACGGCGACCATTGCCGTGCCATTCCCGGGGGTATTCCTGACCCGAGGTCAGCCCAGGATCCCGTCCACGAACTCCTCGACGTCGAACGGCGCCAGGTCGTCCGGACCCTCGCCCAGGCCGATGAGCTTGACCGGCACGCCGAGCTCCCGCTGCACCTGGACCACGATGCCGCCCTTGGCGGTCCCGTCGAGCTTCGTCAGGACGATGCCGGTCACGCCGGCGACCTCCGCGAAGACCCGCGCCTGGGAGAGCCCGTTCTGCCCGGTGGTCGCGTCCAGCACCAGCAGCACCTCGCTCGGCGCGGCGACCTTGCTGGCCACGCGCACGATCTTGCCGAGCTCGTCCATGAGGCCGGCCTTGTTCTGCAGGCGCCCCGCCGTGTCCACGAGCACGACGTCCGTCTTCTCGTCGCGTCCGCGTGCGACCGCCTCGAAGGCCACCGACGCCGGGTCGGCGCCCTCGCGGTCCGAGCGCACCGTCTCCACGCCCACCCGGTTGCCCCAGGTGGTGAGCTGGTCCGCCGCGGCGGCGCGGAACGTGTCGGCGGCGCCGAGCACCACGCTGCGGCCGTCCGCCACCAGCACGCGGGCCAGCTTGCCGACCGTCGTGGTCTTGCCCGTACCGTTCACGCCCACCACGAGGGTCACCGCGGGCAGGTGCGTGCCGTCCTCGGCGGTGGTCGGCTCGGTGCGCAGCGTGCGGTCCAGCTCGGGCTGCAGGAGCGTCACGAGCTCGGAGCGCAGCAGGTCGCGCACCGCCGCCGGCTCCCGCACGCCCAGCACGCGGACCTTGGTCCGCAGCGCGTCGAGCAGCTCCGTGGTGGGGCCGGCGCCGACGTCCGCGAGGAGCAGCTCCTCCTCGATCTCGTCCCAGTCGTTCTCCGTGAGCGAGTCCCGGGACAGGACCGAGAGCAGCCGGGCGCCGAGCGGCGAGCCGGACCGCGCGAGCCGGTCGCGCAGCCGCACCAGGCGGCCCGCGGTCGGGGCGGGACGTTCCAGGACGGGCGCGGCCTGCGGTGCCGCCGCCTCAGGCTCCGTCGCGGGTTCGGCGGTGGCCGGCTCCGCCGTGGCGGACGGCGCCGTCGTGGGCTCGGCCGTCGTCGCGGCGTCGTCCTGGTCCTGGGTACGCCTGCGCCGTCGGGCGACCAGGACGCCGGCGAGGCCGCCACCACCCGCGAGGACGACGACGGCGGAGATGATCTCGATCCAGGGAAGCTCGTTCACGCCCCAGATTCTTTCATCTCGCGGAGGCCGCCGTGGGAGCCCGGGAGCCCGGCGCGGCCGTCAGGCGGAGTTAGGGTCCCCTAATCTCCGCGTGTAGTGTGACCTCGCCGAGAGAGCCCGAGCGCGACGACCGCGCCGCCTCAGACCCGCGGCCGTGCAGCATCCTTCGTCCGAGAACCCTGAGGAACAACCATGCCCCGCGCAGTCTTCGCGTCCGTCGCCGCCGTCGTCCTGGGCGCCACCCTGCTCACCGGCTGCGGTGCGACCGCCGAGTCCGGCACCGGCGACAACAAGTCCAACGTCGCCACCGGCCAGGAGGGGTTCGACGACGTCCGGGAGCTCGCGGCCCAGCTCGGCACCGACGCCGCCCCCGGCGAGTTCCCGCGCACCGTGCGCAACCTCGTGGCCAACGAGGAGGTGGGCGAGACCGAGATCCCGGCGAAGCCCGAGCGCGTGATCGTGCTCGACACCGGTGAGCTCGACAACATGATCTCCCTCGGCATCGAGCCGGTCGGCATCGCCCACCCCGCGGACGCGGCGATGGCACCCGACTACCTGGACGTCGGCGACGCCGTGGACCTCGGCGCCTACGACGCCCTGGACCTGGAGCAGATCAAGAACCTCGAGCCCGACCTGATCCTCGGCACGTCGCTGCGGATCGACGACGACGGCCTCAAGAGCAAGCTCCAGGACATCGCGCCGACCGTGCTGTCGCCGCGCCCCGGCGTGCTGTGGAAGGAGAACTTCCTGCTCAACGCCGCAGCCGTGGGCGAGGAGGAGCGCGCCCAGGAGCTGCTGGACGCCTACGAACAGCGTGCCGACGAGGTGGGTGCCGAGGTCGTGGAGGCGAACGGCGGCGAGGCCCCGACCGTCTCCATGCTGCGGTTCATGGCCGGGCAGATCCGCCTGTACGCCAACGACTCGTTCGTCGGCATCATCCTCGCCGACGCCGGCCTGCCCCGGCCCGAGACCGAGGACATCGCCGACCTCGCCGTCGAGATCTCCGCGGAGGAGATCACCCTCGCCGAGGGCGACTGGCTGCTCTGGGGCACCTACGGGAAGCCCGACGCCACCGAGCAGGCGGCGGTCGTCGACGGCCCCCTGTGGGACCAGGTGCCCGCGGTCGCGGACGGCGGCGTCGTCCGCGAGGTGCCGGACGAGACGTGGTACCTGGGTCTGGGCGTGACGGGGGCCGGGCTGGTGCTCGACGACCTGGAGACCATCGCCGCCGACCAGCGGTGAGCACGTCCCGAACCACGACGCGCAGCGGGACCGCGGTCACCGCGATCCTGCTGACCGCGCTCGTGCTGCTCGTCGTCGCGGCGCTGGCCGGCATCACGGTGGGTGCCCGCGTGCTCTCGCCGGCCGAGACGGTCGCGGGGCTCCTGGGCCACGACGGCGTCGCCGCGACCGTCATCTGGGAGCTGCGGCTGCCCCGGACCCTGCTCGGCCTGCTCGTCGGCGTCGCCCTCGGAGTGGCCGGGGTGCTCGCGCAGGCGGTCACCCGCAACCCGCTGGCCGACCCGGGCCTGCTCGGGATCTCCGCCGGCGGCGCCGTCGCGGTGGTCGCCGGCAGCGTGTTCCTCGGCCTCGGCGCGGGCACGCCCCGCGTGCTGCTCGCCCTCGCGGGCGCGGCGCTGGCGACGGCCGCCGTGTACCTGTTCGCGAGCCGGTCGCCCGAAGGGCTCACCCCCGTGAACATGACCCTGGCCGGGATGGCCATGACGGCCTTCCTCGGCGCCGCCGTCTCGGCGACCGTGCTGCTCAGCGCCTCGACGATGGACCAGTACCGGTTCTGGGTGGTGGGGTCGCTGAACCTGCCCGACCCCGCCGTGCTGCTGCCGGCCCTCGTGCCGGCCGTGGTCGGCGGAGTCCTGGCGGTGGTCGTCTCCGGGTCGCTCAACGCGCTCGCCCTCGGCGACGACACGGCGGCGGCGCTCGGCGTCCCCGTGGTGCGGACCCGGCTGCTGGCGGGGGTGGCCGTGGTGCTGCTGTCGGGCACCGCGGTGGCGCTGGCCGGCCCGATCGCCTTCGTCGGCCTGGTCATCCCGCACGTCGCCAGGGCCCTGGTCGGCACCGACGTGCGCCGGGTGCTCGCGCTCTCGGCGGTGCTGGGGCCGCTGCTGCTGGTCACGGCCGACGTCGTCGGCCGGCTCGTGGCGCGTCCGGCGGAGGTCCAGGTGGGCGTGGTCACGGCGCTGCTCGGCACGCCCTTCTTCATCTGGCTGACGCGACGCGCAAAGGAGCGTGCCCGATGACCGCCGCGACCCGTACCGGCACAGCCACCAACCCTGTGCGCCGCCTGCTGCCCCGCCCCCGGCCGCGCGGGCGGGTGGTCGCCGCCGTGCTGGGGGCCCTGCTGGTCCTGCTGCTCGTGTCCGTGCTCGCCCTGAGCCTGGGCGACCAGGCCACGGCGCCCGCCGCCCTGTGGCAGGCGCTGCGCGGGCACGGACCGGAGAACACGGTCTACGCCGTGCACGAGGTCCGGCTCCCCCGCGTGGTCCTCGCGCTGGCCGTCGGCGCAGCCTTCGGCGTGGCCGGCGGGCTGAGCCAGAGCGTGCTGCGCAACCCGCTGGCCAGCCCCGACGTGCTGGGCATCAGCGCGGGCGCCTCGGTCGCGGTGGTGGGCGTCATCGCCGTCGGTTCCCTGGGCGGCCCGGTGGGCATCGTGCCGATCCCCGTCGCCGCCCTCGCGGGCGGCCTCGCCGCGGCGGGGCTGATCGCGCTGCTCGCCCGCGACGGCGCCCTGCGGGGTCGCCGCATCCTGCTGGTCGGCATCGCGCTGTCCGCCGCGCTGACCGCCCTGACGCAGTTCCTGCTGACCCGCATCGACGTCTACGACGCGCAGCGCTCCGCGGCCTGGCTCACCGGCAGCCTCAACGCGCGCGGCTGGGGCGAGGCGACGCCCGTCCTGGTGGGGCTGGCCGTGCTGCTGCCCGCGGCGCTCGTGCTGGCCCGCACCAACCGCGCGCTGCTGTTCGAGGACGAGGTCGTGGCCGGCTGGGGCGTGCGCCCGGGCCGGGCCCGCGCCGCCCTGCTGGTGATCGCGGTGTGCCTCGCGGCGCTCGCCACGTCGGCCGCCGGACCCGTCGCCTTCGTGGCCCTGGTCGCCGGGCAGGTGGCGCGCCGGGTGGCCGGCGTGCCCGACATCCCGCCGGTCCTGGCGGGGGCGGCCGGCGCCGTGCTCGTGCTGGTCGCGGACACCGTGGCGCGCACGGCGCTGCCCGCACAGCTCCCCGTCGGCGTCCTGACCGGTCTGGTCGGCGCGCCCTACCTGCTGTACCTGCTGCAGCGCCGCCGCTCGACGAGAGGGACCCCCTGATGCCCATCACCGCCACGTCCGCGGCCCGCCTGCGGGCGGATGCCGTCACGCTGGGCTACGGCGACCGGACCGTCGTGCGGGAGCTCTCGCTCGACGTCCCCGACCAGCAGGTGACCGTCGTCGTGGGCCCCAACGCCTGTGGCAAGTCCACCCTGCTGCGCGGCCTCGCCCGCCTCGTGCCGACCACCGGCGGCTCCGTGCTGCTGGACGGCAAGGCCATCTCCGAGCGCCCCACCCGGGAGGTGGCGCGCGTCCTGGGCATGCTGCCCCAGTCGCCCGTGCCGCCCGAGGGGATCACCGTGCGCGACCTGGTCTCCCGGGGGCGCCACCCGCACCAGAGCTGGTGGCACCAGTGGGGCGAGGGCGACACCGAGGCCGTCGAGGGCGCGCTGCGCGCCACGGGCACCGCCGAGCTCGCCGCGCGCGACGTCGACGAGCTGTCCGGCGGGCAGCGCCAGCGGGCCTGGATCGCGATGGCCGTGGCGCAGGAGACCGACCTGCTCCTGCTGGACGAGCCGACCACGTACCTCGACATGGCCCACCAGCTCGATGTCCTGGAGCTGGTCGCCGCGCTCAACCGGGACCACCGCAGGACGGTCGTCATGGTGCTGCACGACCTCAACCTCGCCTGCCGCTACGCGCACCACATCGTGGCCATGCGCGACGGCGAGATCGTCGCCGAGGGCCCGCCCGGCGAGGTGGTGACCCCGGAGCTGCTGCGCGAGGTGTTCTCCGTCGAGGCGACGATCCTCACCGACCCGCGCACCGGGACGCCCGTGATCGTGCCGCACCGCACCGTGCAGGACTGAGGGGCCGCGGCCCCCGGACGCGCCTAGCTCGCGGCCTGGGCCGGGCCCGGGTCGGCGGCCGGCGGCTCCTGCGCGACCTTCTGCTGCGTGACCCTCTGCGCGGAGCGGACCGGCCGCACCGCCCGCAGCTGGCCGGGCACGAGGTTAGCCGGCTTGAGCGGCACGGTGCCCAGCGGCACGTGCAGCGTCTTCTGCGCCTGGTCCCGCGCGCGGTTCAGGACGTCGGTCAGCTCCTCGGCGTCGACGTAGCCCGGCTTGGACTCGATCGTCGCGGCGAAGAACTCGGACATGCCCATGTCCACGGGCGAGGTGTCCGGCTTGACCACGCGCGGCTTGCCGACCCACACGGACGGCGCGCCCACGGCATGGGTCGCGACGGCGGACGCGCCATGACGGCGACCGTCCTTGCGCCGCTGGGCGTCACCGCGCAGGCGAGCGAGGCCCGAACGGAACCATTGAAGGAACGAGAACTCCTCGGTGTTGCTGCTCGAGGGCGCGTCCATCTGACTGGCGACGACGAAGACACCAACGGCCAACACCAAGCACACCACGAGCAGAATGACCGACCACCACATGGGCCTATTGTGTCGTGTCTTGTCCGGTCCCGCCGCGCGGACGGCCGCGACACGCCGTGTGACACGCGCCGTTCCGCCAGGAGAAATCCCTCACACCTGGAGGTTCCCGGCGTCGAGGTGCGAAAAATCACCCTCTACGCCGGGATGCCGCCAAGCGGCAGCACTAGGCGGTGACCGACTCGCGGTCGCCCATGCGCTGGCTGATCAGCGTCGTGACGCCGTCGCCCCGCATGGTCACGCCGTAGAGGGCGTCGGCCACCTCCATCGTGCGCTTCTGGTGCGTGATCACGATGAGCTGGCTGTCCTTCTGCAGCTCCTTGAAGATCTCGATGAGGCGGCCGAGGTTCACGTCGTCGAGCGCGGCCTCGACCTCGTCCATGATGTAGAACGGGCTGGGCCGCGCCTTGAAGATCGAGACGAGGAACGCGACGGCCGCCAGCGACCGCTCGCCGCCGGAGAGCAGCGACAGCCGCTTGACCTTCTTGCCCGCCGGGCGCGCCTCGACCTCGATGCCGGTGGTCAGCAGGTTGTCCGGCTCGGTGAGCGTCAGCTTGCCCTCACCGCCGGGGAACAGACGGGGGAAGATCTCGAGGAACTTCGCCGCGGTGTCCTGGAAGGCCTCGGCGAAGACCTGCTGCACGCGCTCGTCGATGTCGTCGACGATCTGCAGCAGGTCCTCGCGCGACTTCTTCAGGTCCGCGAGCTGGTCCACGAGGAACTGGTGCCGCTCCTCCAGGGCCGCGAACTCCTCCAGCGCCAGCGGGTTCACCGCGCCGATGCGGGAGAGCGCCCGCTCGGCCTTGGCCAGCCGGGCCTCCTGCTCCTCGCGCACGTACGGGACGGTCCGGTCCGGCTTCGGCGGTCCGGGGACGTCCTCGACGGGGGCCTCCATGACCTCGCCCTCGACCGGGGCCTCCTCCGGCTCGGCGCCGGCCGCCGCGACGATCACCGCGGTGGCCGCGGGGTCGTCGGGCCGGATCCCGGCCTCGTGCAGGGCGCGGGTCCGCGCGATGAGGGCGTCCTCGCGCGCGGCCGCCCCGCGGGGCAGCGCCGGGTCCCCCTCGTAGCGGATGGGGTTGCCCTCCTCGTCCCGCTCGACCACGGCGCGGCGCTTGCGCCCGCGCACCGCCACGTCGCCGTCGAACACCGGGACGGGCTGGTGCGGGCCGAACTCCTCGACGAGCACGTCGGGGTCCGTGCCCAGCTCCTCGGTGGCGCGCGTCTGGAGCTGCTCCAGGCGCAGGAGCTGCTGTGCCCGGGCGACCTCGTCGCGGTGGGCGACGTCGGTCAGCTCGCGCAGCTCGGCCGTCAGCGACTCCACGCTCCCCCGCACGGCGACGAGCTGCTCCGACCCGGCGGCGCGCGCCTCCTCGGCGGCCGCCTTGTCGGCGGCGGCCCGGTCCAGCGACCGCGCGATGGACTCCAGCGCCACGGCGACGGCCTGCTGCACCAGCACCGCGCGCGACGCGTCCCGGCGCCGCAGCTCCTCGCGCTCGGCGGCGCGGGCGCGGGCCTCGCGCTCCTGCTCGGCCGCCGCCGCCAGCGCCTGGGCACGGCCGGACACGGCGCGGGCGCGCTCCTCCGCGGTGCGCAGCGCCAGGCGCGCCTCGGTCTCACGGGCACGCGCGGCCGAGGCGGCCGCGGCGGCCTCGTCGCGCTCCGTCTGCAGCTCGTCGACCGAGCCCTCGTCGTCGGCGGGCTCCTCCTCGGCGATCGTCATGCGCTCGACGAGCGCCTCGAGCTCCATCTCGTCCTCGGCACGGCGGGACTGCGCCTGGTCCAGCGCGGCCCGGTGCCGGTCGGCCTCGGCCCGGGCGGCACGCGCGGCGGCACCGAGCGACCCGAGCTGCTCGGCGGCGGCCGCGCGGGCGGCGTCGGCCTCCCCGAGCCGGGCGAGCGTCTCGTCGTAGCGCTCCTGGGCCGCCGCGCGCTCGGCGCGGGCCCGCTCCAGGTGCGCCGACCCGTCGGTGTCGCGCGCGGCGGCCTCGTCCCGGGCCGCCTTGGCCTCGTCCAGCGCGGACTGCAGGTGCAGCACGCTCGGCGCGGCGGCCGACCCGCCCCAGGCGCGGGTCGCGCCCAGCAGGTCGCCGGCCCGGGTCACGGCGACCACCGGCTGGTCCCGGACCAGCGCGCGGGCGCGGGCGAGGTCGTCCACGACCACGACGTCGCGCAGGATCGTCCGCAGCGCGGCCGCCGCCGGACCCGCGACCTGGACCACGTCGGTGGCCCAGCGGGCGCCGGCGGGCAGGTCGACGGCGGGGCGCTCGACCGCGGGAGCCGTCCGGTCCGAGCCCACGACCAGGCTGGCCCGGCCCGCGTCCTCGTCCCGCAGCAGGCGCAGCGCGTCGACGGCCTCGTCCACGCCGGCCACGGCCACGGCGTCGGCCACCGGACCGAGCGCGGCGGCGACCGCGTCCTCGAATCCCGCCTCGATGCCCAGCAGCGCCGCCACCGAGCCCAGGACGCCGGGCTGGTGGGCGGCGAGCAGCGTGCCCGCGCCGTCCTTGCGGTCCAGGCTCAGCTCCAACGCCTCGACCCTGGCGGCCGCGGAGCTGCGGTCCCGCTGCGCCGTCGTCACCTGCTCCTGGAGGTGCCGCACCTCGGCCTTGGCCAGCTCCAGCACCTCGGACGCCGCCTCGTGCGCGACGTCGAGCCCCTCCTCGCCGCCCTCGACCCCGCCGACCTCGGTCTCCAGCGCCGAGAGCTCGCGCGAGGACTCCTCGACGCGCTGCTCGGCCTCCAGCAGGGCGTCGCGCAGCCGGTCGAGCTCCGACTGGGCGGCCTCGACCCGGCTGCGGCGCGCGGCGACCTGGCCCGCGAGGCGCGCGAGGCCCTCGCGGCGGTCCGCGGCGGCGCGCAGGAGGGCGGCGTGCGAACGCTCGGCGGCCTGGGCGGCCGCCTCGGCCTCCGCCCGGACGTCGACGGCGGACTCGACGGTCTCGCGCGCGATGGCGACCTCGGTGGCCAGCTCCTCCTCGCTCGCGCGGGAGCGGGCGGCCTGGGCCTCCAGGTCGTCGGGGTCCTGACCCTGGTGCGTCGGCTCGGCTGTGCCGAGCAGCCGGGCGCGCTCCCCCGCCAGCGACTGCAGGCTGCGCAGTCGCTCCCGGGTCTGGGACAGCGCGAAGACGGTGTCGCCGGCCTGGCTGACCTGCTGCGACTCGGCCGACGTCGCCGCCTCGAGGCGGGCCAGCAGGCCGCGCGCCTCGGTCAGCGCCGCCTCGGTCTCGGCCTGCCGCTGCTTGAGCGACCGCTCGTCCGCGCTCTCCTGCTCGAGCTGCGCGGTGAGCTGGGCCAGGTCGTCGGCCAGCAGGCGCGACTTCGCGTCGCGCAGGTCGCGCTGCACGGTCTGTGCCTTGCGGGCCGCCTCGGCCTGCCGGCCGAGCGGCCCGAGCTGGCGCCGCAGCTCGGCCGTCAGGTCACCCAGGCGGGCCAGGTTGCCCTGCATCGCGTCGAGCTTGCGGAGCGCCTTCTCCTTGCGCTTGCGGTGCTTGAGGACGCCCGCGGCCTCCTCGATGAAGCCGCGGCGCTCCTCGGGGGTCGCGCGCAGCACGGCGTCGAGCTGGCCCTGGCCCACGACGACGTGCATCTCCCGGCCGATGCCGGAGTCGCTCAGGAGCTCCTGGATGTCCAGCAGGCGGCAGCTGCTGCCGTTGATCGCGTACTCGGAACCGCCACTGCGGAACAGCGTGCGGGAGATCGTGACCTCGGTGTAGTCGATCGGCAGCGCGCCGTCGGTGTTGTCGATCGTCAGCGCCACCTCGGCGCGGCCCAGGGGCGCGCGGCCGGACGTGCCCGCGAAGATGACGTCGTCCATCTTGCCGCCGCGCAGCGACTTGGCACCTTGCTCGCCCATGACCCAGGAGAGCGCGTCGACCACGTTGGACTTGCCGGAGCCGTTCGGGCCCACCACGCAGGTGATGCCCGGCTCGAGCTCGAGGGTGGTCGCCGACGCGAAGGACTTGAAGCCCCGGAGCGTGAGCGTCTTGAGGTGCACGCGGTGAGCCTAACTGTGAACGCGGTCTGAACGTCGGACGTACCGCCGGGATACGCCGAAGCGGCACCCGGATGGTTCGGCAGGGTGCCGCTTCGACGGACGTGCGGTGCGGGGCCGGTCAGCCCAGCTCGGGGAACCAGAGGGAGATCTCGCGCGCCGCCGACTCCGCGGAGTCGGAGCCGTGCACGAGGTTCTGCTGCACCTTGGTGCCCCAGTCGCGGCCCAGGTCGCCGCGGATCGTGCCGGGGGCGGCGTCGGTCGGGTTGGTGGCCCCGGCCAGGGAACGGAAGCCGGGGATCACGCCCTGGCCCTCGGCCACGACGGCCAGGACCGGGCCCGACATCATGAACTCGACCAGCGGGGCGTAGAACGGCTTGCCCTCGTGCTCGGCGTAGTGCGCGGCCAGCAGCTCGGTCGTGGCGTCCTTCAGCTGCACGGCGCGGAGCGTGTAGCCCTTGGCCTCGATGCGGCGCAGGATCTCGCCGGACAGGCCGCGGCGCACGCCGTCCGGCTTGACGAGGACGAGGGTGCGCTCGGCCACGGGCTGCGTCGAGGCCTCCGTGGGCAGGGTCTTCTCTGCGACGTCGGTCATGGCCCAACCATATCGGGACCGCGCGCCCTTCCCGAACGTGTCAGACGCTCAGGTCACCGGGGTGACCTGAGCGTCTGACACCTGCCGTCAGGGCGTGTTCGGAGCCGTCTCGGGGTGCGCGGCGTCGTACTCCGCCCGCTCCCGGTCCACGCGCGCGCCGAGCCGCAGCGCGTAGAACCACAGCACCACGAAGATCCCGCCGACGAAGTACATCATCGGCAGCAGCAGCCCCATGGCGAGCACCGGCAGCTGGGCAAGGGTGCCCGCCGCCCGGCCCGTCGTCGTGCCCTGGGCCCGCGACAGGATCACGAGCACCACGCACAGCACCCCGCCCAGCGCCCAGATCGCGGCGCCCGACTCGATGCGCAGCGGCCCGCGCCCGAACTCCGAGTCGCGCAGGGCCCACACCACCAGGGTCGCGAACAGCACGAGGAACACCTCGAGCAGCAGCGTGGTGGACGTGAACTGCACCAGCGCGGACTTCTTGGGCTTGATGCGGTCGCCGGGGGCGGGTCGGTCCTTGCTCACCGGTTCAGGATATCCGTCCCCGTGCGGTCTCCGTCCCGGCCCGCGTCCCGGCCGGCGTCGTGCACGGCGTCGCCGTCCAGGACGGCGACCGCGGCGCCCGCGGCGGCAGGCTCCGTCGCGCCCTCCATGACGGCCTCACCGCGAGCGACCATGCCGGCCTGGTCGGACAGCTTGACCTCCTTGAGGAACAGCGCGAGCACGAGGCCGACGACGACCAGCGGCACGAGGTACCAGAACGCCGGGGCGAGCGAGTCCGCGAAGGCGTCGACCACGCCGCTGCGCAGCGGCTCGGGGAGCTGCTGGACGATCTGCGGCGTCAGGCCGGAGCCACCGCCCGCGGGGGCGGCGCCCTCCGGGAGCCCCGCGAAGAGCTCCCCCAGGTTGTCCGTCAGGCGCGAGGTGAACACCGTGGTGAACGCCGCGGTACCCACCGCGGCGCCGATCTCCCGGAAGAAGTTGTTCGACGACGTCGCGGTGCCCAGCTCGTGCGGGTCCACCGAGTTCTGCACCGCGAGCACGATGGTCTGCATGATCAGGCCCATGCCGGCGCCGAGCACGAAGATCATGGCGCCGAACAGCCACAGCGACATACCACCCTCGAGCCGGGTCAGCCAGATCATGCCGAGGATCGTGATCGCGAGGCCGGCCACCGGGAACATCTTGTAGCGGCCCGTCTTCGAGATCGCGAAGCCGGAGACGATCGACGTCAGCATCACGCCGGCCATCATCGGGAGCATCAGCAGGCCGGACTCCGTGACGCCCGCCCCGGCGGACATCTGCAGGAACGTCGGGAGCATCGCCATGGCGGAGAACATGCCCATGCCGAGCACCAGGCCGATGAGCGTGGTGATGGTGAACGTGCGGTTCTTGAACAGCCGCAGCGGGATGAGCGGCTCCGCCACGCGGTTCTCGATGAAGATGAAGAGACCCACGAGCACCACGGTGGCGAGCAGCAGGCCGAGCAGCGTCGGGTCGGACCAGTCGTAGCCGTCGTTGCCGAGCGACTCCCAGCTCGTCAGGAGCACGATGCCCGTGGTGCCGAGCGCCATGGTGAGGATGCCGCCCCAGTCGGTGGGCCGGCTCGAGCGGTGCGAGGGCAGCTTGAGCGCGAAGTAGGCGATGAACCACGCGGCGATGCCGATCGGCACGTTGATCCAGAAGGTCCAGCGCCAGCCGGGACCGTCGGTGAGCCAGCCGCCGAGCAGCGGGCCGGCGACGGCGGAGATGCCGAACAGGGCGCCCATCGGGCCCATGTACTTGCCGCGGTCGGACGCCGGGATGATGTCGGCGATGATCGCCTGCGACAGGATCATCAGGCCACCGCCGCCCAGGCCCTGCACGGCGCGCCAGGCCACGAGGGCCTCGAACGACTGCGCCATGCCGCCGCCGAGCGACGCGACGACGAACAGGCCGACCGCCACGAGGAACGGCCAGCGCCGGCCGTAGAGGTCGCCGAACTTGCCGTAGAGCGGCATCGCGATGGCGATCGCCAGGATGTAGGCGGTGATGACCCAGCCCTGGTGCTCCACGCCGTTCAGCTCGCCCACGATGGTGGGCATGGCGGTGCCGACGATGGTCTGGTCCAGCGAGGACAGGAACATGGAGGCCATCAGGGCCCCGAAGATCAGCCAGATCGTGCGCTGGTTGAGTACTACCAGCGGCTTGTCGGGCGCCGTGGTCACGGCGTGGCTCATGGAGGTGCCTTTCTGGGGGTCAGGTCGAGCGAGGAGGGGGTTCAGGAGACGAGGTCGGCCGAGACGAGGTCGACGAGCTGCGCGACGGCAGCGGGCAAGTGGTCGGCCGGGTTGCCGGTGTAGCCGGCGTGCTCCCAGGCGACGAGCGCGGTGCGCAGCATGAGCAGGACGAGCATCGTGAGCAGCTCGGCGTCCGTGGTGAACGGGGAGGTCGCGCGGCGGGCCTCGAAGAGCTCGCCGAGCCGGCTCTTGTGCCGGTCCATCCAGACCACGTGGCGGCGCAGCAGGGCCGGCTCCTGCTGCATGAGGTCCATGGCCCGCATGACGCGGTCGTGGGCCTCGCCGGCCGGCGCGAGCAGGGCCGCGACCACGACCTGGAGGTCGGACAGCAGGCGGCCCGTCGGGCCGCCCTCGACGAAGGTGCGGATGACGTCCTCCGGCAGGCCGGTGTCCTCCGCGCCGAGCACCGCGTCGTCCTTGGACTCGAAGTAGTTGAAGAACGTGCGGGGCGAGACGCCTGCCTCCGCGCTGATCATCTCGACCGTCACGGCGTCGAGGCCGTGCTCGGCGACGAGGTTCTGGGCCGCGTCGATCAGGGCCGCGCGCCGCGCGCGCTTCTTGCGCTCGCGCAGGCCCTGCTCGGCGGGCGAGCCCTCCAGCGCGGACACGAGCTCGCGCAGGTCCGGGCTGGATCCGGGCTCAGCGGGCGCGACGGTCTCGCGCGACGAGGTGGGGGCCATGCGTCAATTCTTGCACCCCGCGCAAAAATTCATCAACTGCAAAAAGATGAGACCGCGCTCACACCTCGCCGAACCCGGACTCGATCATCTCCACGACGGTCGCCACGGCCTCCGTGGCGCCGTCGCCGGTGGCCTCCACGCGCAGCTCACGCCCCCGCGTGGCGCCCAGCGCCATGAGCTGGAGCACGCTGGAGGCGTCCACGCCGTCGATGGTCACGCTCGCACCCAGCTCGGCAACCTTGCGCGACACCAGCGCCGCCGGGCGGGCGTGCAGGCCCAGCGGGTTGCGGACGGTCACGGTGCGCGCGCCCTCGGGCTCCCCGGCCGACGGCGGCTCGGCCGCCCCGGGCGACTGCGCGGCCTCGATCGTCGCGAACATCCCGATCGCCGCGTTCGCCGACGCCAGCACGGCGTCCCGGTCCGCCCCGCCGTGCGCCGTCACGGCCGCGGCCACCGCGCCCTCGACGAACGGCGCGCGCGCCAGCACCGCGTGCTCGGCCAGCGTGTCGTCCAGCTCCAGGGCCGCCTCGACCGTCAGCACCGAGGACCCGAGGTCCCCGAGCACGACGACGCCGCCTCCGGCGGCACCGGCGCCCGCACCGGCGTCGGCCAGGACGGCGAGGACCTCTTCCAGGGTCTGCTGGATCGCGTCGAGCGAGGTGCCCAGCCCGCCGTCGGGCCCGCCTCCCACGCCGCGGACCAGGACGTCGGGCGCCATCTGCCCGGCGAGCTCCGCCGCCCCGCGGGCCAGCTCGGCGGAGTGCGAGACGAGGACCAGCGCGACCCGCGCCGTCATGCCGCGCCGCGGGGGTCGGCGGACTCGGGACCGGCGAGGGCGGCGGCCAGCGCCGCGCCCAGGACCAGTGCGGTGGAGCGCGCGCCCGGGTCCTCGTGACCGGCGCTGCGCTCACCGAGGTACGAGGCTCGGCCCTTGGTCGCGACCATCGGGATGGTGCCCGTCGCCGCCTTGTCGGCCGCCTCGGCCGCCGCGCGCAGCACGTCCACCTCGGAGCCGCCGTCGCCCGACGCGGCCTCGGCCGCGTCGACCGCCGCCTGCCACGCGTCGACCATCGTCTTCTCCCCCACCGTCGCCTTGCCGCGCGAGGACACGCCCTCGAGCGCGGCCTCCAGCACCGCGACGACGGCCGGCGGGTCGATCTGCGGGCGGCCCGAGACCTTCGCAGCGCGCAGGTACGCCGTGCCGTACAGCGGGCCGGACGCGCCGCCCACCGTGGACATCAGCGTGGTCGCCACGAGCTTGAGCACGTCACCGACGGTCCGCTCGTCCGCGGCGCCGGGCTGGGCCGCCGGGTCGTCGAGCCGCGCCACCACCGCGTGGAAGCCGCGATGCATGTTCTCGCCGTGGTCGCCGTCGCCGATCTGCCGGTCGAGCTCCGTGAGCTCGTCCTTCGCGTCCGCGATCGCGTCCGCCGTGCGGCGCACCCATCGCTCCGCCCAGTCCGCGTCCAGCGCCATGTCCCGGAACCCTTCTTGTCTCACCACCGGAGTGCTGCAGTGTTCACCGGCGCGTCCCAGAGGGCCTCCAGCTCGTCGTCCAGCCGGAGGACGGTGACCGATGCCCCCTGCATCTCGAGGGACGTCACGTAGTTGCCCACCAGCGACCGGGAGACCGTGACGCCGCGCTCCTCGAGAAGGCGCCGCGCTCGACCATAGACCACGTAGAGCTCGGAGAGCGGGGTGCCGCCCATACCGTTGACGAACAGCAACACTCGGTCGCCGCCGTCCAGGGCCAGGTCGTCGGCCACGGGGGTCAGGAGCATCTCCGTGACCTGGTCGGCGCCGACCGCGGGCACACGGTGGCGGCCGGGCTCGCCGTGGATGCCGATGCCCACCTCGATCTCGTCGTCGCCCAGGTCGAAGCTGGGCCGGCCCACGTGCGGCACGGTGGGCGCGGCCAGGGCGACGCCCATGGTCCGGACGTTCGCGATCACACGCTCGGCGACGGCCTTCACGCCGGCGAGGTCGACGCCGCGGGCCGCGGCGGCACCCGCGATCTTCTCGACGGCCACCGTTCCCGCCACCCCGCGCCGGCCGGCGGTGTAGAGCGAGTCCTCGACGGCGACGTCGTCGTTCACGAGCACGGAGGCGACCTCGACGCCCTCGGCCTCGGCGAGCTCGACCGCGGTCTCGAAGTTCAGCACGTCGCCCGTGTAGTTCTTGACGATCGTGAGCACCCCGGCACCGCCGTCCGCCGCCTGGATCGCGGGCTGGATCTGGTCCGGCGTCGGCGAGGTGAACACGGCGCCCGGGACGGCGGCGTCGAGCATGCCGTCCCCGACGAAGCCCGCGTGCAGGGGCTCGTGCCCCGACCCGCCACCGCTGACCAGGCCAACCTTTCCGGTGACCGCGCCTCCGGCGCGGCTGACGTAGACGGGCGACGTACTGACCTGCACCAGCTCGGCGTGCGCGAGCGCGAAGCCGGCCAGGGAGTCGGCGACGGCGTCCGCGGGATCGTTCAGCAGCTTCTTCACGGCGACCTCCTCGCGGGACTGTGCGGCCCGGCGACGGCGCCGGGCCCGCGAACACGTCCCCTGGGGTTCATGTAACACCACGCCGGCCCGGGTCGTACAGGAGAGGCGGTGCCGGGCGGAGAGGTCACCCGGGTGACCTCTCCGCCCGGCACCGGTTCTCGGACGCGGCCGGCGTCCGTGCCGAGGCGCGGCCGCCGCGTGCTCAGACGCGGCCGACCAGCATGCGGGCGTCCGCGACGGTGACCACGGAACCGGTCACGAGCACGCCCGTGCCGGCGGCGGCGCCCGCCCTCTCGTCGGCCTCCGCCAGGTCGGCCGCGACCTGGAGCGCCTCGTCGAGCCGGTCGGCCACGTGCACGCGGTCCTCGCCGAAGACCTCACGGGCCACCTCGGCGAGGTCCTCCGGCTCGGCGGACCGGTCCGAGGAGTTCCGGGTGACCACGATCTCCGCGATCGTCGGCTCCAGGACGGACAGGAAGCCCTCCGAGTCCTTGTCCGCCATGACCGCGACGACGGCCACGACCCGCTCCAGGTTGAACGACTCCCCGAGCGCCTCCACCAGGGCCTCGGCGCCGGCAGGGTTGTGCGCGACGTCGACCAGCACCGTGGGGCTGGAGCGCACCAGCTCGAGGCGACCCGGCGCGTCGACGTCGGCGAACGCCGCCTCGACGACCTCCGCGCCGAGCGCCCGACCACCGCTGAGCAGCGCCTCCGTGGCCGCGAGCGCCAGCAGGGCGTTGTGGGCCTGGTGCGCCCCGTGCAGGGGCAGGAAGATCTCGGTGTAGACACCGGCGGGGGTGCGCAGGTCGACGAGCTGGCCGCCGACGGCGATGCGCCGGTCGGCGACGGCGAGGTCGATGCCCTCGCGGATCAGGTGGGCGTTGACGGTCCGGGCGCGCGCCAGGATGGGCTCGAGAGCGGCGTCGGGCTGCTCCGCGATGACGGCGACGGCGTCCTTCTTGATGATGCCCGACTTCTCGGTGGCGATCTCCTCGATCGTGGAGCCGAGCCACCGCTCGTGGTCCATGGCGACGGGCGTGATGACGGCGACCTCGCCGTCGACCACGTTCGTGGAGTCCCAGGTGCCGCCCATGCCGACCTCGATGATCGCGATGTCGACGGGCGCGTCGGCGAACGCGGCGAAGGCCATGACGGTGAGCACCTCGAAGAAGCTCAGGCGCGGCCCGCCCTTCTCCTGGGACTCGCGGTCGGCGACGCCGATATAGGGCGCGACGTCCTCGAACACCTCGACGAACCGCTCGGGCGTGAGCGGCTCGCCGTCCACGGCGATGCGCTCGGTGACGCTGGTGAGGTGCGGGGACGTGAACCGGCCGGTGCGCAGCCCGTGCTCGCGCACGAGGCGCTCGACCATGCGGGCCGTGGAGGACTTGCCGTTGGTCCCCGTGATGTGGACGGTCCGGTAGGCGCGGTGCGGGTCGCCGAGCAGCTCCAGGACCCGCTCGACGCGGGCCATGGTGGGGTCGATGTCGTGCTCGGGGGCGCGCGACAGGATCTCCTTGTAGACCGCGTTCAGCGCCTCTTGGATCGCGGGGTCGGTGTTCTCGGCGCCACGGCTGGTACCGCGTCGGTTCTTCCGCGGGTTCTTCTGGGAGTCGTCCACCCTCAGAGGATAGTTTCCGCCGACGAGCTCTCGACCGTGACGTTGGTCGCGTGCCTTCCGACACTGGGCACCCCGTCACGCCCGGCGAGCAGGTCTCCCCGGGAGGGGTAACGCTGGGCGAGCACTGCTACGTCAGCGTTACCTCGCCCCCTGCGTCGTCGTCCCGCCACCGAGCAGCTGACCGGCTGACCTGCGTTCAGCAGGACGTCCAGGACCGCCTGGGCCCGCGAGACGGTCGCGTGCCGCCTGCTGAACGCAGGTCAGCCCGGCGATCGCACCGGGCGAACCACACGCCTGTGTTGCGGCATTTCACCCTGTCGAGAACGATGACATCGCGGCGTCGGACGTGATGCGCAAGGTTCGTCGAGGGGGAACCACAGCATGGGACGAAAGAGCACGGTGCACCGCACGATCGTCGTCGGGGTCGCGGCAGCGGCGCTCGCCGCGTCGGCGGTGGTCTCGGTTCCGGCGACGGCCGGCGGTCTCGGCCAGGGGGCGGAGCAGGCCGAGCTGACCCGGGCGGAGACCGGTTCGGAGCGCGTCGCCCTCGAGTCCGCCGTGGACCACACCGCGCACGCCGCCACGGCGCTGGCCGGCACTCCCGGCTATGCCGGTGTCGCGGTCGACTACGACGCCGCGCGGGTGACCGTCTCGTGGAAGGGCGACGTGCCGACGTCGGTCGGCGCGCTGGAGGAGCGGGTCCCCGCGGGGGTGACCGTCGACGTCGCGCGGGCCGAGCTGAGCGAGGCGGACCTGCACGGCGCGAGCACCCGGCTGCTGGACAGCCAGCGGGCGGCGCACGGCCCGGACGCCGTGGTCGCGGCGATGCCGGCCGGTGACTACGCCGGTCTGGTCGTCGAGGTCAGCCGGGACTCGGGCGCCGCCCGGACGGACGGCCTGGCCGAGAACCTGGCCGCCGCCGCCGGCGTCCCCGTCCGGGTCGAGCTCGTCGACGACGGCGTCCAGCCCACCGCCGTCAGCCGCCGCAACGACGCCGCGCCGTGGAGCGCCGGCAGCGCGATGGCCACCAGCAGCGGCTCCGACTACTGCACCACCGGCTTCTCGATCGTCACCGCCGCCGGCAACCACAAGATCGTCAGCGCGGCGCACTGCAACGCGGGGATCGGCTCCCTGGTGCGCGACGGCGAGGGCCAGCAGCTGGGCAAGGTCACCAACCGCGCCCTCGAGATCGACGCCGAGCTCATCGACCCGGTCGGCGAGCCCGAGACGTCGGGCTCGGTGTTCGGCGGGCCCTGGAACGCGTCGAGCGTCAACGCGCGCTACAGGTTCCCCGTCGTCGGGGTGCAGCAGCCCGCCGTGGGCCAGAACATCTGCTCCTCGGGGGCTGTCACGGGTGAGCACTGCGGGGCCGAGGTCCGCGCCGTCGACGTCGCGTGGAGCTGCGGCAAGAAGACCTGCCACGGCTTCCGGGCCAGCCGGGACGACGGCGGCGTGGTCGTGGGCGGCGGCGACAGCGGCGGGCCGATGTACGCCGTCATCGACGGCAAGGCGTACGCCCGCGGCATGATCGACGGCGGCTCCAACCGCCGCAGCTGCGGCAGCACCTCGGTGACCACGCAGTGCTTCTCGTACGTCTACGGCATCCCCATGGTGGACATCCTCGACAAGTGGGACGCCCGCATCGACAGCTGACGCCGCCCGCGGTCCGCGGGCGGCGTCAGACGAGCGGGATCAGGCCTTGGCGACCGCCACCGCGCGCTCCGGCCCGGCGCTGACGGTGAGCGACTCCGCCAGCGTCTCGCGGGAGACCAGGTCGCGGTGCGCCTCGACGGCGGCGACCCACTCGGCGGGGACCGTGAGGCCCAGCGTGATGCGGTCGGCGACCTGCAGGCCCGCGGCCTTGCGCGCGTCCTGCACGTCCCGCACCACGTCGCGGGCGTAACCCTCCGCCAGCAGCGCGTCGTCGAGCTCGAGGTCGAGCACCACGAACCCGCCGCCGGCCAGCACGCTCGCCGCCGTGGTGGGCTCGGCGGCGTCGGCCCCGGCGGTGTCGCCGGCGACGACGGTCGTCAGCTCGTACTCGCTCTCGAGCAGCTCGACGTCGCCGTCCGCCGTCGCGACCACCACGGCGCCCGAACCGGACACGGACCAGGCCCCGGACTTCGCCGCCTTGATCACGGCCTGCACGCCCCGGCCCAGGCGCGGCCCGGCCGCGCGCGCGTTGACCGCGAGCCGCTCGGTGACGCCGAACGACGCCGCGACCTCGGGCGAGAACGCGACGAGGCGCACCTCCTTGACGTTCAGCTCCGTCTCCAGCAGCCCGGTGAACGGCGCGACGCCGTCCGGGTCCGCGACGGCCACGACGAGCGACCGCAGCGGCTGCCGCACGCGCAGCTTGTTCGCCTTGCGCAGCGCCAACGTCTGCGACACCACGGCCCGCGCGGACTCGACGGCGGCGACGAGCGCGTCGTCGGCCACCAGGACCTCGCCCTCGCGCGAGCCGGGCGCCAGCGACGGCCAGTCCGTCAGGTGCACGGAACGCTCGCCGGTCAGGCCGCGCCAGACCTCCTCCGTGAGCAGCGGCGCCAGCGGCGCCATCACCCGGCACAGCACCTCGAGCGCCGTCGACAGGGTGTCGAACGCGTCGGCGTCCTCGGCCCAGAACCGGTCGCGCTGCGTGCGCACGTACCAGTTGGTCAGCGCGTCCAGGTACTGGCGCACCGAGTCGCAGGCACCCGCGATGTCGTACGCGTCGAGCTGCTCGGTCACGTCGGCGAGCAGGCCACGTGTGCGCGCGAGCAGGTAGCGGTCCATGACGGGCAGGCCGGCCACGCGCTCCGGCGTCAGCGGCTGGGCGGAGTAGCCCGCGCCGCCCTGCGCGGCGTTGGCGTACAGCGTGAAGAAGTAGTACGTGCTCCACAGCGGCAGCAGCACCTGGCGGACGGCGTCGCGGATGCCGTCCTCCGTGACGATGAGGTTGCCGCCGCGCAGGATCGGCGAGGCCATGAGGAACCAGCGCATCGCGTCGGAGCCGTCGCGGTCGAAGACCTCGTTGACGTCCGGGTAGTTCTTCAGCGACTTGCTCATCTTGCGGCCGTCGGAGCCCAGCACGATGCCGTGCGAGACCGCCGTCTTGAACGCGGGCCGGTCGAACAGCGCCGTGGACAGCACGTGCATCATGTAGAACCAGCCGCGGGTCTGGCCGATGTACTCCACGATGAAGTCGCCCGGGAAGTGGTGCTCGAACCAGTCCGCGTTCTCGAACGGGTAGTGCACCTGGCCGTACGGCATGGAGCCGGAGTCGAACCAGACGTCCAGCACGTCCTCGACGCGGCGCATCGTGGACTGCCCCGTCGGGTCGTCCGGGTTGGGCCGGGTCAGGTCGTCGACGAACGGCCGGTGCAGGTTCGGCTGGCCGTCCTGGTCCAGCGGCAGCCGCCCGAAGTCCTTCTCCAGGTCCTCGAACGACCCGTAGACGTCGATCCGCGGGTACGCCGGGTTGTCCGACTTCCAGACCGGCACGGGCGAGCCCCAGAACCGGTTGCGCGTGATCGACCAGTCGCGGGCGTTCTCCAGCCACTTGCCGAACTGGCCGTCCTTGATGTGGTCGGGCACCCAGGTGATCTCCTGGTTCAGCTCGCCCATGCGGTCCTTGAACTTCGTCACCTCGACGAACCACGAGGACACGCCCATGTAGATCAGCGGGTTGCGGCAGCGCCAGCAGTGCGGGTAGGAGTGCGCGTACTGCTCGCGGCGCAGCAGCACGGTGCCCGGCGTCGTCCGCCCGGCCTCGTCGTCGCCCGCACCACGCGTGCGCGCCTTGAGGTGGTCGATGATCGGGGCGTTCGCCGCGAAGACCTGCAGGCCCGCGTACTCCTCGACCGGGTAGATGAACGCGCCGTCGGCACCCACGGGGATCACCGGCTCCACGCCCTCGCGGTCGCTGACCTGCTTGTCCTCCTCACCGAACGCGCCGGCGTTGTGCACCAGGCCGGTGCCGTCGGTCGTGTTGACGAAGTCGGCCTCGACCACGCGGTGCGCACCCGGGTGGCCCTCGAAGTAGGCGAACGGCGGCGCGTAGGCCGCGCCCAGCAGGTCGCTCCCCTTGAGGCGCCCGACGACGGTCGGCTCCTCGGCACCTTCGTCCGTGAGCTCCCGGGCGTACGCCGCCACGCGCGCGTCGGCCAGCACGTACCGCTGCGGCGTACCGGTGAACGACGACTCGACGATCGCGTAGTCGACGTCCGGCCCCACCATGACCAGCAGGTTGGACGGCAGGGTCCACGGCGTCGTGGTCCAGATGAGCAGGTGGTCGTCCACCTGCAGCGTGTCCGCGCCGGACGGCACCTCGGTCACGCGGAAGCCGACCGTGACGGCCGGGTCCTGGCGCTGCTGGTAGACGTCGTCGTCCATGCGCAGCTCGTGGTTGCTCAGCGGCGTCTGGTCGTTCCAGCAGTAGGGCAGCACGCGGAAGCCCTCGTAGATCAGGCCCTTGTCGAACAGCGACTTGAAGGCCCAGATGACGCTCTCCATGAACGTCGGGTTCAGGGTCTTGTAGTCGTTCTCGAAGTCCACCCAGCGCGCCTGGCGCGTCACGTACGTGCGCCACTCGTCGGTGTACTTGAGCACGCTGGAGCGGCAGGCCTCGTTGAACTTGTCGATGCCCAGCTCGACGATCTCTTCCTTGGTCTTGATACCGAGCTGGCTCATGGCCTCCAGCTCCGCCGGCAGACCGTGCGTGTCCCAGCCGAAGCGGCGCTCGACGCGCTGCCCGCGCATCGTGCGGTAGCGCGGCACGACGTCCTTCGCGTAGCCGGTCAGCAGGTGGCCGTAGTGCGGCAGGCCGTTGGCGAACGGCGGGCCGTCGTAGAAGACGAACTCGTTGCTGCCGTTCTCGCCGGCCGGGCGGGCGTCGACCGACGCGCGGAAGGTGTCGTCCTGCTCCCAGTACGCGAGGATGTCGCGCTCGAGGTCGGGCAGGCTCGGTGATGCGGGGACGGCGCCCTCGGCGTCGCTGGGACGGTGCAGCGGATAGGCCATGATTCTTCTGGCTCCTGGCGGGTACTCGGTTCGGCAGCAGGTGGACTTCTGTGGTGCTCTGCTGCGAGGACGCCGCACCTGGGTGCGCCGCGGTACCACCCCGCTTGCCGTCCGCTGGCGCGGCCGGCCGCTCGTTGACGGCTGTGACGGGCCTACCCGTCCGGTTCTACTGGGGTTCCCCGCTGCCTGACGGCGGTGGGTGACCTGTTCTTCCGGAGGCTCACCGGTGATGGCCGGGTCGATGCCTGTGGGGCAATCGTACCGAACCCCGGCAACCGGAAAGATCCCGCGTGCAACCTGATCGGACCCGGGACACGTCCAGGGGGCATGAGCACAATCAGCGAAGCGACCGGTCCGCCGGTCCGCACGTCCCGGCCGGCCGAGCCGGTGGCGAGCCCGGACGCCACGTCCGGATTCTCGGTGGTCCGCACCGGCGCGTCCGCCGAGGAGCAGTTCCGGCTCTTCGCCGTCGAGCACACCGCGGCGCTGCACCGCATCGCCTACCTGCTGTGCGGTGACGACCACCGCGCGCACGACCTCACCCAGATCGCCTTGGAGCGCACCTACCGCCGCTGGTCCCGGATCGACGGCAACCCGTTCGCCTACGCCCGGAAGGTGCTGGCCACCGCCCGCATCGACGGGTGGCGGCGCACCCGCCGCGAGGTGCTCCAGCCGCCGGAGAACGTGGCCGTCGCGCAGGAGGCCCGGCAGGACGCCGTCGGCGACGGCGGCGCCCAGGTCGCGGAGCGGGAGCGCCTCGTGCGGGCGCTCCGGCAGCTCGGGCCGGGCCAGCGGCGGGTCGTGGTGCTCCGGCACCTGCTCGACCGGTCGGAGGCCGACGTCGCCGAGGAGCTCGGCGTCAGCGTCGGCAACGTGAAGTCCCAGGGCGCACGCGGCCTCGCCCGCCTGCGCGCACTGCTCTCGGAAGGACAGGACGCATGACCAGCAACGACCACACCCCCGAGCCGGCCGACGACGGCTGGCTGGCGCACGTGCGCGAGGTGAGCGGCGGTGTCACGCCGCCGACCCCGGGGAACCCGCACGACATGGCCCGCGTCGCCGTGCGCCGCACGCGCACCCGCCGGGCGGTCCTCGTGACCGGTGGCGGGGTGACGGCGGTGGCGGCCTTCGCGGGCGCCGCGTTCGCCCTCGGCGGCCCGACGACGGCCGGCGTGCTGCTGCCGGGCGCGGCGCCGTCGGCGTCGGCGTCGGCGGACCCGTCGTCCAGCGTCTCGGAGGAGGAGGTCCGGGACGCGGCGAAGGACGCGCTGGGGTCGGCGGCGGACGTGCCGGCCGATTGGCACACGCACGAGCTGGCGGGCCTGACCTACGCCCTGCCGCCCGAGATCGTGACCAGCGGCCCGGTCGTGGACGAGCCCGGCGTGACCTCGGACATGTGGCACAGCAGCGTGGACCCCGACGCCCCGCCGTTCCTCCGGATGGCCTACTACGACGAGGGCTCCTCGACCCCGGCGTGGCCGGGCATCGCCGACCGGACCGGCGGCGAGCCGTTCGACCTGCCGGGGGCAGAGCGCGCCGAGGCGTTCGACGTAGCCGCCGAGGTCTATGGCCTGCCCGCCGGCACCGAGGTCCCCGACGATCAGAAGGGCCCGACGATGCTGGTCCTCGAGCCGGCCACCGGCGAGGGCGCCTACGTCATCACGCTGAACCTCCCCCACGAGACGGCCGAGGCTTTCGTCGGGTCATTCCTCCCGACCCTGTCGCTCGACTGACCCCACCCTCAACCACCCGGTGTTGACCACAGCAGTTGCTGCCAGAGGGAGGGCAAATCTGGCAGCAACTGCTGTGGTCAACACCGGAGCTTGTGGATAGCAACAGTGAGCAATCGGCATCATCAGGTGTAATCGTGGGGTGCCCTCCAAGGAAGCCGTCCCGACGCAGCTTCTCGAGCTCGCGCGGCGGCAGGGCGGGCTCGTGTCCGCCGAGCAGTGCGAGGCCGCCGGCGTCGGGCCGTCGCGGCGACGGAATCTCGTCGCCGGGGGCGCTTGGCGCCGGGTGGCCCGCGGCGTCTTCGACACCGGCACCGTGCTGGCTGACCTGCACCCTTACGACATCGCCCGGTTACGCGCGGTCTGGTCGACGCTCCTGGCCAACCGGCGAGCGATCGCCGTCGGCGCCTGCGCCCTCATGCTGCACGGGGTCCAGGGGCTGCCCCGACACCTCGTCCCCGAGTCGGCGCTGCCGCGCGGCGCGGCAGGCAGGGCACGCGACGGGACCACCCTGCGGCAGTACGTGACCCGGGCCGAGACGGTCCGGATCCACGGTCGCGAGGTGGTCGAGCCGGAGCTCGCCCTGGTCCAGGCACTGCCTACCCTGAGCAGGGACGACGCCGTGGCGAGCCTCGACAGCGCCCTGCACCGGGGCCTGATCGAGCCGACGCAGCTGGTGACGATCCGCCGTCGGCTCCGACGCCGACGGAACTCGCTCAAGGTGATCCCCTGGCTCGCCCTCGCGGACGGCCGCGCCGAGTCACCGCCCGAGAGCCACGCCCGCCTGCGGCTGCACGATGCCGGGATCGCGCCCGACGACCTGCAACGGGACCTCTTCGACGCCGCGGGCCGGTTTCTCGGCAGGGCCGACATGGTCTGGTACCTGGGCGGCGGTCGCTGGCTGATCGTGGAGATCGACTCGCAGGAGTTCCACGGCACGGACCGGCAGGTGGAGCATGACGTGGTGCGCCAGAACGGGCTGCTCGGCGAGGGCCGGAACATCATCCTGCGCTTCTTCCCGACCCACCTGACCACGGGCGACATCGTCGACCGGGTCGCCGAGATCCTGACCCGCGAGACGTGGCGCCCCCACGGCCCCCTCCCGCCCCCGTTGACCACAGCGGTTCCTGCCAGCCGGTCGCCGTTCCTGGCAGCAACTGCTGTGGTCGACGACTTGGCAGGAACTGCTGGGGTCAACGGCTAGATGGCGCGCGGCGTGGCGGGATCGGCGTCAACTGCGGTGGCGGGCGGCGCCTCGCGGTAGCGGCGGCTCAGGAGGCGGTAGTACCTGCTCGACAGCGCGTAGCCCGTCAGGGCGAGGCCGAGCACCGCGACGAGCACGAACACGAGTGCGATCCCCCGGGCGTCGCCCGTGCCGAACCAGTCGCCGATCCAGCGGGCACCCGTGCCGCCGTCGCGCATGAACGGGATGAAGAAGAACTGGGTGAGCGGACTGATCAGGAACGCCGTGAGCGGCGAGGCGGCCTGCTCCACCGACTGCGCGAACCCGAACACCCGGCCCTGCCGCTCGTACGGCACGACCTTCTGCAGCACCGTCTGCTCGGAGGCCTCGACGTACGGCATGGCCATCATGTAGACCGCCAGTCCGGCCACGAGCCAGACCACCGAGGCCTGCATCGGGAAGACGACGGTGACGGCCCACAGGCCCAGGTTGACCAGCAGGATGGTGCGCACCGGGTTGGACCCGAGGCCCGTGCGGGCGATGAGCAGGCCGGCCACGATCATCAGGGCGCTCAGCGCACCCCAGACCAGGCCCCACGCCTGCACGGACATCATCGACAGCCCGTACGCGTCCATGAGCGCCATGAACGCACCGCCCAGCAGGTTGTTCAGCGCGGTGAACGCGATCAGCGCCCACATCCCGGGGATGCGGCCGACCACCCGCATCGTGCCCCGCAGGTCGACCCTCCGGGGCTCGCCCTCCGCCGCGGCGTGCGACAGCGACTCGGGAACCTTGACGAAGTGCAGGTGCACGAGTGCGACCACGAGCACGCCGAGGGCGAGGACCAGGCACGTCCGCATGCCGTCGAGCGCCACGAGCAGGCCGCTGATCACCGACGTGACGAGGAACGAGATGCCCAGGACCGTGCCGACCAGACCGTTCGCGCGGTCCCGGAGGCTGTCGTCGAAGAGGGCCGTGACCACCGTCGGGAGCGCGATGGAGCGCAGGTTGCCCGCGATCACCCCGCACATGAGGAGCACGATCAGGACCCAGAGGCGGACGCTGCCCGGGTCGGTCCACTCCTCGGCCGGCGTGAGCAGGTACATGGCCAGGCAGACCGCGTAGAACGCGAACGACACCAGGGCCGAGGCCTGCATCACCAACTTCTTGCGGTGGTGGTCCACCAGGCTGCCGAACCACACGCCGGTGCCGACCATCGCGACGAGGAACAGGCCGGCGATGACGCCCGTCGCGAAGACCGACCGGGTCTCCAGGAACACGAAGAACGTGACGGCGAACCACACCGTGTAGTTGATGACGCCTACGAGCAGCACGTTCACCAACAGCTGGGCGAAGGTTCGCACGGTCGGGTCGGCCAGCCGAAGGCGCGGGGCGACGTCGGCGGCGGACTGCGGTTCGTGACTCATGGGACAACTCCAGTACCTCAACGAAGGTTGAGGTCAAGACCTGCGCTCGCACCTCATCGTTCTCCTGGTCGACGGCGCGGGCCACCGGAAGTCATCGGCGACCGCACCCGAGGCGCCACGGAGTGATCCAGATCACATGTTCTTCGGAAATACTATGTGGTTCACGAATGATTGATCCTGGAGGCCGCATCGGCCGGACACGACACCTCCAGGAGGAACCCGACCATGGCAACACTGCTGCACATCGACGCGAGCATCCAGGGCGACAACTCGGTCAGCAGGCAGCTCACCGCACGGGCCGCGAGCGCCTGGCACGCCGCGCACCCGGGCGGCACGGTGACCTACCGCGACCTCGGCGCCCACCCGGTGCCGCACTTCGACGCCGCCGCCAACGTCAGCCGCGGCCTGCCGGCCGACCAGCACACCCCCGAGCAGGCCGAGTCGTGGGCCCGCATCTCGGAGCTCGTGGGCGAGGTCGCCGCCGCCGACACCGTGCTGCTCGGCCTGCCGATCTACAACTACGGGGCGCCGAGCACGGTGAAGTCCTGGGTGGACCACCTGATGGCGCCCGGGCTGTCCATCGACCCCGAGACCGGGAAGGGCCTGCTCGGCGGGCGCGACTTCGTCGTGGTGGTCTCCCGCGGCGGCGGGTACGGCGAGGGCGCCCCGCGGCAGGGCTGGGACCACGCGACGGCGTGGCTGCCGCACGGTGTGGCGATGGTGGGGCTGGAGCCGCGCTTCATCACCACCGAGCTGACGCTCGCGGGGACCAACCCCGCGATGGCCGGGCTGGTGCCGCTGGCCGAGGAGAGCCGCCGGCAGGCCGAGGCCGCCATCGACGACCTGTGGGCGCCCGCGGTCGCCACCGCCTGAGCGCCCGCTCACGGCGTAATTCCCCACGTCGCGACCCCGTGCTCCCGTAGAGTTGCGGGGTCGCGACGACGAAGGAGATGCCGTGGAGGAGCCGCCGGTACTGGCGCAGTCGGTACGCCGATCGGGCGCGCTCATCGACTACCTGGCCCGCCACCTGCGCCGGCGCAGCGAGTCCGCGCTCGCGCCCCTCGGCCTGCGCACCCGCCACCTCGTGGCCCTGACGGTGCTCCGCGACCGGGCCGAGATCACGCAGCAGGACCTGGCCGCCGCGCTCGTGCTGGACAGCACGAACATCGTGGGGCTGCTCAACGAGCTGGAGGGCAAGCACCTGGTCGAGCGGCGGCGTTCGCCGCAGGACCGGCGCCGGCACGTGGTCTCCCTGACCGACGACGGCGTGACGCTGCTCTGCCAGGCGGAGGCCGCGCTCGCGGCCGTCGAGGACGAGGTCTTCGAGACCCTCCGGCCGGAGCAGCGCGACCAGCTCCACGGGCTGCTCGTGGCGGCGACGTCGTCGGCGTCGGCGCCGTTCTGCTGACGGTCAGCCCACCGAAACCGTCACCGTGTGCCAGCCCGTCGCGCCGTCGGGGGCGGGCGGCGCCTCGGCCTCCGTCTGGACCAGGCCGTCGGCGTCCGTGGCGCGCACCGCCAGCGTGTGGTTGCCCGCGGCCAGGTCGATCGACGCGTGCCACTGGCGCCACGTGTCGGGACCCACCGTCTCGGCGAGCTCGGCGGTGACCCAGTCGCCGTCGTCGGCCCGGACCTCCACCTTGCCGATGCCCGTGTGCTGCGCCCAGGCGACGCCGGCCACGGTCACCGCGCCGGCGGGCGCGGAACCGCGCGGCACGTCGATGCGCGACTCGATCTTGATCGGTCCCAGCGCGGACCAGCCGCGCGGTGTCCAGTAGCCCTGGTCGGCGTCGAAGGTGGTGACCTCCAGCGACGTGACCCACTTGGTGGCCGACACGTACCCGTACAGGCCGGGCACCACGAGCCGCGCGGGGAAGCCGTGCTCCACGGGCAGCGGCTCGCCGTTCATGCCGATCGCGAGCAGGCTGTCGCGGTCGGGGTCCTGCAGCACCTCCAGCGGCGTGCCGGCGGTGAAGCCGTCGGTGCTCCGGGAGAGCACCATGTCGGCGCCCGCCCGCGGCTTGGCGCGCTCCAGCAGCGCGCGGATCGGGTAGCCGAGCCAGAGCGCGTTGCCGATGAGGTCGCCGCCCACGGTGTTGCTCACGCAGGCCAGCGTCACGTGGTGCTCCTCCAGCGGGAGCGCGAGGAGCTCGTCCCAGGTGATCGTGAACGGCTCCTCCACCAGGCCGTGGACCTCCAGCGACCAGTCCTCGGGGTTGACCTGCGGCACGATCAGCGCCGTGTCGATGCGGTAGAAGTCCGGGTTCGGCGTGACGTACGGGGTGAGGCCGTCGAGCTTCAGGTCAGCCCCTGCGGGCACCGGGGGCGCCGTCGTGCGGGCCGTGGGCAGGCGCAGCTTGTCGCGGACGGCGCTCACCGCCGTCGAACCCGCCGAGAGCACGCGCGAACCCACCAGCGCCAGCGCGGCCACGCCCACGGTGATGCCGGAGACGGTCAGGAAGCCGCGGCGGTCCACCCCGCCGTCCGGCGCAGCGCTGCCCGAGCCCCCGCTGCCCGACGCCGCGCGCCGGGACGGCACCGGTCGCAGCCGCGCCACGGCCGCGCGCAGCAGGAGGACCGCGGCACCCAACCCGACGATGCTGGGCAGCGCCCACAGCGGCGTCGCGTCCGGGCGCAGCACCGCGACCATGGCCCCGACCACGCCGACGGCGCCCATCAGCAGCGCGCCGAACGGCGGCCGGCGCAGCTCCAGCCAGCCCGCGAGCGCCGCGCCCACGGCGAGGACCACGCCCATCGTCCCGAGCAGGACCGCCTTGTCGTTGGTGCCGAACCACTGCACGGCGAAGTCCTTGAGCCATCCGGGCACCGCGTCGACCACGGCGGCGCCGCCCGCGAAGAGCGTGCTCGCGCCGGGTGCGACGACGGCGGCGACGAGCTCCGCGACGGCGAGTCCCGCACCCCCGGCGAGCACGCCCGCCAGCGCGGCCCAGCCCGTGTCTCCCGGGCTGCGGTCGGCCTGCGCGGCCGCCGGGCTCTCGGTTGCCTGAGTCATGAGCTCAGCCTGGCACGGGTTCCTGCGGGAACCGAGCCCTGACGCGGATCATGACGATCCCGTAAGGACTTGCCCGCGCCGGCCAGGGGACGCGGCGGCGGCGCTCAGATCCCGGTGTTGCGCACGATCTTCGAGTTGTGCGCCTGCGCCCGGGGCCGCACCGTGACCAGGTCGATGTTGACGTGGTCGGGGCGGGACAGGGTCCAGGCGATCGTGTCGGCGATGTCGTCGGCCACCAGCGGCGTGTAGCCCTCGTAGACGGCGGCGGCCTTCGCGGCGTCGCCGCCGAACCGGACCAGCGAGAACTCCTCGGTCGCCACGGCGCCGGGGGCCACCTCGATGACGCGCACCGGCTCGCCCGCGATCTCCCAGCGCAGCGTCTGGGACAGCATGTGCTCGGCGTGCTTGGCGCCCGTGTACCCGGCGCCGCCCTCGTAGGCGCCCTGGGCGGCGGTCGAGGTCACGTTCACGACGTCGGCCACGCCCTTCGCGGCGCCCGCCTCGCGCAGGAGGGGCAGCACCGCCTTGGTCACGCGCAGCGTGCCCAGCACGTTGATCTCGTACATCTGCCGCCAGCCGTCGATGTCGGCGGCCTCCACGCGGTCCAGCCCGAGCGCACCGCCCGCGTTGTTCACGACGGCGTCGAGCCCGCCGGTCGCGGCGAGGTGCTCCGCGAGCGCGGCGACGGCGACGTCGTCGGTCAGGTCGACGGCGTAGACCTCGCAGCCGGTCTCCGCCGCGAGCGCCTCGAGGCGGTCCGCGCGCCGGGCCGCGGCCACGACGTCCCACCCGTCGGCACGCAGCCGGCGGGCGGTCGCGGCACCGATGCCCGACGACGCACCGGTCACCAGGGCGCGTCGGGTCGGCTTGGTCTCGGAACCGGTCTGCGGGGCGGTGCTGTCGCTCATGGCCGCACCCTAACGTCGGCGGCCGCTCGCCGTCGGCCGGGTCCGTGTCCGTCCGCGGCACGGACGCCGTCGGGCCAGGTGGGGCGCCCGACGGCGGTTCGACGCCGAGAGCGAAAGCGCCCGGAACGCGCAGATCGGCCGGTGTAATGTGGCGGCCGGGTCGCGGGCCACGCTTTGGCCCGCCGATGCGGCTCTCGTCGTGAGCCGCTTCCCCGCCCGGACGCGAGATGGCGCGTCGCTGCTCACCCATGGCTTCCTGGCCGTGGGCTGTTCGTCGACCCTTGGAGCCATCGCGTGAACCCCCGCCCTGCCCGTGCGTCTCGTGCGTCCCGCCCGTCCGCACGGACCGTCGCCCTGCCCGCCCTCGCCGCCGCGGCGGCCCTCGCCCTCGCCGCCTGCTCGACCACCGCGTCCGGCGCGGCGGACGCCGAGGGCGCGTCCCCGGCGTCGGCCGGGTTTCCGGTCACCCTCGACAACTGCGGGTTCGAGACCGAGGTCACCGCGCCGCCCGAGCGGGTGGTGACCATCAAGTCGTCGACCACGGAGATGCTGCTGGCGCTCGGCCTCGGCGACCGGATCGTCGGCTCGGCGTTCCTCGACGGGCCGGTGCCGGACTCGCTGGAGACCGTCCCCGCCGTGGACGAGCCGTTCGCCGACGAGGCCCCCGGCTCCGAGGCCACCCTGGAGCTGGAGCCCGACCTGGTCTACGCCGGCTGGGAGTCCAACCTGACGGCGGAGACCGCGGGCGACCGCGAGACCCTCGCCAGGCTCGGCGTCGCCACGTACGTCTCCCCCGCCGCCTGCAAGGAGGACGGGTACATGCCGGACCCGCTCACGTTCGACACGGTGTTCGCGGAGATCGAGGAGGTCGGCTCCCTGTTCGACGCCGGCGACGCCGCGGCCGCGCTCGTCGAGGAGCAGCGGGCGGCGCTGGACGCGATCGAGCCCGACGGCCGCGGCCTGACGGCGCTGTGGTGGTCCTCGGGCGACGACACCCCGTACGTCGGCGCGGGCATCGGCGCACCCCAGATGATCATGGAGGCCGCCGGACTGACCAACGTCGCGGCCGACGTCCACGACACGTGGACGTCGCTCGGCTGGGAGAACGTGGTCGAGGCCGATCCCGACGTGATCGTGCTGGTCGACGCCGCGTGGAACCCGGCGGACGCCAAGATCGAGGCGCTGGAGTCGAACCCCGCCACCCGCGAGATGTCGGCGGTCAAGGAGGAGCGGTACGTCGTGCTGCCCTTCCCGGCGACCGAGGCCGGCGTGCGGAACGTCGACGCCGTCGCCTCGGTGGTGGACCAGCTGGCGGACCTCGACCGGTGAGCGGCTCCGTGCCGGGCGTGGCCGGCCGATCGAGCGCGCCGAGCGCCCGGCCGGGCGTGCCGGGCGTCTCCTCGCGGTCCGCAGGCTGGCTGGCGCTGCCCGTCGCGGCGCTCGTCCTCGTGCTGAGCGTCGGCGTGGCGGTGACGATCGGGCCGGCGGACCTGGCCCTGTCCGAGGTGGGCCGGTCGCTCGCCACGCATCTCGGGCTCGGCGGGCCGCTCGGGCTGGAGCCGCTCTCCGCGCTGCGCGACGGCATGGTGTGGCAGCTGCGGATGCCCCGCATCCTCACCGCGGCGGCCGTCGGCGCGGGCCTGGCGGTCTGCGGCGCGGTGATGCAGTCGCTCACGCGCAACCCCCTTGCCGACCCGTACCTGCTGGGGCTCTCCTCGGGCGCGTCCCTGGGCGCCGTCCTGGTGCTGCTCGCGGGCGTCCCGCTGCTGCTCCCGGTCGCGGCGTTCGCCGGGGCGGTCGGCGCGCTCGCCCTGGCGCTCACGCTGGCCGGTGCGCTCGGCACGATCACACCGACACGCACGGTCCTGGCGGGGCTGGCGATCAGCCAGCTCTGCGCGGCGGCCGTGTCGTTCGTGATCTTCTGGTCGGCCAAGGGCGACGCGTTCCGCGAGGTGCTGTCGTGGCTGATGGGCTCGGTCGCGTCCGCGACCTGGACGTCGGTGGCGATCGCCGGCGGCGCCGTCCTGGTGCTCGGCACGCTGCTCGCGCTGACCGGGTCCGTGCTGGACGCGTTCACGTTCGGCGACACCGCGGCCGCCGCCCTGGGCGTGCCCGTGAACCGGGCCCGGTGGATCCTGCTGATCGGCGTGGCGCTGCTGACCGGGGCCCTCGTGTCGCAGAGCGGGTCCATCGGGTTCGTCGGGCTCATCCTGCCGCACGCGGTGCGGCTGTTCACGGGCGCGCGGCACCGCCTGCTGCTGCCCCTGTCCGCGCTGGCCGGGGCGTCGTTCCTGGTCTGGGCCGACACGCTGGCCCGCACGGTGTTCGAGCCGCGCGAGCTGCCGGTCGGCATCGTCACCGCGGCGATCGGCGCCCCGGTCTTCGCGTTCCTCCTGTGGAAGGGAAACCAGCGGTGAGTGCCGGACAGCTGTGGGTCTCCAGCGCCCCCGACCACCACATACCCGGCACTCGACGGTCGGGGCTTGCGGCCGAGGGGGTGTTCTGGGAGATCTCGTCACGGGCGATCCTGGACGACGTCGGGGTGGTCGCCCCGGCGGGCGCCGTCACCGGGCTGCTCGGCCCGAACGGGTCCGGCAAGTCGACCCTGCTGCGGGTGCTGGCCGGGGTGCAGCGGGCGGGGCGGGCGCCGTCGTCCGCGACCCGGGACGAGGCCGGACCGGCCACCACGTTCGACGGCGCCGACCTGGCCGCGCTGCCCCGGCGCGAGCGCGCCCGCGTGCTCGCCCTCGTGGAGCAGGACGCGACGACCGACCTGCCGCTGACCGTGCTGGACGCCGTGCTGCTGGGCCGCATCCCCCACCGCTCGCTGCTGGCGGGCGACTCCGACGCGGACCGTGCGGCCGCGCGGTCGGCCCTCGACGCCGCGGGCGCCAAGGAGCTCGCGGACCGCGAGGTCGGCACGCTGTCGGGCGGCGAGCGCCAGCGGGTGCACATGGCCCGCGCCCTGGCGCAGCAGCCCCGCCTGCTGCTGCTCGACGAGCCGACCAACCATCTGGACATCTCCGCGCAGCTGCACGCCATGCGGGTGCTGCGCGACCTCGCGGCGGACGGCGTGACCGTCGTCGCCGCGCTGCACGACCTGAACCTCGCCGCCGCGACCTGCGACCACCTGGTGGTGCTCGACCACGGCCGCGTGGTCGCGGCGGGCCCCGTCGGCGAGGTGCTGGTCCCGGAGGTGCTGGAGCCGGTCTACGGCGTCCGCGTGGACGTGCTGCGCCACCCCCGGACGGGCCGGCCGGTGCTCTCCTTCGAGCGCGACTGACGCATCGGGCGGCGTCCTGGGGCTGACGGATGCGCGGACCTGTTCCATGATGGGAGCCATGGCCGCACCAGAGTTCGTCGTCCAGGCAGGCAAGGTTCTCAACCCGTGGGTGCTCCGCGTCGCCGGACGCATCCCGCCGTGGGTGGTGCTGCACCACGTGGGCCGCCGGTCCGGGGTGGAGTACCGCACTCCCCTGGTCGCGTTCGCGGCCCGGCCCGAGGAGGAGGTCCTGGCGGTGCTGCCGCTGCCGTGGGGCTCGGGCACGGACTGGGCCCGCAACACGATGAGCGCGGGCAACGTGCGGCTGACGCGCGGCGGGGCCGACTTCGTGGTCAAGGACGTGCGGCTCGTGCCCGCGTACGAGGCGGTCGGCTGGCTCGGGGCGGTGCCGTCGCGGCTCCTGTCGGCGGTCGGCATCGAGGAGTGCCTGGTGGGGACCCTGCACAAGGGCTGACGCCCAGGTCAGGCCCGGTTTCCGGTCGGGGAACGGCCGGGTGGTGGCCGCGTGTCGTCGGGCACCCCGGCGCGGGAGTATGTTTCGCGTCGTGATCTTGCGCACAGCCACGCTGTCCGACGCCGCCGCGGTCGCCCAGGTGCACCACACCACCTGGGTCACGACCTACGGGGCGATCCTCCCGCCCGAGTTCTGGGCCACGGCCACGCTCGAGCGCCGCATCACGACGTGGGAGCGGTGGCTGTCGAACGGCGCGGCACCCGTGGTCGCCGATGCCGACGGCGAGGTGGTCGGCATCGCGATGGCCGGCGACGCCGTCGAGCAGGAGGACGTGCTGCCCGTGCGCGCCCGGCAGCTCTACCTGCTCTACGTCCTGGCGGCGTACCACGGGACCGGCGTCGGGCAGGCGCTGCTGGACGCCGTGGTGCCGCCCGGGACCCCGGCCCAGCTCTGGGTCGCGGAGGACAACCCGCGGGCGCGCCGCTTCTACGAGCGCAACGGCTTTGCCATGGAGGGTGCCCGGGTGGTCGACACGAGCACCGCTGACCTGGCCGAGGTCCGGATGGTCAGGTAGTCGGGTTACCGTTCCCCCCATGTCAGACTTCCACGTCCGCGCCTCGACCCCCGACGACGCCGTCGGCATCGCCGCCGTGCACTGGACCACCCGGCGCGCCATGTTCGAGGACCTCCTGCCGCCCGAGCACTGGAAGACCGAGACCCTCGGCACCCGCACCGAGGGCTGGATGCGGATCCTCGCCGCCGGCAACAAGGCCCTCGTCGCCGAGGTGGGCGACAAGATCGTCGGCTTCGCGATGAAGAACCCGTCCGGCCCGCACCTCGGGCAGCCGCCGGCCAAGCCGATCGAGCTGCACGAGCTGTACGTGGACCCGGCCTTCCACGGCACCAACGTGGGCCACGCGCTGCTGGAGAACATCCTCCCGCCCGGCACGTCGGCCCAGGTCTGGACGTTCGCCTCCAACCCGCGGGCGCGCAAGTTCCTGCAACGGGCCGGCTTCCTGCCCGACGG
The DNA here is from genome assembly GCF_030209445.1 of Promicromonospora sp. MEB111. Taxonomy (GTDB): domain Bacteria; phylum Actinomycetota; class Actinomycetes; order Actinomycetales; family Cellulomonadaceae; genus Promicromonospora. Next base: position 208,608 of record NZ_JARVSD010000013.1, read on the forward strand.
CGTCACCGCGACGGACCCGGACACGGACCTGCTGGAGGTCCGGCTGGTCCGCTGACCCGCGGCGGCTGGTGTGGTCGGCAGCTCGTGGGGTGGTCGGCCCGGGCGGCGGAATGTGCTCGATCCGGGGCGGGCCGCGTGTCAGGATTCCTGGATGACCAGCGCCTACAGCGTCGAGCTGTTCGATGATCCGGCGACCGTCCTGGACGTCGCGGGCGACCTGCTGGCCGCCCAGCCCGTGGTCTGGAGCGTCGTCGCGTCGGTGACGCGTCAGGCCGCCCGGTCGTTCACCCCCGGCGGGCCGCGCCCGGAGCACCCGATGTGGTGGGCGGTCGTGCGGGAGCACGACGCCGTCGTCGGCGTGTCGATGCGCACCATGCCGCACCCGCCGCACACCGTCTGGGTGCCCGACCTGCCCGAGGATGCCGCGCGGCTGCTCGCCCGCGCCGCCCTGGACCGGACCGCCCGCGCCGGCGACGCCCCGCTGACCTCGGCGAACGGCCCCGTGACCGCCGTCCGCGCGTTCACCGACGAGGTGCGGCGGACGACGGGCGGCACCGTGCGCGCGGACCGGCCGGAGCGGCTGTGGGAGGCGACGCGGATCGTCCGGCCCACCCCGCCGCCGTCGGGCCGCGCCCGGCTCGCCACGCTCGCCGACCTGGACGTGGTCACCGCGTGGTTCGACGTGTTCCACACGGAGGCCGACGCCCAGGCGGGTCGAGCGCCCGACGAGGACGCGGAGCCGCTGCGGATCGGCGGCGCCCGGGAGCGGATCGAGGAGGGCGCCGTCTGGCTCTGGGACGTCGGCGGCGAGGTGGTCCAGCTGACCGGCGCCCGGCCGCCGTCGTACGGCGTGGTGCGGATCGGCCCGGTCTACACCCCGCGCGAGCACCGGGGGCGCGGTTATGCCCGGGCGCTCGTGGCCGACGTCGCGCAGCGCGTGCTCGACGACGGCCACCGGGTCTGCCTCTACACCGACAAGGGCAACCCGGTGTCCAACCGCGTATACGCGGTCATCGGCTTCGAGCCGGTGCTCGACCAGGTCAACCTCGTCGTGGACCCGGTCGTGCGGCCGGGCCGAGCGGTACCGTCCACGCCGGAGACCACGCCGGACACCACGCGGGAACGGACGCCGCCGTCCGTTCCCGCGACAAAGGAGAGCTGATGGGACGCAGGGCGATCATCTTCCACGGGACCAACGCCGACCCGGCGTGGATCTGGTACCCGTGGCTCGCGGACCGGCTCCGGCAGCGCGGGTACGACGTCGAGACGCCGCACCACCCCGGCACCAACGTCGAGCCGGTCGCGACGTTCCTGCCCACGGTGCTGGCCGCGCACACGTTCGACGAGGACACCGTGCTCGTGGGGCACTCCGGCGGGGCCGCCCTGCTCCTGGCGCTGCTGGAGCACCTCGACGTGACCGTGGCGCAGGCGGTGCTGGTGGGCGGCTACTCGACCAACCCGAACCCCGGCCCGGAGCCGGTGCTGCAGGAGTCCTACGACTGGGACGCGATCCGCGCGCACGCCCGGGACCTGGTGTTCCTCAACTCCGTGACCGACGAGTTCGGCTGCGACGCCGAGCAGGGCCGCGCGATGTTCGACAAGCTCGGCGGCACGCTCGTGGTGCGCGACGACGGCCACTTCACGGAGGACACGCTGGAGATCGTGGACCGGCTGATCCCCTGACCGGGACGTGTGAGAGCGTGGGCGCCGCCCGACCGCCCGCCTGACCCGAGCGCCGACCCGAGCACTGGCCCGAACACTCACCGACCGCTCACCGACGAGGACGAGGTACCTGCGACGATGCGACCTGCCCGGCTCACTCCCGAGGCCCGTGACCTGACCGCGCGCTCCCTGGACTGGATGGACGGGCAGTGGGACCCGGAGGCCGGGCTGCTCCGCGCGCCCGAGGAGCCGGGCGGCGGGGGCGGCGCGCCCGTGGGGCACATGGTGCGCGAGACCGGCTGGTACGCCCTGGGCCTGCTCGTGCGGAACCTGCCCGCCCGGGACGACGCGGAGGCCGATGCCGACCGCGCCCGGCACGCCCTGGGCCGCGTGCTGGACCACCAGCTCGACGCCCCGGGGATGCCGTTCCACGGCACGTGGCTGCGCAGCCCGCACGAGGCGCGCCCGACGGCGCAGTCCGTCGCGTGGCGCGACTACGACCCGAACTGGCGCGAGTTCATCGGCACGACCCTGGTGATCGTGGCCAACGAGTTCCCCGAGGCCCTGGCGGGTGACCTGGGCCCGCGGGTGGAGGCCGCGCTGCGGCGGGCCGTCGAGGGGTCGCTCGCGCGCGGCGTCGGCGCGCACTACACCAACATCGCGCTGCTGGCTGCGTTCCTGCTGCAGGACGCCGCCGTCCGGCTGGGCGAACCCGCCTGGGAGGCCCCGGCCCAGCGGCTCGCCGAGCAGGTGCTGGCCCGGTTCCCGGGTGGACGGGACGTTCGACGAGTACAACTCGCCCACGTACTACGGCATCGACCTGTATGCGCTGGCGCTGTGGCGCCGGTACGCGCACCAGCCCCTGCTGCGGGCCGCGGGCGCCGAGATGGAGGTGGGCCTGTGGCAGGACACCGCGCGGCACTATCACGCGGGGCTGCGCAACCTTGCGGGCCCGTACGACCGCAGCTACGGCATGGACCTGCGGCACTACGCCTCCGGTGTCGGGCTGTGGATCTGGCTGGCGGTCGGCCGCGACCTGGCCCCCTTCCCGGAGACGGACCGGCCGTTCCGGCACGCGTGGGACCTCGCGCTCGGGCCCGTGGTCGCGGTCCTGGGTGCCGAGGTGCCCGACGACGCCCTGGCGCACCTGACCGGGTTCCGCGGCGAGCGGCAGGTGGACCAGGTGATCGCGCGCGACCCGCTCCGGGTCGCCACGTCGTGGGTCGGCGAGCGCCTGCTGGTGGGGGCCGAGGACGTCGCGGGCGAGCGCGGCGACCTGGCCGACCAGTTCCACCCGGCGACGGTGCACTGGCTGGTCGACGGCGGGAGCGGGGACGGCGCGGACGTGCGGGTGGACGATGGCGCCGACGTCGGCTGGATCCGGCTGGTCAGCGACCTGGCCGTCGACGCCCGGGCCGAGGGGCCTTCGCTGACACTGACCTGCGCGCGGCACGACGGCGGGGACCTCGCGTTCGCGTTCCACGTCAGGATGCCGGACGTCGACCCGGCCGCCGGACGCACGGGGCCCGAGGACGCCGCCGGCGACGTCCCCTTCGCCGATCTGACGACCGAGCGCTGGGCGCTGCCCGGTCTGGAGGTCTCGCTGGACACGGCCGCCGAGCTGGTTACCGTCGAGCCCGACGCCACCGACGGCACCTGGCGGCTGCGCTACGTGGCCCGCGAGGTCCCCGCCGGCAGCCCGGTCCGGTTCGGGATCGACCTGCGCGTCGCCGGGCCTCGCTGACCGGACGGGGCCGCCTGGGCCGGGGCGCCGACAGCCTCGCTGCTCAGAGCAGTGCTGCTGACGGCAGATCCACCTCCCCGGGCCCCTCCCCGGGAGGCACGGTGAGGTCATGACCGAATCACCGCAGCCCCCGCAGTTCGGCGAGCGCTCCCGGCGCGACCTGTTCGAGCGGCGTGTCCTGGTCCTGGACGGACCGCTCGACGACGACAACGGCACGCTCCTGATGACGCAGCTCATCACGCTGGCGACGGAGGATCCGTCGTCGGACATCGACCTCTGGATCCACTCGCCGGGCGGATCGGTGCCGGCGATGCTCGCCATCCGCGACATCATGCGCACCATCCCCAACGACGTCTCCACGCTCGTGCTGGGCATCGCCTACAGCGCGGGCCAGTTCCTGCTCTCGGCGGGTGCGCCCGGCAAGCGGCGCGCGCTGCCCAACGCCCGGGTGCTGATGCACCAGGGGTCCGCGGGGATCGCGGGTACCGCCGTCGACATCGAGCTGCAGGCCGACGACCTGCGGCACACCCGCGACACCGTGCTGCGGCTGATCTCGGAGGACACCAGGCAACCGGTCGAGCGGATCTTCGACGACTCGCTGCACGACCACTGGTACACGGCGCAGGAGGCCCGTGAGTTCGGGTTCATCGACACGATCGTGGGCGGCTTCGACGGCATCCGACCGCGGGAGCGCGCACGGACGGGATTCGCCGCGACCGCAGGGACAAGCGCCGAGGGGGACGCCCGATGAGCACCTACACCATCCCGAACGTCATCGCGGCGCACCCGCGGGGCGAGCGGATCATGGACGTCTACTCGCAGCTCCTCAGCGAGCGGATCATCTACCTCGGCACGGCGATCGACGCCGGCGTGGCCAACGCGCTGATCGCCCAGCTCATCCACCTGGAGTCGAGCAGCCCGGACAGCGACATCCAGCTCTACATCAACTGCGAGGGCGGCGACCCGAGCGCTGGCATGGCCATCTACGACACCATGCGCTACATCCGCCCTCAGGTGTCGACGACCGTCGTGGGGCAGGCCGTCGCCGTCGGCGCCGTGCTGCTCGCGGCCGGGGCCGAGGGCAAGCGGGCCGCGCTGCCGCACGCCCGCGTCATCCTGCACCAGCCCGCGGCGCAGGGCCGCGGGGCGATCCCGGACCTGATCCTCCAGGCCGACGAGGTGGTCCGGATCCGTGCCGACATGGAGGAGGCGCTCTCCCGGCACACCGGGCGGGGCGTCGACACGCTGCGCGCCGACACCGACCGGGACCGCATCTTCACGGCCGGCGCCGCGCTGGAGTACGGGCTGCTGGACCACGTGATCGAGCAGCGCTGACCTCGCCGCGGTCCGGGCCTGGTCGCGGTGGCGATCGGGCCCGGCCGCCGACCCGGCTGGCGGAGCCTACGCCGCCAGCGCGAAGGCCGCCCGGCAGGTCGGTCCCCGCAGGGTGGCCCGCACGGTGACCAGGCGGTCGGCGACGGCGCTGACCAGGTCGACCAGCGTGACGTCCAGCGCGCCCGTGATCGCCGCGATCATCTCGCTCGACGGCTCCTTGACCCCGCGCTCGATCTCCGAGAGGTACTGCGGCGAGATCCCGGCCCGGCGCGCGGTCTGGTCGAGGGTCTCGCCGCGCACGTGCCGCAGGTGCCGCAGCCGTTCGCCGAGCATGTGCCGCCACAGCGGCTCGCGTCCCGTCCGGGTCAACGGCGGCGGGGTGCCGGCGTCCTGGGGCGTCTCGTCGCGCGCCGGGGGCGGAGGCGGTGGGGTGTCGGCCATGCGTCCGAGGGTAGGGCCGACGGCGTGACCGGGTCGGGCGTTCTGCTGAGAGCAGCGGCCGACCGGGACGTCCCATGCGCCATCGGGCACTATGGAGGCATGGCTACCGAGCTCTGGATCACCGGCGACCCCGACACCGACCGGCTGCTGAGCGACGACCCGTTCGCGCTGCTGGTCGGGATGCTGCTGGATCAGCAGTTCCCGATGGAGCACGCGTTCGCCGGCCCCGGCAAGATCCGCGACCGCATGGGCTCGTTCGACGTCCGCGCCATCGCCGAGGCGGACCCGGACGAGTTCGTGACGATGGCGACCACTCCCCCGGCCATCCACCGCTACGGGCGGTCGATGGCGGGCCGCGTGCTGGAGCTCGCCCACACCGTCGTCGACGAGTACGACGGCGACGCCGCCCGCATCTGGACCGCGCCCGGCGCCGACGGCGGCGCCCCGACCGGCCGCGAGGTGCTCAAGCGGCTCAACGCCCTGCCGGGCTACGGCGAGCGCAAGGCCAAGATCTTCCTCGCCCTGCTCGGCAAGCAGCGCGGCGTCCGGCCGGAGGGCTGGCGCGAGGCCGCGGGCGAGTTCGGCGAGGACGGCTCGCGCCGCTCGATCGCCGATGTGACCAGCGCGGAGACGCTGCAGGAGGTCCGCGCGTTCAAGAAGGCGCAGAAGGCGGCGGCCAAGGCCTGACCCCACGCACCGCGGCCCGGGCCACGCCCGGACCGCGGTGCACCGTCACAGGCTCTCGGCCGCGGCGATGTCCTCGCGCGTCCAGTCGGGCAGCAGGTCGTCGTAGAACTCGGCGACCTCCTGAGCCGGGGTGTCCTCCGGCGTCTTCCCCGAGAACCCGGACTCGCACCCGGGGGCCGGCATCTTCCAGACACCTCCTGCCACGAGCTGCGCGCCCACCTGCGGGAACCGGTCGAAGTCGCACCGCTGCCCGTAGTCCCCGCACTGGACGCGGCCGCCGTCGCCCAGCTCGGCGTAGGACGCCACCTGCTGCACGTCTCCGCCCCGGCGCGCCTGGGCGAAACCCGACGCGCAGTCGATCGACGTCCAGCCGTCGGTGGACTCCTCGCCGGCGGCACCGGTCCGCAGGCCCGTCATCGACACCCCGGCCAGGGCGAACGTCGCCCGCGCCTCCTGGCCGGGCTCGACCTGGACGCCGTCGAGGCTGGTGTCCTCGAACGACGAGCTGCCCGACGGCGACCGGAACACCGACCCGAACAGCACCGCCCCGTCGAAGTCCGAACCGTCGAGGTTTCCGCCGATCTCGGCCGACGGCGCGAAGAGGTTGAGGGCCGAGACGTCCGCCAGCGACCCGTCGACCAGCAGGGCGCCCGTGAGGTTCGCGCCGTCCAGCCGCGCGCCGGTGAGGTCCGCCCCCGTGAAATCGGCGCAGGTCTCCACCCGGTCCCTCGTCCAGCCACCGGCGGCGTCGTAGTGGACCGGGCACCCGAGATCCATCCCGGAGAGGTCGGCACCCCGCAGGTTCATCCCGCGGAACGGCTTGACCCCCTCGGGTGCGTCCCGGATCGTCTCGCGGATGAACGTCACGTTGGCCAGCACCTGGTCCCGTTCGGCCCGCTCGGCCTCGACCGCCTGCGTCCGGCTCTCCCGCTCGTCGTCGATCCACGCCTGGTAGCCGGCCAGCAGCACGCCCACCACGAGGCTGGAGACGACGCCGATCGCCACGTCGATCAGCCACCGGCGGTCAGGTCGTTCCCGGGTCTGCGGGGTGTCCGACGGCGGTTCGGCCGGACCGGGCGAGGGCTCTGGCCGCGGCGGAGCCTCCTCGAGAAGTGCGTTCATTGCGCGTGCAGTCTCCAGTCAATTCGAACAAAGCGGACACAGCATGCCGAAGGGGCTGGGCCTGCGCAAGGTAAGTCGGACGCGTCGGGGTGCGGCGCGATCCACCGTCAGGACGGCGCTTGACTCCTGCACGTCCGGCGTAAACACTGTGACAGATATCGTCACAGTGTCGCAGCCTCAGGGAGAAGCAATGGTCGACAGCACCAGGCGCCAGGACGCGCTCCTCGACGCCGCCGTCGGGCTGCTCCTCAGCCGGGGCTACGACAAGCTGACCATGGTCGACGTCGCCGAGGCGGCCGACCTCAGCCGGACCATCGTGTACCGGCACTTCGCCTCGAAGCGGGAGCTGGTGGACGCGGTGGCGGAACGCGCCCTGTCCGACTACGCCGTCCGCTGGCGCCGGGGTCTGCACGACGAGCCGAGGCCGGGAACGCCCGCGAGCATCTACCGGGCAGGGTTCCGCGTGGTGGCCCGCGACCCGTTGCTCACCGCGATCGCCACCCGTGACCGCGACGTCTTCGGCCGGTACCTGCGCGACCCCCAGGCGACCATGCCCGGCCCGGCGGGTCCGGGGTTCCTCGGCGACTTCCTCGCCCTGCAGCAGCGGGCCGGCGTGATCCGCGACGGCGTGGACCTCGCGTCCGTCGCCATCGTCCTGGAGGCCCTCACAGCCGCGATCATGACCGCGATCCAGGAGCACCAGGACCGGCCGGAGAGCCCGTCACCCGAGGCGTTGATCGACACGGTCACCGAGATGATCGACCGGATGCTGACGCCGGACGAGCCGGACACCGCGGCCGCCATGGCACTTCTCGACGGCCTGCTGAACCAGCGCTAGCTCGTCATATCCACCTTCGACGAAGGGCGAACATGCAGATCACGATCCTCACCGCCGGCTCGCGCGGCGACGTCGAGCCGTTGCTCGGCCTGGCGGTGGCGCTCCGCGACCAGGGCCACCACCCGACCGTCGTCGGCTCGCCGGACTTCGCGGAGCTCGCCGCGTCCTACGGCACCGACTTCGAGCCGTTCGGCCCGGTCCTGCCCACGTACGCGGACAACCCGGAGCTCGTCGAGCTGGTCGAGTCGGGCAACATGGTGCGCTTCATGGCCTACGGCGCCAAGACGCGCAAGCAGATGCTGCCGCAGATCATCGACGACATCTGGCGCGCCACGAAGCACAGCGAGGCCATGCTCTACAAGGGACCGACCACGCTGTACGGGTACAGCGTGGCGGAGAAGCTCGGCATCCCGTGCGCCGACCTGCAGTTCTTCCCGGTCACCCCCACCCGTGAGTTCCCGACGTTCTTTCTCGGCGACGGCCGCAGCCACGGCGCCCTCCTGGACCGGGCGGGCTGGTGGGGCACCGACCAGATGATCTGGCGCACGATGCAGCAGCCCGGGGTGAACCGGCAGCGGCGCGAGGTGCTCGGCCTGCCGCCGCTGCGCACCAACGCGCGCGTGCTCCAGGACCGGCAGGGTATGCCGCTCTACTACGCGTACAGCCCGCTCGTCCTGCCCCGCCCGGCCGACTGGCACCCCCGGATCCACGTCACCGGGTACCTGCCCACCAGTGCCCCGGCCGGCTGGGAGCCGCCCCCGGACCTCGCCCGGTTCCTCGACGCGGGCGACCCGCCGGTGTCGTTCGGCCTCGGCAGCGTGCCGACGGCGCAGCCCGGCCGGCTGGTCGACGCGTTCCTGGAGGCCCTCGACCGCACCGGGCGCCGAGGCATCCTCATCGGCGGCTGGGCGGACCTCGGCCGGGACCGCGAGCTCCCGGACCATGTGCTGCGTATCGAGTCCGCCCCGTACGACTGGCTGTTCCCGCGCCTCGCGGCGGCGATCCACCACGGGGGCGCCGGCACGACGGCGGCGGGCCTGCGCGCCGGGATCCCCACGATCCTGACGCCGGTGGCGGTGGACCAGTTCAGCTGGGGCCGGCGCGTGGCCGAGCTCGGCGTCGGCCCGGAGCCCATCCCGGTCAAGGTGCTCGACGCCGACCGCCTCACCGCCGCCCTGACCCAGGCGACGTCCGACGAGGGGATGCGCGAGCGGGCCGCCCGCCTGGGCGAACGGCTGCGCCAGGAGGACGGCATCGGGCGGACGGCGGAGCTGTTCACGAACTACCTGCGCACCGCCAAGGCCCCGGCGGCCCACTGAACCCACCTACCGGATCCGCTGCGGCGCTCACCGAGGTGTCGGCGTCCTCGAACCCGGGCTGGTACGCAGGGTCGTCGTCCTCGAACGTCGCGGCGGGGCGCAGCTGGTACTTCGCGCTGAGGCAGACCCAGCCCCGCTCGGCCAGGCGACGAGGCACCCCGCTTCGGTCGGTACCGGACGGCGTGGCGCGATACAGTTGGGGCAGATGCGTCAGTTGGAGCAGATAGGAGCAGGTGATGAGCGACCTTCTCGCGCGTGACACCGCAGCGCTGCACCACGCCCTGGAACAGGGCGGGGACAACGTCCGCGTGCTCATGTCCCGGTCGACGGCCGAGCTCCTGGCCCAGCTCATGGACGCGCGCGCTCAGGGCCGCCTCGTCATCGCCCAGACCAAGAGCGAGGTGACGCCTGCTCAGGCCGCCACCATGCTCGGAATGTCCCGCTCGCACATCCGCCGGCTGATGGACCAGGGCGCACTCGAGTTCCGCATGGTCGGCGCCCACCACCGCATCTCGATCGCTTCGATCGACGCGTTCCGAGCCGCGGAGCGCACGCGCCGGGGCCCGGCCCTGGCCGAGCTGGCCGACCTCCAGAACGAACTGGGCCTGACCGAGTGAGTCACGGTGAGTTCGCGACGCGTCCGATCCGGATCGTCCTCGCCGATGCGAACGTGCTTTACTCGCGAGTCCTTCGCGACTACCTGCTGTACGCGGCGGACCTGGAACTGCTCTCCGTCACCAACGGGATGCGCGCTGTCCACGGCACCGCGGTCGCTCGCCTGCCCGGCGCAACCGACGCGTCGACCCTCGCCGCGCTACGACGAGCCGGAGCACCTGCCACCGCCGAGCTCATGTCGCGGCTCCTCGAACCCGGCGCCTGACCGAGCCTGTCTCTCTCCAAGGGGTCGCAACCACCAGATCCCAGTGGCGATATCGGGCGCTACCGGAGTCAGCGGCGGCGGTAGGCCGTGGCCAGGACCGAGACCATGACCTCCGACGGCAGGGTGTCCTCGTCGTTCAGGTCCGCCTCCGTCACGTGGCGCGCGCTCGGCGTCATGAGCACCAGGTCGACCGCCTCCTGCCGGGTCAGGGGCGTCGTGTACTCGACGTGCTCCGTGCGCGCGGCCTCGAAGTACGGGTCCAGCGCCTGGTGCAGGCGCTCCTCCTTGGCCGGGTCGACGGACACCATCCCGGCGACCTGACGGCGCAGCTCGGCCAGGTGCCCGCCGAACGGCCGCACGACGACCAGCACCCCGCCCGGCCGCAGCACGCGGTGGAACTCGGCCGGGTTGCGCGGGGCGAACACGTCCAGCACCACGTCCACCTGCTCCGACCCGATCGGGAACGGCCGGAAGACGTCCCAGGTCGCGGCCGCCGCGCGGTCGTGCGCCCTGGCCGCCGTCCGCAGGGCGTGCGCGGAGGTGTCCAGGCCCAGGCCGACGGAGCCGGGCAGCGCGTCCAGCACGCCCGCGAGGTAGTAGCCGGTGCCGCACCCGACGTCGACGACGGTGGCGGGCCGCCCCGTTCCGGCCGCGGCGTCGGCCCCGCTACCGGGGCGGGCGCCGAGGTCCGCCTCGCCCGCCAGGTCCGCGACGGCGTCGCGGACGGCCGCGTAGCGGCCCGCGGCGAGGAAGTCGCGGCGGGCACGCGCCATCGGTCCGTCGTCGCCGCTGGTCGCCCGCGTGCCGGTCAGCAGGCTGACGTAGCCGTGCCGGGCGACGTCGAAGCTGTGCCGGTGCGGGCAGCGCAGCGCACCGGGCGCGGGCGCGAGCTCCGCGCCGCACGACGGGCAGCGCAGCAGCGGGAGGATCGGGTCGAGGGCGACGGGGACGGCAACGGGCACGAGCGGGCTCCTGGCAGTGATGAGGGTGGGCGGTGCCGCGTCAGACGCGGTCCTCCGGGACCGGGTTCGCCGCCCGGCCCTCGGTCGACAGGAGCAGCACGACGGCGTCCGGCCGCAACCCGATCGCCTCCCGCCACCCCGGCTGACCCAGCACGAGGCGTGCGGCGGCAAGCGTCGCGGCGCCGCACGGTCCCGCGTCGACGCCGAAGCGCGCCAGGTCGTCGACGGCGGCGGCCGCCTGGTCGTCGGAGACGGTCACGGCGCCGTCGAGCCCGTCCCGCAGGACGGGCCACGCGAGCGCGGACACGGTGGGGCAGCAGAGTCCGGTCATGATCGTGTCCCCCACCGGCACGGTGACGGGCCGGCCGGCGCGCAGGGACGCGACCAGCCCCGCGGCACGGTCGGGCTCGACGGCGAGCAGCGTCCCGCCGTCGGCCCCCGGGGCGCGGTAGTGGCTCACCACGGCCTGCGCGAACGAGCCGACGCCGACCGGCACGACCACCAGGTCCGGCCGCGCGACGCCGAGGGCCGCGAGCTGCTCGTCCGCCTCGAGGCACAGCGTGGCGTAGCCGTCGACGATCCACTGCGGAATGTCCGTGTACCCGGGCCAGGAGGTGTCCTGCACCAGGACCGCCGTCGGGTCGGCGGCGGCGTCGGCCGCGGCGCGGGCCACGACGTCGTCGTAGTCGCCCTCGGACTCGACCGTCCGCGCGCCCTCGGCCGCGATCGCCTTCTTGGCGGCCCGCGTGATGCCCGGCGGGTAGTAGATCGTCGCGGCGGCGCCGATCAGGGCGGCCACGTGGGCGACGGCGCGGCCGTGGTTCCCGTCGGTGGCGGCGTACAGGCGGACGCCGGTGCCGCGGACGGCGTCGCGCACCGCGTCCAGCGAGGTGGTCGCCAGGCCGAACCGCTCCCCCAGCGCGCGGGCGATCGCGTACGACGCGCCGAGCACCTTGAAGGCCGGCAGGCCGAGCCGGCTCGACTCCTCCTTGACCACCACCCGGCCGACCCCGAGCTCCGCGGCGAGCCGCGGCACGTCGCGCAACGGCGTGGGCGCGTATCCGGGCAGGGTGCGATGGAAGTCGATGGCGGGCACGCTGACGATTGTCCCCGACACCCGGCCGGGAGACCGACCCGTCAGAGCAGCCCGACCGCCGCGAGCGCCGTCGCCGCGACCCCCGCGAGCGTGCGCACGTGGTTCCACGCGGTCCAGGGCCGCCAGTAGGCGCGCCAGCCTGCGGCCTTGTCGTGGGCGGCCAGCAGCCGGTTGTTGAGCGGCACGTTCAGGGCCATCGTCACGCCGAAGGTGCCGACCAGGTAGACCGCGGCGGCCGCGAGGATCCAGACGCCGCCGTCGTGCCCGTCGACGAGGCCCCAGATGCCGGTGGCCGCCGGGACGAGGAGCGCGCCGAAGAAGACGCTCATGAACGCGGGCAGCGGCGCGGTCTCGTTGATGCCGTTCATCGCCGCCCCGGCGGCCTCGTCGGAGGCGCGGGCGAGGCCGCTCATGACGAACGACGAGAACCCGAAGAACACGCCGGCCGACAGGCCGAGCAGGACCACCGATGCGACGGCGAAGATCGTCCAGATCATCCGGGCCTCCAGGTCAGCGCAGCGGTGCGGCGGTCTGCGACAACTCTTCCACGAAGGGGCCCGCGCGTTCCAGGCCTTCGCCGAGAGAAGAAACGGCGCCGATGACACTCGGGTAACAGATCGGGCACACCGGACACGTTTCGCCCACGGAGTGTCGGTGTGCCGTGGAACACTTCGAGTCATGCTCGAAATTGCCACCGGTAGCGGGCTCGCCTTGTCGGCGGGTCTCAACGCATGGATCCCGCTCATCTTCCTCGGCGCGCTCTCGCGCTTCACGGACCTCGTGGAGCTGCCGAGCACGTGGGCGTGGCTGGAGAACGGCTGGGTGATGGCGATCCTGGTCGTGCTGCTGGTGCTCGAGTTCGCCGCGGACAAGATCCCGGTGCTCGACTCGATCAACGACGTGGTGCAGACAGTCATCCGGCCCACCGCGGGCGGCATCGCCTTCGGCGCCGGCTCGATGTCGGAGACGGCGACGGTCACGGACCCTGGTGCGTTCGTGCAGTCGGGCCAGTGGATCCCGATCGTCGCGGGTGTGGTGCTCGCCCTCGGCACGCACGCGGCGAAGGCCGGCGGGCGCGTGGTCGCCAACACGGTCTCGGGCGGCACGGCGGCGCCCGTGGTCAGCGCGGCGGAGGATGCGACGAGCATCGGTGTCTCGTTCCTGGCCGTCCTGGCCCCGCTCGCGATCATCCCGGTGCTGATCCTGTTCGTGGTCGGGGTGATCATGCTGATCCGGAGCCTGGCCAAGCACCGACGCGCCCGAGCGGCGGGACATGGCGGCGGGGATGCCTACTACGTCTGACGTCCAGGAGATCCAGCGGGCCCGGCTCACCTCGGTCGGCCTGGGCACGCCGGACCCCACGCTGTCCGCCGACGACGGCGCGGTGGCCCGCGTCGTCGCCCGGCTCGGCGCCGTCCAGTCGCAGGAGCTGCACTCCTCCGCGTGGGGCGTGGCGCAGCGGCTGGCCGCGCCGGCCACGCTGGAACAGGTGCAGGCCGCCCTCGCCGACGGGTCGATCCTTCGCACCCACATCCTGCGGCCCACCTGGCACTACGTGGTCCCCGAGCACCTGGCGCCGCTCATGGCGGCCACAGCACCACGGGTCCGCAGGGTGATGGCCTCCACGGAGCGGTCCTACGAGTTCGACCACTCGCTGCTCCCCCGCCGGCACGCCGTCCTCGCCGATGCGCTGGCGGACGGCCCGCTCACGCGCAAGGAGCTCGGCGTCGCGCTCGCCGAGGACGAGGGCGCCCCGCTCGACGCCTGGCACCTGGGCCAGGTCATGATGCACGCGGAGCTGGACCTGATCGTGGCGAGCGGCCCGATGCGGGGCAAGCAGGCCACCTACCGGCTGCTGCCGGAGCAGAGGAGCTGGGACGAGGACGAGGCCCGCGTCCACCTGGCGCGCGCGTACGTGCGGGGCCACGGCCCGTGCCGCGCGGAGGACGTCGCCTGGTGGGGCACCCTGACCAGGACCGCGGCCCGCGCCGCGGTGGCCGACGCCGGGCTGACCCGCCACGAGGTGGCCGGCCTGACCCTCTGGACCGACGGCGACCTGCCCGACCCGGCCCCGGTGGGCACCGCCCGGCTGCTCTCGGTGTACGACGAGTTCTTCTGCCACGACTTCAAGAGCTGGCCACCCCTGACCAGCGACGGCATGCCGAGCCGCTGGCTGTACACCGGGCTGGTGGCCGTGGACGGGCTGATCGCGGGCGGGTGGTCACGGGTCCTCAAGGCCCAGACCGTGGAGATCACCGTCGAGCTCACGGACGAGCCCTCCGCAGAGGTGTGGGCGGCCATCGAGGCCGAGGCCGCGCGCTACGGGGCGTTCTGCGGCCTCGAACCGACGCTGGTCCGCGGCACGGTGGGCAAGGGCACGATCGGCTGACGTCTCGCCGGGCAGCACGCCGCCCGGCGCGGCGGGGTGGCGTGGTCCGCGGCATCGTGGGCAGACTCCGCACATGACTCGCATCGCCGTCGAAGGCCAGGCCAAGCGCACCCATCCCGCCGAGCGCGGGACCGTCAACCTGCACGTCGCGTTCTCGGGCACGCTCCGGAACGACGTCGTGGAGCGGGTGGCCCGCACCCACACGATCCTCGTGGACCAGGCCAAGGCGCACGTCGCGGCAGGCGCGGCCGAGAAGTGGGACTCCGCCTCGGTGCACTCGTACGTCTACGACGACCGGGTCAAGAACTCGGAGACGGGCGGCAAGCAGCGGATCCGGCGGTTCCGGGCCTCGGCGCGCCTGTCGGTCACGTTCCGCGACTTCGAGGTCCTGTCCACCTGGCTCGCCGACATCATGGACGTCGAGGGCGTCGAGATCGACTGGCTGAACTGGACCCTGACCGACGAGACCCGCAAGGCGCTGCAGGCCGAGGCCCGTGTCGAGGCCGCCGGGGAGACCGTGGTACGGGCCCAGTCGTACGCCGACGCCCTGGGCCTCGGCCCGGTCGCCCCCGTCGCGATCTACGAGGCGGGCCTGCGGGGCGGCAACGACGGTGGTGGCACCCCGATGTACGCGATGCGGGCCGGGGCGATGGCCGCCGCCGGCGGCGGCGCACAGGTCGAGCTGCAGCCGCGGGACATCGACGTCGAGATCACGCTGTCCGCCGACTACGAGACGGGCCCCGTCGTCGAGGGCTGAGGCAGTACGCCGGCGGCGCGCAGCCGGTCGAGCACCAGGGCGTGGGGCACCGCGGTCGCCGTACCGCGGTGCCCCACGGTCGTGGTCGCCATGAACAGCGAGTTGAGCAGAGCCTCCTCGACCGCGTCCATCGTCGCGGCGAAGACCGGGTCCAGGTCGGCGTCGTCCACGCTGCCCGACGCCGGGGCTCCCGGCGTGCTGAACGCCAGGGCGTAGTCGCCGCTGCCGCCCGCGAAGTCGGAGCCCACGCGTGCCATCGCGAACACGGCCCGCCGCGCGACGCGGCCGAGCTGCCGCGCGTCGAGCGGCGCGTCGGTGGCGACCACGATCATGCAGGAGTTGCCCTCGGGCTGGAGCGCGGCGACGTCGGGGGCGCCGGGGGCGGGCGGAGCTGCCGCGGCCGGCGCTCCGCCGTCGTCCGCCCTGATCGGGACGCCCCGCACCGTGAGCGTGCCCGAGAAGTTGGACTGCACCAGCACGCCCACCGTCCAGCCGCCGACCACCCGCGACGACGTGCCGATCCCGCCCTTGAACCCGAGCGCCATGGTGCCCGTGCCGGCGCCGACGCAGCCCTCGCCGGGCAGGCCGGACGTCGCGCCGTCGAGGGCGGCGAGCACGTGCGCCTCGGTGATCGGCCGGGCCCGGATGTCGCTGAGCCGGCCGTCGTTGGTCTCGCCCACCACCGGGTTGAGCGTGCGCGTCTCCTCGTGGCCCGGTCCGGCGAGCACGTGCGTGACCAGGGCGTCCGCGGCGCGGAACGCGCTGAGGGTGGCGGTCAGCAGGATTGGCGTCTCGACGGCGCCCAGCTCGGCGACCTGGGTGGCACCGATCAGCTTGCCGAACCCGTTGCCCACGAACAGCCCGCACGGCAGGCTGCTCCGGCCCTGCTCCAGGGCGTCCGGGACGATCGCCGTGACCCCGGTGTGGAGACGCGGCGGGTCCACGATGGTGGTGTGCCCCACCCGCACGCCGGGCACGTCGGTGATCGCGTTGAGCGGCCCGGTGCTCACCGGCCCGACCACGATCCCGAGGTCGCGCACCCGCCGGGGCTGCCGGCTGTGGTTCGTCATGCCCACAGCGTCTCTCGCCAGTGCTTGCACGGCACATCGGCGACCTCCCTCTCATGCGTGAGGGAAGGCTGTCAGCCCTGGTGAGCGCTCGCTGGCCGTGCCGGCATGCGTTGCCCATACGCAACATCCCGGCAGGCACGGCCGGAGCCGGCTCCCGCGGCGGGGCAGAATGACGACGTGCGCCTGGATGCCGACGCCTGCCGTTCCCGGTTCGCCGCGGCCCGGCACGCCTACCTCGCCACGGCCGACGCCCACGGCGTGCCGCAGCTCGTGCCGATCACGTTCGCCCTGGTCAGCGCAGCGCACGGTCCGGCGGCAGAAGCGCCGGCCCACGAGATCGTCGTCGCCGTCGACCACAAACCGAAGACCACACGCGACCTGAAGCGCCTGCGCAACATCACGGAGAACCCGAAGGTCGCCGTGCTCGCGGACCGGTACGACGACGACTGGACCCACCTCTGGTGGGTGCGGGCCGACGGCGAGGCCGTGGTGGAGCACGACGGCGAACCCCGCGCGGCGGCGCTGGACGCGCTCGCCGCGCGGTACCCGCAGTACCGCGAGCGCCGGCCGGACGGGCCGGTGATCCGGGTGCGAGTGACCCGCTGGTCGGGCTGGGCGCACGGCTGAACCGGCGCCCGGACCCGACCGACCCGCTTCGAGGCCCGGCTTTTCTTCGCTTTGACGCTGCTCAAAGCGAAGAAAAGTCGGGCCTCGAAGGGATGGGCAGTTCCCGGTCAGGCCGGACTCAGACCCACTGGACGAGCTGCCACACGATCCCGTTGGGGTCGGCGAACTGGCAGTACCGCTCGCCCCAGGGCTCGGTCTCGGGCGGCGTGACGACTTCCGCCCCGGCGGCGGAGATGCGGGCGAACTCGGTGTCGAGGTCGTCCACGACGAACGCGATCAGCAGACCCTGGCCCGCGGGGCCGGCGATCCGCTCGGGCTTGAACGTGCCGAGGCCGACACGCAGGAACACGATGTTGACGCCGGCCGAGTCGTGCTGCAGGGACACGAAGCCGTCGTCCGACATGGCCTCGGTGAAGCCGAGGTGCCGCTTCGCGAACTCGGCTGACGCGGCGACGTCGGGCACGTTGAGGGACAGGGCTGTACCGGTGATCTTCAAGCTGACTCCTCGCATCTCATAACCTTGTACGGCGTACAACGTAAGATGGTTGCAGAATGTTCCCGGCCCGTCACCCCGATCCTGGAGACCCGATGCCCCGCGAGCTGATCGACCTGCTCTGGCGCGATCACCCGGCCGCGCCGCAGGGCGGCGCGCGGGGGCCGCGGGCCGCCGTCACGACGGGCGCGGTGGTCGACGCCGCGGCCACGGTGGCGGACGCCGAGGGCCTCGCCGCTGTCACCGTCCGACGGCTCGGCGACGTGCTGGGCGTCTCGGCCATGTCGGTCTACACGCACGTCAACAGCCGCGACGACCTGCTGGTGCTGATGGCCGACGCCGCGTTCGCGCGCATGCCGCGGCCCGGGTACGGGACGGCGGGCTGGCGCACCCGGGTGCGGCGGGTCGCCGAGGCGAACCTCGCGCTCCTGAACGAGCACCCGTGGCTGCTGGAGATCGACGACGACCGCACGGCGTTCGGACCGGGCACCATCGCCAAGTACGACCACGAGCTGCACGCGCTGGACCCGCTGCCGCTGGACGACGTCGGCCGGGACGCCGCGCTCACGTTCGTGCTCGACTTCGTCCGCGCGGCCGCCCGTGCCCAGCGGCCCGACCCCCGGGCCGACGAGATGCCGGCGCTCTGGGGGCGGTGGTCCGGACGGCTCGCGGAGTACCTCGGCGACGCCCACCAGCTCGCCCAGCGGGTCGGGAGCGCGGCGGGCGAGGCGATGAACGCCCCGTCCAGCCCGTCCCACGCCTGGAGCTACGGCCTGGAGCGGATCCTGGACTCACTCACCGCGCCCGGCGATCGTTGAGCGCTTCGCGGCCGGATCAGCGCACAAAGCCGGCACTCAACGGGTCCGGGGGTCAGGCCGTGTCCTCCGAGCGGAGGCGGGGTTCCGTGCGGTTGGCGGGCTTGACGCCCGACTTGTCCTTGTAGAACGCGCGGATCACGTCCATGTCCGCGCTCACGTCGCCCGTCAGCTCGATGCTCGGCCCGAGGCCGGCGACCTTGGCGACGCTGTCGACGTAGCCGAGCGTGACCGGGAAGCCCGCCTTGAGCGCGATGCGGTAGAACCCCGACTTCCAGTAGCCCGACCCGGCGCCGCGCGTGCCCTCCGGCGTCACGACCAGGTGGAACTCCTCGCCCCGCCCGACGGCGGCCAGGATCTCGTCGACGATGCTGGCCGGGTCCTTGCGGTCGACGGGGATGCCGCCGAGCGACCGCATGATGCCGGCCATCGGCCCCTTGAACCAGGAGTCCTTGATGAGGAACCGGATCTTGAGGTCCATGTCGAACGCGATGGCCAGCATGAGGAAGAAGTCCGTGTTGGACGTGTGCGGCGCGCCGATGAAGACGGTCGGCCTGGTCGGGGCGGGTTCCGAACGCATCCGGTAGCCGGTGCCGGCCCAGATCAGTCGTGCAACGGCCCGGCGGATGGTGCGTGACATCGTCGTCCTCGAGTCAGGGTGGATCGGATGGAACCTCAGACGGCGCTGGGTCTCAGGGGTCTGAAGTCTGACAGACCTACCGCAAACCCAACGATCGCGACCGCCCGACCGTTCCTCACCGCCGCAGCAGCGGCCGCACGCTGTGCGCCGCCAGGCGCAGCAGGCCCCGGGACCCCGCCGACTGCTCGTCGAACAGCATGAGCGCCACGTGCGCCATGGCCTCGTCGGACGCCGCCACGGCGCGCGTCGCGATCCCCGCCCACGTCTTCGAGCGCATGAGCTGCTGCGCCAGGTAGCACTCGCGGTAGTGCCGCCCGAACCTGCGCCGGTGCGCCTGCTCGAACCCCGCCAGGGCACGCGGCAGGCCGGCCCCGGTCCATGCCACCCCGGAACGGTCCAGCCCGCCGAGGTGCTCCGCGAGCTGCACGCCCGCGGCCATCCCGTAGAAGATCCCCTCGCCGCTGAGCGGGTTGATCGTCGCGGCGGCGTCCCCGACCAGCACCGCGGCCCGCCCCCGAGCGGTCATCGGCGTGCGGGCGGCGGCGTGCGGGAGCTGGTGCGTGGCGACCCGCTCCAGCCCGGACACGGAGAATCCCCGCCGCTCCAGGTCCTCGACGTACAGGTCGAAGAGGTCGCGCAGCTTGCGGCCGTGGCGCGCGGTCTGTCGCTTGAGGTGGTTCACGGGGAGGCCGACGCCGATGTTCGCGCCGTCGTCGGGCAACGGGAAGACCCAGCCGTAGACCGGCAGGAGGGACTCCAGGAAGTCGAACCGGAGCGTGTCGCTCACGGGCTTGTCCGGGTGGGTGACCCGGCCGTAGGCGCGCATCGCGATGTGGGTGTGCCGCATCGACGGGCGCTCGACGCCCAGGGCGCGCCGCACCGTGGAGTAGGCCCCGTCCGCGCCGACGACCAGGTCGAACGTCTCCTCGGCGGTGGACAGGGTGACGCGCTCGCGCGTCCCGGCCGGCGTCATCCCCTCGACCGCGACGCCCTCGCGCACCTCGGCACCGGCGTCGCGCGCCGCGTTCAGCAGCAGGTCGTCCAGGACGAGCCGCGGTGTGACGTGTCCGGCGAGGTCCCTGCCCTCCATGAGCGGGCCGCGCGCGAGCGCCTCGACGCCGCCCGGGCCGCTGATCGCCACCGACATCGGCATGTGGAACGGCTCGAGCAGCTCCGTCAGGCCCAGCCCGTCCAGCACCCGGCGGGCGCCGGGACCCAGCCCGTCGCCGCAGGTCTTGTCGCGCGGGAACGTCGCCTTGTCGACCAGGGTGACGTGCGCGTCGGGCACCTCGCGGCGCAGCGCGATCGCGGTGGCGGCACCTGCGGGGCCGCCCCCGACGACGAGGACCTTGAGTGCGTGGTCGCCGGTCACGCCGTCGACACTAGACCCGCCCGTGCGCAGGGGCCAGAGCGGGCGAACCGGTCAGCGGTGCTGCTTGCGGTTCGGCGTCACGTCCTCGGCGGTCCCCGGCACGGTCTTGCCGTGAGGTGCAGGGCCCGGCGTCGTGCCGGCCTGCGCGGGACCGCCCGGCGTCGCGTCCCCGGTCGTGCCCGGCACCGTGCGGTGCTGGCGGAACCGCCGGATGGCCTTGTAGAGGGTGACGCCCGCGATGACGATCGCTATCGCGTCGTCGCCGAGGCCGAGCGGCCCCAGCACGCCCTCGGACAGGAGGTCGATCGGGCTGGCCACGTACCCGGCGCCCGCGACGAACGTGAGGATCTCCTGCCAGGTGAACTTCCTGGGATCCTTGCCCCGCTTGTTTTCCTCGCGCATCCTCGGAACGTAACGGAGAACCGGACGACTCGCCAGGGATGTCCCGGAAGCCCGGTTTGTGACATCGCCCTCGGCCGCGGTCACACGTCGATCGGACGGCGGTCCTCCACCAGCCGCGACGTGTACCCGGCTGCCACGAGCCGGTCGAAGGCGCCCATCACGTCGGCGGGCACGTCCTCCTCGTGGGAGATGAACCCGAGCTCGGCGTAGAGCGTGAGGCGCTGCGTCTCGCCCACGAGCATGTCGACGACCCGGTCGGCGTCGCCGATCGTGCGCACGTACGCGTCGAGCGACATCGGCCGGGACACGCACAGCACGTCGACGTCCGGCCAGACCATCTGGGCCGTCGCGAACGCGCGTCGCTGCTGGTAGGGGTGCGAGACGAGCAGCACGGAGGTCGGCTCGACCTGGTTCTCCGCGAGCAGCTTGCGGCTGTACTCCAGGTTCTCGCTCGTGTTGGTGGCGGCGGGCTCCACCAACATCGCCTCGGCAGGTACGCCCTCCGCGAGCGCGCGGTCGCGGTAGCCGAGCGCCTCGCCCTGAGGGAACGCGTCGACGGTGGTGGGCGCGTTCGCACCCGTGAAGACGATCTGCGGGAACAGGCCCGCGTGGTAGAGCTCGGCGGTGTAGACGGCCACGCCGAGGTCATGACCACCCAGTCCGATGCCGACGTCGACCGGCCGCGGCTCGTGCTGCAGGTCGTGGAACACCCACAGTGTCTCTACGTCCTCCCGCACTTCGGCGGGGATCATGACGTTCGGCATATGACGACCATATTGCTCGGAGGAATGAGGGGCACAACCTGAGTGAGAGTGCACGCCCGGTTTCCACTGGAATTGCGTGCAATGTCACATTCATCGGGAACGCACCGCCGACGTCGCCCCTCCGTGTCCCCGGGCCCCCCGCACCGACATCCCATACGGAGACAAGGTAGCGGAACGGATGAAACCGCCCTAGCGCGGGGGATCGTCGTCGTCCTCCCCCTCGCCGGCCGGCTCGGCGGCGACCGGCACCACGTCGTCCTCGAGCTTGCCCGAGAACAGGTCGAGGTACTGCAGGTGGAGGTGGTAGCCGGCCCCCAGCGCGATCCGCCGGATCATTCCGAGCGTCGGTTCGACCTGACCGGACTCGATACGACTGATCGTCGACGTGGGCACGCCCGCGAGCACCGCCAGGGAACTCATGCTGAGCTCTCGCTCGGCGCGGATCCGGGCGATGATCTGGGCTGCGTTCGTGAGCAAGGTGCCCTCCCGTCGACGCTCTGCCATCGAAACGTGCCATGACGCACGACAGGGCCTGCCGGAAAGTAGAGATCTGTTTTCCGGCAAGCCCTGTGAGACCTGACTCTATACGTCTATGGCCGTCGCGGCGCAGCGACGAAGCATGTGTCGCCATGTTTCCCCCGGGGGTGCCGCACCGACACGTTGGCCTACTACTCTCAGCCCCCATGGGTACTGCGAGCTCACCGGGCGACGCCGCGCCCCGGCCGGCCGCCGGGCACGGGGCAGGTCGCCGCGGCCAGGCGGCGCGCGCCGTGCGCGCCCTTCTCCAGGAGCACCCCGGGTGGGTGCTGCTGCGGTCGAGGAACGCCGCGGCCGCCGTCGTGCTGCTCGACCGCAACCTCGGGGCGTCCCGCCGCCGGCTGCCCGTGGAGCAGCTCGCCGACCGGATCGACGACGACGTGCCCGAGCTGCGCCGCGCCGGGTTCGAGCTGCCCTACTCGGGCTACTTCTACGTCTCCGAGTGGATCGACGAGGGCGTGCTGGTGCGCCGGCGCGCCGCCCCGCAGGCCGGGGGCGAGCCCGGCGCCGAGACGGTCGAGCTGTCGGACGGCGCCCTGCTCGCCATCCGCTTCGTCACCCGCCTGAGCAGGCCGCACCCCGCGGTGACGCCGTCGCGCCTCGGCGCGGTGCTCGACGGCCTGCACCGGCTGGCCGACGAGGCCGACCCCGACCCGGAGGCCCGGCTCGCCGCGCTCCTGGAGCAGCGTGCCGCCCTCGACGCCCGGATCGAGCGCGCCCGGCGCGGCGACTCCGAGGCCCTCCCGGCGGACGTCGCGGCCGAGCGGGCCCGCGAGATCCTGGCCCTGGCGGGCGACATCCCCGCGGACCTGGCCCGGGTGCGCACCGAGCTGGAGCGCACGGACCGCGAGCTGCGCCGCCGGCTCCTGGAGTCCGACGGCTCCCGCGACACCTTTCTCGACGACATCTACCGCGGCGTGGACCACCTCGCCGAGTCCGAGGCAGGCCGCGGCCTGGTCGGGTTCCGCGAGCTGCTGCGGCAGTCGGAGCACACCGCGCAGGACGACCTCGGCCGCGTGCTCGACTCCGTCCACCTGACGCCCGGTGAGGCCTCCGCGCTGCGTCGCCTGCTGCCCACCCTGCAGGACGCCGCCGACGAGCTCACCGACACCATGGGAGTGCTCCGCCGCGCGCTGCAGCGGACGGTGCGCTCCGGCGAGCTGCCCGCCGAGCGCGCGCTGCGGCGCCTGATCGGCGAGGCGCAGGACGCCGCCCTCGCCGCGGCGCCCGACGTCGCCCCCGGCACCGAGCTGCGCCTGACCCTGCCGCTGGGCGCCGTGGCGCCCCGGTCCGTGGGCGGCCTCGCACCGCACAACCCCGGTGGGGAGGACGCCGAGGCGCCGCCCGCCGCCCCGGCCCTGCCGCCGCGGCCGGTCTCGCTCACGGCGCTGCGTGCCATGGCCCGCGACTCGGAGATCGACGTGGACGAGCTGCGCGGGCACGTCAACGACGTGGTCGACCGGGCCGGCCGGGCCACCGTCGGCTCCGTGCTCGGCGCGCACCCCGCCACCCAGGGCGCCGCGAGCGTCGTCGGCCTGCTGACGCTCGCCGAGCAGCACGGCACCCCCACCGGCGACCGCGAGGACGTCAGCTGGCGGTCCTCGCGCGGCGTCGCGCGCCGGGCCGCACTACCCCAGCACCAGTTCGAGGAGCATGTCCCGTGACAGAACCCGGCGTACCCGGATCCGGCCCGGCGCGGCCCGACCCGGCAGACCTCCGCACCGCGCGCCCCGGGCGACCGGCCGGCACGTCGTCGGGTGGCGCCCCGACCTCTGGCGGCGTCGCTCCCGGAGCCGGCGGCGAGGCCGGGAGCCATCTGTGGCCCGGCGATCACGGCACGCTCCCCGCGCCTGCGCGCCTCGCGCTGGCGCGCCTCGTGCGCGGCCCCTACCTCGCGGCCGAGCCCGAGCCCGACACCTGGCGTGCGCTGCTGGCCCACGAGGACGTGGTCCGCGAGCGCCTCGCCGACCAGTACCTCGACCTGGTGGTCGACGCCGACGCGCAGGTCGCGTTCGTGCGGGACGTGCCGGCGGCCGACGCGCCGCAGGTGGTGCGCGAGGTGGCGCTGACGTTCCTGGACACGGCACTGCTGCTGCACCTGCGCGCGCTGCTGCTGGACTCGTCGGACGGACGGGTGGCGATCAGCCGCGACGAGGCGGCCGACCACCTCGCCGTGTACCGGCGGCGCGGCGGCGGTTCGCCGATGGACTTCAGCCGGCAGCTCGACGCGACGTGGGCCCGGCTGATCGAGTCCGGCATGCTGGAGCCGCTCAGCGGCGACCGGTGTGCGGTCTCCCCCGTGCTCCGGACCGTGTTCGGGGCGGACCAGGTCGCGGCGCTGAGCGCCGAGTACGTCCGGCTGGCGAAGGAGAGCGCATGAAGACCACGCACCCGTCCCCCACCGGGCAGTGGCGCCTGGCGCGCGTCGAGCTGGTCAACTGGGGCACGTTCTCGGGCCACCACGTGGTGCCCGTGCCGCGCGAGGGGTTCCTGCTCACGGGCCACTCCGGCTCGGGCAAGTCGTCGCTGGTCGACGCCGTCGCCGCGGTGCTGACCCCGCCCGAGCACCTGCGGTTCAACGTGGCCGCGGCCGGGACGGCCGCCACCGAGCGCGAGGCGGGCGACCGCGACGTCGTCTCGTACGTGCGCGGCGCGTGGCGGCACCGGACCGACGAGAGCACGGGCGAGGTGGTGGCCGACCACCTGCGCCAGGGCGCCACCTGGTCCGGTGTGCTGCTGCGGTACTCGAACGGCACCGACGCCGACGACGGCACCGTGACCCTCGTGCGCCTGTTCCACCTGACGCGGGGCTCGTCGACGCCGTCGCTGCTGCACGTCGTGGTGCCGGGCGAGGCGGGGCTGCTGGACTTCGAGCGGTACGTGCGCTCCGGGCCCGACGTCGCGGGCGTGACCGCCGCGTGGCCCACCGCGACGGTGAGCGAGCGGCACGCGCCGTTCGCCGCGGCCTTCACCCAGGCGCTGGGCATCGGCTCGGAGCAGGCGCTGGTGCTGCTGCACCGCACCCAGTCGGCGAAGAACCTGGGCAGCCTGGACGACCTGTTCCGCGGGCACATGCTGGACGAGCCCGGCACGTTCGAGCTGGCGGCCCAGGCCGTGAGCCAGTTCGCGGACGTGGCGCGCGCCTACGCCGACATCGAGACGTCCCGGCGGCAGATCGATCACCTGGGCCGGCTCTCGGCGCTGACCAGGACGTACGACGAGGGGTCGGCGGCGGGGGTGCGCGCGGCGACGCTGCGCGGCTCGCTGGAGACCTTCAAGGACGCGTGGAAGCTCGACCTCGCCCACGGTGCGCTCGCGGGCGCACGGGCGGCGGAGGAGCGGGCGCAGCACCACCGCAAGGCCGCGGACACCGAGGTCGACGTCGCCGCGAACACCCACCAGCAGGCCGTCAACGTGCTGGGCGCGCGTGGCGGGCAGGCCCTGGCCACGCAGGCCGACCGCCTGCAGCGGGCGGGCGAGATCGCCGCCCTGGTCCGCACGCGGCGCGGTGAGCTCGCGACCGACCTCGAGTCCGTGGGCATGAACATGCCCGAGACGTTCGCGGAGTTCGCGGCGCTCAAGGAGAAGGCCCGGTGGGAGCTCGGCGGCGCCAGGCCGCCGGCCACGGGCGCGGTGCCGACCCTGACGGGTGCGGTGCCCGCCGTGGCCGCCGCGTCGACCGGCCAGGTGGCGGCCGTCGCGACCGGCGCCGTCCCGGCGGTCACCACGGAGGCGCTGCCTGTCGTGGCGACAGGCGGCGTGCCGACGGGCGCGGTGGCCACGGTCGGCCGGTCCCGCGCGCCCGAGGCACTGGACGGCAACATCCGCGAGGCCCTGGCGGCGCGCTCCGCCGTCGGGCAGCGGCACGAGGCCGTCGCCACGCGGATCCAGGCCGTGCGGCAGACCCAGACGAACGTGCCGGCGGCGCTCGCCACGGCCCGCCGAGCGGTGGCCGAGGCCGCCGGGCTCGACGTCTCGGTGCTCCCGTTCGCGGCCGAGCTGCTGCGCGTGCGCGAGGACGACGCCGCCTGGCGCCCCGTGATCGAGGAGATCCTGCGCCCGCTGGCCACGCTCGTGCTGGTCTCCCCCGCGCACCGCGCCGCCGTCGCCCGCGCCGTCGAGGCCGGCCCCGGGCTGCGCTACCGCGTCGTGGGCGTGCGCAACGACGCGCCGCGGTCCACCGACGACTCGTCGCTGGTGCACAAGGTCGAGGTCAAGGACGGCCCGGCGTCGGGCTGGCTGCACCGGCGCCTGTCCGAGCAGTACGACTACCTGTGCGTCGACGAGCCCGCCGGGCTCGACCTGCACGACCGCGCCGTGACCCGCGAGGGCCTGATCAAGCACGGGCCGGAGGAGATCGAGCAGCCGGTGCTGCCCGGTGTCGAGGACTGGGCGCTCGGCTGGGACGCCGACGACCGGCTCGACCAGCTCCTGGAGCTCGCGCGCGAGACGCAGGCCCGCCTCGCCCGGGCCGACGAGGCCGTGGCCGACGCGGTCGCCGAGCAGCGCGAGGCCGTGCGCCGTCAGCTCACGCTGCGGCACGTGGCCCGCCGCGAGTGGCGCGAGGTGGACATCGAGACCGCCGAGGCCGACCTGACCGACGCCCAGGCGTCGTTCGACCGGCTGCTGGACGGCACGATGGACCTGCTGCAGGCGTCGCAGGACGTCGCGGCCGCCGAGACCCGGCTGGACCAGGCCCGCGCCGCCGCCGCCGAGGCCGCGGACGCGCTCGCCGAGGCCCGCGCGCACCGTCGCTCCCTGGAGCACGTGGTCGCCGAGCTCGGGGACGCGCCGACCAACGCGATCCCGCTCGCGCACCGCCAGGAGCTGGAGAAGCGCTACGCCGCCGTCCGGAAGACGGTGACGCACGAGGTGATCGACGACGTCTCGCTGACCGTGTCCCGCACGCTGGACGCGGAGCGCGAGGCCGGGCTGCGCACGTCCGGCGCGGCCGAGCGGGAGATCGTCGGGCTGCTGGCCGAGTTCCGGCGCCGTTGGCCCGCGATCACGCGCGACCTCACGGCGCAGGTGGGCGACCGGGCGCGGTACCTGGAGGTGCTGGAGCGCATCCGGACGTCGCGTCTGCCCGAGCAGGAGGCCCGGTTCTCGGACCTCCTGACCGACCAGGCCCGCCGCGCCCTGCGCAAGCTCGCCGCCGAGATCCGGCAGGCGCCGGCGACGATCCGCGAGCGGATCGTCGGGGTGAACACCTCCCTGCGCCGGTCCCCGTTCGACACCGACCGGTTCCTGGAGATCCGGGTCAAGGAGCGGCGGCCGGCGGCCGTCGAGGAGTTCCTGACCACGCTCGACACCCTCACCGGCGACACCGAGCCGGAGTACGAGGTGCTGGAGCGGCTGGTGCGCCGGCTCGGGTCCAGCGACCCCGCCGACCGCGCCTGGCGTGCCCTGTGCCTCGACACGCGGCGGCACGTGCACTTCACCGGCGTCGAGGTCACCGCGGGCGGCATCGCGCTGGCCGTGCACGACTCCTCCGCGGGCCTCTCCGGCGGTCAGCGGCAGAAGCTCGTGGTGTTCTGCCTGGCCGCGGCCCTGCGGTACCAGCTCGCCGGGGCGTCCGACTCGGCGACGCCCGCCTACGGCACGATCCTGCTCGACGAGGCCTTCGACAAGGCCGACACGGCGTTCACCCGCACCGCGATGGACACGTTCACCGCGTTCGGGTTCCACATGATCCTGGCCACGCCGCTCAAGCTGCTGCAGACCCTCGAGGACTACGTGGGCGGCATCGGCCTGGCGACCTGCCGGGAGATGCGGGAGTCGCGCGTGGACGTGGTCCTGCTGGAGACCCCGCTGCCCGACGTCGACCCGGTCGCCACCGCGACCCGGGGCGGGGCCGGCGGTGGGGCGGGTGCGGCCGGAGGTTCGGGTTCCGGCGGTTCGGGATCTGGCGGTTCGGGATCTGGCGGAGGTTCGGGTTCCGGCGGTTCGGGTGTCAGCGGTTCCGGTGGCGGGCCGACAACGGCGCCGCCGTCGCGTGGTGCTGGTGCCGGTGCCGGTGCTGGTGCCGCGGGGGCGGGTGCTCCGGCGTCGGGCACTCCTGCTGCGCAGGTCACGAATGGACCGGTGACCCCGTCGAGCGGGCCGACGCCGGGCCAGGGACAGCAGTCGACCGCGCAGCCGCCGTCGTCCGCCGGACCGGCTCAGACCGGCGCCGCTACCGCGACCACGGCCGCCACCCCGGCAGGCGACAACACGGCGACTCCGGCGCGCGGGCTCCCCGCGGTTCCGCCTCCCCCGCCCGGTCCGGCGCCGACGGGGCTCCAGCCACTGACGTCGGTCGCGCACCCGCCGGCCGCCCCGGCCGCGGCGGAGGCTCCCGCCGGGACGCCGTCGGACACGATCGACGACGGCGAGCCGGAACCGGACTGGTCCGCGACGGTGACCGCCGAGGAGTCCGACGCGGCCTCGCCCGTCGTCCGGATGACGTCGCGCCGGCCGTCGCTGTAGCGGGGCCGGACCACGCCCCTGACTCGGCGCCCGGCATCAGGCGAGTCAGCGGGGTGGTCCGACCAGCCTGCTGACTCGGCACCCGGCATCGGGCGAGTCAGCGGGGTGGTCCGACCAGCCTGCTGACTCGGCACCCGGTATCAGGCGAGTCAGCGGGGTGGTCCGACCAGCCTGCTGACTCGGCGCCCGGCGTGGCGCGAGTCAGCGGGGTGGTGCGCCGTCAGCCAGCGTCGCCGTCGGCGTCCGCCCGGCCGTCAGCCAGGCCGCGGGCGTAGGCCTCCGCCGAACCCTCGCGGAACAGGTCGTCCGCGCTGGCCCGCACCAGCGCGCGGGCGCCGGGTCCGTCCTCGGCGGTGACGTGCCGGCCCATGCCGCGCACGACGGCGACGGCTCGGCCCGCGGACTTGCCGCGCACCAGCTCGGACGCCGCGGCGATCTCGTCGACGACGGCGGTGACCGTCACGTTGAGCGGCCGCCCGTGCGTGTCGGTGCTGCCCCGCAGGTCGTCGGTCGGGCTGATGCCGGCGCAGCCGATCGCGATGTCGACCAGCGCGTCGCGCCAGGGCCGGCCGGCCGTGTCGGTGACGACCACGCCGATCCGCTCCAGGCCCAGCCGCTGGGTCAGCGCCGACCGGACGGTGCGGGCCGAGGCGTCGGGGTCCACGGGGAGCAGCAGCACGGTGCCCTCCGGGGTGTTGCTCGCGTCCACGCCGGCCGCGGCCATCACGAGGCCGAGCTTGTTCTCGACGATCCGCAGCGGTGGCAGCCCCGGCCGGGCGCGCTGGGCGACCACGCGGACGGTCTCGTCCGTGATCGCCTGCTCACGGTCGTCGGCGGCCACGACCCGGCCCTCCGCCTTGGACACGATCTTCGAGGTCACGACGACGACGTCGCCGTCACGCGGCCGGTCCTGCTCCTCCAGGCCCGCCAGGAGGTCGGCGATCAGCTCGCCGAGGTCGTCGCCGGGGGTGATCTCGGGCAGCCCGTCGGGGGCCCAGACGCTGAGTCGTTCCACGGGACCATCCTCACATCGACCAGCGGGCGGCCGTGCCGGCGCGATACCCTGCCAGGCGTTCGTCACAATTGTCTGTTTGATACCGCGATCGATGGGGGAAACGTCCGGTGTTGCACGACCCGCCCGCACGAAGGACGGCGCCCGTACCGGAACCGGCAGCCCTGCGCCCCGGCGAACCACGCGCGATCGGACCGTTCCGGATCCGCAGCCGGCTCGGCAGCGGCGGCATGGGAGACGTCTACCTCGGGACCACGCGCCGGGGACAGCAGGTCGCGATCAAGCTGATCCGCGGGGCACAGCTCGACGACGACGAGTTCCGCACCCGGTTCCGGCGCGAGGCGCGTGCCGCGGCCAGGGTGCGCAGCCGGTTCATCGCGAACCTGGTCGACGCCGACGCCGACGCGGACCTGCCCTGGCTGGCGACCGAGTACGTGGCCGGGCCCACCCTCTCGCAGGAGCTGGCGGCCAACGGGCCGCTGGCCGAGGCGGACGTGCTGAACCTGGTGACGGGTGTCGCCGAGGCGCTGTACGAGATCCACCGCGCCGGCCTGGTGCACCGCGACGTCAAGCCGGCCAACGTGATCCTCGGGCCGGACGGGCCGCGCCTGATCGATCTGGGCGTGGTCGCGGCGATCGACGCGACGCGGCTGACCCTGACCGGGCAGCCCGTCGGCACGCCGATGTACATGGCGCCGGAGCAGGCGACCGGCAGCCGCGCGACGTCGGCCGCCGACGTCTGGGCCCTGGGGGCCCTGGCCTACTACGCCGCCACGGGCAACCACCTGTTCGAGGGCGACCACCCCGCCGTCGTCCTGTACCGGGTGTCGGCGGAGGACCCGTCCTACGCCGACAGCCCCGCGTACCTGCGCCCCTTCCTCGACGCCCTGCTGGTCAAGGACCCGGAGCTCCGGCCGTCCCTCGACGCGATCCTGCGGTCGCTCGGCGTGCCGCAGCCCGGCGGTGCCGCGCCGACCCTCGTCACCCCGGCGAGCGGCCCGGTCGCGTCCGCCTCGGGCCGGGCGGCGAGCGTCGCGCCGGGGGCGGACCGGACGGATCGCGCCGACCGCTCCCCGCGGCGGACCCGCGGGCGGCTCCTGCTCACGGTGGGCTCCGTGACGGCGGGGGTGCTGGTGCTGGGCGGCGCCACGCTCGGCCTCTGGAACTCGCTCACGGGCGACGACACGGAACGCAGCGACCTGGGTCAGAGCGAGACGGCCGACCCGCCGCAGGATCCCGTGACTCAGTCGCCGGGCGGCAGCACCGGCCCCGGGGCGGGCACACCGGGCACGGACGTCCCGGCCGGGGACGGGAGCGCGGGCGCCCCGTGGGCGCAGGGCACCGCGCAGGTCCTCGCCGACGGCTCGTGCTGGACCGTCAGCGTCGACCGGGTCGAGGGGCATCAGGTCACCCTGACGTTCTCGTGCGACGGGGTGGGCACCAGCGAGTACCGCCACCCGACGCCGAGCAGCTGGCTCCGGGTCTACGCCGTGGGGGTCGACGGCACCGTCCGCCGCGCCACCGCCGCGGACGCCGCCGCGCAGGACACCTTCTGGGCGCACGGCAACCTCGCGGACACGGGCGACGTGACCGCCACCGTCAGCCTGCCCGACGTCGGGCCCCTCGCCTCGGTGGCCGTGCAGAACAAGGACAGCGAGGGCTGGTACTGGGCCGCACGGTGACGCGTGCGCGCCGTCACCGCACCAGCTTGGGCAGCACCTCGCGCCCGAACGTCTCGATCCACTCACGCTGGTTGCGGCCCGCGTTGTGGAGGTAGATGCGGTCGAACCCGAGGTCGACGTACCGCTGGATCGACGCGCGGTGCTCGTCCGGGTCGGCGGAGACCAGCAGGCGCCCCTCGAAGTCCTCGGGCCGGACCATCCGGGCGAGCTGGGCGAAGTCGTGCGGCGAGCGGATGTCGGACCGCGGGAACCGCATGCCGCCGACCGGCCACTCGGTCAGGGCGTTGGCGACCGCCTCGTCGTGGGTGGGTGCCCAGGAGAGATGGAGCTGGAGCGCCTTGGGCATCCGCGCCGGGTCGCGGCCGGACTCGCGGGCGCCGTCCGCGAACCGGGTCAGCAGGGACGCCATCCGGTCCAGGGGTGCGGCCTGCGTGATCAGCCCGTCCGCCGTCCGCCCGGCGCGGCGCGCCGTGACCGGGCCCGCCGTGGCGACCAGGATCTCGGGGGCGGCGTCCGGCATGGTCCACAGCCGGGTCGACTCCAGCTTGAAGTAGGTGCCCGCGTGCTTGACGTCGCGCCCCGCGAGGGACCCGGCGAAGAGCTTCCGGATGATCTCGACGGCCTCGAACATGCGGTTGATCCGCTCGGCGGCCTCGGGCCAGTAGCCGCCCACCACGTGCTCGTTGAGCGCCTCCCCCGAGCCGACGCCGAGCCAGTGCCGGCCGGGGTTCATCGCCGCGAGGGTCGCCGACGCCTGGGCCACCACCGCGGGGTGCCACCGGAAGGTCGGCGCGGTCACCGGCCCGAGGTCGCCCGTGGTGTGCTCCGCGGCGGCCGCGAGCACGTTCCAGACGAAGCCCGCCTGGCCCTGCTGCGGGGTCCAGGGCTGGAAGTGGTCGGCGGCCATGACGCCGGAGAAGCCGTGCGCCTCGGCGAGCGCCGCCAGCTCCACCGCCTCGCGGGGCGCGAACTGTTCGAGCATCGCGGCATAGCCGATGGTCACCACGCGGGACAGCCTACGGCCCCCGCTCCCGGATGTGTCAGACGCCCAGATCCCCCGGGTGACCTGAGCGCCTGACACATCCGGGTTCAGATGCGGCCGTGCGCCCGGAGCGCCTTGAGCGCGCCCAGCGTGGCGAGACCGCGCGCGTCCACGGTCTGGCCCGGCGACCAGTGCAGGTAGTCGAAGTCCCAGCCGCCGTCGTCGAGCTGCTCCCGCTCCAGCCGGTCGAGCTCGTCCGCGATCAGTCGCTCGGGGAACAGCGCCCGGCTGGGCGCACCGGGCCGCGGGGACAGCAGCAGGGGCCGCAGCTTCTCGTCGTCCTCCCCGCCCGAGACGGAGATGGTCCCGTCCTCGCGCAGGGCGGGCCGCAGGCGCTCGACGGCGGTCGCGACCCGGCCCGGCTCGGGCACGGCGTCGAGGAAGTGGATCGCGAACATCACCGTGTACCCGTCCACGGAGTGCTCCCCGTCGAGCTGCTTCCAGCACCAGGCGGTCGCGGCGTCGAGCCAGGGGTGGTCCAGGCCGAGCTCCCAGAGGTGGCCGGCGATCGCGTAGGTGAGGAAACCGTCGTCGTTCGGCGCCATCCACGGGGCGGCCGGGTAGCCGGCGGCGGTGGGCAGCACGTGCGGTACGCGGCCGTCGGGCAGCGCGACGCCGCCGAGCCAGTCGGCGGTCTCGCGGGCCAGCGTCGTGACCTCGGGGTCGGCGGCCGTGCCCAGCTCGGCCAGCACCTCGAGCGCGGACAGCGCGCCCGAGACCTGGCTGTCCGGCCCGCGCAGGTCGGGTTCCAGGGCGTGGCCCCAGCCGCCGTCGTCGTTCCGGTACGGGCGGAGGGCGTCCAGGACCCGGGCGGGCGGGGCGCCGTCGAGCCGCACCGCGAGGCGGTGCCGTTCCAGCAGGCGGGCGTCGTCGTAGACGAACCGGCGGGCGGCTTCGAGGTCGATGCTCGTCGATGTGCTCATGGCACCGACGCTAGGCGGCGGTCAGGGTCGCGTCTTCCAGAAATCGGACAGGTGTGAGACCGGTGAGGCGACGCACCTCGTCGGACATGTGGGCCTGGCTCGCGTACCCGGCCGCGGCGGCACGCTCCGCGAGGGACGCCGGAGCACCGCCCGAGAGGGCGATCAGCCGCCGCAGCCGGGCCACCCGCCCGAGCATCTTGGGCCCGTAGCCGACGGCGTCCACCGTGCGCCGGTGCAGGTGTCGCTCGCTGACGCCGAGCTCCTGCGCGACGCCGGAGATGCGCGACCCCGGCGCGCCGAGCCGCCGCGCGGCGGCCGCGACGAGCCCGTCCCGCTCCGCCTTGCGCCGCAGCACGGTGCGCGCGAGCAGGTCGAGACGCCCGGCCGGGTCCGCCGCATCGAGCGCGTCGGCGAGCGCCGGGCCGACGTCGGGCCACACCTCCACGAGCGGAACCCGCTGGTCGCGTACCTCGGACGCCGGGATGCCCAGGACCGCGCCGGCCGCGCCGGGCCGGAGCCGGATGCCGCTGGTACGCGACGTCGGGGCCGCGCCGGAGCCGGAGACGACCGGGCCGGTGTCGGCGCCGACGATCACGAGCTCGCCGTCGATCCGCACGAGGTCCACGCAACCGTCCGGGATGATCCGCTGCTCGTGGCCCGGCGGGGCGTCGTGCTCCCACAGGCAGGCCACCACCGGCAGCAGGCCGGCCGGCGGTGCGAGCTCACGGTACGGGGTCACGGCGTCCACGCTACGCGCCGTCTCCGACACTCCCCCGTGTCAGACCCACAGGTCACCCGAGGGACCTGTGGGTCTGACGGGTCGGGGCTCGGTCGAGTGTCAGTGACCGGTGGCAGAGTCGTGTCGTGCCCCTCGTACCGGCTCGGCCGAGCCGCAGGATCCGCCTGCCCCGCGATCAGCGCCACAGCCCGTGGCGCCGACGCGCGCTGCGGGTCGGCGTCGTGGCGGTCCCGGCCGCGCTGCTGGCGGCCGGGGCGTCGTCGTACGCGGCGGTGGTGACCGGCCGGATGGCCGCGGACCCGGCGCGGGACACCCTGGTCCTGCTCGCGGTCGTGAGCACGGCGGTCGTCGTGTTCGACGCCGTGACGTGGCTGGTGGTGCAGCGGGGCGTGGCGCGCGCGGAGGCGACCCTCCGGTCCGAGCTGGCGGCGGCCGCCCTGGGCCAGCCCCTGCCGGAGCTGGAGGAGCAGGCCGTGGGCGAGCTCCTGGACCGGGTCAACGGCGATCCCGAACGGCTCACCCGCGCGATCAGCGGCATCGGCATCACGCTCGGCCAGGCCGCGATCAGCCTCGTGGTGGGGTGGGTGGCCGCCGGTCTCGTGTGGTGGCCCGCCTGGGTGGCGTTCCCGCTGGTCGCCGCGGCGGTGCTGGTGTTCGCGCGCCGGTCGGCGCGGCCGCTGCGCGACCTGAGCAGGCGCAGCTCCGAGGCCGGCTCGGAGCACATGGCGCAGTTCGAGGAGGCCGTGGCGGCCCGGGACGACCTGCGCACCGCGCAGGGGCAGCGGTACGTGCTGCGCCGGTACGCCGAGCTGGCGGCGCGCCAGATCCGGCTGCGGGAGGACTGGTCGGTCGCGTTCTCGCGGGTGCGGCTGCGCACGGAGCTGCCGCTGGACGCCCTGGTGGGCGCGGTGCTCGTGGGCGGGGTGTGGGCGGTGAGCGGCGGCGCGCTCGACGTCGCCCGGCTGGTCACGCTGTGGCTGCTGGTGACGGGGTTCGTGGGCCGGGTCGACGTGCTGGGCCGGCTGCTGCCCCGGGTCGAGGAGGCGATCGGCACGTTCCAGCGGGTGCGCGACCTGCTCGACACGCCTCAGGAGCCCGCCGGGGGCGCGCCGTTCCCCGGCAGCCCGGGCGGGGTCGAGGTGGAGCTGCGCGACCTGACCTTCGCGTACGGCGACGGCTTCGCACTGGGGCCCCTGTCCCTGACCGTCCCGGCGGGCACCACCTGCGCGCTCGTGGGGCGCACGGGGTCCGGCAAGACCACGGTGACCAAGATGCTGTCGCGCGCGGTCGAGCCACCCGCGGGGAGCGTGTTCCTGGACGGCCGGGACGTCACGAGCCTGGACGTGCACGGGTTGCGCACGCGGGTCGGCGTCGTCGGACAGCGCACCGAGATCCTGGCCGCGACGCTCGCCGACAACATCACGCTCTGGGCTCCGGTCCCGGCCGCCCGCGTGGAGCAGGCCGTGGACGCGCTCGGCCTGCGGGCCTGGGTCGCCTCGCTGCCCGACGGGCTGGACACCCGCCTGGGAGCCGACGGCGTGACCCTGTCCGCGGGCGAGGAGCAGCTCGTCGCCTTCGCGCGGCTCCTGGTGCGCGACGTCGACGTCGTGGTGCTCGACGAGGCCACCGCGCGCATGGACCCCGCCACGGCGGAGCGGGTCACCCTGGCCGCGCGGACGCTCCTGGCGGGGCGGACGGCGATCGTCGTCGCCCACCGGCTGCCCACCGCACGGCATGCCGACACTGTGGCCGTGCTCGACGGCGGCCGCCTCGTGGAGCACGGGCCCTGGGACCGGCTGGCGGCGGCGGACGGCCACTTCGCCCGGCTGGTCGCGGCGGCGGGGCTCGCGGACGGCGAGGGAGCGCCCGAGCCCGTCGTGCCGACGGGTCTGGCCCCCGACCTGGTCCCAGCCGGCGGGGACGGGACCGGTGACGTCGCCGCCAGGACGGCGGGCGCCTCCGGTCCGCACACGGCTGCGTCGCATCCCGCCGGATCGGTTCCCGCCGGGTCTCCGCCCACCGTGCATCATCCCGCCGAGCCGCGCCCGGCCACGCCGCGGCCGTCGATGGTGCGAGCGGTCTGGAGCACGCTGCGCGCCCGGCCGTCGTGGCTGCTGCTCCCGGCGGTCGTGTTCGAGGTGACGGACTACCTCACCTCGACCGGGCTCGTCGTCGGCTGGCTGTGGGCGTCGGCCGTGGTGGGTCTGGAGCAGGGGTCGGCGCCCTGGCTGCTGGTTGGCGCGATACTCGTGGCCGTCGTGGCCAACACGCTGCTGCCGCTCACCGTCCGGCTGTCGAGCACCCGCTGGTGGGTCGACTCCCGACTGCGGCTGCACCTCTCCCTGCTGCGCGGCCAGACGGCGCAGCGGCGCACGGTGCGCGACGCCCCGGGCGAGATCGCGGCGCGGGCGCAGGAGGACTACCGGCTCACGGGCCACAGCCAGGCCTGGCGCGAGCTCCTGACGGCGCCGATCACCCTCGCCCTGCTCGTCGTGCTGAGCGACAGCCTGCTGGCCGGCGCGATCGGCCTGGCCATGGCCGCGGTGATGTTCGCGGCGCAGGTGCTGGGCAGCCGGTCGGTCGCCGTGGCGGCGCGGCGGGCGGGCGACGCCGCCGCGGAGCTGGGCCGGCTGCTCGGCTCGGCCCTCGACTCCGTGCGGACCGTCAAGCTCGCCTCGGCCACCGGGGGTGTGCTCGCGCAGGTCGCCCGGGTCGACGGCCGACGGGTGCACGCGTCCCTGGTGGAGGAGCGGACCAACTTCCTGGTCGGCCTGGCGCCGTCGGTGCTGAGCCGCGTCGCGACGGTGCTCGCCTGGACGCTGCACCTGGCCGGCACGTGGTCGCTGGGCACGACGCTCCTGGTCAGCACGTCGATCGGCACGTTCAGCTGGATCGGGTACAGCCTGGGTGCCCTCGTCACCAGCGCCGCGTCCGCCCGCCGCTGGGTCGAGGTCACCTCCCGGTACGCCGGCACCGAACGGCTCGCCGACGTGCCCGACGACGTCGACCTGTTCGCGGGCACCGCGATCCCGGCCGGGCCCGGGCCCCTCGCGGCGCCGAGTCGCCTGCGCGAGCTGCGCCTCGACGGCGTCACCGCGACGCACGACGACGGCACGGTCGGCGTCTCCGGCGTCGACCTCACCGTCCGGCGCGGCGACCTGGTGCTCGTGGTGGGCCGGGTCGGCTCCGGCAAGTCGTCCCTGCTCGGCGCACTGTCGGGACTGGTCGACGTCGGCGGGCGGCTGTCCTGGAACGGCGCCGCCGTCACCGATCCCCAGACCTTCCTGCGCCCGCCCCGCGTCGCGCACGTGGCCCAGGTGCCGCACGTCGTCTCCGGGACCGTCGCGGACAACGTGCGGCTCGACCACGAACGCCCGGTCGACGGTCCCGTCCGGTCCGCGGGCCTCGACCGGGACGTCGCCGAGGCGGGCGGCACCGGCACGATCGTCGGGCACCGCGGTCTGCGGCTCTCGGGCGGCCAGGTCCAGCGGCTCGGCCTGGCGCGAGCCCTGGCCACGGGCTCCGACCTGCTGCTCGTGGACGACGTCTCCTCCGCACTCGACGCCGTCACCGAGGCCGAGGTGTGGACCGGCCTGCGCGCCGCGGGCACCACGGTGCTGGGCACCACGTCGCGCGCCGCGACCCTCGCCGTCGCCGACCGCGTGGTGGTGCTCGACGGCGGGCGCATGGCCGCCGTCGGACGCTGGCGCGACCTGGCGCCGCGCTGGTCCCACCTCGCAGGCTGACCCGACGGTCAGGCCCGCACGGCCTGCCGCTCCGCCCGGCGGTCCGCCTGCGCGTCCGGATCCGCCACGGGCGCGGCCGTCACGAGCGCCCGCGTGTACGGGTCGGCGGGCGCGCCCAGCACCTGCGTCGTCGGGCCCGTCTCGACGATGTGCCCCTCCCGCATGACGGCGACCCGATCGGCCACCCGCTCGACGACCGCCAGGTCGTGGGACACGAACAGGCACGCGAAACCGAGCTCGGCCTGCAGGTCCCGGAACAGGTCCAGCACGTGCGCCTGCACGGAGACGTCGAGCGCGGACGTCGGTTCGTCCGCCACGAGCACCTGCGGACCGAGCGCCACGGCCCGGGCGATCGCCACCCGCTGCCGCTGCCCGCCGGACAGCTCGTGGGGGTACCGCAGCCCGTACTCGGGGCCGAGCCGGACCAGCTCCAGCAGCTCGCGCACGCGGGCGTCCCGGGCGGTCCGGTCCAGCCCGGAGTGCAGGCGCAGCGGCTCGTCGACCGACTGCCCCACGGTCCAGCGCGGGTTCAGCGACGAGGCCGGGTCCTGGAACACCACGCCCGTGGCCCGACGGCGCTCCGCCCGCTCCCGGCGCGACGCGCGCGCCAGGTCGACACCGTCCACGACCGCACGGCCCGACGTCGGCCGCAGCAGCCCGGCGACCACCTGGCCGAGGGTCGACTTGCCCGAGCCCGACTCCCCCACCAGGCCCAGCACCTCGCCCCGGCCGATCGAGAGCGTGACGCCGGCGGCCGCGACCACGGGGTGCCGGCCCCCGTAGGTGACGGTGACGTCGTCGAGCAGCACGACGCCGCCGGACGCGTTCGCGGCGCGCGCGTCCCGCGGCTCCGCCTCGGCACGAGGCTCCGCCTCGACCTGCGGCCTCGGCCCTGGCCCTGGCCCCGGCCCCGGCCCCGGCCCCGCAGGCTCCACCCTCACCGCGGGCTCGCCCAGCCGCGGCACCGCCGCGAGCAGCGTGCGCGTGTACTCCTCGCGCGGCGCCGCGAAGAGCTCGCGCACCGGCGCGGCCTCCACGATCCGCCCGTCGCGCATCACCACCACGTCGTCCGCGAGGTCGGCCACCACGCCCATGTCGTGCGTGATGAGCAGCACCGCCGTCCCGCGCTCGTCCCGCAGCCCGCGCAGCAGGTCGAGGATCCCGGCCTGGACCGTGACGTCCAGTGCCGTCGTCGGCTCGTCCGCGATGATCGCCACGGGGTCCTGCGACAGCCCCATCGCGACGAGCGCGCGCTGGAGCTGACCGCCGGAGAGCTGGTGCGGGTACGCGGCGGCCACCCGCTCCGGATCGCGCAGCCCGGCCTCGGCGAGCAGCTCCAACACCCGCTCGTGCGCCGCCCGCCGGGTCGGCCGGTCCGGCCCGCGCCGGTGTGCCCGCAGCGCCTCGGCGACCTGGTCGCCGATCGTCAGCACCGGGTTCCAGGCGCTCATCGGCTCCTGCGAGACGAGCGAGAGCACCGCGCCGCGGACCTCCCGGAAGGTCTCCGCGGAGGCATCGACCAGCTCGGTCGCCGCTCCTCCACCGGATCCGGCGTCGGCACCAGCCCTCGCGCCGGCCCCACCGTCCAGCCGGATGGACCCGCCCACCGCCGCGGCGTCGGGCAGCAGCCCGAGCACCGCCATCGCGGAGACCGTCTTGCCCGAGCCGGACTCGCCGACGAGGGCGGTCACCCGCCCCGGGCGCAGCGCCCAGGAGACGCCGTCGACGGCGGGCCGCGCGGCGTCGTCGAACACGACGGACAGCCCCTCCACCTGCAGGAGGGGCTGCCCATCGGTCACCAGGACGTTGCTCACGGAGCCAGCGAGACCTGGAGGTAGTTCGGGTAGGCCGGGAAGTCCGGGATCCGGAAGTTCTCGACCTTCGAACCGTGCAGGAACGAGTTCTTCGTGTAGATCAGCGGGACCACCGGGGCGTCGCCCAGGATGAGCTGGTCGGCCTCGACCCACAGCGAGGCCGCGGCGTCCACGTCGGTCTCCTCGGTCGCGCGGTCGATCAGGTCGTCCGCGTCCGGGTTGCTGTACCGGGCCAGGTTGTACCCGCCGTCGCCCACCTGGGACGAGTGGAACAGCGGCTGGATGTTGCCGTTCGCGCTCGGGAAGTCCGGCTGCCACGACGACAGCGTGAGGTCGTACTTCGAGCCGTCGCCCTGCGTGACCGTCTCGGTCCACACGTCCTCGGCCTGCGGCACGATCTTGACCTTGAGACCGGCCCGCTCCAGGCCCTGCTGGATCGCCTGGGCCTTGGCCAGCGTCGGGGCGTCGTCCTCCACCACGAGACGCAGCTCGCGGCCCGACCAGCCGGCGTCGTCCAGCAGCTTCTCGGCCTGCTCGACGTCGCCCTCCGGTGCCACGTCGTTCACGCCGTTCGAGTACTCCTCACGGCCGGGGATGCCGGGCGTCACCAGCGTGGTCGCGAAGTCGCCCGCGATCTCGCCGCCGGACGCGACGCGGTACGCGTTCTTGTCCACGGCCAGGCTGATCGCCTTGCGGACGTCGAGGTCGTCCAGGCCGTCGGCCTCGGTGTTGATCGCGAGGTACGCGAGCGCCCCCGGGCCCGAGGTGACCAGGCGGTCCTTGGCCGGGCCCTGCTGGACCTGGGCGAGCTGCGCCGGCGGCACGAAGGTGGCGCCGAACGCGGAGGCGTCGGTACCGGAGTCGGCGATGAGCCGCTGGGCCACGACCGTCTCGTCCTGGCTCAGCTCGAAGACCACCGAGTCCGGGCCCGCGGTGCGGGCGTCGTCCGTGGCCGGGTCCCACTCGGGGTTGCGCTCCAGGGTCACCGAGGTGCCCTCGACCGTGTCCGCCACCCGGTAGGGGCCGGTGGCGACGGGCTGGGTCGTGTAGGTCTGGATGTCGTCCTTCGCCTCGGGGACGGCACCGAACGCCGGCATCGAGACGATCCACGGCCAGTCGCCGTACGCGCTGTCGAGGTGGAAGACGATCGTCTTGTCGTCCGGTGTCTCGATCGAGTCGAGCTCGTCGCCCTGGTACGGGCCGCCGTACTCGTCGGCCCCCTCCAGCAGGTTCTTGTGGTAGCTCAGGCCGCCCGACAGCTCGGGGGCGAACGAGCGCTCCACGGAGTACTTGACGTCCGCCGAGGTGATCGGCGTGCCGTCCTCGAACTTCAGGCCGTCCTTCAGCGTGTAGGTCCAGCTCGCCCCGTCGTCCGACGGCGTGCCGGTGTCCGTCGCGAGGTCCGGGACCACCTCGGTGGTGCCGTCGGCGTTGGTCTGCCACGCGGTGAGCCGGCGCTCGACCAGGCCGAGCGTCGTGATCGCGAGGTTCTGGCTGGTGGCCGGGTCCCAGTTGATGGCGGGGCTGGCCGTGAGGATGCGCAGCTCGCCGCCCTGCTGGACGGCGGTCGCCTCGTCGCTCGAGGCCGCGCCCGGCCGCGAGTTCGCGTTGCAGGCCGTCAGCGCGAGCGTGGCGGCGACGGCGATGCCGGCGACCGCGACGCGGCGGGCAGGCCTGCGGGTCGTACGTGGTGCGAGGTTCATCTGGTCCTTCTCGTCTCTACGGAGTTCTGGGGTGCTGCGGTAGTACGGGGCACGGGGTCCCGCGGGGTACGGGGTCGGACGTCACCGACGACATCGCCGGGTCATC
The DNA here is from genome assembly GCF_030209445.1 of Promicromonospora sp. MEB111. Classification (GTDB taxonomy): domain Bacteria; phylum Actinomycetota; class Actinomycetes; order Actinomycetales; family Cellulomonadaceae; genus Promicromonospora. The sequence continues at coordinate 249,795 of NZ_JARVSD010000013.1, forward strand.
GGGTTCTCCCTCCGCGCCGCACCCGCGGGTCGAGCACGCCGTAGACGACGTCGACCGCCAGGTTCGCGATCACCACGATGGCCGCGGTGAACACCGTGACGCCCACCAGCAGCGGCACGTCGGTGGCGCCGACCGCCTCCATGAGCAGGGCGCCGACCCCGGGCATGGAGAACACCCGCTCGGTGATGACGGTGCCGCCGAGCAGCGCGCCGAGGTCCAGCGCGAAGAGCGTGACCACGGGGATCGCCGCGTTGCGCAGCGCGTGCCGGGTGACGACCCGGCGTTCCGTGATGCCCTTGGCGCGGGCCGTGCGGACGTACGGTGAGCCCAGCTCCTCCAGCATCTGCGAGCGGGTCAGCCGCGTGTAGACGGCAGCCGACAGCAGTGCCAGTACCGACCACGGCAGCACCAGGTGCCACGCCCAGTCCACCGGGCTCTGGGCGAACGGCACGTAGCCGGACACCGGGACCATGTCGAGCGTGAAGCCGAACAGCAGGATCCCGAGCAGGCCCACCAGGTAGCTCGGCGCGGAGACCCCCGTGATCGCCCCGATCATGAGCCCGCGGTCCAGGGCGGTGCCGCGGCGCACCGCGGCCACGGCGCCGGCACCCACGCCGACCACCAGCCAGAGCACCGCCGCGCCGATCGCGAGCGACGCCGTCACGCCGAAGCGCCCCGCGATCAGCTCGGTGACCGGCGCGTTCCGGGCGAAGGAGTAGCCGAGGCACGGCCGCGGGCAGTCGATGGACGCGCCCGCCGAGCCGAAGGTACGGCCGGTGAACACGCCGCGCACGAACTCCCACCACTGCTCGACGACGGACCTGTCGAGGCCCATGAACGCGCGTGCCGTCTCCAGCCGCTCGGGCGTGCAGGGCCGGCCGCAGGCGAGCTGCGCCGGGTCGGCCGGCAGCAGCACGAACAGCGCGTAGGTGAGGAACGAGACCGTGAGCAGCACGAACACGAGCGTCGCGAGCCGGGTCGCGAGGAACTTGACGAGCGTCATCGCGCACCCCCGCGCCGGCGACGACGATTCGAGCCGCCGCCCCGCGGGTCGAGCGCGTCCCGCAGGCCGTCGCCGAACGCGTTGAACGCGAGAGTGACGCCGAACAGCGCGAGCCCCGGGAACAGCAGGTAGACGGGGTCCACGGAGAACCAGGTGACGGCGTCGCCGATCGACCGGCCCCACGACGGCGTGGGCGGCGGCACGCCCACGCCCAGGAAGGACAGCGCGGCCTCCGACCCGATCGCACCCGGGATGGAGATGGTCGCGAACACCACGACGGTCGAGGCGAGGTTGGGCAGCACCTGCCGGAACAGCACGTGCGCGTGCGAGGCACCCAGCGCCTGGGAGGCACGCACGAACCCGGAGGCGCGCAGCGCCATGACCTGGCCGCGCACCACGCGGGCGATCGACGACCAGCCGAACAGCCCGATCACGAGCACCAGGAGCAGCAGGCGGGGGAACCATTCGGGCGCGACGGCGCCGACGGCGATCATGAACACCAGCGCGGGCAGCCCGATGAGGACGTCGACCAGCCGGGCCACCACCCAGTCCACCCAGCCGCCGAAGTAGCCCGCGACCAGGCCCAGCACCGTCCCGACCAGCATGGACACGACCGTCGCCCCGAGACCGACCAGGAGCGACGTGCGCGAGCCCATGACCACGATCGCGAACAGGTCGCGGCCCGTCAGCGGTTCGACCCCGAACCAGTGCTCCGCGCTGATGCCGCCCAGCGGCCCGGCGGGCGCCCCGGTGGGCCCGAGCGCGTCGAGGTCGTAGGTGTAGGGGTCCACGCCGAGCGCCCGGGTGATGAGCGGCGCGGCCAGCGCCACGAGCGCGTACGCCACGGCGACGACGGCGCCCACCAGGGCGAACCGGTCCCGGGCCAGACGGCGCCAGAGCGACACGCGGCCGACGGCGGCGACAGCGCTGTCGGCGACGGCGCTGTCGGCGACGGCGCCGGAAGCGGCCGACGAGGTCGGGGCGACCAGCTCGTCGGAGCGGTCGAGCGACATGGGACTCCTAGGAACGACGGGACATGACGGGGAGGCGGTGCGGCGAGCACCGACAACACGACATGCGCACGATTCGTCTCCTGGAAAGCGTCGAACGGCCGGGATGACGGTCCTGACCGGTGTGCCCGGTTCCGGGCCAGGCAGAACCATAGTCCATGCCTCTGGCAACCATCGACCATCTCGAATGATCTGTGGCGGACGTCTCGCCGGCGCACCCCGCTCGCCCGTGCCGTCGCGGCCGGGTACCGACCCGTCCGCCCACGCCCTCCCGGCCTGTGGAGAACGTGCGCTTCGGCTTGCTCGAATCTGGGACACTGGTGCGCATGAGCATTCCCGCCTCCACCGGGCCGACGGACCCGGCTGCGACCACTCCCGCACCTGACACGACCCCGACCCGGACCGCCACCGCGGTACCGGGCGCCGAGGTCGTACGCGCGGTGGTCAAGGAGGTACCGGACAAGGTCAGCACGGACGGCCTCGAGGTCAAGTTCGACGAGCGCTGGACCGCCGAGCAGACCTTCGCCTTCGACCGCACCAAGACCCGTGCCGAGATCTACTCGATCGACACCCCGCCGCCCACGGCGTCGGGCTCCCTGCACGTGGGGCACGTGTTCAGCTACACGCACACCGACATCGTGGCGCGTTACAAGCGCATGCGCGGCCTCGAGGTCTTCTACCCCATGGGCTGGGACGACAACGGGCTGCCCACCGAGCGTCGCGTGCAGAACTACTACGGCGTGCGCGTCGACCTCTCGCTGCCCTACGACCCCGACTTCACGCCGCCGTTCGAGGGCACCGACAAGAACGTCAAGGCCGCCGACCAGGTCCCGGTCAGCCGGCGCAACTTCGTCGAGCTCTGCGAGCGGCTCACGGCCGAGGACGAGAAGCAGTTCGAGGAGCTCTGGCGGCGCCTCGGCGTCTCCGTGGACTGGGCCCAGACGTACCAGACCATCGGGGACTCCTCGCGCGCCACGGCGCAGCGGGCGTTCGTCCGTAACTTCCAGCGCGGCGAGGCCTACCAGGCCGAGGCCCCGGGCCTGTGGGACGTCACGTTCCAGACCGCCGTGGCCCAGGCCGAGCTGGAGGCCCGCGACTACCCCGGGCACTTCCACAAGGTCGCCTTCCACAAGCCCGACGGCGAGCCCGTCTACATCGAGACCACGCGCCCCGAGCTGATCCCGGCGGCGGTCGCGCTCATCGCCCACCCGGACGACGAGCGCTACCAGCACCTGTTCGGCACCACCGTGACGTCCCCGCTGTTCGGGGTCGAGATCCCGGTCCTGGCGCACCACCTGGCGGAGCCCGACAAGGGCGCCGGCATCGCGATGTGCTGCACCTTCGGTGACCTCACCGACGTGCAGTGGTGGCGCGAGCTGCAGCTTCCGACGCGCTCGATCATCAACCGCGACGGCCGCATCACGCGCGAGCTGCCGGAGTGGCTCACGGGCGGTCCGGGCGCCGAGCTGTTCGAGGCCGAGGTCGCGGGCAAGACGACCTTCAGCGCCCGCAAGGCCATCGTCGAGGCGCTCACCGCGTCGGGCGACATGCCGAGCGAGCCCGTGGCCACCCAGCGCAAGGCCAACTTCTTCGAGAAGGGCGACAAGCCCCTCGAGATCGTGACCTCGCGCCAGTGGTACATCCGCAACGGCGGCCGCGACCAGGAGCTGCGCGAGGAGCTGCTGGCCCGCGGCAAGGAGCTCGACTTCCACCCCGACTTCATGCGGGTGCGCTACCAGAACTGGGTCAACGGTCTCAACGGCGACTGGCTGGTCAGCCGCCAGCGCTTCTTCGGCGTCGCGATCCCGCTCTGGTACCCGGTCGACGCGGCGGGCGAGGTGGACTACGACCACCCGATCGTCCCGGCCGAGGAGGCCCTGCCCGTCGACCCGACGTCGCAGGCGCCCGCGGGCTACACCGAGGAGCAGCGCGGCCAGGCCGGCGGCTTCGTGGGTGACGCGGACGTCATGGACACCTGGGCCACCTCGTCCCTGACCCCGCAGATCGTCGGCGGCTGGGAGCGGGACCAGGACCTCTTCGAGCGCGTGTACCCGATGGACCTGCGCCCCCAGGGCCAGGACATCATCCGTACGTGGCTGTTCTCCACCGTGGTGCGCTCGCACCTGGAGAACAAGGTGCTGCCCTGGAAGAACGCGACGATCAGCGGCTGGATCCTCGACCCGGACCGCAAGAAGATGTCCAAGTCCAAGGGCAACGTCGTCACGCCGATGGACCTGCTCGTCGAGCACGGCTCCGACGCGGTGCGGTACTGGGCGGCCTCGGCCCGCCTGGGTACCGACGCGGCGTTCGAGGTGGGTCAGATGAAGATCGGTCGCCGCCTGGCGATCAAGGTCCTCAACGCCTCGAAGTTCGCGCTGTCGTTCGGCGGCGGCGCGGGCAGCGAGATCGCGCTCGACCCGGCGGCGGTCACGGTCTCCCTGGACCGGTCGATGCTCGCTGGCCTGGCCGGCGTGGTCGAGCAGGCCACGGCGGCCCTGGAGGCCTACGACCACACGCGTGCGCTCGAGCTGACGGAGACGTTCTTCTGGACGTTCTGCGACGACTACCTCGAGCTCGTCAAGGACCGCGCGTACGGCGCCGGCGCCGACGTCGCCGAGGTCTCCCCGGAGACCACCTCGGCCCGCACCGCCCTGGCCATCGCGCTCGACACCATGCTCCGCCTGCTGGCGCCCTACCTCCCGTTCGCCACGGAAGAGGTCTGGTCCTGGTGGCGCGAGGGTTCGGTGCACCGTGCGCCGTGGCCCGTGGCGGAGCCGCTGCGCGCGGCCGGCGGCGACGCCGACCCGGCCGACCTCGCTGCCGCCGGGCACGCGCTCGCCGCGCTGCGCAAGGTGAAGTCCGAGGCCAAGGCCTCGATGCGCACGCCCATCGTGGCGGCGTCGCTGGCCGTCCCGGCCGGCTCGCTGACGGCGGTCGAGACCGCGGTCGAGGACGTCAAGGCCGCCGGCCGCGTCACCGGCCCGCTCGACCTGGTCGCCGCCGCGGAGGGCCAGGGCGACCCGGCCGTCCAGGGCGGGATCGTCGTCACCTCCAGCGAGCTGGGCGAGGCCCCGCCGCGCAACAAGGGCTGAGCTCGGGCAGACAGACCGGGGCGGGACGCTGACCAGAGTCCCGCCCCCGGTCTTTTCCACGACCGTTGTGGCTCAGTTGAGCATCAGCACCACCGCGTCGCCCGCCTCGGCAGCGGCACCGTAGAACGCGGCCAGCTCGCCGTACGCGACGGCCAGGCGCTCGTGATCGGTCTCCGCGGCGTGCTCGCCCGGGTCCGGGCACACGTCCTCGTCGCACACGTGATCGGCCACGGCCAGCGGAGCCAGCGTGTCGAACGACGTGCCCACCAGGAACGCGGCCGCCTTCTCCACCTCCTCCGGGCCGAGATAGCGCACCGGCGTGATCCCGTCGGTGGAAGCCAACGCCGCACCGCCCTGCACCGGGTCGACGGGCATGCCGCCGTGCACCCGGAGCACCGTGTGGAGCGGACCCCACACGGTGCCGATGCTGAAGTACCTGGCCTCCTGTGCCGGAAGATCCACCTCCACCCATTCGCCGGCGAGCTCGTCGATGTGCTCCAGCGCCCAGGTCAGATCTGTCCGTGCCTTGTCGAAGTCGTCGGCGGCAAGCCGCGCGTACTCACAATGAATCATCCCCATGGCCCGAGACCGTACCGATAATGCGTTTCCGTGTGTATGGGCAAAACGGACACATTCCGGCGCAACAATTTCTCATACGCGGTAAATCGGAAATTCCATCCAGTCTGGCGCCCGTTCTGAGCGCCTTTTGTCCGATCAACCGGCCGAGAATTCACATCGAATTCACGTGGGAGGTCAGTGCAGCCGACGATCGTCGCCGGACATGCTCGCCACCACCTCGGTGGGCGTCCCGTCGTCCCGCCAGCGCAGGGTCGCGCCGACGCCGTCCATGAGCTCCACCGAACCCTCGGGCGCGAACGTCAGACCGGCGTCCTGACCGACTGCCGCCCGCACGAGCGCGACCGTGGCGGGCAGCTCCTCCAGCCGCTCCGTCACCCCCATCGCCTCGAGGTCGGACCGGTCGCCGGCGATGTGCATCGGGTCAGGGCCGATCCACAGCTTGCGCCCGTTCATGGGCCCGGGGCCCGTGCCGTACTCCTCCGCGAGCACGAGCTCCTTGACCTGCCCGCGCGCGAGCACCGCCACGACGTCGTCCACCGAGGTCACGGCGTTCGACTCCCGGCCGAGCTCCTGACGCAGCTCCGCCAGCACCCGCTCGCGCCGCCGCTCCCGGTACGAGTCCAGGACGTCGGAGACCCGCTCGGCGAAGGCACCCTCGTGCACCCCGCCGCCGCGCCCGCCGCCGGGCACCTCGACCAGCTTGTCGGCCGTCGGCGCGGTCAGTGCGGCCCGGGTGAGCGAGACCGCCCGCTTGTCCCCGGTGAGCAGCACCAGCTCCGGGTCGGACTCCGCCACGTGCCGTTCGATCTCGGCCGCCACGGCGGCGGCGTTGCGCCCCCAGGAGTCCTCGGCACGGGACTCGATCCGCGCCCGCTTGATCCCCGAGGAGCTGGTCTTCTCGATCTCGTCGTGCGGCGCCTGGAAGGTGCTGTGCACCTTGGCGTCCGGCCCCGCGCGAAGAAAGTCCGCGCCCGCCCGGTCCACCGTCACCTTGAGCACCTCTACCGACTCGTCAGCGGCCAGGGCCGCCTGCAACAGGGCCGGCACCGCCTCCCAGGAACCGGAGCTCGCGGTCGGCGGGTTGTTCACCACGCGGTCCACCAGCACGCCCGTCTCGTCGGCGATGACGACCCGGCCGTGCGGTCCCGGGACCCTCGTGGGTCGCAGCACCACCTCTTCGATCGCGTCCAGCACGGCGTCCGGGGTGTCCTGCTGCGCCAGGTCCCTGCGCACGGCGTTCCAGCGCCCGCCGACGTCGCGGTCGGCGGCGTGCTCCGACGGCGTCGCGTCGAGGCACAGGGTGGCGAACGGTCCCGGGTGGCCGAGGAGGGGTTTGAGCCAATCGATCTTCATGAACACCTCCGCATCACCCGCCGAGGTCGAGGCGATGCCCTACCGCATGACCTCGCCCCGGCGTTGACTCCAGGAAACGACGGATCCCGGGCACACGCCACCCCTGTGGGGGAAATTTCCGTGACCTGTACAGGAGATATTCCCACCCGACGTTTGCCCAGTGCTCGGAGAGGGCAAAAGAGCGTCAGGCACAGGTCACCTTCAAGCGTAGGTGTCGACCTCGGGCAGGTTGTCGCCCTTGTGCTGCGCGGCGATCAGCTCGTGGTGGCGGATCACCTCGCTCACGATGAACTGGCGGAACTGCTCGGCGAACTCGGGGTCCAGGCCGGACTCCTCGGCGATGCTCGTGAGCCGGGCGATCTGCTCCTGCTCACGGGCCGGGTCCGCCGGGGGCAGCCCGCCGACCGCCTTGAGCTCCCCCACCCGGCGCGTCACCCGGAACCGCTCGGCGAGCAGGTAGACCAGCGCCGCGTCGATGTTGTCGATGCTCCCGCGGAGCCGGATGATCTCGGACGGCACCGGAGCGCTGGTCGGTTCGTTGTCAGACACAAGAAGAGGCTAACCGCCCGTGACCGCCCCGGGCGAAAGGCTGTTCCGACCTGAGACGGGGATCCGCTACAGTCTGCCGAGCAGGCCGCAACTTGGTGAAGGCCCGGTACTGGGGCTTCACCTCTTCAAGACTTCAACGGAGAGCAGCACATGACACTTGCCACGTCGCCGGCATGGGTGGAGGTGCCGGCGGGCACCAGCATCAACACGATCCTCGCGGACCGCGTGGCCCGCTCCGGAGACGAGGCGCTCATCGAGCGGCGTGACGCACCAGACGGCCCGTGGATCAAGGTGTCGGCCAGCCAGTTCGAGGACGAGGTGCTCGCCGTCGCCCGCGGCCTGGTGGCGCGCGGCATCAAGGCCGGCGACCGCGTCGCGATCATGTCGCGCACCCGGTACGAGTGGACGCTCCTCGACTTCGCCATCTGGGCCGCCGGCGCCGTCGCCGTGCCGGTCTACGAGACCTCGTCGGCCGAGCAGGTCCAGTGGATCCTGTCCGACGCCGACGTGCGTCTCATCGTGGTCGAGTCCGCCGCGCACGCCGAGACGGTCAAGCAGGTGCGGCCCAGCCTGCCCGGGCTCGAGGACATCCTGCTGATCGACGAGGGCGCCGTGCTCGACCTGCGCAAGGCCGGCACCAACCTCTCCGCCGGCATCGTGGCCGAGCGACGCGACGCCGTCCGGCGCGACGACCTGGCGACCATCATCTACACCTCCGGGTCCACCGGACGCCCCAAGGGCGTCGAGCTCACGCACGGCAACTTCGCGCACCTGACCCTGAACGCCGCCGCCGGCATCCCGGAGCTGCTCAGCGCGGAGAACGCGCGCACGCTCCTGTTCCTCCCGCTGGCGCACGTGTTCGCGCGCTTCGTCGAGGTCGCGACCATCGCCGGCCAGGCCGTGCTGGGCCACGCCCCGGACATCAAGAACCTGGTGGCCGACCTGGGCTCGTTCCGCCCGACATACCTCCTGGCCGTGCCGCGCGTGTTCGAGAAGGTCTACAACAGCGCCGAGCAGAAGGCGTCGTCCGGCCTCAAGGCGAAGATCTTCGCCTGGTCCGCGCGCGTCGCCGAGGACTTCTCGCGAGCCCTGGACGTGCCCGAGGGCCCGGGCCGCACGCTCAAGGTCAAGCACGCGATCGCCGACCGGCTGGTGTTCAGCAAGCTCAAGGCCACCATGGGCGGGCAGCTCAGCTGGGCCGTCTCCGGCGGCGCGCCGCTGGGCGAGCGCCTGGGCCACTTCTTCCGCGGCGCGTGCGTGACCATCCTCGAGGGCTACGGCCTCACGGAGTCCACCGCCCCGACGGCGGTGAACCTGCCCGGGAAGATCGTCATGGGCTCGGTGGGCCCGGCCTTTTTCGGCACGGGTATCCGCATCGCCGACGACGGCGAGGTGCTGCTGAGCGGACCGCACATCTTCCGCGGCTACCGCAACCAGCCGGAGCTGACCGCCGAGGCCCTCGTCGACGGCTGGTTCCGCACCGGCGACCTCGGCCGCCTCGACGAGCACGGCCACCTGCACATCACGGGGCGCAAGAAGGAGATCATCGTGACCGCCGGCGGCAAGAACGTCGCGCCGGCCGTGCTCGAGGACCGGATGCGGGCGCACCCGATCGTGAGCCAGGTCGTGGTGGTCGGCGACCAGCGCCCGTTCATCGGCGCCCTCGTCACACTCGACGCCGAGATGCTGCCCGGCTGGTGCGCCGCGAACGGCTTGCCCAAGCTGTCGGTGGCCGACGCCCGCGTGCACCCGAAGGTGCTCGCCGAGCTCGACAAGGTGGTCGCGCAGGCGAACGAGGCGGTCTCCAAGGCCGAGTCGATCCGCAAGATCACGGTGCTCGACCTCGACTTCACCGAGGCCAACGGGTACCTCACACCGTCCATCAAGGTGAAGCGGGCCAAGGTGCTCGCCGACTTCGCAGGAACCGTGGACGCGCTGTACGGCGCCCCGGTGCCGAACGCGCAGCCGGCCGCCACGCGCTGACCTCGACCCCACCGCGAACCACGCGGCCCGCGGACGACAGCCCGCGGACGACAGAGAGCCGGAGCACACCCACAGGGTGCGCTCCGGCTCTTCGTATGCCGCTCTCCGGCCCGCGGAGCGGGCGAGGGGCTACGCGCTCTTCTCGCGGGGCTGACGGCCCCGCACGGGGCTCTTGCGGGGCACGACGGTCGGGTTCACGTTGTCGAGCACCACGGAGCGGGTGATGACCACGCGCTCGACGTCGTCGCGACTCGGCACGTCGAACATGACCTGCTGGAGCACCTCCTCGAGGATCGCCCGCAGGCCGCGTGCGCCGGTGCCGCGGAGCAGGGCCTGCTCGGCGATGGCCTCGACGGCCGGCTCGTCGAACTCGAGCTCCACGCCGTCGATCTCGAACATGCGCTTGTACTGCTTCACGAGCGCGTTCTTGGGCTCCGTCAGGATCCGTACCAGGGCGTCGCGGTCGAGCGACGAGACGGAGGCGATGACGGGCAGGCGGCCGATGAACTCGGGGATCAGCCCGTACTTCTGCAGGTCCTCGGGCCGCACCTCGGCGAAGAGGTCCTCGTCCCGGGCGATGGACTCCATGGGGGCGCTGAACCCGATGCCGCGCTTGCGGGATCGGGCCGCGACGATGTCGTCCAGCCCCGCGAACGCTCCGGCCACGATGAACAGCACGTTCGTCGTGTCGATCTGGATGAACTCCTGGTGCGGGTGCTTGCGCCCACCCTGCGGGGGCACCGAGGCCGTGGTGCCCTCGATGATCTTCAGGAGCGCCTGTTGCACGCCCTCGCCGGAGACGTCACGCGTGATCGACGGGTTCTCGGCCTTGCGGGCCACCTTGTCGACCTCGTCGATGTAGATGATGCCCGTCTCGGCCTTCTTGACGTCGTAGTCCGCGGCCTGGATGAGCTTGAGCAGGATGTTCTCGACGTCCTCGCCCACGTAGCCGGCCTCGGTGAGGGCGGTCGCGTCGGCGATGGCGAACGGGACGTTCAGCATCTTGGCGAGCGTCTGCGCCAGATAGGTCTTGCCGGTGCCGGTGGGGCCGATGAGCAGGATGTTCGACTTGGCGATCTCGACCGGGTCCTGGTCGTCGGGGCTGATGGAACGCCCCGCCTCGCCGGCCTGGATCCGCTTGTAGTGGTTGTAGACGGCAACGGCCAGGGCGCGCTTGGCGGGGTCCTGGCCGATGATGTACTGCTCGAGGAAGTCGAAGATCTCGCGGGGCTTGGGCAACTCTGTCAGACCGAGCTCCGCAGCCTCACCGAGCTCTTCCTCGATGATCTCGTTGCACAGCTCGATGCACTCGTCGCAGATGTAGACGCCGGGTCCGGCGATCAGCTTCTTCACCTGCTTCTGCGACTTGCCACAGAAGTTGCACTTCAGCAGTTCCGCGCCGTCACCGATTCGCGCCACTACCTGTCTCCTCGCCTTGTGCACCCTCGCGGAATCCTGCACGGGCCGGCTGGCCCAGCAGATCCGCGACGTCGAGCGGTCTCAGATCCATTCCACACCACCGGTGGCCTGTTGTCAGCCGGGCGGCCCGGCGGGTCGCCTGACCGATTTTCACCAGATCATGACAATTTTGTCAGATTCTGCGCGGCGTGTCCCACAATGCCCGACGCCGGGGCGGATCGTCCACCGGTATTGGTGGCACGGCCCCGGCGTCGGACGCCTGCGGTCCGGGCGGACCAGACCGGAGCGGTCAGTTCGTCACGACCGCGACGGGCTTGCGCGACTCGAGCACCTCGTCGACCAGGCCGTACTCCTTGGCCTGGGCGGCGGTCAGGATCTTGTCGCGCTCGATGTCGTCACGCACCTGCTCCTGCGTCTTGCCGCTGTGCGTCGCGAGCGTCAGCTCGAGCCACTCGCGCATGCGGATCAGCTCGTTCGCGTGGATCTCGATGTCCGAGGCCTGCGCGTAGCCGCCACCCTCCATCGCGGGCTGGTGGATCAGCACGCGGGAGTTCGGCAGCGCGAGCCGCTTGCCCGGCTGGCCGGCGGCCAGCAGGACGGCCGCGGCCGACGCCGCCTGGCCCAGGCACACGGTCTGGATCTGCGGCTTGATGAACTGCATGGTGTCGTACAGCGCCGTCATGGCCGTGAACGAGCCACCCGGCGAGTTGATGTACATCATCACGTCGCGGTCCGGGTCCTGGGTCTCCAGGACCAGGAGCTGGGCCATGACGTCGTCCGCGGACGCGTCGTCGACCTGGACGCCCAGGAAGATGATGCGGTCCTCGAACAGCTTGGTGTACGGGTCCTGGCGCTTGAAGCCGTACGCGGTGCGCTCCTCGAACTGCGGGAGCACGTAGCGTGCGGACGGCATGGCGCCGGCGGTTGCAAAAGGCATCCGCGCACCCGAACGGGCGCCGGCAAGGCGCTCTGCGGCTGCGACGAACTGGGCTTCAGGACTCACGGTCATCTCCTCTTGAGAAAGCTCTTGATGCGTTTCCGGGCGGTCAGCTGTTCATGCCGCCGCCGCCGGCCAGCGCAGCGGTCTCGACGACGTGGTCGACGAAGCCGTACTCCAGTGCCTCGGAGGCCGTGAACCAGTTGTCGCGGTCGTTGTCCTTGATGATCGTCTCGAGCGACTGACCGGTCTGCTCGGCGGTCAGCTCGGCGAGCACCTTCTTCATGTGCATGATGAGCTGCGCCCCGATCCGCACGTCGGTGGCCGTACCACCGATGCCGCCGGACGGCTGGTGCATCAGCACGCGGGCGTGCGGCGTGATGTACCGCTTGCCCTTGGTGCCGGAGGACAGCAGGAACTGCCCCATGGAGGCGGCCATGCCCATCGCGACCGTCGCCACGTCGGGCTTGATGAACTGCATGGTGTCGTAGATCGCCATGCCGGCCGTGATAGAGCCGCCGGGCGAGTTGATGTAAAGCCAGATGTCCTTGTCAGGGTCCTCGGCCGCGAGAAGCATCATCTGCGCGCTGATCGCGTTCGCGTTCTCGTCGCGCACCTCCGACCCCAGCCAGATGATGCGCTCCTTGAGCAGCCGGTTGTAGATGGAGTCGTTGAGCCCGAAGCCAGCACCCTCCGTCCGCGCTACCGGCCCAGCATCCATCCGCAGCAGATCGTTCACGTCCATCTCCTCGGTTCTGACTCTCGTCTGTGGACCACGTCCTAAGACGTCGTGTCGCTCGACCCTAACGTGCCTCCGGCCGCCAGAACTCCCGATTCGACGGCCGTTTCGCCTACAGCGCACCGGTGCTGCCCACGGCGAAGGCAGGGGGAACGCGGACGGCGGTCCGCACCCTCGCGCGAAGGGTGCGGACCGCCGTCGGACGTCCTGCTCCGGCCCTGCCGGGCCGGGGGTGCGTCAGGCCTTCGCGGTCTCCGACGCCTCGGGCGCCGAACCCTCGGGCGCCTCGGCGTCAGCGGCCTCCTGGGCCTGCGCCACGGCGTCGCTCAGGGCGGCCTGGGCCTCGTCGGCCTCGTCCGAGCCGATGAACTCGCTCAGGTCCACGACGTTGCCGTCGGAGTCCTTGACCTCGATCTGGCGCAGCGCGACGGCGAGGGCCTTCGAGCGGGCGACCTCGCCGACCATGGCGGGGATCTGACCGCCCTGCTCGAGGGTCTTGATGAACTCGCTCGGCTCCATGCCGTACTGCTGCGAGGCGCTCACCAGGTACTCGACGAGCTCGCCCTGGCTCACCTGCACCTTGAGCTTCTCGGCGAGGGTGTCGAGCAGGATCTGGTTCTTGATCGCCTTGGTCGCGTCCTCCGTGACCTCGGCGCGGTGCTCGTCGTCCTCCAGGCGGCTCTCGGACTCGAGGTGACGGTGCACCTCGGCCTCGACCACGCCGGACGGCACGGGGACCTCGACGGTCTCCAGGAGCTTCTCCATGAGGGCGTCCCGCGCGGTGACGGCCTGGTTGGAGGTCTTGATGCCGGCGACCTGGCTCTTCAGGTCGTCCTTCAGCTCCTCCAGCGTGTCGAACTCCGAGGCGAGCTGGGCGAAGTCGTCGTCCACCTCGGGCAGGTCGCGCTGCTTGACCGACGTCGCGGTGACGGTCACGTCGGCGTCCTGGCCCTCGTGCTCGCCGCCGGCGAGCGGCGCCTTGAAGGTGGTGGTCTCGCCACCGGACAGGCCGGTCAGGGCCTCGTCGAGCCCCTCGAGCATGTTGCCGGAGCCGATCTGGTACGAGACGCCTGACACGGAGTCGACCTCCTCGTCACCGATGACGGCCTTGAGGTCGATGACGACGTAGTCGCCCTCGACGGCCGGGCGGTCCACGCCCACCAGGGTGCCGAAGCGCTCGCGCAGGGCGTCCAGGCGCTCGGTGACGTCCTCGTCGGTCACCTCGGTGGAGTCGACGGTCAGCTCGACGTCGGAGAGCTCGGGGAGCTCGATCTCGGGGCGCACCTCGACCTCGGCCGTGAACTTCAGCTGGCCCTCGCCGGCCTTGGCCGGGACCTCGGTCACGTCGACCTCGGGCTGGGCGAGCGGACGCAGGTCGGTCTCGCCGAGCGCGTCACGGTAGAAACCGGAGAGCCCGTCGTTCACGGCGTGCTCGATCACGGCGCCCCAGCCGACCCGCTGCTCGATGATGCGCGGGGGAACCTTGCCCTTGCGGAACCCGGGGACGTTCACCTGCTCCGCGATGTGCTCGTAGGCGTGATCGATGCTCGGCTTGAGCTCGTCGTAGTCCACCTCGACGGTCAGCTTGACCTTGGTGGGCTCCAAGGTCTCGACGGCGCTCTTCACTTCGATGGTCTCCAGAATGTCGGGGGTGCGCGCACGCCGGCGTACTGCGTCCCGGGTGGCGCGGGGATGCTCTGCTTCAGTTGCGGCTGCTCGCTGGCAGCGACGTACGACAGGCGCACGGGCAACCCGTCAATAGTACGCCTCACGACCACAGGCGCCGAATGCTGGCCGGTGGCGTGCCGCACACCTCCAGCCTCCCACAGCCGGACGCCTGCGCCACCGATGTCAGCCGAGAGCGCAAGCCGCGCGCGCCGTCACCGGCCCATGCCGGCGGTGAGGCCTGCGACGATCTGCCGCGTCGCCACGAGGAACAGCACCACCAGCGGGAGGGTCGCGATGACCAGGCCGGCGAACAGCGTGGACCACGACGTCTGGTACTCCCCGAAGAACGTGGTCAGGCCCACGGGCAGCGTGTACTGCGTCCGGTCGCGCACGAGGATCAGCGGGTAGAAGAAGTCGTTCCAGATGGGCACGAAGCGGAAGACCACCACGGTGGCGACCGCGGGCCGCACGAGCGGCAGCAGCACCGACCAGAACGTGCGCAGGGGGCCGGCGCCGTCGATCCGGGCAGCGTCCTCCAGCTCGTCCGGGAGCTGGCGCAGGAACGTGGCCAGCACGAACACCGAGAACGGGATCGAGACGGCCGAGTAGACCAGGATCAGCCCGGTCCGGGTCGACGCGAGGCCGATCGTGTCCAGCAGGTAGAAGATCGGCACGATCATGAGGAACACGGGCATCATCAGGCCCGAGACGAAGACCTGCTCGATCACGGCCATCAGGCGTGAGCGCGACCGCGCCAGGGCGTACGCGGCCAGCAGCGAGACCGCCGTCGACAGCACCACCGACACCGTGGTGACCAGCACCGAGTTGACGAAGTAGGTGGAGAACGACGCCTCGACCCACGCCTCGCGGTACGCGTCCAGGGACGGGCTGTGCGGCAGGCCGAGCGGCTCCACCACCAGCTCCTGGTCGGTCCGGAACGAGTTCCACACCATGACCAGCAGGGGCAGCAGCGCGACGGCGGCGTAGCCCCACAGCAACGTGCCGACCGCGGCCCGCCTCACGTCAGCCGCCGTTCGACGCGACGGAACCAGCGCGTGAACGCGACCGAGACCCCGACGATCACGACGAACAGCACGATCGCCACCGCCGACGAGATGCCGATGGCGTTGGACGCCCCCGAGTGGAACGCCGTGCGGTAGAAGAGGAGCGACATGACGTCGGTGGCGCCGGCCGGGCTGCCGCTGGACCCACCCAGGGCGTACGGGATCGGGAACGCCTCCATGGAGAAGATGAACGTCAGCACGCTCACGGTGCCGATCACCGGCGTCAGGAGGGGCAGCGTCACGTGCCAGAAGCGCTGGCGGGAGCTCGCGCCGTCGAGCATCGCGGCCTCCTCCAGCGTCGGGTCGAGCGCGCCGAGGGCCGCACCGTAGACCAGGAGCGGGAACCCGACCCACTGCCAGGCGGTCACCAGGACCACCACCCACAGTGCGGTGTCGGGGTCGCCCAGCCAGGGCTGGGCCACCGCGTCGAGGCCGACGGCGCGCAGGGCGGCGTTGACCGGGCCGAACAGCGGCGAGAGCAGCAGCGACCAGAGGTAGCCGACCACCAGCGGCGAGACCAGGTACGGCATCGTGTACAGCACCTGGAACAGGCGCCGCAGCCGGCCGCGCCGGTGCAGCACGTACGCCAGCAGGAGGCCCAGCGAGTTCTGCACCACCATGGCCCCGGCGAACAGGAGCGCGTTGTGCCCGAACGCGCGCGGGAGCTGGGTGGCGTACGGCTCGGTGGTGAACAGCGCGACGAAGTTGTCCAGCCCCACGAACGCGTCCTGCGCGGTGCCGCGCCAGGAGAACAGCGAGTAGGTCAGCGCCGTGGCCATCGGGTAGAGCACGAAGACGGCGAACAGCGCCGCGGCGGGCAGGATGAAGAGCAGTGCGACCGGCGTGGGCAGTGCCGCGGCTCGACGGCGACGGCTCACTCGCCCGGCGTCCACCAGGCCGACAGGCCGTCCTGGATCACGTCGGCGGCACCCTCGGCGTCGGTGTCGCCGAGAAAGAGCTTCTGCCCCGCCTCACCCATCAGGTCCGTGCCCACGGGGTCGCCGTAGCGGTAGTCCACGAGCAGCAGGTACGGCGCGGGGCTCTCCTGGTACAGGTCCCACATCTCCTGCTGCAGCGGGTCGGAGAACTCGACGCCGGGGATCGGCGAGAACTGCTTGAGCTCGTCGGCCACGAGCTGCCCGAACTCGGGCGTCGCCAGCCAGTTCAGCAGGGTCTCGGCCTCCTCGGGGTGCTCCGTCGTGGCCGACAGGCCCCAGCTCCCGTCCGCGTAGCCGGCGCTGACCGGGTGGTCCAGGGCCGAGCCGGGTGGCGGGGGCACCTGGAACACGCCGAGGTCCAGGTCGGGGTTGGCGTCCTGGAAGAACGCGAGCTCGTATGAGCCGCCGGCGAACATCGCGGCCTGCTCGGAGGTGAACAGCACCTGCGCGTCCGTGTACTGCACGCCCGTCACGTCGTCGGGCATGTACTGCTGGAGGTCCTTCAGCGTCTGGATCGAGTCCACGTAGGCCGGGTCGGTGAAGTCCGTCGCGCCGTCGCGCAGGGCCTCCTGGAAGTCGGCGCCGCCGTACTGGGCCGCCGTCAGGGCGTCGTGCACGGTCGGCACGAACCAGCCGTCGCGTGCGCCGACCGCGAGCGGCGTCACGTCGTGCTCCAGGAGCGTGTCGTTCAGCGCGATGAAGTCGTCCCAGGTCTCGGGCTCCTCCAGTCCGTGCTCCTCGAAGATCGCGGTGTTGTAGTAGACCTGGATCGTCTGGCTGGCCAGCGGCACGCCGTAGACGGCGCCGTCCTCACGGCCGCGCGAGCCGTCGAGGATCGCGTCGTCGAAGTCCGCGAGCGCCGGGACGACGTCCTCCAGCGGCTCCAGGTTGCCGCCCTCGACGAGCGGCTGGAGCAGGCCGTAGGAGCGCACCTGCGCGATGTCGGGCCCGTCCGACCCGGTCAGGCCGGTGCGCAGGATCTGGTCGTACTCGGTGTTGAGGTGGGCCTGGAAGTTCACCGTGATGCACGGGTTGGCCTTCTCGAAGACGTCGAAGATCCGCTCGTACGTCTTGAGGTCCTCGGTCCGCCAGGACCAGACGTCCAGCGCCACCGCGTCGCCGTCGCACCCCGCCCCTGCCGCCGCGCCCGGCTCGGGGCTGTCCGCGGACGGCGCACAGGCGCCGAGGGTCAGTGCCACGAGAGCTGCGGCGGCTGTGGCAAGGGTCGTTCGGCGGCTCATGCGCGGGACGCTGCCGGTCGGAGGTCGAGGTGTCAAGCATTTCGACCGAATCGATACGTCGTGTCGGATCCGCCTACCTGCCGCGGGTTGCGTGCCGTGCGATCCGGCGCGCGTCGGCCGCCATCTCGAGGAACATGCCGCTGATCGGGTTGGTGAAGCCGGTGAAGTAGAGGCCGGGCGCGGCCGGGCGGCCGTTGGTCGCGAGGGGCTTGCCGCGGTCGCCGAGCACGCCCAGGTGGCCCACGACCGGTTCGAGCGCGCGCCGGTACCCGGTCGCGGCCAGCACGACGTCGGGGGTCAGGCGGGCGCCGTCGGCCAGGACCACCTCGCCGCCGTCGAACCGCTCGACGGCGCGGACGACGCGCACGGTGCCGGCCTGGACCGCGGCGACGATGCCGATGTCCTGCAGGGGCACGGAACCCTGGGCGACGCGGGTCGCGATGCCCACGTCCGGGATCGGCAGCCCGAGGTCGGACAGGTCCGGGACGCCGGCCCTGCGGACGGCCACGCCGACGGCGTCGACGAGGCGATCGGGCAGGTGGCGCACCAGGACGCCCGTGTACTGCGCGGCCCACGGGCCCTGGTTGCGGGGCACGATGTGCGGCGGCGTCCGGACGGCGAGGTGGACGCTCGCCGCGCCGTTCTCGGCGAGGTCCTGCGCGATCTCGGCGCCCGTGTTGCCCACGCCGGCCACCAGCACGTGCCGGCCCGCGTACGGGGCGGAGTTGCGGTACCGGCTCGCGTGCACGACCTCACCGGTGAACGCGTCCTGGCCGGGCCAGTCGGGCACGTGCGGGGTGTGGTTGTAGCCGGTGGCGACGACGACGGCGTCCGCGGTGCGGGTGCCGTCGGTGGTGGTGATCGTCCAGCGGCGGTCCGCGCCGGCGTCCGCGACGGGCCGGTCGAGGTGCGTGACCTCGACGCCGTGCTCGACCCGGAGGTCGTGGTGGGTGGCGTACGCCTCGAGGTAGCGGACGACGTCGTCGCGCGCGACCCACCGGCCGTACTCCCGCGGGATCGCGAGCCCCGGCAGCCTGGACAGCCCGCGCGTGGTGTGCAGGTGCAGGCGGTCGTAGTGGTGGCGCCAGGCGTTCCCGACGTGCTCGGACTTCTCGAGCACGGTGACGTCGGCGCCGCGGGCCTTCAGGGCGGCAGCTGCGGAGAGGCCGGCGGGTCCGGCGCCGATGACGGACACGGTGAGCACCATGGAGGGAGCGTAGTGCTCCCCCTGCTCCGGGTCAGCCCGCGGGCGGGCCGTGCAGCACCTCGTGGTCGCGGAAGAGCAGCTCGTCGGCGGTGGTCTCGACGATCACGGCAAGCAGGTCGGTGGTCGCCGTCGTCGCGTGGATCTCGCCGGGTTCCCAGACCACGGCCTGGCCGGGCTCGATCTCCCAGCGCTCGTCGGCGGCGCCGTCGGCGCCCTTCGACGTGACGACGCCCTCGCCGGCCAGGACGGCGAGGACCTGGAGCGACGTCGCCGGGTGCTCCCCCAGCGTGCCGCCCGCCACGATCCGGGCGACGTGCACCGTGGTGCGCTCGGCGTCGGGCACCTGCGGCAGGAAGTCCATGTCGACGCCGGTGCTGCCGAACCGCGTGATCTCTCGGGCCGGGAGCTGGATGATCCGCATCGGACGATCTTCTCAAACCTCGCTCCGGGGTGCGTCGCAGCCGGTTGAGGGTGGCCGGGTGGGCAGAACTCCGGTCGGCTGGGCCCCGCCTGATCCGGCTCTGCAGGATTGTCCTGCAGAGCCGGATCAGGCGGGGCTGAGGTGTTCGTCGTTCAGCCCTGCCAGCACCTGCCGATCGAGTGCACCTTGCGGCCGATGCTTCCAGACCGACGCTTCCAGCCGACACGACCAGGCCGACGCGACCAGGCCTGCCCAGAGCGGCCGACCTAGAAGTCGTCCGCCGTGCGGATCCGGTCGCGGATCCAGGTGCCGGACTCCTTGAGGCGGTCCGTCCCGTACGAGCCGCTCCCGCAGGTCCCCTCCCGGAAGACGGCGCCGGAGCGGTGGTCGTCGGAGAAGTTCCAGTTGACCCAGCTGATCTTCTTCTGCGCCGCGAGGTCGAGGTAGCGCTGCGACATGGCGAAGTCGTTGGCGCCCTCGCCCGCGTAGTCCTGGGTGCCGAACTCGGTGATGAACATCGGGATCCGGTCGGCGGCGCGGGACAGGGTGTCCAGGTACTCCTGGCCGTGCGATGCCGCGTAGAAGTGGAACGTGTACATGACGTTCGAGGCGTTGACCGGGTTGTTCACGACCTCGGACTCGCTCGCGCCGTCGGAGACGCCCAGCGAGGACCAGGCGCGGGTGCCGAGCAGGATGACGGCGTCCGGGTCCTTGGCGCGGACGACCGGGACGATCTGCTCGTGGTAGCCCTTGATGGTCTGCCACGACACCCCGTTGGGCTCGTTCGCGACCTCGTAGATGATGTTGTTCCTGCCGTTGTTCCGCTCGGCGATCGCGGTGAAGAACGTCTTGGCGCGCTCCAGGTTGAAGTTCGGGTCACCCGGGTCGAGCATGTGCCAGTCGACGACGGCGTACAGGCCCCGCGCGGTGAGCATGTCGATGTACTGGTTGACCAGCGCGGTGAACCGGGCCGGGTCCGTCTCGTAGCCGTCCTCCTGGACGTAGGTGGAGATCCGCACGACGTCCGCGTTCCAGTCGTACGCGAGGGTGTCGAGCGACGCGTCGTCCACGCACTGCGAGTACCACTGGGTGCCGTGCGTGCTCATGCCGCGCAGCTGGATCTGCTTGCCCTGCTCGTTGCACAGGCGCACGCCGCAGACGCTGAGCTGACCGTTCGCCTCGACGGGCGTGGCGGCCTCCGGTGCGGCGGCGGGTGCCGCGGCGGGCTCGGCCGGGCCGGGCCGGGCCGCCGTCGGCGCCTCGTGGGCGGCCACGGCGGTGGCCGCGAGGCTGGGCACGACGGCCGCCCCCGTCGCCAGGAGCGCGGCCGTGGCGACGGCGACGATGATCGGTGCGCGGCGGAGAACCATGGGAGACCACCTCAGTCGGTCAGGAGCCGGAGCAGACCGGCGGCATTGCCCGCCTGCTGGTCCCAGGGACGCTAGCAAGATGATCGAGCGGGTGATATCCGGGATTCCCACACCGCGCATGCAGCCGGATGACCCCCTTTGTGTCCTACGGTGAGCGCGAACAACCACCCGCACACCCCAGGAGACACGATGAGCACGTCCGTGGAGCTGACCCGATTCCGGGTGCTGCCCGAGAGGATCGACGCGATGCTGGCGGCACGGCCGGCGATGCTCGCCGACTTCGAGACGGACCGGACCGGCTTTCTCGGGGCGCGCCTCGTGCAGCTGCCGGACGACGAGTGGCTCGACATCGTCGAGTGGCGCACGTCGGAGGACTTCGCCGCGTCGCGCGAGAAGGGCGCCAACCTGCCCGGGATCGCGCGGTTCTTCGCGACGATCGCCTCCCTCGTGACCGCCGAGGAGGGCACCCTCGCCGAGGTCGGGTGACACCACGATGACATAGTGTCGGGCAGTCCCCTCCGGACCATCGCGATCCGGTTCCCGCACCCGAGGTGGGCTCATGACTGTTCCCCTGACACTGCGCATGCCCGCGCGCCCCGACGACCAGCCGCAGCCTCCGGACCCCGCGGTCCTGGCCGCGGCCCTCGACCGGCTGGAGGCGAGCGGCGGCAGCGCGCCGGGCAGGCCGGACGCCGAGACCCGGGCCGACGCCGAGGTGCTGCTGCACGCGCGCGGCGCCGACCTCGACCGGCTGCTCGCCGTCGCAGGGGCGCTCCGCGACCAGGGCCTGACGGAGGCCGGCCGCCCCGGCGTCCTCACCTACTCCCGCAAGGTGTTCGTCCCGCTGACGCACCTGTGCCAGGACCGGTGCCACTACTGCATCTTCGTGCAAACGCCGGGCAAGCTCGCCAAGGCGGGCATCTCGCCGTACATGTCGGCCGAGGAGGTGCTCGACGTCGCCCGGCAGGGCGCCGCACTGGGCTGCAAGGAGGCCCTGCTCACGCTCGGCGACCGCCCGGAGAACCGCTGGCCGGTGGCCCGGCAGTGGCTCGACGACCACGGCTACGCCTCGACGCTCGACTACGTGGGCCACATGGCCCGCCTGATCCTCGACGAGACGGGTCTGCTGCCCCACCTCAACCCGGGCGTGATGTCGTGGGCGGAGCTGCAGCGGCTCAAGCCGGTCGGCCCGTCGATGGGCATGATGCTGGAGACCACGTCGTCGCGCCTCTGGACCGAGAAGGGCCAGGCGCACTTCGGCTCCCCCGACAAGGACCCGGCCCTGCGCCTGCGCGTGATCGACGACGCCGGCCGCTCCCGCATCCCGTTCACCACCGGCGTGCTGCTCGGCATCGGCGAGAACTACGCGGAGCGGGTCGACTCGATCCTCGCGCTGCGCGACGCGCACGCCCGGCACGGTCACGTGCAGGAGGTGATCGTGCAGAACTTCCGCGCGAAGTCGGCCACGGCCATGATGGGCGCCGCCGACCTGGAGACCCAGGAGTACGCGGCCGCCGTCGCCGTGACGCGCGTGCTGCTCGGCCCCGGGATGCGCGTGCAGGCCCCGCCGAACCTGACCGACGCCGCCGAGCTCCAGCTCCTGGTCCGCGCCGGCATCGACGACTGGGGCGGCGTCAGCCCGCTCACCCCCGACCACGTCAACCCCGAGCGCCCCTGGCCGCACATCGAGGACCTGGCCCGGCTCACCGCCGAGGGCGGGTACACGCTGCGCGAGCGGCTCACCGCGCACCCGCACTACCTGCGCGAGGCGCGCGCGGGCGCGGAGTGGCTCGACGACCGGCTGCGCGACCGGGTCCTCGCCCTCGCGGACGACTACGGCCTGGCCCGCCACGACGCCCTCCTGGGCGAGTTCCCCTCATCCGTTCCGTTGAGTGCTGGACATACGCCCCGTTCCGCCTCGGAAAAGGGCGAAAGTCCAGCACTCAGCGGGGTGGGTGGGCGGTTGGCGGGGCTGTTGAGCGACGTCCAGGGCGATCCCGGTGGGGCGGACGACGCGGCGTGGGTCGAGCTGCTCGGCGCGGACGGGACCGACCTCGAGGAGCTCGCCGCGCTCGCCGACCAGGTGCGCCGCGAGCGGGTCGGCGACGCCGTCACGTACGCCGTGAACCGGAACATCGACGCGTCGCTCGGCCTGCCGCCCGAGCGGGTCGCGGAGCTCGCCGCCGAGGCGGTCGCGCTGGGCGCCACGGAGGTGTGCGTGCAGGGTGTGCCGCCGACGGCGGCCGGCGCCGACGCCTACCTCGACCTCGCCCGGGCGGTGAAGCAGGGCGGGCCCCGGCTGCACCTGCGGCCGACGGCGCAGCACGCGCCGGCCTGCCCCTCGCCGACTGGCTCGGGCTCCTGCACGAGGCCGGCGTCGACACGGTGCCGGGCACGGGCGCGCGGATCCTCGACGACCGGGTCCGGGCCCGGCTCACGGGCGGCAGGGACATCCCGGCCGACCGCTGGGTCGAGCTCGTCACGGCCGCGCACACCGCGGGCCTGCGGTCGACGGCGACGATCGTGCACGGCCACGTCGAGTCGGCGCGCGACCAGGTGCGGCACCTGCGCGCCCTGGCCCGGATCCAGGACGCGACCGGCGGGTTCACCGAGCTGATCCCCATGCCGTGGCTGCCGTCCGAGTCGCCGGTCCCGGTGCCCGGCGCACGGGTCGCGACCCTGCGCGAGAGCCGCGCCCTGCATGCCGTCGCGCGGCTCATGCTGGCCGGGCGGATCGACCACGTGCAGGCCGCCTGGACCAAGCTCGGGATGCGCGGCGCGCAGCGCGTGCTCGCGGGCGGCGCCGACGACCTGGGCGGCGTGCTCCTCGACGGCGCGCTGGACCCCGACGCCGGGCCGGAGCAGGGCCGCGAGCTCACGGTCACGGACGTGACCCGGCTGGCCGCCGAGCTCGGCCGTCCGGTGCGGCAGCGCACCACCACGTACGAGCAGGTGGGGTGACGGCGGCGTACGCGGACAGGCACGACGGCGGCCCGGCCGCCGACGTGGACATGGCGGTCGTCGGCGCGGGGCTGGCCGGCGTCGGCCTCGGCGTGCGCCTGCGGCGCGCCGGGCGCACGGGCTTCACACTCCTGGAGCGCGCCGACGACGTGGGCGGCACCTGGCGCGACAACGTCTACCCCGGCGTCGCGTGCGACATCCCCAGCGCCCTGTACTCCTACTCGTTCCTGCCGCAGCCGCGGTGGTCGCGGGTGTTCGCGCCGGGCGCCGAGATCCACCGATACGTCCGCGACGTCGTCCGGTCCGAGGGCCTGACCCCGCACCTGCGCCTCGGCACGGGCCTCACGTCGGCCCGCTGGGACGACGACGCCGCCACGTGGCGACTGACGACGTCGCGCGGGCCGCTGACGGCGCGGGTGCTGGCCACCGCCGTCGGCCGGCTGAGCGAGCCCCGCGTGCCCGAGATCCCGGGGCTGGCCACGTTCCCGGGCCGGGTGTTCCACTCCGCCCGCTGGGACCGGGAGCTGCCCGCCGGGCTGCGCGTCGCCGTGGTCGGCACCGGCGCGAGCGCCGTGCAGCTCGTGCCGGAGGTGGCCCGGCGGGCGGCGTCCGTCGTCGTGCTGCAACGCACCCCGCCCTGGGTGCTGCCGCGCGGGGACCGGGCGTACGCGCCTGGCGAGGCGCCGCCCGACCGCGCGGCGCTCGCCGCGGAGGCGGAGCGGCTGTTCGACGCCCGGATCGCGGGCACGACGGCGGAGACCGAGCTGCGCGAGCGGGCGCAGACGCACCTGCGTGCCCAGGTGCCGGACCCGGCGCTGCGCGCCCTGCTCACCCCGGACTACGCGGTGGGCTGCAAGCGCGCGCTGTTCAGCGACGACTGGTACCCGGCCCTCCAGGAGCCGCACGTGACGCTGGAGCCGGGCCCGCCCGTGGCGGTCGAGGGGTCCACGCTGGTCGCGGCCTCGGGCGCCCGGCACGAGGTGGACGTGATCGTGCTGGCCACCGGCTTCGAGACCACGCGCCCGCCGTTCGCGCACCTGGTCACGGGCCGCGACGGGCGCACGCTCGCCGAGCACTGGGCGGACGGCATGACGAGCCACGCCTCCACGGTGGTGCACGGGTTCCCCAACCTGTTCGTGCTGGACGGCCCCAACGCGGGCCTCGGCCACCACTCGGCGCTGGAGGTGATCGAGGCGCAGATCGGCTACGTGCTGGGCGCGCTCGACCACCTGGACGCGACGGGCGGACCGCTGGAGGTGTCCGCGGCGGCCGAGGCGGCGTACACGCGCGAGGTGGACCGCCGCGCGGCGGAGACGGTGTGGCTGCGCGGCGGCTGCCGGAGCTGGTACGTGGACGAGCGCTCGGGCCGCCTCACGCTCCTCTGGCCGGGCCGCGCGGCGGAGTTCCGGGAGCGGTTCGGCGCCTTCGACCCGACGCCGTTCGCCCCCGACGGGCTCCGGGTCGGCTGAGGCTCAGCCCGGGACCAGGCCGTTCTGGTAGGCCCAGACCACCGTCTGGAGACGGTCGCGGGTGCCCACCTTCGCCATCGCGCGGCCGAGGTGGGACTTCACCGTGCTCGTCTCCACCACGAGCTCCTGGGCGATCTCGGCGTTGGACAGTCCCCGGGCGAGCTGCCGCACGATCTCGGCCTCGCGAGCCGTGAGCTGGGCCGCGGCCGCCGCCTCGTCCGCGGCGGAGCGGGGCGGGGCCGTGCGCCGGGCGAACTCCGTGATGACCCGGCGGGTCACCGCCTGGTCGATGAGGCCGTGGCCGTCGGCGAGCCGGCGGACGGCGTCGATCAGCTCCTCGGGCTCGCAGTCCTTGAGGATGAACCCGCTGGCGCCCGCCTCCAGGGCCCCGAACACGTACTCGTCGAGGTCGAACGTGGTCACGACCAGCACGGCCGTGTCAGACCCGAGCGCCACGATCTCGCGCGTCGCCGCGAGCCCGTCGCCGCCCGGCATGCGCACGTCCATGCAGACGACGTCGGGGTGGTGGCGGCGTGCGAGCTCGACCGCCGCCGGGCCGTTCGAGGCCTCGGCGACCACCTCGATGTCGTCGGCCTCCTCCAGGAGGAACCGGAACCCCGCCCGGACCACCGCCTGGTCGTCGACGAGCATGACCCTGATCATTGCTGTCCCCCCTCGGCGAGCGCCGGGCTCGCCTGCGTCGTGGTCGTGACCTCGTGGTGCAGCGGGAGCGCCAGTCGCACCCGCCAGCCGCCCGACGGCGTCGCGCCCGTGCTGAGCGCGGCACCCACCAGGTGCGCGCGCTCGCCCATGCCGATCAGTCCCATGCCCCGGCGGTCCGAGCCGCGCGCGGAGTCCGCGGGCGCCCGCCCGGCGGCGCGCTCGTTGGTCACCTCGAGCGCCACCTCCCGCTCCTCGAAGCGCACGGCGACGTGGACCGGCGCGCCGGGTGCGTGCTGGCGTGCGTTGGACAGCGCCTCCTGGGCGACCCGGTAGAACGCGGCGTCGGCGATGGGTGCCAGGGGCCGCGGCCGGCCCGCCCGGTCCAGGTCGACGGTGTCGCCCAGGGCGCGTGCCGTCCGGACCAGGTCGTCGAGGGCGTCAAGCCCGGGCGGCGGCGCGTCGTGCGGGTCCTCGCCGGACCCGCCGGAGCCCGGGCGCTCCCGGAGCACGCCCACGATAAGCCGCAGGCTGTCGAGCGTCTCCTTGCCCTGCGCGCGGATCCAGGCGGTGCCCTTCTTCGCGGTCTCGGGGTCGCTGTCGATCTGCCGCTCGACGGCCGCCGCCTGCACGACCAGCCCCGAGAGGTGGTGCGCGGCGACGTCGTGCAGCTCGCGGGCCATGCGGGAGCGCTCGGCGAAGATGGCCGCCTGGGTGGTCGCGCGCTGCGTGCGCAGCACCTCGGCGGCCCGGAGCCGAACCAGCTCGGTGTAGTTGCGGCGGGTGGCCACCGCGTTGCCGACCAGGGCGCTGACCACGTAGGTGATCAGGCCCGAGGCGAGATGGTTGAGCACCGGCACCAGCAGATCGTTCCCGGTCACGAGGGCGGTCCCGGCCGCGGCGAGCGCCGCGACCGGGACCGCGGCGCCCGTGACGGCCAGTGCCCGGCGCACGGGCAGCAGCGTGCCGACGGTGTAGCCGGCGATGACCTGCGGGATGCC
Source organism: Promicromonospora sp. MEB111 (assembly GCF_030209445.1). Taxonomy (GTDB): domain Bacteria; phylum Actinomycetota; class Actinomycetes; order Actinomycetales; family Cellulomonadaceae; genus Promicromonospora. The sequence goes on from NZ_JARVSD010000013.1 coordinate 276,459, forward strand.
GCCGACGGACAGGTCGGCGGGCGACGCGAAGACGATCATCACCTGGCAGGCCACCACGAGGCCCAGGCAGAGGACGGGGCGGACCCGGCGCAGGACGAGCGGGAGTGCCTGGAGGCACGCGGCGACCATGAGCACCACACCCTGCACCGGGCCGATGGTCGGGCCCTCGATCTTGAGCACGAACTCGAACAGGCTCAGCAGCAGGGCCGCCGTCAGGACCAGCACGACCGCCGCCAGGAGGCGGTCGCGCGCCACCGCGCTGGTCAGGCCCAGCCGGTTCAGGAGCGCGTCGAACCGGCGGGGACGCACGGGGAGCGATACGTCGTCGAGCACGATGGGCCTGCCTGTCGTGGACCCGCTTCTCGTGGACCCGCTTCTCGTGGACCCGCCTGTCGTGGACATCGATCAGTACGATACCGACGGCGCGAGCAGCCGGAACTCGAGGGCGAGCCAGGCGACGCCGACCAGGGCGAGCGCCACGAGGGCAGTGCCCACGATCCGGCGCCAGCCGTGGCGGTGCCGGGCGGCGCCGACCACCTGCAGCACGGCCGGGACGATGCCGAGCACGCCGACCGCCTGGGCCGCCTGGAGCTGCCGCAGCGACGCCTCGGGGATGTCCTGCAGGCTCATCACGGTCGTGACGGTGATCGCCCAGCCGGCGAGGGCGAGCACGGCGCAGACGGCCGCGATCTTCGTCAGGATCCGGGACACGCGCCCGGTGCCCGGCGGCAGGGACTCCTTGCGCACCCGGCGGCGGATCGCGCCGACCGGCCACGCCACGGCGGCCACCAGCAGGATCAGCGCGGACGCCCCGAGCACGGGGAGCACCACGGCCTGGGCGCGCTCGGGCTGCCCGGGCAGCAGCGTGAAGGCTCCCTCGTAGACGATCGCCTGGACCTGGTCGTCGGCGACGCGCACGGCGAGGGTGCGCTGGCCGTCGACCTCGCGCCAGACCCACGGCTCGACCTCCTCGTAGAGGGCGGGCGTGGCCGAGCCGGGTCCGGGCGTGATCAGCAGCCGGCCGTCCTCCGTGGCGGTGAGCCGGGTGGGGCTCAGGACGTCGAGGGTCGCGAGGAAGTTGCTCTGCACGCCGCGCGAGGAGACGTAGCTGCCCTCGGCGAGCGCGGCGTGCTCGCGTGCGGTGTCCTGGTCGACGGTCACGCCCGGGGCGGGGGTGACCGCGGCGTCGTCCGCCGGGAAGTAGCGGTCGGTGAAGCCCTGCAGCACGGCCTCGCGCAGCGGGACGGTGGCGTAGCCGTCGGTGCCCGAGCTGTTCAGCGAGACGAAGATGCCCGTCCGCTCCTCGGGGTAGAGCTGCAGGTGCGAGTGGAAGAACTGGGTGTCGCCGCCGTGGCCGATGATCCGGTGGCCGTTGCGGCTCTCGTCGAAGAAGCCGAGCGTCATCCGGGGCGCCGCGGCGAGGCCGCCGAGCGTGCTCTCGTCGAGCGCGGGCGCGTGCATCAGGTCCAGCGTGTCGGGCTCCAGCAGCGACCCCGCGCCGGGCTCGCCGAGCTGGGCCAGCATGAAGCGCGCCATGTCGGGGGCGGACGACGTGAGCGAGCCGGCCGGAGGCGCCCCGACGACCTCGAACTGCCCCGGGGCGTCCCACGACGTGGCGTACCCCTGCGACATGCGGTCCTGGAGCGCGGACGGCAGCGGCTGCACGAAGGTCGACGACGTCATCCCGGTCGGCTCGAAGATGTTGCGCTCCACGTACTCCTCGAAGGGCACGCCGCTGACCCGTTCGACGACGTAGCCGGCGAGCGCGTTGCCGTAGTTGGAATAGGCGGGAACGGTGCCGGGCTCGTAGACCTGCTCGGGCGGGTCCTCGGCCAGGGCGTCGCGGAGCACGACCGGCTGGTCGCCGAACCCGATGAGGCCGCCGACCCGCTCCTCGAACCCGGCCGTGTGGGTGAGCAGGTTCCGGAGCGTGATCGGCTCGTCGAACCGGCGCGGCACGTCGAGGTCGAGGTACTCGGCCACGTCGGTGTCCAGGTCGAGGTCGCCGCTCTCGACGAGCTGCATCACCGCCGTTGCGGTGAAGAGCTTGGAGACGGATCCGGGGCGGAACAGGGTCTGCTCGGCGTCGACCGGCACGGCCTCGCCGCCCGTGGTGCCCGTGTCGGAGTGGCCGTAACCGCGCGTGGTGACCACCTCGCCGTCGTGCACCACGGTGACGACGGCGCCGGCGATGCCGGCGCTCTCCAGGGAGGCGGGCAGCAGGCCGTCGAGCCAGGCGTCGACGTCGGACTGCTCCAGGGTGTGCTCGCCGGCGGGGGCCGTGACCGGCGGGGGTGGCGTGGGCTGGTCAGTCGCCGCGAGCCCGGCCGCCGTGGCGGCCGGTGCCCCGGCGACCGCGACGGCGAGCGCCCCGAGCACGGCGAGGGCCGCCAGCGCTCGGGGGCGGCGCCGGGCGGGCCGCTCGGTGGGTGTGTGGTCGTGGGACGAGAACATCGTCGCGCTCCTCGCGCTCGGCAGGTGTTCGGTCTGGTCCGGGGGTGTTTCTCCGGACGAGACAACCCTGTCGAGCGGGACGCCGGGACACATCGCCCGCAGGGCCACACTCCCCCTCCGACCTTTGGTGGAGGACGCGGTTCCGAGCGGCGGCGTCGAGCACAGTGGTTGCTGCCAGAACCCGCGGCCCGCTGGCAGCAACTGCTGTGGTCAAAACCCGGCGGGAATCACCCCCGCGTGGATAGGCTCTGCGCCGTGATCACCTCGGAGATGGTGTCGATCCTGTCGGTGGGGCTGCCCGCACTCGGCGCCGTGGTGTCGGCGTTCGCGGCGTTCCTCGGCGTGGTGCCCGGCACCGACCGCAAGCTGCACCGGCTCGTGACCATCCACCGGGACATGCCGGAGGGTGAGGGCAAGGAGGCCCTGGAGGACGCGCTCAACGAGCTGGCGACCCGGGCCGCGCGGCGCGCCGTCGGCTCCCGCGTCAGCAAGCAGCGCCCGCGGCGCAAGCTCGATGCGGGCAAGGTGATCGGGGCGATCCTCATCGTCCTGGTCGGCGGCGGCATCGCCTGGGTCTTCTGGTGGCTCGGGTCGCTCGCGCCATGGGCTTGGCTGCAGTGGACTCTGTGGGTCATCGCGATTCTCGTGACCCTCTTCACCACGTTCGTCGTGACGCTCGACAACGTGTTCCAGGACGACGCCGACGCGGCCCAGCGGAAGGCCCGGCGGGCAGCACGGAACGCGCCGACGCCGGACGACGGCCCGGTGCCGGCGGACGCGCCGACGCCGGACGACGCGCCGACGCCGGCGGACGATCCGGCGCCCGCGCCCGCCGACAAGGTCTGAGCCGGGCGTCAGTGCGCCGAGGTGACGTGCGCGCAGCGCGCGTGGACGGCCCACGCCCCATGCCCGAGGATGGCGGCGTGATCACGCAGACCGTCGCCACCACCGACTACCACACGGCGGGCGAGCCGTTCCGGATCGTCGCGGAGCCGCCCGTCCCTCTGCCGGGCGACTCGGTGGCCGACCGCCGCGCCCGCGCCCTGGCGAGCACCGACGCCCAGGACCTGAGGCGGCTGCTGTGCTCCGAGCCGCGCGGGCACGCGGACATGTACGGCGGGTTCATCGTGCCGCCGGACGACGACGGCGCCCACCTCGGCGTGCTCTTCTGGCACAAGGACGGCTTCTCGACCGCGTGCGGGCACGGCACCATCGCCCTGGGCGCCTGGGCCGTCGACACGGGCCTGGTGGCGGCGCCCGGTGACGGCGCGGTCGACGTCGTCGTGGACGTCCCGTCCGGCCGCGTCACCGCACGGGTGCACCGGGCCGGCGGACGCACGGTCGGCGTCGACTTCGTGAACGTGCCCAGCTACGTGCTGGCCCGCGACCTCGCGGTGCCCACGACGTGGGGCACGGCGTCGGCGACCCTGACCTACGGCGGCGCGATCTACGCGAGCGTCGACGCCACGAGCCTCGGCCTGGTGGTCGACCCGGCGAGCTACGCGGACCTCATCGCCGTGGGCCGCGAGATCAAGCAGGCGCTCGACGCCGACGGCCGCGCCGTCCATCCCACCGACCCGCGCCTGAGCGGTGTGTACGGCACCATCCTGCACGAGGACCTCGGCACCGACGCCGACGGGACCGTGCGCCAGCGCAACGTGACGGTCTTCGCCGACGGCCAGGTCGACCGGTCGCCCTGTGGTTCGGGCACCTGCGCCCGGCTGGCCGTGCTGGCCGGCGACGGCCGGGTCGGTGTCGGCGGCCCCGTGCTGGAGCACACCTCGATCGTCGGCTCGACGTTCACGGGCGCCGTCGTCGGGACGACGCGGGTGGGCGACCTGCCCGCCGTGGTCCCCCAGGTCACCGGCACGGCGTACCGCACGGGCGAGCACCGGTTCGTCGTGGACCCCGCCGACACCCTCGTGCCCGGGTTCGTGCTGCGATGAGCGCGCCCCTCGTGCTGGACGCCGCGGCCGTGGCCGCCGCCTGCTCCCCCGCCGACGCCGTCGCCGCCCTCCGCGCCGCCCTCGCGGCCGGGCTGGACCCGGCCGCCGACCTGCCCCGCCAGGGCGTGCCGGTGCCGGCAGGCGAGCTGCTGCTCATGCCGTCGGACGGCGGCGGCGACCGGGCGCACGTCGGGATCAAGGTCGCCACGGTCGCCCCCGCGAACGCGACGCTCGGCCTGCCCCGTGTCCAGGGTTCGTACCTGCTGCTCGACGCCGCCACGCTCGGCGTCGTCGCCGTGCTGGACGGCATCGCACTGACCACGCTGCGCACGCCCGCCGTGTCGGTCGCGGCGGTGCTGGACCGGCTGCTCGACGCCGCCGACCCGCTCCAGGTCGCGGTCGTCGGCGCGGGGCCGCAGGGGCACGGGCACGTCGCGACGCTCGCGGACGCGCTGGGCGAACGGCGACCGCTGGGCGACGTCACCCAGCTCGTCCGCGACCCGGCCCGCACCGAGGCGACCGACGGCGCCCAGATCGACGGCGCCACCGTCGTCCGGCTGGGCGGCCCGGCGTCCGACGACGCGCTGCGCGCCGCCGACGTCGTGGTGTGCGCGACGTCGGCCCGCGAGCCGCTGTTCGACGCCGTCCTGATCGCGGACCGCGCCGTCGTCATCGCTGTGGGCTCGCACGAGCCGGACGCCCGGGAGCTGCCGGCTGGACTGCTCGCGCGCGGCACCGTCGTCGTCGAGGACCCGGGCGCCGCGCTGCGCGAGGCGGGCGACGTGGTGCTCGCCATCGCGGAGGGCGCCCTGGCGGCCGGCGACCTGGTGCCGATGCGCGACGTCGTCACGGGCGCCGTCCGCCCCGACCCGGAACGGCCGCTCGTGTTCAAGAGCACGGGCATGTCGTGGGAGGACCTCGTGGTGGCCGAGGCGGTGCTGGCGGGGGTGCGGTGACGCGCTGACGGGCGGTCCCGACGCCCGCGTGACCGAGGTCACGCCGTCGTCCGGTCACATCTTCCAGGCCTGGCGAGTCGACTCCTCGTTCGGCACAACCGCTTGGAAGGAACGTCATGACCTCAGCACTCGACACCCTGCGCCGCGACTTCGGCGGCGACATCATCGAGCCGGGCGACGCCGACTACGAGTCGGTGGCGCGTTCGCGGCTCGTCGTGGGCAGCCCGGCCTACGTCCTGCGGCCCAAGACCGTGGGCGACGTGCAGGCGGCCGTCCGGTTCGCCGCCGGCTCCGGGCTCGCCCTGTCGGTCCGCGGCGGCGGCCACAGCTTTCCCGGCTTCAGCACCAACGACGGCGGCATCGTCATCGACCTGAGCCCGCTCGCGACCGTGGAGGTCGTCGACGCCGAGCGGCACCTCGTGCGGATCGGCGGCGGCGCCCACTGGGGCGACGTCGCGGAGGCCCTGGCCCCGCACGACCTGGCGATCTCCTCGGGCGACACCAAGAGCGTCGGCGTCGGGGGGCTCACGCTGAGCGGCGGCATCGGCTGGAAGGTCCGCAGGTACGGCCTGGCCCTCGACAACCTGGTGGCCGCGCAGGTGGTCACCGCCGACGGCGCGGTCGTGACCGCGAGCGCCGACGAGCACCCGGACCTGTTCTGGGCGATCCGCGGCGGCGGCGGCAACTTCGGCGTCGTGACGTCGTTCGAGTTCGCGGCGCACCGGACCACGCGCGTCTTCTTCGGGAAGGTGTCGTTCCCCGGGAGCGAGGCCGCCACAGTGCTCCAGGGCTGGGCGGACTACCTGCGCACGGCCCCGGAGGAGGTCACGTCCATCACCAACCTCGCCAACCCGTTGGCGGGCGGGCCGGAGGCCCCGGTGGAGGTGCACGTGGCGTTCGACGGCGACGACCCCGACGCCGCGGCGGCGGCACTGGACCCGATCCGCCGGCTCGGGACGGTCATCGAGGACGACGTCACGCTGATGGACTACGCGGACGTCCTGGTGGAGGGTGGCACGCCGCCGCCCGGCATCCACGTGATCGCGCACGACGGCCTCGTCGACCACGAGTCGGTCCAGGAGACCCTGCGGATCCTGGCCGAGGCCGGTACGTCGGCGGGTTCGCCGTCCATCTCGATCCGGAGCCTGGGTGGCGCGATGGCCCGGGTGCCGAGCGACGCCACGGCGTACGCGCACCGGGGCGCGGAGCTCATGGTCACCACCTTCACCGGCGGCCCGGCGCCCGTGATCGAGGCCGCCCGGCCGGTGCTGGACGGGCTGTGGGGCAAGCTCGCCCCGCACCTCAGCGGTGCGTACGCGAACTTCCTCACGACGGCCGATGAGACGGACGTCACAGCCGTCTACCCGACGGCGACCTACGAACGGCTCGCGGCGGTCAAGCGGCGGTACGACCCGGACAACCTGTTCGCCCGCAACCACAATGTGCGACCTGGACAGATGTCCTAGTCGGGACCTTCGGCCCGGTGGGCGCCGCCCTCGATCCGGACGGCGCCCGCCGCATTAGCGTAGGTCGGACATTCCGGTCAATAGCTCCAGCACTGGCCGGGATGTCCGTAACGCGATCGTGACTTTCGGGCCCAGGCGGGCTACGGTCGGTCCCGCTCGCGGGGAATTCCGTGGGCACTCGTGGAGGACGCCGAGCCCTGTCACCGCCACGAGATCTGCTCTGAACAGATGACAGGGACGGGGGAACCAAGTACGCGGGCACCGCCAGGTGCCCTTGGGGTGAAGCCGCACCAGCAGGACGCGGCCGGGTCATTCTCCGATCCGAATCCGACAGCTCACCTCGTAGGCGCCGGGAGAAATTGCTGTGACCACACGCATGCCCGGGCGCCATCGTGCTGCCCACGCACCCCTCACCCCGCTGACCCCGATCTCGCGCGCCGCAGCCCGCGGCATCTCCGCGACCGCCCGCCGTGGCGCGGTCGTCGCCGCCGGATCGGGACTCCTCGTCTCGCTGCTCGCCATCCCGGCCAACGCCGCCCCGGCGAACGACCCCAGCACCAACACCGCCGAGCTCGAGACCGTGCGCGACGCGGTCCAGGACGCCGTGCAGAAGTCGGCCGACACCGAGGTGGACACCGCCGCCCTGACCACGGCGAAGGTGGACACCGCCCCCGCCGTGAAGGTGGCCGCGGACAGCGAGTTCGCGCTGGAGACCGGCACCATCAAGGTGACGCCGGCCCCCGAGCCGGAGCCGGAGCCCGAGCCGGAGCCGGAGCCGGAGCCCGTCGTCGAGGCCGAGCCCGCCAAGGAGGAGGTCAAGGCCACCACCGTCGCCGAGGAGCCCGAGGAGAAGGCCGCCCCGGCCGCCACCTCCGGGTCCAAGATCGTCGACATCGCCATGCAGTACCTCGGCGTCCCGTACGTCTGGGCCGGCGCGACCCCCGCCGGGTTCGACTGCTCGGGCTTCACGTCCTACGTCTACGCCCAGGTCGGCATCACCCTGCCGCACTCCTCGGCGCAGCAGCGCTATTCCGGCACCGAGGTCTCGGCCGCCGACGCGCAGCCGGGCGACATCATCTGGTCCCCGGGCCACGTCGCCATCTACGCGGGCGACGGCATGCAGATCGAGGCTCCGGTCCCGGGCGAGACCGTCCGGTACACCGAGATCTGGCAGGACAGCCCGGTCTACCTCCGGATCGGCTGACCCACCCGGGTCGGCTCCGCCCGACACCTGCTCACGAAGGGCCCGCACCAGGACGGTGCGGGCCCTTCGTGCGTCGTGGCAGGATCACCACCATGAGCAGCGCGCCCACGAGCGTCGAGACCAATGCCCTGAACACCATCGACGAGGCCGAACGGCGCGGCTCGCCGCGCAACCTGTTCTGGCCGTGGTTCGGGGCCAACGTCTCGGTGCTCGGGCTGGGGTACGGCTCCTACCTGCTGGGGTTCGCCGTGTCGTTCTGGCAGGCCGTCGTGGTCGGCACGATCGGCATCGTGGTGTCGTTCCTGTTCTGCGGGTTCATCTCGCTGGCCGGCAAGCGCGGGTCGGCGCCCACCATGGTGCTGTCCCGGGCCGCGTTCGGCGTGCGGGGCAACAAGCTGCCGTCGCTGCTGTCGTGGATCCTCACGGTCGGCTGGGAGACGGTGCTGGTCGCGCTGGCCACGCTCGCGACCTCGACCGTGCTTGGGACGCTCGGCTGGGGCGGCGGAACCGTCACCAAGGTCGTGGCCCTCGTCGTCGTGGCGGGCATCGTGGTCGTCGCGGGCGTCTTCGGCTTCGACCTCGTCATGCGGCTGCAGGTGGTCATCACGGTGCTGACCGCCGTGCTCACCGTCGTCTACATCGTGCTGGTGCTCGACCACATCGACTGGGCCACGGTCGCCGCGATCCCCGCCGGCGGCAGCCCGCAGGTGATCGGCGGGCTCGTGTTCATGATGACCGGCTTCGGGCTGGGCTGGGTCAACATGGCCGCCGACTACTCGCGCTACCTGCCGCGTTCCGCCTCCGGGCGCGGCATCGTCGGGTGGACCACGCTCGGCGCCTCGCTGGCCCCCGTCGTCCTGCTCGTGTTCGGTCTGCTGCTCGCGGGCTCCGACCCCGTGCTGAACGAGGCGATCGGCGCCGACCCGATCGGGGCCCTGTCCACGATCCTGCCCACCTGGTTCCTCATCCCGTTCGCGGTGGTCGCGCTGGCCGGGCTGATCGGCGGCGCCGCCCTCGACATCTACTCCTCCGGTCTCGCACTGCTGTCCCTGGGGCTGCCCGCGCCGCGCTGGGTGGCCGCCGCCATCGACGGCGCGCTCATGGTCGTCGGCGCGATCTACGTCGTCTTCGTCGCGGACTCCTTCATCGGCCCGTTCCAGGGCTTCCTCATCACCCTCGGCGTGCCGGTCGCCGCCTGGTGCGGCGTGCTGCTCGCCGACATCCTGCTGCGCCGCCGCGACTACGCCGACGCCGACCTGTACGACCCCGCCGGCCGGTACGGGTCCGTGAACTGGGCCGCCGTGCTGCTCGTCGTGGGCGGTACCGGCATCGGCTGGGGCCTGGTGACCAACACCTACGCGCCCTGGCTGGCCTGGCAGGGCTACCTGCTGGGCCCGCTCGGCGGCGTGGACGGGAACTGGGCGTTCGCCAACCTCGGCGTGCTGGTCGCCCTGGCCCTCGGGTTCGTCGGGACGCTCCTGCTGAGCGCCCGCGCGGTGCGCCGTCAGGAGGAGCGATGAGCGACGGTGCGGACGCCGTCGAGCCGTCCCGGGTAGCCGCCGCCGTCGGGCCGGATACCGCCCTGGTCGTGATCGACATGCAGGACGTGTTCGCCGTCCCGCCCAGCCCGTGGGCCTCCCCCGACTACCCGCGCGCGCTCGCCGGGACGCGGCGCCTGCTCCCCGCTTTCGCCGGGCGCACCGTCCTGACGCGGTACGTCGCCCCGGCGGTGCCCGACGGCGCCTGGCGCGCGTACTTCGACCAGTGGCCCTTCGCGCTCGTGCCCGAGGACGACCCGCTGTACGAGATCACCGACCTCGCCGACGTCGTCGCCGCGGGGGCGCCCGTCGTCACGCGCACCACCTTCGGCAAGTGGGGCCCGGAGCTGGCGGCCGCCACCCAGGAGGCCGGCGAGCTGGTGCTCGCGGGCGTGGCCACCGACTGCTGCGTGATCTCCACCGCGCTGGCCGCCGCCGACGCCGGCCGCCGGGTCCTCGTCGTCGAGGACGCCTGCGCGGGCTCGACGCCGGAGAACCACGAGCGCGCCCTGGAGATCATGCGGCTGTACGCGCCGCTGATTGAGGTCACGACGGCGGCCGACGTGCTCGGCGCGGCCGCGCACTGACCCCGCGGCTGCTGCCAGGATCACGGCCGCACCGGCAGCAACCGCATGCTCGTCACGAAGGAGACAGCTGTGACCGTCAACAGGATCCGCGCCCGGTGGGAGCGCCACGACGACAGGTTCGCCCCCGTGCGCGGCGACACGTTCGCCGAGGTGCTCTTCGACGAGGGCAGCTGGCTGGAGGGCCCGGCGTACTCGCCCGCCTGGCGGACCCTGCTGTTCAGCGACATCCCGAACGACCGCGTCCTCGCGTGGGACGAGGCCACGGGCGGCGTCGGCGTGTGGCGCAGCCCGGGCGGCTACGCGAACGGCCGGACCGTCGACCGCGCGGGCCGCATGCTCCAGTGCGAGCACGGCACCCGGTCGGTCACCCGCACCGAGCCGGACGGCACCGTCACCACGCTCGCCGACCGCTGGCAGGGCAAGCGCCTGAACAGCCCGAACGACCTGGTGGAGCACAGCGGCGGGAGCATCTGGTTCACCGACCCGACCTACGGGATCCAGAGCGACTACGAGGGCTTCGCGGCCACGCCCGAGATCGGCGGGACCCACGTCTACCGCCGGGACCCGGACGGTTCGCTCACCCGCGTCACCGACGACTTCGCCGGGCCCAACGGCCTCGCCTTCTCCGCCGACGAGCGGACCCTCTACGTCGCCGACAGCGAGCGCAAGCACCTGCGGCGCTTCGACGTCGCCCCCGACCTGACCCTCACCGGCGGCGAGGTGCTCGCCACCTGCGACGCCGGCACGTTCGACGGCGTCCGGGTCGACGACGGCGGCCGGATCTGGGCGGCCGCGCACGACGGTCTGCACTGCCTCGACCCCGACGGCACCCTGCTGGGCAAGCTGCTGCTGCCCGAGGTCTGCTCGAACCTGACGTTCGGTGGCGCGAAGCGCAACGTCCTGTTCGTGACGGCGACCAACCTGCTGCTCTCGATCCGGGTGACGGTCACGGGGCTGCGCTGACCGCTGGTGCTGACCCTCGTTCAGCAGGCTTCAGGCGACCATGAAGCATGCGGTCATGGTCGCGTGGAGCCTGTTGAATCCGAGTCAGCCGCTAAGGGAACAAAACGGGCGCGTTGTTCGCTAGCGTTGCGCCCGGAGGTGGTCGGAGATGCTGAACGTGGAGTTCGCTCGTGACCTGGTGTTCACCGCGGTGCTGTTCGGCACGGTCACCTTCGTGTGGGCCGGGTGGGCGCAGGAGCGGCCGCCGGCCGGCGTCGTCTGGCGGGTCGTGCTCGGGGCACTCAGCGCCGGCGGCCTGGTGCTGCTCGGCCTCGGCCTGCCGACCCTGATCCGCAACTGGGACACCCCCACGGCGATGGCTTCGGGAAGCCCCGCGGTGATCGCCTACATCGTGGTGTTCTGGCTGGAGGTCGCGGTCATCGCCGGGCTCGCGATCTTCTACGCGCGCACCGACCGCCGGCACCTGCTGGCGCCCACCGTCCTGATCGTCGTCGGCACCCACTTCGCGCCGCTGGCGCTCGTGTTCGAGCAGCCGATCATGATGCTCGCGGCCGTGCTCGTCACCGCGGCGGGCGTCGCGAGCCTGTTCCTGCCCCGCCGGGTCGCGGCCCCGAGCTTCTGGTGCGGCATCCTGGCGTCCCCGGTGTTCCTGGTGCTGGGCACGATCTCGCTCACCGCGGGGAGGGGCGCGCTCGGCTGACAGCCGCCGTGAGTGTCAGTGGCTCCCGGCAGACTGCCGAGGTGGCGTTCCATGGACACGCCCGACGACGAGCGGGCAGCACTGTCAGCCCTCCGGCGTGACCGGCGTCGGGGTGCCGCCCGTGATGCGGACCAGCTCGTCGAACGTCGTCGGGAAGACCGTCTTGGCGTGCCCCGCCGCCGCCCACACCTCGTCGTAGGCGCCGAGCGCGGTGTCGATGTAGGTACGCACCGGCGCCGGGTGACCCACGGGCGCGACGCCGCCGATGACCTGGCCCGTCGCCTCACGGACCTGCTCCTTCGACGCCCGCGTGATCGTGGCGCCCACCTGCTCCCCCAGCCAGGCCGTGTCCACGCGGTGGGCGCCGGACGTGAGCACGAGGGTCGGCGTCCCGTCGAACAGGAACACCAGGGAGTTGGCGATCTGGCCCACGCCGATGCCGAGGAACTCGGCGGCCAGCGCCGCGGTCGTCGCGGCGTCGTCCAGCCAGCGGACCTGGCCGGTGGCGCCCGCCTCCGCGAGTGCTGCGGTGACCTTCTCGACGGCGGGGTGGATCGGTGCGGGCACGGAGTTCGACATGCAGCGATCCTAGGCACCGGACCGCCCGCCACCCACTCGATTTCGGCCCCGCCCGCTGAAGTGCGCGGCCCCCCGCGTCAGTCCTCGGGCCCGGTCGTAGGCGTGGGTCTCGACGGGCGCATTCTTGTGCCGTCACGCGGCGTGGCTGGCCACCGCCCGGACGGCACATCTGAGACCCATTTCATCCGCCGTCGCGGGCCATATTGAAGTCCCGTTACGTATGCTGGACCGAGCGGGATCGGGCGGAACGTCGCCTTTCGCGTGCCATTTCAGACATCAATCACGTGTAGGCCGATCAACACATTTAACCCGTATCTCCCACCGTAATCCCACTGCGCAGCAGACCCCAGGCTGCGCGTCCCGGGCAACATCTGAGTGGGGACAGCTCTGCGCAGAAAGGGGCACACCGGCGTGACCATCGATGACGCACCGGTCGACGACTGGGTGGTGCACCGGCCCAACGTCGTGCGCTCCGTCGCAGCACGCGTAC
>NZ_JARVSD010000005.1 GCF_030209445.1 Promicromonospora sp. MEB111
GTACGCGTGCTGCGACGGAGCGCACGACGTTGGGCCGGTGCACCACCCAGTCGTCAATCCGCAGGTCACCTGTGGTCGTCACGCGAACCTGCTCCCCTCTGCGCATAGTGTCCGGTTTCGACTCGCTCGGCAATGATCGCACCACAGATGCACGTTTGTGCAACTTTCCGGCGTGATCGGACGGCGTGGCGGCGCCGCTGGGGGGCGCGGCCGGCACGGCCTCCGACATGGCCCCGGGCGGGGTCTCGGGCGCGGGTCTGGTCGTCTCCATCAGGTGCTCACCTCCGGGTGGTCGCGAACGTGGTCGATACGGCGTCGAGGCCCTGCGGTCCGGCGGTCGCGTGGATGATCGCGAGCGCGACCTCGCAGGTGGCGGCGATCAGGTCGCTCGCTCCCCACGCGTCGGCCAGGCGATAGAGGTTGACGGCATCGCCCTCCGCGTACGCGCGCAGGTACTGGGCGCCCAGACGAACGAGTTCGGGGTGCTCGGTGTGTTCCATGCAGCCCAGACGCGCGAGCTGCCCGGATGTCACAGCACTTCTGGAAATTTCTTCGGATTGTTCTGTGACGTCCGGTTCGGACCGATGTCGGGGTCCGATATGGGTGCCCAGGGCACCGTTCGGCGCGCACGATCTCTTTTCATCCGGTAGGCCTGTGATCCAGGCCACATGTGAATGCATCGAAAAGTGCTGTGACATCCGGGACGTGCCCGCGTCTTAGCTGCGACGCGGACGAAGTTCGGACCTCGCTGGGGGCGGGCCGAGCTCCGGCGCGTCGGGTGGGAGACCGTGGTTCGGAGTGCGCTGGGGGCACGCCGAGCCACGATCTCCCGCTCTCCGGCGCGAGCGCCGGCTCGGACCTCGCTGGCGGCGGACCGAACCGGCGCTCGTGTCCCCGCGCGGCCCTCGCCGTGGGCGGGGCACGCCGAACGTCCTTTACCCGGCTCGGCCGGCCCGCGTACGGTGGAGGCATGCGCACGGCACGCTCGCTGCTTATGTAGCCGCACCGGACTCGCCCTCGATCGGGCACGACCGGTGCGGCCGCCCCTCCTTGCGAGGGGCTTTTTCGTGCCCGGACCCGATCGACGCACCGGAGAGCGAGAACGATGAGCGAGCAGCGCACCACCCCCGAACCTGCCGGCGACGGTCCGCCTGCGGCCCACCCGTTCGCGGCGTCCGACGACGGCGCACGGCCCCGCCGCTACCTGCTGACGATGTTCCCGTACCCCTCGGGGGACCTGCACATGGGTCACGCCGAGGTGTTCGCGATCACCGACGTCGTGGCGCGGTACTGGCGCGCCAAGGGCTTCGACGTGCTGAACCCGGTGGGCTGGGACTCGTTCGGCCTGCCGGCCGAGAACGCGGCGATCCGCCGTGGCGAGCACCCCGCCGTGTTCACGGAGGCCAACATCGCGACCCAGGCGGCGTCGATCGAGCGCTACGGCGTCTCGTTCGACTGGTCGCGGCGGCTGCACACCCACGAGCCGGGCTACTACCGCTGGACGCAGTGGCTGTTCGCCCGCCTGCACGAGCGGGGTCTGGCCTACCGTGCCGAGGCGGAGGTGAACTGGTGCCCGCACGACCGCACGGTCCTGGCGAACGAGCAGGTGGTCGACGGCGCGTGCGAGCGCTGCGGTACCGCCGTCGTCGCGCGCAGCCTGACGCAGTGGTTCTTCCGGATCACCGCGTACGCGGACCGGCTGCTGGACGACATGACCCTGCTGGAGCCCGGCTGGCCCGCCCACGTCCTGACGATGCAGCGCAACTGGATCGGCCGCTCCGCGGGACCGGAGGGAGCGACGACCTACCGCCTGCACGACTGGCTGGTCTCCCGGCAGCGCTACTGGGGCGCCCCGATCCCGGTGGTGCACTGCCCGGCCTGCGGGGAGGTGCTGGTGCCGGACGACCGGCTGCCCGTCGAGCTGCCGCACCTGGAGGGGGACCGCCTGGCCCCGGGCGACGTCTCGCCCCTGGCCGCCGCCCGCGACTGGGTGGAGACCACCTGCCCGCGGTGCGGCGGCCCGGCCGAGCGGGACACGGACACGATGGACACGTTCGTGGACTCGTCCTGGTACTTCCTGCGGTACCTGTCGCCCGAGTACGACGGCGGGCCGTTCCGGCCCGAGGACGCCGCCCGCTGGATGCCCGCCGCGCTGTACGTGGGCGGTGTCGAGCACGCGACGATGCACCTGCTGTACGCGCGGTTCGTCACCAAGGTGCTGTACGACATGGGCCTGGTGCCGTCGCCCGAGCCGTACGCCCGCCTGATGAACCAGGGGCAGGTGGTCAACCACGGCCGCGCGATGAGCAAGTCGCTGGGCAACGGCGTGGACCTGGCGGCCGAGCTGGACCGGCACGGCGTCGACGCCGTCCGGCTGGCGATGCTGTTTTCCGGGCCACCGGAGGACGACGTCGACTGGGCGGACGTCTCACCCGGGGCGATGCGCACGTTCCTGGCTCGCGTGCTGCGGCTGGCTCCGGCGGGGTCCGAGTCGGGCGCGCCAGGTTCGGGCGGGCCGGGCGTCCGCGCGTCGGACGCCCTGCGCCGCACGGTGCACCGGACCGTGCACGACGTCGACACCCTGGTCGAGGCCGGGCGGTTCAACGTCGCGATCGCGCGCCTGATGCAGCTGGTGGGTGAGGTGCGGCGGGCGTCGTCGCCGGCCGGCGGGGCGGACGACGGCGGGGCGGACGACGGCGGGACGCACGACGGCACGGCGATCTACCGCGAGGCCATCTCCGCCGTCGCGGTCCTGCTGAGCCTGTTCGCTCCGTTCACCGCCCAGGAGCTGTGGGAGCGGCTGGGGCGTACGACGCCGGTCGCGGCACAGCCGTGGCCCGAGGTGGACCCGGCGTACCTGGTGGTGTCCGAGGCCGAGGCGGTGGTCCAGGTGGACGGCAGGGTGCGGGACCGGATGGCGGTCCCGGCGGACGTCGTGCCGGCCGAGCTGGAGCGAGCCGCGCTGGCCCGGCCGGCGGTCACGCGTGCCGTGGGCGGACGGCCGGTGCGGCGGGTCGTGGTCCGCCCGCCGCACCTGGTCAACGTCGTGACCGGACCCGACGTCACATCCGACGTGACTCCCGGTTAGGCGGCCGCGCCGTCGTTCTCGTCGAGCTTCGCGCGCAGGGCGCGGAGCTCGACGAGGATCTCGCGGTTCTGCTCGGCCAGGGCGTCGAGCCGCTCGTCCTTCTGCTCGTCGTCCTTGCGCTCCTCCTCGGAGATCTCCTCCATGCCGTTGACGATGACGGCGATGAACAGGTTCAGCACCGCGAAGCTGACCACCAGGATGTACAGCACGAAGAAGATCCACGCGGCGGGATGGGTCTCCATCACCGAGCGCGCGATGTCGGGCCAGGCCTCGCCCGTCATGGCCTGGAAGAGCGTGAACAGGGACGTCCACAGGCTGCCGAAGTACTCGGGGGACGTCTTGCCGAACAGGCCGGTCGCGATGACCGCCGACACGTACATGACCAGCACCAGCAGCGCGCCCACGGCGCCCATCCCGGGCACTGCCCGCAGCAGGCCGTCGACGACGCGGCGCAGCGCGGGCACCGCCGAGATGACCCGCAGCACGCGCAGCACCCGCAGGGCGCGCAGTGCGGACAGGGACTCGGTGGCCGGGAGCACGGCGACACCCACCACGAGCAGGTCGAACACGTTCCACGGGTCGCGGAAGAAGCGCCAGCCGTAGGCGATCAGGCGCAGGAGCAGCTCCAGCACGAAGAAGCCGAGCATGACGTGGTCGATGTTCTGCAGGACCTCGAACGCCTCGCCATGGACCATGGTCTCGGCGCCCAGGACCAGGGCGTTCGCCAGGATCACCCCGAGCACGAGGTTGGTGACCCACCTCTGGTCGAGAAAGGCACGCAGTCGCTCTCGTCCGGTCCGCGGTGCGGCCCGTGTGCCGATCTCCTGGTTCATCGAGTGTTCCTCCACTTTCGCGTGCCCGGAGCCCACGCCCCGGCCTTGCCTCAGGGCCCCTTGCCCGGGCGAACCTTAGCGCGGCGGTGTGTCCAGACTTGTCCGGGCGCAATGTCCCGATATGGGACTGATCGGCGGGTCCGGTGGCAACTGAACCAAATCAGTGCTGGAGTAGAGCACAAGCAAGCCACACGACTGGAGGAAAATGCCATGGGCAACTGGGCCTTTCTCATCCTCGGACTGATCGCCGGTGTCATCGCACGCATCGTCATCCCGGGCAAGCAGCCGGGCGGTTTCTGGGTCACCTTGCTTCTCGGCGTGCTCGGCGCCATGCTCGGCGGCTGGCTGGGCGGCCTCATCTTCAACGTCAGCTTCAGCGAGTTCTGGTCCTGGTCGACCTGGCTCTTCGCGGTGATCGGCGCGATCATCGTCATCCTGATCGCCCAGGCGATCTTCGGCCGGCGCAAGACCGCCTGACCGCTGTGGCCCGCGGCCGCACCGCCCTCGTCGTCCTCCTGACGTCGCTGGTCGGGGCGGCCGCTGTCGCATGTTCGGGCGCGCCCGCGCCGTCGTCGACCCTGGGGCCCGTGCCCGACGACATCGCCGACCACCTCAGCGTCCAGGTGGACCAAGGGCGCACGCAGTACGCCGCCCGCGAGATCGTCCTCGCGGTCACCAACGACTCGGACGAGACGATGACGTTGGTGTCGGGGGCCCTGGACGCGGACGGCTTCGGGCCCACCCACCCCACCAAGGAGAACCGCACCCCGGCGCTGCGGCCCGGCACCACGCGGGACGTCTATGTCGAGCTGGGCGAGGCGGAGTGCGCCGGCTTCCCGGCGGGCCCGGAGGAGCCGGTGCCGGACGCCGCGCCGTCGGCGACGATCACGCTGGCTCTGGGCGAGTTCGACGAGCTCGGGCCGGCCAGCGACCTCGTCGTCGAGGAGGTGGGCGATCCAGGCGGGCATCTCGCGCGGAACCACGCGGTGGACTGTGCCACGGCCGCGGTAGCCGCGGGCGCGAGCCTCGCCGTCGACGCGGACATCCCCGTCGAGACGCGCGACGGCGAGCTGACCGCCCTGGTCACGCTGCGGATCGATCCGGTGGACGGCGGGCCCGAGGTCACGATCGACCGGATCGCCGGGACCACGATCATGAACAACCCCGACCCGGACGGCGAAGAGACCGGCTGGACCGGCTCCGCGCTCGACGGGCAGCGTTCCGGCAGCGTCACCCTGTCCGTGGTGCCCGCCCGCTGCGACGCCCACGCCGTGGGCGAGGACAAGCGCGGGACGTTCCTGCCCGTGTCGGCGAGCGTCGACGGGGTGGCGCAGCACGTGATCTACGTGCCCATGCCGGACTCGGCGCGCGCCGACCTGTTCGCCTTCATCGCGGACAGCTGCGACTGGCCGGAGTAGCCCCGGGGCCGGGTACGCGAGAGGCGCCGCGTCCGCTGCCGGATACCCGGCGCGGAGGCGGCGCCTCGCGAGACTCTGGTGTTGCGGCTGTCCAGGCCAGCGGCTCAGACTCTGCCTTTTTGTCGTCTGAGCCTGCGGCTCCGGCTCAGACGACCCGGATGAAGGTCGGGCTGTTCTGCCACATCTCGGTGTAGCGGACCGGCATGCCGGCGGCCCAGGCCTCGATGATCATGCCGTTGCCGGCGTAGAGGGCCACGTGGCCGGGCGTCCAGACGATGTCGCCCGGCTCGGGGTACGTGACCTGGTAGCCGGAGCTGAGCATCGCGCTCGAGGAGTGCGGCAGGGAGACGCCGAGCTGCGCGTACACGTACTGGATCAGGCCCGAGCAGTCCATGCCCTCCGACGGCGAGTTACCGCCCAGCACGTAGGTGATGCCCAGGTAGTTGAAGGCGATGTTGACGGCCTGCTGGCCGACCGGCACGGGGTCCGGCGCGTCGACCGAGACGACGGCGGGGCCCTCGCCCTTCTCGCCGTCGGCGCCCGTGGAGGTGCCCAGGGCTTCCATCTCGATCGGCATCTTCGCGTCGGCCGGGACGGTCACGGTGGGGGCGGCGGCGACGGACTGCTTGGCCACCGCGGTGAGGGAGTTGAGGTCGACCGAGTTGAGCTTCGCGGTCTTGACGTCGGTCTTCAGGTCCATCGCCGGGGCCGCGTGGGCCGTCGTCGCGATGGTGGAGATCAGGACGCCACCGGCGGCTGCGGCGATCGCGCCGCGGCGGGCAACTGTGCCGGCGTTCTCGGTGGCGGTACGGGCGAGGATGGTCAGCGGTGTCTGGGCCGGGCGGCTGTCACGATGCCGTCCGCGGAGGGAGTTCGTCACCTAATGTCTCCTGTACCGCCTGCGAGGTCAGCTGTCGGGTTCGGGTAGGAGTACAACCCGGCCGCACGGCTACTGGGGGGTTTCCGTCCGGCTTCACCCCGAGGACGACGATCCTGCTGTCGCCCGGGAATGGGTCCCCCGCTCCTGTCTTGAACGTCTGGTCACGAACCGGTGACAGGACTCGGCGTCCGGCTCGCGACTCCACCGTGCGGTGGAGCAGAAGTCAAAGTACACACGTTCACGGAAAAAGTCACGATCGGGTTACGCATTACGGTCTGACCCAACGAAGGCGCAGATTTGCGCCGTTCCGGGCTTCAGGGGTTATGACCGACATCACACATCCGCTACCGTTCGGCGGCATGGGCGAATCGCACTCCCGTATCTCCGCCTGGTGGGTGTTTCCCATCAGTGCGATCGTCTGGTGGATCTGCGGATTCCTGCCCTGGCTCGCGCAGCTGTCGTACCAGGTCACCGGCATCGCGGACGCTTCTGACGCCGCCCAGGCGGGCATCCTGCCGCTGCCCTTCACGGCCGACGGCGCGGTGGTCGGCCTCGTCGTCATGGCGCTGCTCGGTGGCGTGCTCGCCGGGACCACCGCCCGCCTTGCCGCCTCGGCCGGGGCGGGCGCCGCCGCCGCGATCGGCGGCACCCTGCTCGCGATGGCCGGAGCAGGTGGCGCCTCCTGGTGGCTCGCGGCCCGCGAGACGGTCCCGGGTGACGCCATGCCGCTCGGCATGCTCGTGGTGACCTGCGCCGCCGGGATCGTCGGCCTCGCGGCCGGGCTCCTGGCGGGCCTCGGGCCGGCCGCTCTGCGCGGTGTCGCCCTCGCCCTGCCGGTGGTGCTCCTCGACGGCTGGTTCTGGGGCTTCGTGCCCGGCAACGCGGTGTCCCCCACGGGCACGTGGTGGGTGCTCGCCCTGGCGCTCGGTATCGCGTTCGGCCTCACCGTGGACAGCAAGCCGATGGAGCTGCTCGGCTGGCTGCCCGCCGCCGGCGCCGTGTGGGTGCTGCAGGCGGCTGGACCCGCCCTGCTGGCGGTGCAGGAGAACATCTGGCCGGGCTCGGCGCTCACCGAGGACCCGATGTCCGCCGTGGCCCTCGCCGCGGGCAAGATCGCCTCCGCCGCGATCGTTCCCGACGGGCACCAGCTCGGGGCCTGGGTGGTCGCCCTGCTGCTCGGTGCGGCCATCGCCGCGCTCCGGCTGTCCAGGGAAGCCGATGACGAGAGCGAGCTCTCCGAGGCCTGGGCCTGACATCCCGTGCCCTTACTGATTGCGATTGTGTAAATTTCACCCCCATCCGGGCGTGAGGCCTGTTCGGCGTCGACTCAGTCGCCCTAGGTTTGCCCCAGTTCAGGGGTAATCAGCCCCTGTGCGAATAATGGGGGCATATATGAACAGGAAGTCACTCGTCGGCGCCGCCACCTCCGCGGCGCTCGTCGTGGCGACGCTGGTCGCGGTCGCGCCGGGCGCGCAGGCCGCGACCAACGATCCCCTCCGGGACAGGCAGTGGGGCCTGGACCAGATCAACGCCGAGGCGGCCTGGCCGGCCAGCACCGGCGAGGGCGTGGTGGTGGCCGTCGTCGACACAGGAGTCGACTTCGACCAGCCCGACCTGGCGGGGCAGCTCCTGCCGGGCGCCACCTTCACGGGCTGCGCGGACGTCCGTCCGTGCGGCGAAGGGGACTTCAGGGGGCCCGACGGCACCAACGACGGCGACGAGCACGGGACGCACGTGGCAGGCATCGTCGCCGCCGCGACGGACAACGGCATCGGCGTCGCGGGCGTGGCGCCGGACGCCAGGATCCTCCCGGTCAAGGTGCTCGAGGCCGGGTCTGGCTCGTCGCAGGACATCGCGGACGGCATCCGCTGGGCGGCCGACCACGGTGCCGACGTCATCAACCTCTCCCTGGGCTCCGGCCTGGGTGGGCAGCTGCTGACGATCATCGGCGTCGACACCCTGATGCGGGACGCCATCGCGTACGCGCGTGAGCGCGGTGTGCTCACGGTGGCGGCGGCTGGCAACTCGTCGACCCCGCTCTGCAGCGACCCGGCGTTCACCAGCGTCGCGATCTGCGTCGGGGCCACCGACTCGGCCGGGCTCCACTCCTACTACTCGGAGCTGCCGGTCAAGCTGGACCTGAAGAGCGTCTCGGCGCCCGGCGGGTCGGGCGGGCTGACCGGCTGCGACGGCGACGTCTGGTCGACGGTTCCCGTGGGCACGGGTTCCGACACCTGCTCGGGCGGCAGCTACGACTCCTACGCGGGCACGTCGATGGCGACGCCGCACGTGGCCGGGGTCGCGGCGCTCCTGTTCGCGCAGGGGCGCTCGGTCGACGACGTGGAGAGCGCCATCCTCCGCACGGCTCACGACCCGCTGCTGGGTCTCACGGGGCTGTGGTCGCCGCTGTACGGGTACGGCGTCGTCGACGCGGCCGCGGCGGTCGCGTACTGACGCCGCTCGCGGAGTGGCGCCGCTCGCGTACCGACGTCGGTCGCGACCGCCGGGACGAGCGCGAAGGAGCACCGCGGCGCGCGCCGCGGTGCTCCTTCGCTCTGGTTGTTGACGGGTTGCCGGTGCGGATCAGTACGGGCGGATGTAGACCGCGTAGTCCTGCCACTGCTCGGTGTAGCGCACAGGACTTCCGTAGTTGGCGGCCTCGACCACCATGCCGCCGCCGGCGTAGAGGGACACGTGCCCCTGGGTCCACACGATGTCGCCCGGGATCGGCGACGACACCTGGTACCCGGTGGCCACCATCGACGACGAGGAGTGGGGCAGCTCGACGCCGAGCTGCGCGTACACGTACTTGACCAGGCCCGAGCAGTCGAACCCGGTGGCGGGCGAGCTGCCGCCGTACGCGTAGGCGATGCCGATGTACTGCATCGCGATCGAGACGGCCTGGGCTCCGATGGAACCGTCGGACGCGTAGTCCGGGGTGGCCGGCTCGGCTTCGGCGGCCGCGGTCGTCGCGGTCACCTGCTCTGTGGTGGTCTCCACGACCGGCTCCGGCTCGGGCTCGGGAGCGGGGGTGACCTTGACGGCCTTGCTCTCGATGTTGAGCCTCGCGTCGTTCGCGACCTGCACCGCTGGTGCCGTCGCGACGTCCTTGGCCAGTCGGTTCGAACCGTCTCCCGCGATCGCGTGTGCGCTGGGTGCGAACGCCGTGGCGAGAAGTCCGGATGATGCCGCGATCACTGCGCCGGAACGTGCTGCGGTGCGTGTCACGGACATGAAGTGAGTGCTAGGAGCGTGATCGGCGCGGTGTCGACCGCGTCGGACGGTGGTACTCACCGAAGTTCTCCAGTCGCCGGTTGCGCGGGCCCGTACCGGTCTGGGGAATGGGGCCCGCGGCTGTGCCTCCGGTGGCGCAGCGAAACCGACGCTACATACGGGTATCGACCTTGTCTCGATCAGATAACAGTTGTCGTGAAGTATCGGACTGTCCGAAACGCGCGTAACTTTTCGACCAGATGCCTTTTCCCAGCGTAAGGGTTGTTTTTAACGCCGAAATGCGGTCCTGACGGGTATGAGGAAACAGCGGGGGAAATGTTGCGACACGCCGCTCTCCGGCGGCGTGTCAGCCCTTGTCCCGCACCCGGAGCTCCGCCTCGGCCTTGAGGTCGGCCAGCAGGGTGTCGGCCAGCTCGCGGGCTCTCGGACCCCCTGCCAGGTCGGTCAGCCCGGCCAGCATCCCGCTCCGGGCCACGGCCGTCGTGACCTCGCACGCGGCGTCCGCGCTCGGCGCGGCAGCGGCCTGCGGCGTGATCCGGTGCGCGATCCCGGTCCGGACGCCGGGGGTGGAGCTGCTCGACCAGGAGAAGCCCTGCCCCTCGGCGAGGCCGTCCACCTCCCAGGTCGCGGCCGGCAGACCGGGCTGGTCGATCTCGACCCGGGAGCCCACGACGAGCGCTGTCTCCGGGCCGAGCAGCGTCACGCGGCTCATGGCGGTGGTCCACGCGGGCATGCGCTCGACGTCGGACAGGATCTGCCAGACGACGTCGGCGGGCGCCTCGATCCTGGCGCCTGTGCGGTAGGCGTGAGCCACGGGCCCCAGGCTACGCCGGGCTCGGGAGCATCCGGCGCAGCCCGGGGCCCGTGGCGGACCTCCGGGTGAGGGGCGGGTCAGGGGCCGGTGGAGAGCTCGACCGTGACCGGGGCACCCCAGCTGACGAGCGCACTCCCCGCGGGGTCGGACGAGATGACTGTCCCCTCGGGGACGGTGTCGGACGCAGCTTCCTCGAAGGTGCATGCCAGGTGCTTCTGCAGGCAGGCCACCTCGGCGTCCTCACGGGTCATCGCGGTGAGGTCGGGAACCTCGATGACGCCGTCCGCGATCTCGTCGGGGAGGTCGGTGAACTCGGTCGTGAGGTAGATGTCCATACCGTGCTTCGTGTCCTGCGTCTCGAGTGGTCGGTTCCGCAGCTCGTCGTAGATCACGGTCCGCATCCTGTCGTCGTCGGCGTACTGGTAGGTCGCCGCCGTGCCTCGGCGGCCCTCCGAGTCACGGGCGTCCTGCTCGACCTCGACGCCGGACAGGCTCGTGAGCAGCTCCCACGCCGCGGCCCGCAGCTCCGGCTCCGCCGGTGCCTGGGTGGCCAGGCGTGCCGCGGCGTCGCGCACCGCTTCCTCGGTCCAGCTGGCAGGCGCATCCGCGTCGTCGTAGTTGTCCACGAGGGCCTCGTGCAGGGGTTCCGGCTCGGTCGGCAACGCGGCCATGTCCGCCCACGTGTAGCTGAGGAGATGCCCCTCGAGGTTGATGTGGTCGCCGAGGGCCATCAGCGCGGGTCCGCCGGCGGTCAGCTCGAAGCTCACGCCCTCGCCGTACCAGCTCTCGCTGCCGAGGTCGCTGCCCAGCGGTGCCTCGGGCCCGGACTCGCCGCCCGTCTGGCTCGGTGTGCCCCGGGTCACGACGTGGAAATACGTCGCCTCCCGCCAGCCGTCCGGCGGTATGACGGGCTCCATGGCCGGGTAGCTGGGTGTCTCGGGCAGGGGGTCCCCCTCGCTCGACGTCAGGGGTGGCCCGGTCGGGCTCGGCGACGGCTCGACCGGCATCGTCGTCGAACCTCCCGGCACGACCGTGGTGGGCTCCAGCGTGGTGGCCGCCCAGGCCCCGCCCCCGAGGGCCAGGCCGAGCGCCAGGGTGACGCCGCCCGCCCGGGCGGCCCGCCGCCGTCGTGCGGCGGGGACTACGCGCGTGACGTCGACGTCGATCCTCGGTGCGACCCGGGTGACCTGGGCGCGCAGGGACTCGGCGAACTGCTCGTCGGGGTTCATGACCCGCTCCTCTCGTTGTCGGTGGGCCGATCGGTCGCGTCGAAGCCCTGCAGGATCTCGCGCAGGCGCACGATGCCGCGGGACGCGGTGGACTTCACGGTCCCGACCGTGACGCCGAGCGCGTCGGCGACCTCACGCTCGGGGAGGCCCTCGAGGTGCCGGAGCACGACGATCCGGCGCTGCCTGGTGGGGAGCAGCCGGAGCGCACGGACCAGGCGGTCCCGCTCGGCGTGCAGGTCGGCGGTGTTCCCGGCGCCGTCCGGCCGGTCGGGCACGGCGTCGGAAGCCATGAGGACCTCCCGGCGCCGGCGCCGCCAGCCGTCGATCCGCAGGTTCGCCAGCACGCGCCGCGCATAGGCGAGCGGCTCGCCCTGACGGGCCTTCGGCCAGGCCAGGTACGTCTTCATCAGGGCCTGCTGCACCAGCTCCTCGGCCTGGTGCGTGTCCCCGCACAGCAACCAGGCGGTGCGGGCGAGGGCGGGGGCGGACCGCGCCATGAAGGAGGCGAACTCGGCCTCCTTGTCGCGCGCCACCGTGATGTCGACCGCGACGCCGCCGTCTGCGGCGTCGGCGGCGTGGACCGGGTCGGGGCTCGAGCGCCCCGCGACCATTGGCATGCTCATGTCTCCTTCACGGTTCGGCACGGCGAAAGGTTGAGCGGGGCGCGCGGGTGGCTGTCGGTGTGCTTCCGTATCCTCGCGGCATGGCCACCCACCGGCTCACCGTGCAGCAGGCGCGCCGCATCGCGCTCCGCGCCCAGCTCCTCGACGCCCACCGGCCCGTCGACCTGGTGCACCTCGTGGAGGACCTCACGTTCCTCGCGGTGGACCCGACGTCGGCGGTCGCCCCGGCCGTGGACCTCGTCGCCTGGTCGCGGCTCGGGAACGAGTACTGGGTGGGCGCGGTCGACGACGCGATCACGGACCGCATGCTGTTCCAGCTCCGCGGCACCGTGCGGTCGATGGGCGACCTGCCGCTGTACCTGGAACAGATGGAGCAGTGGCCGCAGAACGAGACCATGCGGCAGTGGCTCGCCGACAACGCGGAGTTCGAGCGTGAGGTGCTGGCGCTGGTCGAGGCGGAGGGGCCGGTGCTGGCCAAGGACGTGCCCGACACGGCCCGGGTCCCGTTCACCTGGGGTGCCGAGGGGTGGAGCAGCCGGCGCAGCGTGGCCGAGATGCTCGAGGCGCTGAACATGCAGGGCAAGCTCGCGATGGTGGGGCGCAAGGGCCGCCAGCGGCTGTGGGATCTCGCCGGCCGGGTCTATCCGCAGGTCGAGGCGGTGCCGCTCGCGGACGCGCTGCGCGAGCGGGTGGACCGGAGGCTGGCCGCGGAGGGCATCGCGCGCGAGCGGGCGCAGGGCCGCTCGGGCGACGGCGCGTGGTGGGTCGACCTGCCGGGCGAGGTCGTCGAGGTCGACGGCGTCGACGGCGAGTGGCGGGTGGACCCGGAGCTGCTGGACCACGTGGACGACGAGTTCGAGCCGCGCACCGCCCTGCTGTCCCCGTTCGACGCGATCGCCGCCGACCGCGCCCGGCTGCTCGACCTGTTCGGCTACGAGTACACGCTGGAGATGTACAAGCCGAAGGGGAAGCGGCGCTGGGGGTACTTCGCGCTGCCGATCCTGCACGGCGAGCGGTTCGTGGGAAAGCTCGACGCGAAGGCCGACCGCAAGGAGGGCGTGCTGAACGTCTTCGCGGTGCACGAGGACCTGCCGTTCGACGGGGCCACGATGGACGCGGTGCACGCCGAGATCGAGCACCTCGCGACGTGGCTCGGGCTGGGTCGGGTCGACTACGCCAGATCCGCCTAGCGGCACGCGCGGACCGTCCGGGGCGGATTCGGCAGGAGGAAAAACCACCCGCGCGGGCACCCGGCTGGACCTTCCGGACGGCCGGTGCCTGTGGTCGGATGGCGGCCATGACACAGCGGACAATTCGGTACGAGACCGACTCGTTGACGAGTCTGACGGGGCTGGTGTCCCTGACGGCGTTGACCAGCAGCCCGGACCCGCAGGCGGCGTACGACGCGCTGCGGGCGCGCTGGGGTGCTGTCGCTCCGGTCGAGATCGAGGCCGGGGTGCCCGCGTGGCTGGTCATGGGCCACCAGGAGAGCTGCCACGTGATGCGCTCCGAGGCCGCCTTCGCCAAGGACCCGCGCACCTGGCGGTGGAACTACGAGGGCCTGCTGCCGCCCGGCACGGCGATCGCGACGTTCGCGCCGGCCGACCCTCGGCCGTCGTCCTTCCACCACGACGGCGAGGAGCGCCGCCGGCTGCGCAAGCCGCTGGACGACGCCCTGGAGGCGCTCGACGAGCGGACGGTCCGGGACAGCATCACCGACCTGTGCCGGCGGATCATCGACCGGATGGGCCCGAGCGGCACCACCGACCTGGTCCGGGCGTTCTGTCAGCCCATGGGCTTCCTCGCGATGACGACGCTGCTCGGGTTCGACCTCGAGACCGGCGCGCAGCTCATGGCCGACTCCGCCAAGGTGGTGGTGGCCGACGGCGACGAGGTGGCCGCCGCGCAGGCCCGGGTCGCGGGCACGATCCTGCAGCACATCCAGCAGCGCAGGCAGGACGGCGGGCAGGACCTGATCTCCTTCCTCGCGGTCCACCAGAACTTCGCGCACGACGGCGAGATCGCCTCGACGGCCGTGGTCCCGATGCACGCCGCCGCGATCTTCCTCACCGCGTGGATCACCCAGACGCTGCACCTGCGGCTGTCCGACCGGCAGCTCGCCTCCCGGGTGACCGGTGGCCGGGTCGGGCTGGACGACGCCCTCGACGAGGTGCTGTGGCGCCAGTCCCCGATCGCGCAGTCCCCGGCGCTGCGGTTCGCGCGCAACGACGTCGAGCTGGGTGGCCGGCTGATCAACAAGGGTGACGCCCTGGTGCTGTCGATCGCCGCCGCGAACGGCGACCCGGCCGTGCACACCAGCGACCCGTGGGACGAGGTGGGCAACCGCGCCCACCTGTCCTGGGGCACCGGACCGCACGCGTGCCCGGCGCCGCGTCAGGCCCGCCTGATCGCGCGCATCGCGGTGGACCAGCTCCTGCGGCACATGGACGTGCAGCTGCACGTGCCGGAGGAGGGCCTGCCCTGGGCGCACTCGCCCTGGGTGCGGCACCCCGAGCGGATGCCCGTGACCTACCGGCGGGCCCCGGCGTTCGGCGACATCAACGCGTGACGGCAGGCCGGGCGTCAGGTCCGACGCCCGGCCGCCCGTCAGGCCAGGCGTGCGTCAGGACAGGCGCGCCGGCAGCCGGGCCGGGCCGTTCGCCACGAAGCCGGGCACCTGCCCGTGGTCGCCGTCCGGCTCGACGAGCCGGAGGTCGGGGAAGCGCTCGAACAGCGCCGGGAGCGCGATCTCTGCCTCCAGCCGCGCCAGCGGCTCGCCGGGGCAGTGGTGGGCGCCGCCGCCGAACGCGAGGTGCGTCCGGTCCGCCCGCGCGGGGTCGAACACCATGGGCTCCTGGTGCACGGCGGGGTCCCGGCCCGGGGCGCCGAACGCCGCGATGATCGGGTCGCCCTTGCGGATCTGCACGCCGCCGAGCTCCAGGTCCTCGACCGCGAAGCGCAGCGGGATGTAGACCACCGGCGGCGCGACCCGGAGGGTCTCGTCGACCACGGCCGACCAGGAGACCTCGCCCGCGCGGGCCGCGGCCAGCACACGGGGGTGGGTCAGCAGCAGGCGGGTGGCCGAGGCCAGCAGGTTCACGGTGGTCTCGTGGCCGGCGATCAGCATCAGCCGTACTGTCGAGACCGCCTCATCGTCCGTGAGCGCCTCGGCGACCGTGCTGGTCAGGTCCTCGCCGGGTGCCTCGCGCTTGGCCTGGACCAGCCCCGCGATGAGCTTGCCCAGCTCGATCTGGGTCGCCAGGGCCTCGGCCGCCGTCGTGCTCGTGTCCATCAGGGTGTCGGCGCACCGGCGCATGTCACCGCGCACCTCCGCGGGCACCCCGATCAGGTCGCAGATCACCTCGATCGGGATCGGGTAGGCGAACAGCTCGCGCAGGTCCACCACCCCGCCGTCGGCGCCCGCCACGGCGAGCCGGTCGAGCGTCGCGGCGGTCGCCGCCTCGACCTTCGGCCGCATCTCCCGGGTGCGCCGCGCGGTGAAGGCGCGTGCCACCGACTTGCGCAGCCGGCGGTGCTCGTCCCCGTAGGAGTTGAACATCGACTTGCTCGTGACCCACGTGTACAGCGGCCACTGCGGGGTGATCTCGCCGTCGGCGAGAGCGGTCCAGTGCTGGTGGGAGTCCTTGGAGATCCGCGGGTCGACCAGCATGGGGCGGAGCAGCGCCACGTCGGTCACCGTCCACGCCTCCACACCGCCGGGCAGCACGACGCGTGCGACCGGGCCCGTCGCGCGCAGGCGAGCGGCCTCTTCGAGCACGGCGCCGCCGGCGGGGTCAAGTACCACGGTCTCCACGAGCACTCCTCAAGATCAGGTCCAGGAACGGTGGCCTCAGTCTTTTCCGAGATGCCCGCTTTGTCCATACCGGAAGTGGTTGAATATTTCAGTAGCATCGGTTGCTACGAAATCGGACTATCATCCGCGACGTGACATCACAGATGATGGTTGACCTCGTTCCGGTGGGCGAGGACGTGCTCGAAGACCTGCTCGCCCTGGCCGTGGCCGAGGCTCAGCCCGGCGAGGTGATGCCGCCCGCCTCCGGTGAGTCCGCCCACGAGGCGCGCACCACGTGGACCGAGCTGCGCAAGGGCGCGTTCCGCGACTACCACCGGCGGTGCCGGCTCAGCCGGACCGCTCCCGTCCCCGAGGTCACCTGGGCGGTCAAGGCCCGGGGCCGGATCGTCGGGGCGGCTCGTCTCGCCCTGGTCGACGGCGACCCGGGCGCGCGCGAGGTCGGACTCTGGCTCGGCGAGTCGTACCGCGGGCACGGCATCTCTGGTGAGGTGGCCTACTGGGCGCTCGCGGCGGCGCGGACCATGGACGCCCGGCGGCTGGTGGCGCGCACGGTGGCGAGCGCGCGGGCGCGGCGGTCGCTGGAGCGCATCGGCTTCGAGGTGGTCGAGCACGACGGCGGCCTGGTCGGCACCATCACGCTGCCCTGACCGTCACCCGGGGGAGGGTGGTCACGGCAGCGTGAGGTCTGCCAGCTCGTCGCGCGTGCCCGCGAAGACGTTGAGGTCGATGTACGGCTCCTCGCCGTCGTACCCGGGCAGCCGGTCGCGGTTCGAGTACTGCCAGACGGTCCAGTCGCGACCGTCGGACAGCCGGGGCGTCCACACGACCGACCGGATCCAGACCGGCAGGTCGGGGTAGCGGTCCGCGAGGTAGAGGTCGTACGCCTCCTCGGTCGCGTACACGATCGGCGGCACGCCGTAGTGCTCCTCGATGCCCGCGACCAGGGGATCGAGGATCGCGCGCACCCGCTCCGGCGCCGGCGGGTCGTCGAAGTAGGCGCCGTAGAACTCGAGGTCGACGACGGGTGGGAGCGTGCCCGGGGTCGCGGGCACCGCGCTCGCGAGGTGCGCGGCCTGCTCCGCCCCCGGGCTCTCGAAGCTCATGAAGTGGTAGGCGCCCACGAGCAGGTCCGTCCGGGTCGCGGCCGCCCAGTTCTCCGCGAACCGGGGGTCGGTGTGCGACGCGCCCTCGGTGGCCTTGATCCACGCGAAGTCGAGGTCCTGCGCGGCGAGCACGTCCCAGTCGATCTCGCCCTGGTAGTGCGAGACGTCCACGCCTCGCACCTCGTAGGCCGCGGCCGGGATCCGGTTGGGCCAGGCGGTCCCGGTCGCCACGAGCACGCCGAGGACGGCGACGACGGCCACCCCGGCCGCCGTCGTCCACAGGGCTGTGCGCAGTGCTGACCTGGACGGACGGCGTTCGGCGGGGATGCGCATGTCCGGAGGCTAGTCGCGGGATGCGTGCGCCACGGCGAACATCCGTGCAGGTCGTGTGCGGGCGGCTACTCGCCCGTCGCGCCACCCGCGATCTCGGCGGCGATGTCCAGGTGCCCCGCGTGGCGGGCGTACTCCTGCAGCACGTGGAAGCAGATCCAGGCGAGCGTGGGCGGGTCCTCGGTGAACCGGCCGCCGAGCGCCCCGTGCTCCGCGAGGTCGTGGGTGGCGAGCACCTCGCGCGTCGCCTCGCCCCCGGCGTGCAGCGCGGTGAGGAGCTCGTCCGGGCCCACGCCGTCGGGCACCGCCCACGGCCCGTGCGGGTCCTGGCCTGCGTGGTCGCCCCAGGGCCGGTCCACCTGCTCGCCCAGAAAACCCCACCGGAACCAGCGGCGCTCCATGTGCACCAGGTGGATCAGGAGCTCGAGCGGCGACCAGCCGGACGGCAGCCGGGAGGTGCGCAGGTCGGCGTCGGACAGGCCGCGCACCTTCCGGTCCACGGCCTGCCGGTAGTAGTCCAGGTAGGCGGTGAACAGGACCGGGGTGTCGGCGGAGTCGAGGCGGGGCTCGCGGTCGGAGAGGGGCACGTGGCGAGGTTACGTCGCCACGCCGGCAGACAGCTCCGAAGGAAGTTGCCGAAGTGCTGTGACATCGGCCGGGTCGCCGCGTCTGTAGGGCATGACCGCGACGAAGAGCAGGACCTACGGACTGGCCTCGAACCCCTCGGAGTGGGCCGCGCACCGCCGCGCCGTCGTCTTCTCCGTGCACCGGATGTTCCCCGGGGTGGACGCCGAGCGGGCGGCGACCGAGGGCCTGGGCGAGCTGTGCCGCCAGATCGTGATGCGCGGCGCCGTCGACCGGCCCGCCGTCGTGTGGTGCGAGGCCGCGATAGCGGCCGCCGCACGCCTCCGGGCCGAGGACGGCGTGGCGGCGTGAGCCGGCACAGGTGCGCCTGGGTCCGGGCGTCCCGGCAGCAGCACCCGCGGATGTCGGACGCACAGGCCCGCGGGACCTGTGCGCCCGACGCGAAGGTCAGCGCGTACTGCCGACCTCTGCCACGAACCGAGCGGCGCGTTCGCGCAGACCGGCGATGCGGCGGTCGGTGATCAGCTCACGCACGGCCGGGTCGTTGCCGGCCTCGGTGAACGTGGGCGTGCGCCGCACGTTGCGGGAGCAGGCGAACTCGGTGCAGATCAGCGTCCCGATCGTGTTGCCGTTGCGTCCGGACGCGCCGCCGCGGCGGGCGACGTACAGGGAGACGTCCTCGGTGACGACGACGTCCTCGCACCAGGCGCACACGCCCTTGGTGCGCTTGCCGCCCGCCTTGGCGTCGGCGGCGCGCAGCAGCACCCCGGTCGGTACGCCGTCGAGCTCGAGCACCACGTACGCGGACAGCGGCGCCTTGCGGTCGCGCCATCCGAGGTAGTCGAGGCGCTCCCAGTCGAGGGTGTCGAGGTCGGGGAGGGTCGCCTGCGCGGCCTCCCGCTTGCTCGCGTTCTGGAAGGACGCGCGGATCTGCTTCTCGGTCAGGGGGTTCATCAGGTTTCTCGGCTTCCGGTCGTGCGGAGGCCACCGGCCGGCGTTCACGGTCGCGCGAGTGCACGACGGCGCCACGGTCACCGAAGCGGATCGGTCACCGGGCCGGCGGGCGGCAGGGCAGGGGACGATGCCGCGCCCGCCCTCCGACGCCTGGCCGCAGCGCGCACTACCGCGCGAGCGGTCGGTGCGGTACGGCGTAGTGCCAGGTCAGCGAGCTTTAGCGCGGGTCAGGACGCCGCCCGAGCAGGCCGCGACGGCCGCCCCGCATCCCGCGGTGAATACCCGCATCTCTCGCTCCTCGTGGTGTCCGGTGCGCCGGCCGGGCGAGCTCGCCACACAGCCGACCGCTCGATGCTACGACAACGACCCGGTGTGCCACACGTGCTTTTCGACACAGGCCGAGCCGTCAGGGCCCGTGCGCGGGGTCAGGCCCAGGTAGCGGTCGCCGGGTCGACGCCGTGGGCCCGGGCGTTCGCGTCGACCACGTCGCGGAGCCACTCGGCGAGACCCTGCTCGATGCCGTCGTAGAAGGACCGGAATCCCGGGTCCTCGACGTACGAGCGGGCCAGGCAGACCTGCATCGAGTGCGTGCAGTCGAAGTAGGCCCCCATCGAGGCCCGGTGCCGCTCGGCCAGGACGTTCGCCTGTTCGCTCCCGGGCCGGACGCCGCTGCGCACGGCCGCGGCGAGGTCCGCGTGCAGCGCCCCGAGGGCCTCGACGATCAGCCGCCAGTCCTCGGGACCACGCTCGGCCGACCGTTCGGCGTACTGCGCCCACTGCTCGCTGTCGCCCCAGCGTTCCCGTGCCTGAACCGGCCAGGACGGCTGCCAGGCCGCGCCGAAGATCGCCACCTGCTCCTCGGCGGAGAGCAGCACGCCGGACCGGCGCGCCTCGATCATCCGGTCCAGCGCGTCCGCCGACCGCTGCAGGCGCGCGATGTGCTCGCGCACCTCGTCCCGTTGCCGACGCAGGGACTGCTCGGCGTCGTCGGTCGGCGCGTCCAGGAGCGCCGCGATGTCCGCCACCGGCAGGCCCAGCTCACGGTAGAGGCGCACCCGGTGCAGCCGGGCGACGTCGGCGGCGTCGTAGAGCCGGTGCCCGCCGGTCGTGCGCTGCGACGGGCGGGCGAGTCCCGTCTCGTCCCAGTGGTGCAGCGTCCGCACCGTGACGCCCACGACGGACGCGGCGCCGCCGACGGTCAGCCCGTCCGGCGGCACCGCGTCGGTGGCGCTCGCGTACGTCATCCCGCCCAGTCTCGCAGGCGGATCACACCGCGGGTCCCTCGATCCCCATGTCCCGCAGGTTCTGGGCCACGGCGCTGTCCGGGTCGTACGGCCGGGCGGCCGTCATGACCACCCGCGCGTTCTCGGGCGTGACGACCTCCAGCTCGACCGAGCCCCAGGGCATCGTCCGCGGTCCGGTGGTGCTGCCGGGCAGCACCTTCTCGCAGGCCGCGGCGATCTCCTCGACCTGGTCGAGCACGCACGAGAAGCTCACGCCCAGCGCGGGCGCCTCGCCCGGCCGGCCCGTCGGGACCAGCAGGACGTCCTGGAACGTCCAGCGGCGCAGGTGGACCACCTGGCCGGGGACGGAGAAGAGCTCGAAGAAGCCGAGCCCGCGCACCCAGAAGTCCGTGGACGCGGCCAGGTCGGCGGTGGGCACCGAGACGAACATAGGCATGCCGTAGATGCCGTGGAACGGCTCGGGAGCCCGGGCGTCCGGGCCGGGAACGGGGACGGGGCTGACGTCGAACGCGGGGTAGGTGTTGATCATGACGCCAGGCTGGACCCTCACGCGACGTGAGGTTCAAGTGGCGTCACCGCGTGGGTTGCAGCTCCGCGTCCGGCGTCCGCACGGCCTTCCGCTCGGCGGGGTCGGCGAGGTGGCCCGTCCGCTTGAGCCACCACTCGGCGAGCAGCGTGGTCAGCGGCGGGACCGCCGAGGCCAGCGCCACGAGCGTCCGGAACCAGCCCCACCGCAGCCGCACGGCCGCGATCAGCGTGACCACGACGAAGAGCACGAACGCCCCGCCGTGCAGGCGGCCGAACAGCCACACCCCGGCCTCGGTCGTCTCGGTGACGTACTTGAGGAACATCCCGACCAGCAGTCCGGCCCAGGTGAACGCCTCGATCCAGGCGACGGCGGCGAACAGGCGGCCCAGACGGGACATCGGGGGCATGCGGGATCCTTCCGGAGGATGGTCGGGGTGTGCGCCCAGTCTGCCCGACGCCGGACGGTGCGCCTCAGCCGGGCTGGCGCAGGCGCGACCGGACGGCGACGCCGGCGCAGAGGATGACGGCCGCCCCGCCGAGCGCCGTGGGCCAGCCGATCTGCTCGTGCAGGAGCAGCGCCGCCCAGGCGATGCCCAGCACGGGCTGGACCAGCTGCACCTGGCTGACCTGCGCCATCGGGCCGATCGCGAGGCCGCGGTACCAGGCGACGAAGCCCAGGAACATGCTCACGGCCCCCAGGTAGCCGAACAGCGCCCAGTCGAGCGGCGAGCCCGACGGCGGCTGCCGCACCACCGCGACCGTGGTGAGCAGCGCCATCGGCACCGCGGCGAGCACCAGGGCCCAGGAGATCGTCTGCCACGAACCGAGCTCGCGCGAGAGCAGCCCGCCCTCCGCGTAGCCGAACCCGCACGCGGCCACGGCGGCGAGCAGGAGCAGGTCCGACCCGTGCAGGCCACCGAACCCGTCGCCCTGGACCGAGGCGAACGTGATCGCCGCGACCGCGCCCAGAGCGGCCATCACCCAGAACGACGCCCGGGGCCGCTCGTGCCCGCGCAGCACCACCAGCGCCGCGGTGGCGGCGGGCAGCAGGGCGATCACGACGGCGGCGTGGCCGGCCGACGCGGTGGTCAGCGCGAACGAGGTCAGCACCGGGAAGCCGACGACCACACCGGCCGCGACGACGGCGAGCCGCGCCCACTGGCGACCGCTGGGCCGGCGCTGCCGGGTGATCACGAGCGCGGCCGACGCCAGCACCGCGGCCACGACCGCGCGCCCGCACGACACGAACAGCGGCGACATGGCGCCGTCGCCGACGACCACGCGGGTGAACGGGAGGGTGAACGAGAAGGCCAGCACCCCGAGGAGCCCCCACCAGAGTCCGGCGCGGGAGGCCGATAGCGGGCGGTCCGTCGTGAGGGTAGCGCTACTGTTGGCTGTCATGTATGACGATAGCAGCGGACGGATCGTCGCCGGCCTGCACGACTGGATCGCGGCGGCGGCCCCCGGCGCGCGGCTGCCGTCCAGCAGGGAGCTCGTGGCCCGCTACGGGGCGAGCCCGGTCACGGTGCAGAAGGCGCTGCGCACCCTGGTGGCGCAGGGCGTGGTGGAGACCAGGCCGGGGATCGGCACGTTCGTCCGGGCCGTGCGCGTGGCCCGCCCCCACGACTTCGGCTGGCAGACGGCGGCGCTCGGCCCCCGCCAGCAGCCCGCCCAGCAGCTGTCCCGGGCCCAGCACACCGTCCCGAACGACGTCATCGCGCTGCACTCGGGATACCCGGACCGCGAGTTGCTGCCCGAGCGTCTGGTCCGCGCCGCCTTCACCCGGGCGGCGCGCAGCGAGGCCGCCGTGACGCGGTCGCCCGCCGCCGGGGTCCCGGAGCTGCAGGCCTGGTTCGCGGCCGAGGTGGGTGCCGCGGCGCCCGTCGGCGTCGCGCCGCCCGCGCCGAGCGACGTCGTCGTCTTCCCCGGCAGCCAGAGCAGCCTCAGCATCACCTTCCGTGCCCTGGTCGGTGAGGGCCGGCCCCTGCTGGTGGAGTCGCCCACCTACTGGGGCGCCCTGCTCGCGGCCGACCAGGTCGGGGTGCGGGTCGTCCCCGTGCCCAGCGGTCCCGAGGGCCCGGACCCGGAGGCGCTCGCGCGCGCGTTCGAGCAGACCGGGGCGCGCGCCCTGTACGCGCAGCCCCACTTCGCCAACCCGAGCGGGGCCCGCTGGACGGCCGCGCTCTCCGACGAGGTGCTCCGGCTCGCGCGGCAGCACGGCGCGTACGTGATCGAGGACGACTGGGCACACGACTTCGGCATCGCCGAGGACGTGGTGCCGCTCGCGACCCGAGACGACAACGGCCACGTGGTCTACCTGCGTTCCCTGGCCAAGAGCGTCTCGCCGGCGGTGCGGGTCGCGGGGCTCGTCGCCCGGGGACCGGCCCGCGACCGCATCCTCGCCGGCGCCCAGGCCGAGTCCATGTACGTGAGCGGCATGCTGCAGGCCGTCGCGCTCGACGTCGTGACCCAGCCCGCCTGGCGCACCCACCTGCGCGGGCTGCGCCAGCAGCTCGCGGGCCGGCGTGACCTGCTGCTCGGTGCGCTGCGGGAGCACGTCCCGGAGGCGCGCGTCGAGTCGGTGCCCCGGGGCGGCCTGAACCTCTGGGTGCGGTTCCCCGACACGACGGACGTCGCCCGCCTGGTCCGGGACTGCGAGGCGGCGGGCGTGATCATCGCGGCGGGCGACGAGTGGTTCCCGGCCGAGCCGACCGGCGCCTACCTGCGGCTCAACTACTCGGGGCCGAACCCGGGCGCGTTCCCGGAGGGCGCGCGCGTGATCGGCGAGATGCTGGCGCGGCAGCAGGGCTGACGGAAGCGCTAATTGGCCGGCAGCGTCCGGGCCCAGCTCACCCCACGCCGCACCCATGTGCCGAGCTCGGCCTCGGTCGCGACGGCGTCCGCCGGGACGTCCAGCCAGCCCGCCATCACGCGGGCGCCCATCACCGCGCGCTGGGCCGCCGTGGTGCGCGCCAGCTTCTCGGCGTCGTCGGCCCCGACCCGGACCAGCAGCCCGTCGCCGCGCACCGCCACGGCGAGGTTGCCGCCCACCAGGAACGACAGCCCGCCGAACATACGCCGCTCGGACAGCCCGTCCTCGCCGGCCAGGGCGTGCCGGATCTCGTCGGCCAGCTCCAGGTCGTAAGCCATGCCGACGAGGCTACGCCCGGTCCGGCCGCTCCAGCCGGAAGAGGCGTACCACCCGGCCGGACGCCCGCTCGTACTGGCGGTAGCCCGGCCACTGCCTCTCGATCTGCGCCCAGACCGCGTCGCGCTCGCCGTCCTCCACGAGCGTCGCGCGCACCGGGATGCGGCGGCCGTGCACGCTGATGCTCGCGTCCGGGTGGGCCAGCAGGTTGTACGTCCACGCGGGGTGCCGGCCCTGGGCGAACGCCGAGCCCGCGACGATTCCCCGGCCCCGCCCGTCGGGCGTGTACATGAGGTAGGTGTCGCGCCGCTTGCCCGACCGCGCCCCGGTCGAGTGCAGCACCAGGGACGGCACCAGCAACGCGCTGATCTGCAGCCGGCCGCCGGAGGCCCAGGCGAGCGCGCGCTCGGCGGGCGGCAGCACCACGGGGCCGGCGGCGCGGAAGAGCCGCGTGCGCGTCAGCGGTGCGACGAGGGAGCGGACGGCGTGCAGCAAGCTGGCCATCTGTCCATGATCTGACAACGGGAGGCAGCCGGCAGGACGAGGCGGGGTACCGTCGCGACCGGCGCTCGCTCGCGCTTCCCCACCCGACGCCGCTGGAGGAGTCATGACCATCACCCACGAGTCCGTCGCCACGCCGGACGGTGTCGTCGCACCGCGATTCCGCCCTCCGGCCGGCGCCTCCAGCGCCGCCGCCGTCTCGCTCGACGGCGAGTGGCGGTTCCGGTTGTTCCCGCGCCCCGACACAGGCGTGGACCGTGCGGAACCCGGCGACGACTGGGACCGTGTGTCCGTACCCGGGCACTGGCAGCTCGCCGGAGCCCCGGACGCCTGGCCATACGGAACGCCCGCCTACACCAACGTCCTGTTCCCGTTCCCGGTCGAGCCGCCGCACGTGCCGGACGACAACCCGACGGGCGAGTACCGCACCACGCTGCGGCTGCCCGCCGACTGGCCGGACGGCGGCCGCACGCTGCTGCGGTTCGAGGGCGTGGACTCCTGGTTCCAGGTGGCGCTCGACGGCGAGCTGCTCGCCACGTCGCACGGCTCTCGCCTGCCCACGGAGATCGATCTCACGGGTCGGCTGCGGCAGGGCGGCGAGCACCTGCTGGCCGTCCGCGTCACCCAGTGGTCGGCCATGTCGTACATCGAGGACCAGGACCAGTGGTGGCTCTCGGGCATCTTCCGCGGCGTCACGCT
Source organism: Promicromonospora sp. MEB111 (assembly GCF_030209445.1). Taxonomy (GTDB): domain Bacteria; phylum Actinomycetota; class Actinomycetes; order Actinomycetales; family Cellulomonadaceae; genus Promicromonospora. The sequence goes on from NZ_JARVSD010000005.1 coordinate 25,026, forward strand.
GGAGCACCGCCCGGACGGTGCCCTCGACGACATCCGTGTGCATGCGGACTACGACCACGTGACCGGCGTCGGCACGCTGCGCGTGGACGCCGCGACGATCCTGCCCGGCGCGGACGCCGTCGCCGCGCGGGTCGTGGTGCCGGAGCTGGGCGTCGAGGGAGCGGCTGGCGAGGAGCTGCGCGCGGCCGTCGAGCCGTGGAGCGCCGAGCGGCCGCGGCTCTACGACGTCGTCGTCACCACGGACACCGAGACGGTGACGCTCGCCGTCGGCTTCCGCACCATCTCGATCGAGGACGGCGTGTTCCTCGTCAACGGGCGGCCCATCAAGCTCCGTGGCGTCAACCGGCACGAGTTCGACCCGCTGCGCGGGCGCTCGGTGACACCCGAGCGGATGCTCGAGGACGTGCTGCTCATGAAGCGGCACCACATCAACGCCGTCCGGACGAGCCACTACCCGCCGCACCCGCACTTCCTCGACCTGTGCGACCGCCACGGGCTCTACGTCATCGACGAGAACGACCTGGAGACGCACGGGTTCGAGGTCGACGGCTGGGTCGGCAACCCGGTCGACGACCCCGAGTGGACCGAGGTGCTCGTGGACCGGGTGACCCGGATGGTGCGCCGCGACGCCCATCACGCGAGCATCATCATGTGGTCGCTCGGCAACGAGGCCGGGGTCGGCCGCAACCTCGCCGCGATGGCCGGCGCCATCCGCACGCTCGACCCGGCACGTCCCGTCCACTACGAGGGCGACCGGTCGAGCGACCACGTCGACGTGTACTCCCGGATGTACGCCGAGAGCGAGGAGGTCGATCTCATCGGCCAGGGCATCGAGCCGCCGTTCGAGCGCGCCGACGCCGACGTCCGCCGCCGGGCCATGCCGTTCCTCCAGTGCGAGTACGCGCACGCGATGGGCAACGGTCCGGGCGGCCTCGCCGACTACGACGCCCTCTTCGACCGGTACCCGCGCCTGCTCGGCGGCTTCATCTGGGAGTGGATCGACCACGGCCTGACCCGCACCGACGACGACGGTGTCCTGTTCTCGGCGTACGGCGGCGACTTCGGTGAACGTCTCCACGACGGCACGTTCATCGCGGACGGCCTGCTCCTGCCGGACCGCACGCCCTCGCCGGGGCTGCTGGAGACGGCGGCGGTGTTCGCCCCGATCCGCATCGACGCCCGGGACGACGGCTCGCTGCTGGTCCGCAACCGTTACGTCTTCAGGGACACGAGCCACGCGGAGCTCCGCTGGACGCTGCACCGCGGCGACGAGGAGCTCGCGGCCGGGACCCTCGAGCTGGCACTCGACGCCGGTACCGAGGCCGTCGTCCGGCCGCCGGCGGACCTCGCCCTGCCCGAGCCCGGCGACGCGCCGGTCTGGTGGACGTTGCGCGCGGTCCAGGAGAAGCCGGACGCGCTCGAGGACGGGTGGCTGGAGCCTGGCTTCGTGCTCGGCGCGGGTCAGCTCCTTCTCGTGGAGCCTGCGCCGCTCGCGGCTCCGGCCGGCCGGGTCACGGTGGAGGCCGACGGCGGGTTCCGGGCCGGTCCGGCCCGGTTCGACAGCCGGGGTGGCCTCCAGGAGCTCGGCGGCCGTGCGGTGCACGTCTTCCGCGCCGACGCCTGGCGGGCCTCGACTGACAACGACCGCCGCCCCGGCCGAGGGGAGCGGTCCGACGCGCAGGTCTGGCACCGGGCAGGTCTGACCCTGCTCGGTGAGCGCATCGCCGGCGTCGGGGTCACGGACGACGGGGCGCTGGAGATCGACGGGCGTGTTGCAGGACCGGCGATCCGTACGGGTCTTGCCACGCGCTACCGCTGGCAGCCGGTGACCGACGCGCCGGACGCCGTGGATCTGATCCTCGACCTCCGGCCGGAGGGTCCGTCGCCGCAGAGCGTCGCGCGGCTCGGCCTGCTGTTGGCCCTCGACGAGCCGCGGGCCGCGGAGGCCGGCGTGCGCTGGACCGGCCTCGGCCCGGACGAGTCGTACGCGGACTCGAAGGTGGCGGCGCTCGGGGGCGCGTGGGAGCACACGGTCGCCGACTGGCAGACCCGGTACACGCACCCGCAGGAGAACGGGGCCCGGCGCGGCGTCACGAGCGCGGCCGTGTCGTTCGCGGACGGCTCCGGGCTGCGGATCGACTCGGGCGAGCTGACCGTCGGGGGCCGGCCGCAGGTCGGGTTCGAGCTGTCGCTGCGGCCGTGGTCCGACGAGGCGCTCGACCGTGCGGCGCACCCGCACGAGCTCGTGCCGGACGGCCGGCTGTGGCTGCACGTCGACGCCGCCCAGCACGGCGTGGGCAGCGCGGCCTGCGGGCCGGGGGTGCTGCCGAACGCCCAGCTGCACGCCGCACCGGTTCGGATGCGGCTGCGTCTCACGGCTCTCTGAGCCGTCCGGGGCGCCCTCCGGAGGCGCTCCGCGAACCATCCCGCCAACCACTCCGTGAGCATCGTGCCCGCCCCGCCCGCCGGGGCGGGCATGATGTATACAAGAGCGGCTGGACAACGACGACGAGGAGAACCGCTGTGAAGATGGGCTTCCGCTGGTACGGCGAGGGCAACGACACCGTGACCCTGGATCACGTGCGCCAGATCCCTGGCGTGGAGACCATCGTGTGGAGCCTGCACCACAAGCAGGCCGGTGAGGTGTGGGAGCAGGCGGAGATCGACGCCGAGATCGCGAAGATCACGGGCCTGTCCGACGCGGCGCGCGCCCAGGGCATCACGAAGACCTTCGACGCCGAGGTGGTCGAGTCCGTCAACGTGCACGAGTCGATCAAGCTCGGCCGCACCGTGCTCGGGCTGAGCCGCGACGAGGCGATCGAGAACTACATCACGACGATCCGCCGCCTGGGGCAGTCGGGCGTGAAGGTGGTCTGCTACAACTTCATGCCGGTCTTCGACTGGCTGCGCACCGACCTGTGGCACCCGCTGCCCGACGGCTCGACCGCGCTGTTCTACGAGAAGGCCGTGGTCGACAAGATGTCGCCCGAGAGCCTGATCGCCGACATGGAGGCCAACACCCACGGCCTGACCCTCCCGGGCTGGGAGCCGGAGCGGCTGGCGAGCTTCAGCGAGCTCAACGCCGCGTACGAGGGCGTGACGCACGACGACATGTACGCGAACTACAAGTACTTCCTCGACGCGGTGATCCCCACCTGCGAGGAGGTCGACGTGAAGCTCGGCGTGCACCCGGACGACCCGCCCTTCGACGTCTTCGGCTGGCCGCGCGTGGTCTCGACCAAGGAGGGCATCGCGCGCGTGCTCGACCTGAACCCGAGCCCGTACAACGGCCTGACGCTCTGCCTGGGCAGCTTCTCGGCCAACCCGGAGCAGGACCCCGTCGACGCGGTCAAGACGTTCATGGACCGCATCCACTTCTCGCACGTGCGCAACATCAAGCACTTCGACAACGGGGACTTCACCGAGGTGGCGCACCGCGCGTGCGAGGGCAGCGTCGACACCACCGGCATCATGAAGGCGTACGCCGAGGCGAACTACCAGGGCTACATCCGGCCCGACCACGGCCGCCACCTGTGGGACGAGAACACCACGAACAAGCCTCGCCCCGGGTACGGGCTGTACGACCGGGCGCTGGGCATCCAGTACCTCCTCGGCGCCTGGGACGCGTACCGCTACCAGGCGTGATTCCTGGCGGACGGGCACCCGCGCTGCCATGATCCAGGGATGGTGAGCAGCGCAGGGTCCAGGGCCGGCGACGGGTCCGCGTCCGGCGGCGGCGCGTCGCCGGACGCCGCGCCGTCGGGGGTGGCCGTCGCGCCGTCTGGGGTGGCCGTAGCGCCCGACGTCGCGCCCGGGCCGCCGACCGCCGTCGACGGGCCGGCGTATGCCTCGTGGGGACAGCGCGTCGTCGCGGCGATCCTCGACGACGCGATCCTGGCCGGTGTCACCTGGCTGGCGCTCGGCGTGGGGTTCGCTCCCGTCACGCTCACACCCGTGCTCGGCGCGGCCGGCACCGAGAGCTGGTCGAGCGGTCCCCTGGTCCTCGTTCCGGTCGCGGCCCTCGTGGCCCTGCTGGTGCTCCAGGCGCTGACGGGCTGGACCCCGGGCAGGCTCGTGACCGGCATCAGGGTGGTCCGCGAGGACGACCACCGGCCGGCCGGGCTGTGGCGGACGTCGGCGCGCTGGGTGCTGCACGTGCTCGACGCGATCCTCCTGATCGGCTACCTGCGACCCCTCTGGCACGCGAGGCGGCAGACCTTCGCCGACTCGATCGTGCGGACCGTCGTGGTGCGCGAGGTGCCCGACCTCCCGCGGCGGTCGCGCGTCGCCGTGCACGTGGCGGCGGCAGTCACCTGCGTGCTCGGGATCGGCTACTGCGTGCCGATCAGCAGCGGGAGCGGTGAGAGCCTGGTCGGCGAGCCCCTGTGCGAGCTGGAGCACGCCGGACCAGCCCTGACCGGCGGAGAGATCACGCCGGCCGCGTCCGTGTCGATCAACCGGGAGCGCCGGCTGTGGACCGTCCGGGAGACCCGTTCGGTGAGCCCGGGCGCGACGATCGCGTGGGCCAGCGACCCGTCGGCGCGCGACACCGGGTACCGGGTCGAGCTCGACGTCCGGCCGGGAGCCGGCGAGGAACCGATGGTCTCCCGGTCCTGGGACATCGGCACGGGCAGCGTCGACGCCCGGGAGGACGACGCCGGGTTCACGCACACCCGGACCATCTCGGCCGACGAGGACCGGCACGACGCCGAGGTCAACCTCACCGCACCGGGCTCCGACCTCGACGTCGCCGCCGGCACGTGGTTCGACGTGCGCGTCCTCGCCGACGGCGAGGAGCTCGCGGCGTGCGGCGGCGCGGCGGCCTGGACCGCGCCCTAGCCGGGCGCCCTCTACCCTGGCCGCATGACCGCGACGCAACCGCGTGAGATCGTCGTCCACCCCGCCAACGAGGTGTCGTGGGACGACCTCCAGGCGGTGTTCGGGGAGCGCGGCACCCCGCAGTGGTGCCAGTGCCAGTGGTTCAAGTTCACCAACGCGGAGTTCGACGCCCTCGGCGGCCCGGAACGGCAGCGCGCGCTCGCGGAGCAGACCGGGTGCGGGGACGCGCAGGCGGCGTCGACCACCGGACTCGTCGCCTACCTGGACGGTGAGCCCGTGGGCTGGTGCGCCGTCGAACCGCGGACCGCGTACCCGCGGCTGCGTACGTCCCGCCTGGTCTGGACCGGCCGGGACGAGGACCGCGACGACGCGACCGTGTGGTCCGTGACCTGCTTCGTCACCCGGAAAGGCCACCGTCGGCAAGGGATCGGGACCGCCCTGGCACGGGCCGCGCTCGGCTTCGCGCGGGACCGCGGCGCGACGGCGGTCGAGGGCTACCCGCTGCTGCCCCGTCCCGACGGGAAGGTGGGGAGCGGCGACCTCTACGTCGGAACCGTCGGCATGTTCGAGGCCGCCGGATTCGTCGAGGTCAGCCGGCCCACGGAGCGGCGGGCCGTGATGCGGGCATCGGCCGGGACCGCGCCCTAGCCGGGCGGCCCGGCGGAAAATCCCGTGGCCCGAGGCTCCGGCACGGTCCACCCTGGATCGTATGGAACCCACGGAGCACGACGCCGAAGCGCCTCCAGCGACCCGGTGGACCGGGTCGACCGTCTTCCCCGACATGTGGGTGGACCCCGACGACGACCCCCGCGAGACCGACGTCCCGCCCGGCGACGAGCGCGCCATGCTGCTCGACTACCTCCGCTACTACCGGCTCACCCTGGAGCTCAAGTGCACGGGGCTCGACGCCGAGCAGCTCGCCCGCCGGTCCGCGCCGCCGTCCACCATGTCCCTGCTCGGGCTGGTGCGGCACCTCGCCGACGGGGAACGGCACCTGCGGCGGGTGATGGCCGGTGAGGACGCGCCGCCGCTCTACCGGACCGACGACGACCGCGACGCCGACTGGAACGGCGCCGTCGCGGACCCGGCCGTCGCCCAGGACGCCTGGCGGCAGTGGCACACCGAGATGGCGGCCACCGACCGCTACCTCGACACCGTCACCGACCTCGAGAGCTGGAACGTCGGCGCCTCCGACCTCGGGCCCGACGGCGGGGACCTCCAGCTCCGGGACGGCATCGTGTCGCAGATCGTCGAGTACGCGCGGCACTGCGGGCACGCCGACATCCTGCGCGAACGCATCGACGGGCGCGTGGGCCAGTAGGCGCCGTCGGTCCCGACCTGGCGCCCGGTCCGGCTACAGGCCACGCCCGCCCGCGGGTGATGTCCGGGCCGACCCCCGTCGGCCGCTTGCGCCCGCGCACCACGGTGGCAGTGTGGAAAGGGTCCGGTGCTCCCGACGGGAACCCGCCGTGCGGTTGCCGGTGATCACGAAGGAGTGAGACAGCCATGGTCAACGTACGAAATGTGTTGCCGACGTTCGCGGCGAACGACATCGACGCGGCGCGCGCGTTCTACGCCGACACGCTCGGGCTGAGCGTGTCGACCCTGGACGAGGGGGCCGGCATCGTGCTCGACCTCGGCGACGGCGCCGCCGTCTTCGTCTACCAGAAGGACGACCACGTCCCCGCGCCGTTCACCGTCATGCACCTGACGGTCGACGACGTCGACGAGGTGGTCGACGAGCTCGCCGCCCAGGGCGTGACCTTCCAGCACTACGAGGGTTTCGACCAGGACGAGAAGGGCATCGTGCGCGGGTTCATGGAGGGCGGCGACGGCGCCTGGTTCACCGACCCGGCGGGCAACATCATCGGGCTCGCGGACGGCGGCGGGATGGAGGCCTTCCTCGAAAATCCCGGCGGCTGACCGCGCCGCCTGGGTAGCATCTGGCGCCATGTCACCCACGTTCGTGCTGGTCCACGGCGCCTTCGCCAACTCGTTCTCGTTCGCGCCGCTGCAGGCCGAGCTCGCCCTGCACGGGCACCGCTCCGCGGCGGTCGACCTGCCCGGCCACGGGTTCGAGGCCACCTACCCGGCCGCGTACCAGGCGCCGCAGGACCTGGCCGGCCTCGCCACCACGCCCGGCGCCATCAAGGGCGTGACCCTCGCCGACAACGCGGCACGCGTCATCGAGGTCCTCGAACGTGCCAGGAAGAACGGCCCGGTGATCCTGGTCGGCCACAGCAGGGGCGGCATCACCGTGACCGCCGTCGCCAACGCCCGCCCCGACCTGGTCGACCGCATCGTCTACGTCTCCGCCTGGGCACCCGTCGACCTGGAGGTGGGCGCCTACTACGCCCAGCCCGAGATGGCCGACGTCGACGCGGGGGCGCTCGCGGCCGTCGTCGCCGGCGACCCGGCCGCGCTGGGCCTGCTGCGTGCGAACTTCCGCACGGCCGACCCGGCGGTGCTGGCCGGCCTGAAGGAGGCGTTCCTCGCCGACGGTACTGACGACGAGCTCCGTACGTTCCTCACCACGTTCCAGCCGGACGAGAACCTCGACGTGGGCACGTCGGAGGACCGCGCCCAGGCGGAGACCTGGGGCACGATCCCCCGCTCGTACGTGCGGCTGGACGCGGACACGAGCATCCCGCCCGCGATGCAGGACCGGATGATCCGGGAGGGCGACGCGCTCACGCCCGGCAACCCGTACGACGTGCACACCCTCGCGTCCAGCCACCTGTCGTGGCTGGTCCGGCCGCGCGCGGCGGCCGAGGTGCTGGCCGGCTTGGCGGCCGGGCTCAGCGAGACGCCCGCAGCAGGCTGAGCTGGAGTGCGACGGCCCCGGTGACCCGGGGCTCGTCGTCGGTGGCGAGCAGGTCGAGCAGGGCGCCCCGGAGCACGGCGAGGGCGAGCGTGCGGCGCGCCGCTCCGTCAGGGGCGTCCCGCTCGGGCGCGGGCTGGCGAGCGGCCAGGACCCCGAGCCAGTCGTCCACCGTGGTGCGTGCGAACCCGGCCCACGGCCCGTCGGGTTCCACGAGCGAGCGGGCATAGGCCTCGGCCCACAGGCGCAGCAGCGGCCGGCGCTCGGCGGCGGCCAGCCAGGACCAGACCAGCTCGACCGCTCCGGCCAGGTCCGCGGGCGCCCTGCCGTCGGCCCGGTCCAGGCGGGCCAGGAACCCGAGCTCGTCCTCGCGCGCCCGGCGCAGGAGCGCCTTGATCAGGCCGTCCTTGCTGCCCCACAGGAACATCAGCACGCGCGGGCTCGACCCGATGGCCGTGGCCAGGGGGCGCAGGGACAGGTCGGCCAGGCCGTTGGCCAGCGCGTACGCGTACGCAGCCTCCAGCAGCTCGACCTGGCGTGCGGACGGGCCTGGTTCGGCGTCGGGCATGCGGTTAGCCTAGTGCCACTGAAACAGTCGTGTCAGTAGCCAGCGGGAGGACAGCATGCAGCAGCAAGACCGGCGGCCCGAGGTGCACGTGCGTCGCGCCGACCAGCCCGGCGACCTGGGCTGGGTGGTGATGGCGCACGGCGAGACCTACCACCGCCAGTTCGGCTGGGACACGGCCTTCGAGGCCCTCGTCGCCCGGATCGTCGCCGACTATGCCGCGGACCACGACCCCCGCACCGAGGCGGGGTGGATCGCCGAGGTGGACGGCGAGCGCGCCGGCTGCGTCTTCCTGGTGACGGGCGACGAGCCGGGTACCGCCAAGCTTCGGATCCTGCTGGTCGCGCCCGAGGCCCGCGGGCTGGGACTGGGCCGGAGCCTGGTCGAGGAGTGCCTCGCGTTCGCGCGGGCTGCCGGCTACGAGCGCGTGACCCTGTGGACCAACGACGTGCTCGCCTCGGCGCGGCACATCTATGAGGCCGTGGGCTTCACGCTCGCCGACGAGGAACCGCACCACAGCTTCGGCCACGACCTGCTGGGCCAGAACTGGGTGCTGGACCTGGCGCGGGCGGGGTGAGGCGCCGGTCTCCGGCGGGGGTGTGGCCCGACCGGAGTCGTCACGCCGGAGAGATGCGCAGGGTCGCGGCGCGGGCTGTCCGGCCGACGGCGAAGGAGGCGGGCGCCCCGTACCTGCTCCGGTACGCCGCGTCCACCGCTGGCGCGGCCTCTGGCGCCGCGGGCTCGAAGCGGACCGCGACGGTCTCGCCGGCCACGCGCACGCGTCCCTCGCCGTGGCGGATCGCGGCGCGATACCACTGCGACGTCGTGCCCCGCTGCGACCGGACGTAGAGCTCGCCGTCGACGAGCACCATGCCGACCTCGACCTCAAGGGCGTCCGGGCCGGCGGGGCCGGCCGAGAGGTGCAGGGAGAACGCGTCGCGGAGCACCGCCTGCGTGGCTGCGGTCCAGGGCGCCGTCACGCCGACTCCGTGGCCGCGCTCGTTGCCTCCGCGGACGCTGTCCACGAGGCCAGGATGCGCAGCGCCTCGTCGGACGGCGACCCCGCCTCGGCGGTGAGCACCATCAGCCGCTGCCCGCTGCCGTCCGGGCTGGACCAGGTGTCGCAGTCGAGCGTCAGGTCGCCGACCACGCGGTGCCGGTACTGCTTGGTGCCGTACGTGGCACTGTTCACGCGGTGCTCGGCCCACCAGCGGCGGAAGTCGGGGTCGGCCACGGCGAGCTCGCCGACGAGCCGGGCGAGCTCGGGGTCGTCGGGGTCGGCGGCGGCTTCCATGCGCAGCGCGGCGACGGCGTCCCGCGCGTCGTGCTCCCACCGGACGTTGAGCGCGCGAACGGTCGGGTCGGTGAAGAGCAGGCGGACGTAGTTGCGCCGCGGCGCGGGGATCTCGCCGAAGTCGACGAAGAGGGCGACCGCCGCGGCGTTCCAGGCGAGGACGTCCATGCGCTTGCCGAGCACGATCGCCGGCGTGTCGGTGAGCTGGTCGAGCAGCCGCCGCATCGCCGGGCGCAGGGCCTGCCGGGCACGGCGGCGACGGGGCCGGGCATCGGCCTTGCCGGCGACCTCGTAGAGGTAGCGCTGCTGGTCCTCGTCGAGGCGGAGGGCCGACGAGAGCGTGGCGAGCACCGAGGCGGACGCGGCGACGCGACCCTGTTCGAGGCGGGTGTAGTAGTCCACGCTGATCGCCGCGAGCTGGGCCACCTCCTCACGGCGCAGCCCGGGCACCTTGCGCCGGGACAGGGTCTCGGGGAGGCCGGCGGCGTGGGGATCGAGCTCGGCCCGGCGGGCCTTGAGGAACGCACCGAGCTCTTCCGGATCGACGGGTGGGGTCATACGGACCATTCTGCGAGCGTGCGGGACGGCGTGGGAGGGCAGGATCCTTCCCCGGGAGGAACCCGACGCTGTTGCGGAGCGAGCGAGCGGCACAACCTGGTCGCATGAACCGAACAGACGTCATCTTCGACAGCGCCGGCATCTCCCTCGCCGGCCACCTCTACCTTCCGTCGTCCGACGCCGCCGCCCCGGTCCCCGCGGTTGTGGTCGGACACCCCGGGACCGGCGTCAAGGAGCAGACCGCCGGGACGTACGCGGCGCGTCTGGCCGAGCAGGGCTTCGTCACCCTCGCCTTCGATGCCGCCTACCAGGGCGAGAGCGGTGGGCTGCCGCGCGGGCTCGAGGATCCCGCCCACCGCGTCGAGGACCTCAAGGCGGCGGTCTCGTACCTCGCCACCCGCCCCGAGGTGGACGCCGGGCGGATCGGGATGCTCGGCATCTGCGCCTCGGGCGGCTACGGCATCGCGGCGACGGCGGGCGACCACCGGGTGCGAGCACTGGCCACCGTGAGCGGCGTCGACGTCGGGCGCCAGTTCCGCGAGGGTGCCGACGGGTCCCAGCCCTCGACCGTCGTCCAGGGGATGCTCGACGCCGCCGCGGTCGCCCGTACCGCCGAGGCGCGCGGCGAGGGCACGGGCATGTTCCCGGTCTTCCCGGGAACCGCGGAGGAGGCCCGGGCGCTCGGCGGCCGGCACGGCTTCGAGGGCTTCGAGTACTACCGCACGGAGCGAGGCGCGCACCCGCGTTCCGCCACGGAGTTCACCTGGTCGAGCGTCGACCGCATCGCGACCTCCGACCAGTTCCGGTTCGTCGGCCTGATCGCGCCGCGACCGCTGCTCGTCGTCCAGGGGACGGAGGCGGTGACCAAGCACATGGGCACCCTCGCCTTCGCCGAGGCGCACGAGCCCAAGGAGCTCCACTGGATCGAGGGCGCCAGCCACGTCGACCTCTACGACAGGCCCGGGTTCGTCGGACCGGTCGTCGAGAAGCTGACCGGGTTCTTCACCCAGGGGCTCGCTGCGGCGTAGCCGCAGCGTCTCCCACGCCGTGGTCGGCGGCCCGCCAGGTCACGGGGAGCCGCTCGGCGTGCCGCACCCACGCCGAGGACGCCCAGGGCAGGTCACCGGGTGACCCGGTCAGCTGCACGTCCATGTGCCGCAGGAGCTGGTCGACGGCGGTGCGGGCGATCAGCCGGGCCAGCCGGGGTGCCGGGCAGGCGTGCGGCCCGGTGCCCCAGGACAGGTGGGAGCGGTTGTCGACCTCGTCCCACACGTCGCCGGTGTGCACGGCCGGATCCCGGTTCGCCGCGGCGATCGCCAGGACCAGGGCGTCGCCCTTGCGGATCCGGTGCCCGCCGAGCTCCATGTCCGTGAGGGCGAACCGCGGCGCGGGCGACTGGGCGATGGGGGACCTGCGCCACAGGACCTCGTCGAGCGTGCCGTCGAGCGTGAGGCGGCCGCCGGCGACCCGGGCGGCGAGGCTCCGGTCCGCCAGGATCTGGTGCAGCGTCTGCGTGATCCACGCGGTGAGGAAGATGGCCGCCGCGCTGACGGGCACGATCGCGCTGCTGGCGATCTCGCCGTCGTGCGCGAAGTTCTTGTGGACCGCGAGGTACGAGACCAGGTCCTGCCCGCCGTCCTCCCGCCGCTGGCGGATGTGCTCCAGGACGATCGCCGCGGTGTTCGCCTGGGCCTGGGCGACCTGGTCGCCGTCGCCGCTCACCAGGGCCGCGGCGTCGGCCATGAGCATGGCCCCGGTCTCCAGGTCGAACCCGAGCGTGGTGGTCATCGCGAGGAACCCGATGGGCCGGCAGTAGGCCTTGACCAGGTCACCGCTCCCGGACGGGCCCATCCGGTCGATGACGCGCTCGCACATGTCCGTGGTCCGCTCGCGGACCACCCGCTCGTCGAGGGCGGCCAGGGCGTCGTCCAGCGGCTCGCGCAGCCGCTTCCGCTCGTCGCCGTCGTGGTAGAAAGCCGTCGGGCGCGGCTCCGCCGGGGTGTAGGTGCCGATCGCCGTGCCGGCGGGCAGCAGGTTCTCGGCGTTCCACCGCCAGTTGGCCGCGTTCCTGCTGAAGTCGAACTCGGAGCGCATCACGTGACAGTTCTCGGAGTGCCCCAGGACCAGCCACGCCGGGATCACGACGTCGTCCTTGCGCTCGATCTCGATCGGCGCCACCGGGCCCCACTGCGCACGCAACCGGGCGTAGTGCTCCTGGGGGTCCGGGCTGCTGGTGATCTCGGTCAGGGAGGTGAGCCCGGTGTGGCTCTCCAGCGAGGCCGTGCTCCGGGTCGTCTGCGGGATCATGGGCGACATCTGACCACGATCGTCGGGCGCGCCGGAAGGCCTCAGGATTTCTCATCTCGAACACTGGTCACCGTCTCGGGCCGCTTCTGCCGGGCGAAGCGGGCCGGCAGGTCGGGCCCGTCCCACACCTGGATGGCACGCCAGATCGACGCTGCGACCGGCACGGCGAGGACGGCGCCGGTGATGCCGGCGAGCACCGTGCCCGCGGTCAGGGCGAACAGGATGACGAGCGGGTGCAGGCGCAGGGTCCGGCCCATCACGATCGGCTGGAGGAAGTCGCCCTCGAGCTGGTTCACGGCGATGACGATCGCGACCACGACGAGTGCCTCGACCGGCCCGACGGCGACGAGCGTGACCAGGGCCGCGAGGATGCCGGCCACCGTGGCGCCGACCAGGGGGATGAACGCGAGCAGGAAGACGAGCACGGACAGCGGGACGACGAGCGGCACGCCCACGATCGCGAGGCCGATCCCGATGCCGATCGCGTCGACCAGCGCCACGATCGCCGTGCCGCGCACGTAGCCGCCGAGCGTGCTGACGGTTGCGCTGCCCACGCGCTGCCCGCGTTCGTAGCGATGGCCCTCGAAGGGTCGCAGCAGGAACTCCCACATCGCCGGCCCGTCCTTCAGGAAGAAGAACAGGACGACGATCATGATGAAGAAGCCCGCGATGAAGTCGGCGGTCTGGGAGACGCCCGCGATGGCGCCGGAACCCACGGCGTCGGACTGCAGCAGGTTCAACGCGGACTCCCGCACCGACGCGATCTGCTCGTCGGTGATGTCGAAGGGCAGGTCCTGGACGTAGGCCTCGAGGGAGTCGAAGCCGTCGAGCGCCTGCCGGACCAGCTCGTCCCACTGGTCCACGACGGCCCGCACCACGAGCCACACGATCGCGGACAGCAGCGCGACCAGGGCCAGGAGCGCGACCCACGTCGCCAGCAGCGAGGGCCACCCGCGGCGGCGCAGGAACGACACCAGCGGGGAGATGGCTGCCGCCAGCACGAGCGCGATGAGCACGGGGATGACGACGAGGGTCAGGCGGGTGCCCACGTACCCGAAGACGACGACGACCGCGACGACCGCGAGGATCTGCAGCGACCGGGTGCCGACGCGGCCGAACCCGTCGGACCACAGCCGGGACGCCGGGCTCCGGGCGGGCTCGGCAGACTGCTCCAGGGTGACTGGGCGGGCGGGGGGCGGTGTACGTCGGCCGAAGAGACCCATCGCCTGTCCTCCTTGTGCGGCTGGTACCGACCGTGCCGACGCTAGTGCGGTCGCGCCCAGGTCGCGAGACGTGACCGATGAATCTCCTGGTCGAACCAGGTCTACGGATGGTCTCGTTCTCGTCCGACCCTCGTCCACCCAGGAGCTGTCATGCGACTGCTGCTCACCTCGGCAGGCATCAGGAACTCGACCATCCGCGACGCGCTGCTCGGTCTTCTCGGCCGGCCGGTCGCCGAGTGCCGCGCCCTCTGCATCCCGACGGCGATGTACGGGCACCCCCAGGTGGGACCAGGAACCGGGGCGTGGAGGTTCATCGCCGGCCGGTCGGACGAGCCCATGACCGAGCTGGGCTGGAAGTCCGTGGGCGTCCTGGAGCTCACCGCGCTGCCCTCGATCGACGAGCAGCACTGGGTGCCGCTGGTCCGGGACGCCGACGTCCTGCTCGTGTCGGGCGGCGACGCCCTGTACCTGAGCCACTGGATGCGAGAGTCCGGCTTCGCCGGGCTCCTGCCGTCGTTGACCGAGACGGTGTACGTGGGGATGAGCGCGGGCAGCATGGTGCTGACACCGCGCATCGGTCAGGACTTCGTCGAGTGGACGCCCCCGTCGGGCGACGACACCACGCTCGGGGTCGTCGACTTCTCGATCTTCCCGCACGTCGACCACCCGATGCTGCCGGAGAACACGATGGCGGCCGCGGAGAAGTGGGCGGCCGGGCTCGGCGGTCCGGCTTACGCGATCGACGACGACACCGCCATCGCGGTGGTCGACGGCGCGGTCGAGGTCGCTTCGGAGGGGCAGTGGAGGTACCTCAACGGCTGAGCCGGCGGGGACGGCCCGGCTCGGGCCCGGTCCGTCCCCGCCTCGCCCAGCCCCTGACCTCGGCCTACTCGGCGAGCTGGGCCTGCAGCGCGACGCCGTCCATGAGGTACCACATGTGCTTGAACCGGCCGTCGACGACCTCGTAGAACGCGGTCTCGGCGAAGGTCACGGTCGCTCCGGTCGGTGCGAGACCGTTCCACTCCGCCACCGGGGTCCCGGTGTCGACGAGGCGGGCCGCCACATGGGTGCCGTCGACCAGGAGCTCCTGGAGCTCCCAGGACAGGTCGGGGACGGCATCGGTGTGCCGGCGGAACTCGGCCACCATGTCGTCCCGGGAGACCGGTGTGCCGTTCATGATGACCTCGTCGTGCGCGAACTCGTCCATGCGGTCGAAGTCGCGGTTGTTCGCCAGCTCGATGTAGCGGCGGTAGAAGTCGCGGAGCTCGTCGGGGGTCATCCCTGCGGTCTGCGGCGCCGTTCCTGTCGTGTCAGTGCTCATGCCGACAAGTCTTGCTGCGCGTCCGCCGCGGCATAAGGGACCGGGCGAGGGGCGTACTGGCAGGGCCACCCTCCGCCTCGCGGGCCCGTGATACGACTGGGACGTGGTCGTGAACTCCCGAGAGCTCGCCGGCAGCCTGCGCGTGTGGCGCGACAGGGTGTCGCCCGCCGACGCGGGACTGTCCGCGGGCCCGCGGCGGCGCGTTCCGGGCCTGCGCCGTCAGGAGGTCGCGGAGCTCGCGGGTCTCTCGGTCGAGTACCTCGCCCGCCTGGAGCAGGGTCGGGCCGGGCAGCCGTCGAGCTCGGTGCTGATGTCGCTGGCCCGGGTGCTCCGGCTGTCCGACCAGGAGCGGAGGCACCTGTTCCGGCTGGCGGACCAGGCCGAGCCGCTGCCGGGCCAGATCAAGCGCCACATCACACCCAGCGTCCAGCGCATCCTGGACCGTCTGACCGACACGCCCGTCACGGTCGTCGACGCGTCGTGGCAGTGTGTGCTCTCCAACGCCATGGGCTACGCGCTGACCGGTGACACGACGGCGCTGCCGCAGCGGGAGCAGAACCTCGCGTGGACCACGTTCATGAACACGCCGACCCGGTACGTGCGCACCGACGAGGAGGAACGGCTCCTACGCCTGGAGGTTGTCGCCGACCTCCGCGAGGCGTGGGTGCGCTACCCGCAGGACACCCTGCTGCGTGGGCTCATCGCGGAGCTCCAGGACGTGAGTCCCGACTTCGCGGAGCTGTGGGCGAGGCGGGTGCCGCCGCAGCCCGCCCCGGTGAGCAGGACTTTCCTGCACCCCGACATCGGGCCGATCACCCTCGACTGCGACATCCTCACCGTCCGGGACAGCGACCTGCGCCTGCTCGTCTACACGGCCGGACCCGGCACCGAGGCCGCAGGGCAGATCGAGCTCCTCGCGACGATCGGCGTCCAGCGGTTCGGCTGACCGGTACGGGTCTCGTCGTGAGCGACGAGCAGTGGAACGACATCTTCCGCTCGGTGCGAGACGCGGGCCACGGTCCCTGGATCTGTCCGGTGTGACCTCCGGCGTCCCAGGTCAGCCCAGCGCCTCGTCGACACCAGGGCTCACACCTGCATGTCCACGAAGCGCTGGTAGTGGCCCTGGAACGCGACCGTGATCACGTCGGTGGGGCCGTTACGGTGCTTGGCCACGATCAGGTCGGCCTCGCCGGCGCGCGGCGACTCCTTCTCGTAGGCGTCCTCGCGGTGCAGCAGGATCACGACGTCGGCGTCCTGCTCGATGGAGCCCGACTCACGGAGGTCCGACATCTGCGGCTTCTTGTCGCTGCGCTGCTCGGCGCCACGGTTGAGCTGCGAGATGGCGATGACGGGCACCTCGAGCTCCTTCGCGAGCAGCTTGAGCGACCGCGAGAACTCGGAGACCTCCTGCTGACGCGACTCGACGCGCTTGCCGGACGACATGAGCTGGAGATAGTCGATGACCACGAGCTTGAGGTCGTGCTTCTGCTTGAGGCGCCGGCACTTGGCCCGGATCTCCATCAGCGACATGTTGGGCGAGTCGTCGATGAACAGCGGCGCGTCGGAGACCTTGCCCATGGTGGCGGCGAGCTTCTGCCAGTCCCCGTCGTCCATGTTGCCGCTGCGCATCTTGGTCAGCGGCACGCGGGCCTCGGCGGCGAGCATTCGCATGACGATCTCGTTGCGGCTCATCTCCAGGGAGAAGATGACGGAGGCCATGTCGTGGTGGATGGCCGCATGAGAAGCGACGTTAATTCCCAAAACGGACTTTCCCACGGCCGGCCGGGCCGCGACGACGATCATCTGACCGCCGTGCAGGCCGTTGGTCAGCCGGTCGAAGTCGGAGTACCCCGTCGGCACACCGGTGAGCCCCTCGCCGCGGCCCTGCGCGGCGTCGATCTCGTCGAAGGTCGGCCCGATGATCTCGGCGAGCGGCAGGTAGTCCTCGGACGCGCGCCGCTCGGTCACGGCGTAGACCTCGGCCTGCGCGTTGTTGACGACGTCGTCCACCTCGCCGCCGTCGGTGGCGTAGCCCATCTGCACGATGCGGGTGCCGGCCTCCACCAGGCGGCGCATGATGGCGCGCTCGCGCACGATCTTGGCGTAGTACCCGGCGTTGGCGGCCGTGGGCACGCCCGCCATGAGGTCGTGGATGTACGGGGCGCCGCCCACGCGGGCGTGCTCACCCCGACGCTGCAGCTCGGCGACCACGGTGATGGCGTCGGCGGGCTCGCCGCGACCGTAGAGGTCGATGATCGCGTCGTAGATCGCCTCGTGCGCGGGGCGGTAGAAGTCGTTGCCGCGGATCTGCTCGATCACGTCGGCGATCGCGTCCTTGGACAGCAGCATGCCGCCCAGCACGCTCATCTCGGCGGGGACGTCCTGCGGCGGCGTCCGGTCGAGGCCGGGGCTCCCGCCGGAGTAGCTCGACTCGAGCTCCTCGATCGACATCCGCGCCTCCAGCCTTCCTGATCTCGTGACATCCCGTGACGCCCGGGCACACGCTACGCGTGCGTCCGGTCGATGTCCTACACCTGTTCTACTCCTCGCCACCGACACTCTCGGGACATCGGCACCGACACGCCTTTGTGTCGTGCACGACAGTCCCCGGACATCAGACCAGCAAGCTAGCTCCGCTGACGCTAGGCCCCCGCGCACCCGAGCGCAACGAGACCTGTGGACAAGCCTGTGCACATCCATGTGGAAAGGTGGCCCAGGGCTGTGCACAGCGGGTGGACAACCCTGTCCCCAGTTGTGGATAACCCCTGTGTAAAACATCGACATGCCCTCTGACCTGCGTTGACGCAACCCCCAGCCTGTGGAGGAAAGAAAGTTGGGCGAGCCTCGCCACACCCCCGGTTCATCGCGGTCCATCGACCGGGAGATCCTCGCCCTCGCGGTACCCGCCCTCGGGGCCCTGATCGCCGAACCCGTCTTCGTGCTCGTGGACAGCGCGGTCGTGGGCCACCTCGGCACGGCCCAGCTCGCGGGGCTCTCGCTCGCGAGCAACGTGCTGCTCACGCTCGTCGGGCTGTGCGTCTTCCTCGCGTACACCACCACCGCCTCGGTGGCCCGGCTGACCGGTGCGGGCCGGGAACGCCAGGCCCTGCAGTCCGGCATCGACGGCATGTGGCTGGCGCTCGGGATCGGCGCGGTCCTCGTCGTCGTCCTGCTGCTCGCCGCCCCGCTGACGGTGGCCGCGCTGGGTGCTCACGGCGACGTCGCGCACCATGCCGTGACGTACCTGCGGTGGTCCGCGCCGGGGCTCGCCGGGATGCTCGTGGTCCAGGCCGCGACCGGTGTGCTGCGCGGCCTGCGCGACACGCGCACGCCCCTGGTCGTCGCCGCCGCGGGGGCCGTGCTCAACACGGTGCTGAACATCGCGCTCGTGTACGGCGTGGGCATGGGGATCGCCGGGTCGGGCCTCGGGACCGCGATCACCCAGCTGCTCATGGCCGTCGTGCTGGGCGTGATCGTGGTGCGCGGCGCTCGGCGGCGCGGCGCGAGCCTGCGCCCGCACCGCGCGGGCATCCTGTCCGGCGCGCGGGCCGGCGCGCCCCTGGTGGTCCGCACCCTCAGCCTGCGCGCCGCCATCCTGCTCACCGTGGTCGTCGCGACGGGTCTCGGCGACGTCGCGCTCGCCGGGCACCAGGTGGTCAGCTCGCTGTGGGGCCTCGCGGCATTCGCGCTCGACGCGCTCGCCATCGCGGCACAGGCCCTGGTGGGGCACGGGCTCGGGGCCGGCGACGTCGCCCAC
Organism: Promicromonospora sp. MEB111; assembly: GCF_030209445.1. Taxonomy (GTDB): domain Bacteria; phylum Actinomycetota; class Actinomycetes; order Actinomycetales; family Cellulomonadaceae; genus Promicromonospora. Next base: position 43,711 of record NZ_JARVSD010000005.1, read on the forward strand.
GTCCGGGGCGTGCTGCGCCGGTGCCTGCAGTGGGGCGTCGGCGCGGGGGCCGTGATCGGCCTGCTCCTCGCGGCGGCCGGCTGGTGGATCGCGCCCCTCTTCTCGCCCGACCCCGACGTGCGCGTCGCCATCGCGCTCGGCATCGCAGTCTGCGGTGTGCTCATGCCGATGGCGGGCTGGGTCTTCGTGCTCGACGGCGTCCTCATCGGCGCCGGCGACGGCCGCTACCTCGCCTGGGCGGGCATGGCGACGCTCGTGGCCTACCTCCCGTTCGCGCTCGCGGTCGCCGCCTGGGCGCCCGACGGCGCACGCGGGCTCGCCTGGCTCTGGCTCGCGTTCGCCGGTGTGTTCATGGCCGCGCGCGCCGTGACCACCGGCTGGCGCGCCCGCGGCGACCGCTGGCTGGTGACGGGGGCGTGAGGCAGGTCAGGCCCACACCTTGAGCCGGTAGCCCACGCCCCGCACCGACGCGACCTCCACGTCGCGCACGGGCGCGAGCCGCTTGCGCAGCCGCTTCACCGCGGACGTCACCGGGTCGGAGTCGCCGAGGTAGGGCAGCTGCCACACCCGCGCCGTGAGCTCGGCGAACGACCACACCCGCCCGGCCTCCAGGGCGAGCGTCGCGAGCAGGTCGAACTCCCGCGCCGACAGGTACACGCGCCGGCCCAGCGCCGTGACCTCCCGGGCGGCGAGGTCCACGAGCAGCGGCCCGGCCACGAGCGGTTCGAGCACGGGCGGCGCGACCATCGGGACGGCGCCCGTGACGGCAGGAACCGGACCCGTGACCGGACGCATCGCCTCGGTGACGGCCGACAGCGCGCCCGTCGCCGACCGGGCCGGCGCGGGGATCGTCGCCACGGGCAGCACGGGGGACGCCGTCCACTGCGCGGGCAGGTACTCCGGGGCGGGGTGTACCGCCTGGTCGGTGAGGTTGTCCGGGAGCCGGTCGGTCGGGTGCCCGGAGAGGTGCCGGCCGTAGGCCCGCTCGTCCGCCGGGCCGGGGTTGTCGAAGCGTTCGGGCTGCGTGCCGAGGCCACGCCAGGGCGCGTCGCCGGTGCGCCGCGGCGCGGTCTGGGGGGTGAGCACGGCGCGCGCCCCGTCGGCGTCGGGCGTGGCGAGCACCGTGGCCTGGCCGCGCAGGAGCCGGGCGATCTCGATGATCTGGTCGGAGGGGAGGCCCACGCAGACGACGAGGCCGGGGGTGGTTCCTGGTGCGGGGTCGTGCGTCATTGACTCGCCCTCCATGGTCGACCGTTCAGGCGCGGACCGGGTTAAACCTGGCCGGCGCGCGCCAGTTTGCCCCCGAGTCGTACCGCTTGGGTCAATTTTTCGTTACCTACCCGTTGCGTGCGGGATATGGCGCATTCCCGCCCGGATGACGGTATTGCGTCACTTGACCCCGTATGGGGTGAACTTTGCGGCTCTTGGGGTGAAATTGATTCTGGACTCTTGACAAGGGCGACCGCCGGGCTCGGTCCGTGTCTTGACCGGAAACTGACCTTCGCTCGACCGTGAACCGACCTTGTTCCCAGGAGGCGTCCAGCCGACGGTAGGACGCGGTCCACAGCAAGTGGATCGCCGTCGCGCGCTCCCGCGGAACTGCAGCGGGTGCGCCCGAGCATGGAGGCCCCATGTACCGTCGCAGGAAAATTGCAGGGAGGGCGACGACCGCCGTCACAACGGCGCTCGCGCTCCTGGCAACCTCAGCGGTGACCGTTGCTCCGGCAGCGCTCGCCCAGACCGTCCCGACGACCACCCTTGCCGCCGCCGACGAGCCCGAGGAGAAGCTCAGCGCCAAGGTCCTTGCCCAGCTGGAGGACAAGAAGACCGCGGACTTCTGGATCCAGTTCACGGACAAGGCGGACCTGGCACCGGCCGAGGACATCGCCGACTGGGACGAGCGCGGCCAGTTCGTCTACGACGCGCTGCACGCCACGGCCAAGAAGTCCCAGGCCTCGGTGGCCAAGGAGCTGACGGCGGCCGGCGCGAACTTCCAGAGCTACTGGATCAACAACGCGATCTTCGTCGACGACGGCTCGCTCGCGCTCGCCGAGAGCCTCGCGACCAGCAGCACGGTCGCCGGGATCCACGAGCAGATCACCATGCAGAACGAGCAGCCGGTCGAGAAGAAGGCGTCCGGCGAGAAGTCTGCGGCCGCCGTCGAGTGGGGCCTCGACGCGATCAACGCACCCGAGGTGTGGGAGCAGGGCTACACCGGCGCGGGCATCGTGGTGGCGAACTTCGACACCGGTGTGGACGCCACGCACCCGGCGCTGCAGAGCAAGTACCGCGGGTACAACGCCGACGGCACGTACGACAACGACTACAACTACTTCGACATCCCCGACACCTGTGGTGGCGGCGCACCCTGCGACTCCGGCGAGCACGGCACCCACACCATGGGCACCATCGTCGGCGGCACGGGCGCCAACCAGATCGGCGTCGCGCCCGACGCCACCTGGATCGCGTCGAACTGCATCGACAACGCCGGCTGCGAGTGGGACGACTACCTCGCGAACGCGCAGTGGTTCCTCGCTCCGACCCGTGCGGACGGCAGCGACGCGGACCCGTCGAAGCGGCCGCACGTGGTCAGCAACTCGTGGGGCATCCCGCCGGGCGTCAACCTGCCCGAGGACTGGATGAGCGCCGAGACGCAGGCCTGGAACGCCGCGGGCATCTTCGGTGCCTGGGCCGGCGGCAACGAGGGTCCGGCGTGTGAGTCGGGCCGCTTCCCCGGTGAGTTCACGCACACCTACTCGGTCGGCGCGTTCGACGTGAACGGCGCCATCGCGTCGTTCTCGGCGCGTGGTCCGGGGCGTGAGGGCACCCTGCTGCCGAACATCGCCGCCCCTGGCGTGAACGTGCGCTCCTCCATCCCTGGCGGTGGCTACGCGAGCTTCAGCGGCACCTCCATGGCCACCCCGCACCTCGCGGGCGCCATCGCGCTGCTGTGGAGCGCCGCTCCGTCGCTGGTCGGCGACATCGAGGGCACCATCGCGCTCCTCGACGAGACCGCCATCGACACCGAGGACCTCTCGTGCGGCGGTACCCCGGAGCGCAACAACGTCTGGGGCGAGGGCAAGCTCGACGTCGCCGCGCTCGTGGACGCCGCTCCGACGGCCGGCACCGGCACCCTCTCGGGCACCGTCGCGGACGCCTCCGGCACGCCGATCGCCAACGCGTCGGTCGTCGTCGACGGCGAGCGGGACCGGACCGTCTCCACGGACGAGACCGGCGCCTGGTCGGCAGCGGTCCTCGCCGGCGACTACAGCGTGTCTGCCTCGGCCTTCGGCTACCTCACCTCGGCGCCCGCCGCCGTGACGGTGGACGTGGACGAGACCGAGACGGTCGCCATCACCCTGGAGTCGGCCCCGCGGCACACCGTCACGGGTACGGTCCAGCTCGAGGGGTCCGGTGAGCCGGTCGCCGGCACGCCGGTCACGCTCCGCGGATCACCGTTCGAGCCGGCCACGACCGGTGCGGACGGCACGTTCGAGTTCGCCGACGTGCCCGAGGGCACCTACTCGCTGGCCGTCCAGCTGGGCGGTTGCGCCGCTCCGTACGACGGCGAGCTCGTGGTCGACGGCGCGGAGGACGTGGACATCGACATCGTCCCGAACGTCGACGCCGGCGGCTACTCGTGCTCGGTCACGACCGCCGACTACCGCCAGGGCGACACCCGCGTGACCCTGTCGGGCGACGACGCGTCGACGTCCGTGAACCTGCCGTTCTCCTTCCCGTTCTACGGCGAGGAGTACTCGCGGGCGTTCGTGACGACCAACGGCCACATCAACTTCCTGGCCGCCACCAACACGTACGCCAACACGACGATCCCGTCGACGAGCGTGCCCAACGCGGCGCTCTACCCGTTCTGGGACGACCTCAACCTCGACTCGGCCGCCGGCCTGTACTCGGGGACGACCACCGTCGACGGCGTGGACGCCTACGTGCTGGAGTGGCGCAACATCCGGAAGTACGACGCCGAGTCCGACCGGCTGAACTTCTCGGTGACGCTGCTGGCCAACGGTGACGTGACCTTCGGGTACGGCGCCGTGACCGACTCCGCCGGCGCGAAGGGCAACTCGGCCACGATCGGTGTGGAGAACGCGAGCGGTACCGTCGCCACGCAGTTCTCGTACAACTCCGCGGTGCTGTCCGAGGGCCTGTCGATCGCGTTCGACGCCCCGCCTGTCGCCACGGTGGCGGGCGTGGTCGAGGACTACAACACCCAGGAGCCGATCGAGGGCGCCGACGTCACCCTGACCTCGGCGGACGGCACGGAGGTCACCGCGACCACCGCGGCGGACGGTACCTACTCCACCCTGGTGAGCCTGGGCGACTACTCGGTCGAGATCGCGGCGGACGACTTCCAGTCGGCCACCAGGACCGCGGCCGTCACCGAGGAGGGTTCCGACGTCACCGTGAGCGCCCAGCTCAAGGCCGGCAAGCTGACGGTCTCGAAGACCGCCATCGACGCCAGCCTGGCGATCGGCGGCTCCGCGTCGCGCAACATCAAGATCACCAACACCGGCTCCGCGCCGGCCGAGGTGGACCTGGCTGCGCGCGGCGGCGGGTACGTCGTCCTCGGTGGTGACACGGCCTCCACGAGCGGCGTGGTGAAGGGCGTCCAGGGCAAGGCGACGGCGGCCAAGCTGCCGTTCTCGTCCGGCGGCGGCAAGATCAGCGGTCTGCGCAGCAGCGCCTCCGCCGGCGTCGCCACCGGTCAGGTCGCCGCGGCGGCCTACCCGGACGTGGCCGCGGACGAGGTCGTCCTCTCGCACTCGACCTCGCACGAGATCGTCGCGGCGAGCTCGGTGGCCTGCCCGTCGGGCATCACCAAGCTGCTGCGCACTTACACCCCGGGCGACTTCGGCATCACGGCCGGCTTCCAGCCGACCAGTGTCACGTTCGGTATCCAGGAGGTGGCCACGCCGTCGACCACGGCCACGGTCACCCTCTACACGCTGTCGGGTGCGTTCACGTACGCCAACCTGACCCCGATCGGGTCGGGCCAGGTCACCGTGACCGACGACTTCGGCTCCTGGTACACGGTGCCGATCGACGCCGAGGCGACCATCGCCCCGGACGACATCCTGGTGGTCGAGGTCGCGGGCGCGGCCATCTACGTGGGCGGCAACCCCGCCGCGGAGACCAGCCCGACCTACCTCGCCTCGGACGGCTGCGGTACCCCGGAGCCGACGACCGCCGACAGCCTGGGCTTCCCGGACTCCAACCTGGTCATCGACGTGACCGGTGAGGTGGCCGGCAGCGGTGGTGGCGTCGAGTGGCTGGACGTCCAGCCGCCGTCGTTCACCCTGGCGCCGGGCAAGAGCGTGACCGCGGTGGCGACCATCACGGCCGCCGTCGACCAGCCGGGCACCTACACGGCGTCCATCAACATCGGGAACAACACGCCGTACGACGTCACCCCCGTGGCGGCGACCATGTCGGTGAAGGCGCCCGCGGGCTGGGGCAAGATCACGGGCACGGTGAGCGGCGGCGGTGCGCCGATCGAGGACGCGGTCGTGGCCCTCGACGGCGTCTCGTACGACGTCGTGCTGCGGACGGACGCCGAGGGTACGTACTCGTACTGGATGCAGAAGTCCAACGCCCCGCTGCAGGTGACCGTCTCGGCCGACGGGTTCGTCCCGGCGACCAAGAAGGCCCAGATCATCGCGGGCCAGACGACGGTCTACAACTTCGGGCTGACCGCGCTGTAACAGGCGGTCCCACGAAGTAGGTCGCCTGTCCGGCGGCCGCCCTGCCGAGGTCTGGGTCTCGGCAGGGCGGACGACCGGGCAGGCGTCCGGCGCGTCAGCTGCTCCGCGTCAGCGCTCGATTTCCGCTGACCGCTTCCGCTGCGCTCCGCTTCGGCCGGATGCCTCGTACCTCGGCCTCCAACCTCCGCTGCGCTCCGCGTCAGCGCTCGATGTCACCGCGGATGAAGGCCTCCAGCTGCGCCCGCCCCGCGGTGTCCTCCATCTGCACGGGCGGGGACTTCATGAAGTAGGTCGCCGCCGACAGGATCGGGCCGCCCACGCCGCGGTCCTTCGCGATCTTGGCCGCCCGCACCGCGTCGATGATGATGCCCGCGGAGTTGGGGGAGTCCCACACCTCGAGCTTGTACTCCAGGCTGAGCGGCACCTCGCCGAACGCGCGGCCCTCGAGTCGCACGTACGCCCACTTGCGGTCGTCGAGCCAGGCGACGTAGTCCGACGGCCCGATGTGGACGTTGCGGTCCTCCTTCTTGCCGGCCAGGGGGCCGGTGAGGTTGGACGTCACGGCCTGCGTCTTGGACAGCTTCTTCGACTCCAGCCGGTCACGCTGCAGCATGTTCTTGAAGTCCATGTTGCCGCCCACGTTGAGCTGGTAGGTGCGGTCGAGGACGACGCCACGCTCCTCGAACAGCTTGGCCAGCACGCGGTGCGTGATGGTCGCGCCGACCTGCGACTTGATGTCGTCGCCGACGATCGGCACGCCGGCCTCCTCGAACTTGGCGGCCCACTCCGGGTCGGAGGCGATGAACACCGGCAGGGCGTTCACGAACGCGACGCCGGCCTCGATCGCGCACTGCGCGTAGAACTTGGCGGCCTCCTCGGAGCCCACCGGCAGGTAGCAGACGAGCACGTCGACCTCGGCGGCGCGCAGCGCGGCGACGACGTCGACGGCCTCCTTCGTGGACTCGTCGATCGTGGCGCGGTAGTAGTCGCCGAGACCGTCGAGGGTCGGGCCCCGCTGGACCGTCACGCCGGTCGGCGGGACGTCGGCGATCTTGATCGTGTTGTTCTCGGACGCGTTGATGGCCTCGGCCAGGTCGAACCCGACCTTCTTCGCGTCGACGTCGAACGCCGCGACGAACTCGAGGTCCGACACGTGGTAGTCGCCGAACTGCACGTGCATGAGGCCCGGGACGGTGCTCGCCGGGTCGGCGTCACGGTAGTAGTGCACGCCCTGGACCAGGGACGAGGCGCAGTTGCCTACGCCGACGATGCCCACGCGGATGGAGGTCATCCTCGCTCCTTCTTCGTTTGTTCCTGCTGCGGTGCGGGGCCCTGCGCCGCGGCGCGTCCCCGCTCGGTGGAGATGAGGCTGTCGAGCCAGTGCACTTCGCGCTCGACCTTCTCGAGCCCGAAGCGCCGGAGCTCGAGCGCATATTCGTCGAGCCTCGAACGCGGGTGCGTCGTGGACTCGCGGAAGGCCTCCAGGCGCTCGGTCAGCCGGGTGCGCCGGCCCTCGAGCACGCGGAGGCGGGTCTCGGCGTCGGTCTGCCCGAAGAGCGCGAACCGCACGTCGAAGTTGTCGTCCTCCCAGGCCGCGGGCCCGGCGGTGGCCAGGACGGACTGGAGGTGCTCCTTGCCCTCGGCGGTCAGCTCGTAGACCACACGACGTCGTCCGAGGGGCATGGGCTTGGTGGTCCGGCCGGGGATCCCGGCCTTCCCCTTGCGGGGTGACGACGGCGTGGGTTCGCTCTCGGTGGTCTCGATCAGACCCCGCGTGACCAGGCCCTTCAGGGCCGGGTAGAGCGTGCCGTAAGAGAAGGCACGGAACGAGCCCAGCACCAGGTTGAGGCGCTTGCGGAGCTCGTAGCCGTGCAACGGGGACTCGTTGAGCAGGCCGAGGACGGCGGTCTCCAGCACGTCGGACCGACTACGCACGGCGACCTCCTTCCCGGAAGAACCCGGCGGGCCGGGTCAACTTCTTCGACACGATGTATCGAGTCGATACATCGAGAGAATAAGCACGGCGCCGTCGGCGCGCAATCCGCCGCGGCCGGCCGGGGTTCCATCGCGGAGGTGAGGGAACTGTGAAATGAGGGCAGACGGACTGGGTTGACCATGCGGTGAAATGTCCCGCGTGGGGGGATGTGGACGGATCCGGCTACTGCGCTAGAGGGTGAATCCCCTATGGTTTCGGGTGGTCCGCCGTGGCGGGTGCGTCAAAGCACATCGGTGGGCCCCGAGTCCGAACGAGGAAGAGGCTGTTGTGTCGAACTGGAGTCCCCCTCCGATCTGGCCGCAGACACCCCGGCGCCGGGAGGGGATCTGGAACTATCCCCGGCCGTACCGCACCGGGATCCGCGCGTGGATCCCGTCGTGGCGGTTCGTCGTGGGAACGCTGCTGACCGGTACGTCGCTCGTCGCCGGCGTCCTGCTGGCTGCCTGGGTCAGCGTGCCCGTCCCCGGCGAGCTGGACACGGTGCGCTCCGAGACCACGACGGTGTACTACTCCGACGGCAAGCCGCTCGGGAAATTCGCCGCGCAGGACCGCACGATCGTGGCGCTGGCCGACCTCCCGCCCCAGGTGACGCAGGCGATCATCTCGTCGGAGGACCAGAGCTTCCGCACCCACATCGGCATCAACCCCCTGGGCATCGTCCGTGCGGCGCTCAACAACGTGACCGGCGGCGACCGGCAGGGCGCGTCGACGCTGACGCAGCAGTACGTCGAGAACTACTACGTGGGCGTGGAGTACGCGACCTACTCGACCAAGCTCAAGGAAGCGATCATCGCCCTCAAGGTGACGCAGCAGCAGTCCAAGGACCAGGTGCTGGAGGGATACGTCAACACCATCTACCTGGGGCGTGGTGCGTACGGCGTCGAGGCCGCGTCCCAGGCGTACTTCGGGCACTCGGCCAAGGAGATGACCATCTCCGAGTCCGCGTTCCTCGCGGGCATCATCCCGAACCCGACCTACTGGGACCCGCGGCAGGGCGAGGGCGCCGAGGCGCAGGCGAGGGCGCGCTGGGAGCGCACGCTCAACCTGATGGTGGAGCAGGGTTACATCACCCAGGACGACCGGAACGCCGCCGAGTACCCCAAGCTCGTCAAGTACACCCAGGGGTCCGGCGACAACCGCACCGCCTACCTGCTGGAGCAGGTGGCCAACGAGCTCGACCGGAAGGGCATCGCGGCCGATCAGCTCACCAAGATGGGCTACGAGATCCACACGTCCATCGACCGCAAGATGCAGGCCGCCGCGGCCGAGACCATGAAGCTGCCCGAGGACGCGAGCAAGTTCGCCCGCGCGTCGCTGACGTCGATCGACCCGGCGACGGGCGAGATCAAGGCGATGTACGGCGGCCCGGACTACTCGATCTACCCGACCAACGCCGCGACGTTCGAGGCGCAGGGCGCGTCGACCTTCAAGCCGTTCACGCTCATCGGCGCGCTGACGGAGGGCTTCCAGCTCAACAAGAGGTACAGCGCGGTGGACGGGACGGTGATCGAGGGCTGGAAGCAGACGCCGGACGGCCCCGACGTGCCGCTGTACAACTTCAACAACGACTCGTGGAACAGCCTCGACCTGGTCGACGCCACCGCGAACTCGGTGAACGTGGTCTACGGCCAACTCAACAAGGACATCGGCCCGGAGACGACGGCGCAGGTCGGCTACGACCTCGGCATCCCGCAGGCCGACGACGACCCGGACACCCGCGACTGCTGCGCCATCGGCGGCAACCTGGCCAACGTGCTCGGCACCGCCTACGTGACCAACGTGGACCTCGCGCACGCCTACTCCACGATCGCCGCCCAGGGTTACCGCACCACGCCGCACATGGTGGTCGAGGTGAAGAACGGCGACGAGCTCGTCTACGAGGGGAAGAGCACCAGCGAGCAGATGTTCGACCCCGAGGTCATGGCCGCGGCGACGTACGCGATGAGCAAGGTCGTCGAGGAAGGGTCCGGCATGCCGGCGCTGGAGCTCGAGCGGCCAGCCGCCGGAAAGACCGGCTCCTCGAACGACAACATGTCGGCGTGGTTCGCCGGCTTCGTGCCGCAGCTCACCACCGTCGTCGGCCTCTACGAGTACAACACCGACGCGAACAGGTACGAGCAGATCAAGCCGTTCGGCGGCTACGAGCAGATCACCGGTGGTACCTGGCCGGTCACGGCGTGGACCGCCTACATGCTGAAGGCCACCGAGGGCATGGACGTCGAGCCTCTCCCGGACTACGTCCCGCCGGCCCCCGAACCGTCGGAGTCGCCGTCGCCGTCCACGAGCCCCTCCGAGGAGCCCGAGGAGACGGTCGTGGTGCCCGACAACCTGGTGGGCCAGCAGTTCGCGGCCGTCGCGGCGGTGCTCGGCGGGCTGCAGCTCGTGCCCGTGCAGGTGGACGTGGACAGCGCCGAGCCCCCGGGCACGGTGCTCGCCGTCGAGCACGCGGGTGAGGAGATCGACCGGAACTCGGAGATCGAGGTCCAGGTGTCCAACGGGTCCCAGGCCGAGGTGGAGACCACCACGGTGCCGTGGGGCCTGACCAACCGGGAGCAGGGCGACGCCGAGCAGCAGCTCCAGGACGCGGAGCTCACGCCGGTGATCCAGGAGGCGCCGTCGGACACCGTGCCCGAGGGCTCGGTGATCTCGGTGGACCCGGGCGAGGGCTCGGAGGTGCCGAAGGGCAGCGAGGTGACCCTCGTGATCTCCACCGGATCGGGCGACGACCCGACCGACGACCCGTCCGGGGACGGCGGGGGCATCTTCGGGTAGGTCGGCAGGCGGGCTCTGCCGGCGTCGGGTGAAGTACCGGGTGAAAAGGCCCGAAAGGCGCTGGTAGAGCCCGTTGAGACCTGCGTCTCGGACACGGGGCGTACACAGAGAAACCGCGTTTGTGCTACTTGCTGCCAACATCGATCCTCTATCGTTTCGACGGTTCAGTGCGCCCACTGGACTGAATCGAGGAACGAGGAAGACGTGGCGAACTGGAGTCCTTCTCCGATCTGGCCGCAGACGCCCCGACGCCGGCGTGGCATCTGGAACTACCCCCGGCCGCACCGCACGGGTCTGCGCGCATGGATCCCGTCGTGGCGCGTCGTCGTCGGAACGGCGCTGACCCTGGTCTCACTCGGTGTCGGTGTCTTCACCGCCGGGTGGATCGGCTGGGCCGTACCGGACGAGAACAAGCAGATCGGCTCGGAGACCACCACCGTGTACTACGAGGACGGCAAGGTCCTCGGTAGGTTCGCGGCGGTCGACCGGACGATCCGCTCGCTGGACGAGCTGCCCCCGTACATCGGGCAGGCCGTGCTGGCGTCCGAGGACCAGAACTTCGAGAACCACATGGGCGTCGACCCGCTGGGCATCGTCCGTGCGTTCATCAGCAACGTGACCGGTGGCGGCCGGCAGGGTGCGTCCACACTGACGCAGCAGTACGTCGAGAACACGTACTTCCAGCCGGGCCAGTCGTCCTACGCGGACAAGTTCCGCGAGATCATCCTGGCCCTCAAGGTGGACCAGGAGAAGTCGAAGGACGAGATCCTCGAGGGTTACGTCAACAGCATCTACCTCGGCCGGGGTGCCTACGGGTTCGAGGCCGCGGCGAAGGCCTACTTCAACAAGCCCGCGGCCGAGCTCACCGTCTCGGAGACCGCGATGCTGGTGGGCATCATCCCGTCGCCGTCGTACTGGGACCCCCGGTTCGGCGAGGAGTCGCGCGCCGTGGCGGAGGAGAAGTGGGCCCGCGTGCTGCGCAACATGGCAGAGATGGGCGTCATCACCCAGGAGGAGCGCAACTCCGCGACCTTCCCCGAGCCCATCGAGTACAAGCCGGCCTCGCGCGCCGGCCAGGTGGGCTACCTGCTCGAGGAGGTGCGCAAGGAGCTCGCCGACGAGGGCATCGGTGAGGAGGACCTCATGAACAACGGTTATGAGATCCGCACCACCATCAACTCGAAGTTCCAGAAGGCGGCGGTCGACGCGGCGAAGACCATCCCGTACGAGGGCGAGGGTGCCGCGTCCAAGCGGCTCGGTGTGTCGATCGTGTCGATCGACCCCAAGGACGGTGCCATTCGAGCCCTCTACGGCGGCAAGAACTACGAGGAGGTCCAGTACAACGCTGCGACCGACGGCTCGGCGCAGGGCGGCTCCACGTTCAAGCCGTTCACCCTCATCGGCGCGCTCGAGAAGGGCCACGAGCTCAACGAGTACTACACCGGCAACAGCCCGATGCAGATCCCGGGCTGGTCGGTGAAGAACGACGCGGGCGTCGAGGAAGAGGTGGAGCTCACCAACTTCGGCCCCGAGGGGTCGGGCGGTGAGTCGTACGGCGACATCGACCTGGTCGACGCCACGGCGGACTCCGTGAACACGGTGTACGCGCAGCTGAACGTCGAGATCGGGGCGAAGACGTCGCAGGACGTCGCCATCCGGGCCGGCATCCCCGAGAAGTCCACGAACGCTGAGCTCTCCAACGTGCTGGGCACGTCCACCGTGCACGCCGTCGACCTGGCGGGCGCGTACGCGACGTTCGCCGCGCAGGGCACGCGGCACGAGACGCACATGGTGACGTCGGTGAAGAACGGCGAGCAGCTCATCTACGAGTTCAGCGGCGAGACGACGGAGGCCATCGACCCCGAGGTGATGACCAAGGCCACCTACGCGATGGAACAGGTGGTCGAGCGCGGCTCCGGTACGCCCGCCAAGGAGCTCGGGCGCCCCGTCGCAGGCAAGACGGGATCCACCAACGGCAACAAGTCGGCGTGGTTCGCCGGCTACATCCCGCAGCTCGCCACGGTGGTCGGTCTCTACCAGACGGCGGAGGACGGCGTCGGCCAGGCAGAGATCACGCCCTTCGGCCAGTGGGCCGGCGGCAGCATGACCGGTGGTACGTGGCCGGTGACCGCCTGGACCCAGTACATGAAGGTCGTGACCGAGGGGATGGAGGTCGAGCAGTTCCCGGAGTACACGCCGCCGGCCCCGCCGCCCTCGCCCACCCCGACGCCGTCCCCGACGCCGACGGTGTCCGACGACCCGAACGAGAAGGTGATGGTCCCGACAGGGCTCGTCGGCCAGCAGTTCCCGGCGGCCGCCGCGGTGCTCTCCGGGGCCGGCGTCCGGCCCCAGCTCGTCGAGGTCCCGAGCGACCAGCCCCCGGGCACCGTGCTCTCCGTGGAGAAGGAGGGCCAGGAGGTCAAGCGGGACAGCACCATCCGGGTCGAGGTCTCGACCGGGCCGGACGAGGACACCGTCACCGTGCCGGGCGGCCTGGTCGGCGGTGACGAGAACAACGCTCGCGGGCAGCTCCGGGCCGCGGGGCTCGATCCACAGGTCGAGTACCAGCCGTCCGAGGACGTGGCCCAGGGCACCGTCATCTCCGTGAACCCGAACGAGGGCACCCAGGTGCCGGTGGGGACGCGGGTGCAGGTGATCGTCTCGTCGGGTCCGGGCGACATCGGGCTCCCGACCGACGAGCCGACCGGCGGGGGCGGAGGCGGAGGGGGCGGTAACGGCAACGGGAACGGCAGCCCGTAACCGTCGTTCTGACACGCACGGCCGAGGGGCCGCCTCCTGCGGGAGGCGGCCCCTCGGCCGTTCTGCTGCCCGGGCCTGCCTGGCCCGGCTCTGCTGCCATGGGTGCCGTGGACGGTGTGAGAGGGGTCTCGCGTGCTCGATTCCGCGGTTGTCCACAGGGCGGGTAGGCTTGGCCCTTGCTGTGAACCCTCCTGTCACGGAACGACCGTGACCGCTGAGACCAGAGGAGGTGGGTATACACATGCGTCAGTACGAACTGATGGTGATCCTGGACCCGGAGGTCGAGGAGCGCACCGTTGCCCCGTCGCTCGACAAGTACCTGTCGGTCATCACGACCGAGGGTGGATCCGTCGACAAGGTGGACATCTGGGGTCGCCGCCGCCTGGCGTTCGACATCTCGAAGAAGTCCGAGGGCATCTACGCCGTTGTCGACTTCACCGCGACGTCGGACACCGCCAAGGAGCTGGACCGCCAGCTCGGCCTCAACGAGGTCGTGCTCCGGACCAAGATCCTGCGCACCGGCGACAAGTAAGTCGTCGGACCTGAACCTCCTACGCCCGCGCGAGTGTCAGTGGTTCGTGGTTGCATTCACCGCGAGCACGGACAACGCGTACGGAACGTCGACTGAATCGAGGAATTGGCATGGCTGGTGAAACTGTCATCACAGTGATCGGGAACCTGACCGGGGACCCTGAGCTGCGCTTCACCCCTTCCGGTGCGGCGGTCGCCAACTTCACGGTGGCGTCGACCCCGCGGACCTTCGACCGCCAGAGCAACGAGTGGAAGGACGGGGAGACCCTGTTCATGCGCTGCTCGATCTGGCGCGAGGCCGCGGAGAGCGTCGCGGAGTCGCTGACCAAGGGCACGCGCGTCATCGCGCAGGGTCGCCTGGTCCAGCGCTCCTACGAGACCCGTGAGGGCGAGAAGCGCACCGTCGTGGAGCTGCAGGTGGACGAGATCGGTCCGTCCCTGCGCTACGCCACGGCCAAGGTCACCCGGGCCCAGCGGTCCGGTGGCGGCGGCTTCGGTGGCGGCGGCGGTGGCTACAACGGAGGCGGCGGCCAGCAGGGCGGCGGCTCCGGTGGAGGATTCAGCTCTTCCGGTGGCGGTCAGAGCAATGACGACCCGTGGGCCACGGCAGGCCCGGCGTCGTCGGGCGGCTCGTTCTCGGACGACCCGCCGTTCTAACCGCTACCCCCAGTTCACCTTTTTTGCTCGCGCGGCCTGCCAGGCCTCGCGAGCAGCACCTGACGAAGGAGCAACACCATGGCGAAGCCTGTGGTGCGCAAGCCCAAGAAGAAGATCAACCCGCTGAAGTCCGCGAAGATCGCCAACATCGACTACAAGGACACGGCGCTGCTGCGCAAGTTCATCTCCGACCGCGGAAAGATCCGCGCCCGTCGCGTCACCGGCGTCTCCGTCCAGGAGCAGCGTCAGATCGCGAAGGCCGTGAAGAACGCCCGCGAGATGGCCCTGCTGCCGTACACGTCGACGGCTCGCTGAGGAAGGGATCGAGAACAATGGCAAAGCTGATCCTGACTCACGAGGTGACCGGCCTGGGCGAGCCCGGCGACGTGGTCGAGGTGAAGGACGGGTACGCCCGTAACTTCCTCATCCCGCGTTCGCTGGCGACCCCGTGGACCAAGGGCGCCGAGTCCGACATCAACGCGATCCGCAAGGCTCGCAAGACCCGCGAGATCGCCTCGCTGGACGACGCGAAGGCCCTGGCCTCCTCACTGTCCGCGAAGCCGGTCGTCGTCGCGGCGAACGCCGGCCCCGGTGGCCGTCTGTTCGGCGCGGTGACCACGGCGGACATCGCCGGGGCGGTCGCCGCTGCCGGTGGCCCGTCGGTCGACAAGCGCAAGATCGAGATCGGTCAGTCCATCAAGACGACCGGTGACTACACCGTGTCGATCCGCCTGCACCCCGAGGTGTCGGCCAAGATCGGCGTCCAGGTCGTCGCCGGCTGAGCTCCGCTCAGCTGATCGCCTGATCGTCAGCAGGCCCCGGTTCCCCTGTGGGAGCCGGGGCCTTCTGCTGTGTCGGGGGACCGGCGCTGCATAGGTGCCGAATCTGAACGGGGCGTTCTGGCCTGCGGAGAGGGTGGCCGGATGGCGTGAGAAGGTGATGCCGTGGTGCGCAACCGCAGAACACGACTCGGCTGGCCTGCATCGGCCATCGTGGTGCTCCTTTCGCTCGCCCTGCTGAGCGCTCTGGGGGTGGTTCTCTTCCTACGCCTCATGCCCGGTTCGGGGCTCATGGACCCCAGCGGTGGCGTCAACGTGCAGTACTACGAGCACCAGGTCGACACGTTCGAGCACGAGCTGGAGGAACGTGCGGGACAAGGCCGTCTGGACCGATCGGAGATAGACGCGATATTCGGCGATACGTTGTCGGTCGAGTGGGGAGGGGAGTTCGGCGAGGGGTACCGGATCGTCGCCCATGTCGAGGCGCCCGGCGGGTACGAGCCGTGCCACACCTACGAGCTGTCTCCGTTCGGAGGTGCCTCGCCCGACTCGCTGGAGATTCCCGAGGCGTGCCGCGACCAGTGAGGTAGCGGTCCGGCGACGCCGTGCCCCCTGCGACGAATCAGCATCCCGGCCCCGGGAGCACAGCCGACTCGTCCGAGAGCAGCACGTCCAGGGCCAATGCCGCGGTCCAGGAGAACTGGCGCGTCCCGCGGCCGGCTCCCGTGTCGGGATCCACGTACTCAGGAAACTGCTCCGGCGAGGCCACGGCGAAGTGCTTGCGCAGGCGGGCTGCCGGCTCGTCCTGGCCCAGAGCCCGCACGGCGCGCAGGAGCAGCCACGACGTGTTGAACCACGCCGGCCCCCGCCAGTACAGGACGGGGTCGAACGCGGGGTCCTCGCGCGAGGTGCTCGGGAGGTATGGCCCGCCTCCGAGGAACCCCGGACCGGCGAGCGTCGCGAGCAGCCGCTCGGTGCGGCCCGGCGCCAGGCCCGCCCGTCCGCCCGCGGCAGTGCCCGCCGTCTTGTCCGCATTTGGACCTGTCGTCGTGCTGGTACCGGTGCGCGTCGAAACGCCGGCGAGAAGCAGCGGGACCAGGCCGTTGACGGTCGCCCGCCGGACCGTCCGCCCCGTCGTGTCGTCGAGCGCGACGTACAGTCCCAGGTCGTCGTCCCAGAGGTGCTCGTCCATGGCGACGGTCACGCGGGCGGCGGCCGCCTCGTGTGCGCCGGACGCCCCGTGCGCCGCGCCCCCCTCGTCCACGCCGGCCCCACGCCCGCCGTCGGGCAGCGCCTCCGCCATCCGGGCCAGGGCGACCTCCGAGACCGCCAGCACCGTGCTGAACAGGGGGCACGCCATGGCGAACCCGATCGCGACGTCGTCGGCGCAGCCGGCGTCGCGATACGCCTCGGCGAGCCGGTAGTAGCGGCGGTAGTCGCGGCTGCCCGGTCGTTCGCCGGCGCCCGCGTGCCGCAGGTCGGGCCGTCGGATGGCGGTGCGCGCCTCCGGCGGCACCCGGTCGAGGGCGGCGTCCCACAGGGGTGAGTTGTCCGTACCGGTCTCCCACGGATGCTTGGTCACCGGCAGGCCGACGCCGCCCGCGCGCGGCCCGTGCAGGTACCCGTGCCAGCTGGCGAGGCGGGGATACACGCGTGCGAGGAAGTTCTCCCGCGCGGACCCGGCCGGGTCCGCGCAGTGCACCAGCCATGCTGCCCAGGCGTGCATCGGCGGCTGCACGAGTCCGGAGGTCGCCGCACCCCAGAACCCGGCCCCGGGGGCGTAGTCGTCGTCGCGTTCGACGTCGTACACGATCTGCGGCACCCGCCCGTCGGGCCACTGGGCGTCGAGGAGCGCGACCAGCTCCGCCCGGGCGCGCGCCGGTGCGCGGTGCCGGGTGCCGATCGCGACGAACGCCGAGTCCCAGCTCCACTGGTGGGGGTACAGGCCCGTGGCCGGGACGGTGTGCCGGCCGGTCCAGTTGGTGTCCAGGACGCGAGCCGCGGCGTCGGCGGGATCTTCCTCAAAGTCCTTGTGCATCTTTCGACAGTAGGCTAGACATAAGTGCCAGATCTACTCACTCGACGACGAGGAGAAGTCATGCTCCGGCACCACCGCGCGGCCACTGCCCGCCTGACGATCGCGGCGTCGACTGCCGCGGCGGCGATCCTCACGCTCACCGCCTGCGGCAGCGGCGGTCCCGAGTCCGACGGGACGATCACCGTCTGGACGGTGGAGACCCAGCCCGAGCGCCTCGCGATCCAGCAGGCCGCGATGGACGCCTGGGCCGAGGAGGCCGGCCTGGAGACGGACCTGGTGCCGGTCGAGGAGGACCAGGTCTCGCAGCTCCTGTCCGCCGCGGCCCTCTCCGGCGAGGACATGCCGGACGTGGTCAACGCGATCAGCCCGGGGCTGGTCCGCTCCTTCGACCGGGACGGCTACCTCGACCGGGACGCCGCCGCCGAGGTGGTCGACGCGCTCGGCGCCGACACCTTCACCCCGCAGGCGCTGGAGCTGACCAGCGACGGCGACGAGCTGCTCGCCGTCCCCTCGGACGCCTGGCCGATGATGGTCTACTACCGCACCGACCTCTTCGAGGAGGCGGGCCTGGAGCCGCCCAGCACCTACGACGACCTGCGCGCGGCCGCCGAGGAGCTCACGACCAGCGGGCGGTACGGGATCACGCTTTCGACCGACGCGGCCGACCCGTTCACCCAGCAGACGCTGGAGTTCCTGGCCCAGGGCAACGGCTGCGAGCTCGTGGACGACGCCGGGGAGGCGACCCTCGACAGCCCTGCCTGCACCGAGACCATCGGGCTGTACGGCGACCTGGCGAGCGAGTTCTCGCCCGAGGGCTCGCAGGGTGTCGAGTCCACGCGCGCGTCGTACTTCGCCGGGCAGGCCGCGATGACCGTCTGGTCGTCGTTCCTGCTGGACGAGATGGCCGGCCTGCGGGAGGAGTTCACGCCCTCGTGCGACGAGTGCGCCGACGACCCGGGCTGGCTCGCCGACAACACCGGCGTCGTGCCCGTGGTGGAGGGGCCGTCCGCGGGCGGCGACGGCGGGGACGCGGCCGGCTACGTCGAGTTCGTGTCCTGGGGCATCACCGACGGCGCGGACCCCGAGACGACGGACTTCGTGGAGTACATGATGTCCGACGCGTACGAGGACTGGCTGGCCATGGCGCCTGAGGGCAAGGTGCCCGTGCGCACCGGCACGGCGGAGAGCCCCACCGAGTACACCGACGCCTGGTCCGGGCTGGAGATCGGCATCGACAGCAGGGAGACGTTCTCCGACGTCTGGCCCGCCGAGGTGACCGACACCCTGGCCGCCGCCCCCGAGTCCGCGGACCGCTGGGCGCTGCCGCAGGGCCAGGGCGCGATCCTGGGTCCGATCACGAGCGAGCTGCCGCTCGCCAAGGCGGCGGCCGACCTCGGGTCGGGCAGCGTCGACGCCGCCGAGGCGCAGGCGACGATGCAGGAGGCCGTGGCCGAGATCGCCGGCCGCGACTGACCGGGCCGGGGTAGAGACCGTGGACAGGGGTCGTGTGCGGAGGGGGCGGCGCAGGACGTCGAAGCTGCGCGGCCGCGAGAGCCGCGACGGGATCACGCTCGTCGCACCCGTCGTGCTGGTGGTCGCCGCGATCATCGTGGTCCCCATCGTGTGGACGGTGGTGCTCTCGTTCCAGGACGCGCGCTACGTGGACGTGGCCCGCAACGGCCTGTTCAACGAGCTCACGCTCGACAACTACGCCGACGTGCTCACGTCGCCGGCGTTCTGGCAGGCGCTGGTGACCACGGTCCAGTACTCGGTGGCGACCACGGTGGGCTCCATCACCGTGGGTCTCGTGGCGGCGCTCGCGTTCCGGGACAGGTTCCGGTTCCGTGCGCCGCTGCGGGCCGTGATGCTGCTCCCCTACGTGGCGCCGGTCGTGGCCACCACGTTCGTGTGGCAGGTCGCGCTGAACCCGCAGTACGGCGTGGTGAACGCGTTCGGCACGCAGGTGCTCGGCTGGGAGCACCCGGTCAACTTCCTCTCGGCCGCACCCACGGCGCTCGGCACCGTCATCGTCTACGACATCTGGCGGTACTTCCCGTTCGCGTTCCTCTTCCTGGGGGCGGCCCTGACGGGCCTCAGCAAGGAGATCGAGGAGGCAGCCGTGGTCGACGGCGCCACACCGCTGCAGAAGTTCTGGTTCGTGGTGCTGCCGCAGCTGTTGCCCACGGTGGCCCTGCTGGTGCTGTTCCGCATGGTCATGGCCTTCAACGAGTTCGACGACGTCTACCTGCTCACGGGCGGCGCCGCGGGCACGCAGGTGGCCTCGGTGCGGGTGTTCGAGCAGCTCACCGGGTCGAGCGACATCGGCGGCGCCAGCGCGACCGCCGCGGTGATGGCCGTGTTCCTGGGGGTCGCGCTGGCGATCTACCTGCGGCTCACGGCCCGGCAGCGGGAGGAGAACCGATGAGCGCCGTGTCCGTCCAGAGCAGCGTGCTGCGGGTGCTGCGCGTCGTCGTCATCGTGGCCCTCGTCGCGGCGACCGTGCTGCCGTTCGTCTACATGCTGAGCCTGAGCTTCGTGCGCATCGACGACCTGCTGCGCGACCCGTTGCGGGTGCTGCCGCAGCTCGACCGGATCACCACCGAGACCTACCGCGCCGTGCTGGCCTCCGAGGAGGACGGCGGGTACGGGTTCGCGCGGTTCATGCGCAACTCCGCGGTCGTCGCGGTCGCGGCGTCGGCGCTGACGGTCGCGCTCGTGGTGCCGGCGTCGTACGCGCTGACGCGCCTGCGGTTCGCCGGGCGCTCGCAGGTCTCGTGGCTCTTCCTGGCCGTCTACCTGTTCCCGACCATCATCATCGCGGTGCCGGTGTTCGTCGGGTTCCAGGTGCTGGGGCTCGGGTCGTCCCTGGTGGGGCTGGTGATCGCGTACGTGGCGCTGACCGTGCCCGTCTCGGTGCACATGCTGCGCAACTACCTCGCAGGCATCCCCGAGTCGATCGACGAGGCCGCGGTGATCGACGGCGCCTCCCGGTTCCAGATCATGACCCGCATCACAGTGCCGCTCGCGATGCCGACCATCATGTCTACGGCGCTGTACTCGTTCATGATCGCGTGGAACGAGTTCCTGTTCGCGCTGCTGTTCCTGTCCGCCAAGCAGGACCTGTGGACCGTGTCGCTCGGGCTGACCCGCCTCGCCGACGGTCAGGAGGTGTCGAAGACGGTTCTCATGGCGGGCAGCGTGCTCCTCACCGTGCCGATCGTGATTCTGTATGGAGTGGCCGAGCGTGCCCTCACCGAGGGACTGACCGCGGGGGCCGACAAGGGCTGATCGGCCCGGGAACGACGAGGGCCGGACGGCCCGAGAAGAACTGAGGAACGACGTGGCAGCAGGCGCGGGCGAGATCCTGCAGCTCATCCGGAGCGGACGGGCGACGACGCGTATCCAGGTCCTGGAGGCGACGGGGCTGTCCCGTGTCACCGTGGCGCAGCGGATGGACGCCCTGGTGGCCGCGGGGATCGTCCACGCGGCGGGCGACGCGGGGGCGACGGGCGGACGGCGCTCGGAGCGGTTCGTGTTCGACCCGACGGACTCGTTGGTACTGGTGGCGGCGCTGGAGCTTGACGCGGCGGTGCTTGCGGTCGTGGACCCGCACGGGACGCTGCTGGCCCGGATGCCGCTCGTCGTGGACGTCGCGGCGGGGCCGGAGGCGGTGCTGCCGCAGCTCCTGGACGGTTTCGACGATCTGCTGGCGGACGCCGGGATCAAGCCCGCCGCCGTCGGCGGGGTCGCGTTGTCGGTTCCCGGCCCCGTCGACCCGCACGACCACCGCCTGTCCGATCCGCCGGTGATGCCGGGCTGGGGTGCGTGGCCGGTCGTCGAGACCGTGCGCGCCCGGTTCGACGTGCCGGTACACCTCGAGAACGACGCCGACGCGATGGCGTACGGCGAGTTCACCGAGCTCGGTGCGGGGGGCGACGGCAGGCCCGAGCCGTTCGTGCTGGTCAAGGTGTCCCGGTTCCTCGGGGCGGGCCTCGTCATCGACGGGCGCACCTACCGCGGGACCGACGGCGGGGCGGGCGACATCGGGCACGTCGACGTGGGCGGCGACGCCGTCTGCCGCTGCGGCCGGCGGGGCTGCCTCGCCGCGGAGGCGGGCGGCACGGCGCTGCTGCGCCGCCTCGGCGAGGCGGGATCCGACGTCGGTTCGCTGACCGAGCTGCGCGCGCTCGCCGAGCACGGGGACGCTCTCGTGACGGCCGAGCTCGAACGCGCAGCCGCACTCGTCGGGCGCGTGCTGGCGGTCGTGGTCGGGGTGCTCAACCCCGCCGACCTCGTCGTGGCCGGCGAGCTCGCGGTGCCCACCATGATCGCGGGGATCCGCGCGGGCGTGTACGCGGGCGCACAGCCCCGGGCGACCGCGCGCCTGCGGATCCGGGCCGCCGCGCTCGGGCCGGAGGCGGTGCTCGTCGGGCTGGCCAGGGTCGCGATCGACGACCGCTTCTCGGCCGAGGCCGTGGACGCCCGGCTGGGCTGACTCCGGGTCAGTAGAACCGTTTCGCGCGAGCGGGTGATCTTCGCTCCTTTACTGAGTTGTGATCAGTAAAAGCGTTCCGCGGGGCCATACCCCCAGGTAACTTCTGCGCAGACGCCCACCACAACGGGCTTCGTGCTCGCCAACGACGGCGAGCCCGGCGGGCAGGGGCGCCGGTCCGACAACTTCCGCGGGGCGACGAAGCCCGCAGAACGAGAGGCGAACCGATGACGCAGCTTCATGCATCACCGAAACCACGATCAGGCTTAGGTCCAACGATCTTGACCGCGCTCGGCGTCGCGCTGCTGCTCGTCGGCGCGATCGTCGTCACGGCCTTCATGCTCCTCTTCCAGGGGCAGGTCGCGGACGGCGCGAACCGGTTGGCCGACGGCGCGGGCGAGCTGAACGACGGCGTCCAGGCCGACCTGGTCTCGGGCGTCGGCGATCTCAGCGCAGGGGCTACCGAGCTCAACAACGGTGTGCAGAACGACGTGGTACCGGGTACGGAGAAGCTCGCGGACGGAACCTCGGAGCTCGACGCCGGGGCCGCGGAGCTGCGTGCCGGTGTGATCAAGCTGCACGACGGGTCCAAGAAGATCGCCGACGGCACGGCCGAGACGGCGGAGGACGTCGCCGACCTGGCAGACGCGTCGCTGCAGCTCACCGCTGGTTCCACGAAGCTGAACGCCGGCCTCGGGACCCTGAACACCAAGGCTCCCGAGCTGGCCGACGGCGCGGAGCGGCTCGCCGGAGGTTCCGCCCTGGTCCAGGCGGGCGTCGTGAAGGTCAGCGATGGCGTATCCCCGCTGGACGCGGGCGCGCGTCAGCTGGCCGCCGGTGCTGGGCAGGTGCAGGTCGGTGTCGCAACGGTCAGCGGGGGCGTCGGCTCGCTCGACGTAGGTGCGCGAAAGCTGGCTTCTGGATCGCTGCTGGTCAAGGCAGGGGTGGTCACGGTCAGCGACGGTGTGACCCCGCTGGATGCGGGTGCCCGTCAGCTGGCTCTCGGTTCCGGGGACCTGCAGGCCGGTGTGGTGCAGCTGAGCAACAAGGCACCTGAGCTGGCCGACGGCGCGAACCAGCTCGCGGACGGTTCCGCCCAGGTATACGGCGGCACCGCACGGCTCAACTCGGGGCTCTCGACACTTGCTGCCAGCAGCGACGCGATCCTTGGTGGCACCAACTCGCTCCAGGCTGGCGCCAGTGCTCTCGCACAGGGTGCCGCCACCCTGGATGGTGGCGCTGACCAGATCGCTGGCGGCCTTGACCAGCTCAAGGCCAGTGCGCCGGCCCTCGTCAAGGGTGCCGGGGACACGGCGGCAGGCGCTGAGCGCGTGTCCTCAGGCGCTGGGTCGGTGGCCGAGGGCGCCGTTGCCGCAAAGAGTGGTGCGGACACGTTGGCCGCAGGAATCGGCGGCGTCGTCGCCGGGGCCGACAGTGTTGAGGGCGGCAACCGCGCCCTCCAGGAGAAGTTGACCCAACTCGCCGCCGCGACCGACGATCCGACATTGAAGGCTCAGCTTCAGGCGCTGGCCGCGTCGTCGGGCGACCTGGCAACTGGCGCGGGGCAGGTCAGTGCCGGCGCGAAACGGGCCCACGGCGGTGCCGTCAGTCTCGCGTCCTCGCTCGGCACCTTGTCGGGAGGGGCTTCGGAGGTCTCCGACGGAGCAGCAGGAGTGGCCAAGGCATCCGCGCAGGTATCTGGCGGTGTCAACCAGGTAGCGGCAGGGCTGGACCCGCTGGCGGCCGGAGCCAACGACCTCGCAGCAGGCTCGGAGCAGCTGAAGGTCGGCAGCGCGTCGCTGAGTGCGGGTCTCGGGGAACTCGCTCCTGGGATCGAGCGGTACGTGGGCGGTGTCGGGTCGGCCTATGCGGGCAGCTCGGAGCTCGTTGAGGGCGCCCAGCGAACCGCGGTCGGCAGCGCGACGCTGGCGACCGGCGCTGGTGCGCTCAAGGACGGTCTGCCTGCGCTGCTCGATGGTGCGACCCGCGTGGCCGATGGCAATGCGACTTTGGCAGCCGGTACGGGGCAGCTGAAGAACGGCCTGCCTGCACTGCTTTCAGGTGCGACGCAGGTAGCGGGCGGCAACGTTGAGCTGGCGGCCGGCACGAGCCGGCTCAAGGGCGGCCTTCCCGCGCTCCTGTCCGGTGCCACCCGGGTCGCCGACGGCAACGCCGAGCTCGCCGCCGGTACCGGTCAGCTCAAGGGTGGCCTGCCCGCCCTGCTCTCTGGTGCCACGCAGGTAGCCGACGGCAACGCCGAGCTCGCGGGCCAGACGCCGGCCCTCGTCTCTGGGGTCGGGCAGCTGTACGACGGCTCCGGACGCCTCGTTGACGGCATCATCCAGGTGCGCGACCGCGTCGTCCCGAAGGTCGAGAAGTCGCAGAAGCTGGCCGACGGGTCGGTCAAGGTGCGCGACGGGCTGAAGGACGCCCGGGTGGGCACCCGCACACTCGTCCAGGGCACGGGTGCCCTGGACGAGGGCACCCAGACGCTGGCCGCCGGCGCGGTCACCCTGGCCGACGGCACGCAGCAGCTCGCCGACGGTTCCGCGAAGCTCGCGGCCGGTACGTCCGACGTGGCGTCCGGGACGAAACAGCTTTCCGACGGCACCGGCGAGCTCCGCACCAGAGTCGACGGTTCGCCGGCAGGCGCCCTCGGCATCGGCGTCGTCATCTTCGCGGCGCTCGGTGTGCTGGCCGCCGTCGCGGGCCTGATCCTGCTGGGTCGGCGCCGCGCCTGACGTGGCCGGCGGCGGCCTGGTGGGGCCGCCGCCGGCCACCCTCGATCGCCGGGAACGGAGCACCTGCTCCGTTCCCGGCGATCCTCATGTCAGTGGCCGGCTGTCACAGGTCGGCGAGCATCTGGTCCAGGCGGTCGATCTCCGCCATCTGGTCCGCGGCGATGTTGTTCGCCAGCTCCAGCACCCGCTCCTCGCTGCCCGCTCCGGCGACGTCCTTGCACATGGCGAGCGCACCCTCGTGGTGCTTGATCATGCCCTCCAGGTACAGCCGGTCGAACTCGGCCCCGGACGCGTCCTCGATCTTCGCCATCTCGGCGTCGGTCAGCATGCCGGGCATGTCGGCGTCGTGCCCGTGCTCCGGCGCTCGCGGACCCGAGCCGTCACCGCCCTCCGCGGTCACGGGCACGGGGTAGTCGTTCTCCTCCAGCCAGCCGGACATGAGGTCGATCTCGCTGGCCTGCACGACGTCGATCCGGCTCGCGAACGTCTTGAGCTGCTCGGACTCGGCACGCTCCGGCGCGAGCACCGACATCTCGATCGCCTGCCCGTGGTGCCAGATCATGTCGGTCAGGAACTCGGCGTCCGCCTTCGAGAAGGGCGCCTCCGCGTTCGGCGCTCCCTCGTAGTCCTCGGGCGCGATGGTCTGCGCGGGCTCCCCGGGCTTGCCCGGCTGCACGACCACCGAGCTCGGCGTCGAGACCGCCTCCGGCTCCTCGTCCGGGCCGCAGGCCGACAGCACGAGGGTCGGCGCGAGCACGGCCAGGCCGATCACTGCCGTCCGGGCGCGGGCTCGTCGTCCGGCACCTGTCAGCGTCTTCACGGGCGATCCTCTCGTACGGGCTGAAGTCCGCGTCATCGAGCGGTCATCGGCTCCCCTGCTCCGGGTCGCGACAAACCATGGACGACGCTGACGCCGGAATCTATCAAGGTGCTGTGACGTGGGAACACCATCGCCGGATGTCGCTTCCGCAGCACTAGGTGACGGTTTGTCACCACCATGTTAAAGATCCCGAAACTCCTGGTTCTGAGAGGTCCCTGTGAGCAACACTGCCCTCAACCGACCTAGGAGGTGTGACGCCCGTGCGTCGTCCAACCTTTACCCGACCTCGTGTGCGGGGCGCCGCCGGCGCCGCCCTGGCAGCGATGATCGCGGCTACGGCCTTCGCGGCGCCTGTTGCCGCGGACGTCGCAGCTCCGGACGTACCCCCGGGCGAGTCCGCGTCCGAGAACATGACCCACCTGAGCAACCAGCCCAAGAACGGCGCCCTCCAGGGCACCGGCTCGGACATCGCGTTCCAGGGCAAGTACGCGTTCGCCGGCAACTACGACGGCTTCACCGTGTACGACCTCTCCGACAAGGAGAACCCGGAGCAGGTCGTGCAGGTCTACTGCCCGGGCTCGCAGAACGACATCTCGGTCTACAAGGACATCCTGGTGCTGTCCACGGACTCGTCGCGCAGCGACGACTCGTGTGCCTCGACGTCGCTCCCCGCCACCGAGAAGGCGGCCTGGGAGGGCATCAAGATCTGGGACATCTCGAACCCGCTCGCCCCGGAGTACATCAAGTCGGTCGAGACCGAGTGCGGTTCGCACACGCACTCGCTTGCGCCGTCCAAGAACGGCAAGGACCTCTACGCCTACGTGTCGTCCTACTCGCCCAACGCGACGTTCCCGGACTGCCAGCCGCCGCACGACTTCATCTCGATCGTGAAGATCCCGGTGAAGCACCCGACGGCCGCGACGCTCGTCTCCACGCCCGTGCTGTTCCCGGACGGCGGCTACGAGGGTGACCCCAGCCGCAGCGCCTCCACCACGAGCGGCTGCCACGACATCACCACCTACGCCAAGTACGACCTGGCCGCCGGTGCGTGCATGGGTGACGGCATCCTGCTGGACATCAAGGACCGTGAGCGTCCCCGCGTGATCAGCCAGGTGCGCGACACGGAGAACTTCGCGTTCTGGCACTCGGCCACGTTCAACAACGACGCGACCAAGGTCGTCTTCACCGACGAGCTCGGCGGTGGCGGTCTCGCCACCTGCACCGGCGCCTACGCGCCGGAGCTGGGCGCCAACGGCATCTACGACATCGAGCGCGGGCGCCACGGCAAGAAGGAGCTCGAGTTCGCGTCGTACTACAAGATCCCCCGGATCAACACCGCCAACGAGAACTGTGTGGCGCACAACGGCTCACTGATCCCGGTCAAGGGCAAGGACATCATGGTCCAGTCCTGGTACCAGGGTGGCGTCTCGGTGTACGACTTCACGGACTCGGACAACCCGCGTGAGCTCGCCTGGTTCGACCGCGGCGAGGGCGTGAGCAGCGGCGGTACGTGGTCCACGTACTACTACAACGGCTACGCGTACTCGAACGACCTCGGCATCGGTTTCGACACGTTCGACATCGACGACTCGATCGACGGCAGGGCCGAGCGGGTCAAGCAGAAGTCGCTCAACCCGCAGATGCAGGAGCCGTTCGGGCACTGACCCGTTCCGAGCGTCCTACGACGTCTGACACCCGAGGCCCATCGGCAGTCCGCTGCCGGTGGGCCTCGGCATCTTCTTCGAGGCCGGGGTTGCTTCGCTTTGAGCGGCCGCAAAGCGGAGAAACCCCGGCCTCGAAGAGGAGTACCTGGTCACCCCATTGCGTTGAGCACACCGCATCAGGGTTTTCCGTGATGGCGCGGACGGTGCTTTGTGTGGGAACCTCCCGGACATGACGCCCCAGGACTCGACGACCGAGGAGGCCACCCCGCCGTCGGGCGAGGTGCCTGAGCACGAGCCCACGACCGCGCCGTCCGCCTACGGGCTCGGACGGCGACTGCGGATCATGGGCGCCGTCCTTGCCGGCGGCCTCGCCGTGGTGCTGGCGCTGCTGCTCTGGCTCGGCGTGCTGGTCCCGGCCAAGCAGGAGGCGGCCGGGTACTCGGAGGCCGACTCCGGCTACGCCGCCGTGGCGATCGAGCACAACGCGCAGGCCGTGCAGCTCGCGGCCCTCGCGCCGGGACGCTCCACCGACGACGACGTGCTCGCCCTGGCCGTGGAGGTCGGCGAGGCGTCGGCGGGCCGGGTCGACGAGCTCGCCGCCTGGCTGGAGGCGCGGGACATCCCGGTCCCCGCCGCGGGCCGGGAGGCGCTCGCGCTCGCCGAGGGCGGCCTGACGACCGAGGTGCCCGACGACGGCAGCGGGCCCCGGGCGGGTACGACCGCCCACTCCCACGAGGGCGGGAACCACGGCATGCTCACCGACGAGCAGATCGACGCCATGGCCGGTCTGAAGGGCTCGGAGTTCGACATCGCGCTGCTGGCCGCGCTGGTCGAGCACCACTACGGCGGGCTGCAGCCGGCCGACAAGGAGATCGAGGGCGGCACGGACGCCGAGGCCAAGGCGCTGGCGCAGTCCGAGGCCGACGCGATCCGGGTCGAGGTCGAGGACGTCCGCGACCTGCTGGCCGCCGTCGGCGGGCCGGGCTCCACGAACGACCAGACGAACTAGGTGTGACGGCGGGCGCGCCCTCGGGGCGCGCCGCCCCCGTCAGGGCGCCGTGACGAAGATGTCGAACAGCTCCGGGTGGTGCCCGTGCACCAGGACGGCGAACACCACGGCGTCGAACAGCAGGTGCACCGCCACCACATAGCTGAGCGACTTGAACTTCGCGAAGATCCAGCCCTGGACCAGGGCGAACGGCACGGTGAGCAGCGGCCCCCACTCGCGGTAGCCGAGCTCCCACAGGAACGACACGAAGATCATCGACTGCAGCACGTTGGCCACCCACATCGGGAAGTGCTTGCAGTACAGGGCGAACACGACGCAGATGAAGAACAGCTCGTCCCAGATGCCCACGGCGTTCACGCCCACGAACAGCCGCCAGATGTCCTGCGTCCCGTCCAGGTCGGGCCAGTTCAGGTACGCGCCGGACCCCAGAAAGTAGAACGGCAGCAGGAGGTATCCGATGATCACCACGAGGGCGAGGTAGATCCACTGTCCGCGGGTCCAGCGCTGCCCGGTCGCCACGGGGAAACGGATCGTGTCCTGCTTGAACACGAACCGGGACAGCGCCCAGGGCACCAGCACCGACCCGCCGAGCGCGAGCGTGAAGCGCAGCATCCCGGCGTCGGACAGGTCGGCCTTCAGCGAGATCAGCGAGATGATCCCCATGCCCACGCCGATCAGCGCCAGGTCGCGGCCCAGCGCCCGGTCGGCCCACAGGCCCAGCGCGATACCCAGCACCAGCGGCAGGTACGCGATCGGCCGGACGTGGATCGCGAACAGCAGGATCGCGGACGCCGACACGAGGAAGGCGGCCGTGAGGCGTGCCGGGCCGGCCAGCGGCGCGGGCAGGGTGAGGGTCACGGGGACGAGACTCCCACACCTCACGTGTCAGATGTACAGGTCACGGGAGGGATCTGTACGTCTGACACGTCGAGTCCCGGGGATCGGGCCTGGTTTCTCGTGTTACCGGAGAACTAGAGTCTGCGGGTAGTCAGGATTCACCCAGCATCCGGCCCGCCACGGGCCGGCCACCCCGGCAAGGAGGCCGTCGTGCGCTCACCCGAGCACGTTGAGCTCGTTCGGAACAATCCGGACCTTCCCCCGGTCGCGGTCATCGACCGCAGGCCCATGACCACCAGCAAGAAGCTCATCTTCGCCGCGATCGGGCTCGTCACCGCCATCGCGTGGGCCCTGGTCGCGTTCGTCCGCGGCGAGTCGGTCAACGGCGCGTACTTCGTGGTCGCCGCGGTGGGCACCTACGTCATCGCCTACCGCTTCTACGCCCGCCTGATCGAGTACAAGGTCGTCCGCCCGCGGGACGACCGCGCGACGCCGGGCGAGGAGCACGAGAACGGCCGCGACTACGCCCCGACCGACCGCCGCGTCCTGTTCGGCCACCACTTCGCGGCCATCGCGGGCGCCGGCCCGCTGGTCGGCCCCGTGCTCGCCGCCCAGATGGGCTACCTGCCGGGCACCCTGTGGATCATCATCGGCGCCGTGCTGGCCGGCTGCGTGCAGGACTACCTCGTCCTGTGGCTGTCCACCCGCCGCCGCGGCCGCTCGCTCGGCCAGATGATCCGCGACGAGATGGGCTCGGTCGGCGGCGCCGCCGGCCTGATCGGCGTGTTCGTCATCATGATCATCATCCTGGCCGTCCTCGCCCTCGTGGTGGTCAACGCCCTGGCCGAGTCGCCGTGGGGCGTGTTCTCGGTGGGCATGACCATCCCGATCGCCCTCTTCATGGGCGTCTACCTGCGGTACATCCGTCCGGGACGGGTGTCCGAGGTGTCGGTCATCGGCGTGGTGCTGCTGGTGCTCGCGATCGTCGCGGGCGGCTGGGTGGCGGACACCACCTGGGGTGCCGAGACGTTCACGCTCGACAAGGTGACCGTCGCCTGGCTCATCGTCGGCTACGGGTTCCTTGCCTCGGTGCTGCCCGTCTGGCTGCTGCTCGCGCCGCGCGACTACCTGTCCACGTTCATGAAGGTGGGCACGATCGTCCTGCTGGCCGTGGGCGTCATCGTCGCCCAGCCCGCCGTGCAGGCCCCCGCCGTGTCGAGCTTCGCCATCGAGGGCAACGGCCCGGCGTTCGCGGGGTCGCTGTTCCCGTTCCTGTTCATCACCATCGCCTGCGGTGCGCTGTCCGGGTTCCACGCGCTGATCTCGTCCGGCACCAGCCCCAAGCTGGTCGAGAAGGAGAGCCAGCTGCGGCTCATCGGCTACGGCGGCATGCTCACAGAGTCGTTCGTGGCCATCATGGCGCTGGTCACGGCCATCTCGATCGACCAGCACCTGTACTTCACGATGAACGCCCCGGCCACGCTCACGGGCGGCGAGCCCGGCACGGCGGCGGACTACGTGAACGGGCTCGGCCTCGCCGGCCCGCCCGCCACGGCGGCCGACATCCAGGGCGCCGCGGACTCGGTGGGCGAGGAGTCGATCGTCTCGCGCACCGGCGGCGCGCCCACCCTCGCCTTCGGCATGTCCCAGATCCTGGGCTCGTTCCTCGGTGGCTCCGCGATGACGGCGTTCTGGTACCACTTCGCGATCATGTTCGAGGCGCTGTTCATCCTCACCACGGTCGACGCCGGCACGCGCGTCGCCCGCTTCATGCTGTCCGACACGCTCGGCAACCTCGGCGGTCCGCTCAAGAAGTTCCGCGACCCGTCGTGGCGCGTGGGCGCGTGGATCTGCTCGATCGTCGTGTGCGGCCTGTGGGGCGCCATCCTGCTGATGGGCGTGACCGACCCGCTGGGCGGCATCAACACGCTGTTCCCGCTGTTCGGCATCGCCAACCAGCTCCTCGCCGCGATGGCGCTCGCCCTGGTCACGGTCGTCGTGGTCAAGAAGGGCTATCTCAAGTGGGCGTGGATCCCGGCGGTCCCGCTGGTGTGGGACCTCGCGGTGACCATGACGGCGTCGTACCAGAAGATCTTCTCGCCCGAGCCGAGCCTGGGGTACTGGGCGCAGCACAACGCGTTCCGCGAGGCGCGGGACGCCGGCGAGACGTCGTTCGGCACCGCCGCCGACCCCGCGGCGATGGACGCCGTCATCCGCAACACGTTCCTGCAGGGCACCCTGTCGATCGTGTTCGCGCTGCTCGTGCTGATCGTCGCGCTCGTGGCGCTGTGGGTCTGCGTCAAGGCGATCCGCGCGGGCGGTCTGCCGACGACGGAGGAGCCCGACGCCGAGTCGGCCACCTTCGCCCCGTCGGGTCTCGTCACGACCGATGCCGAGAAGGAGGTGGCGGCCCAGTGGACCGCCTACTACGAGGCCAACCCGGACAAGATCAGGACGGGGACGCACGCATGAGTGCGCTCGTGGCACGGACCCCCGGGCCGTTCGACGTCGTGCGCCGGGGCTGGCGCGCCCTGACCTGGTACGTCACCGGGGTGCTGGGCGAGAGCGACTACCAGCGGTACGTGGCGCACCTGCGCCGCGCCCACCCGGACGCCGCGGTGCCGACCGTCGGTGAGTTCTGGCGGGACCGGTACGCGGCCCAGGACGCGAACCCGGGCGCCCGCTGCTGCTGACCCGCGGCCGATGTGTCCGACGGACAGGTCACTCCGGTGACCCGTCCGTCGGGCACGTCCACGGTCACGTCAGGTGGTCGAAGTCGCCGTTCGTCCAGGCCGCGTGGCGGTCCGCCGAGCGCAGCACGATCTCGCGGGCGTCGACCGGGATGACGCCCCGGAAGTTGTTGTAGAGCCGGTCGAACTCGAACCGCGCCACGTGGTGCGCCACGCGCCGCACGACCGGACCAGACAGCGGGAGCCGGTTCGGGTAGCTGCGCATGAAGGACACCGACGTGCGGTCGGGGTTGGCGAAGATGGTGTCGCCGCTCAGCAGCACCCCCTTGCCCCCGGCGCCCGAGGCCCAGTGCGCCACCGCGGACCCCGGGAAGTGGCCGCCCGGCTGGCTCAGCGTCACGCCGGGCAGGATCTCGCGGTCGCCCTTCCACAGCTCGACGGCGTCGTCGGGCCGGGCGAGCCAGTCGGCGTCGGCCTCGCTGACCAGGATCGGGACCCCGCCGAGGCGGCGGCTCCACTCGACCTGCACCCCGTACATGTGCGGGTGGCTCGCCACGATGAACGCCAGCCCGCCGAGCTCGCGCACGGCGTCCACCGCGGCGTCGTCCACGTAGCCGGGGACGTCGAACATGAGGTTTCCCGCGGAGGTCCGGGCGATCTTCGCGGTGGGCCCGATGCCCACGTCGGGCACCGTGGTGAGGCCGTACAGGTCCGGCTCGAGCTCCTCGACCGCGATGCTCTGTCCCTCGGCCGCGAGCTCCTCCAGCGTGGTCCAGTGCTGCCCGTCGGCGGGCACCCACTGGCGTTCGTCGGCGCAGACGGCGCACACCTCGGGCCGGGACTCGTGCTCCACACCGCAGGTGCTGCAGATCCAGAACGTCATTCGAGGACTTCCCTTCGTCGGGCCGGTGCTCCGCCACGTCGCGTCAGCCGGTGCTTGCCACCTTGCGTCACCGTGCCGGCCGTGTCCAGCAATTCTCGGCCGGCCGGGGCCGGTCGCGGGGGCGAAACGGCGTGCCGGACCGGCGCGCCGCGGGTGAGACGTCTCGGATCGCGGCGAGACCTGGTGCGCGCGACGGGTCGTCCACCGTCTGCTGAGCGCGTCTCCGTCTCAAGGCGGAAGCGGTCGTGCCCCCGGTTTCCTACGCTGGGGGCATGGCCGTTGCCCTACCTCAGCCGGATCCCCGGCGCCCCGACGCCGACGCCCGGCAGCCCGCTACGGGTCCCGCCGCGCCGTCCGGCCGCGCCCAGAACGCCGCCGGTCGCCTGGCCGACTGGTTCGGCGTCGACTCCGACTGGGAGCGGGTGCCTGCCGGGCGCGACGCCTACCGCCGGGACCTGCTGCTGGGCGCCGGCTTCGCGGTGTTCGCGGCGGTCTCGATCGAGCTGGGCCACAGCATGGGCCTCTTCGAGGACGTCGACGTGCCGCTGTGGCTGGTCTTCGTGCTCGGTGTGGCCAGCACCGTCCCGCTCGCGTGGCGCCGCCGCTACCCCCTGATCTCGCTGGTGCTGGTGTACGCGGCGTGGCTCGCGCTCGGGCTGACCATCCCGCCCATCACGATGCTCATGCCGATGCAGATCATGTACTTCGTGGCGATGTTCACCGCGGTGGCCTGGGCGCGCGACCGGCGGGCCATGCTCATCGTGGTCAGCGCGTGCACCATGGTGATGCTGGGGTGGGTCGCCTGGATGTTCGCCGTGCAGCAGGGCATCGAGACGCTCCTGGAGGAGTATCCGACGCCGGCCGACTGGCCCGGTCAGGTGGACCCGTACCTCGCCAGCGCGGTGTACCAGGTCATCATGAACGTCGCGTTCTTCGGCGGCGCGGTGCTGGCGGGGCAGATGCAGTGGAACGCGGCGCGCCGCCGGGAGATCCTCGCCGACCAGGCGGTCACGATCGAGCGGCAGGCGGCCGCCCTCACCGACCAGGCCGTGGTCACCGAGCGGGTGCGGATCGCGCGCGAGCTGCACGACGTCGTCGCGCACCACGTGTCCGTGATCGGCATCCAGGCGGCCGCCGCGCGCCGCGTGCTGGACCGGGACCCCGCCCTCGCGGCCGAGGCCCTGGCCACGATCGAGCGCGAGTCGCGCGAGGGCGTCACGCAGATGCGGAACCTGGTGGGCACCCTGCGTTCGGTGCCCGACGGCGGCGCCTCCGCCGGGTCGGACGGCGCCTCCCGCGCGCCGGAACCGGGGCTGGCCGACATCCCGGCCCTGGCCGCCGCCGACGACGACGGCCTGGACACCACGTACCGCCAGGTCGAGGAACCGCCCGGCGCGGCCCGCGACGTGCCCGATCCCATGGGGCTGAGTCTCTACCGAACCGCCCAGGAGGCGATGGCGAACGTGCGGAAGCACTCGACGGCCCGGTCCGCGACGGTCACGCTCCGCGTGGTCCGCGGCCCGGAGGCACTGGCGGACGAGCGGTTCGCCCACGGTTACGCGGAGGTGGAGGTGCTCGACGACGGCCGGCCCCGCCACGGGACGTCCGGCTCCGGGCTCGGCCAGCTCGGGATCCGGGAGCGCGTCGCGACGCACCGGGGCGTGGTCGAGATCGGGCCGCGCGCGATCGGCGGGTACCGCGTGCGCGTGCGGCTGCCGCTGCCCGCGCCGGACGCCGCGTCGGAGGTTCTCCCCGCCGCCCGGACCGAGGCCGTCGGATGACGCGCGTGCTGCTGGTCGACGACCAGGCGCTCGTGCGTTCGGGCTTCTCCCTCATCCTCTCGGTGGAGGACGACCTCGAGGTGGTCGGCGAGGCGGGCGACGGCGCGACGGCGATCGAGCTGACGCGCGAGCTGCGCCCCGACATCGTGCTCATGGACGTGCAGATGCCCGTCATGGACGGTATCGAGGCCACGCGCCGCATCGTCGCGGAGGATCTCGCCAAGGTGCTCGTGCTCACCACGTTCGACCACGACGAGTACGTGTTCGACGGCCTCGCGGCCGGCGCCTCCGGGTTCCTGCTGAAGAACTCGGACGCGGAGCACCTCGTGGAGGCCGTGCGCACGGTGGCGGCCGGGCACGCGCTGCTGGCCCCGCAGATCACGCGACGGGTGATCGAGCAGATGGTGGCGGGGGAGCGGCCGTCGTCGGGCACGGTGGGTGCCCTGCGCGAGACGGCGAAGCCGGCGCCCGCGGGGCTCGCCCTCCTCACCCCGCGTGAGCGGGAGGTGCTGGAGCTGGTGGGCACCGGGCTGTCGAACGCGGAGATCGCCTCGACCCTGTTCCTCGGCGAGGCGACGATCAAGACGCACGTCTCGAACGTGCTGTCCAAGCTGCACCTGCGCGACCGCGTCCAGGCCGTGGTCCTGACCCACCGTCTGGGCCTGGTCTGAACGGGCCTGGTCTGAACGACGCGAGGTGCGCCTCTACCCCGTCATCTGGCCCGAAACAGTCCGTGTTCCGGGCCAGATGACGGGGTAGGCGAAGAAAGCGGGTCGCGCGCTTTCTTCGGTCCGGCAAGAACGCCGGAAATGGACTATTCAGCCTATTCCGCGGAAGGGCTCGCCGAGGGTTCCGGCGACGGGCTGGTCGACGGTTCCGGCGTCGGTTCCGTCGTGGGCTCCGGGGTCGGCGTGGGCGACGGCTCCGGGGTCGGGCGCGACGTCGGCTCCACGGACGGCTCCGGCGTGGGCTCCTGCGACGGCGGGTCGGAGGGCTCGGGCGTGGGCTCCGGGGTGGGAGTCGGAGTCGGGGTCGGCGTGGGCGTCGGCGTGGGTGTGGGCCGCGGCGTCGGCTTCTGCGTCGGCGGGTCGGTCGGCCTCGGCGTGGGCTTCGTGGTCGGCCGGGCCGGCGGGACGGGGTTGCCGGCTCCGGTGTCCGGCTCCGGCGCGATCGTGTAGTCGCTCGTCGGCGGCCCGTAGGTCTTCTCGGTGCTCTCCGGCGTGTTCTCCTGCGCCGACGGCGGCGGCGTGTACGTGAACGGGTTCTTCTGCGGCGCGGGCTTGCCGTGCACGTCGACCGTCGCGTTCTCGCCGGGCCCTGCCACGGGCTCACGCTTCAGCATCATGGGCGGCAGCCCCTGGAGGCTGTCGGCCGACGAGGCCCCTGCCGACGTCAGCCGGTTCTGGTCCTTGCCGGCCGGCTGCACGGCGACGGCACCCATGATTCCGGCCGTCAGCACCAAGGCCGCGGCCGTTCCTGTGATGAACAAACGCTTGCGCACGCTTCGCTCCCCCTGCGGGTTCAGATGTTGCCCGGTGCCCCTGTGCCACGACGTCCCGGCCCGTGGGCCGAACCGCCATTCATCCGGCGGAGTGCGTTGCACATTCCTCCGCGGACGGGCTTTCGAACAGTTCACGGCCGCCCTTGTTCTGAGCGGCGTTCCGGACGGGACAATACGTGGCAGAACGACGACGGCAACCGGAACCTGTAATACCAGGTCAATGCCCGCGCGCCGGGGTCGGGGTAAGGAGTGCGGTCGGCAGAATGTCACAAGTTTGGTACCTCGGAATGCCGACTTCCTGACATTTTGCCGACGACCATCCGGATCGGCCCGCCCAGGCCCGTCCAGCGGGGGAGTGCGGGTCCGACTTTCGGTGGATCCCGCGGGCGGCGTCGGCCTCTAGCGTGAGGGCCATGAGCGATCTGGAGGTGCGGGAGCTGACCCGCGTGTTCGCCTCGGGCGACACACCCCGGCGGGCGGTGGACGGCGTGAGCTTCACCGCGTCGTCGGGCCTGCTCACCGGGTTCGTCGGTGGGAACGGTGCCGGCAAGACCACCACCATGCGGATGATCATGGGCGTGCTGGCGATCACGAGCGGCGAGGTGCTGTTCGACGGCTCCCCCGTCACCCGGCACGACCGCCGCGAGTTCGGCTACATGCCCGAGGAACGCGGCCTCTACCCCAAGCAGCCCGTGCTGGACCAGCTCGTCTACCTGGCGCGGCTGCGCGGCATCGACGCCCCCGCCGCCCGCCGCGAGGTGCTGGAGCACCTCGACCGGCTGGGGCTCGCGAGCCGGGCGAAGGACCACGTGGAGAAGCTGTCGCTCGGCAACCAGCAACGGGTGCAGATCGTCGCGGCGGTCATGGGGCAGCCCAAGGCGCTCGTGCTCGACGAGCCCTTCAGCGGGCTCGACCCCGCCGCCGTCGACGCGATGGCCGACCTGCTGCGCGAGCACACCCGGCGCGGCGTCCCCGTGCTGTTCAGCTCGCACCAGCTCGACCTGGTGGAGCGGCTGTGCGAGCGGCTCGTCATCCTGGGCGGGGGCCGGCTCCTCGCGAACGGCACCCCCGACGGCCTGCGCGCCCAGGGCGTCACCCGGCACCGGCTGGTCCTGTCGGGCGACGCCGGCTTCGTGCGCGGAGTGCCCGGCGTGCTCGCCGTCGACGTGGACGGTTCGTCCGCCCTGGTCGAGGTGCACGACGACGCCGCGGCCAGCCGCCTCCTGGCGGCCGCCCTGGACCGGGGCACCGTCCAGGAGTTCTCCCCGGTGCGGCCGACGCTGGCCCAGATCTACCGCGAGGTGACCGCGTGAGCCGGAGCGGAGCCGCAGACTCACGCGGAGAGGACTCCGCGTGAGCCGGAGGCGCAGCGCAGGGTGGGGACCGAGGAACGAGGTGCGTGCCCGGAGTGGAGCCGCAGACTCACGCGGAGAGGACAGAGCATGACGAGTGCATGGATGCTGGTGGCGACCCGCGAGATCGCGGTGCGGGCGCTCAACAAGGGGTTCCTGATCGGCCTCGCGGTCACCATCGCGATGATCGGCGGGCTGGTCGGCTTCAGCGCCTACATGGACGGGCGTACCGAGTCGTTCGACGTCGCCGTCGTGGCCGGGGACGACGCCGCCCTGACGGCCGTCGAGTCCGCCCGCGACGGGGCGGCGGCGTCGGACCAGAACGTCGAGCTCGACGTGGTCCGGGTCGACGACGCGGCCGCCGCCGAGGCCGCCCTCGAGGACGAGACCGCCGACGCCTGGCTCAGCTCCGAGGCGACCCCCGGTGCCACCGGTGCCACGGGCGACGACGCGGCCACCGGCTGGTCCCTCTCCGGCTGGCGCGAGCCCGACGGCGACCTCGCCGGCCTGCTCGGCACCACCGTGCGCGACCAGGTCATGACCGACCGCGCGACCGGCGCGGGCACCACCATCGAGGCGCTCACGGCGGGCAGCGAGATCGAGACCCAGCGCCTCGACGGCAACCCCGTGGACCCGCAGGTCGTATTCCTCGCGGGGTTCGTGCTCGCGTTCCTGTTCTTCACGGGCGCGGTCGGCTCGGGCGCGATGATCGCGGGCAGCGTCATCGAGGAGAAGCAGTCCCGGCTGGTCGAGATCATCGCGACCGCCGTACCGCTGCGGCAGCTCCTGGCGGGCAAGATCATCGGCAGCTCCGTGATCGCGCTGGCCCAGAACCTCCTGCTGGCCGCCGTCGGGCTCGTCGGGCTCTCGTTCACGGACCTCTCGGCGGTCCTGCCCGCGATGACGGCCACGATGGTCTGGTTCGTCGTCTTCTTCACCGTCGGGTTCGTCGCCGTCGCGGCCCTGTACGCGGTCGCGGGCTCGCTCGCGTCCCGCACCGAGGACCTCCAGTACACGACGACCCCGCTGATGATGCTGCTCATGGGCGTCTACATCGTGACGTTCTCGGCCGACGGCGTGCTCGAACGGGTCCTGTCGTACATCCCGCCGGCGTCCATCGTGTCGATGCCGGTGCGGGTGCTCAACGGCGACGCGCTCTGGTGGGAGCCGGTCGTGTCGCTGCTCGTCCTCGTGGTCGCCACGCTGGGCGCCGTGCTGCTCAGCGAGCGCGCCTACCGGGGCGCGCTGATGCAGACCGGCGGCCGGGTCACGTGGAGGTCGGCCCTGGCCACGGACCGGGGCACTACCCTCGGGGCGTGACCGAACGCACCCAGCCCGACTCCGCCGCGCCCGGGAGCTCCGACCCCGAGAAGGTGCACACCTTCGACCTGATCGACGAGGTCCCGGGCGCGTCCGGCAGGACCGCCGGCCCCGACGACGTCCGTCCGGACGGCGCCGACCCGGGCGACGGGTCCGGCACCGCGGCCGACGGTGACGGAGCATCCGCGCCCCGGGAGCCCGGACGGGTCACGGTGGCGCTCGCGGGTGCCCGCACCGCCGTCGGGCGGACGGCGCGGCGGGGCGGGGCGGCCGTGCGGCGGCGGCTGCCGAGCACCCGCCGGGGCAAGGTGCTGCTGGCGGGCGGGACAGCCGTCGTCGTCGTGCTGGCGGTCGTGGCGGGGGTGCTGGTCGACGCCCAGGTGCGGCACCGGGATCTGCTGGCCGCCCCGGGCGGCGTGCGGAGCCTGGCGGAGAAGCCCACCGAGCAGTGGTCCGTCGACCTGGAGAACCCGATCTCGGCGACCCTGGTCGAGATGCCGGGCCTCCTCGCGATCGTCGGGGACGAGCAGGTCCGCGGCGTGGACCCGGCCACGGGCGAGGTGCGCTGGACCGTGCACGTGGGGCAGTACCCGGACTGCGGCCCGACGGGGCGGCTCGGCGTGGGCGGACCGGTGTCCGCGGAACCGGCCGACCCCCTGGTCTGCGTCAGCTCCGGTGAGGCTCCGCAGGAGGTGACCGTGATCCGGCCGGACGGCACGACGGCGAGCCGCGAGCTCGACGAGGGCGCCGTGGTCGCCCCGGCCGCCGACGGCACGCTGATCACGTTCGAGCTCACGGGTGAGGAGCAGGAGCCGC
The DNA here is from genome assembly GCF_030209445.1 of Promicromonospora sp. MEB111. GTDB lineage: Bacteria > Actinomycetota > Actinomycetes > Actinomycetales > Cellulomonadaceae > Promicromonospora. Next base: position 82,870 of record NZ_JARVSD010000005.1, read on the forward strand.
GGCCCGTCGTGGTCGACAAGATGGGCGCCGCCCACCTCCCGAAGGGGTTCACGGGGCCCGACCTGGTGGTGCGCCGGGAGGACGCCGCCACCGGCGCGGAGCGCTGGAGCGAGACCGTCGCGTTCGGCGCCCCGCTGCCCGAGAGCTGCGTGACCTACGACGACAACGCGCCGAACCTGGACGTCGCCGGAGCCCTGGGCTGGACCCTGCTCGACGGCGTCCTGGAGGTGCAGGGCTGCGGCGTCTCCGCGGCCTTCCTGCTCGACGGCACGCGGCTCGACGATCCCGAGGACCCCGCGGACGCCCCGGCCGGCGGCCTGGACACCGCGTCGTTCGCGGCCCTGCCCGACGGCGGCTGGGTGCAGCCCGCGGCGGAGCCCGCCGCCGACGGCGCCGCCCGTGACGCGGTGCACCTCCCGGGCGGCGGCGCCGTGACCCTCGACGGCCGGGCCCTCGTGCCGTGGGCCACCGACGGCCGGGATCCGGGGCTGCTGCTGGCCCGCGTGGGCTCGCGGACGAGCGCCGTGTCCACCGACGGCAAGGACGCCGGGGAGGTGCTCTGGACCGTGCCCGACCTCGCGGTCGTCGCGGTGCTGGCGCGGGTCTCCGGTACCGCCGTGGTCATGGACGAGGAGGGCGAGGTGCACGGGATCGACCTCGGCACCGGCGCGGAGCGCTGGACCGTCGACCCGGACGTGCTCTCCACGCACGGCATGGCCTGGACCGTGGAGTCGATGATCTTCGGGGCCTACACGGACGGCGACACCGTGCTGTTCCCGGCGTCCGCGGACCCCGCGGGCGACTCGTCGGGGCTGCGGCTGCTCGCGATCGACGTCCGCGACGGCTCGGTGCGCTGGGAGGTCGACCAGGACACCCCCTACACGCAGGTGATCAGCGTGGACGGCTACGTCGCACAGATCACCCAGCAGGGTGTGGTGGGGCTCGGCTGACTCGCGGGACCCGCGAGTAGGATCCGGCCATGTCGCGGCCTGACCAGCAGGAACCCATCGTCTTCGAGCTGGTCGAGCACAACGGGCCGGACGCGGGCACCGACCACGGCGACGCCGACCCGGACGGCTCCCCCGGCCGTCGTGCGCCCCGGCTGCCCCGCGTGCCGCGGCGCACCTGGCTGGTCGCCGTCGCGGCAGTCGCGGTCGTGGTGGTGGGCGTCACCGCCGTCGACCTGGTGCGCGACCACCGGCGGGCCGAGGTGATGCGCACCTCGCCCATCGGGGTGGCGTCGCTCGACGACCCGCTCGCGAAGGCCTGGACCGTGCCCTTCGACGTCGCCGCCCCGGGTGGGGACCAGACGTTCGTGGACCAGCAGCTCCTGACCATGGACGGGCTGCTCGTGGTGCCCCCGGGCACCACGCGCGGCTTCGCCCAGGTGGACGTCTCCACCGGAGCCACGAAACCCGCCCGGGTCGGGTTCGAGGACGTCGTGGCCGTCGACCCAGGTTCGGGTGAGGTGGCCTGGCGCGTGCCCCTGGGCGAGAACCCCGTGTGCGGGCCGTCCGGCTACGACGCGTCGGTGTCGGCCGACGAGCTGGTGTGCGTGCAGGGCCCGGCGGACGCGCGCGAGGTGCTGACCGTCGCGGCGGACGGCGGTACGCGGACCCGGGCGGCGGACCTGGCGGACGGCGAGCAGATCTTCCCCGGGCCGGACGGCACGGCGGTGCGGGTGGTCCGGACCGGTGGCGCCGCCGAGGAGGCGGTGTGCGACCTGGGCGTCTGCACGCCGTCCGTCCTCACCGAGGGGCGCGACGTGCTGGTCACCGCTGAGGACGCCGCGACCGGCGCCGAGCGCTGGACGAGCACCCTGGAGTTCGAGCCGGTCGAGGTGATCAACTGCCAGCCGCTGGGTGACGGGTTCGAGCAGGGGAGCGTCGACGCCGACCGGGTCACCGTCCTCACCGGCGCGGAGTCCGTCACCGTGGACGGCTGCGGCATCTCGGGCGTGCTGTCGGTGAGGGGCGTCCGGCTCGACCTCGCCGGCGAGTCCGATGCCGACGCCGACGTCGCCGGCGATCCCGGCCTGTCCTCGCACGCCTGGGTGAACGAGCTCGGCCCGGACCTCTTCGCCGTCGAGTCCGATCCCATGAGGACCGTCGTCGTGGACGGCGCGGGGAAGGTCCTGCGCACCCTGGACGGCTGGATGCAGGGCGGGAACGTGTCCCCCGACGCTCCCGACGACCTCTGGTTCGTGACGGCCCGGTCGGGCGGCTACGGGTTCGAGGCGGTGCGCGAGGACGGGTCGGTGGCCTGGAAGGACATGAACAGCCAGCGTGTCCTGCTCGTCGGCCGCGACGTGGTGGTCGCGGACCGCGGGTCCCGGGTGGTCGGGCTGGCCCGGGACACGGGCGAGCAGGTCTGGTCGTGGGAGAGCGGGGACATGGCGGGCATGGCCCGCTACCGGGTGCTGACCGACGGCGAGACCGTGGTCCTGGAGCACATGCGCCAGGAGGGCACCGGCGCGGGCCTGCTGGTGGCGCTCGACCTCGGCACGGGCGAGCAGGTCTGGGACGCGCCGCTCGCGGGCTCCGCCGTCGCGGTGGACGGGCACGTCGTGGAGGTCGGCCCGGAGGGCCTGGCCGGCCTGGGATGACCTCCCGCGAGGGGCTGATCTGAGGCACCGGGCGGCGTTACGCTCGCCGCATGGCGCGCGACCCGGACGAGGGCGCTGCGTACGTCTTCGACCTGGTCGACGACGACGCGGCCGACCCGGGCGCGCTGCTCGGCGCCGCCCGGACGGACGGTACGGGCGGCCCGGGGAACCCCGACCGCGGTGCCGGTGCGGACGGTGCCGGAGCCGACGGCGCCGGAGCTGACGGCGCCGGGTCCCCGGCGGGCGGGCCGGCGGTGTCGGGCGGCCAGGTCGTCACGTGGCGCCGTGCGGCGCCGCTCGTGGCCCTGCTCGCGGTGGCGCTGGGCACGGGGCTGGCGGTCGACGGCGCGCGTGACGCCGCCCGGATGGAGCGGATGCGCGACGCCCCCGGTGGGGTCGCGGACCTGTCCGTGCCGCTCGACGAGACCTGGGTCTGGCAGGGCAAGGTCGACCTCGGCGAGGGCATGACCGACGTCGCGGTGCTCGGCGGCGACCTGGTGTTCGAGTCGGAGGGCGAGCTGGTCGCGCTTGACCCGGCCACGGGCGAGGAGTCCTGGACGGTCGAGCTCGGCGCAGGCCCGGAGTGCGGCCCCACGGTGTCGCCGGTGTGGGACGACCCGACGACGCCGTCGCTCGTGTGCCTTCAGGAGCGAGGCCGCGAGACCGAGGTGATCGTGGTGCGGCCGGGCGGCGAGACGTCGGCCCCGCGCCTGCTCCCCGCTGCCGACGCCGCCCGGTACGGGCAGCCGCACACCGGGCCGGACGGGACGGTCCTGCGCGCGCGGCGCGTCGGGCCCGAGACGTCGCTGGGCGAGGACGTCCGGTGCGACGAGTCGGGCGAGTGCAACGGGCAGATCGTCGACGGGCGTGACCTGGTGCTCCGCGCCGAGGACGCCGTCACGGGCGAGGAGCGCTGGAGCGTGACGGTGCCGTTCCACCCCACGGAGGCCGCGCAGTGCACCAGCTCGTTCAGCGCGGCCTGGGGGAGTTCGGAGAACCGCATCCACCTCAGCGGGCAGCTCGCCCCCGAGGCCTTCGGCGCCCGCGTCCGGGCCGACCTCGTGAACGTGGAGGGCTGCGGCGTCCAGGCCGCCGTCACGTCGTCCGGGGTGCTGCTCGGCAGCCGCCTCGAGCCGGGTTCGAGCGTGGTGGGACGGCTCGACTCGGGGGGATACCTCGGGATGACCTGGGACGGCGTGACGCGCACCCTCCTGTACGACGCCGACGGCGCGACCCGGGGCAAGGTGAGCGGGTACGTGATCGCCCCGAAGTCCACGGACGAGGCCGGCCCGGCCACCCTGCTCGCGATCGACGAGCCGCGGCGTCGCCTGTCGGCCCACGAGGCCGACGGGACCGCGCGCTGGGACATCGCGCTCCAGTCCGGCGGGCAGGAGTTCCTCGCCCAGGTGGGCGAGACGGCGGTGATCACCACGGGGGCGGGGACCGTCCGGGGCCTCGACCTGGCGACCGGCGAGGAGAGGTGGACCTGGGACGGCTCGGACCCCGACGTGCTGGCCGACGGCGGCTACTTCGGCACCGCCTACGTGGTCCAGTCGTTCACCGACGGCGAGGTCGTGCTCCTGCTGGCCGAGGGCAACGGCACCGTCGCGCGGGGCATGGTGGCCCTCGACGCGGGCACGGGCGAGGTGGTCTGGGACGAGGCCGGTGGCGGGCCGGGCACCACGCTCGACCCGCACGACGGCGACGTGGTCCGGCAGGGTGTCACCGGCGACCTGGTCGCGGTGGACGGGCACCTGATGGAGGTCGGGTCGGTCGGCGTCCGCGGTCTCGGGTGAGCCGGAGGCGGCTCCGGCATACCCTCGACCTCATGGCGCGAGAACCGGGCGAGGGCGGTCGGCTCGTCTTCGACCTGGTCGACGACGCCGCGGGTGCCGAGGCGCCGTTCACCCGGTCCGGCCCCGACGAGCCGCCTCCTCCGGACGGCGACGAGGGCGGCGCCGGTCCGGACCCGGACGGCCCGTGGCCGCCGCCGGGCGCGCCGAGCGGGAGGCTGCGCCTCCTGGTACCGGTCGCCGCGGTGCTGGCCGTCGTGCTCGGGACCGGCCTGGCCGTCGAGGGCGCGCGGGACGGCGCGCGGATGGAGCGGATGCGCGACGTCAGCGGCGGCGTCGCGGACGTGTCCGTCCCGCTGGCGGAGACCTGGCGGTGGGAGGGCCTGGTCGGGTCCCGGAAGGCGATCGACGAGGGACGCGGCAACGAGGTGGCCGTGCTCGGCGACGTCCTGGTCTTCGAGTCCGACGGCGAGCTCGTCGCGCTGCGCCCGGCGACGGGCGACGAGGCGTGGACCGTGCCGCTCGGGGAGAACCCGGACTGCGGCCCGTTCGGGGCCGCGGGCTGGGCCCGGACGACCACGCCGTCCCTGGTGTGCCTGGAGGGCTCGGGCCCGGACCGGGCGGTCACGATGGTCGGGCCCGACGGCGTCGTGTCGGCCCGGCGGGAGCTTCCGGCCGCGGACACCGACCGGTTCGGGCTGCCGCGGCCCGGGCCGGACGGCACCGTGCTGCGCGCGCGGCGGGCGGGACCCGGGTCGGCCGTGGACCTGGGCGACGCGCGGTGCACGGACACGGGCGAGTGCTCCGGCACGGTGGCGGACGGCCAGGGCCTCGCGCTCCGCGCCGAGGACGCCGTCACGGGCGACGAGCGCTGGAGCACGGTCGTGCCCTTCCGGCCCACCCGGGCCGACCAGTGCAACAACTGGCTCGGCTCGTCCTGGGACGGCTCGGGCAACGCCGTGGACCTCGCGCAGATGATCGATCCGAGGGTCTTCGGCGCGCGGATCGGCGCCGACCTCGTGCAGCTCTACGGCTGCGGCATCGAGACGGCCGTCACCCCGGGCGGGGTGCCGCTCGGCACGGAGATCGAGCCGGGGACGGGCGGTGTGAGCAGCCTCGTCTCGGGCGGGTACACCGGGTTCACCTTCGAGGGCATGGTGCGGACGGTCCTGTACGACGGCGACGGCGCCGTCGTCGGCGAGATCGAGGGGCACGCGCTGGAGCCGGGGGTGACGGACGGCCAGGGTCCGGGCGTGCTGCTGGCCATGGACACGGCCGGACCGCGGCTGCGGGCCTACGAGACCGACGGGACGCTGCGCTGGGACGCCACGACGCGCGCCGGCGGCCAGCTCTTCCTCGCCCAGGTGGCCGGGACGATGGTCGTGATGACCGGGGCCGGGGACGTGCGGGGCCTGGACGCCGCGACCGGCGAGACACGCTGGGTCTGGGACAGCACGGACGACGCCGACGGCCGGTACCCCGAGGACCTCTTCGTGTCCCGCACGTTCACGGACGGCGAGTCGGTGCTGCTGCTCACCGAGAACGGGTCCGGCGGTGCGGGCCTGGTGGCACTCGACGCGGCCTCGGGCGAGATCGTCTGGGAGCAGCACGGTGACACGGCGGTCACCGGCGGCATCTACCAGGGGTTCGACACCTCGCTCGTCGCCGTGGACGGGCACCTGCTGGAGGTCACGCCGTCGGGCGTCCGCGGCCTGGGCTGACGGAGCGCCGCGGGCGGCCCGCGCTCTGGGTGAGCGGACGGCCCGTGCGGCATACGCTCGGTGGTATGGCTCGTCACGCGGACGACGACGCCGTCGTCTTCGACCTGGTCGACGACGAGGGACGCCGGACCGCGTCGTCCGCCCCGCCGTCGGTCGAGGGCGAGGACGCTCCGGGTGAGGGTGCCCCGGACGGGGACGGCCCGGGCGAGGCCGGTCCGGCGTCCGGCGGGCCGCGTCCGGCGGGCGACCCGGCGCGTGCCGCGGTCCGGCGGCGGCGCACGCTCGTCGGCGCCCTCGTGGTCGCGGCGGTGCTGGGCACCGGGCTCGTCGTCGACGGCGTGCGCGACGCCGCGCGGGCCGAGCAGATCAGGTCCGTGCGCGGCGGCGTCGTGGACGTGTCCGCGCCGCTGGACGAGGTGTGGGCGTGGCGCGGCGCCGTCGGCTCGCGCCGGGCGTTCGTGCGGGGCGAGGGCAACCAGGTCGCCGCCCTCGGCCCCTTCCTCGCGTTCGAGTCCGACGGCGGGCTGCTGGCCCTGCGCGCGGCCAGCGGCGAGGAGGGGTGGACCGTACCGCTCGGGGAGGACCCGGACTGCGGGCCGACCGGCTACCTGGGCTGGTCGGGGGTGGCGACGGAGGTCCTGGTCTGCCTCCAGGGTTCGGGGGCGGAGCGCGAGGTCTTCACCGTGGGGCCCGACGGCGTGGCCTCCGCGCCGCGCGCGCTCGACGCCGGGGACGAGCAGCGGTACGGCTACGCCCGGCCCGGCCCCGAGGGGACCGTGCTGCGCGCCCGGCGGATCGGGCCCGAGCCGGCGGACGGGGACGGCGCCCAGTGCCCGGACGAGGGGGAGTGCAGCGGGACGGTCGCGGCGGGCCGGGACCTGCTGCTGCGCGCCGAGGACGCCCTGACGGGCGAGGAGCGCTGGAGCGCCGTCGTCCCCTTCCGGGCGATGGCGGCCGAGGGCTGCCGGGCCGGACCCTTCCTGCCCTGGGACGGGAGGGACGACATCGTGCGGTCCGGCGAGCACCTCGACCCCGAGGGGTTCGGTGCGCGGATCGAGCCGGGCCTCGTCCAGGTGTGGGGGTGCGGCTTCCGGGCCGGCGTCACCGCGGACGGCGCCGTGCTGATGATGGAGGGCGTGCCGGGGTTCGCGTCGGTGGTCGGCCTCGACACGGGCGGGTACGTCGCGCAGACGATCGCCCAGCGGTACGCCGGCAGGATGGACAGCGCGCTCTACTCCCCGGACGGCGCGGCGGTCCGGAAGGTCGCCGGGACCCTGAACCGCCCGCAGACCACGGACGATCCTCGTGCGGCCACGCTCCTCTCGACGGAACCGCCCGGGGGGCGCCTGCGGTCGTACGCGGCAGACGGGACGCAGCGCTGGGACGTCGCGGTGCGGGACGGCACGGCCCAGTTCCTGGCCCAGGTGGACCGGACGGTGGTGACCACGACCTGGACCGGGGGTGTGCGCGGGCTGGACCTCGACACGGGCGCGGTCCGCTGGACGTGGCGCACGCAGGGCGGCCTGTACGACTGGCCTTACGAGAGCAGCTATGTGTCGCAGGCCTTCACCGACGGGCAGTCGCTCCTGCTGCTCCTGGAAAGCGGGAGCGGCGACCAGGGGCTCGTGTCGCTCGACGTGGCCTCGGGCGAGCTGGTCTGGGACGGGACCTCGTCGCACGTCCTCACCCCGAAGCCGGACACGATGCTGCTCGCGGTGGACGGGAACCTGCTGGAGGTCTCGCTGGACGGGGTCCGGCGGCTGGGCTGATCCGCGCTGCCCCCGCCGGATGTCGGTGAGCCGTCCTAGGGTGGGCCCATGGTGAGAATCGGCGCGCACGTGGACCTGGCCGACGCGATCGGGGCGGCCAAGGCGCTCGACGCGGACGCGGTGCAGGTGTTCCTCAGCGACCCGCAGGCCTGGAAGGTCCCGGACCTGCCCTACGAGGGCGGTGCGGAGGCGCTCCGGGCCGACGCCGCGGCGGCCGACGTGGACCTCTACGTGCATGCGCCGTACGTCATCAACGTGGCGTCGACCAACAACCGGATCCGGATCCCGAGCCGCAAGCTGCTGCAGCAGATCATGGACGGGGCGGCCGCGATCGGCGCCAAGGGCGTCGTGGTGCACGGCGGGCACGTCACCGCGAACGACGAGCCGGCCAAGGGCTTCGACAACTGGCGCAAGGCCATCGACGCGCTGGAGACCGACGTCCCGGTGCTCATCGAGAACACCGCGGGCGGCGACTACTCGATGGCCCGTCGGCTGGAGCGGATCGAGCAGCTCTGGGCGGCGGTGACCGCCGCGAACGGCGGGGACAACGTCGGCTTCACGCTCGACACCTGCCACGCCTGGGCCGGCGGCATCGACCTCGCGACGGCCGCCGACCAGGTCCGCGCGATCACGGGCCGCATCGACCTGGTGCACGCCAACGACTCGCGCGACGACGCCGGCTCGGGTGCGGACCGGCACACCAACTTCGGCCGCGGCCTGATCCCCGAGGAGCTGCTGGTGGGCGTGATCGCGGCCGCGGGTGCCCCCGTCATCTGCGAGACCAAGGGTGAGATGGCGCCCGACATCGCCTGGCTGCGGGAGCGCCTCGGCTGATCCGTAGGCCCCCGGTGGTCGAGCATGCCGGGACGACCTGGCAGGATCGGACGCATGGCGACGACGCAGCGGGTAGTGGTCACGGGCGCGAGCGGAAAGCTGGGCCGGTTCGTGGTGGAGCACCTGGTCGACTCCGGGTACGACGTGGTCTCGACCGACCGCGTGGCGCCCGCGCCGGGCAGCCCCGGTGACTTCACCGTCGCGGACCTGACCGACCTGGGCCAGGTCGTCGAGCTCCTGTCCGGCGTGGACGAGGGCGGGGCGGCGGACGCCGTCGTGCACCTGTCCGCGATCCCCGCGCCCGGCATGGCCACCAACGCGGCGACCTTCCGCAACAACGTGCCCAGCACGTACAACGTGCTGCGGGCCGCCCAGGTCCTGGGCATCCGGAACGTCGTGACGGCCTCCTCCGAGACCGTGCTCGGCCTGCCGTTCGACGTGCCGCCGCCCTACGTGCCGGTGGACGAGGAGTACGACGTGCTGCCGCAGTCCACCTACTCCCTGGGCAAGTCGCTCGAGGAGGAGATGGCCAGGCACTTCACGCGCTGGGACCCGGAGCTGAAGGTGGCCGCGCTGCGGTTCTCCAACGTGATGCGCCCCGAGGACTACGCGCGCTTCCCGTCCTGGCAGGACGACGCCGCGGCCCGGCGCTGGAACCTGTGGGGCTACATCGACGGGCGCGACGGTGCGCAGGCGGTGCGCCGCGCGCTGGAGGCGGACTTCACCGGGTTCGAGGCGTTCGTGATCGCCAACGACGACACGGTGATGGTGCGGGACTCGGCGGACCTGGTGGCCGAGCAGTTCCCCGACGTGCCGGTCCGCCGTCCGCTGCAGGGCCGCGAGACGTTGCTGAGCATCGACAAGGCCCGCCGGGTGCTGGGCTATGCGCCGCGGCACCGCTGGCAGGACGAGGTCTGACGGCGGCGGCTACGCCCGGGCAGTCGCGCGGGCCGCGCTGCCGACGACGGCCCGGCAGCTCCGGAGGAACGAGTCCCCGACCCGGGACGGGTCGCCGAGGTAGCCGGCGACCATGACGCCGTCGCGGAGCAGCATCAGGTCCTCCGCGACCGCGGCCGGCTCGGCGAGCCCCAGCGGGGCGACGAGCCGCTCGAACGCGCGCACCCACCACCCGCGGTGCTCGTCGACGACCTTGCGGACCGGGCTGTCGCGATCGGGGTACTCGGCCGCGGCGTTGATGAACGGGCACCCGCGGAAGTCGGGTTCGCACGCCATGGCCCCGGTGTGCCCGGCCATCAGGGTCAGCGTGACGTCGACGTCGCCGTCGCCGTGGGCGATGGCCGCGTCCACGCCGGCGCGCTCCTGCGCCGCGCGGTGCTCCAGGTAGGCGACCACGAGGTCGTCCTTGGTCTTGAAGTGCCGGTAGAACGTCACCTTCGTGGTGCCGGCGCGTTCGATCACCTTGTCCACGCTCACGGCGCGCAGGCCGTGCGCGTAGAAGAGCTCGTTCGCCGCCTCGATCAGGCGGTCTGACATTGATCCGCGCACGGTCGCGATCATACGTGGCCCCTCTCGCCGTCCCCTTGCGCTCGACGCCCGGGGATGTGTACTGTCTCGGTAGGTAGAGTTACTAGTCAGTCTACCTAGACAAATGGCCGGGCGGATCGATTCCCGCTCGCGCCGCTACCGAGGGGAACTCACATGTCCACCACCGTGGAATCAACGTCGGCCGTTGCCACGGCCCGCGCGCTGCGGAACCTGTACTTCGTCCGGTTCGGCTTCGCGATCGTCTGGGCGGCCCTGCTGTTCGTCGTCGGGGGGAGCCTGGGCCCGGTCGCGATCGGGCTGCTGGTGCTCTACCCGCTGTTCGACGTCGCGGCGGCCGTGACCGACTTCCGGTCCTCGAAGTCCGCGCGCCCCACGGTGGGCCTGTACTTCAACATGGCGCTGAGCCTCGCCACGGCCATCGGCCTGGGCGTCGCGGTCACCTCCGGGATCCCCGCCGTGCTGCGGGTCTGGGGCGTCTGGGCGATCACCGCCGGCCTCGTGCAGCTCATCGTCGCGATCCGGCGCTACCGGCTCGGCGGCCAGTGGGCCATGATCCTCAGCGGCGGCATCTCGGTGTTCGCGGGCACGGGCTTCTTCATGATGGCCGGCGGGCCGGGCGCGGCTCTGACCTCGCTGGCCGGGTACGCCACGCTCGGCGGAATCTTCTTCCTGGTCTCGGCGTTGCGCCTGGGCCGCGTCATCAAGAAGGAGAGCTGACATGACCGAGAGCGTCTTCGACGTCGTCGTCATCGGTGCCGGACCCGTCGGCGAGAACGTCGCCGACCGCGTGGTCCAGGGCGGCCTGACCGCCGCGATCGTGGAGCGCGAGCTCGTGGGCGGGGAGTGCTCGTACTGGGCCTGCATGCCCACCAAGGCGCTCCTGCGCGACGCCGCCGCACTGCGTGCCGCGCGCAGCCTGCCCGGCGCGCGCGCCGCCGTGACGGGCGAGCTCGACGTGACCGCCGTCCTGGCCCGTCGCGACGAGTTCGCGGCCCACTGGCACGACGACGGCCAGGTCGACTGGCTGCAGGGCGCGGGGATCTCCCTGTTCCGCGGCGCCGGCCGCATCAGCGCCACCCGCACCGTCGAGGTGACGGACGCCGACGGTGGCACGACCGTGCTCACGGCCCGGCACGCCGTCGTCGTGGCGACCGGCAGCAGCGCCGTCCTCCCGCCGATCCCCGGCCTGGCCGACGCCGCGCCGTGGACCAGCCGCGAGGCCGCGTCCGCCCAGGCCGTCCCCGGACGGCTCGCGGTCATCGGCGGCGGCGTCGTGGGAACCGAGATGGCCACCGCGTTCGCCGCCCTCGGCGCGCAGGTCACGATGATCGCCCGCGACGGACTGCTCCCCAACGTGGAGTCGTTCGCGAGCGACCTCGTGGCTGAGTCGCTCAAGGCGGAGGGCGTGGCGCTGCACCTGCGCACCCAGCCCGTGGACGTCCGGCGCGACGACCAGGGCACGGTGCACGTCGCGCTCGCGGACGGCACGGACGTCACCGCCGACGAGGTGCTGGTCGCGACCGGCCGCCGGCCGAGCACGGACTCGATCGGCCTGGAGAACGTCGGGCTCATCCCCGGGGACTGGCTGACGGTCGACGACTCCCTCCGGGTGCTCGGCGGCGACGGCGTGCCGGTCGGCGACGGCTGGCTCTACGCCGCCGGCGACGTCAACCGCCGCGCGCTCCTGACGCACCAGGGCAAGTACCAGGCCCGGGCCGTGGGCGATGCCATCGCCGCCCGTGCCAAGGGCACGCCCGTCGACGTCGGCCCGTGGGGCCGGCACGCCGCCACGGCCGACGAGCGCGCCGTGCCGCAGGTGATCTTCACCGACCCCGAGATCGCGAGCGTCGGCCACACCGCCGCCTCCGCCGAGGCCGCGGGGCTGCGCGTGCGCTCCGTCGAGTACGACCTGGGCGCCGTCGCCGGCGCCTCGCTGCACGCCGACGGGTACACGGGCCGGGCCGCCATGGTCGTGGACGAGGACCGCAAGGTGCTCGTCGGGTTCACCGCGGTGGGTCCCGACGTGGCCGAGCTGCTGCACGCGGCGACGATCGCGATCGCCGCGGAGGTGCCGATCGACCGGCTGTGGCACGCCGTGCCCGCCTACCCCACGGTCAGCGAGGTGTGGCTGCGGCTCCTGGAGACCTACGGGCGGTCGGCATAGGCGGGACGCGGCCGGGCAGGGCGATCTGGTCGGGGGTCCTGATCTCCGACCACGCCCGTGCCCGCGGGAGCCGGTGGATCGTGATGTCCGTGGGCCGCGTGCCCGCCGGCTCCACGGGTGGCACCGCGAGCACGTCCGCGCCGGGCAGCGGGCCGAGGTCCAGCCGGGTCAGCGCCGCGACGTCGCGCACCGGCACCTGGTAGGTGCGGAACGGGCCGAGCGGCGGGATCTCGTCCCTGGCCAGGGCCTGGGCGGTGATCTCGTACAGCCTGGCGTCGTCGAGCTGGGGCGTCTGGTCCAGCACGAACGCCGTCGCCCGCAGCATGCCGGGCGCGACGCCGGCGGTGTCGCCGGGGCCGGTGACGCCGGCAGGGCCGGTGATGCCGGCCGGGCCCACCCAGGCGACGACCTTCCAGAACAGACGCGGGATGCGGACCCCGCGGTACGGCGGGTCGTCGGCGGCGAAGACGGGCCCGGTGTGGACCGCCAGTCGGTGGTCGTGGGCTGCGGCGTACCGCAGCACGTGGTCCTCGAGCCCGTTCCAGAGCTCCTTGGACTGGTTGAACCTGTTCACCTGCGGCGCGGCGTTCGTGTAGGTGAACGTGTCGTGGTTGGCCCGCGCGGCCGTCTCGGCGTCACCCCAGACGGGGTCGAGGCGGCGCACGAGGTGGCCGCGGTCCAGGGGGTTGCCCGCGTAGAGCGCGCTGCCGGCCTGCTCGCCGCTCGGCACGCGGGAGTCCAGGCGCCAGCGGCCGGACCGGCGCAGCGCCTGGAGCGTGGCGCCGTCGATGGTGCAGGCCGTGGCCGCGGCGAGCCGGCGGACCGGGTCGAGCAGCACGGAGAAGTGGGTGTAGTCGAGCACACGCAGCTCGAGCGGGGAGGCGGGGAGCGGGACGCCGAAGCCGAGGAACTGTGCGTCATATCCGGTCACAGGCCGACAGCCAACCAGAGTGAGCCAGGTCATGACCAGACCAACAATCGGACGCGGTGGACGCCGCAAGGCAATCTCGGCCTAGGCTCTAGCCCGTGAGTGAATCAACTCAGACCGTCCGCGGCAACGCCCGGCACGAGGTACCTGACCCGCTGCGCGAGGACGTGCGCCTGCTCGGCGGCCTTCTCGGCAGGATTCTCCGCGAGGACGGGGGGCAGGGCCTGCTGGACGACGTCGAACGTCTCCGCGAGCTGACGATCCGCGCTTACGGTGACCCGTCGCCGCACGCGCTGGACGAGGCCGCCGACGTCGTGGCGTCCTTCTCCGTGGAGCGCGCCGAGCAGGTCGCCCGCGCGTTCACCTGCTACTTCCACCTCGCGAACCTCGCGGAGGAGTACCACCGGGTGCGCGTGCTGCGCGCCCGCGAGGCCGAGACGACGACCGGACCGGCCGTCCTGGAGGACACGATCCCCGCGGCGTTCGCACGGCTCACGGAGGAGGTGGGCCGGGACGAGGCGCTGCGCCGGCTCGACGAGCTGGAGTTCCGGCCGGTGCTCACCGCGCACCCGACCGAGGCCCGCCGTCGGGCCATCAGCGGGACCGTCCGCCGCATCTCGGACCTCCTGGCCGAGCGGGACATCCGCCGGCTCGGCGGCGTGACCCTCGCCGAGAACGAGCGGCGCATGCTCGCCGAGATCGACACCATGTGGCGCACCGCGCCCGTGCGGACCAGCAAGCCGTCCGTGATCGACGAGGTCAAGACGGTCATGGGCGTGTTCGACGCCGTGCTCGTGGACGTCTTCGGCGACGTGTACCGCCGCCTGGACGACTGGCTCCTGGCCGAGGACGCCGGCCGCGTGGCCCCCGTGGCCAAGCCGTTCGTGAAGCTCGGGACCTGGATCGGCGGCGACCGCGACGGCAACCCGAACGTGACGGCCGAGGTCACGCGGCAGGCCGCGAGCCTGGCCGCGGAGCACGCCCTCGCGGCGCTCGAGAGTCTCGCGGTCGAGACCGGGCGCAAGCTGACGCTCGACGCCGAGGGCACCACGCCGTCGTCGGACCTGAACGCGCTCTGGCGGCGCATCCGGCTCATCTCCGAGGAGGTGGCCCGGCGCTCCGAGGAGGCGTCGCCGAACGAGCCGCACCGTGCGGTCATGCTGGCGATCGCGGAGCGCATCGCCGCGACCCGGACCCGCGACGCCGACCTCGCGTACGCGAACGCGGAGCAGCTCGAGGCGGACCTGCTCGTGGTGCAGGACTCGCTGGTGGCGACCGGCGCGGCGCGTGCCGCGTACGGCGACCTGCAGCGGCTCGTCTGGCAGGTGCAGACCTTCGGGTTCCACCTGGCGGAGCTCGAGGTGCGCCAGCACTCGCAGGTGCACGCGGCGGCGCTCGACGAGATCCGCGAGCTGGGGGTCGACGGCGCGCTCGGTGACCGCACCCGCGAGGTGCTGGACACCTACCGGGCCCTCGGCGCCATCCAGAGCCGGTTCGGCGAGCGGGCCGCGCGCCGGTACATCGTCTCGTTCACGCAGGCGCCGGAGCACCTCGCCGCCGTCTACGAGCTGGCGGCGTACGCCTTCGCGGACGACCCCGACGGCGCGCCCGTGATCGACGCCATCCCGCTGTTCGAGACCTTCGCGGACCTGCAGAACTCGGTGCCGATCCTGGACTCGATGCTGACCCTGCCCGCGGTGCAGAAGCGCCTGGCCGAGAACGGCCGCCGCGTCGAGGTCATGCTGGGCTACTCGGACTCGTCCAAGGACGTGGGCCCCGTCGCGGCCACGCTCGCGCTGCACGACGCGCAGTCGCGGATCGCGGAGTGGGCACGGTCCAACGACCTGAAGCTCACCCTGTTCCACGGCCGCGGCGGTGCGCTCGGCCGCGGCGGCGGCCCCGCCAACCGCGCGGTGCTCGCGCAGCCGCCGCACTCGGTGGACGGCCGGTTCAAGCTGACCGAGCAGGGCGAGGTCATCCTGGCCCGCTACGGCGACCCGGTCATCGCGTCCCGGCACATCGAGCAGGTCGCCGCGGCGACGCTGCTGGCCTCCGCGCCGTCCGTCGAGGCGGTCAACGAGAGCGCGACGGCCAAGTTCGCCGAGCTCGCCGAGTCCCTCGACGCGACGTCCCGCGCCAGGTTCCACGAGCTCGTGAAGGCCGACGGGTTCCCGCAGTGGTTCGCGCAGGTCACGCCCCTGGAGGAGGTCGGTCTGCTGCCCATCGGGTCGCGCCCCGCCAAGCGCGGCCTCTCCGTGAACTCGCTCGACGACCTGCGTGCGATCCCCTGGGTCTTCTCCTGGTCGCAGGCCCGCATCAACCTCGCCGGCTGGTTCGGCCTCGGCACCGCGCTGGCCACGGCCGGTGACGTCGAGCTGCTGCGCGCGGCCCGTGCCGAGTGGCCGCTGTTCGCGACCATGCTCGACAACGTCGAGATGTCGCTCGCCAAGACTGACGAGCGGATCGCCGCGCAGTACCTGGCGCTGGGTTCGCGCGACGACCTCGCCGAGATGGTGCTCGACGAGCTGCGCCTCACCCGGGAGTGGGTGCTGAAGATCAGCGGCAACGAGTGGCCGCTCGCGTCCAAGCGGGTGCTCGGCCGCGCCGTCCAGCTCCGGTCGCCGTACGTCGACGCCCTGTCGCTGCTGCAGGTCCGCGCGCTGCGCGGGCTGCGTACCGGGTCCGACGGCGGCTCCGCCGTGGACGGCGACTACGCCGGCCGGCTGCAGCACCTGCTGCTGCTGACGGTCAACGGCGTCTCGGCGGGCCTGCAGAACACGGGGTGACGCCGGTCTGGCCCGGCCGTTCGGCCGGTCGTCCTGAGATCGGTTCGTCGACGGACTTGTCGCAGGACGACCGACCGGGCTCGGCAACACCCATGACCTGAAGGACCGATGGGAGAGACGATGAGCGCGACCTTGATCGGGACGTCGCACGGGACCGACGACGCCGCGGGTCAGGCGGCCGTGCGTGCCCTGCTCGACGGCGTCCGCGCTGCGCGGCCCGGCCTCGACGTGCGCGAGGCGTTCGTGGACGTGCAGCAGCCGGAGGTCGGCGACGTTCTCGCGGAGGCGGTGCGGGACGCCGGGACAGTGCGTGACGCCGGGGCGGTGCGTGACGCCGGGGCGGTGCGTGACGCCGGGGCCGCCGCCGAGACGTCGGCGGAGGGGCCGGTCGCCGTCGTCGTGCCGCTGCTCCTGTCCACGGGCTATCACGTGCGGCACGACATCGCGCAGGCCGTCGCCGCGGTGAACGCGGCCGGCGACGGCGTGGCCGTCGCGGCTGACCCGCTCGGCCCGCACCCCCTGCTCGTCGACATCCTGGCCGACCGGTACGCCGCCGCGGAGGCCGCCCACGGCCCGTTCCGGTCGGACGACGCCGTGGTGCTCGCCGCCGCCGGGTCCTCGGTGGCGGCCGCGGCGACGGCGGTCGAGGAGGTGGCCAGCGGGCTGGCCCAGCGCCTCGGGCGACCCGTGACGCCGTCGTACGGGGCTGGCGCGGAGCCACGCGTCCCGGACGCGGTGGCCGCGGCGCGTGCCACGGCTGCACCCGGGGCGACGGCCCCCGGTCGCGTGATCGTCGTGTCCTACCTCCTCGCGCCCGGGTACTTCCTGGACCGGGTGCTGGAGGCGGGCGCCGACGTCGTGACCGACCCGGTCGCCGGCCCGGCCGGAGCCGAGAAGGCCGACCCGCGGCTCGTGCAGGTGGTGCTGGACCGCTACGACGCGGTCGTCAGCGCCTGATCACGCCCCGCCTGATCACGCCCAGCCGAACGCCGTCCGGACCCGGTCGACGCTGGAGCGCAGGCCCCACCGTGCGACGAGCGCCTCCAGCGCCTCGGCGTCGGCGGGCGCCTTCGGGACCGCCGGATCGAACGCGGGCAGCGGAGCGTCCCGTGCCACCTGCACCACGACGGGCGCGACCTTCAGGTACTCGTCGGCCTCCAGCAGACGACGGCGCTGCGTGGTGGTGAGCCCCTTGTCGCCGGCGTCCCGGGCCGCGAGGATCCCGGCCAGCGTGCCGTACTGGGCGAGGAGCTTGGCGGCGGTCTTCTCGCCGACGCCCGGCACGCCCGGCAGGCCGTCGCTCGGGTCGCCCCGGAGCGTCGCCATGTCGGCGTAGGCCTGTCCCGAGGCGACGGCGTACTTCTCGGCCAGCCGCTTCTCGTCCACCACGTCGGGGTCGCGGATGCCGCGCGCGGGGTACAGGACACGCACCCCGGCGGCGTCGTCGACGAGCTGGAACAGGTCACGGTCGCCCGTGACGATGTCCACCGGCCCGGCGCCCTGCTCGACCGCCCGGGTGGTCAGGGTGCCGATGACGTCGTCGGCCTCGTAGCCGGGCACGCCGACACGCGCGATGCCGAGCGCCGCCAGCACGTCCACGATGACGGGCACCTGTGCGAGCAGCGTCTCGGGCACCTCCTCGATGCCCGTGGTGCCGGGCACCTCCTGCGCGACGCGATGCGCCTTGTAGCTGGGGATCGCCTCGACGCGGAAGGCGGGCCGCCAGTCGTCGTCCCAGCACGCGACCATGCGGTCGGGCCCGTGCGTCGTGGCGAGCCACGCGATGGTGTCCAGCAGGCCGCGGACGGCGTTCACCGGTACGCCGCTGGGCGCGCGCAGCGAGTCGGGCACACCGAAGAACGCACGGAAGTACAGCGAGGCGGAGTCGAGGAGCATGAGGCTCATGCAGCGAAGCCTGCCACGCACCACCGACAAGCGGGCCGTCGAGCGAGCGAGACCCTGCGCGGCGGGCTCGGCCATGCCGTCGAGCATGGATGCCCGGTGAGGGCGGAATGCGGGACGACACGGGCGAAATAGCCGCAGAAGGCCGGTTCCGGCCCGGTGTGCCCGTAGTGTCCGACCATGGCAAGCAAAGTGCAGCAGGTGACCGAGGTCATCGAGGGCCTCGGCCTCGGGATGGCAGCGGTCGGCGCGACGCGGGCGACCTCCACGAAGGCGGATCTAGAGCGTGCCCTGAGCCACGCGTGGTCGGGCTGGGAGCACAGCGGCGACTACCCGTTGATCGAGCGGGCGCAGAAGCCGGAGAACGAGCTCTGGGCCGGGATCAACGGATCGACCCGGCGGACGAACGCCGCGGTCGTCTGGCGGGAGCGCGGCGACTGGTACGTCGTCGACATCGCGCTGGTGAACCGTACGCCGGTGGAAGCGGCGCGCTTCGTCGGCAGCCGGCCTCTGACGGAGTGGGTGCTGCTGGCGGAGCTCTTCCTCAGCGCGCTCAACCCCGGCGACGTACCGGTGAGCGACGTCAAGGTGTGAACAGGCCGCCCATCGCCACGCCTGCGCTCGCCGCGAGCACCGTCACCAGCAGCGTGCCCAGGGTGTTCGCCAGCGCGAGCCGCAGCCGGCCGGACTGCGCCAGGCGCACGGACTCGATCGTGGCCGTGGAGAACGTGGTGTACCCGCCGCACAGGCCCGTGGTCAGGGAGAACTGCACCAGCTGCGCGACGTCCGTGGACACCCCGTACCAGGTGAGCGTGGAGAACAGGGTCGAGAACACACCGATCAGGAACGAGCCGGTCACGTTCACCACGAACGTGCCCCACGGGAACCCGCCGTTGTGCCGGGCCCGGACCTCGCCGTCGACCATGAACCGGGCGGCGGCGCCCAGGCCGCCGCCGACGGCTACGAGGAGAAGTGCGAGCACCGCCGTCACCTGCCCTTCCGGCGCCGGTCGGCGCGTGCCGCCAGCGCGATCCCGCCGAGGCACGTCGCCGTGCCGCCCACCAGGGTGAGCGTCACGTACAGCAGCGCGAGCCACGCCATGTCCTGGCCGATCAACGTCTGGACCTCCAGGGCGAGCGCGGAGTAGGTGGTGAACCCGCCGAGCACGCCCGTGCCGATCCCGAGGCGGATCTTGCGGCGCCGGACGGTCTCGCGGCCCCGGCGGACAAGTGCCTCCAGGAGGTAGCCCAGAGCGAACGCGCCCACGAGGTTCACGACGAGGGTCCCGACCGGGAACCAGAGGATCGTGTGGCCCGCGTCCGGTAACAGGATGGTCAGGGGCGTCAGCAGGATCCCCGACCACATGCTGACGAGATACCGCGCGACCGAACCACCCGCGCCACCCAGCGCGACCAGGCCGACGTACCGCCAGTCGCGGTGCGGTGCTCGTGTCACGCGGTGTGTTCCCTCGTGGAGGCTCGAAAGGTCTGGGACGAACCTACCGCTCACGAGGCCGACATCGTCTCGGGGAGCACCACGACCGGGCGCGACTGGTTGTGGATGAGTCGTCCCGCCACGGTCCCGCTCACGAGGTTGGTCGTCCAGCCGCGCAGGCCCGAGCGGTGGGCGCCGACGACGATCATCGCCGCCCCCACCTCGTCGGCCACCCGTCCCAGCTCGGCGGCCGGGTCGCCGGCGCCGCGCCGCGCGCACCAGGGCAGGCCGACGTCGGCCATCGCCCGGTTCAGCCCGGCCAGGACGTCGGCACCGTACGCGTCGGAGGGCACGGCGATGTCCGGGTCCACCGACACGGTGAATCCCCGTGAGTCCGAGACCGCTGACTCGTCGACCCACACGCACACGAGCTCGATCAGGCTTCCACCCAGCGACTGGACGAGCGACGCTGCCCGCCGAGCCAGGTCTGGGTGCTTGTGGTCCACGCCGACCACCACGGATCGCACAGTCACCCTGACGAGGGTATGGCCAAACCCCTAAGCTCCACCATCTATCGACGGAGCCTGCGGTTCCGCTTCGGGCGCGTGCCTCGTTCCTCGGCCCCCACCCTGCGCTGCACCTCCGGCTCAGGTTCCGCCGGTTGTCGACTGAGCCTGCGGTTCCGCTTCGGGCGCGTGCCTCGTTCCTCGGCCCCCACCCTGCGCTGCACCTCCGGCTCAGTCGAGGTGGTCGGGCAGGCCGAATCGGGGGAACCACTTCTCCGTGTCGATGAAGGTGGTGATGCCGGTGATGTGCTTGCCGTCGTTCTCCAGCACCACGATCCCCCACGGGAAGTGGCCGCCCTTCGGGTCCGCCCGGTACTGGGCGAACCCCGGGGTGCCGTTGACGTGGATCGGCATGCAGCGCGAGCCCTCGCACCCGTTGCCGGGTCCGGTCATCCACGCCTGGATGTTCTCGATGCCCTCCAGCCACATCGCGTACGGCGGCATGTTCATCACCGCGTCCTCGCGCAGCAGGTTGGCCAGCGCGGTCATGTCGTAGCGCTCGAACGCCGCGACGTACCGCTCCAGGAGCTCGGTCTCGTCGGCCGACGCCTGCTCCGGCGCCTCCGAGGTGCCGGCCCGGTCGGGGGCCTTCTCGGCGAGCGTGGCCCGTGCCCGCTGGAGCGCGCTGTTCACCGACGCCACCGAGGTGTCGAGCAGCGTGGCCACCTCGGCGGCGGGCCAGCGCAGCACCTCGCGCAGGATCAGCACGGCGCGCTGCTTGGCCGGCAGGTGCTGCAGGGCCGCGACGAACGCGAGCCGCACCGACTCCCGCGCGACGGCGGTGTCCGCGGGGTCGCTCGCGCCGGGGAGCACGTGCTCGGTCGGGACCGGCTCCACCCACGCGTACTCGGGCAGCACCATCGCGAGGCTCTCCTCGACCGGGTCGGCCGCGGCGCCGAGTCCCATGGGGCGCTCCCGCTTGGCGCGGCTCGAACCGAGCTGGTCGAAACAGACGTTGGTGGCGATCCGGTACAGCCAGGTGCGGAGCGAGGAACGACCCTCGAACCGGTCGTACGAGCGCCACGCGCGCAGCAGGGTCTCCTGCACGGCGTCGTCGGCGTCGAAGGTGCCGCCCAGCAGGCGGTAGCAGTATCCGGTCAGCTCGCGGCGGTACACCTCGAGCTGAGCGGAGAGCTCGGCCCCGGCCAGGTCCTCACCGGTGCTCTGCTTGGGTCGTGACGCTGTCTGTGCCATAGCTCACACCGTACGCGGAGCCACTGACACGCGATCCTGGATTCGACCCTGGCCGAAGCCCGGGGCCCAAGTTCACCCGAGGTCGAGCTCGAACCAGACCGTCTTGCCCGTCCGCCGGCCCTCGCGCGGCGGACCGTGCCGGTGGCTCGGGCGTGGCGCCCCGCCGTGCCTGTCCACGCCCCACCGGGACGCGAGCCGTTCGAGGAACTGCACGCCGCGCCCGCCGAACTCGGTGACCGCCGGGTCGCGCAGCTCGGGCTGGACGGTCGACGAGTCGCGCACCCCCACCCGCAGCCGGTCCAGGTCCACCTCGACCGTGGCGGTGAACGGCGCCTGCCCGTGGTCGACGGCGTTGGTCAGCACCTCCGACGTCAGCAGCATCACCGTGCGGCGCAGCGGCATCGGCACGCCGCAGCTCTCCAGCACGTCGTCGACCCAGATGCGGGCCGGCCCGACGTCGCACAGCGACGGGGCCAGCTTGCGCTCCGCCGTGGCGGGGCGCCCGGGCGACGGTGGGCCCGACGGCGCCGCCGCCCGCACCCGGACGGCGAGCACGGCGACGTCGTCCCGCTGGTCGTCCGAGGCGAGGCGGCGGACGAGGGTGACGGGCAACGCCGCGGTGGCCGTGTCGCCGAGCGCGCCGAGCGTCTTCTGCAGGCGGTTCAGCCACTGGTCCGGGGTGGTGCCGCGCTGCTCGGCGAGCCCGTCCGTGTAGAGCAGGAGGGTGTCGCCCGGGCGCAGCGTCGTGACGTGGTCGGTGCGTTTCGACGTGGGCCGTACGCCGAGCATCATGTCCGGGAGCACCGAGAGGCGCTCGACCGTGCCGTCCTCGCGGAGCACGAGCGGTGGTGGGTGACCGGCGGTGGACCAGGTGAGCTGGTACGCGCCGGCGACCCGTTCCAGCCGGGCCACCACGGCGGTCCCGCTGGCGAGCAGCCCCAGCCCGGAGTTGGCCTTGTCCAGCAGCGACAGCAGGGCCGACGGCGACTCGTCGTGGCTCCACGCGAACGCGCGCAGCAGCGACCTGAGCTGGCCCATCTTCGCCGCGGCCCGCATGTCGTGGCCGGTCACGTCCCCGATCATGAACATGGTCGCGTCGTCGTCCACCGCCACGGCGTCGTACCAGTCGCCGCCGATCTGGTCGGAGCGCGTGGCGGGCGAGTAGGTCGCCGCCATGTCGAGGTGCGGCACCTCGGGCAGCCGGCTGAGCATCGCCCGCTGCAGGGTCTTCGCGGACTCGCGCCGCTCCTCCAGGAGCCGGGCCCGCTCCAGCGCGTGGCCCGTGTAGTGGGCGAGCCCGGTCTGGAGCGCGTACGAGTCCTGGTCGGGCCCGCGGTCGCGCTCCCAGGCCAGCATGATGACGGCGACGACGTCGCCGGCCGTGACCACGGGCAGGTACGCGCGGGCGCCGACCTCCGGGTCGCAGAGCTCCTCCGAGCCCGGGAACGCCGTGAACATCTCGTCGGCCGACCGGAAGAACAGGGGCCGGCCGGTGCGGGCCGCCTCGGCCAGGGGGCGCTGCTCGTCGAGCTTGGTCTGGCGGAGCCGCTGGGGAAACTGCGGCTCGGCGTGGACGAGGGATCGGTAGGTGATGCCCCGCCCGTCGGCGTCCGCGAGGGCGAACGCGCAGTAGCGCGCGCCGATCCCCGCGGTGCCGACCTCCACGATGACCTCTTCGACCTGGTCCATCGTGTTGGCGTTCGCGAAGGCCTCGCTCAGCGAGAGCAGGAACCGGCTGCGGCGGTTCGCCCGGACGGCGGTCTCCTGGATGCGGCGTGCGCGCTCGCGCTCGGCGCGCAGGCGCAGCTCGGCGGTGCAGGCCGCGGCGAGGTCGGCGAGGGAGTCCAGGTCGTCCTGCGACCACTCGCGGGGTTGGTCGTCGACGGCGCACAGCGCGCCGACGGCGCGCCCGCGCAGGTCGAAGACGGGATAGCCGGCGAGGGCGACCAGGCCCATCTCCCGGACCAGGTAGTTGTCGCACAGCAGCGGGTCCGCGCGGGCGTCCACCGTGACGACCGGCTCGCCACGCGCCGTGATGACGTTGGTGAGCGTGCCCGGGTGCTGCAGCAGCCGGTTGGACTGCATGGGCTCCGGCACCCCGGACGCTCCCGCGAGGACCTGGCCCTCCCGGACCACGAAGTAGACGACGGCGGCCGGGACCCGCAGATGCCGACGCACCAGGCGAGCAAACCGGTCAAAGGCCTCATCCGCTGTGGGAGCAGCAAGACCGACGTGCTCGAGGTCTCGCAGCGCCTGGAGGTCCGTCGGCATCCCATCAGTATTGCGAGAGAAGGACGCCTGCGCGACAGATGTACCGGATGTGTCCCTTTTGCACCGGGCAGGTAGCCTGCCCGTTCCCGGTCACACCTCCAGCAGACCGCGCTGGTGGGCGAGGCTCACCGCCTCAGCCCGGCCCGAGGCGCCGAGCTTGGCCAGCAGGTTGGACACGTGCACGCTCACCGTCTTGGTCGAGATGAACAGCCGTTCGCCGATCTGCCGGTTGGACAGCCCCTGCGCGACCAGGCCGAGGACCTCCTCCTCGCGCTCCGTGAGGGTCGACGCCGTCGCGCGGCGGACCCCCGGCAGGTCGAGCCGTGCCCGCCGCGCCAGCGCACGGACGGCGTCGGCCAGCGGCTGCGCGCACATGTCCTCCGCCTCCGAGAGCGCCTCGGCGGCCTCTACCTCGGCGGCCTGTCGCTCGCCGGCGCCGAGCAGGGCCTCGGCCCAACGGTAGCGCGACCGCGCGACCTCGTAGCGGTACCCGAAGCCGAACGCGTTCACCGTGTCCTGCCAGCTCGCGGCGGCCTCGCGCCACAGGTCGCCGGCGGCCCGCTCGCCGCTGTCGGCGCCCGCGGTGGTGCCCACGATCGCGTGGAGCCGGGCGTTCTCGGCGGCCGCCCGCTGCAGCCAGGCCCGTCCCTCGGGGCCGAGCACTCCGCCACGCGGACGTCCGCGCTGCGCCGTCTCGCGGGCGATCGCCAGGAGCGAGTCACCGCTGTCGAGGCGTTCGGCCGCGCGAGCCTCCACGGCAGTGGCGGCGGCCGAGCCGGGGGCGCCCGCGCGGCCCGCGGACCGGTCGGCCTGCGCCGCGTCGGCCAGGGCCGCGATCGCCAGCGCGGACAGCCAGATCCGGCCGAGGAACACCTCGGTCCACACCTCGCCGAGGTGGTCGGTGATCCGCACGGCCAGCGCCGCGGCGTCGTCGTACCGGCCCGCCCAGGTCAGGGCGTCGACCAGGCTGCCGCCGCCGATCAGGGCGATCTGGCCGTCGCTCTGCCAGTGGTCGAAGAGGGCCTCGCCGCGTGCGATGACGTCGGCGTCGCCGCGGGCCACCGCGGCGTACATCTGCGTCGCCTCCAGGACGTGCTTGTGCGTGGCCGGCACCCCGCCGGCGGGCCGCGGCGTCAGGTCGCCGCGGAAGTAGAGCATGACCTCCTGCAGGATCCGCAGGAAGACGGTGGGCGTGCTCCAGGCCAGCCCGAGCTCCTCGGCCCGGGCGAGCGCGTGCTCCACCCGCTGCTGAGCGGCGTCGAGCTCGCCGGCGTAGAACCGGTTGGCCGTGGCGTTGTAGAGCGTGCGCATCTCCGTGAGCACGTCGCCGGCCTCCGTGGCCGCCGTGCGCGCCTCGTCGAGGAGCGCCGCCGCCCGGTCGGGGTCGGCCACGTCGAGCACGGCGAGGGTCGAGAGCGCGGCGGCGAGCGCGCCGGGCTGACCGACGGACCGCGCCTCCTCGATGGCGCACCGGGCGTGGTCGCGGGCGTCGTCGTCCAGGTCGATGATCATCGTGACGCGCGCCAGCAACGCGTTGGTCCAGATCCGCTCGGGGCTGCGCTCCGGCAGCACCTCCAGGGCGGCGCGCAGGTCCTCGATCGCGGCCTCGACCTGGCCGGGCGTCTCGTCCCAGGTGGGCAGGTCGAGGTACCGGTGCACGAGCACGTGCCGCAGCCCGGCCCGCCGCACGGGGTCGTTCACGCCCTCGACCGCGCGCTCGGTGAGCTTCACCGCGCGCATCGGGTCACCGGCGCGCGCGGCGGCCTCGCCCGCGGAGAGCGCGATGTCGACCCGGTCCTGGCCGATCCGCTCCTCGGCGTCGGGCACCGACTCCCACAGCGCGAGCACCTGCTCCCAGTGCCTGAGCTCCTCCTCGGGGGCGAGCAGGCGGCGGGCCCGCAGGGCCGCGTCGCGCGAAGCGGTCAGGGCCGCGGGCAGGTCGTGGCCCTCGTAGGCGTGGTGGGCGCGCTCGGCCGCGCTGCCGATCGGCATGCCGTCGGGCCCGTCCTGCTCGATCACCGCGAGGTAGGCGCGGTGCACCGATGATCGCTCGCCGGGCAGCAGGTCGGCGTACAGGGCCTCGGCGAGCAGCGCGTGCCGGAACTCCAGGTGGACCCCGGAGACCACCAGCACCTGCTGGGTCACCGCCTCGCGCAGCGCGGCGTCGACGTCGTGCGCGCCCCAGCGGGCGGCCGCGGCTCGGAGGAGCTCCTCGCGCACGCGGCGTCCGGCGACCGACGCGATGCGGAGCACCTGCTGCACCCCGGGGTCCAGTCGTTCCAGCCGGGTGCGGAGCACCTCGGTGAGCGTCCAGGGCAGGCTGGCCGAGTCCGGCCCGGCGTCCAGGAGCTCCTCCGCGAAGAAGGCGTTGCCCTCGGACCGGTCCAGCACGTCGGCGAACCCGGCGGCGGGCAGGGGCTGCCCCGCCAGGGCGGTCGTGAACTCGCGCAGCTCGTTCTCGGTGAACGGCTGCAGGTCGATCCGCTCCACGTGCTCCAGCCGGGACAGCTCGGCGAGCAGGGGGCGCAGGGGGTGCCGGCGGTCGACGTCGTCCGCCCGGTAGGTCACCACGATCAGGACGTTCTCGGTCCGGGCGCGGGCCGCGAGGAACCGCAGCACGTCGCGCGTGGACGCGTCGGCCCAGTGCGCGTCCTCGACGACGAGCACGAGCGGGCGCTCGGGCGCGCCGGCGACCGCCAGGCTGCGCGCGATGCCCTCGAAGAGCTGGAGCCGCTCGTCGTGGTCGGCGTCGGCGCTGCTGCCGGGCTCCAGGAGCCGCCACAGGGCCGGCCGCTCCGCGACGAGTTCCGTGACCCGCGCGGCGGCGTCGGGCCCCGCGGCCCCGGCCTGCAGCTGGGTCAGGGCCTCGGTGAAGGGAAGGTAGGGGATGCCGACCTGGCCCAGGTCGACGCAGTGCACGACGACGGCACTGGCTCCCGCCTGCTCCGCCGCCTGTGCCACATGCCCGATCAGACGGGTCTTGCCCACGCCGGCGTCGCCGCCCACGAGCACGAGACCTGGCCGGCCGGCCGAGGCGCGACCCACCGCCAGCAGGAGGGAGGCAACCTGCTCCTGCCGGGAGACCAGGGGGATCGTCGTAGACCTTCGCACCTGCACATCGTGCCACCGGTCACTGACAATCCCCCTGGCCTGGCCTTTCCCCGGGTTCGCCGCGGCGGCTCCCGCCGCCCGGGCGCCCACGGCGTCGGCGCCCACCGTGGTCACGCGAACAGGCCGTGCCGCTTGGCGGGCGCGGGGCGCATGCCCGCGATGCCCTCCCTGATCTGCTCCGTGCGGTTCACCCGCGCGGCCCACCGCTCCTGGCGGGCGGCGCGGTCCGCCGCGGTCGGCCGCTTGCTGCGCCAGGCCCTCTTGGCCTCGGCCTGCCGGTACTCGATCTCCGCGTCCACCGCGGGTCCCCACAACGACATGATTCCTCCGATGTCCCCGGCGGGCCGTGTGCCCGTCCGGCTGATGAGGAAGACACTCGTCCTGAGTCGTGGGGTCGCGGATCGGGAGGTCGGCCAGTCCTGGCCGTCGGGGTACCTCAGAGCGGCGTCTGAGGTACCCCGGCGCGGGCCTGAGGTGGCCCTGAGGTGCCTTAGTGCACCTCAGGGGCACCGCGACGCGGTTCGTCCGGCGCCCGAGATGCCCGACGGGCCGGGTGGCGAGACACTGGGCGGGCGAGATTCAGGGAGTTCACAGCCCCACTATTGCGATCTACGTCACAGCAGACGCACACTGGAAGTAGCAGCGGACCCAATTCGGGGGTGGATCGTGACCGGAACCGAAGCTGGAACGTACGACATCTTGCCCATGCTGGGCCGTGGGAAGCACCGCAATCCAAAGAAGGGCGCGTGCTTCATGGAGCTCGCCTCCTTCCTCGCAGGCGAGAAGTGGAGCGACCATCCAGCCTGCACGCACCCGCTCATCGCGATGCTGGCTCGTGCGGTGAACGACCTGACGGCGGACCACGCTCGCCCGCAGCTCGCACCGCTGATCCCGTCGGTCATCGGCCTGACCAGCACCGACCCGCGCTGGGACGTGCGGATCGCGCTGCGCGCCGCGCAGACGGCGCTGCCGGTGTCGCCCGCGGACCGGCAGCAGACGCTCGCCGTCGCCGTCCTCGGCTCCGAGCGCATGCTCGACGTCCTGGAGGACCGTCCGGCTGGCACCCTCGCACCGGAGAGCAAGGACGCGCTGGCGTCCGTGCCGAAGACGGCGGCCTGGGCCGAGCGGTTCTGCGCCGGCACCAGCGTGCGGCCCAAGAGGTTCGTCCGTGACGCCGCGCCGAGCGTGGTCTCCACCGCGGTACAGGGCATCTCGGAGGCGTTCGTGCCGGACGTCGACGCACGCCTGAGGGACCTGCTCGCAGCAACGATCGCCGATGCGCGCCGCTGGACCGGGAACGCGGACGATGACGCCCGCATGCTCGACCCGCTGGCGTGGGGCCCGGTGGTCAAGGCGGCTCCGACAACTGCCTGACACACCTGGCCGGACAGGGGGAACCGGGTCGGGGCGCACCAGGGGGCGCCCCGACCCGAGTCATGTCCGGACGGGCTCCCCGGGCAGGTCGCGCAGCTCGGCGAGAGATCGTGTCGAGACCTGTCGATCGGGCGGCGGCGAGATCGTCACCACCGTGTCAGACAGACCCGACCGGAGGACGGAACCATGCGATACACGATCCTGCTGCACTACCCGGAGATGACGCCCGAGGAGCTCGCGCCCGGCGGCTGGGAGGAGGGCGAGCGCGAGTTCGAGGCCTACGCCACGGCGCTGGACCAGGCCGGGGTGCTGCTCTCGGCGGAGGTGCTCCAGCCCTCGTCGTCCACGACCACCGTCGCGGTGCGCGACGGCGAGCTGCGGGTCCAGGACGGCCCCTTCGCCGACACGAAGGAGCAGCTCGGCGGCACGTTCGTCGTCGACGTGCCCGACCTCGACGCCGCGCTCGCCTGGGCGCAGAAGGCGCCGTCGGTCCAATGGGGCACCGTGGAGGTGCGCCCCAGCGCCACCCACTTCGAGAACGGCGCGTGGACGCGCTGACCGACCGCGCGGACGTGCGGGCCGTCGCGGAGGCGGCGGCCCGCACGTCGTACGGACGCCTGCTGGCGCTGCTCGCGGCCCGCGACGGCGACATCCAGCGCGCCGAGGACGCCCTCGGCGAGGCCTTCGAGCGCGCCCTGCGGCACTGGCCCGACGACGGCGTGCCGCACAACCCCGACGGCTGGCTCCTCACCGTGGCCCGCAACCGGCTGCGCGACCTGTACCGCTCCGCCGCCCACCGCACCACCGTGCCGCCCGACGCCGGACCCGAGCCCGCCGCGCCGCCCGAGGACGTCGACCCCGACGCGATCGGGGACCGCCGGCTGGAGCTCATGTTCGTCTGCGCCCACCCCGCGGTCGAGGCGGGCATCCGCACCCCGCTCATGCTGCAGACCGTGCTCGGCGTGGAGGCCACGGACATCGCGGCGGCGTTCGCCGTCCCCGCGCCCACGATGGCGCAGCGCCTGGTCCGGGCCAAGCGCCGCATCCGGGACGCGCGCATCCCGTTCCGGATCCCCGGCCGGGACGAGGTGCCCGACCGCCTGCCGCCCGTGCTGGAGGCGGTGTACGGCGCCTACGCCATCGACTGGCGCGGCGCCGCGCCCGAGGTGCGCGGATCGCTCACCGGCGACGCGCTCACGCTGGCCCTGCTCGTGGCCGACCTGCTGCCCGAGCCCGAGGTGCTCGGCCTGGCCGCCCTGCTCTGCTTCTCGCTGGCGCGCGCCGACGCGCGCGAGGCCGACGGCGCCTTCGTGCCGCTCGACGTGCAGGACGTCGCCCGCTGGGACACCGGCCTGATCGAGCGCGGCGAGGCGCTGCTCCGCCGGTCGCTCGCCGACCCGGCCTCGCCCACCGACCAGCCCGCCGGACCGCCTGGCCGGTTTCGCCTCGAGGCCGCGATCCAGTCCGTGCACTGCGCGCGGGCGCGCACCGGCCGCACCGACTGGCCCGCGCTCGTCACCCTGCACCGGGCGCTGCTCCGCGTCGCGCCGACGCTGGGCGGGCGGGTGGCACTCGCGGCGGTCGTCGCCCGGGTCGACGGCGCACGAGCGGGGCTGGCCGCGCTGGACGAGATCGTGGCGACGGAGCCGGCGTCGGGCCGGTTCCAGCCGCTGTGGGCGACCCGCGCGCACCTCCTGGCCGAGGCCGGCGACATCGACGCGGCCCGGGTCGCCTACGACAAGGCGCGCTCGCTCACGACGGACCCTGCCCTGCGGGAGTTCCTGGCCCTGCGGAGCGCCGCCGTCGGATAGGGCCACCGGGTGAAGTCGGCCACGCCGGTCCCGAAACCCGGATCCACTCCTCCCTACCAACGAAGCGAGCTCCTGGTTCGTCCTGTTCCACGAGGGGCGCCCACACGAGGGGGCCTGAGAACGGGGAACGACCATGACGACCAGCACAGCGATGATCACCGGCAAGGACGTCGCGGCGGTCGAGCGCGATCTGCGGCGCATGGAGCTGCTCAACCGACGCGAGCACAGGATCCGCGCGGCCGGCCGGTCGGCCCCGATGACGTCCTACCTCACGCTCGCCTCGCGCTCGCGGGACCGCAGGCGGTACGCGGACGCGTGACG
The DNA here is from genome assembly GCF_030209445.1 of Promicromonospora sp. MEB111. Classification (GTDB taxonomy): domain Bacteria; phylum Actinomycetota; class Actinomycetes; order Actinomycetales; family Cellulomonadaceae; genus Promicromonospora. Next base: position 112,960 of record NZ_JARVSD010000005.1, read on the forward strand.
TCGGAGGGGCGGGGCCGCAGATCCAGGGGGTTCGGCGGCCCTGCCTCATTTCACCCAGGAATTTACACGGAGCGATCCTGACCTGCCCCTTAGGCTCCTTGGCATGAGCGGACACCCTTCACCCCATCTGCCAGCGGACGGTCATGCGCCCGTCCCGCCCCCGCCAGGTGGGTACGACGCGGTGCCTCCGGCCGTCGGACCCCCGCCGCCGCCCGTCCCGGTACCCGTCGGTACGGTGCCCGGACCGCCTCCTCCGCCCGGTGTCCCGGTGCCCGGAGGCGGCCAGCCACCCGTCCCGCCCCGGAAGAACGGGCGGCGCGCGCTGATCATCGCCGTCGTGGTGATCCTGCTGCTCGCGGCCGGCGCGGGGGTCTGGTACCTGCTGCGGCCGCCGCCGATCCCCGACCCGGAGCCCGCCGCGGAGCAGCTCGCGGCCGCGCTCCAGGCGGGGACGCCGGCCGAGTTCCCGCTGACCATGGAGACGTCCGCGTCACCCGACGAGCAGTACGCCTCGGTGTTCGAGCAGCTCGTGGCCGCCGTCGGCGAGGACGCCGGGACCGTGGCCGTCAAGAGCGTCACCCCGCTCGAGGAGGGCGACGGCGGTACCGCGACCGCCACCGCGACGCTCGCCTGGACCTGGCCCGTGGCGACCGAGGAGGCCTGGGAGTACGAGACGGTCGTGCAGCTCACCTACCCGGGCCCGGCCGACGGCGAGGCCGGCGCCTGGGAGGCCGCCTGGAACCTCGGCGTGCTGGTCCCGGGCCTGGAGGCGGGTGAGCGGCTCGCGGTGGAGCGCACCGAGCCGGTGCGCGGCGACATCGTGACCACGAGCGGCGAGACGATCGTGGGGCTCACCCCCGTGCACCGCGTGGGTATCGACAAGACCCGGCCGGGCTGGGACACGGCCGCCGCGCAGCTCGGCGCCGTGCTGGGCTTCGACCAGGCGACGACCGACGACATCGCGGCGCAGGTCCAGTCCGCGGGCGACAAGGCGTTCATCGACGTCATCACCATCCGGGACAACGACCCGGAGTACGACTTCAACGCCGCGATGGCGATCGCCGGCGTCGTCGGGATCCCCGACGAGATCCCCCTCGCGCGGGACCGCGACTTCGCACGCGCGCTGCTCGGCACGGTCGGCGAGGCGACCGAGGAGATCGTCAAGGACTCCGAGGGCACCATCAAGCCCGGCGACATGGTGGGCCTGTCCGGCGTGCAGGCGGCCTACGACGAGCAGCTGCGTGGCGTGCCCGGCCTGGCGGTGACCATCGAGCCCGGCGAGGACGCGGAGGGCGGCGAGAGCCGCGAGGCCTTCACGATCGAGAAGAAGGACGGCGAGCCCGTGGCCATCTCGCTCGACCCGGAGACGCAGCTGCGCGCCCAGGCCGCGCTGGCCGACTTCGGCGACCTGGCGAGTGCGATCGTCGCCATCAAGCCGTCCACCGGTGAGGTGCTCGCGGCGGCGTCGGGCCCCGGCTCCGAGGGGTTCAACACGGCGACCCTGGGGCAGTACCCGCCGGGTTCCACGTTCAAGATCGCGACGTCGCTGGCGATGCTCCGCGCCGGGACGACGCCGGACTCGACGCTGCCCTGCACCGCCACGATCAACGTGGAGGGCCGCGAGTTCCAGAACGTGCCCGGTTACCCGCAGTCCGCGATGGGCGACGCCGTACCGTTCCGGACCGTGTTCGCCAACTCGTGCAACACCGCCTTCATCTCGCAGCACCAGGCGATCTCGCAGCAGCAGCTGCACGACGCCGCGGCGTCGCTCGGCCTGGGCACCGAGCACACGGTGTCCTTCGGCGGTGCGGCGGCGTTCGGCGACGTGCCCACCGAGGCCTCGGGCACGGAGCACGCGGCGTCGATGATCGGACAGGGTCAGGTGCTGGCCACCCCGCTCGCGATGGCGACCGTCGCCGCGAGTGTCTCCGCAGGCCACACTGTGTCCCCGTGGCTGGTCGAGCCGACGGGGGAGGAGGCGGACGCCGAGCCGGCGGGCGACCTCACCGCGGACGAGGCGGCCACGCTGCGCGACCTCATGGGTGGTGTGGTGCAGGAGGGCTCGGCCGAGCTGCTCCAGGACGTCCCGGGGATCGTCGGCGCCAAGACGGGCACCGCCCAGTTCGGCGACGGCTCCAAGGCGCACGTCTGGATGCTCGCGATCGCGAACGACCTGGCGGCGGTCGTGTTCATCGAGGAGGGCGAGCTCGGCTCGACCACGGCCGGCCCGGTGATGCACAAGTTCCTCACGGGGAGCTGATCCCCTCACGGGGAGCCGATCCCCGAGCACGTACGACAGAGCGCCTGTCCGACGGTCCCCGGCGATGCCGGGGCGGGTCGGGCAGGCGCTCTGTCGTACGGCGTCGTACGGCCTCGGCGGGCGGTCAGCCCTTGAAGCCGCCTTCGGTGCACGTGGCCTTGTAGGACTCGATGGCGCCCATGATGGCGTTCGGGCGGGCGATCGAACCGCCGAGCGCCTGGTCGAACGGCGCGCGCACGGCCTCGAGGTGGGCGATGCTCACCTCGTCCGCCTTGCCGATGATCAGGCCGATGTTCGTGCTCACCTTCGTGGCGTTACCGGTCTTCTCCTCGTCGAGCGGGGAGGCGACGTCCATCGCCGCGGCCTGGATGCTCGACACGAGCGGCCCGGCGAAGAACGCGTTGCACGTCTCGACGAGGTCGTACTCGCCGGTGCTGATGGGGGCCTCGACCACGGGGGACGGCGCGGCCTGCTGCACCTCCTCGCCGGACGGCGTGAAGTCGCTGGCCATGTCCTCGAGAGCCGAGCATCCGGACAGCAGAAGTGCACAGGCGACCACTGCCGCGGTCGCCCAGTTCTTGCTGGTGCTCACGATCTACATCCCTCACGTCATCGGGTCAGAAAAGTGCGGTTCGGCCGCACTCGCCCGCGAGTCTAGCGCCACGGCCGCCACCGAAGGCCAGCGGTCCCGTGGGGAACGTCGGACGCTCAGGTCACGGGAGTGGCCTGAGCGTCCGACGTCCGGTGCGGGGCGGCGGTCAGCGCTCGCCGTCCGCCGGGGGCTGGTCCTGCGGCCCGGGAGCCGCGGGAGGTGCGGGTTCCGCCGTCGTCGTCGGGCCGGAACCCTGGCCGGAACCGGGGACGGGTCCCACCGAGCGGAGCACGGCGAGCCGGGAGCGGTACTCGGCCTCGTCGATCTCGCCGCGGGCGAAGCGGTGGCCCAGGAGCGTCACCGGGTCGGCCCCGGCCGCCGTGTGCGCGGCCCACGGGCCGCCCCACCCGCCGCGTGCGCCGCGGCGGGCCCGGCGCGCGATCAGGAAGACCACGGTCGCGAACAGCAGGAACCACAGCAGCGGGAAGATGAAGAAGAACGGGCCGGGTCCGCCCCAGCCGTAGTGCGGCCCGTTGGCGAGGACCTCTGTCGTCGCGGTGAGCATGTCGACCTCCAGCAGTCGGTTCGGCCGGTCGTTCCGGCCACACCACCAGGCTGCCGCCGTCCGCCGCCGGGGGCGTCAGCCCGGTGTACCTGCCGTGCTACCCCTCTGGTGCCGCCCAGCCCGGGCGTACGAGGCCCGCCTCGTACGCCAGCACCACGAGCTGCGCGCGGTCGCGCGAACCGGTCTTCATGAGCACCCGGGAGACGTGCGTCTTGACCGTCGACTCCGACAGGTACAGCCGGCCCGCGATCTCGTCGTTCGCGAGGCCGCCCGCCACCTCGACGAGCACCTCGCGCTCCCGGGGGGTGAGGTCGGCGAGCGCGGGCACCGGCCGCACGGTCCGGGTCGCGTCGGCGACCTTGGCCAGCAGGCGCCGCGTCACCGTGGGTGACAGGAGCGCGTTGCCTGACGCCGCCACCCGCACCGCGCGGACCAGCTCCGCGGGCTCGGTGTCCTTGACCAGGAACCCGGACGCCCCGGCGCGGATCGCCTCGGTGACGTACTCGTCGAGCTCGAACGTCGTCACCACCACCACGTGCACGCCCGCCGCGCGGGGTTCCGCGATGATCCGCCGCGTCGCCGCGAGCCCGTCCAGGCCGGGCATGCGGATGTCCATGAGCACCACCTGGGGCAGGTGCTCCAGGGTGAGCGCCACGGCGTCGTCGCCGGTCGCGGCCTGTGCCACGACGCGCATGTCGTCCTCGGAGTCGATCAGGGCGCGGAACCCGCCGCGCACCAGGGCCTGGTCGTCGGCGAGCAGGACGTCGATCATGCGGTATCTCCGGTCTCGGGTGCCTCGGGTGGTGCGGCGTCGTTCGACGGGGTGATCCCCGCGGGCGGTGTCCCGGTCCGCCGGGCGACCGGGAGGCGGGCGCGCACCTCCCAGCCGGGTCCGTCCGCGCGCGGGCCGGCGGTCAGCGCGCCGCCCGCGCCCTCGACGCGCTCGCGCATCCCGAGCAGCCCGTAGCCGGCTACCACCTGCTCTCCCTGCCGCGGGGAGGCGGCACCATCGTCGGACACCGTGACCTCGACGGCGTCGCCCCTGGTCACGCGCAGCGTGACCCGGCGGGCCGACGGCGCGTGCCGGCGCACGTTGGTCAGCGACTCCTGGACCACCCGGTGCACGACGCCGGCGACGTGGTCGGGCAGGTCGTCCACGTCGGTGAGCTCGACGGTGACGTCGAGGCCGTCGGCGCGGGCCTGGTCGGCCAGCCGGCGCAGACCGGTCAGGTCCCAGGTCGGGGTGAGGGGCGCGGCGTCGTCCCACTGCAGTTCCCCTGCCGTTTGGGGGCCGGCGGTCGGCGGGGCGGCGGCCGGCTCACCGGCGGCGGGTGTCCCGGCGCCGTCGGCCGCGAGCGGCTGTGCCCCCGAGGTGGACGGGGCCGTCCCTTCGCGGACGATTCCCAGGACCGTGCGCACCTCGGCGAGCGCGTCCTTGCTGGTGTCGCGGATGTTGGTCAGCGCCTCGCGCGCCTGGCCGGGGTTCCTGTCGATCAGGTGCAGGCCCACGCCGGCCTGGACGTTGATCGCGGACAAGGAGTGGGCGAGCACGTCATGCAGCTCGCGCGCGATGCGCAGGCGTTCCGAGGCGACGGCGGTGCGCTCGCGTTCGGCGGCGGTCTCCAGGGCGGCCGCGCGTGCGGCGGTGCGGCGTGCGATCCGGTCGCGCGCGCCGCTCGCGATCAGCAGCACGACCGTGAGCCAGGCCGCCCCCGCGACGAGCGCGCCTGTGGTGAGGAACCACGAGCCGTCCCCGTCGTCCCAGCCCGGGCCGTGGTACCCCGGAGGGCCCCAGGTGCGGTCGGGCCCGACCGGGTTCTCGGTGAGGAACCGTTCGAGGCGCGGGGCGAGCAGCGTGGCGGCGACCCCCACGCCGCCGGCGAGCAGGGCGGCCCCGGACCACGCGACCAGCCGGGCCCGGCGCACCTCGCCGCTGAGCATGACACCGGCCAGCACCGCGACCGGGCCGAGGAACCCGGGGCCCCACGGGTACCCGGCCAGCAGGTACGCGAGCGTGGCGGCGACGGACAGCACCGTCGCGAGCACGGGGCGGCGGGGCAGCAGGAACACCAGCGCCACCGGCGACACCAGCAGCAGGAGCACGCCCGCGAGGTCGAGGTCCGTGGCCCACGCCTGGCCGCGCGAGGCACCGAACGAGCCCAGGACGGAGGCGACCGCGACGGCGACGCCCACGAGCACGCGCGGCCGGAGGCGGTCGAACGGCGCCGTGAGGGGCGGGTCCGCGAGAGCGGCGTGGTTCGGACGGATGGTGCCCAGCATGCTCGCACGCTACGCCGGGCAGGGGTCCGCCGCGTCGCACCGCGGTGCCGCCGCGTGTCCACCCCTGGTACCGCCCGGGGTGGGGCTGGGCTGGGCAGGCGCTCGCGGTGTGATCGGTGGAACGTCAGGTGATCGGCAGCCCGAGCTACCGATCACCTGACGCTCTACCGACCATCCCCGTTCTGCCGATCAGGCGAAGCGGGCCGTGCGCTCCACCACCCGGCCGGCGCCGCGGCCGGCGTCGGCGGCCGGGTCCCAGGCGTAGACCTCGGTGCCGGTGATGAAGACGCGCTCGGCGCGCTGGTCGGTGTCGAGCGGGTCGCCGGACCAGAGCACGACGTCGCCGTCGAGCCCCTCGGCGATGGACCCCACGCGGGTGTCCAGCCCGAGGAACGACGCGGGGTTGGTGGTGATGGCGGCCAGCGCGGTCTCGCGGGGCAGCCCGTCGCGCGCGGCGAACGACGCCTGGTGCACCAGGAAGTTGATCGGGATGACGGGGTGGTCGGTGGTGATCGCGACGCGGACGCCGGCGGCCGCCATCGCGGCGATGTTGCGGTTGGCCCGATGCCGTACCTCGACCTTGGACCGCGAGACGAACATCGGGCCGTAGATGACCGGGATGTCCTTCTCGGCGAGGACGTCGGCGATCAGGTGGCCCTCGGTGCCGTGGTTGATGACCAGGCGGTAGCCGAACTCCTCCGACAGCCGGATCGCCGTGGCGATGTCGTCGGCGCGGTGCGTGTGCTGGTCCCAGGCGAGCTCGCCGGCCAGCACGCGGGCCAGGGTCTCCTTGCCGAGGTCGCGCTCGAAGGGCTTGCCCTCCTCCGCCGCGGCGTCCCGCTTCGCGGCGTAGTTCTGCGCGTCGACGAAGGCCTTGCGGATCACGTTCGCGACGCCCAGGCGGGTCGACGGGAGCTGCTTCTTGTCCCCGTACACGCGCTTGGGGTTCTCGCCGAGGGCGCTCTTGACGGACACCGAGTCGCTGATCACCTGCTCGTCGATCGTGCGGCCGCCCCAGGTCTTGATCGCGACGGTTTGGCCGCCGATCGGGTTGCCCGAGCCCGGCTTGATGACCGCCGTCGTCACGCCGCCGGCAAGGGCGTCGCGGAAACCCTCCTCGTCGATCTGGACGGCGTCGATCGCCCGCAGCGCGGACCCGTTCGGGTCCGTCATCTCGTTGGTGTCGTTGCCGGCCCAGCCCTCGCCCTCCTCGTGGATGCCGATGTGGCCGTGTGCCTCGACGAAGCCGGGCAGGAGCCACCTGCCCTGCGCGTCGACGGTCTCGGTGCCCTCGGGCACGGTGACGCCCGTGCCGACGGCGGTGATCACGCCGTCCTGGATGAGGACCGTCCCGTTCTCGATGGGCTCGGCGGCGACGGGGACCACGTAGGCGTTGGTGATGGCGATGCTGGAGCGGGTTGTCATGGGTACATCATTACCCAAGGTAACGAGGTGTCCGGAACCTCGGCCGAGGCGAAGCTTGGCCGGCCGCGCTCACCACGTCAGCCCGACGCCGCCGGGTTGGTCGCCTTCCCGTCGAGCCACAACGTGTCCGACGCGTCGCTGTGCGTGCCCGACGTGCCGACGTGCTTGGCGCTGATCTGCGGGCCCTTGGTGATCACGTGGACCATCGCCATGCCGTGGCCCCGGCCCAGGCCGTAGTCCTCCTTGAGCCACTCCAGGATCGGGCCGGCCTTGGTGGAGGCGTCGAACCCGCGCTCCTGCGCGAGCTTGATGAGCTCGCGCGGGGTGTGCCCGGTCTTGTCCTCGACGGCGTCGAGGTAGGCCTGAAATGACATCGGTGGTCCTCTCGTACGGTCGACGGGGCCGTCGGCACCGCCTGCTACCAGCACAGACGTCCCCGCTTCCCGGAACTCATCGGTCGACGGGAAACGGGTGCGAGCAAAGGCGTGCAGGCCGGCGGGGTTACGGAGAGGGAGCAGTGCTACCTCTCCGTAACCCCGCCGTCCCGTACACGCCTCTCCCGAGACCGGGCCGACCCCCAGCGCGGATCCATAGACTCGACGTCGTGGACTTCTACAACGCGTACGCCCACGGGTTCGCCCGGGTCGCGGCCTGCACCATCCCCGTCGCCGTCGCCGACCCCGCGGCGAACGCCGCCGTCGTGCTCGACCAGGCGCGGCGGCTGCACGACGACGGCGTGGCCGTCGCGGTGTTCCCCGAGCTGTGCCTGAGCGGCTATGCCATCGACGACCTGCTCATGCAGGACACCCTCCTGGAGTCGGTCCTGGACGCCCTCGCCGACATCAAGGAGGCGAGCGTCGACCTCATGACGATGCTCGTGGTCGGGGCGCCGCTCCTGGTCGGCAGCCGCCTGCTGAACACCGCCGTCGTCGTGCACCGCGGGCGGATCCTCGGCGTCGCACCCAAGTCCTACCTGCCCAACTACCGCGAGTTCTACGAGAAGCGGCAGTTCGCCTCCGGCGACGAGCACCGCGGCGCGCTGACCCTGCTCGGCGAGGAAGTCCCGCTCGGCTCCGACCTCATCTTCCGGGCCGACGACGTGCCCGGGCTCGCGATCCACGTCGAGGTCTGCGAGGACATGTGGGTGCCCGTGCCGCCCAGCGCGCTCGCGGCGCTCGCGGGCGCGAACGTGCTGCTCAACCTGTCCGCCAGCCCGATCACCGTGGCCCGGGCAGAGGACCGCCGGCTGATCGTGCGCAGCGCGAGCTACCGCTGCAACGCCGCCTACGTCTACACGGCGGCGGGCCAGGGCGAGTCCAGCACCGACCTGTCCTGGGACGGCCAGACCATGGTCTACGAGGCGGGCGACCTGCTCGGCGAGACCGAGCGGTTCCCGGACGGCCCGCGCGCCACCGTGGTCGACGTCGACCTCGACCGCCTGCGGCAGGAGCGGCTCCGGCAGGGCACCTTCGACGACAACCGGCGCGGGCTGGGGATGGCCACGCCGGGTTCGGCGGGCGACGGCGGCGACTTCCGCGAGGTCGCCTTCAGCGTGCACCCGCCGCAGGGCGACATCGGCCTGCGCCGCAAGGTGGACCGCTTCCCCTTCGTGCCGGACGACGCCGAGCGACTCGCCCTGGACTGCTACGAGGCGTACAACATCCAGGTCACCGGGCTGGAGCAGCGCCTGCGCGCCATCGGGCAGCCCAAGGTGGTCATCGGCATCAGTGGCGGGCTCGACTCGACGCACGCCCTGATCGTCGCGGCCAAGGCCATGGACCGGCTGGGCCGGCCGCGCACCGACATCCACGCGTTCACCATGCCGGGCTTCGCGACGACGTCGGAGACCAAGGACCGCGCGGTCCGGCTCGCCGAGGCGCTGGGCGTGACGTTCCAGGAGCTCGACATCCGGCCCGCCGCCGAGCAGATGCTGCGCGACCTCGACCACCCGTACTCCGACGGCACCAAGCAGTACGACGTCACGTTCGAGAACGTCCAGGCCGGGCTGCGCTACGACTACCTCTTCCGGCTCGCGAACCACCGCGGCGGGATCGTGGTCGGCACGGGCGACCTGTCCGAGCTGGCCCTCGGCTGGTGCACCTACGGCGTGGGCGACCAGATGTCGCACTACGCGGTCAACGCGGGCGTGCCCAAGACGCTCATCCAGCACCTCATCCGCTGGACGATCGACAGCGGCCAGTTCGCGGCGGAGGCGACCAGCCCGGTCAACGTGGTCCTCACGGAGATCGTCCAGCAGGAGATCACGCCCGAGCTGATCCCCACCGAGGAGGGCGAGGCGCCGCAGTCCACCGAGGCGACGATCGGACCGTACGCCCTCCAGGACTTCACGCTCTTCCACGTGCTGCGGCGCGGCTACCGCCCCTCCAAGATCGCGTTCCTGGCCTGGCACGCGTGGCACGCGGCGGACGACGGCGAGTGGCCGCCCGGCTTCCCCGACCAGCGGCGCACCGCCTACGACCTGGCGACGATCCGGGGCTGGCTCGAGGTGTTCGTGCGCCGGTTCTTCGCCTCGCAGTTCAAGCGGTCGGCGCTGCCGAACGGCCCGAAGGTCTCGCCGGGCGGCACGATGTCGCCGCGCGGTGACTGGCGCATGCCGTCGGACGCGTCGTCGGCGGCGTGGCTCGCGGAACTCGCGAAGAACGTCCCGGAAGCCTGATCCGCGCCCGGTCGTGAGGCCTGACACAGGCCCGGTTCCGCGTGTTCCACGAGGAGTAGGGTTCCGTCATGCCTGCTGTCCCCGTTGCCCTGGCCCGGCCCGACGGCCGTCGCCTCGTCCGCCTGATCACCGTGTTCGCAGCGGTCCTGACCTTTGTCGCGCTGCTGCTGGTAGCCGGCCCGGCGAGCGCCCACGACCAGCTCCTGTCCTCCGACCCGAAGGACGGCGCCACGCTCGACGAGCAGCCGACGAGCATCGCGCTCACGTTCAGCACGGCCCCGCTCGACACGGGCATCGAGGTGGCGCTGGTCGGCCCCGACGGCACCACCACCAAGGGCGGTGACATCACGGTCGACGACGAGGTCGTGACCGCGCAGCTCCCCGCGGACCTGCCCCCGGGCGAGTACGACGTGGCGTGGCACGTGGTCTCCTCTGACGGCCACCCGATCGACGGCGAGTTCAGCTACGCGGTCGAGGGCGAGCCGGAGCCGACCGAGGAGCCCACGGCGACCGCGAGCGACGAGCCCGAGATGTCCACGCAGGAGGCCGCGCCCGCCGACGAGGCGACGGGCGCGACGGACGAGGCGAGCACGCCCACGGAGCTCGCGGGGGCCGGGGACGGCTCGGGCCCCAGCGGGCTCGCCGTTGCCGGTGGCATCCTCGCCGCGGTGCTGGTCGTGCTGGGCGTCGTGGTGATGATGCGCCGCAAGATCCTCGAGAACGACCGGCTGCGCCAGTCGGGTGAGCCCGGGTCCGAGGACCCGGACGCCGAGAAGCCCAACGAGAACCCCGACACCAAGGGCTGACCGAACCTGTCCGACGCTCAGGTCGCCCGGGTGACCTGAGCGTCCGACACGGGGCGGGACGAGCGGACCGCCAGGATCACCGTCACCACGGCGGGCGTCAGCAGGACGGCGCCCGCCGTGTTCACCGCCTCGAACCCGCCCCAGGCGAGCAGCGGCCCGGCGAGCGCGGCGGAGGCGGCGCCGAAGTAGTTCATCAGCGCGTCGGTCGCGCCCTGCAGGGGCAGCTTGACGTGCGGCTCCGCGACGGACGCCAGCACCGCCGACGAGGCGATGAGGCACGCCGACCAGCCGAGCCCGAGCAGCACCAGGGCGACCGCCGTGAGCACCTCGGCGTCGAGGCCCGGCGCCGCACCCCCGTGCCCGGCGTGCTCGCCGGCGTCGGGCACCGCGGCCGAGGCCAGGGCCGCGGCCGTGAACCCGAGGGCCACGGCGGCCGCCTGCAGCCCGATGCCGCCGACGGCGACGCGGATCGGGCCGAATCGGTCGGTCAGCCATCCGAACACGGGGCTGAACGCGAACATCCCCAGCACGTGCAGGCTGATGACGATGCCGACGAGCTGGAGCGACATCCCGCCGTGCTGCATGTGCACCGGCGTCATCACCATCACCATGATCATCACGCCGTGCGCCACGGCCGTGGTCACCACGGCGAACCGGGCCCGCGGACGGGCCCATGCCCACCGCAGCGCCGCGAGGGCCCCGGTCCGTCGCGGTTCGGCTCGCTTGTCCCCGTGCCCCTGCCCGACGGCGCCCGCGGGCACCACCCGCCCCGCCACGCCGCCCGCCGGATCCCGGTACAGGCTCAGCAGCAGCAGCCCGGCGAGCAGGTACGCGACGACGGAGAACAGGTAGGGCCCGCCGAGGTCGGGTATGCCGAACCCGCTGCCGACCACGGCGCCGGGCGCCGCGAGGTTGGGCCCGACCACGGAGCCGACGGTCGTGGCCCACAGGACGACCGACATGGTGCGGGCACGCGTGCCGGACCCGACGTTGTCGGCGGCGGCGTAGCGGGACTGGAGGTTGGTCGCGTTCGCGACGCCGTAGAGCATCAGGCCGACCAGGAGCAGCACGAGCTGGCCCAGCACGGCCGCCGTCACGATGAGCAGCGCGCCGGCCGTGGACAGGGCGTACCCGAGCGAGAGGGCCCACCGCCGTCCGCGGAGCTGGGCGAGCGTTGCGAGCGGGATCGAGGCGACCGCCGCGGCGAGCACGCTGACGGCCTGTGCGAGGCCCGCCACGGAGGTGCCGCCCAGGCTCTCCGCGAGCAGGGCGCCGACGGCGGCGCCGGACGCGACCCCGACACCCGCCAGGAGGTTGCTGAACACCAGGACGACGAGGTTTCGGCGGGCGTGCGGCGGATTCTCCACGATTTCCTCTCATTGGCCCGGCAGTACCGGAACGGTAGACCGCTCTGGGTTGCGGAAGTCATCGGATAGTGCGGGCTGACACGGTCCCGGGAGCCGCTACGCCGTCGTCGTCCACAGGTTCGTACACAGGTTCGCGTCCTCTGTGAGCAGAAAGTTACGCACGACTCGCCGTGGAAGGGCCTGTTCTCCGCGAATTCCTGCCGATCTGCTGGCAGTATGGGGCCTCGTCGTCGGGCGGGTACCGCCGCACGACGTGACCGAAGAAGGGAAACGCATGTCGCTCAACAAGTCCGAGCTCGTCTCGGCCATCGCCAGCAAGGCCGAGATCAACAAGACCGAGGCCGAGGCCGCGCTCAACGCCTTCCAGGAGGTGCTGATCGAGTCGCTCGCCAAGGGCGAGGCCGTCAAGGTGACGGGCTTCCTCTCGGCCGAGCGCGTCGAGCGTGCCGCCCGCACGGGTCGCAACCCGCGCACCGGCGAGGAGATCTCGATCCCGGCGAACTTCGGTGTCAAGATCAGCGCCGGCTCGCTGCTGAAGAAGGCTGTCGCCAAGTGACGCTTCGCCGCTGAGCTCTTCAGCGACGCGAAGGCCCGGCTCCCCCTGGGGGCCGGGCCTTCGCACGTCTCAGAGGTCGCCCTTGCGCTCCAGGTACCGCATCGCGACCCAGCCGATCGGGATCCGGCCCCAGTAGGTGCACAGGCGGTACAGGATCGTCGCGGAGAACGCGATGGTGGCCGGCACCCCCGCGGCCGACAGACCGGCCGTCAGGGCGCCCTCCACGCCGCCCAGGCCGCCGGGCGTGGGGATGAGCGCACCCAGCGCGTTGCCGACCAGGTTGACGAGGGCGATGTCGACCAGCGAGAGCGACTCCCCGAACGCCGCGAGGCAGCACCACAGGGCCACGATGTAGCCGAGCGTCATGATCAGGTTCCCGGCCACGCCCAGCGCCAGCCGGCCCGGGTGGCTCAGCATCTGCGCCAGCCGCGGCCACACCTGGCGCAGCCTCGGTCCGATGAAGCCCATGCCCCACCGCCGCACCGGCGGCACCAGCAGCGTCGCGACGACGGCGAGGGCCACGCCCGCCAGCGTGATCAGCACGGCCGGCGACGGCAGCTCCACGAGTGCCCCCGAGCCCGTGAAGACCGACAGCGCCACGAGCAGCAGCACCGTGACCACGAACTGCGACACCTGCACGAGCGCCACGGTGGCGACGGCCATGGACATCGAGACGCCGCGCTGGGTCAGGAGCCGCAGGTTCAGCGCGGCCGGTCCGATCCCCGCGGGGGCGGCCAGCGCCACGAACGAGCCGGCGGCGGCCGTGAGCGTGGCGCGCCCGATCGGCACGCGCGCCGGGGAGAACGCGACGAGCGTGAGGCCCGCGCCGAACCAGGTGACGAGGGCGAGCACGAACGCGACCGCCACCCACCACGGGTTGGCCTCGCGCACGGCCGTGGCGATCTCGTCGAAGTTGATGGTCGTGACGATCACGGCCACGGCGACGATCGCCACGGTCGTGGTCAGCACGGTGCGCGCGCTGAAGCGGGAGATGCGCTGCGGCTGCACGCTGGCCTCGGGCAGGCGCTCCACCAGCGCGTTCCGGAGCTCGCCCATGAGCCCCTTTGCCTTGCGCACCTCTTCGCGGGTGGTCCGGGGCAGCGCGATCGTCTGGATCAGGGGCCCGATGGCGGCGATGTCGGCGTCGGGCAGGGCGCGCACCGCGGAGGCGACGGCGCGCCGCGGGCCCACGCGCAGCCCGATGAGCGCGAGCATCTGCACCAGGTCGAGGCGCCGGGACAGGGGTGACGACGCGATGTCGCCCTGCTCCCAGCCGGTGATCCACACGTGCGCCCGGCCGTCGGCGTCGCGGTGCGTGAGCAGCACGTCCTGGGTGAGCGCGCGGTGCGTGAGGCCCACGGCGTGCGCACGGCCGAGCTGGTCCCAGGCCTCGGCGAGCACGTCCTCGTGCAGCCCGTCGTCGGGTACGTCGCGGAACGAGACGGCGTCCGAGGCGTGCTCCAGGACGAGCGCGATCGAGTCGCCGTACTCGCCGATCCCGAGGAGCCGGGGGGTGCGGACGCCGGCGGCGCTCGCCGCGTACGACAGCAGGGCCGTGCGCTCGGCCACCGCCTTGAGCGAGATCGCGGCGCGGCCCTCGATGCCGCGCAGGCGCAGGGCCCGCCACAGCCGTGTGATGAGGCCGACCACCTGGCGGTCGCCGTCGAGCACCACCACGTCGCGGCGTACGCCGTCGTCGCTGTAGAGGGCGTACACCCGGTTGTCGCCGGCCCGGCCCAGCGCCAGTGCGGCCGGGTCGTCCGGCGGGCCGTGCTCGACGGCGAGGGCGGACGCGACGGCGTGCCCGGCGTGCTGCGCCGCGTCGTGACCGGGGGCGCGCTCGGACACGGCGTGCACGCGGGCCAGCGACGTCGGCGCGAACCCGGCGCGGCGCACGGCGGCGACCAGGTCGGGGCCGTAGGCGCGCTCGCTGCGGATGCCCGACACGTACTGGACCGTGGAGCCCGCCAGCCGGCCCAGCAGCAGCGCGACGAGGGTGCCCGGCAGCGAGACCTGCCCCGTGATCAGCACGATGAGCAGGGCGAGGAACATCAGGTTCCACGAGATGCGCACGGTGCGCCGCCGCGTCGCGGGCCCGGCGACGGTGAGCATCGCCGTCAGCGCGACCGCGAACTCCGGGATGGTCAGCACGTAGCCCGTGCCCCGCTCCCAGACCGACATGCCCCGCACCAGCTCGTCCGAGCCCAGGTGGCGCACCAGGACGGTGGTGAGCACGCCGATCAGCAGCCCCAGCACGCCGGCCACGATGGACTCGACGATCTGCCGGCCCAGCCGGCGGACGCCCAGCTCGATCATCACGGCCACGGGGGCGAACAGGATGACCAGGCCCTGCAGCACGGCGACGGGCACGAACAGGATCGTGGCCAGCAGATCGTTGAAGCTCCGGACGTCCTCCGTGACGCCCGCGGTGGTGCCGTGCGCCACGACGGACAGGAACATGACGCCCGCGGTGCCGAGGGCGCACGCGATCATCCAGACGAGCGCGCGGGGGTGCCGCACACGCTCCTCCGGGGTGTCGACGACACGGACGAGGCCGCTCTCGAAGGGCACCGCCTCCGGTACGTCGGACACCTCGGCACCGGCGTCAGCCCGGCCGGTGCGCGAGTTGGACATGCTCGCGATTCTAGAGCCGTTGAGGCTCGCTTGACCGGGAAGCAGGTGTGACGCCCGGAATTTCCGGGTCAGGTCGACGGCGTCCCCGGCGTACGTCCAGGTATCCTCACCGGATCCCGAGGGCCTCGCGCCACTCGGCCGGTACGAGGGCGTAGCCCACGAACGCCACGATGTCGAGCAGCGTGTGCGCCACGACGAGCGGCACGATCCGGTGCCGGCCGCCGGGCTGGAACCTGGGCGAGGTGTAGAACCACGAGAACACGACGCCCATCACGACGTTCCCGATGAACGGCCCGATGCCCTGGTACAGGTGGTACGAACCGCGCAGCAGTGAGCTCGCGACGATGAACCTGACCCGGTTCCACCCGAGGTCCCGTGTGCGCTCGTACAGGTAGCCGACGGCGATGACCTCTTCGAGGAGGCCGTTCTGGAACGCGCTGAGCACCAGCACCGGGACGGTCCACCAGTACGCGTCCAGGGCGCTGGCCTGCACCTCCACGGTGATGCCGACCGCCCGCCCGAGGGCGTAGAACGCGAGGCCCGGGATG
Source organism: Promicromonospora sp. MEB111 (assembly GCF_030209445.1). Lineage (GTDB taxonomy): Bacteria > Actinomycetota > Actinomycetes > Actinomycetales > Cellulomonadaceae > Promicromonospora. The sequence goes on from NZ_JARVSD010000005.1 coordinate 128,670, forward strand.
CCGATGGCGGCGGCCAGGGCGAAGCCCCACCCCACGTCGCGGGCCGGGCGCGTGCCGTCCAGGCCGAGGCTGCGCGTCGCGCTGCGGCCGTTCGCGCTGAGCAGGTACAGCGCCAGGGCCACCGGCACCAGGGCGAACCCGATGCTCAGGAGCTGGTAGACGAGGTCGAGGTAGGGGCGTTCCGACTGGCTCGCGTTGAGCGTGGCGGTCTGCTCGGCGAGCGGCGTCCCCGCGGTGAGCCGGGCCACGATGTTGACGAGGGCGTACACCCCGGACTGGCCCAGGCTGAGGCCGAGCACTATCCACACCTCGGCGGTGATGCGGCGGCGGGAGACGGTCTGCTCGGTCGTGGTCACGTCCGGAACCTACCTCGCGTGGCCGGCGGTGCGTCCGCCGGCCACGCGGGGGATCAGCGGTTCGAGGCCCGCCGGACGAAGTCCGCGAGGTCCGCCGACTGCGCGACCCGCGACTCGGGGTGGATGTACATCATGTGGCCGGCCGGGTAGACCCGGGTCTCGATGCGCTCGCGGTACGACGCCGGGACGGCCATCTGGTCCAGGCTGTACTCGATGGCCTCGACCGGCACACCGCCGTCGTACCGCCCCATGGCGATGTGCACCTGGAGGTGCGGGTTGAGGATCATCGCGTTCGCGAGCTTGTCGGCGACGTCGACGGCCTTGCCCTCGAACTCCTTGTAGGACCACGGGTGGACCTGCCGGGACAGCACCTCGTAGATCGCGTCGTGCTCGTACCCGAGCTCGCCGCGCAGGTAGTGGTGCAGCGCCGCCGTGTACGGGCCCGAGGTCGCGGTCAGGAACGGGTCGTACGGCATCTGCTCGTGGATGTAGTGGTCCGCCGGGCCGGTGAACCGGGTGTCGAGGCGGCCGGTCACGAGGCGGCGCGTCCGCAGGAGCTCCGCGTAGACCCGGGTGTGCTCCAGGCGCAGGTTGGCGCGGTCCACGTAGTCCTCGCTCAGCCCGGTCAGGGAGGCGATCTTCGCGACGGCGGCCGCGCGCTCGTCGTCGGGCACACGCGCCCCGCGGGCCAGCACGGAGGCGTAGGTCTCGGCCCAGTCCCGGGCCTCGGCCACGACGTCGTCGAGCGCCCGGTCGCCGAGCAGGCCGTGGTAGTGCGCCGTCGCCGCGTAGACCGGAAGGAACAACGGGTGCGGCAGGTTGGAGTGCTCGCCGTCGAACAGCGCCTCCATGTTGAGCGCGGGGGCCACCAGCATGACGCCGTTCAGGAACATGCCGAACCGCTGCTGCAGGTACTCGGCCAGCGCCGCGCCGCGCGTGCCGCCGTAGGACTCGCCGATGAGGAACTTGGGGCTCATCCACCGGTCGTTCCGGCTCGTCCACAGGCGGATGATCTCGCCGACGGACTCCAGGTCGCCCGTGAAGCCGTGGAACGGCTTGGCCTGCTCGCCCTCGGTGGCCCGCGAGAAGCCCGTGGAGACGGGGTCGATGAACACCAGGTCGGAGACGCGCAGCAGGGTCTCGGTGTTGTCCACGAGCCCGTAGGGCGGCGCGGTCAGGTTGCCGACGTCGCCCGAGTCGACCCGGCGCGGGCCGAGCACGCCCAGGTGCAGCCACACCGAGGACGAGCCGGGGCCGCCGTTGAACGCGAACGTCACCGGGCGCTGCGTCACGTCGGCGTCGTCCAGCGTGTAGTACGTGATCGAGACCTCGGCCTTGGGCTTGCGGCCGTCGTACTTGTCCTCCTTGACCGCCTCCTGCCGCAGCACGACCCGGCCCGTCGTGGCGGAGTACGCCACGTCGCCCTCCGGGGTGTGCAGGGTGTGGCGCGTGGTGACGAGGTCGTCGGCGGGCTCCGGCTTCTTCGCCGGGCTCCCCTCCGACGCCGCCTTGGTCGCCTCGGGCCGTTCGGTGCTGGTGCGCTTCTCGTCGGTCACCCGGGAGAACCTATCGCGCGGCCCTGCGCACCGGGCAGGCAAAAAGTGCTTGCGCACCACCGGCGTGATCCGGCAAACTGGTTTGCAGTACAAACCAGTTTGAGAGGCGAGGCGATGACCATGGCTACGGACCCGACGTCGGGCACCTCCGCGGAACCGGGGCGTCCGGCGGACGGCGGCGCGGGCCTCGACCCCGCCGAGACGCTGCGCCTGATCCGGCAGCAGCAGGAGGCGGCGCGCGACGCCACCGAACCCGACGGCCGTCTGCTGTTCGGCGCGTGGGGCCTGGCGTGGCTGATCGGGTACCTGGCCATGTGGACGACGGCGCGCGAGACGGGCGCGCCGGAGCCGTGGGCCGGCTGGGTGCTCGCGGGCTGCATCGTCGGCGCCACGACCTTCACGATCGTGCACAGCGTGACCCGGACCGCCGGCCTGCGCGGCGACAGCGCCCGGATCGGCGCGATGTACGGCTGGACCTGGTTCCTCGCGTTCACGGCCCTCGGCGTCATGCTGGGCGCGATGGGCGCAGCGGGGGCGTCGCCGCAGGTCATGGCCATCGCCGCGAACGGCTTCGCGTGCGTGGTCGTCGGCCTCATGTACATCGCGGGCGGGCTGCTCTTCGAGGAGATCCGCATGGCCGCCGTCGGCGGCTGGATGCTGGTCGCCGCGGTGCTCGCGGCCTTCGCGGGGATGCCGAACACCTACCTGGTGATGGCCGTGGCGGGCGGCGGCGGCTTCCTGGCCATGGCCGTGGTGGAGCAGGTGTTCCGCACCCGGCGCCGATCGGCCGGGTCACCCGGCAGGGCGGAGAGTGGTGGGCAGCGTGCCTGAGGACCTCGACCCGGTCATCCACGCCCCGGCGCGCCTGCGCGTCGTTGCCTCGCTCGCGGCCCTGGGCCGTGGCGACGAGGTCTCCTTCCCCAAGCTGCGCAAGCTGCTCGACATGACCGCGGGCAACCTGTCGACCCACCTGCGCAAGCTGGAGGACGCCGGGTACGTACGGGTCACCAAGACCCACGAGGGCAGGACTCCGGCGACGTACCTCGCCCTCACCGACACCGGCCGCACCGCGTTCGCGGACTACCAGGCGGCACTGATGGACCTTCTGAAGGGAGCACAGCGATGAGTGCGGTAGAGGTCAGCGGGGTGACCCGGCGTTTCGGCGACGTCGTCGCCCTCGACGACGTCTCGCTGGAGGTGGGGCACGGCGAGCTCGTCGGTCTGCTCGGCCCCAACGGCGCCGGCAAGTCCACGCTGCTGTCGCTGGTCAGCGGCCAGCGCCGGCCCGACGCCGGGGTGGTGCGCCTGAACGGCCACGACCCGCGGGACGCCCGGTCGCGGACCGTGCTGGGCCTGACCCCGCAGGAGACCGGCCTGCCCGCGACGCTGCGGGTGCGCGAGGTGGTCGACTTCGTGGGCGGCCACTACCCCGACCCGGTGCCCACGGGCGACCTGCTGGAGCAGTTCGGGCTGGCGGACCTGGGCAAGCGGCAGACCGGCTCGCTCTCCGGCGGGCAGAAGCGGCGGCTGGCCGTCGCGCTGTCGCTGGTCGGCAGGCCGCGCGTCGTGCTGCTCGACGAGCCCACCACCGGGCTCGACGTGTCCGGCCGCGGTGCGCTCTGGGACGCGATCCGGGAGTACCACGCGGGCGGCGGCACGGTGCTGCTCACGTCGCACTACCTGGAGGAGGTGCAGGCGCTCGCCGAGCGGGTGGTCGTCATCGACCGCGGGATCGTGCTCGCCGACGACTCCCTCGAGACGATCCTCGGCCGGGTGGGCGCGCGCCGCGTGCAGTTCACGGACGCCGCGGGCACGCGCCAGGAGCACCTCGTGGCGGACTCCGACGAGTTCGTGCGCGACCTGGTGCACACCGGCACGGAGTTCCGGGACCTGGAGATCCGGGGCGCCTCCCTGGAGGAGGCGTTCGGCCAGCTCGTCGACGGCACGAACGAGGTCGACGCCACGAACGTCGACGCCACGAACGAAGGAGCGGTGCGATGAGCGCCACCACGAGCACGACCGGAGCCGGGGCCCCGGGCCCCGACGCCCCCGCCGGGCAGACCCAGTCGATCTGGGTGCTGTCCTGGCTGCACCTGAAGTACCAGTTCCTGGAGACCGTCCGGATCCCCATCGCGGTGCTCGGGAACGTGCTGTTCCCGTCGCTGTCGATGTTCTTCTTCGTGGTGCCGCAGGAGTCGGTGGCGGGCAACCCCCTCTACGCCACGGTCGCGGTCGCGGGCCTCGGCCTGTTCGCCGTCTGCTCCGCCAGCCTCTTCACCTACGGCCTGGGCGTGGCCGAGGACCGGCAGCTGCCCTTCTACCCGTTCCTGCGGTCGCTGCCCGCCGGACCCGGGCCGCAGATGGTGGCGCGCGTGCTGAACGGCGGCATCTTCTCGCTGTTCGGCCTGCTGCCGCTGATCCTCATCGGCTGGCTGTTCACCGCTGCCACCCTGACCGCCGGCCAGCTCCTCGCGGGCGTCGGCACCATCCTCGCGGTCTCCGTGCCGTTCGTGCTGCTCGGCATGGCCATCGGCTACAAGCTGTCGGCCAAGGCCGCGCTGCCGGTGGTGCAGGTCATCCTGTTCCCGCTCGCCTTCGCGGGCGGCCTGTTCCTGCCGCCCCAGATGTTCCCCGCCTGGCTGGACGCCATCTCGAAGGCCACGCCCACCCGGGCCGGCCGTGACCTGCTGGTCCAGGCGACCACGGGTCTGGACGCCTACGCGCTGGCGCTCCCGGTCCTGGCCGGGTGGACCCTGCTGTTCGCGGTGCTGGCCGTGCTGTCCTACCGGAGCGACGAGGGCCGCCGCTTCCGCTGACCCGGGATCACACGGCGCGGCGGAGGCGGAGGGAGTTCGCGACGACGAGCACCGAGCTCGCCGCCATCGCCCCGCCCGCGATCATCGGGCTCAGCAGCCCGGCCGCCGCCAGCGGGAGCGCCGCGACGTTGTACGCGAACGCCCAGAACAGGTTCTGCCTGATGATCCGCAGAGTCTTCCGGGACAGGCGTACGGCGCTCGCGGCGGCCCGCAGGTCGCCGCGGACCAGCGTGATGTCACCGGCCTCGATGGCCACGTCGGTGCCCGTGCCCATCGCGAGGCCCAGGTCCGCCGTGGCCAGCGCGGCGGCGTCGTTCACGCCGTCGCCCACCATCGCCACGGTGCGTCCCTCGGCCTGCAGCCGGGCCACGACCGCCGCCTTGTCGGCAGGCAGCACGCGCGAGACCACGTCCGCGTCGGGGATGCCCACGGCACGCGCGGCCACGAGCGCCGCGCCCGCCGAGTCGCCGGTCAGCAGGTAGGGGCGCAGGCCCAGCTCCCGCAGCTCCGCGACCGCGCGGGCCGACGTCGGCCTGGCCGGGTCGCGCAGCGCGATCACGCCGCCCGCCGCGCCGTTCCAGGCCACGACCACGGCGGTGGCCCCGGCCTCCTCCTGCTGCCCGACGGCGGCACGCACCTCCGCGGAGACCGTCACCCCCTGCTCGGCGAGCCAGTCGGGGCGGCCCACCAGTACGCGCCGGGTGTTCAGCGCGCCGTCCGGGGCGAGTCCCGCGTGCGCGCGCCGGACCAGGCCCTCGACGCCGCCGCCCGGGTGCGCGACGAAACCCGTGACCTCCAGCGGGGTCTCCGGGTCGGGCTCCGCCGCGGCCCGGCCCGCCGCCGCGACGGCCCGCGCGATCGGGTGCTCGCTCAGCGCCTCGACGGCGGCCGCGTACCGCAGCGCCTCCGGGGCGTTGGTCAGGTGGTTCGCGTCGTCGGCGTCCTCGGGCCGGGCAGGCTCTTCCTCGTGTCCGGGTGCCGCGCGCCGCACGCCGGCCATGGCCGGGCTCCGGTCGGGGCTCCACACGTCGACCACGCGCATGCGGCCCTCGGTGACCGTGCCCGTCTTGTCGAGCACCACGGTGTCCACGCGGCGGGTGCTCTCCAGGATCTCCGGGCCACGGATCAGCACGCCGAGCTGCGCGCCGCGGCCGGTGCCGACCAGGATCGCCGTGGGCGTGGCCAGCCCCAGGGCGCAGGGGCACGCGATGATCAGCACCGCGACGGCGGCGGTGAAGGCCGCCTCGACGTCGCCGGTCAGGACGAGCCAGCCCGTCAGCGTGAGCACGGCCAGCGCCAGCACGACGGGCACGAACACCGCCGAGATGCGGTCGGCGAGCCGGGCCACGGGGGCCTTGCCCGTCTGGGCCCGGGCCACGAGCCGCCCGATGCGGGCGAGCATCGTGTCCTCGCCCACGCGGGTCGCGCGCACCAGCAGGTGCCCCGAGGTGCTGACCGTGCCGCCCACGACGTCGTCGCCCGGGGTCACGTCCACCGGCACCGGCTCGCCGGTGACCAGGGACGTGTCGAGCGCCGAGGCGCCCTCCACGACCGTGCCGTCCGTGGCGACGGTGCCGCCCGGCCGCACCGCGAACACGTCCCCGACCTGCAGGGCGGCGACGGGCACGGCGGTCGTGCGCCAGCCGCCGTCCGGCAGGCGCAGCGGGGTGCCGTCGGGGCCCAGCGCGATGCGCTCCGCGTCCTTGGCGCCCAGGCTGAGCAGCGCGCGCAGGGCGTCGCCCGCGCGCCGCCGCGACCGGTGCTCGGCGTACCGGCCGGCCAGCAGGAACGTGGTGACCACGGCCCCGACCTCGAAGTACAGCGCCGGACCCATGCCGTGCCCCACGGGCCGGAGGGTGTCGGCGACCAGCACCCAGAGCGACCACAGGGTCGCCGCGACCACGCCGATCGACACCAGCGTGTCCATCGTGGAGCTCGCGTGCCGGGCCGCGCGCACGGCGGCGGCGTGGAACGGCCAGGCGCCCCACACCACGACGGGCAGCGCCAGGGCGGCGACCACCCACTCGGCACCGGGGAAGGCCAGCGCGGGGACCATCGACAGCAGGAGCACCGGGACGGTGAGCACGGCCGAGACGCGCAGCCGGCGCAGCAGGTCCGCGCCGCGGTACTCGGCGCCGGGGGCCGCGCCGTCGGCAGCCGCCGCGCCGTCGGCACGCGCCGCGTCGCCCGGCTCGGTGCCGCCGCCGGGCGCGGCGTCGTCCGCCGCGTCGCCGTCCCGCCCGACGGTGCCGGTCGTGGCCCGGCGTCGCGTGACGCGCGCCTCGTACCCGGCGGACTCGACGGCGTGGACCAGGTCCTGGTCGGTGACCTCGGACGACAGCACGACGTGCGCCGACTCCAGCGGCAGGTTCACGGTCGCGGCGACGCCGTCGAGCCGGTTGAGCTTGCGCTCGACCCGGGCGACGCACGAGGCGCAGGTCATCCCGGACACAGCGAGCTCGACCTCGCCGAGGGGGTGCAGGGCCTCAGCGGCAGGCACGGTTCTCCTTACGGGGGCGGGCCGTCCGGATCAGGACGGGACGATCGGCAGCATGCGGGTCGCCTGGCGGCCCGGGGCCTGCGCGGCGGACTCGGCGGCGACGGCGTTCTCGAGCACCTCGACGTCGGCGACGTCGTAGCCGGCCTCGTCCACGGCGTCGCGCAGGGGCGCCTCGGCGAGCGGGAGCTTGGAGATGACGCGGACCAGCGAGGTCTCACCGGCGTGCAGCTCGACGCTCACGTCCTGGACGTCCGGCACGGCTCGCAGCTCGTTGGTCACGGCGGACACGCAGTGTCCACAGGTCATGCCGGTCACGGCGAGCTTGGTCACGGTGGTCATGTGGTCTCCTCGGTTCGTGGGCTGCTGGACGTGCGGGTGCTGCTCGACGTGCGCGGGCTGCTCGGCGTTCACATGCGGACGAGGCGGGCGATCGCCTCCGAGGCCTCCCGGACCTTTGCGGCGCCCTCGGCGTCGGACGCCTTGGCCGCGTCCACCACACAATGTCCCAGGTGGTCCTCGACGAGCGCCAGGCTCACCGCCTGCAGTGCCTTGGTGACGGCGCTGACCTGGGTGAGCACGTCGATGCAGTACACGTCCTCGTCGATCATCCGCGCAATGCCGCGAACCTGCCCCTCGATGCGGCGCATCCGCTTGAGGTAGCCGGCCTTGTCGGACGCGTAACCGTGCGGTCCGTCGTGCGCACCGGCCGCGTGGTGGTGCTCGTGATCCTGCTGCCCGACGGCGGCCTCGGTCGCCTCGGTGGTCTCCGTCGCCTCGGTCATGTGTCCATGAGATACCCCACGGGGGTAGTGAGTCAAGTGTGCTGACCACGGGCGCGGTGGCGAGGTCGTTGCTACGTTCGACCGATGGACCAGTCAGGGGGACGGGGCGTCGCGGTCGTGGTCGAGGACGACGACCTCATACGTGAGGTCATCGAGGTCATACTGCAGCAAGCCGGATTCACCGTGCACCTCGCCGCCACCGGCGCGCAGGGCGTCGCGCTGGTGAAGGCCCACCGGCCCGTCGTGACCACCGTGGACGTCTCCCTGCCCGACATCGACGGGTTCGAGGTCGTGCGCCGCGTGCGGACCTTCTCCGAGACGGTGGTCGTCATGCTCACTGCCCGGGTCGACGAGGTCGACACGCTCATGGGTCTCGAGTCCGGTGCCGACGAGTACGTCACCAAGCCGTTCCGGCCGCGTGAGCTCCGAGCGCGCATCGACGCGCTCCTGCGCCGGTCCGGCCACCTCGTTCCGGCGACGGCGGAGGAACCCGCCTCCGGCGAGGACGGCGACGGCGGGCTCGAGGTCGACACCGCGCGTCGCACGGTCCGCCTGGGTGGCGAGCCCGTCCACCTCACCCGCACCGAGTTCGTCCTCCTCGCGGCCCTTCACGAAGCGCGCGGCCGACCGGTGCCGAAGGGCGATCTGGCCCGCCTGCTCTGGCCCGACGAGCACGGCTACGGCGGCGACGTCACCGACGCGGACCGCCGCACGGTCGAGGTGCACGTGGCCAACGTCCGTCGCAAGCTCGGCGACAGCCCCACGAGCCCGCGCTTCATCCATACGGTCCGGGGGCTGGGGTACCGGTTCGAGAATGCCTGACCAGCGCGACCTCGGTGTCGTGCGCCAGGCGCATGAGCCGCTCCAACGTCTCGACCGGCGGAACGGTGCGTCTCCGCACCACGTCCTGCGCCACGGACCAGGCCGCCCGGGCCAGTGCGACCGCCCCGACCATGGCGCCCGAGACGGCCAGCCCGACCGCCGTGTCGTAGACGGCGTACCCGCTGCGGTCGAACGAGGCGACGGTGAGGAGCTCGAGGCGCCGCTTGAGACCGGCGGCATACTGCTCGGCGAGCCGCCGGGCGGTCGGCCCTCCGAGATCCTGGGCGAGGTCGCGGAGCACGCTCTCGTCGAGGATGTCCGCCGCGAGGGCACGCGTCGGCGGGGTGGGCACCGGCCCGGGTTCGCCGGCGGCCGGGAGGTCGGCGGCGGACGCCCGCCCGTACCCGCTGGTCGCCCGCACGTACCCGCCGGCCCAGAAGTCTTGTACCTCCGCCATGGCCGCACCTCCCGTGAGTGCCTGAACGGCTGCTCCCATCGTGCGACCCGGAACTCAACGCCCAGCCGAAGAACCTCAAGGGCTGCCCAGGATCGCCCTTGAGGTTCTTGAGGTTCTTGAGGTTCGGTGGTCCCAGGGGCGCCCGGCCGCCCGCTCGGACGAGCGGCTTCGAGGGCCACCCGGATCGGATACCTTTCGTCCTGGATACCCCAGACCCTGCATGAGAGGTCCTCCCGTCGGCATGCCCGCCTCGATGACTCGCCGCCTCCTGCTCGCCGCGCTGGCGGCGGCCGGACCGCTCGCCCTCACGGCGAGCGCGGCACCCACCGACACCCCCGCGCCGCCGCCCGCGGTGGTCCCTGCCGCGACGCGGAAGGCCCAGGCGCAGGAGGCGCCCCGCATCTACCTCGCGGGCGACTCCACCGCGTCGCAGAAGTACGCGGGGGTCTTCCCCGAGACCGGCTGGGGCATGGGACTGCCCTGGTACGTCGCGCCGCGGATCGAGGTCCTCAACCACGCGATGAACGGGCGGAGCTCCAAGAGCTTCATCGCGGAAGGGCGCCTCGACGTGATCCTGGACGCCGTCCGCCCCGGCGACGTGCTGCTCGTGCAGTTCGGGCACAACGACCAGAAGTCCGACCCGCACGTCGGTACCGACCCGTGGACCAGCTACCCGACCCACCTGCGCCGCTACCTCGACGGCGCCCGGGAGCGGGGCGCGCGGCCGGTGCTGCTGACGCCGGCGGAGCGCCGCCGGTTCGACGCGGCCGGGAACGCCGTCGCCACCCACGGGTTCTACCCGGACGCGATGCGGGCGCTGGCCGCCGCCGAGGGCGTGCCGCTGATCGACGTCACGGCGCAGACGCTGGCGCTGTGGCAGGAGCTCGGGCCGGACGGCACCCAGGTGTACTTCCTGAACACCTACGAGGGGCGGCAGGACAACACGCACTTCAACACCCCGGGCGCCCGCCTGATCGCCCGGATGGTGGCGCGCGGCCTGCTCGCCGCGGGCGTCCTCGCGGAGAACCAGGTGCGCCGCCTCGACGAGAGCATCCCGGTCGAGTGGTTCACCTGGCCGGAGGAACCGCCCGCGGCGACCTGAGCCGTCAGCCCAGCGCGGCGTCGACGTTGGCGACGACGACGGCGACGACGGCCACGGCGGCCCAGAGGAGCAGGCCGAACCGCCACCAGAGGTTGAGGTTCAGCCGCTTGGGCGCGTCCAGCTCCATGGCCTCGGCGTCCGACAGCGGGCGCGTGGCCCACCCGGCCTCGGTGGCGGTCGCGAGGCTGTACCGCAGGCCCCACGAGAACCGCAGCAGCCAGAACAGGTGGACGTACGAGTAGCGCAGCACCAGGGCTCGCCCCGCGTCGAGCGGCGCCGTCTTGCTCTTGCTGCCCCAGCCGAAGAAGACCATGTTCTTTTTCCCTCGTCTCGAACCGTGCGCACCGTGCGCGCGGCGAGCGAAGCGTGGCAGAGCGCGGGCGTACGGTCAGTGGGGAGAACTCCCCACCTGCGGCTTCCCGCCGCCTCCGCGGTCCGGATGAGAGTCACCGGGGCCCGGCGTAACGTGACGAGAGACCGAAGCCAGTTCGATGATGACTGGAAGGGGTAACCCAACATGCCTGGAAACAAGGCGGTCGCGTACCGCGAACCCGGCGTGGTTGAGGTGGTCGACATCGACTACCCGACGTTCGAGCTCCGGGACGGACCCGGGGTCAATCCGGCCAACATAGGTCGCAAGGTGCCGCACGGAGTGATCCTGCGGACCGTGTCCACCAACATCTGCGGCTCGGACCAGCACATGGTCCGCGGTCGTACCACCGCGCCCCCGGGACTGATCCTGGGGCACGAGATCACCGGCGAGATCGTCGAGAAGGGCCCGGACGTCGAGTTCCTGGACGTGGGCGACATCGTCTCGGTGCCCTTCAACATCGCCTGCGGGCGGTGTCGCAACTGCAAGGAGCGCAAGACCGGCATCTGCCTCAACGTGAACCCGGACCGGCCGGGGTCGGCGTACGGGTACGTCGACATGGGCGGCTGGGTCGGTGGCCAGGCGGAGTACGTGCTGGTGCCGTACGCGGACTTCAACGCCCTCAAGTTCCCGGACCGCGACCAGGCCCTCGAGAAGATCATGGACCTGACGATGCTCAGCGACATCTTCCCCACGGGCTTCCACGGGTGCGTGAGCGCAGGCGTGGGCGTGGGGTCCACGGTGTACGTGGCGGGCGCCGGACCCGTGGGGCTGGCCGCCGCGGCGTCGGCCCACCTGCTGGGAGCCGCCGTGGTGATCGTGGGCGACCTCAACAAGGAGCGGCTGGAGCAGGCGCGGTCCTTCGGCTGCGAGACGGTGGACGTCGCCGCCGGGCCGATCGGTGACCAGATCGAGCAGCTCCTGGGTGAGCCGGAGGTGGACTGCGGCGTGGACGCCGTGGGGTTCGAGGCGCGCGGGCACGGGTCCGACGCGTCGACCGAGCACCCCGCCGCGGTGCTGAACGCCCTCATGGAGGTCACGCGGGCGGGCGGCTCGCTCGGCATCCCCGGTCTGTACGTGACGGGCGACCCCGGCGCGTCGACCGAGGCGGCGAAGGTCGGGTCGTTGTCGCTGCGGCTGGGGCTCGGCTGGGCCAAGTCGCACGCGTTCACGACCGGTCAGTGCCCGGTGATGAAGTACCACCGCGGCCTGATGCAGGCGATCCTGCACGACAAGGTGCAGATCGCGCAGGCCGTCAACGCCCAGGCGATCCCGCTGACGGAGGCGCCTGCGGGCTACCACGAGTTCGACGAGGGCGCGGCGACGAAGTTCGTCCTGAACCCGAACGACTACATCAAGGCCGCCTGACCCCCAGTGAGGTGGCCTCTTCCGGGACAGCACCCGGGGAGGGACGGGGCGGGGCAGGACCCGGGCGCACCGGGTCCTGCCCCGCCTGTCTCTCGTCCGACGTTCCTCCCCCGGCGTTGCTCCTACCGCGGTGTGGCAGCGGCGGCGGCCCGGGCCGCGCCCGGGAGCGCGTCGAGGATCCGCTGCACGGCGGCGTCGTCGTGCGCCGCGGAGACGAACCAGGCCTCGAAGACCGACGGGGGCAGGTTGACCCCGGCCGCCAGCATCGCGTGGAACAGGGCCGTGTACCGGAAGGTCTCCTGCGCCTGGGCCTGCGCGTAGTCGCGCACCCCCGACGCCGCGGCCAGCGGCCCGAAGAACACCGAGAACAGCGAGCCCGCGCGCTGCACGCGGTGCTCGACGCCGGCGGCGGTCAGCGCCTCGCCCACGGCGTCCGACAGCACGCGCGAGACCTCGTCGACCCGGGCGTACACGGCGTCGTCGGCCAGCCGCAGGGTCGTCAGGCCCGAGGCGACCGCCACGGGGTTACCCGACAGCGTGCCCGCCTGGTACACCGGCCCCAGCGGGGCCAGGTGGTCCATGACCGACGCCGGTCCGCCCAGCGCCGCCACCGGCATGCCGCCGCCGATGACCTTGCCGAACGTGAACAGGTCGGGCGTGTAGCCCGCGCCCCCGGCGGCCCGGATCGCGTCGTTCTCCACACCCCACCAGCCGGCGGGACCCACGCGGAACCCGGTGAGCACCTCGTCCAGGATGAACAGCGCGCCGTGCGCCGACGTGATGCGGCGGAGCCCCTCGTTGAAGCCCTCGGCCGGCGGCACCACACCCATGTTCGCGGGCGACGCCTCGGTGATGACCGCGGCGATCTCGGAGCCGCGCTGCGCGAACGCCGCCTCGACGGCCGCCAGGTCGTTGTAGGGGAGCACCAGGGTCTCGGCGGCGGTCGCCTCGGTCACGCCCGCCGAGCCCGGCAGCGCGAGCGTGGCGACGCCCGAGCCGGCCTCGGCCAGCAGCGCGTCCATGTGTCCGTGGTAGCAGCCGGCGAACTTGATCACGAGCGGCCGGCCCGTGACCCCGCGCGCCAGACGGATCGCCGTCATCGTGGCCTCGGTGCCCGTCGAGACGAGGCGCACGCGCTCGGCCGCGGGGACCCGGCGCCGGACCTCCTCGGCGAGCTCGACCTCGGCCACGGTCGGGGCGCCGAACGACAGGCCGCGCGCGGCGGCGTCCTGCACCGCGGCGACGACGTCGGGGTGCGCGTGGCCCAGCAGCGCCGGGCCCCACGAGCAGACCAGGTCCACGTACTCGCGCCCCGCGACGTCGGTGACGTAGGGCCCCCTGGCCGAGGCGAGGAAGCGCGGGTCGCCCCCCACGCTGCCGTAGGCGCGGACCGGCGAGTTCACGCCGCCCGGGATCGCGCCCTGCGCGCGCACGAACGCCGCGTGGTTGGCCTCGGGCGCACGGCGCAGCGCCTGGGCCTCGACGGTGTCCCGGTTCTCTTCGGTCACTTGATCCACTCCGCGATCTCGAGCGCCCAGTAGGTGAGGATGACGTCGGCGCCGGCGCGCTTGATGCTCGTCACCGACTCCAGGACGGCGCGGTCGCGGTCGATCCAGCCGTTCGCCCCGGCCGCCTCGATCATCGCGTACTCGCCCGAGACCTGGTACGCGGCCACGGGCACGTCGCTCCGGTCCGCGACAGCGCGCAGCACGTCCAGGTACGACCCGGCCGGCTTCACCATCACGAGGTCGGCGCCCTCGGCGAGGTCCAGGTCGGCCTCGCGCAGGCCCTCGCGGCCGTTCGCGAAGTCCATCTGGTAGGTCTTGCGGTCGCCCTTCAGCTCCGAGTCCACGGCCTCGCGGAACGGGCCGTAGTACGCGCTCGCGTACTTGGCGCTGTACGCCAGGATGCTCGTGTCGGCGAAGCCGGCGTCGTCCAGCGCGTCCCGGATCATCGCGACCTGGCCGTCCATCATGCCCGACGGCGAGATCACGTCCGCGCCCGCCTTGGCCTGCGCCACCGCCATGGAGGCGTAGCGGATCAGGGTCGCGTCGTTGTCCACAGCCCCTGTGGACGTGAGCACGCCGCAGTGCCCGTGGTCGGTGAACTCGTCGAGGCAGGTGTCGGCCATGAGCACCGGCGTGGGCGCGCCGGGGGCGAGGCCCTCGTCCAGCGCGGCCCGCGAGGCCCGCAGCGCCCGCTGCAGGATCCCGTCCGGGGCGTCCGCCTGCGAGCCGTTCGCGTCCTTCACGGCGGGGATGCCGAACAGCATGACGCCGCCCAGGCCCGCGGCCCGTGCGGCGCGGACGGCGTCGACCAGGGACTCCTCGGTGTGCTGCACCTGCCCGGGCATGCTCGCCAGCGGCGCCGGCTCGGTCAGGCCCTCCTTGACGAAGAGCGGCAGCACCAGGTCGGCGGGGTGCAAGCGGGTCTCTGCGACCAGACGGCGCATGCCCGGCGTGGCGCGCAGACGGCGCGGCCGGTACACGATCCCGGAGGAGCTCACGATGTCCTTCTCTCTCGTTGTGGTGTCGGACGCACCGGTCACCAGGGTGACCCATACGCCTGACAGGTGCGTCAGGTTCTGACGAGGGCTTCGGTCACGGCGTCGGCCAGGGCCGCGTCCGTGGGTGTGGCGGCCACGGCGAGCACCGTGTGCCCGACGGCTCGTGCCGTGCCGGCCGACGGCCCCCCGATCGCGACCACCCGCTGCGGGCCCAGCTGGGCCGCGACCTGGCGGGCGGCCGAGCCCGAGGTGACCACGACGACGTCGTACGAGCCGCGCAGCTCCGCGGGCAGCTCGCGCGCGACCGTGCGGTAGGCGGTCACCACGTCGGCGACCCAACCTTTGGCGGCGAGGCCCGCGCGGAGGGTGTCGGACGCGAGGTCACCGAGCGGCAGGAGGACACGGTGCGCGGGACCCAGGGGCGCCACGGGGAACGCGTCGGCGAGCCCGGCCCCGGTCGTGGTGCGCGGCACCAGGTCGACGCTGATGCCGTGCGCGGCCAGCGCCTGCTCCGTCGCGGGTCCGACGGCGGCCCACCGCACCGGCCCGGCGTGGACCGACCGCGACTCGGCCGACTCGGGACCGAGCAGGGCGTCCACGGCGTTCACGCTCGTGATCGCGACCCAGTCGTACGCGCCGTCGGCCAGGCGCTCGCGGGCGGCGTCGAGCTCCGCCGGGTCCTCGACCGGGGCCCGCTCGATCACCGGGGACGCGACCGGGTCCAGTCCGCGCCCGCGGAGCAGGGCGAGGAGCCCGGCGGCGCGCTCCGGGGCGCGGGCCACCAGCACGGCGGGCTGCCCGGCGGTCGGCGCGGGGCTGTCGGAGGATCCGGTGGACCCGGCCGCAACCGGGGGACCGGCCGCAGGGGGGACCGGCTCGGTCACGCCTTCTCCGGGACCGTCGCACTCAGCGGTGCGAGCCGCTCGGCGCCGTCGGCCAGCAGGTGCTCGGCGACGGCGACGCCCAGCGTGCGGGCGGCGTCGTCGAGCGCCTCGGGGGCGATGTCCGGGGACAGCGACGCCTCCCCGCCGCGCGACATCTGCTCCGAGCCGTCGACGGCGGCCACGACGGACCGCAGGCGCAGCACCGAGCCGGACACCGTGGCGTGCGCGCCGACCGGCGCCGCGCAGCCGGCCTCCAGCCGGGCCAGCACGGAGCGCTCGGCGAGCACCGCGAGGCGGGTCGGCCGGTGGTCGAGCAGGTGGATCGCCTCGGCGAGGTCGGGCGCGGGAGCCGCGCCCGTCGCGGGGTCGGACACGATGTCCGCGGTGCGCACCTCCACGGCGAGCGCACCCTGCCCGGGGGCGGGGGCCACGACGTCGACGTCGAGCACCTCGCTGATCACGTCGGTGCGGCCCAGGCGCGACAGCCCGGCGTAGGCGAGGACGACGGCGTCGAGGTCGGCGTCGGGCCCGAGCGCGCGGTTGAGCCGCGTGCCCACGTTGCCTCGGATGTCGACGACGTCCAGGTCGGGTCGCGCCGCGCGGATCTGGGCGGCCCGCCGCGGCGAGCCGGTGCCCACGCGCCCCCCGTGCGGGAGGGTCGCGAGGGTGAGGCCGTCACGTGCGCACAGGGCGTCCCGTGGGTCCTCGCGCTCGGGCGTCACGAAGGTGAGGCCGGGCGCGGGGGTGGTCGGCAGGTCCTTGAGGGAGTGGACGGCGACGTCGCAGCGGCCGTCCAGCAGCGCCTCGCGCAGTGCGGTCACGAAGACGCCGGTGCCGCCGAGGCTCGCGAGGCTCCCCGTCTTCACGTCGCCCTCGGTCTTGATGTGCACCAGCTCGACCGGTCGGCCGGTCAGCTCCTCCAGGCGCCTGGCCACCAGACCGCTCTGGGTCGTGGCGAGGGCGCTCGCACGGGTCCCGAGGCGGATCGGCGCGGCGTCGCCCGGGGTGCTTCCAGGGGTGCTGACGGACAGGGGGGTCGGGGTCACCAACCCAGTCTCCACCCGAACCCCCGCCGGGAGGAAACCAGAAGGTGCCCGATGGGCGGATTTCACAGGGTTGGTGGCGTGCTGTCAGAACCTTGTGCCGGAACGCGGTGTCCGGCGCGTTCCTCAGCCCTTCTCGCCCAGGCGCTCAGCGGTTCGCCCGGCGTGCGCGACGATCGCCGCCAGGCCCGTGCCGGCGATCCAGCCGCCCGTGACGTCGAGGCCGGGCTCGGCCAGGACCGCCCCCTCGTACTCCCGGACGG
The DNA here is from genome assembly GCF_030209445.1 of Promicromonospora sp. MEB111. Classification (GTDB taxonomy): domain Bacteria; phylum Actinomycetota; class Actinomycetes; order Actinomycetales; family Cellulomonadaceae; genus Promicromonospora. The sequence goes on from NZ_JARVSD010000005.1 coordinate 145,495, forward strand.
CGGCCCGGTAGGCCGGCGTGGGCGGGGGCAGCGCGCCGTCCCAGCGCTGGTGCAGCACCTCGCGCACCCGGTCGGTCAGGTCCATCCCCAGCAGCGCCGACGCGTCCCGGGCGGCCTCCTCGGCGGTGGGCTGCGGCGTCGGCTCACCCATGCGGCCGTAGCTGAGGCGCACCACGTGCACCCCCGGTCCGGCGGCGGCGCGCACGCGGCGCGCGAGCCACGGCCACTTGGCCGTCGCGTGGGTCAGCGCCTTGGCCCGCACACCGCCCGCCGCCGTGTCGGGGGCCACGAGCATCCCCGAGCCGCGCGGGGCGGCGTCGAGCTCCGGCGCGTCGACGAGCAGCGCGGCCAGCCGGATGTCCGCCCCCCGCTCCGGGGTTGCGGGCGGGACCAGCCCGGCCGAGCCGAACTCGGTGCGGGTCGCCAGCACCACGCGGGGCGTGCGCAGCACCCGGCCGTCGGCGGTGCGCACCAGCCAGGCAGGGCCGCCGGCTGCGGCGCCGCCGGCAGCATCCCCGCCGTCCGCCCGCTCCACGTCCGGCACCCGCTCCAGGCCTGCGACCCGCGTGCCGAACCGGACGTCCAGGCGGTCCACCAGCGCGTCCACCAGGGCGTGGACGCCGCCGTCGATCCCGCGCACCGCGGACCCCGGGGGCGCCGCGGCCCGCAGCGACGCCACGGCCCGCGAAAGGGACCCGGTCCGGGCGTACGCGTCCAGCAGCCCGGGCGCGACGGCGGCGACGTCGAGCCGGTCGAGCGGCGCCGAGTGCACTCCGGCGGCGACCGGGGTGACGAGCCGGTCCGCCACCCGGGAGCCGAGCCGCGACCGCGCGAGGGTCCCCAGGTCGGTCGGGTCGACGAGCCGCGCGGGCAGCACCCGGTCCAGCGAGCCGCGCAGCACCCCGGGCCAGCCGATCGCGCGCCGCACGTCGGCGGCCCACGGGCGCGACGGGATGCCCAGCACGCCGGCCGCCGGCAGCGGGAACGCCCGCCCGGCGGCATAACCCCAGGCGGAGAGCGCGGCAGGCGCCTCGACGGTCAGCCCGAGCCCGGCGACGAGCTCCTCCACGGCCCCGCCCCGCACCGCGAACGACTCCGCCCCGAGGTCCAGCGGCACGTCCGGCAGCGACGTGAACGCCCCGCCGAGGATCGGCCCGCCGGCTCGCTCGCCGGCCTCCAGCACGACGACACGCAGCCCGCGGGCTGCGAGCGTGTGCGCGGCGACGAGCCCGCCGATCCCGGCGCCGACGACGACGGCGTCGGCGTCCGCCGCACCGGACCGACCGGCCGTGGGGGTCACAACGAGTGGACCAGCTCGACCACGCGGGTCAGCACCGTCGGGTCCGTCTCCGGGGGAACGCCGTGGCCCAGGTTGACCACGTGGCCGGGCGCCTTGAGGCCGCGGGAGACGACGTCGCGCACGTGCGCCTCCAGCACCGGCCACGGCGCGGCCAACAGCGCGGGGTCGATGTTCCCCTGCAGGGGCACGCCGGGCAGCAGCGCGGCGGCCTCGTCGAGAGGCGTCCGGTAGTCGACGCCGACGGCGTGGTCCGTCAGGCCGGCGTCGGCCAGGACCGTGCGCATGGCGGGCAGCAGGTGCCCGGTGCCGGTACCGAAGTGGATGGCCGGCACGCCGGCGTCCGCGACGTAGGAGAGCGCGCGGGTCGACGACGCGGCGACACGCGTCGTGTAGTCCGCGAGCGAGAGCGACCCGGCCCAGGAGTCGAAGAGCTGCACGGCGCTGGCGCCCGCCTCGACCTGAGCCCGCAGGAACGTCCCGGTGAGGTCTGCGGTCCACGTCACGAGCGCGTCCCACGTGGCGGGGTCGGCGTGCATCAGGGTGCGCGCGGCGAGGTGGTCGCGCGACGGCCGGCCCTCGACGAGGTAGGCCGCGAGGGTGAACGGCGCGCCGCCGAAGCCGAGGAGCGGCGTCGACCCGAGCTCGGCGACGGTCAGCGCCACGGCCTCGCGGATCGGCTCGAGCGCGGCGTCGTCCAGGCTGCGCGAGGTGAGCCGGGCGACGTCGTCGGCCGTGCGGTACGGCTGGTCCATGACCGGTCCGACCCCGGGCTGGATGTCCACGCCGACCCCGGCCAGCTTGAGCGGCACCACGATGTCGGAGAAGAAGACGGCGGCGTCCACGCCGTGCCGGCGGACGGGCTGCAGTGTGATCTCGGCCGCGAGGTCGGGCCGCAGGCAGGCCTCCAGCATGCCGGTGCCCACGCGGACCTCGCGGTACTCGGGCAGGGAGCGACCCGCCTGCCGCATGAACCAGACGGGCGTGCGACCAGGACGTTCACCCCGGAGCGCCTGCACAAGGGGTGCGGCGGTGGTCCGCCCGTCGGCGAGCGGGTGAGCAGGGGTGATCGTGGTGGACTTCACGCTTCACGATTCTGCCCTGCCCGGCCGCGGTGCATAAAGTTGGAGCACTGTGGTTCTCCTCTCCCTCACCGCCAGCCACCGAGAGCTCGATCTCGACGCGCTGGAGCGCCTGTCCACGGGTTCGTCGTCAGTGGGTCGTGTTGTCGTGGGTACATGCGGCCCCGTCGCGGGCGCCGTGGTGATCTCCACGTGCAACCGGTTCGAGCTCTACCTCGACGTCGACGCGCCGCTGAGCGGCGACAGCGTGAAGCACGCGACGCGCCACGTGGCCGAGCTCGTGGCCCACGCGTCGGGCGTGACCGGCGACGTCGCCGCGCGGAGCTTCACCGTCCGCACCGGGCCGGAGGTCACGGAGCACCTGTTCGCCGTGGCGTCGGGCCTGGACGCGATGGTCGTGGGCGAGCGCGAGATCGCCGGCCAGGTGAAGCGCTCGCTGGCGATCGCGCGCGAGCAGGAGACCACGTCCAAGACGCTGGAGCTCCTGTTCCAGACGGCGTCGCGCACCTCCAAGCGGGTCGGCACCGACACGGAGCTCGGCGCGGCGGGCCGGTCCGTCGTCGCGCTCGCCCTGGACCTCGCCGAGAGTGAGCTGCCGCCGTGGGACGGCACGCGTGCCGTGCTGATCGGCACCGGCTCGTACGCGGGCGCCTCCGTCGCGGCCCTGCGGGCCCGCGGCTGCGAGGACATCGGCGTCTACTCGCAGTCCGGCCGCGCCGAGGCCTTCGCCGAGTCGCACGGCGTGCGGTCGGTGGACTCGCTCGTCGAGGCCCTGGCCGACGCCGACATCGTGGTGAGCTGCAGCGGGGCCCGGGGTCGGGCGCTCGCCGCGCGGTCCGACGGAGAGCCGGCCCAGCCCGGCTCGGCCGGGTCCGACGAGGCGCTCGGCGCCATGGTGGCCGGGAACTTCGGCGGCCAGACCACGCTGCCGCGCGGACTGTCCGGCGAGGTCGGCCCCGAGGCGAGCCTCGGCCACGTGCTCGACGCCGCCGCGGTGGTGCGCGCCCGGGAGCGTGCCGCGGACCGGGCCGGGGACGAGCCGGAGCCCCGCCCGCTGGTGATCCTGGACCTCGCCCTGCACCGCGACGTGGACCCGCGGGTCGCCGACGTCGAGGGCGTGCTGCTCTACGACCTCGCCACGCTGAAGGCGCACGCACCCGCGGTCGCGCACGACGTCGTCGCGCAGGCGCAGGGGATCGTGGACACCGCCGCCCGGCGCTTCGAGGAGACGCGCCTGGGCCGGGAGGCCGACGCCGCGGTGGTCGCCCTGCTCGACGAGGCGGAGGTCCGGGTCGTGGCCGAGGTCGACGCCGCCGTCGCCCGGCTGACCGACGAGCTCGCCCTGCGCGGCGAGCCCGCCCCCGAGGAGTCGGACGTCGACGTCATCGCCCGTGACGTCCGCAAGCGGGTGCACGCCGAGCTGCACGACAAGATCGTCGCCGTCCGGGCCCGGGCCACCGCCGAGGCGCGGGCCGCGGAGGCCGCGCTGGTCCAGGGCGCCGTGGCCCTGACGAAGAAGGCGTCCACCCAGCGGGACGCCGACCACCGCTCCAGCCGATAACCAGCCCGCGCGCCGATAACCAACCGGCGGCGATTGTCCGGATATGCCGGGCGGACTGCCATCCAGGGTCCAATTCGTCCATCGTTACCGAATCGTGATCAGGGTGATTTTATTCACCCGGGGGTGCGGGCTAAGTTCGGTGGCTCAAGGACCGAACGCGCATTTGCGCATCGAGATGCTGGAGCACCTTTTGAAGCACGCAGCACACAAGAAGAAGACCGCATCGGCGGGCGCGCGGACCATCGCGACCGTCGCCATCGCAACCGCCGCCACGAGCATGGCGGCGCCGGCCATGGCCGCCGAGGCCTCGCCGCTGGACTCCCTCGGGGACCTCGGCACCACCGCCGAGGGCCTCAAGTCAGCGGTCCCCGCCCTCTCGTCGACCTCGATCGACCTCAGCGAGCTCACCGGCTCGCTCCCCGCGACCGACGTGGTCACGGACGTGGCGAAGAAGGCAGAGCTGCCCGCCTCCATCGCCCCCACCACGGCCCTCGCGCCGAACTACGAGCCGGCGCAGTACGTCTCGGGCGCCCTCCAGGGTGCCGCGCCCCAGGTCGTCTCCGAGGTCGTCGGCGGCGTGACCGGCGGCTCGGCCGTGTCCGGCGTGACCGGCACCGCCAAGGCTGCGCTGGCCAACGTGCTCGGCGGCGGCGCCCTGGGCACCGCGACCGGCGTGGTGTCCGGCGTGACCGGTGGCGTGCTGCAGGGTGACGTCGTGAACGGCGTGGCCGGTGGCGTGCTGCAGGGTGACGTCGTGAACGGCGCCACGGGCACCGTGACGGGCGTCGCGACCGGCGCCGTCGAGGGCGTTCCGGCCACCGTGGCCGACGTGATCCGCAACGTGCCGAACGTCCTGGGCGGCGTGACCGCTCCGGTCGCCGGCCTCACGGCCAACCTGCCGGGCGTGCTCGGTGGCGTGGGCGGCGTCGTGAACAGCGTCGTCTCGAACGTGCCGGGCGTGGTCGCCAGCGTTCCGGGCCTCGTCGCCAAGGTCACCACCCCGGCCGCCGGTGCGGTCGAGACGGTCGTGGGCGACGTCGCCGTGGACGGCGTCGTCAAGCCGGTCGCCACCGGTGTGGTGCCGGGTGCCGTGGGCACCGTGCAGAACGGCGTGGTCCCGGGCGTCACCTCGACCGTGGGCAACGTGACCGGCTCGGTCGTCCCGGGTGCCGTCGGCACCGTGACCGGCGACGTCGTGCCGGGCGTCGTGAACGACGTGGCCAAGCCCGTCGTCGGTGACGTGGTGCTCGGCGGTGTCGTCGGCGGCGTCGTCAAGGGCGACGTGGTGGGCGGCGTCGTGGCGCCGGTCGTGAAGGACACCGTCGTCGACGGCGTCGCGAAGCCGCTGGTCGAGGACGTCGTCGTCGAGGGTGTTGCCAAGCCCGTCGTGAAGGACGTCGTCGTGGACGGCGTGGCCAAGCCCGTCGTGAAGACCGTGACCGGCACCGTCGAGGGCGTCGCCGGCGGCGCCGTCAAGGACACCGTCGGTGGCGTGACCGGCGCCGTGGACGGACTCACCGGCGGGGCCGTGAGCGGCCTCACCGGCGGTCTGCTGGGAGGTCTTTCCTGAGCTGAATTCCCCGGGAGGACCCCAGCCTCTTCGGTCTTGACGTAGCGGGGTGGAGCGCCATTGGCGCTCCACCCCGTTTGCGTTCTCCGGCGCTTTCAGAAGGTTCCATTCCTCTGTCCGTTGTTATCGGATCGTTACCATCGCATCAGGTTTTTCCGGTCTACCCCTTTTTCCGGCTATTACCGATCAGGTAGCGTCGTGGCGTCCCGGGTTCCGGGCCGATGTAGCCGACCAGCTGGAGCAGCTCTCATGAAGCACGCCGCCGTCAAGCCTTCGTCCGTCGCCAGGTCCGCGGCCACCCGCGTCGTGGCGACGATCGCGCTCGCCACCGCTGCGACCGCCGTCGCCAGCCCGGCGATGGCGCACGAGGGCCGCGGGCACGACGGGCCGGACGGGCACTCCGCGGGCTATGACCGTGGGCACGACCGCGGGAACGAGCGTGGGCACGACCGCGGCCGGGAGGCCCAGGCCCCGCGCTCGTACCAGCCGGCCAGCTACACGGAGCCCGACTACGACGTGCCGCAGTACGGCGGCTCGAAGGACAGCCGGTCCGAGGACGGCGACTGCGGCCGTGGCGCGACGCCCCAGGGCAACCAGCGCGACTGGACCGACGAGGACCGCGACAGGGTCCGCGAGGCCGTCCAGGAGTTCGTGGAGGAGGCGAACGAGTCCGCCGCCGAGGAGCAGCCGCAGGTCGTCACCGAGGTCGAGCAGACCGCCACGCCCGCCGAGAAGCCCGCGGTCGTCGAGGCCGAGGCCCCCGCGAAGGTCGTCACCCCCGTGCAGGTCGAGGCGTCGGAGCCGCCGGCGGCCGTCCAGGCGCCGGGTCAGCAGTGGGAGGGCCCGACCGAGGCGGACACCGCCGGGGCCGAGCTCACCGCCTACGTGCCGAGCGAGGACACCTCCGTCACGACAGCGCAGCAGTCCGGCTCGCTCACCGAGGCCACGCTGGACGCTCCCGTCCGGCTCGCCACGACCGGCGCCGAGGCCACGGCCCTGACGTCGGCGGCGGGCGCCCTGGTCCTCGGCGGCGCCGCCTCGCTCCTGGTCGCCCGCCGCAGCCGCATCCGCGCCTGACCCGACACCGGCGTCCGACCGGGCGCCTCGCCGGGACCGTCCGCCCCTAGCCGGGGAAGGGCTGCCAGCCCGGTGCGTCCGTACCCCACGGGTGCGCGGGGTGCGGGTAGTCGTCGTACCCCGGGAGCACCGGCCGCGCGGTGGTGACGCCCGCGTGCGTCACCGACCCGCTGCCCGACGGCGTCGCGGCGGCCGGGTGCACCGGGTCGCGTCCCGGCAGGTCCAGGAGCCAGGCGGCGGTGCGCGCGAGCGACACCGCGACGTCGCGGCCGGGTCCGTCGTCGTCCCGGAGCGTGAGGGCGTCCACGACGCCCGCCGCGAGCAGGTACCCCGAGGCATGGTCGAGCGCCTGGGCGGGCAGTGCGCCGGGCGCCCCGTCGCGGCCCTCCAGCAGCGCGATGCCGCTGGCCGCCTGCACGATCGAGTCGAAGCCGCGGCGGTCGGCCCACGGCCCGGCGTCGCCCCAGGCGGACACCCGCCCGGTCACCGCGCCGGCCGGCACCCGGAGGCCGAACGCCTCGATCGCGCCGGGGCGGTACCCGGTCACGAGCACGTCGGCGGCGTCGAGCAGGTCCTGGGCCGTGCGGCGGTCGCGGGTGTCCCGGAGGTCAAGGACGGCGCTGCGCTTGCCCTGCCCCGTGTCGAGGTGCTGCCAGCCGATCTCGGCGGGTTCCGGCGGGTCCACCCGCAGCACGTCCGCGCCCAGCAGCGCGAGCGTCCGCGTGGCGACCGGTCCGGCGATGACCCGGGTCAGGTCGAGCACCCGGACCCCGGCCAGCGGCGCCGCGCCCGGCGGTGCCGCGTCGAGCCCGGGGCGTGGCGCGTCCCGTCGCGAGCCCGCCGGGCGGTCTCCCGTTCCGGTCGCGGGTTCGCGCGCCTGGGTCCGCACCAGCGGGCCGGACGCCGCGGCGCGCCCCGGCGCGGATCCCCGCCACTCCTGCTCGGTCCGGACGCGCGCGACGATCGCGCCGGCGTCGGCGGCCCGGTCTTCCAGGTCCTGCGCCGAGAACTCGGCGAGCCGTTCGGCGAAGGCGGGCCGGCCGACGTCGTCGGGCAGCCCGACGAGCGCCGTCAGGCGGGAGCGGTGGTGCGGGTAGTTCGCGTGCGTGCGGACCCAGCCGTCGGCCGTGGCGAAGAAGCCGGAGAGCGGGGCGAACCCCTGCACCGGCTGCCCGTCGACGGTGAGGACACGGTCGGACGCGAAGCCGGCGGCGACCCGGGCGGGGTCGAGCGGGTCCGGGTCGAGCGGGTCCGGGTCGGGCAGGGCCGGGTCGCCCGCGCCCGCCCGGCGGCCCGCTCGTGCGGCCGCGCGCTGCACGGCGCGGACGGCGTCCAGCGCGAGGTCGAGCACGGGCAGGTGGGCGGCGAGCCAGGGTTCCACGGTTCCATCATGGTCCCGTCCGACGGGCTGCCCCGAAACATCACCGGCCCGACAGATCTGCGACCATGCGCGCGGATACACTCGCCGCATGGCCAAGAACCCCTCCTCCGACTTCGTGCTCCGGCCCTTCGAAGGTCTCCCCGGGGAGACCGACTGGGTGGCGATGCGCGAGATCGTCCCGTCGGCGACCGCGACCGCTCGGACCACCGCCGAGTACGGCTCCCGCGACGTCACGGTCGTGACCCTCCTGCCCGGTGCGTGGACCGCGCTGCACCGTGCCGACGGCACGCTCCTGCTCGCGGTGCAGGGCATCGTCGGGTCGGGCGACGTGAGCCGTGACCTCGCCGCCGCCCTGCTGGAGGCGATGGAGCTGGAGCCGGGTACGGCCGTGGAGTCGGGCGAGCTGCCGGGCGAGGGCCCGCGGCTGCAGGACGTGCTCGACCTGAGCGTGCCGTTCGAGGTCACCGTGCACGACACGTTCGACTACTGGCTCGACCCGAGCGCCGACGTGACGCCGGAGCTCAAGCAGAACCTGGAGGACGCGGCCGACGGCGCGATCCCGACCGTCAAGGTGTCCTCGGTCGAGTCCGCCTACTGGTGCAGCATGTCCCGTGAGTTCCTCCGCTGGGCGCGTCCCGAGGCGGAGGACGACGTCATCGACGCGATCTCCCGCCTCCACGCAAAGCGTGAGTCAGGGCTCGCGGGTGGAAGGTTCGTGGGAGCGTTTCGTGCGTCGGGCCTGGTCGTCCCGGTCTGGGAGCTGCCGAAGGGCACCGAGGCCGCGGACCTGGAGGGTCCCGTCGCCGAGCTCGGCGAGAAGCTCGCGAAAGCACTTTCCATCAAGGAGCCGCTTGATGCGAACGAGCGACGCGCAAGAGCAGGTATCGTCTCTCGCCAGGTCACCCTGCGCTAGTCCGGACGCCCCGGCCGGTCGCGCGCGAGCGGCCCGGAACGCGTCGGCAGTCACCGCGGATCGCCACGAGCGGCCCAGGTTTCGGCAACTAGCGGACCAAGGGAGTAGGATTCCAGGGGTAAACCTTTGCACTCACCAAGCAAAGGGCTATCCGAACACCCACCAAGGCAAATCGACGCTTCAGGCAGGACAGGTGTGAACGCTCTCCCGGTCGCGAAGACCACGCGTCCCGGCAATGCACAGGCAGGCAAGAACGTCCAACGGGTGGCGGCCATCATTCCCGCCAAGGACGAGGCCGAACGCATCGCCGCCACCGTGCGCTCTGCGCGTGCGATCCCCCACGTCGACCTCGTGCTCGTGGTCGACGACGGCTCCGAGGACGACACGCAGCACGTGGCGCGCGCCGCGGGCGCCGTCGTCGTGCGCCACTCCCACAACCGCGGCAAGGCCGCCGCGATGGAGACCGGTGCGGCGGTGGTGGCGATGCGCGACGCCGACGGTCGACCCCCGCGCCTCCTCATGTTCATCGACGGTGACCTCGGCGACACGGCCGTGAACACCGCACCCCTCGTGCGCCCGGTCCGTGAGGGCGTCGCCGACCTCGCGATCGCGCTGCTGCCCAAGCAGGCCGGCGCCGGTGGCCGGGGCGTCGTCGTCGGCGCGTCCCGCCGGGCGATCGAGGCCATGACCGGCTGGAGCCCGTCGCAGCCGCTGTCCGGCATGCGGTGCCTCACCCGCGAGGCGTTCGAGGCGGCCACGCCGCTCGCCCGCGGCTGGGGCGTCGAGACCGGCATGACCATCGACCTGCTGCGCAAGGGGTACGTCGCCGTCGAGGTGCCGTGCGACCTCAAGCACCGGGCCTCCGCCAACGACCTCAAGGGTCAGATCCACCGGGCGGCCCAGTACCGCGACGTCCTGCTGGCCGTGAACGCGCGCAAGATGCGCGGCGCGGTGGACGCCGTGCGGCACGCGGGGTCGAACGTCCGCAGCTGATCGACCTTCAGGCCGGACCCGTACCCTGACCCCATGGAGTGGCAGGTCTGGCTCGGCATCATCGCGATCGTCATCGGGGTACTGGCACTCGCCGTCGCCGTCGGCGCATGGTCGCAGCAGGCCTGGATGCGTCGCCGGGACGGGCGGCGCGCGGTGCCGCAGAGCGTGCAGGCGGCCCGGCAGATCGCGGTGGTCGTGAACCCGTCCAAGCTGCACGCGAGCGGGCTGCGCGCCCGCGTGCGGGCGCACTGTGCGGCGAACGGGCTCCCGGAGCCGCTCTGGTACGAGACCACCATCGAGGATCCCGGCAAGGGACAGGCCCGGCAGGCGCTGGACGACGGCGCGGACATCGTGATCGCGGCCGGCGGCGACGGCACGGTGCGCGCCGTGGCCGAGACCATGGTCGGCTCGGACAAGCCGATGGGCGTGCTGCCGGTGGGCACGGGCAACCTCCTGGCGCGCAACCTCGAGCTGCCGCTGACCAGCATGGACGAGGCCCTCGACGTGATCCTGGCCGGGCGCACGCGCGCCATCGACGTCGGCTGGCTGCGGGTCGTGGAGTTCGCGGACACCCCGCGCAACGACGAGCACCCCAACCAGCCGGACCACGAGCCCGACACGGACCGCGAGCACATCTTCCTGGTCATCGCCGGCCTCGGTTTCGACGCCGCGATGGTCGCCACCGCCGACTCCAACCTGAAGAAGAAGGTGGGCTGGGTGGCCTACTTCGTGGCGGGGCTGTCCCACATGCAGGCCCGCCGGATGCGCGCCACCCTGCAGCTCGACGACGACCCGCCGGTGGACGCCCGCGCCCGCTCGATCATGGTCGGCAACTGCGGCATGCTGCCGGGCGGCGTCACCCTGCTGCCCGACGCCGTGCTCGACGACGGGGTGCTCGACGTGGCCGCCGTCGACGTGCGCGGCGGGGTGCTCGGCTGGGCCCAGCTCACGCTCGAGATCGCCATGCAGGGGGTGGGGGTGCGGAACGAGCTGCCGGAGAAGCTCGGCCGCATCGACCACACCAAGGCCCGCCGGGCGCGCATCCGGGTGCCCGCGGGCGAGGAGGCCCAGGTCGACGGGGATCCCCTCGGCCGGGCCGTCGAGGTCGACGTGCGCGTCGAGGCGGGCGCGCTCCTGGTCCGGGCCCCGTGACTCCCGCGGCCATCTACCCTGGGCGGGTGAATCCCCGCTCCACACGGGCACTGACCGTGCCCGCGGCCCTCGTCGTGCTCGTCGCGGCCCTGCTGGGCCTGATCGGCCCGACGACCGCGTCGGCGGCCCCGTGGTCCGTGCCCGCGGCCGGGTCGACGGCGGTGACCGGGACCGGGACCGCGGACGCCGTCGGGTCCGCGGCCGCAGGCTCCACGCAGGCCGCGGAGCCTCCACCGGCCGCCCCCGTGGTGGTGGTCGGTGTGGCCGGCCTCCGGTGGACGGACGTCTCCCGGAGCACGACGCCGAACCTGTGGCACATGATCGGCGGCGGCTCCGTCGCGTCGATCAACGTGCGGACCGCGGCGCCCGCGACGTGCCCGCTGGACGCGTGGCTCACGCTCTCGGCGGGGAGCCGGACGGTCTCGGCCGGCAGCGCCGAGCGCGCCGACCAGCCGGACCCCGAGGGCGAGGAGCGCGAGGCCCGCGGGGCGACGTCGTGCACGCCGGTGCCCGAACCCGCGACCGGGTCCGCGCAGGGCTCCGGCGACGCGGAGCCGACGCGCGCCACGGTCGACGACTGGGCGCAGCTCCCGCAGAAGGACGAGGACGAGGAGGAGGTCGCCGAGCCCGCCGAGCGCGAGAAGGCGCCCGCCCCCGGCCTCCTCGGCGAGATGCTGGACGAGGCGGGTGCGTGCTCGACGGCGGTCGGGCCGGGCGCCGCCGTCATGCTCGCCCGTGAGGACGGGACCGTGGGCCGGTACGTCCCCTCGCTGGACGCCTTGACCCCGGACGGCGCCGAGGGCTCGGCGAGCACCTTCGGTGCCCGTGGCCCGGCCTGGGACGCCGCCCTCACGGACTGCCCCGTGACCGTGATCGACGCCGGGAGCCTGCCCGAGGGTCCGGAGCGCGCCAAGGCCCTGGAGACCCTGGACGGCACGCTCGGCAGCCTGACCCGGAGCCTGCCCGCCGGCACGCGCGTGCTCGTGGCGGGCGTCGCGGACACACCGCTCACGCAGCAGGGGCTCCAGGTCGTCGTGGACTGGTTGGTGGACGTCCCCCGGGTGCGTTGGCTGACGTCGGACGCGTCGCGCAGCACCGGGTTCGTGCAGCTCACCGACCTCACGGCCACCGCGGCCGAGGCCGCCGGTGCCCTCCCGGACCCCGAGGCCGAGGAGACCGAGGACGCCGAGCCGGACCCGGCGCTCGAGGAGCCCTCGATCGACGGCTCGCCGATCGAGGTGGGCGAGCCGCGGCGGACCACGGTCGCCCGCACGGTCGAGAACCGGCAGTACATCAACGTCCTGGCCGACACCATCCCCGCGCAGGTGCCCGCTTTCGCCGGCGTGATCGTCCTGTTCCTGCTGATCGCCGTGCTGGTCCTGGTGCTGCCGCGCCGCGCCGCGCGTCCGCGGCGGGAGCCCGGGCCGTACCGGCAGCGGCTGGCCCTGAGCGCCGTGCTGCTCGCGGTGTCGGCGCCGGCGGCGGCGAGCCTGGCGACGCTCTCCCGGTGGTGGGTGTGGCCCGCGCCGGAGTTCGGCCTGGCGCTGTCGCTGACGGCCGCCGCGGTCGCCGTCGCGCTCACCGTGCGCGGCGTCTCGCGCCTGCTCCCCGCGGCCCCGTGGCGCAACGCCGTCGCGGCGGCCGGGATCACCTGGCTGGTCTTCACGATCGACGGGGTCACCGGCTTCACGCTGCTGCAGGGCTCCCTGCTGGGCCCGTCGCTCGCCACCGCGGACCGCTTCTACGGGTTCTCGGACGTGGCCTTCGTGATCTACGCGGTGTCCGGGCTCGTCCTCGCGGGCGGGCTCGCGGCCTACGCGGCGCGTCGTCGCACGGCGACGAGTGCCGGCTCGGTGCTCGGTGACGGCGCCCGCGCCCGCGAGACGCAGCGCCCCACCCGGCCGGTGTGGCTCGGGGTGGCGGCCGTGACCGCCGTCGCGGTCGTGACCGTCGGCGTGGACGCCGCGCCGTACTTCGGGGACCGCCTGCGCGGGCTCGCGCTGTTCGTGCCGTTCGCCCTGGTCGCGCTGCTCGCGGCGCGTCCGGACCTGGTGACCCGGTTCCTCGGCGCCCGCGGCTGGCTCCCGTCCGGCCGGCACACCGAGCCGGTCCGCCGCGTGCCGTCCGCCGTGCTGGGCCTGTCCGGCGCGCTGCTGCTCAGCCTGCTCTTCGCGGCGGCCGTGCTGCCCGTGCCCGGCGCCGAGGCCGCAGGCGAGGAGTCAGGCTCGCTGAGCAGCGCCGAGCCCGTGGTGCCGCCCGGCGAGAACGTGGTCGTGATCGGCACGCAGGGCCTGCGCTGGACCGACGTCCAGCCGTCCCTCGACACCGGTACGGCCCCCGCGCCCACCCTCTACGGCATGCTCACCGACGGCGCGGACGCCGCGGGCCTGACCCTGCCCAACGGGCGCGCGGCGCGCTGCCCGGACAGCGGGTGGCTCAGCCTGTCGGCGGGGCGCCTGGCCGAGGTCGCCGACGAGCGCGACGCCGACCGGCACTGGATCTGCGACGAGATCACCGTGACGCCGGTGGCGGACGACACGGCGGACGGCGGGGCGGGCGAGAACGGCGCGGACGCCGCCGGCGAGGACACGGCCGACGCCGCCTCGGCCGGTGCCGGGACCGCGGGAGGCGACCGCCCCGCCGTCGTCGACCAGTGGGACCGGCTGACCGCGCTGCAGCGCGGCTCCGGCTACGCCGCCCACCCCGGCACGTTCGGGGACGCCCTCGCCGACGAGTGCACGACGGCCGTCGGGCCGGGCGCGGCGGTCGCGCTCGCCGAGCGGGACGGCAGCGTCGGGCGGTACTTCGACCTCGACGCGGCGCTGGCCGCGGAGTCGGGCGCCTGGGACTGCCCCGTCACGTTCGTGGACGCGGGCTCCGCGCTGCTGGACGTCGCCGAGCGGGCGGACCTGGAGAAGCAGCCCGACGGCGCCGAGCGGGTCGAGGAGCTCCGCGCCGACCTCGTCGCCGCCGTCGACCTCGCGGTGTGGCGCGTGCTGGACGCCGCCCCCGCGGACGCGACCGTGCTCGTGATCGACGTCGCCACCACGCCGGAGCACGCGCTCGAGCTGGGGCCGGCGCTGGTGCGCCCGTCGGCCAACTACGACGGGCTGCCGCGCTACCTGGCCAGCACGGCGACCCGCACCGAGGGCGTGGCGCGCCTGATGGACGTCCCGGCGGCGGTGCTCGACGCCGTCGGCGTGGACCTGCCCGCCGACATCGACCCGACGCCGCTGCTGCGCGCCGGGGAGCGCCCCGCCTCGGCCTGGCTCACCGCCGACGAGCTCGCGGACATGACGGCGCGCGACCACGTGCGCCGCGACGCGTACATCTGGCTCGTCGACGTGCCGTTCTGGCTGGGCCTCGCCCTGGCGGCGGCCTGCTGGTGGGTGCCGCGGCGGGTCGCGTTCGTGCCGGGCGGGCTGCGGCGCGCCGCGGTCGTCTCCGCCACGGCGCTGACGGCGCTGCCGGCGGGCGGCTTCCTCGTCTCCCTCACCGGCTGGTGGCGGTTCGACCTGCCCGTGCTCGCGATCGTGGGCGCCACCCTGCTCGTGACGGCGGCCGTGACCGGGCTGAGCCTGCTCGCCCCACGACGGCCCCTGTGGGCGGCCCCCGCCGTGGTCGCGGGCATCACGTTCGTCGCGCTCACGCTGGACGCCCTGTTCGGCACACCGCTGAACCGGGCGGCACCGCTCGGCTCCGCCCCGACGTTCGGTGCGCGGTTCTACGGCTTCGGCAACCCGACGTTCTCCGTGTACGCGGTGGCGGCGATCGTGCTCGCGGCCGCGCTGGCGCAGCTCCTCGTGTCACGCGGCAGACGGGTCCTGGCCACCCTGGCCGTCAGCGTCGTGGGCGTGATCGCGATGGCGGTCGACGTCTGGCCCACCCTCGGGGCGGATCTCGGCGGCGGTCTGGTGCTCGTCCCGGCGTTCGTGGTGGTCGCCACCGCCGCGTCCGGGCTGCGCCTCACCCTCTGGCGCTTCACCTGGGTCGCGGCGGCCGGCGTCGGCGTGGTGGCCCTCGTGGGTGTCCTGGACTGGCTCCGCCCGCCCGAGTCCCGCTCGCACCTCGGCCGGTTCGTGGCCCAGGTGGTCGACGGAGAGGCGGTCTCCACCGTGCTGCGCAAGGCGCTGTACGCGCTGAACTCGATCACGGGCGGGCCGGCGGTCTGGGCCACCGTGGTGATCCTGGTGCTGGTCGGCCTCGCGCTCTTCGGACCGGCGACATGGCGGGAACGCCTGACGCCCGCATGGTTCACGCGCGCGGGGCGGAGCTGGGAGTTCCTGCGCCCCGCGCTGGTCGCGATGTGGGTGATGGCGGTCCTGGGCTCGCTGGTCAACGACTTCGGACTGCGGATCGCGATGATCGCGCTCATCCCTGCCGTGCCGCTGCTCACGATGGTCGCGCTGAGGACGAATTCAGAGCGACAGCCCCGTTAGGCTCGTCCCCGTGATCGATCTCCGACTTCTGCGCGACAACCCCGACGTCGTCCGCGCGAGCCAGGTGGCCCGCGGTGACGACCCCGACCTCGTGGACGCGGCGCTCGACGCCGACGCGCGCCGCCGCTCCTCTCTGACCGAGTTCGAGAACCTGCGCGCGGAGCAGAAGTCCCTGGGCAAGCAGGTGGCGCAGGCGCAGGGCGACGAGAAGCAGGCGCTGCTGGCCCGCACCAAGCAGCTCGCGCAGGACGTCAAGCAGCACCAGGCCACCGCGGCCGAGGCCGAGCAGGAGCTCGACCGGGTGCTGTACTCGATCGCCAACGTGATCGAGGGCGCGCCCGCGGGCGGCGAGGAGGACTTCATCGAGCTCAAGCAGGTCGGTACCCGCCGTGACTTCGCGGCCGAGGGCTTCGAGCCCAAGGACCACCTGGAGCTCGGGGAGGGCCTGCGCGCGATCGACACCAAGCGCGGCGCCAAGGTGTCCGGGGCGCGGTTCTACTTCCTCACCGGCATCGGCGCGCGGCTCGAGCTGGCGCTGCTCAACATGGCGATGGACCAGGCCGTGGAGCAGGGCTTCACGCCCATGATCACGCCCACCCTCGTCAAGCCCGAGACCATGCAGGGCACGGGCTTCCTTGGCGCGCACGCCGACGAGATCTACCGCCTGGAGAAGGACGACCTCTACCTGGTCGGCACCTCCGAGGTGGCGCTCGCGGGCTACCACAGCGACGAGATCGTGGACCTGTCCGACGGACCGATGCGGTACGCGGGCTGGAGCGCCTGCTACCGCCGCGAGGCCGGCTCGGCGGGCCGCGACACGCGCGGCATCATCCGCGTGCACCAGTTCCACAAGGTCGAGATGTTCAGCTACTGCGCCCCCGAGGACGCCGAGGCCGAGCACCAGCGGCTGCTGGGCTGGGAAGAGGCCATGATGGCCAAGGTCGAGCTGCCCTACCGCGTGATCGACACGGCTGCGGGCGACCTGGGCTCGTCGGCGGCCCGTAAGTTCGACTGCGAGGCGTGGCTGCCCACGCAGGAGCGCTGGCTGGAGCTCACCTCGACGTCGAACTGCACCACGTTCCAGGCCCGCCGCCTGGGCGTCCGCGAGCGGACCGAGGACGGCTCGACCCGGAACGTCGCGACCCTGAACGGCACGCTCGGCACCACGCGCTGGATCGTCGCCATCCTGGAGAACCACCAGCAGGCCGACGGCTCGGTCCACGTCCCGGAGGGCCTGCGCCCCTACCTGGGCGGCCTGGAGGTCCTGGAGCCCGTGAAGTAACCGGGCCGGGCCCCTGGGATCGGCAGCATGTCAGGTGATCGGCAGCACGAGCTGCCGATCACCTGACATTCCGCCGATCACGGTCCATCGGTCTGCTGCCGTTCACCGGCGGGTGGGTAGGCTTCCAACGTGCCTCCTGCGACCGATCGAAAGCTCATCGCCCTCGACATCGACGGGACCCTCGTCACGTACGACGAGGTGCTGTCCGACGCGGCACGCGAGGCGGTCGCCGCCGTCCGTGCCGCCGGGCACCACGTGGTGCTGGCGTCCGGACGCTCGCTCATCGCGATGACGCCCGTCGCGGCGGACCTCAAGATCGAGGACGAGTGGATCGTCGCCTCGAACGGTGCCGTCACGGCACGCATCGACGCGTCCGCGCCGATGGGCTACACCCTGGAGCGCGTCGAGACGTTCGACCCCGAACCGGTGCTGCGCATGCTCAAGGTCGAGCTGCCGCACGCACGCTACGCGGTCGAGGATGTCGGCGTAGGCTTCCGGATGACCGAGCTCTTTCCCGAGGGCGAGCTCAACGGGGAGCACCGCGTGGTGGACTTCGAGGAGCTCTGGGCCGGTGACGTCACGCGCGTCGTCGTCCGCAGCCCCGGGGAGACGAGCGCGGAGTTCCACGAGATCGCAGCGCGTCTCGGCTTCGACGACGTCACGTACGCCGTCGGCTGGTCCGCGTGGATGGACATCGCACCGCAGGGCGTGACCAAGGCGTCGGCCCTGGAAGTGGTACGCAAGGAGCTCGGCGTGGCGGCGGAGAACACCGTCGCCGTGGGTGACGGCAGCAACGACATCGACATGCTGCGGTGGGCCGGACGGGGCGTGGCGATGGGGCACGCGACCGAGCCGGTGCAGGCGGCGGCCGATGCCGTGACCGGTTCGATCGACGACGACGGCGTGGTGGACGTGCTCCGCTCGCTGCTCTGAGTCGGGCAGGATCTCGCAAGCGTCGACACGGGTGAAAGTTATCCGTGCAAAGGTATGGATCACAGGGCGAATGCCTGTACATTTGGGCGCGATCCGTCGAAGGGTGACGGCGCTCACGGTGCCATGGGGGTACGTGATGATCCTGGACGACCAATCGGTGTCCATGCGAGTGCGCAACGACGCGCCTCACCTGGTCGCCCTCGACATCGACGGGACCCTGTTGGTCACCGGGCAGCCCGTGCCCGGGCCGACGGTTCTGGCCGTGCAGCTCGTGCGTGGCCGGAAGCATCACGTGGTCCTGGCGTCGGGACGGTCGTTGACGGGGATCCTGCCCGTGGCCAAGGAGCTCGGCATCACCGACGGCTGGGTGGTCGCCTCCAACGGGGCGGTCACGGCGCGGCTCTGCGCCACGTGCACCAACGGTTACATGCTCGAGGACGTCCTGACGTTCGACGTCGGTCCCGTGGTCCGGATGGCACTGAGCCGGTTCCCCGACGTGCAGATCGGCGTCGAGGAGATCGGCATCGGCTACCGCGTGAACCGGCTGTTCGAGCCGCACGAGGTCAACGGCGCCCAGCGTGTGGTCGGCATCGACGAGCTGGGCATGATGCCCGCCTCGCGCGCGATCCTGCGGGGGCCGAACGTGCTGGACCTGCTGGAACCGCTGCGCCGGCACGGCGTGACCGCCACGGAGGCCGGGCCCGACTGGATCGACGTGACCCCGCGGCACCTGAGCAAGGCGACGTCGCTGGAGAACATCCGCTCCACGCTCGGCGTCCCGCGGCACAACACGCTCGCCGTCGGCGACGGCCTGAACGACATCGAGATGCTGAGCTGGGCCGCCCGCGCCGTCGCGATGGGCCACGCTCCTGCCGCCGTGAAGGCGATCGCGAACGAGACCGTGGGCGACATCTCGCAGCACGGCGTGATCCAGGCGCTCAAGACCCTGATCTAGCGCCGTGTCAGACGCTCAGGACACTCCGGTGACCTGAGCGCCTGACACGTGGGCTCGTCAGCGCGCGGGCTCGTCAGCGCGCCGTCAGGATGAGCGGGCCGTCCGGCGTGATCGCGATCGTGTGCTCGGAGTGGGCGCCGCGCGAGCCGTCCGCCGAGCGGAGCGTCCAGCCGTCGGGGTCGGTGAAGATCTCGTCCGTGGTCTCCAGGAACCACGGCTCGACCGCGATCACCAGGCCCGGCTTGAGCGGGAAGCCACGGCCCGCCCGGCCGTTGTTCGGCACGTGCGGGTCGCCGTGCATGGTGCGGCCCACGCCGTGGCCGCCGAAGTCGGTGTTCACCGAGTAGCCGGCGGCGTGCGCCACCTCGGCGATCGCCGAGGAGATGTCGCCGATCTTCTTGCCCGGCTGCGCGGCGGCGATACCGGCCTCCAGCGCCACCTCGGTGGTGCGGATCAGCTTCGCGTCCCGCTCGGCGCGGGCCGGGTCGGGCTCGCCCACCACGATCGACAGCGCCGAGTCGGAGACCCAGCCGTTCACGGACGCCGCGAAGTCGATCGACAGCAGGTCGCCGTCCTGCAGCGCGTAGTCGTAGGGCAGGCCGTGCAGCACGGCGTCGTTCACCGAGGTGCAGATGACCTTGCCGAACGGCATCGCGCCGAACGAGGGGTGGTAGTCGATGTAGCACGACTCGGCGCCCTGGTCGCGGATCATCTTGTGCGCGATCTCGTCGAGCTCGAGGAGGTTCACCCCGACGCCCGCGGCCTCGCGGACGGCGAGCAGCACGTCGGCGACGAAGCGTCCCGCCGGGCGCATCTCCTCGATCTCGCGCGGCGTCCTCAGCTCGATCATGTCCGTCCTTCCGTAGGGGCACCAGTGATCTGGCGGCACAAGCCTACGTCCCGCCGTCCGCACGCCGTGCGGGAGCGAGCGGCCACCTTGCGCGTGGCGTACCGGGCGTTTCACCCGTCTTGGACGACGGGTGGGATTGCAACGATTTCGTAATGCAAGGTGATGCTGTATGGGCTTGCATTGGATCGAGAACCACGGTTGCGTTGAGGGCGGGCAACCCGGCAGTCTGCCGGTCCGTACCCGCAAGTCAGAGGGTTCTGAGCCCACGAAGCAGTGGAGGAGCACGAGATGACTATCCGGATGGCTTCCAAGCGCCGAGCGGTCGCCCTGGCGGCGACCGGCGCGAGCCTGGCCCTGGTCCTGGCGGCCTGTGCCGACACAGACGACGGCGGGGGCGAGGACGGCGGCGGCGAGGCCACCCAGGCCACGATCGACTGCGCCGCCTACGAGGAGTTCGGTGACCTCGAGGGCACCGAGGTCAGTGTCTACACGACGATCGTGGAGCCGGAGGCGGAGACCCAGACGGCGTCGTACAAGCCGTTCGAGGACTGCACCGGCGTCACCATCAACTACGAGGGCTCGCGCGAGATGGAGGCGCAGCTTCCCGTGCGCGTCCAGGCCGGCAACCCGCCGGACATCGCGATCCTGCCGCAGCCGGGTCTGCTCCAGACGCTGGTCAACGACTACGACGCGGTCCTCCCGGCCCCGGAGCAGGTCGAGGCCAACGTCGACGAGGGCTGGGCCCCGGAGTGGAAGGAGTACGGCACGGTCGACGGCACGTTCTACGCCGCGCCGCTGGGCTCCAACGTCAAGTCGTACGTCTGGTACTCGCCCTCGATGTTCGAGGAGGCGGGCTACGAGGTCCCGACGACCTGGGACGAGCTGATGGAGCTCACCGCCACCATCGCCGAGGGCAACGAGGGCGCCACCCGCCCGTGGTGCGCGGGCGTGGAGTCCGGTGACGCCACCGGCTGGCCGGGCACCGACTGGATCGAGGACGTCGTGCTCCGCACGGCGGGCCCGGACGTCTACGACCAGTGGTACACCCACGAGATCCCGTTCAACGACCCGCAGATCGTCGACGCGTTCGACACCGCGGGCGAGATCCTCAAGAACCCGGACTACGTGAACGGCGGCCTGGGCGGCGTCGACTCGATCGCCACGGCAACCTGGACCGACGCGGGCTACCCGATCCTGGACGGCAACTGCTGGATGCACCGCGCCGCGAACTTCTACCAGACGCAGTGGCCCGAGGGCACCGAGGTGGCCCCGGACGGCGACGTCTACGCGTTCTACCTGCCGGCGCAGACGGCCGACGAGAAGCCGACGCTGGTCGCCGGCGAGTTCATCGGCGCGTTCACCGACCGTCCCGAGGTGCAGGCCTTCCAGACCTACCTGTCGAGCGCGGACTGGGCCAACGCCAAGGCCGCCGCCACGCCGGCCGGCGGCTGGGTGAGCGCCAACAGCGGTCTGGACCAGGAGCTGCTCGCGACGGACTTCGACCGGCTCTCCGCCGAGATCCTCGCCGACCCGGCCACCGTGGCCCGGTTCGACGCCTCGGACCTCATGCCGGCCGCGGTCGGTACCGACTCGTTCTGGAACGGCATCACCGAGTGGTTCGCCAGCGACCTGAGCAGCCAGCAGGTCACCGACCGGATCGAGGACTCCTGGCCGTCGAACTGACGCCCGGCCCTCGACCATGACGCGCGGAGGCGTGGGACTTCGAGTCCCACGCCTCCGCCGTCCTAGGCTGAGGGCTGGACCAGTCAAGGAAGACCGGACCAGGACAGCGACAGGAGATAGCCATGGACTGGCTGCTGTATGCCGGGGATGACACCGGGCACAAGTTTCTGCTGATGATCATCGCGATCGTGCTGTTCGTCGCGCTGATGGGCATCATCCTCTTCGTGGTCGACCGGCCACGTAATCCCTCCCGCTGGTTCGTCGGCTTCGGGTTCGTGGGCGCGGCGCTGCTGCTCCTCACGATCGGCCTCGTGTACCCGGCGATCCGCACCATCATCAACTCGTTCATGAACCGCAACAGCACGGAGTTCGTGGGCCTGGACAACTACATCCGAGCCTTCACCGAGCCGCAGTTCCTCATCGTGCTCGGCAACACGGCGCTCTGGGTGCTGGTCGCGCCACTGGTCGCGACGTTCCTCGGCCTCGTCTACGCCTACCTGGTCGACAAGAGCCGGTTCGAGGCGCTGGCCAAGGGGCTCGTGTTCCTCCCCATGGCCATCTCCATGGTGGGCGCGTCGATCATCTGGAAGTTCGTCTACGAGTTCAAGCCCGCAGGCGTGAACCAGACCGGCCTGCTCAACCAGTTCATCGTCTGGCTGGGCGGCGAGCCGCAGCAGTTCCTGCTCAGCCGGCCGCTGAACACCTTCCTGATCATGGTGGTGTTCATCTGGATCCAGGCGGGCTTCGCGATGACGCTGCTGTCAGCGTCCATCAAGGCGATCCCCGACGACATCGTCGAGGCCGCGCGGCTGGACGGCGTCTCCGGCGTCGGCATGTTCTGGCGCATCACCATCCCGAGCATCCGGCCCGCCCTGGTCGTCGTGCTCACCACCATCGCGATGACGACGCTCAAGACGTTCGACATCGTCAGAACGATGACGGCAGGCCAGTTCAACACCTCGATCGTGGCCCTGGAGTTCTACGACCAGCGGTTCCGGCAGAACGAGGCGGGCCTGAGCGCGGCGCTGGCCGTGCTGCTGTTCGTCATCGTGATCCCGGTGATCATCTACAACGTGCGCCAGCAGCGCCTCTCGGAGGATGTCCGATGAGCACCGTGAAGACAGCCGACGCGGCACCCGAGGTGCCCCGGTCGAAGGCCGACATCAGCGGCCGTGCCCGCAAGGCACGCAAGGCGCTGTCCAACCCGTGGGCGAGCACGCTCGCCGTCGTCATCGCCATCCTCTGGACCATCCCGACGGTCGGTCTGCTCATCACGTCGTTCCGGCCGGAGCTGGACATCCGGCAGAGCGGCTGGTGGACGGTGTTCGGCTCGGCGTTCGCCGGCGAGGGTGTGTTCTCGCTGCAGAACTACGAGACCGCGCTGTTCGACGGGTCGACCAACCTGATCGTGTTCTTCGTGAACTCGTTCGTGGTCACGCTGCCCGCGGTGTTCATCCCGATCACCCTGGCGCTCCTGGCCGCGTACGGGTTCGCCTGGGTCGACTTCAAGGGCGCGGACTTCCTGTTCATCGCGGTGTTCGCCCTGCAGATCGTGCCGATCCAGATCACGCTCGTGCCGCTGCTGTCGGCCTACGTGGACCTGGGCATCAACGGCTCGTTCTGGACCATCTGGTTGTCGCACTCGATCTTCGCGCTGCCGCTGGCGATCTTCCTGCTGCACAACTTCATGAAGGAGATCCCGAGGTCCCTGGTCGAGGCCGCGCGGATGGACGGCGCCGGCCACGTGCAGGTGTTCTTCCGGGTGGTGCTGCCGCTGCTCACCCCGGCGCTCGCGGCGTTCGCCATCTTCCAGTTCCTGTGGGTGTGGAACGACCTGCTGGTCGCCCTGGTCATGGGTGACCTGAACACGTTCCCGCTCACGGTCCGGGTGGCCGAGCTCGCGGGTTCGCGCGGTGGTGACTGGCACGTGCTGTCGGCCGGTGCGTTCATCTCGATGATCGTGCCGCTGATCGTGTTCCTGTCGCTGCAGCGCTACTTCGTGCGCGGCCTGCTGGCGGGTTCGGTCAAGGGCTGACGCCGCCGTCCCCTTCGAGGCCCGGGTCTCTCCGCTCTGACATCGGTCACGGCGGAGCAACCCGGGCCTCGAACGTCACCCCGCGATCGCCTCGCGGGCCAGCAGGCTCTCCTTGACCGGCAGCCCGTAGCGGAACCCGCCGAGCGTGCCGTCCGTGCGCAGGATGCGGTGGCACGGCACGAACAGTGCCGCCGCGTTCATGGCGCACGCCCCGGCCGCCGCGCGGACGGCCGCCGGCCGTCCGGTCCGGGCCGCGTACTCGCTGTACGTCAGCCGCTCACCGGCCTTCACCTCGCGCAGCACGTCCCACGCGTGCGTCCGGTACGGTCCGCTCGCCTGCAGCACCGGGACGCGCCCGGGCGCCCCGTGGTCGCCGTCGTAGTAGGCGCGGACGGCGTCCGCGGCCTCCGCGAGCAGTCCCGTCGGGTGCGTGTCCCGGACGTCGCCGGACGGGCGCAGGGTGGGGTGGACCAGGGCGAGGAGCGCGTCGACGTCGTCCGTCCAGCCGGCGGCCAGCACCTGCTCCCGCGTATCGCCCGCGGGGTGCCCGCCGTCGACGGCGGGGACCGCCGCGACGACGACGCTGAAGGGGCCGTCCGGTGTGGTGAGGGTCGTGGTCTTCATGTTCTTCCTTCCGGGAGATCGAGCTGTCAGGCGGAGCGCCAGAGGTGCATCGCGGCGTAGGAGCGCCAGGGCGCCCAGGCCGCGCCGCGCAGGGCGAGCTCCTTGAACTGGTGGGGGCGGGACTCCTCGGCGGAGACCAGCCCGAGGTTGCGGGCCCCGGCGAGCAGCGCGACGTCGCTGTCCATGAGCACGTCCGGGTCACCGAGCACGCGGAGCGCCACGTACCCGGCCGTCCACGGGCCGATCCCCGGCCGGGCGACCAGGCGCCGCCGCAGGTCGTCGGGGTCGTCGCCGACGCTCAGCGTGAGGGTCCCGTCCGCGAGGTCCCGGGCCGCGCCGAGCACGGTCGCCAGCGTCCTGGCGGGCAGCCGGAGGTACGCGGCGGCGTCCTGCGAACCGGGAGGGCCGGCGATCTGGCGCGGTGTCGGGAACAGCAGGGTGAGCCCCTCGAACGCCGAGACGTACGGCGTGCCGACGCCCTTCGCGAGGCGTGACAGGTGCGTGCGCGCCGCGGCGACGCTGATCTGCTGGCCCACGATCGCGCGGACCAGCAGCTCGGCCGGGTCCAGCGTGCCGGGCACCCGGATCCCGGGCACCGCCTCGACCGACGGCGCGAGCACGGGGTCGGACGCGAGCGAGGAGTCGACGGCGACCGGGTCGGCGTCGAGGTCCAGCAGCCGCCGCACGCGTGCGACGGCGACCGGCGCGTCCGCGAGGTCGGCGAGCTCGAGGTCCAGGTCGACGCGGCCGCTGCCGGGCCGGGGCACCCGCACCTCGAACGCCCCCGGGCCGTGCGGCAGCACGACGGTGCGGGCGTACCGGAGCACGTGCGCGCCGGCGTCGGCCGACCGGGTCGTCCCCTCCGCAGCGACCGGGCCCGCCGGGCCCAGGTCCGCGAACTCCACCCCCTCGATCGCGCGGACGGCCAGGAACTCCAGCACGCCGCGCGCGTCGAACGGCTCGCGCACAGGCAGCGTGAGGGAGATCCGGACGGGCTCACGGGCCGAGCCCGGGCCGCGCGAGCGCGCCGCGCCGCCCGAACCCCGCGCCGGGCGCCGGGCACGGGCGCGCAGCTCCGACGGCGTCGCGCCGAAGACCTCGGCCACGGTGTCGTTGAACTGCCGGATCGAGCCGAACCCGGCGGCGAACGCGACGTCGGCCAGGCGCAGCGAGGTGCCGACCAGGAGGGTGCGGGCCGTCTGCGCGCGCTGCGCGCGGGCGAGGGCCAGCGGCCCCGCGCCCAGCTCGCCGACCAGCAGCCGGTGGAGCTGGCGCTCGGAGTACCCCAGGCGGTGCGCGAGGCCGGACACACCCTCGCGGTCGACCACGCCGTCGGCCACCAGGCGCATGGCGCGGCCCGTGAGGTCGCGGCGCAGGTCCCACGCGGGCGTGCCCGGTGCGGCCTCGGGGAGGCATCGCTTGCACGCGCGGAAGCCGGCCTCGTGCGCGGCGGCGGAGGTCAGGTAGAACGAGACGTTCTCGGCCTTCGGCGTGCGCGCCGGGCAGGAGGGCCGGCAGTAGATGCCGGTGGTACGGACCGCGGTGTAGAACTGCCCGTCGAAGCGGGAGTCGCGCGCGGCGATGGCGCGGTAGCGCTCGGTGAACGCGGGATCGCGGAGCTCGACGTCGGTCATGCCCACCATCCTGCGCCCCGTCCGGACGCGACGGCTAGCGGGATTCGGACACGACAGTGAGGGCCGTGAGGCGCCCCTCGAGGCCCTCGCGGACGCCGGGCCACTCGTCGGACAGCACCGAGAAGTAGAGGGTGTCGCCCTCGGAACCGTCGGGGGCCACCCGGTGCGCGCGCAGCCTGCCCTCCTCGCGGGCGCCCAGCTTGAGGATCGCCGCACGGGACCGCGTGTTCCGCGCGTCGCACCGCAGTGCCACGCGACGCAGCCCCAGCTCCTCGAAGGCGTGTCGCAGCAGCATCAGCTTGCACGCGGGGTTCGTCACGCCCGCCCACCAGTCCCGCCCGTAGAACGTCGAGCCGATCTCGACCCGCCGCTGCCCGGCGTTGAGCTCGTAGAACCGGGTCGACCCGCGCACCTCGCCGTCGGACCCGAGCACCGCGAAGGCGAGGTGGTCGGGTGCCGCGACGGCGGCGTCCACGTACGTCTCCATCGCCGGGACGGAGTCGGGGAGGGCGCTGGTCATGCCGGCCCAGAGCTGGGTGTCGACCAGCCCGGCCAGGGCCGGCGCGTGGTCGCGCGTCAGCGGTACGAGGCGGACGCCGTGGGCGGCGAGGTGGAGATCGTGCTGCATGGCGCCATCCCACCATGCCCGCCGCGCCCCGGGCGGCCGTGTCCGGCGCCCGGGATCCGCGTCCTGCTCACCGCAGGTCCCGGAGGTACGCCGCCGCACCCCCGTACCCCTCGGTCCGCCGCTCGTCCAGGGTGGCGATGATGAGCAGCACCCCGCCGGCCGCCGCGAGCGTGAGCATCCACGGCACCGCGGAGATCTCGGTGCCGAGCTGGCTGACGAACACGATCAGCACCTCGACCGGCAGCACCCAGACCCCCAGCAGGAACGGCGCCGCGAGCCCGCGGCGGGACCCCACCAGCACCCCGGTCAGCGCCACGCCGACCACCAGCACGGCCCGCCACGTCTGCGGGTCCGTGAAGGTCGCGAGCACCGACGGCCCGAGCAGGGCCAGGATCCCGGGGCCCAGCAGCGCCCACGAGCCCGTCCAGCCCACCGGCCAGCCCACGAGGGTGCGCCGCGGCACCCGCGCCGAGTCGGGCCCGCCCACCTTGGTGCGCGCCTCCCACTCGCCGAGCGCGAAGCAGCCGGCCACGACGAGGCCCACCCCGAGCGGCACGGAGAACACCTCGACCCGCAGCTCCCGCGGGCTCCACGCGGCGATGGCCGCGGCCAGCGCACCCATCCACACGGCCCAGGACGGGACACCCGTGGTGTGCCCGCGCAGCAGCCGCCGCGCGACCACCACCAGCAGCACGAGCAGCGCGACCTCCAACGCCCAGAGGGTCGCGATGGCGCCCCAGTGCGGTTCGGCGTTCGCCACCGCCCCCACGGTGAGGAACAGCAGGGCGGGGACGCGGCCCGCGGTGTCGATCGCACGCCGCAGGCGGGCCGACGGCGCGCCCGGCCGGGCGCCGCCGACGGCCACGAGGGCGAGCGCACCCGCCGCGACGGCCCAGCCCAGACCCGTCACGAACCGCGGTGCCGGATCGCCCGCCGTCGATGCCGCCACCTGCAAGGACTCGACGGTCAGGCCCGCACCCGCGAGCAGCACCGCGCCCGCCAGCAGGGTCCGGGCCCGTGCGGCCCACCCGGCCGACACGATCAGCCGGCGCCGGAGCGCGAGGACGGCGAGGGTCAGGACCAGGCCGGCCACCAGCAGGACCCAGGCGCGCGGGTCGCCCGGGCCCGCGCCGAGGGCCAGCGTCAGGTCGCTCGGCACCAGCGCGAGCACGAGGCCCGCGGCGACGAGCCGCCAGCCGTGCGTCCCGGACCGCCGGGCGAGCAGCGCCCCGACGAGCACCGCGCCGAGGGCCGGCGGCAGGGTGTACGCCTCGACGAGCCGGACACCGCCGTCGGCCAGCGCGGTCCAGGCGGCCGCCGTCGCGAGGGCGCCCGCGGCCCACCAGACGCGGGTACGGTCGGGCTCGCGTGCCACGACCCCGGCGCCGACGGCGAGGAGGAGCAGCACGGCCACCGCGACGTCGGGCCCGGCGGCCGGGCGGCCGTAGGCCAGGCCGATCGTGATCGCGCCGGTGACCACCGCGCTGAGCTCGAGCATCCCGCGCACCAGCGTGCCGACGACGCCGCCGTCCGGCACCCGGCGGGCGAGGAAGCCGGCCACGCGCGGTGCCCCGCCCGCGACGACGGCGACCGCCGCCGCGATGACGGGTAGCAGCACGGGCGAACCGCTGAGCGGGAGCAGCATGGCGCCCGTGCTCACGACCGCCACCGCGGTGGTGGGCAGCACCAGGCCCGCGGCCAGCACGCGCACGGCCGGCGCGAGCCCGGTCCGCCGGGTGAGCAGCAGCACGAGCTCCAGGAGCAGCATCGCGGCGGCCGCGCCGGCGGACCACCAGGTGCGGTCGAGCACCACGGTGTACACCCCGAGCGCGAACGGCACGCCCGTCACGCCGAGCACGGCGAACCACTCGGCGCGGGCCACCCGCGTGCCGACGGTCACCGCGACCGCCGTCAGCGAGGCCGCGGCCGACATGGTGCAGACGGCGGCGACCCAGCCGAACCCGAGCCATCCCAGCCAGACACCGCCCACGACCAGCGCGTACGCGTAGGCGCCACCGACGAGGGCGGGGTGCGAGACGCGCGGCAGGGCCGCGCGCGCGGCCAGCGCCAGCGGCACGACGACGGCGGCGGCCACCAGTACCGTGGGTCGGCTCTGCCACGAGCCGACCGTCAGCAGCACGAGGGCGGCGCAGGCTCCGGTCAGCGCGGCCGGACGCCAGGTCGCACCCTCCTGCGGGCTCATCGCGGAGCCGCCGAGCCGCACGGTGAGCCGCGTGGCCCGGCGCAGGCCGTCGGCCCCGGCCCGCACGGCGGTGACGACGGCGCGCAGCCCGCGCCAGGAGCGCGCCGGCTCGGCCGTCGCCGCCAGCAGCACGGCGGCGAGGACCGCCAGCAGCGCGAGCGACGTCACCGCGGCCAGCCGGGCGTGCAGCGCGGCGGTGACGCCGAGGCCCACCGTCGCCCACGGCGCGAGGCCCCGGGCGGTCCGCACCAGGGGTGCCGCCGGGCGGTCTGGCCGACCCGCCGCGACGCCCAGCCGGGAGGCGGCCAGCACCAGAGCGGCCAGCACGAGCACGCCGAGCACGCTCAGCCCGCGGACGTCAGCCGGCAGGAACGGGCCACCGAGCGGAGCCTCCCCCGGCGTCCGCGCGGGGGCGACGCCGAGGGGACCCGTCAGCACCTCCAGCACGCGCAGCGCGGACAGCCACAGGGCCGGGACGGCCGAGAGCACCGCGACGAGCCACGCCGCGAGCAGCAGGTCGGCGCGCGTGCGGGCGGCGGGCACGAGCCCTCGCACACCCGCGGCGACCAGCGCGGTCAGCGCCACGGCGAGCACCGCCCACGCGACGCCCGCCGCCGCGGGCAGTACCCACAGGAACTCGATGCCCGCCCACTCGGTGAGGAACAGGGCGGCGACCGCGCCGAGCGCTCCGGCGGTGAAGGTCCACCAGCGGCGGTGCGTGCCGCGCCGCAGCACGGCGGCGACGACGGCGACGACCGCCAGCACGGCCGCCGTCCCGGCGTCCCCCGGGAGGCCGGCGAGGAACCCGGCAGGCGGCACCAGGAACGCGGTGCAGACGGCCAGCCCCACCCCCAGCGCCTGGGCCACCTCCAGCAGCCGGAGCTCGACCCGCAGCTCCGAGCCGACGCGCGGGCCCGAGACCCGGGCGACCGGCGGCCCCGCCAGCGCGGCCAGGGCGACCAGCAGCGCGCCCGCGCAGACGGCCCACGGCAGCGTGCCGTCGTCGTCCGAGAGGGCGAGCGCCGCCGGGAACGCCGCGAAGGGCGCCGCGACCAGACCGGTCGTGACCCAGGCCCGCACCCGCAGGGCGTGCCCGGCGGCGACGGCGCCGACCGCGACGACCGCCCACCAGGCGGCGAAGGGCAGCGGGGCGACGTCGGGCAGCGTGAACGTCGTGACCAGGGCCGCGGGCACTGCGACGGTGCGGACCACGCCCAGCACCCGCGACTCCCACCGGAGGGTGGCGTCGAGCCGTTCGCCGGCCCGGAGCAGGGCGCCGCTCGCGCCGTGCGCCACGAGACCCGTCGCGACCAGGGCGAGGATCCAGACCCAGCGAGGCAGGCCGACGTCGGACAGGCCCGCCGCGAGCAGCAGCGGGACCAGCGGTGCGGCGACGGCTCCGGCGGCGACCCAGGACCGCACCCGCAGCCGGCTGCCGAGCAGCACGAGCGCCGGGGCGAGCAGCGTGAGCAGGGCCGCGCGCGCGAGGAACGGCGCGACGCCGCCGAGCAGCCCGGCCTCCAGACCGAGCTCCGCGCACACCCAGCCCAGCGCGACGGCCAGGGTCGCGACGGCCTCCGCCGACGACCGCAGCCCGGCCCGGCGCATCAGCGCCGCCGCCACCACGGAGGCGACCGTGACCGCGAGCGTCGCGACGGTGCGCAGCACGAGCTGGTCGGCGAGCGTGAAGAACACGAAGACCACCGCGGCGACGGCGACCAGCGCGGCGCCGACCCCGGCGAGGATCGGCTGGAGGGCCACGGTGCTGGGCTGCCGGGCGGGGCCGGCGACCGGGTGGGCGACGGGGCCGGCCGGCGAGGCCGCGGCACCCGATCCGGCCGCCCCGCCCGCGCCGGCGGAGGTCCTGGGCTTCGCGCCGGACGCGCCGGGTGCGCCGCTCGCGCCGGCCGACGTCGGGGCGGCCGTAACCGCCGTCGTCGGGCGCGTGGCCGCCGAAGCGGCCTTGCCGACCCCAGCACCCACGAGCCCGGTCGCCGCACCGGCCGAGCCGCCTGCGACGGCCACCCGCCGGGCGTACGCGGCCGCGGCGGGCTGCTCGGCGCGCATCTCGTCGAGGATCCGCTGTCGCTCACGGATGGCCCGCTCGACGGCGAGCGAGGCCTCGTGCACGTCGATCCCGCGCCGGCCGCCGAGGTCGAGCGCGCAGGTGCCGCAGACGGTGTCGTGGAGGGCCGCGCCGCAGGCAGGGCAGGACACGGTGTCGGGCAGACGCCGCAGCGCATGACGTACCCACGTCTCTTCCATGGGCGGAAGCCTGGCGGAGGCAGGTGGTATCCGGGTCCGCGGCACGCCAGGGATCGGTCACAGTTTCATGCCGAATGTGCGTTTCGCCCGTCAGGGTGTGGCACCCGGCCGTCGGACCCGCCCAGCCGTCAGACCTTGGCGTCCAGCCAGTCCAGCACCGTGGTCAGGTACTTCTCCCGGGCCGGCTTCGGGGACAGCGCCAGGTCGTGGGCGCCGCCCTCGATCACTGCGATCTCCACGGTCGTCCCCAGCCTCGGCGCCCGCGCGTGCATGTGCGCGACGTCGAGCACCACGTCCGTGCCGAGCTGCTCGGCGACCTCCCCGGCGTCGGACCCGGTCCGGCCGCTGGTACACACGAGCACCGGGCACTGCACGGACAGCCCGCGTCCGACGGCGCGGTGCCCGCGGCGGATCGCCGCCAGCCACCCGGCCCGCACCGGGAACCCCGCGTACGGCTTCCACCGCAGGTCGTACTCCCACTCGCCGCCGGAGGTGACGTGCAGGGCCCGGCCGTAGCCCTCGCCGAGCCGGGACACGACCAGCCGGGGCGAGACCCGGCCGAGCACGTAGACGGCCTGGGTGACCAGGGTGCGGTCGGACCAGCTGCCCTTGAGGTCGAACCAGGGGCTGTTCAGCACCAGGGCCGACACCCGGTCGGGGCGGGCGTTCGCGTACATCGAGGTGATGAGGCCGCCCGTCGAGTGCCCCAGGAGCACCAGCCCGGTGTGGCCGTCCGCGGCGATCACGGCGGCGGCGGCGTCGAGGTCCTGCGCGTAGAGCTCCAGGCGGTTGATCATGTTGGCGTCGCGGCCCGCCGCCGTCCACGCGTCCATGGAGCGACCGTGACCGCGCAGGTCGACGGCGTAGAACGGGTAGCCCCGCCCGGCGACGGCCTCGGCCAGGTGCCGCTGGAAGAAGTAGTCGGTGAACCCGTGGACGTACAGCACCGGCGTGCGTCCGACCACCGGCCCGCCCTCGGGCGTGTAGCGGATCAGGGTGGCCTCGGTGCTGCCCGGGAGGTGGAGCGTCCGCGCGTCGAAGCCCGCGCCCAGCACGTCCTCGGTCCAGTCGTTCACCCGGCCAGTGTGCCCGACGTGCGCCGCGTGCGGCCAGACAACATGCGCTCCTGGCGCAACGCGGGAAGGAAGCACAGGGCGCCCAGCGTGCTGAACACCCCGCCGACGACCATGGCCGCCTGGGTGGACAGCAGGCCCGCCGTCCAGCCGAGAGCGGGGGCGGCCAGCGAATAGGCGGCGAACCCGAGCATCGACGCCATCGACAGCACTGTGGTGCGATTGCGGGACTCGGCCTCGCGGTGCAGCAGCGCCTGGTAGGCGGGCCCGCACGCGCCGTGCAGCCCGTAGGTCACGAGGTACGCGGCGATCAGGCCGACCGGACCGAGCGCGAGCCCCATCCACACCGTCCCGAGCCCGTTGAGCACACGCGCGATGATCGCCGTCCGGGCCACGCCGAGCCGGGGCGTGGCCAGGCCCGTCAGGGCTGCCCCGCCCGCGAAGACCGCCCAGCCGGCGGCCGCGGCCGGCCCGGAGACCGCGGCCCCGGCCTGGGTGCCGCCCAGGAGCTCGGACAGCCGGATCGGCTGGAACGTCTCGAACACCACCATCCCCACGCTCCAGAACACCTCGACGATCAGCAGCCAGCGCAGCACCCGGTTGTCCCGCGCGAGGCGCAGGCCGTCGCGGACCACCCCGGGCGCCTGCCGCGCGGAGTCCAGCACCCGCGCGGTCACCTTCCGCTCGTCCGACGACGGCGACGGCGGCAGGGCCGGTGTCGCCCCGGGGCCGGCCACCCCGGCGTCGGCCGCGGCGTCCGCCGTGCCCGCTCCGGCGAGGTGCGCCGTCGTGCGCGGCGCCTCGCGGACCAGCACGACCACGGCGACCAGGTGCACGATCGAGAGCACCCCGTAGATCGCGTAGGGCAGCACGAGCGCGGACCACGCGCCCAGCGGGTGCCACCAGACCAGCCCGCCGGAGACGAGGGCGCCGGCGGCGATCGAGACGCCGAGCACGGTGCTCTGCGCGGCGAGCGGGCGGTCGACGTCGGCCCCCGGTTCGGTGGCGTGCACCGTGTCGACGAACCAGGCCTCCAGCGGGCCGGAGTCGAGCGCCCGGAAGATGCCGGTGACCGCGGCGGCGAGGGCGAAGGCCCAGAAGGACTGCGCGGTGAGGAACAGGGCGGCGGCCGCCACCTGCAGCACGGCGGCGGCGACCAGCATCGGGCGCCGTCCGAGGGAGTCGGCGAGGCCGCTGGTGGGCAGCTCCAGCGCGAACACGACGAAGCCGGCGACGGACAGCGCCGTGAGCGCCTGCGGCACCGACAGCCCGCGCTCGATCGGCAGCAGCGTGGTGACCGTGACGACCAGCCCGACGGGGAACCAGCGGGTCAGGGTCAGCAGCAGGAAGACCTGCCGGGCGCGGTGCGGGGTCAGGGGGGTCATGGCCGGTCCGTCCGGTCATCCGTCCCGTCATCCGTGCCGGCGGAGGTGCCGGCGACGGCGCCGTCCGCGCCCGGGATGTCGTCCGCCTCCAGCGGGAAGGCGGCCTGCCAGATCGTGACACGGCGGGCGCCGGGGCCGCCCCCGGCCTCCCGGTACCGCTCGAGCAGCAGGTCCACGTCCGCGCGGAGCGCCGTGAGCTGCTCGGCGTTCAGGTCGAGCCAGGCGTCGCCCTGGCCCGCGGCGTCCTGCCACTCGCTGGGCCAGGCCTCGGCGACGTCGAGCCAGTGGCCGAACTCGGTGCTGAAGAGCCGCAGGTAGTCACGCTGCAGCCAGCTCAGCGCGGTGGCGGCGTCCTCGTCGACGGAGAGCTCCGAGGGCGCCCAGCTGTGGGAGCTCGTGGAGGCGCGCCACAGGCGCTGCTTGCCGGCGCCGTCGCCGGTGTCCGCGACCAGGCCCACGGACTCCAGCTTGCGCAGGTGGTAGCTGGTGGCTCCGGTGTTGGTGCTGAGCGCCGTGGCGAGCGTGGTGGCCGTCGCGGGCCCGCCGCGCCGCAGGGCGCCGAGCAGGCGCGAGCGCAGCGGGTGGGCGAGCACCTTGACGGCCTCGGGGTTGAGGCGGAAGTCGTCCTGGGGAGCGGTCATACGTGCACAGTACGCATGCACAATCCCTGTGCACAAGAGTCATGCACAATAATTGTGCATGTGTGGGTCCGTCAGAAGAGCATGACGACGGCGGTCACCACGCCCGCGACCACCACGAGCACCCGGAACACGCCGGGCGGCATCCTGCGGCCGATGCGCGCGCCCACGTACCCGCCCACCACGGAACCCGCGGCCAGCAGCCCGATCGCGAGCCAGTCGACGTCGGCGACGACCACGAAGATGACCGTGGCGACGAGGTTCGCGGCGAGCAGCGCCACCGTGCGCAGCGCGTTGATGTTCCGCACCGCCAGGTCGGTCCCGAGCCCCAGCACGGCGGCCATCATGACGCCGGCGCCCGCGCCGAAGTAGCCGCCGTACACGCCGGTCAGCACCGAGAACACGACCGTGGCGGGGGACATGCCGTGCCGCAGGCGGGTCGGCTCGTCGCGGGTGCGTCGCAGCCACCGGCTGATCCACGGCTGCACGCCCACCAGCAGGCAGGAGGTCAGGATCAGCCAGGGCACGATCGCCTCGAACACGCCCGGCGGCAGCGCGAGCAGCAGCACCGCGCCGCCCACGGACCCGACGGCGCAGGTCACGAGCACGATCATGGCCACGCGCGGGTGCTCGCGCAGCTCCTGGCGGTAGCCGAACGACCCGCTCAGCCCGGCGGGCACGAGCCCCACGGTGTTCGACGCGTTCGCGACGACGGGCGGCAGGCCCACGGCCAGCAGCACGGGGAAGCTCAGCAGCGAGGCGACACCGACGGTCGTGGACAGCACGCCCGCTCCGAAGCCGGCGCCGAGCACGGCGAGGTGCTCCCAGCCGGTCACCGCTCGTCGTCCCGCAGCAGGGCCACGTCGCTGACCATCTCGACGTGCGCGTGCATGGCCGCGGCGGCGGCCGCCGGGTCGCGCTCGCGGATGGCGTCCGCGATGGCGCGGTGCCCGGTCAGGGAGTTGCGGGGCCGGCCGGGCTGCGAGAGCGACTCGATCCGGCTCTCCCGGATCAGGCTGGCGATCTCGCGCATGGTCCGGGCCAGCAGGTCGGAGTGTGCGGCGGCGGTCACCGCCGCGTGGAACTGCTCGTCGGCGTCCACGCCGCGGTCCCCGTGCTCGATGGACGCCGCCATCGCGTCGAGGGACGCGTCGATGGCGACGAGGTCGTCCTCGGTACGGCGCTGCGCGGCCAGGGCGGCGATCTTGGTCTCCAGCGCGTCCCGGATGTCGATGATCTCGGGCATGCGGTCGGCGTGCGCGCGGATGGCCTCGACGATGCGGCTCTCGCTGTGCCTGCCGGTCAGCACGGTGCCGTCGCCGTGCCGCACCACCACGACGCCCACCACCTCGAGCGCGACGAGCGCCTGGCTGAGGGTCGCGCGGCTGACGCCGAGCCGGGCCGCGAGCTCCCGCTCCGGGGGCAGCCGGTCGCCGGCTTTCAGCCCGTTCTGGTTGATCCACGTGGTGATCTGCTCCGCCACCTGCTCGTAGAGGCGGGTGCGGGCCAGCGGGGTCGGCAGTTCGGCGGAAGCCTTCGGGGTCACTCCCTGAGGATACTTGACAGAACGGACACTGGCCTATTGGCTAGGCCACTGATCCATCGTGCCTCGTCGGTCAACGGTGACCGCCGCGATGGAGACAGAGGAGTTCTCATGGGTCCTGAGTGGATCGCGATCATCGCGCTCGTCGCGTTGTTCGTCGCCGGGACAGTCCTGCCGATCAACATGGGCGCGCTCGCCTATGTCGCGGCGTGGTTTGTCGGCGTCTTCGCCCTGAACATGGACGAGAAGGAGGTGCTGGGCGGGATCAGCGCCGATCTCGTCCTGACGCTCGTCGGCGTCACGTACCTGTTCTCGATCGCCAAGAACAACGGCACCGTCGATCTCATCGTCTCCAAGGCCGTCCAGGCGGTCGGCGGCCGGGTGGCGCTCATCCCCTGGGTCATGTTCGCCGTGACCGCGCTGCTCACCGCGATCGGCGCGGCCAGCCCCGCGGCCTGCGCCATCATCGGCCCGGTCGCGCTCGGGTTCGCCCGCCGTTACAAGATCAACCCGCTCATGATGGGCATGTTCGTGGTGCACGGGGCCCAGGGCGGCGGGTTCTCCCCGATCAGCATCTACGGCACCATCACCAACTCGGTCATGGCCGACGTCGGCTACGAGGGCACCGAGATGGGCGTCTTCATCGCGTCGCTCGCGATCAACACCGCGATGGCCGTGGTCCTGTTCCTCGCGCTCGGCGGCCGCCAGCTCATGAACGAGCGGGTCGATCCCGCCGACGCGTCCGGGCACCTCGTCGACGACCTGCACGCCGGTGGCGCCTCCGTCACCGTCAGCGGCCAGGGCGCGGGCGTCTCGACCACCACGCGCGGTCTCGGCGTGCGCCGCGACCACGTGCTGACCCTCGTCGCCTTCGCCGCCGTGGCCACGACCGCGCTCGCGTTCGACCAGAACATCGGCTTCGTCTCGATCACCGCGGCCGTCGCGCTGGCCATGCTGTCCCCGCACCAGCACAAGGACGCCGTCAAGCAGATCGCCTGGCCCACCGTGCTGCTCGTCGCGGGCGTGAGCACCTACGCCGCGATCCTCACCGAGGCGGGCGCTCCCGAGTACATCGGCACCTGGGCCGCCGGCCTCGGCATCGCGGCCGTCGGCGCGCTCGTCCTGTGCTACGTGGGCGGGATCGCCTCGGCCTTCGCGTCGTCGACGGCGCTGCTGCCGGTCATCATCCCCATCGCCGTGCCGCTCATCGCCGGGGGCGGCGTGAGCCCGTGGGCCATGGCCGCCGCCCTGGCCGTCTCCTCGACCATCGTCGACGTGAGCCCCTTCTCCACGAACGGAGCCCTGATGCTCGCCAACCGCCCGGACACGATCTCCGAGCAGGCCTACTACAAGCAGATCCTCAACTACGCCATCATCGTCACCCTCGCGGGTCCGCTGCTGGTCTGGGCCATCCTCGTCCTGCCGGGCTGGTGAGCACCATGACCGGACCCCTGGACGACGTCGTCGTCGTGGACCTCTCCCGGGCCCTCGCCGGGCCGCACGCGACCATGATGCTCGGCGACCTGGGCGCGCGGGTGGTCAAGGTGGAGGTGCCCGGCCGGGGCGACGACACGCGTGGCTGGGGCCCGCCGTTTGTCGGCGAGGAGGGCGCCCGCGAGTCGACGTACTTCCTGTCCGCGAACCGCAACAAGGAGTCGATAGCGCTCGACCTCAAGGCCGACGCCGACCGGGCGACCCTGCTCGGCCTCGTCGACCGTGCCGACGTGCTCGTGGAAAACTTCCGGCCAGGCGTCCTGGACCGGCTCGGGCTGGGCGTCGAGACGCTGCTGGAGCGCAACCCGCGCCTGGTGGTGCTCTCGATCACCGGGTTCGGGCACGACGGTCCGGAGGGCGGCCGTGCCGGGTACGACCAGATCGCCCAGGGCGAGGCCGGCCTGATGTCCCTGACCGGCTCCGGACCGGACGACCCGCAGCGGGTGGGCGTACCGATCGGCGACCTGCTCGCCGGGATCTACGGCGCGTACGGCGTGCTGGCGGCGCTGCACGAGCGGCACCGGACCGGCGCCGGCCAGGTGGTGCGCACGTCGCTGCTGGCCGCCGTCACCGGGGTGCATGCCTTCCAGGGCACGCGGTGGACGGTCGCCGGGGAGGTGGGGCGCGCGCAGGGCAACCACCACCCTTCGATCGCGCCGTACGGCCTGTTCCGCTGCCGTGACGGCGCCGTCCAGATAGCCGTCGGGTCCGAGGCGCTGTGGCGGCGGTTCTGCCTCGCCTTCGGGCTCGACGCCGACGCGGAGGGCATGCGGAGCAACCCCGAGCGGGTGGCCCGCCGCGACCAGGTGATCAAGGTGGTCGAGGACGCGTTCGAGCCCTACGACGCCGACGCGCTGCTGACGCGGCTCGCCGACGCCGGGATCCCGGCGGGCCGGGTGCGTACGCTCGACGAGGTGTACGCATGGGAGCAGACCGCGAGCCAGGGGCTGCTCGTGGACGTGGAGCACACGAGCCTCGGCACCCTGACCCTGCCGGGCCCGCCGCTGCGGTTCTTCGACGCCGACGGCGCCGAGGTCACGCGGCGCGAGCACCGCGCACCGCCGGTGCTGGACGAGCACGCGGCCCGGATCCGGGCCTGGCTCGACGCGGCGGCGCGGCCGGGCGCGCCGGGGCTCGACGCCGCCGGGCCGTCGGCGTCCGCGCCGACGGCGTCCGCCCCGGGACCGGAGGCCGGCGCGTGACCCGCCGCTGGACGGCGCGCGAGCTGCTCGACCTGGTGCTCGACGCCGACAGCTTCGAGTCCTGGGACGAGCCGGTCGACACCTCCGGGCACACCGCCGGGTACCGCGCGGTGCTGGCGGCCGCCACCGAGAAGGCCGGCACCGACGAGTCCGTGCTCACCGGGCGCGGGCACGTCCGTGGGCGGCCCGTGGTGGTCGTCGTCAACGAGTTCCGGTTCCTCGGGGGCTCCATCGGCCGGGCCGCCGCGCGGCGGATCACCACCGCCGTCCGGCGTGCGACGGCGGAGCGACTGCCCCTGCTGGCCACGACGGCGTCGGGCGGCACGCGCATGCAGGAGGGCACCCCCGCGTTCCTCCGGATGGTCGAGATCTCGCGTGCCGTCATGGCGCACCGCGACGCCGGTCTGCCCTACCTGGCCTACCTGCGGCACCCCACGACCGGCGGGGTCTACGCGTCCTGGGGCTCGCTCGCCCACCTCACCGTCGCCGAGCCGGGCGCCCTCATCGGGTTCCTGGGCCCGCGGGTGGTCGAGGCCCTGACGGGCGAGGCTCTGCCCGACGGCGTGCAGTCCGCCGAGAACCTCGCCGCCAAGGGCGTGCTCGACGGCGTCGTCACGCCCGAGAGCCTGCCCGCGCTGGTCGAACGGGCGCTCGCGGTGCTGGTCGACCCGCCGTCGTCGTCCACGCTGCCACGCCGGACGGGCGAGCCGTCCGGGACGACGTCCGCGTGGGACTCCGTGCTGCGCACCCGCGCCGAGGGCCGGGTGGGCGTGCGGGACCTGCTGCGCCACGGCGCGTCGGGGACCGTGCGGCTGTCCGGCACGGAGGAGGGCGAGCGGGACGAGTCGATGCTGGTCGCGCTCACACGCCTGGACGGCCGGCCGTGCCTGGTCGTCGGGCAGGACCGGACCCGGCAGACCGAGAGCGCCCCGATGGGCCCGGCCGCGCTGCGCGTGGCCCGGCGCGCGATGGGGCTGGCCGAGGAGCTGCGACTGCCGCTGGTCGCCGTGATCGACACCCCGGGGGCCGAGCTCTCGCAGGCCGCCGAGGAAGGCGCGCTCGCCGGCGAGATCGCGCGCTGCATGGCCGCGCTCACCCGGATGACCGTGCCCACGCTGTCGGTCATCCTGGGCCAGGGCTGCGGCGGCGGGGCGCTCGCGCTGCTGCCCGCGCAGGCGGTGATCGCGGCCGAGCACGCCTGGCTGTCGCCGCTGCCGCCCGAGGGGGCGAGCGTCATCGTGCACGGGGACACCGCGCACGCGGCCGAGATGGCCGAGGCCCAGCACGTGCGGGCGGTCGACCTGCTCGCCGAGGGCGCGGTGCAGCGGGTGGTCCCGGAGCACGACGACGACACGGTGCGAGACGTCGCCGTCGCCGTGGCGGCGGAGTGCGCGGCCGTGCTGGCCGACCTGGCCCGGGCCTAGCGCTTCTGCAGGGCCTTGCGGACCTGCTGGACCAGGGCGAACACGAGCAGCGCCGCGAACGCGATCGAGGCCACGTTGTCGGGCAGGACCACCGACAGGCTCGCGCCGCCGAACGAGAACGCGGACGCCACCAGGCCGATGACCGCCGCCGTCTTCAGGTGCACCAGGCCGTTGCGGGCGTTGACCCAGGTGCCCGACACGGCCGTGGGGATCATCGCGACCAGCGAGGTGCCCTTGGCGAGCGCGGGGGCGAAGTCGAACAGGGCGGACAGCCCCGGCACGGCGATCTGGCCGCCGCCGATCCCGAGCAGGCCCGACGCGATGCCCATGACGAGGCCGAGCCCGACCATGCCGGCGCCGTCGATCAGGCTGGGGATGCCCTGCGCGGTGTCGACCAGCGGCGGGTCGGCGAACGCGTCGAGCAGGGACCGCACGATGCCCGCCACGAGCACGCCGACGAACAGCCAGCGCAGGAGGGTCTCCGGCACGCGCGCGAGCAGCCGGGCGCCGTACGCGGCGCCGACCACGGAACCCACCACGAGCAGCGCGGCCGAGATCAGGTCGACCGCCTGGTGGGTCAGGTACGGGATGGAGCCGACGATCG
Organism: Promicromonospora sp. MEB111; assembly: GCF_030209445.1. Lineage (GTDB taxonomy): Bacteria > Actinomycetota > Actinomycetes > Actinomycetales > Cellulomonadaceae > Promicromonospora. Next base: position 185,415 of record NZ_JARVSD010000005.1, read on the forward strand.
CCGCCGGCAGGATCGCCGCGAGCGAGTAGGCGCTGGCCCGGCGCTGCGTGAGGCCGCCGAGCGAGGTGAGGAGCGGGACCATCACGATGCCGCCGCCCAGACCGAACAGCCCGGAGAACGACCCGCCGACGATCCCCACGAGGACGGCGCGGGGTGGGGTCAGGGAGTCGTCAGTCTGCTCGGTCACCCCGTGATGATCTCAGGTGTGCGGCGATGGTCCGCGCACCGTCCAGGGACCCGGTGCTCGTGGTGTCGATCTCCAGGTCGTACCGGACACCCCGGTGGACGACGTCGGCCTGCTGCGCGGCCATGCCCGCGATGCGGTCGCCCCGGGCGGCCTCGCGCCGTGCGGCGACCGCCGGGTCGCACCGCACACCCACCCAGAGCGTCGGCACGTCGCCCAGCGCGTCGAGCCAGCGGCGCTGGGACCCGGCGCCGCCGAGGAACACGTCGTCGACCACGAGGCGCGCGCCGGCGCGGGCCATGGCGACGAGCCCGGTGATCCAGGCGTCCTGCAGCGCCATGAAGTCCCGCCCGACGGCGACGCCGCCGTCGTCGGCGAACCCGATGCCGTCGCCGCCGGTCGTCAGCCGGGCCGGCATCGCGTCGACGAGGGTGTCGATGCTGAGCGAGAGCCAGGGCTCGGGCAGCACGGCCTGGAGCTCGCGGGCGATCGCCGACTTGCCCGAGCTGGATCCGCCGTTGAGGACGATGACCTGGGTGCTCATGCGGTCACCGTACGAGCGTCGGTGAGGCGCGCTACAGTGATTATCAAGTTGAGCGGAATAGACTCAACTTTGAGACGGTTTCATCTGGGCGGAACTGAGCCCACTTTCACCAGCCCCGGGAGGCTTCATGGACACCAAGTTCACGACCATGTCGCAGCAGGCGATCGGCGACGCCATCCAGTCGGCGTCGGCCGCCGGCAACCCGCAGCTCGAGCCGGTCCACCTGCTCGCCTCGCTGCTCCAGCAGGAGCGCGGCGTGGCCGTGGGCCTGCTCGACGCGGTCGGGGCGAACGCGCAGGCCATCGGCCAGCAGGTGCGCGCGGCCCTCGTCGCGCTGCCCCAGGCCAGCGGGTCCAGCACGGCCCAGCCGAGTGCGAGCCGCGCCCTGGCGACGGTGCTCGACCTCGCGGGCAAGGAGGCCCAGGGGCTGGGCGACGAGTACGTCTCCACCGAGCACCTGCTCATCGCGCTCGCGGCCGGGCAGTCGTCCGCGGCGCAGATCCTGTCCGACGCCGGGGCGACCGCCGACGCGCTGCGCGCGGCCCTGCCCGCCGTCCGCGGTTCCGGCCGGGTCACGAGCCCCAACCCGGAGGGCACCTACAAGGCGCTGGAGCAGTACGGCACGGACCTCACGCAGCAGGCCCGCGACGGCAAGCTGGACCCGGTGATCGGCCGCGACTCGGAGATCCGCCGCGTGATCCAGGTGCTGAGCCGCCGCACCAAGAACAACCCCGTGCTCATCGGCGAGCCCGGCGTCGGCAAGACCGCCGTCGTCGAGGGGCTGGCCCAGCGCGTCGTGGCCGGCGACGTGCCCGAGTCCCTCAAGGGCAAGCGGCTGATCGCCCTCGACCTGGCCTCGATGGTGGCCGGCGCCAAGTACCGCGGCGAGTTCGAGGAGCGCCTCAAGGCGGTCCTGGAGGAGATCACGGCGTCGGACGGCGAGGTGGTCACCTTCATCGACGAGCTGCACACCGTGGTCGGCGCGGGCGCCGGCGGCGACGGCGCGATGGACGCCGGCAACATGCTCAAGCCCATGCTGGCCCGCGGCGAGCTCCGCATGGTCGGCGCCACCACGCTCGACGAGTACCGCGAGCACATCGAGAAGGACCCCGCGCTGGAGCGCCGGTTCCAGCAGGTCTTCGTGGGCGAGCCGTCGGTCGAGGACACCGTGGCGATCCTGCGCGGGCTCAAGGAGCGGTACGAGGCGCACCACAAGGTGACGATCGCCGACTCGGCGCTCGTGGCCGCCGCGTCGCTCTCCGACCGGTACATCTCCGGCCGGCAGCTCCCCGACAAGGCGATCGACCTGGTCGACGAGGCCGCGTCCCGCCTGCGCATGGAGCTCGACTCCTCGCCGATCGAGATCGACGAGCTGCAGCGCGCCGTCACGCGCCTCGAGATGGAGGAGGTCGTGCTCTCCGAGTCGGCCGACGCCGCATCCAAGGACCGGCTCGAACGGCTCCGGGCCGACCTCGCCGACCGCCGCGAGGCGCTGGCCGCGCTCACCGCGCGCTGGGAGTCCGAGAAGGCCGGGCACAACCGCGTGGGTGACCTGCGCGCCCACCTGGACGAGCTGCGCACCGACGCCGAGCGCAAGCTCCGCGAGGGCGACCTGGAGGGTGCCGCGCGCATCCAGTACGGCGAGATCCCCGTGGTCGAGAAGGAGCTCGTCGCGGCCGAGGAGGAAGAGGCCGGTTCGGAGGACGAGCCGGACGGCCTCGGCCCCGAGAACGCCGAGCCGCCGATGATCGCCGACAAGGTGGGCGCCGACGAGATCGCCGAGGTGGTCGCCGCCTGGACCGGCATCCCCGCCGGGCGGCTGCTCCAGGGCGAGTCGGAGAAGCTCCTGCACATGGAGGACGTGCTCGGGGAGCGCCTGATCGGCCAGCGGACCGCGGTCGCCGCGGTGTCCGACGCCGTGCGGCGCACCCGGGCCGGCGTCTCCGACCCGGACCGGCCCACCGGCTCGTTCCTGTTCCTCGGCCCCACGGGCGTGGGCAAGACCGAGCTCGCCAAGTCGCTGGCGGACTTCCTGTTCGACGACGAGCGCGCCATGGTGCGCATCGACATGTCCGAGTACGGGGAGAAGCACTCCGTGGCCCGGCTCGTCGGCGCCCCTCCGGGCTACGTCGGGTACGAGGAGGGCGGCCAGCTCACCGAGGCCGTGCGGCGCAGGCCGTACTCGGTGGTGCTGCTGGACGAGGTGGAGAAGGCGCACCCCGAGGTCTTCGACATCCTGCTCCAGGTGCTCGACGACGGCCGTCTCACCGACGGCCAGGGCCGCACCGTGGACTTCCGCAACACCATCCTGGTGCTGACCTCGAACCTCGGCTCGCAGTTCCTCGTGGAACCGATGCTGTCGGACGAGGAGCGGCGGGAGTCCGTCATGACCGCCGTCCGCGCGGCGTTCAAGCCGGAGTTCCTCAACCGGCTGGACGACGTGGTCATCTTCGACGCGCTGTCGCTGGACGAGCTCGGGCGCATCGTCGACCTGCAGGTCGGGGCCTTCGCGAAGCGGCTCGGCGACCGGCGCATCACGCTCGAGGTGACCGCGGCGGCCCGCGAGTGGCTCGCCCTGGAGGGCTTCGACCCGGCCTACGGCGCCCGGCCGCTGCGCCGCCTCGTGCAGCGCGAGATCGGCGACCGCCTGGCGCGGCTGCTGCTCGCGGGCGAGGTGTCCGACGGCGACACGGTGGTCGTGGACCGTGCCGACGGGGAGGGGCTCGCCCTCGAACGGCGGGTGCTCACCGCATAGCCGGAACGGCGGGTGCGCACCGCGGAGCCGGAGTGGCGGGCGCGCACCGCGGAGCCGGAGTGGCGGGCGCGCACCGCGGAGCGGGCGCACCCGGATGTGACGGTGTTGTGAAGGTGGCCCCCCGATCGCCCAGAACCGGAAATCCCGCACGTCCCTCTGTATGTGCGGGGTGAATCCGTGCGCGGCCGGCCGCGCACGGCTCCGCACGGTCAGGGCGCGCGGGGGGCGAGCCGACGGGAGCCAACACGAGAGGCAGACGGTCGAGGAGGCCCGGTGCTGCGGTTCCACTTCACCTCGGATGACCTGGCCCGGGTCCGGATCGCACCGGGCCCGGACCCCATGTGGGAGACGCTGCTCAGCGCCCACGTGGTGAACCAGCGCGGAGGGACGACGCTGTTCGACCCCTGGCGGGAGCGCGTGCTGTCCGGAATGCCGCCCGCGGCTCGGATGCTGCTGCGTCTCGCGCCGCCGCGCGGGTACTCGCCGGACTTCCTCACGCCCGCCACCGGGGCGGATCCGCTCCCGCCCGGCGCCGACGCGTTCGAGACCGGCCTCGACGCGGTGCTGTCCACGCCGCGCGACCAGCTCCGGCGCGACATCTCCCGGCTGGCGCGCGGGCGCAGGCCGCACCTCTGGATGCGGGACCTCGCCGACGGGTCGGCACCCGCCGTGCGCGGGCTCGGCGTGGCGATGCGCTCGTACCACGAGCAGGCGGTCGGGCCGTACTGGAGCGGCATCCTCGCCGCCGTCGACGTCGACCGCGCGGCGCGCACCCGCGCCTGGGTGGAGGGCGGCACCGAGCACGCGCTGCGCACCCTGCACCCCGCGATCCGGTGGGAGCACCCCGTGCTCTCCGTGACCACCGCGGCCGAGCGGGACGTGCACCTGGCGGGCCGCGGGCTGCTCATCGTGCCGTCGTACTTCTGCCACCGGGCCCCGATCTCGCTGGCCGACCCCGAGCTCCCGCCGCTGCTGATCTACCCCATCACCCACGAGCAGGTCTGGACCGGCACCCGGCCCGCGGCGCGGGCCGACGGCGGCCGGCAGCTCACCGCGCTGCTCGGGCGCACCCGGGCCGCGGTGCTCCGCGCGCTCGGCACGGGGGCGACGACCAGCGAGCTCGCGCAGCGCCTGGCGATCTCTCCGGCGTCGGCCTCGGAGCACACCACCGTGCTGCGCAACGCCGGGCTCGTCTCCAGCGGACGCGAGCGCAACACGGTGCTCCACGCGCTGACCCCGCTGGGCCGCACGCTGCTGGACGGCGGCGGTGGCCGGGTGCCGACGGCGTCGACCGCTACTGCAGCAGATCCTGCGTGATCGGCTCCGCGGTGGTCGCCAGGCACAGGCCGACCCGGTCGCCGTCGGCCCACGAGTCCTCGCTGGGGCCCCAGACCACGTAGCTCACCGAGTCCGCGACCGGGCTCGTGCGGGCGTTCGGGCCGAGCTGCTTGGTGCCGCAGACCTGCGCGATGCGCGTGTCGACGGCGTCGCGGCCCGGCCAGACGGCGGCGTCGGCGAAGTCGGTGCGGCCCACCACCTGGGCCGCGTGGGAGGCGTCGCACGGGACCGCGAGCACCTCCGAGATCTCGCCGTCCGGCGGCACGCTCTCGACGCAGGAGCCGAGCACGAGCTGGAGCGGGTGCACCTCCTGGGGCTCCGCGATCATCGCCTCGATGGGCTCCCACTGCTGCCTGCCGACCATGTTCACGATCAGGGCGATCACCACGACGACCGCCACCACGGCCAGCGTCGCCCCGGCGATCAGGGCGTACCGCCGCCGCTTCGCGGACTCGTCGGCCTCGGTGGGCGGGCGCCACCCCGCGTAGGACGCCTCGGGCGCGTAGTCGTGGACGGCCGGGAACGAGTGCGGCGAGCCCCCGGGCGTCACCGGGAACGGCGACGGCGGCTGCTGCGGTGCCGACGGGGCCTGCGGCGACCCGCCCTGCGGCTGCTGCTGCGGCGCCGCGGGCGTCGGGAACGGGCTCGGCGGCGTGGTGGCCGGCGGGGTGCGGGTCGCGGGGGAGGCGAAGAGCTCCGACGCGGCGGCGAAGTCGTCCTCCGTCGCCGGGGTGCTCGCCCCGGTCTCCTCCGCGTCCGGGTCGTCCTCCGCCGAAGAGGGCTCGACCGGGGCGGGCCCGGCCGCCTGTGTGGTCGCCCGGGCCACGGGTGCGCTCGCGGCCGGGGCGTCCGCGGGCGAGCCGGCAGACGCCTGCGCGTCCGGGCTCTGCGTGCCGGCGTCGTCCCCGGACGTCTCGTCCTCGGCCGTGACGGTGCGGGGTCCGAGCGCCTTCTTGTGCGCCGCGGCGATCGCCGCGAAGGAGAGGGCCTTGAAGTCGAACGTCTCGTCGACGACCGGGGCGTCGCCCGACGGCTTCGTGGCGTCCGCGGCCTGGGCGCCGGCCTCGTCCTCGGTCGAGGTGGCGGTGGCCTCTGCCGCGGTGGCCTCGGCGTGGGGGGCCGCCTCGGGCTCCGCTTCCTCGGGCTCCGGTGCCGCCTCCGATCCCACCGCGTCGTCGGGCTCCGGTGCCGCCTCGGGCGTCGACGCCGACGCCGAGGTCGTGGGCTGTGCTGCCGGGCGTGCGGCGGCCGGGACGACCCGGATCTCCTCGGTGGGTGCCTCGTACCGCCGTGCGCGGTCCGCCGCCGCGGGGGTCGGCTCGGGTGCGGGCTCCGCGGGCGGCACGTCCTCGGGCTCCGGCACCGTGGCGGGTGCGGGCGCGGCGGTGGCCTCTGGCTCAGCCGGGCTCTCGGCCGAGCTCGCCGCGGCCGGGCCGTCGTCGGCGACCGTGTCGTTCCCCGGCTCGGCGTCCGGGGCCGAGTCCGTCGACCTGTCCGCGGTGGTGTCCGCGGCGGCGTCGTCCGCGCCCGGTGCCGCCGCGGCGTCCTCGCCCACGCGCTCGTCGCCCGCGGCGTCCGCGGACTCCTCGTCCTTGCCCTCCGCGGGCGTGGCTTCCGCGGGCCCGGGTTCCGCGGCCTCCGGAGCGTCGCCGGACGGTTCCGCGGCCTCCGCGTCACCCTCGCCGTCGTCCTTGCCGCCGAGGCCGTCGGGCGCGCGGTCCGGCTCCGACTCGACCGAGGACGCCTTCGCGGCAGGATCCGAAACGGGGATCTCGGCGACTTCAGTGGCGGCCGGGGTCTGGTCGGGCGTCGACGTCATGCAGGTTAACTTACCGACATTCTGTAACGACCCCGCTACCGGAACGGCAACCGTTTCGAGCGCACTCGATTTAGGGACAATTTCACCCGATGATTTCCCCATCGGGAGTGGAACCTGCGCACATCACAGCCGTCGCAGGACGGATCAATCGGTCAGGTCGACAATCACCGGGACGTGGTCCGACGCGCCCTTCCCCTTGCGCTCGTCGCGGTCGATCGCGGCGCCGGCCGCGCGTCCCGCGAGCGCGGGCGAGGCCCAGCAGAAGTCGATCCGCAGCCCCTTGTTCCGCGGGAACGCGAGCTGCTGGTAGTCCCAGTAGGTGTAGGTGTGCTCCTCCGGGAGGAACTTGCGGGTCAGCTCGGTGTACCCGGCGTCGCCGAAGGCCTCGAACGCGGCCCGCTCCGGCGGGGACACGTGGGTCTTGCCGGCGAAGTCGGCGGCGTCGTAGACGTCGGTGTCGAGCGGGATCACGTTCCAGTCCCCCGTGAGCGCGACGGCGTCGCCGGCGTCCGCCCAGGTCTTCGCCGCGGTCCGCAGGGACTCCAGCCAGGCCAGCTTGTAGGCGTAGTGCGGGTCGTCGAGCGCGCGGCCGTGCGGCACGTACAGGCTCCACACGCGGACGCCGCCGCAGGTCGCGCCGATCGCCCGCGCCTCGACCGGCGGGGCGACGTCGAGCAGGGCGTCGGGGCCGTCGTCGGCGATCGCCTTCGCGAAGCCGGGCTGCCCCGGGAACTGGGTGGCGACGTCGTCCAGGCCGACGCGCGACGCGATGGCCACGCCGTTCCACTGTGACAGCCCGAAGTGCGCCACCTCGTACCCGGCGGCCTCGAACGCCGCGGTGGGGAACTGGTCGTCCCGGCACTTGGTCTCCTGGATCGCCAGGACGTCGGCCTGCGACCGGTCGAGAAAGGCGAGCGCACGGTCGAGCCGCGTGCGGATGGAGTTGACGTTCCAGGTGACGACGCGCACGCCGACAGCCTACGTGCGGCGGTGTCCGTGTGAGGTCCGGTAGCCGGGCGTCGCTGTGATTCCGGCCGCACTTCTCGGACCCTGATTTTCGAGCCGTTTCACCCCGACTACGCTGGCCGTGTGCAGATCCTCACCGGGCGTCGTGCCCTGGGCGCCGTCGTCGTCCTCACGTCAGCGGCCCTGCTCACGGCGTGCTCCGCCGGGAGCTCGTCCGGCGAGGCCCCGGGAGAGGGGCGTACCGACGCCGTCGTCGGGCTGACCGGGGAGCCGACCAACCTCGACTTCACGACGACGTCCGGCTCGGCGATACCCCAGCTCCTGATGAACAACGTGTACGAGGGTCTGGTGACCATCGACCAGGAGGGCGAGGTGCAGCCGCAGCTCGCCGAGTCCTGGGAGATCAACGGCGACCGCACGGTCTACACCTTCACGCTGCACGACGGCGTGACGTTCTCCGACGGCTCCGCCTTCACCGCGGACGACGTGGTGTCGTCGATCGGGCGGGTCCAGGACGACTGGACGCTGAGCCTCAAGGCCAAGATGGACGTGGTCGAGAGCGTCGAGGCGGTCAGCGACACCGAGGTCGCCGTGACGCTGGCGCACCCGAGCAACGCCTGGCTGTTCGACATGGGCACCTCCGTGGGCGCCATGTTCCCGGACGACCTGTCCGTCGACCTGGCCACCGAGGCGGTCGGCACCGGGCCCTACACGGTCGAGGAGGTCGCGACCGGCGAGCACGTCACGCTCGCCGCCCGCGACGACTACTGGGGCGAGGCGCCCGCGCTCACCGAGGTCACCGTGCGGTACTTCGCCGACGCGAACGCGCAGGCCAACGCCGTCCGGGCCGGCGACGTCGACATGGCCTACAACATGCAGGCCCCGGACCTGATCTCCGGTCTGGAGCAGGACGAGGACCTCCAGGTGATCGACGGCACCTCGACGGGCGAGGTGCTGCTCTCGCTGAACAACGCCCGGCCGCCCTTCGACGACCTGAACGTGCGCCGCGCGGTCATGTACGCGATCGACCGCCAGGCCGTCCTCGACACGGCGTGGGCCGGGCACGGGCAGCTCATCGGCTCGATGGTGCCGCCCACCGACCCCTACTACCAGGACCTCACGGACTCCTACCCGTACGACCCGGACCGGGCGCGGGAGCTGCTGGCCGAGGCCGGCGCCGAGAACCTGAGCATCACGTTCGACGTCCCGACCCGCCCCTACGCGGAGGCCGTCGCCCAGGTGGTCGTCTCGCAGCTCAAGGACGTCGGCATCGACGCGAAGATCGTCCCGGCCGAGTTCCCCGCCGTCTGGCTCGACAAGGTGTTCACCGAGCACGACTACGAGATGTCCGTGATCCTCCACACCGAGGCCCGGGACATGCTCACGATCTTCGGCGACCCCGACTACTACATCGGCTACGACAACCCGCGGCTCGCCCAGGTGGCCGAGCAGGCCGACGAGGGCAGCCCCGACCAGTACGTCGCGGGCATGCAGGAGGTCGCCCGGATGATCGTGGACGACGCCGCGAGCGACCCCCTGTTCCTCTTCCCCAACACGGTCGTGGCCGACGCCGCCCTCGCGGGCATCGCCGCGAACGCCACCACGGAGTCGATGGACCTGACCGGCCTGCGCTGGTCGGACAGCTGATCCGGCCCGCCGCCGGACAACGCCGTGGCCAGACACCTCGCCTCGCACGTCGCCCAGCTCGCCGCCACGCTGCTCGTGGCGACGGCGGCGATCTTCCTGCTGCTGCGGGTGCTGCCCGGCGACCCCGCCGTCGTCGCGCTCGGGATCGAGGCGTCCCCGGAGGCGCTCGCGGCCTGGCGCGCCGAGCACGGCACGGACGGTCCGCTGGTCGCCCAGTACCTGCACTGGGTGGGCGGGCTGCTCACCGGTGACCTCGGCACGAGCTACGTCACGTCGCAGGAGCTGACGCCGCTGGTCGCGGACCGGGTGCAGGTCACGGGCATCCTGGTGCTGCTCGGCATGCTGATCGCCCTGGTGGTGGCGGTGCCGCTGGGCACGCTGGCCGCCGTCTGGCACCGGAACGCGGGCGGCGTGACGCTGTCCGCGGTGAGCCAGGTCGGAGTGGCCGTACCGAACTTCCTGGTGGGCGTGCTGCTGGTGTCCCTGTTCGCGGTCCGGCTGGGCTGGCTGCCCTCGGGCGGCTGGACGGCGCCCGTCGACGGGCTCGGGGAGTTCTGGCGGCACGTGCTGCTGCCCGCGGTCGCGCTGGGCTCCGTGCAGGCCGCGATCATCACGCGGTACGTGCGCAGCGCCGTGCTGGAGATCATGCGCGAGGACTTCCTGCGCACCGCCCGCGCCAAGGGGCTCACCTTCACGGGTGCGCTGGTGCGGCACGGGCTGCGGAACGCGGGTGTGCCGATCGTGACGGTCGTCGGGGTGCAGATCGCGTCCATGCTCATCGGTGCGGTGGTGATCGAGCGGGTCTTCGCCGTGCCCGGTCTCGGCAGCCTCCTGCTGGACTCGGTGGGCAACCGCGACCTGCTCGCCGTGCAGTCCGTCGTGGCGGTGCTCGTGGTGCTGGTGGTGCTGCTGAACTTCCTGGTCGACCTGGCCTACACCCTGCTGGACCCGCGGCTGCGGAGGGCGGCATGAGCGGCGGGCGCCGTCGGGGTCCGGCCCGACGTCGCGGCCGGGTGCACCCCCAGCTCGTCCTCGGCGCCGTGCTGGTCGGGCTCGTGCTGGTCACGGCGCTCGTGTCGCTGGTCTGGACCCCCTACGACCCGGAGCACGCCGGTGCGGAGCGGCTGCTGCCGCCGGGCGCCGAGCACTGGTTCGGCACGGACCGGTTCGGTCGCGACGTGTTCTCGCAGGTCATGGCCGGTGCGCAGATCACGCTGCTGGTGGGGCTCGTCGCGGTCGGGATCGCAGCGGTGGTCGGTGTGCCGCTCGGCGTGCTCGCGGGGATGCTCCAGGGGTCGGGCCGTGGGCGGCCCGCCGCGGTGCTCATGCGGGGCAGCGACATCCTGCTCGCGTTCCCGGGCCTGCTGCTCGCGATCGTGCTGGGCGCCGTCTACGGCGCGGGCACGGTGACGGCGATGGTCGCGCTCGGCATCGGCTCGATCCCGGCCTTCGCGCGCGTGGCCCGCAGCGGCACCCTGCAGGTGATGCGCGCCGACTACGTGCTCGCCGCCCGGGCGGCGAACCGGGGGAACCTCGCGATCGCGGCGCGGCACGTGCTGCCCAACATCGCCGGCACGGTGCTGGTGCAGTGCTCCGTGAACTTCGCGATCGCCGTGCTCGCCGAGGCAGGGCTGTCCTTCCTGGGCCTGGGCACGCCCCCGCCCACGCCGTCGTGGGGCCGCATGCTGCAGGAGTCGCAGCAGTTCCTGGGCGTGGCCGACCACCTGGCGATCGTGCCGGGGGTGGCGATCGCCGTGGCGGTGCTCGGCTTCAACCTCCTGGGCGACGGCCTCCGCGACGTCCTGGACCCGAGGCTGGCGAGCACCGGTCCCGCGGCCGAGCACGTCGCCGTGGACGCCGGAACCGGCGTCCGCCACGAGCCCGACGGCGCGGCTGCGGAACCCGCCCTCGACCTGCGCGGGCTGACCGTCCGCACCCAGAGCGGGCGGGCGCTCCTGTCCGACCTCTCGCTGCGGGTCGCCGCGGGCGAGCGCGTCGGGCTGATCGGCGAGTCCGGGTCGGGCAAGACCATGACGGCGCTCGCGGCGCTGGGCCTGCTGCCCGACGGCGTCTCGGCGACCGGGCACGTCGGCCTCGCCGGGGTGGACGGGAACCTCCTGGACCGGGGCGAGCGCGCGCTGGCGCGGCTCCGCGGCCGGGAGATCTCGATGGTCTTCCAGGAGCCGATGACGGCCCTCAACCCGCTGATGCGCGTGGGCCGCCAGGTCGCGGAGGCGATGACGGTGCACGGGGTCCCGCACGGGACGGCGTCCAGGAGGGCGGCGGACCTGCTGGCCGAGGTGGGCCTGCCCGACGGCGCCGCCCGGCGGTACCCGCACGAGCTGTCCGGCGGGCAGCGCCAGCGGGTGGTGCTGGCGACGGCGCTGGCGAACGACCCGGCGGTGCTCGTGGCGGACGAGCCGACCACGGCCCTCGACGTCACCGTGCAGCGGCAGGTGCTGGACCTCGTGGTGCGCCTGGTCCGTGACCGCGGCGCGGGGCTGCTGTTCATCACGCACGACCTCGCCGTGGTGTCCCAGGTGTGCGAGCGGGTGGTGGTGCTGCTCGACGGCGTCGTGGTCGAGGAGGGCCCGGTCGCCGAGGTGTTCGCGCACCCCCGGCACGAGTACACGAGGCGGCTGCTCGCGGCGTCCGCCCTCGAACCGCTGGCGGTGGAGGCGGCCGGGCCGGGGGCGGACGGGCGGTCGGCCGCGACGGCCGGGCAGTCGCCGTCGGCCCCGGAGCCTCTGATCCGGGTCGAGGACGTGACCCGGACCTACGCGAGTCGCGGCCAGACCGTGCACGCCCTCCGGGGCGTCTCCCTGGAGGTCCGCGAAGGGCAGCGGTTCGGCATCGTGGGCGAGTCCGGGTCGGGCAAGTCGACGCTGCTGCGGATCGTCTCCGGACTGGATCAGGCGACGTCGGGCCGCGTCGCCAGCGCGGGCGTCGACCTGAGCCCGGCGGGCACCGGCCGGGTGGGGACCGCGCCGTCGGGCGGCGCGCGCGGCGTGGGCGGGCCGACGGCGTCGCCCGACCTGGGCGACCTGCGCGCCGCCCTGCAGCTCGTGTTCCAGGACCCGTACGGCTCGCTGGACCCCCGCATGACCGTGGGCGACATCGTGGCGGAGCCGCTGCTGAACCCGGCGAACGTCCGGGACGGCGGCCCCCGGACCGCGGCCGCCCGGCGGGACGCGGTGCGCGAGATGCTGGACGCCGTCGGCCTGCCGCTCGATGCGACCGAGCGGTACCCGCACCAGTTCTCGGGCGGGCAGCGGCAGCGCATCGCGATCGCGCGGGCCCTGGTGTGCCGGCCGCGCATCCTCGTGGCGGACGAGCCGGTCAGCGCGCTCGACGTCTCCGTCCGGAGGCAGGTGCTGGACCTGCTCGTGCGGCTCGCCGACGAGTACGCGCTGACGCTGCTGCTGGTGTCGCACGACCTCGGCGTCGTGCGGCACGTCTGCGACCACGTCGCGGTGATGCACGACGGCCTGATCGTGGAGCAGGGGCCCACCGCCCAGGTCTACGACGACCCGCGGCACGAGTACACGCGGCGCCTGCGCGCGGCGACGCCGCTGCTGCGCTGACCAGCGCTGACCAGCGCTGACACAGGTCGCGCCCGGTTCTCGTCCACCCCAACGATCCCGGCGCACGCGGCGTCTGCCCTCGTGAAGGCGGTGTTCGACCGCCGGCATCCTCACGAAGGAGACAGGCAGATGCGCGCCAGAACGGGTGCAGCGGCAGCGGCGATCGCGGTGGCGGTCGCGCTGGGTACAGGGGTACCGGCGTGGTCGTCCGGAGCGTCCGGGTCCCGCGGGGAGGAAGCCGCTGCGACAGGGACGGCGGGGGCGGGCGCGTCGTCCGCGACCGTCACCCTGATCACGGGGGACCAGGTCGACGTCGGGCGGTACCCCGACGGCAGCAGGTCCGTCACGGTCCGCCCCGCGGCGGGTCGCGAGGGGATCGCCTTCCAGAAACTGGTCCAGGGTGACAGCGTGCAGGTGATCCCCGGTGACGTCGCGCGCCTCGTGCCCGACCGTCTGGACCCTGCGCTCTTCGACGTCACGAGCCTCGTCGCCGCGGGGTACGACGACGAGCACCGGGACACGGTCCCCGTCATCGTGCAGGACGCCGCGGTGGCCGACGCGGCCGCCGCCGCGGACGCGGTCACTACCGCGGGCGGGCCCGGCGCGGCGGCCGTGGCCGGCGCCGCGCGGCACGACGAGCTCGACTGGGCAGCACTCGGCCTCGAACCCGAGCGGAGCCTGCCGTCGGTCGGTGCGGTCTCGGCCGACCTGGACAGGGCCGCGGCCGCCGACCTGCTCGCGACGCTGGACCCGGCCCCGGCGGCCCGCTCGGCCACGCCCGACGTGAAGGTCTGGCTGGACGGGCGCGTCGAGGCGTTCGACACGGACTCGATGCCGCAGATCGGCGCGCCGGCCGCCTGGGACGCCGGGTTCACCGGCGACGGGGTGACCGTCGGGGTGCTCGACTCCGGCATCGACACGACCCACCCCGACCTCGACGACGTGCTGGTCGGCGCACGCGACTTCACCGGCGCTGGCGACACCGAGGACCGGTACGGCCACGGCACGCACGTGGCCTCGATCGCCCTGGGTTCGGGCGACGCGTCGGACGGCGACAACCGCGGCGTGGCCCACGGCGCCGACCTCCTGGTCGGCAAGGTGCTCGACGACTTCGGTGGCGGTGAGGCGTCGTCGATCATCGACGGCATGGAGTGGATCGCCCAGGCCGGTGCCGACGTGGTGAACATGAGCCTCGGCGAGTCCGAGCGCTACACCGACGGCACCGACCCGTTCTCGATGGCCGTCGACACGCTGAGCGCCCGGCACGGGACGCTCTTCGTCGTGGCGGTGGGCAACGAGGGCCTGTACGGCGCCGTGGTCCCGCCCGGGGCCGCGAACTCGGCCCTGACGGTGGGCGCCGTCGACGACGACGACCAGGTCGCGTACTTCTCCAGCCGCGGACCGCGGGCGCGGGACTACGCCGTCAAGCCGGACATCACGGCGCCCGGCGTCGAGATCGTCGCGGCACGGGCCGCCGGCACCAACGAGTGGGAGAGCGACGGCCCGTACACGGCCTGGAGCGGCACCTCCATGGCCGCGCCGCACGTGGCCGGTGCGGCCGCCGTGCTCAAGCAGGCCCGTCCCGAGCTGACGGGGCCGCAGCTCAAGGCCGTTCTCATGGGCTCGGCCCGGCACACCAGCGGCGGTGCGTTCGACGAGGGCGCCGGCCGGGTCTTCGTCCCCTCCGCCCTCGACCTGCCCGTCACGCCGACGCCCGCGTCGCTGTCGTTCGGCGCCTTCGAGTACCCGCAGGAGGGCACCTCGACGCAGACCCTCACGTACGAGAACCCCGGCGACGTCGCGGTCACGCTGGACCTCATGGTCGAGGCGTCGGACCAGGACGGCGAGCCGCTGCCCGCCGGCGCCGTCACGCTCGACGCCGCATCCGTGACAGTGCCCGCCGGGGGTACGGCGACCGTCGAGGTCGGCGTCGACCGCACGGTCGGCGCCGTCGAGCGCCGCTACTCGGGCGCGGTCACGGCCACGGACGCCGAGGGCCGGGAGATCCGGACGCCGCTCGGCTACTACAAGGAGCCCGACCTCGCGGACCTTGACGTCCGGACTCTCGGGCGCGACGGCGAGCCGCACACCGGGTCGTCGAGCGTGCGCATCGTGAATGTGGACGACCCGACGCTGTTCGACGAGCACCGGGAGATCGGCCCGGAGGGCCTGGACCTGCGGGTCCCGCCGGGCCGGTACTCGGTCACGGGCTTTCTGTGGACCACGGACGAGGAGTACGTCGTCTCCGAGGTCTCCGCGGTGCTCCGGCCCGAGGTGACCGTCGCCGACGACACCACGGTCGTGCTCGACGCCCGCGAGGCGCGCGAGCTCACCGTCTCCACCCACCGGCCCGCCGCGGTCCGGTGGATCGCGCTGGACGACACCCGGACCACGGCCGCGGGCGACGACCCGTACGGGTTCGGCACCGTGGTCGGGGGCGACGCGAAGGCGTACGCGACGCCGACGGACGCGCCCGTCACGGTCGGCACGTACGACCTGCAGACCCACTTCGTCCTGGAGCAGCCGGTGGCGCAGGGCCGGGCGCCGTCGTACACCTACGACCTGCTGTACACGCAGGACGTGGTGGACACGTTCCGCTTCCGGGCGACGGCCCGCGACACGGCCGCGGTCACGACCACCTACGCGGCGCTCGGCGCCGACCACCACGCCGAGAGCGCCCGGGTCGGCACCGCGCCGGGTCACCTGTGGGGCTCGGCGGTGGGCAGCCCGGTCACGGTTCCGGGCCGGCGCACCGAGTACCTGAGCACGAACGGCATCGCCTGGGGCCACCAGGTCTACTCGGGCTCGGCGGACGACACGCAGCAGGGATACTTCGACTCCGTGGCACGCACCTACGCGCCGCGTGAAAAGGCCCGGACCACGGTGGGCGGCGCCGTCCTGAGCACGCGCGCGGGAGCCGGCGCGTTCACGGTCGCGGACGACACGCTCGGCGTCCGCCTCGTGCCGTGGAGCGACGCGGAGGGGCACCCGTTCGCAGGCTTCGGCGGGCAGAGCACGCGGCTGCGGGTCTGGCAGGACGGCGAGGCCGTGCTCGACCAGACGCGGCCCACGGCCGAGGTGGCGCTCCCCGCTGACGGCGCAGCCCACCGCGTGGTCCTCGACGCGAGCCAGGAGGCGTCCTGGTGGGAGCGGTCCACGCGGACGAGCACCGAGTGGAGGTTCCACGCGGCGCCGGGCGCCGCCACCGGCCCAGCCGTGCTCGACGTCGGCTACGCCGTCAAGGGTCTGGACCCGCGCAACGCGGCACCCCGCGGCACGCGGGTCACGCTCACGGTCGGGCACCAGGCCGGTGCCCCGGAGGGGCGGTCCGCGAAGAACCGGGTCACGTCCGCCCGCCTGTGGTCGTCCGCGGACGACGGCGCCACCTGGCACGCCGTGTCCCTCACCGGCCAGCGGCGGGGGACGTTCACCGGGACGGTACGGGTACCGCGCGGCACCGAGCACGTGTCTCTCCGGGTCGAGGCGCGGGACGCGTCGGGCGGCACGGTGAAGCAGACGGTGACCCGCGCGTACGCCGTCCGCTGACCCACCGCCCCACCGACGCGCTGTCAGACCCACAGGTCACCTGGGTGACCTGTGGGTCTGACACGTGCGCGGTGCGGTGAGATCGTCAGGGCCTGTTACCCCGGCGCGCGAGCGGACATCTCCACAACGTGACGACCTTACGAAGCCTGCCCGACGGTGATCCCCCGTCGGACGAGGACCGGATCACCGAGCTCTGGCGCGCGTACGCCTGGCGCGTCCAGGCCTACGCCATGCGCCACGTGGAGCCGCACGACGCCCAGGAGGTGGTGTCCGAGACCTTTCTCGTCGCGTGGCGGCGCCTGGCGAGCCTGCCGGGTGACCCGCTGCCCTGGCTGCTGGTCGTGGCACGCAACGTGGTGCGCAACCAGCGCCGCGCGGCCCGACGACGCAGCGCGGCCGAGGGGGAGCTCGTCCGCCTGGCGCGCGTCGCCCGGGCGGCGGAGGACGCCGTGGTGACCGTGAGCCGCCGCGACTCGATGATCGCTGCGCTCCTCCGCCTCGCGCCGAAGGAGCGGGAAGCCCTGCTGCTCACCGGGTGGGACGGGCTCCCGCCGGCCGACGCCGCGCGGGTAGCCGGATGCTCGGTGGCCGCGTTCAAGATGCGGCTGTCGCGGGCGCGCCGCCGCCTCGAGTCCGAGAGCGCGGAGCTGCCGACGTCTGATGCAGGACGCCGGGCACCTGGGGCCGGCCCCGCAGGTGCCGTGGCCGACCCGGCCGTGAGGAGGGCCCGATGAACCGCGCGAGGTACGACGACCTGCTGGAGCTTGCACCGGACGGAGCCGTGGACGACACCGGCCTGGAGGTCGCGCGCGCGGCCTTCGAGCGAGGCCGCCGGCGCGAGCAGGCAGGCGGGATGCTCACCGTGGGCGGCTCGAGACCTCTCGTCGCACCGGATTCGCGCCGCACCTGGGGCGTGGGAAGGGTCCTGGTCCTGCTGACCGCAACCGTGCTGGTGCTCGGGATCGGTGCACTGGGGGCGGTCCTGGTCAAGGACGTGGCGCTGCCGGCGGACGTGGGCCCACAGGTCGTGAAGCCGGACTCCCGGACGGGTCCCACCGTCTCGCCGTCGCCCACGACGGAGGACAGGACCGCGGAGGACGCCGCGGCGGCACAGTGCGACGGCCCGGGCTCCAGCCTCGACGGTTCCCCCGTGATCCCGCCGTCCGAGTGGTCCGGCGTGCTCGACCACGGCTGGATGCTGCCGGACGTCCCGGTGACGGCCGCGCCGAGGCTGCACAGCGCATCGGTGGAGTGCGCGGGGCGCGTCGCCGCCGTGGTGTTCGCCGACGCGGCAGACGGGCGGGCCGTGGCCGTGTACCCGGGCAAGATGGGCGTGGACGTCCCTGTTCCACGCGCATTGCTGGACCAGGCGGAAGTGGAGACACTCCCGTCGGGGGACCACTACGTGCAGTGGATCGACGAGTTCGGAGATCCCTGGACGGCCCAGGCCGGCGGCATCTCGGCCGAGGAGTTTCGGGCGATCCTGGAGTCCCTCACCTACGGCCCGGACGGTTCCGCGACGGGTCCCGTGCCGGACGGGTTCGAGCAGGTCGAGGTACCGGAGGTGGAGCCTGGCACGACGCTGTACCTCTGGCAGATGTGGCACGACGACGTCAACTCGTACCTCTCGGTGACATGGCCGGTCACGACGCCGATCGAGGCCGGCCTCGCCGACGGGCGTGACTACGAGGCGGTCGAGTTCGACGGCGGCGTCGCCCTCTACAGCGGGGGCCTGCCAGGTGTGGGGGCCAACCCGCCGAGCCTCAGGTGGGACAGGAACGGCGCCCGGTTCTGGCTCCTGGACGCCGACGCGGACCTCGACACGCTCAAGGCCCGTGCGCGTTCCGTCCGTCCCCTGGAGCTCGACGACCCACGGCTGGTGCCCTTCTTGCGCCGCTGACCCAGCACTCCGAGGCACGTGTCAGACGTACAGGTCCCTCGGGTGACCTGTACGTCTGACACGTCGCGGTGGATCTGACACGTCCGCGCGTCCCCGGCCCGTGCGCCGGTGTAGCCTCCTGCGCGAGATGAGCGAGCACGTGACCAGCGGCGACGGCGGCCTGCCCGCGCCCGACGACGGCCTCCCCGGCGCCCGGGCGACGCACCACGGCAAGCCGCCGATCCGCCTGATCTACGTGCCGGGGCTCGGCGACCGGATGCCGCCCCTGGTGCACCTCCAGCGCGAGGCGCTGCGCACCTGGCGCGCCCTCGGGGTGCGCACCACGATGTTCCGCGTGCGCTGGTCGTCCGACGCGTCGTTCGAGGAGCGGCTGGACCGGCTCGACGCCCTGGTCGACCAGTTCGAGCAGCGCGGCGAGCGGGTGGCGCTCATGGGCGCATCCGCGGGCGCGGGCGCCGTGCTCGCGGAGTACGCGCGACGCCGCTCGATCGTCGCCGTCGTGATCATCGCCGGGAAGTTCCTCGAACCCGAGGACATCATCAAGCCCGTGCTCGAACGCAACGCGCCGTTCGCGCAGTCGCTGTCGACCGTGCCGAAGCTCCTGGAGGAGCTGGGCCCGGACGACCGGGCCAGGATCCTGAGCCTGCGCTCGGCGCGGGACGGCGTGGTCGACGACGAGGACACCCTGCTCGAGGGTGCCGTGAACGAGACGATGAGCGTGGTGGGCCACGTGATCGCGATCGGGTACGCGCTGATGTTCCGGGCGCGGCGGGTGGTGCGGTTCCTGCGCGAGGTCGTGACGGACTGAGCCGGACCCGTGCCGTTCCGCGGCCCGGGGTGCTACCGTGTCTCACATCGTGAGCACCTTCCTCTGTACCTGCTGTCGCCGCTGAGCGGTCGCCCACCGGGCGACCCCCTGGCGCGTTTCCTCGCGCCGCCGACAGCAGCTCCTGCTCACATCGCATCCCCGTGCACACGCACCGGGCTCCCGCGCTCCTCCGTCCGGAGGCGGCGGAGCACCCGGGCGAGGTCTCGGCGATGCCGGGGCGGCCGCCGTCGGCGCACCCACCCGGCACCATCGAAAGGACCCTCACCATGCCCGGCATCCCCGTACTGGACCTCTCGCTGCTCGACGGCGGCCCCGACGACCAGGCCCGTTTCCGCGACGAGCTGCGGCGCGCCACCCACGAGGTCGGCTTCTTCTCCCTGGTCGGCCACGGCGTCCCGCAGGACCTGATCGACCGTGCGTACGCCACCGCCCGCGAGTTCTTCGCGCTCCCCGAGGAGCAGAAGCGCGCGATCGAGAACGTCCACAGCCCCCACTTCCGCGGCTGGACGCGGATGGGCGGCGAACGCACGCTCGGCCGTGTGGACCAGCGCGAGCAGATCGACATCGGCGCCGAGCGGCCGGCCGTGCCCACGGGCCCCGGCGTCCCCGACTACTGGGCGCTGGAGGGCCCGAACCTGTGGCCCGAGGCTCTCCCGGCCCTGCGCGAGGTCGCCGAGGAGTGGCTGAGCCGGCTCGACGGCGTCGCGACCCGCCTGCTGCGGGCCTGGGCCGAGTCGCTCGGCGCGCCGTCGGACACGTTCGACGCCGTGTTCGAGCGGCCCTCGCCCCACCTGAAGATCGCCCGCTACCCGGGGGTGGAGGCGGCCGCGCCCGCACAGGGCGTCGGCGCGCACAAGGACCTTGGGGTGCTCACGCTCCTCTCCGTCGAGGACGGCAAGGCCGGCCTCCAGGTCGAGAAGGACGGCGAGTGGCTCGACGTCGTCCCGCCCGCCGGGGCGTTCGTCGTGAACATCGGTGAGCTGCTGGAGATCGCGACCGACGGCTACCTCAAGGCGACGCTGCACCGCGTCGTGTCCCCGCCGGCGGGCACCGAGCGCATCTCGATCCCCTACTTCCACGGGCCCGCGCTCGACGCGACGATCCCCGACGTCGAGCTGCCGGAGGCGCTCCGTGCCGCCGCGCCGGGCGTGACGCTGGACCCGGCGAACCCGCTGCACGCGGTGTTCGGCGACAACTGGCTCAAGAGCCGGGTGCGGGCGCACCCGAACGTGGTGGAGGCGCAGCACCCGCACCTGCTCCAGACCGCGTGACGGTCCCGTCCCCCGCACGTGTCAGATCCACAGGTTCCCCGGGTGACCTGTGGATCTGACACGTGGGGCGACAGCGGGGACGGGCTCGGAGTAGCCGGCCTTACGGATGCTTCAGAAACAGTGCGCATCCGGACCCTTGTCCCCGGTATCCCGGCGTCCGCAGACTCTGGCCATGACGATCTCCCAGGACACCTCCGCCGCCGTCGCCCACTTCGCGGGGCGCCTCGCCTTCGAGACCGACGTCAGCGACGTCCATGCGGCACTCGCCGCCAACAGCGCGTTCACGCTGGTCGACGTGCGCTCCCCGACCTCCTGGGACCAGGGCCACATCCCCGGCGCCGTGCACCTGCCCGGCGGCAAGGTACGCCTGCGGGCCGAGCAGACCGTCGACCGGGAGAAGCCCGTGGTCGTGTACTGCTGGGGTCCGGCCTGCAACGGCGCGACCCGGGCCGCCCTGGAGTTCGCGAAGCTCGGCTACGAGGTCAAGGAGATGATCGGCGGGTTCGAGTACTGGGTCCGGGAGGGTTTCGCCTACGAGACGGCGGCCGGCCCGGTGCAGCCGGAGGTGGACCCGCTGACGGCCCCGGTCTGACGCCCAGCTGCCGAGGCAAGCGCACCTTCAGGACGACGGCCGGTGGGTCACGCCGGGCGGTAGCGGTTCTCCGGGCGGCCCGTCGCGCCGTATCGCGGCGTGACCTGGGCGTATCCCTCCGTGACCAGGTGCTCCAGGTAGCGACGGGCGCTGACGCGCGACATCCCGACCGCCTCGGCGACCTCGGCCGCCGAGGCGTCGCGGGACGCCGTCGTGCCACCGGCCGCGCCGTCCCCGCCGCACAGCCGGGCCAGCGCCTCCCGGACCAGGTCGCGGCTGCGGCCGGACAGCCCCTTGGGCACCCGGTCGGCGGAGCGCGGCCCGGCCAGGAGCTGGTCCACCTCGTCCTGGTCGAGGGTGTCCTGGGCCCGGCGCACGTCCTCGCGCCGCTGCCACACCTCGTCCAGCCGCTCCCGCAGCGCGGCGGACGTGAAGGGTTTGACCAGGTACGCCAGCACCCCGCCGGCCATCGCCTGGCGCACGCTGCCCAGCTCCCGGACGGCCGTCGTGGCGACGACGTCGACCGGGGGCCCCGGCAGCATCCGCAGCCGCTGCAGCACGTCGAGCCCGCCGATGTCCGGCAGGTGCAGGTCGAGCAGCACCAGGTCGGGGCGCAGCGCGGACACGAGGCGCAGCGCGTCCGCGCCGGTGCGTGCCTCGCCCACGACGACGAACCGGGGGTGGCTCTCCACGAAGCCCCGGTGCACGGTCGCGACCGCGGGATCGTCCTCGACGACGAGCGTCCGCGCCTGCCCGGTCACGACGCTGCCTCCGGAACCTCGGCACCCGCGCGAGCCCCAGCACCCGCACCGGCTCCCGCCCGAGCCCGCCCCACGCCTGCTGCCACCGGCACCGGCAGCTCGACCCGCACGCACGCCCCGCCCAGGTCGCCGGTCCCGAGCACCACCTCGCCGTCGCGCCGGTCCACCACCCGCCGCACCAGGGCCAGGCCGATGCCCCGGCTGTGCTCCCGGTCGCCCGGCACCTTCGTGGAGAACCCCGCCTTGAACACCTGGTGGTGCAGCGACGTGGGGATGCCGGGGCCGTCGTCGTCCACCTGGAGGCACAGCCGCGCCCCCTCGGTCCCGAGCAGCACGCGCACCCGGCCGTCCGGCCCCGCCGCGTCGACCGCGTTGTCGATCAGGTTGCCCAGCACGATGAGGGCGTCGGTGTGCAGCGCGGAGGCGTCCGGCGTCGTCGGCGCGTCGAGCACGGACTCGTCCGCGACGTCGAGCGCCACGCCCCGCTCCCGCGCGGTGATCGCCTTGACCAGCAGCAGCGCGGCGATCTCGGGGGACCGGACGCCCGGCGCGACGGCGGACGCGGTGAGCAGCCCGCCGTGGCCGGACCGCTCGATGAAGGCGACCGCCTCCTCCGTGCGACCCAGCTCCAGGAGCCCCGAGATGACGTGCACCGTGTTGGCGAACTCGTGCGACTGGGAGCGCAGGGCGTCCGTGAGCCCGCGGGTCTCCAGCAGGGTCGCGATGTCCTCGGGTTCGAGCAGGTAGATCCTGCGGCGCACCAGGCGCGTCACCCAGGCCGCGCAGAGCACCCCGACGACGGCGGCCACGGCGAGCGCGGCGAGCAGCCAGCCCCGGTCGTCGGTCAGGTCGGCGCGCAGCTCGGACTCCAGGATCCCGACGCTGGCGGTGCCGATCACCGGGGCGGGCGAGGAGTCGTCGGCCGCGTCGCCGAAGACGGGCACCTTGACGCGCCACGACGTGCCCAGGGTGCCGGTCTGCGTGCCCGTCCACACCTTCCCGGACAGCGGCACCGACGGGTCCGTCGAGACCCGCTGCCCGATCTGCTCCGGGTCGGGGTGGGAGTAGCGCACGCCGTGCTCGTCGGTGACGACCACGTACGTGACCTCGGAGGCCTCGCGGATCACCTCGGCGATCGGCTGGATCGTCGCGGCCGGGTCCTCGTCGTCGAACGCGTCGTGGATCGCGGGCAGGCGCGCGACCGACTGGGCCACGCCGGACATGCGGTCGACGTAGGCCTCGCGGAGCTGTCGTTCCTGCAGGGTGGAGGCCACGAGCCCGGTCGTGCACACGAGCACGAGCACGATGACGACCTGCAGCGCCAGGAGCTGCACCCGGAGCGTCATCGCTCTTCTCACGGGGGCCAGTGTGCACCGGTTCGTCGTCGGCGCGGTAGCCGCGCGGCGTGACCGAAACGACCACAACCTTCGTTGCGACCAGAACCGGGGCGGCACGGCCGCCGCTCCCTACGCTCACGCCCGGACGGACAGAGGACCGGCGGCGTAGCCGGCCCCGACCGTCCGCACACGCATCCGCTCGAGGAGGAGACATGCGCATCATCCGGTCCGGGGCTGCCCCCGTCGGAATCGTCCTGGCCCTGGCGCTCGCCGGCTGTTCGGTCCTGGAGTCGAACGGCGGTGGCGGCGACACCGCGATCGACGAGCTCAGCATCGTGGTGCCCGCCGGGCCCGGTGGCGGCTGGGACCAGACCGGCCGCGCCATGCAGGCCGACCTGCAGGAGGAGGGCCTGGTCGGCTCGGCCACGGTCACCAACGTGGACGGCGCGGGCGGCACGGTGGGCCTGGCGAACATCGCCAACGCCACCGACCCGAACACCCTGCTCGTGATGGGCCTGGTCATGGTGGGGGCCGTCGAGACCAACCAGTCGCAGGCCCGGATCGAGCACACGACCCCGATCGCGCGCCTCACCGAGGAGCAGGAGGTCATCGTGGTGCCGAAGGAGTCGCCGTACCAGAACGTCGACGACCTCGTCGCCGACATCAAGGAGAACGGCAAGAAGGTCTCGATCACCGGCGGGTCCGCGGGCGGTACCGACCACATCCTCGCCGGGATGCTGATGCAGGCCGGCGGCATCCCGTCGGAGAACATCGGCACCAAGCTCAACTACATCGCCTACTCCGGGGGCGGCGAGTCGCTGGCGGCGCTGCTCGGCAACAACGTGAGCGCGGGCATCTCGGGGGTCAGCGAGTACGCGGAGCAGGTCGCCGCGGGCGAGCTGCGGGCGCTCGCCGTCTCCGGCGAGGAGCGCGTCGAGGCCCTGCCCGACACGCCGACCCTCACCGAGGCCGGGTACGACGTGGTCCTCACCAACTGGCGCGGCGTGGTCGCCCCGGGCACGATCGACGACGCCGAGCGGGAGGCGCTGACCACCACGGTCACCGAGCTCGCCCGGTCCGAGTCGTGGCAGGCCACGCTCGAGGAGAAGGGCTGGGACGACGCCTTCCTCGCCGGCGACGAGTTCGACACGTACCTCGAGGGCAACATCGCGGAGTCCCTGGCGGTGCTCAAGGACATCGGGCTCGTCCGGTGACGTCGGACGGTACGGCGCCCGAGGCGCCCGCCCGCGCGGGTGAGCCGACGGCGGAGGCCGGCCCTCCGCCGTCGGGCACCCCGGGCCCAGGGGTGGACGAACGGCCGCGCCGCAGGTGGGGCGAGCTCGTGCTGGCCCTGGCCACGACCGCCCTCGGGGCCTACGTGCTGGTGGCCGCCGGGAGCATCACCGTCCCGGGCTCGACCAACACGCTCGGCCCCCGGGCCTTCCCGTACCTGGTGGGCGGCATGCTCGTCGCCGCGGGCGTCGTGCTGACCGTCCTGATCCTGAGCGGCCGGGCCGGCGAGGAGGAGGGCGGCGAGGACGTCGACCCCACCGTCCGGACCGACTGGCTCACGGTCGTGCTGCTCGTGGTCACCCTGGTGGTGCACGTGTTCGCGATCAACGTCGTGGGCTGGCCGTTCGCCGCCGCGCTCCTGTTCGCGGGCGCCGCGGTGATCCTGGGCGCCCGCCCGTGGTGGCGCGCCGCACTGGTCGGGCTCGTGCTGGGCCTGGTCATCCAAGTGATCTTCGGCGGGCTGCTGGGGCTGTCGCTCCCGGCCGGGCCGCTGCTGGAAGGGGTGCCGTTCCTCCGTGGATAACTTCTCGGCCCTGATCGACGGGTTCGCCACCGTGCTGCACCCGATGTACCTGCTGTACGCGCTGTTCGGCGTGTTCATCGGTACCGCGGTGGGCGTGCTGCCGGGCATCGGCCCGGCCATGGCCATCGCCCTGCTCCTGCCCCTGACGTACACGCTGGAGCCGACGGCGGCGATCATCCTCTTCGCCGGCATCTACTACGGCGGCATGTACGGCGGATCGACCACGTCGATCCTGCTCAACACCCCCGGCGAGTCTGCCTCGATCGTCACGGCGATCGAGGGCAACAAGATGGCGCGCGCCGGGCGCGGTGCCGCCGCGCTCGCCACGGCCGCCATCGGCTCGTTCGTCGCAGGCTCGCTCGCCACGGTGGCGCTGACCTTCCTGGCGCCCGTGATCGCCCGCTGGGCGGTGCAGCTCGGCGAGCCCGACTACTTCGCCCTCATGGTGGTCGCCTTCGTGACCGTGGGCGCGCTGCTCGGCTCCTCGGTGCCCCGCGGCATCGCCGCGCTCGCCCTCGGCCTGTTCCTCGGGCTGGTCGGCACGGACACGCTGACCGGCCAGCAGCGCTTCACGTTCGGCGTGCTCAACCTGGCCGACGGGATCGACGTCGTGATCGTCGCCGTCGGGCTGTTCGCCGTGGGGGAGGCCCTGTACGTGGGCTCGCGGATGCGGCACGGCCCGGTCCGGATCATCCCGGTCGAGAAGGGCTGGCGCACCTGGATGAAGCGAGACGACTGGCGCCGGTCCTGGAAGCCGTGGCTGCGCGGCGCCGCGATCGGCTTCCCGGTGGGCACCATCCCGGCGGGCGGGGCCGACGTCGCGACCTTCCTGTCCTACGCCGCCGAACGCCGGCTCGCCGGTCCGCGGCGCAAGCAGTTCGGCAGGGGCGCGATCGAGGGCGTCGCCGGTCCGGAGGCCGCCAACAACGCGGCGTCGTCGGGCGTGCTCGTCCCGCTGCTCACCCTGGGCCTGCCCACGACGGCGACGGCGGCGATCATCATCGTCGCCTTCCAGTCCTACGGCATCCAGCCCGGCCCGCTGCTGCTGCAGAGCGAGTCCGCCCTGGTGTGGGCGCTGATCGCCAGCCTCTACATCGGCAACCTCATGCTGGTGGTGCTGAACCTGCCGCTGGTGGGCATGTGGGTCAAGGTGCTGCGCATCCCGCGGCACTACCTGTACGCGGGCATCCTCCTGTTCGGCGCGCTGGGCTCCTACGCGCTGAACTTCTCGCCCGTGGACGTGCTGCTCCTGGCGCTCATCGGCCTGGCCGGGTTCTTCATGCGCCGGTACGGGTACCCCGTGGCCCCCCTCGTGGTCGGCATGATCCTCGGCCCGATGGCGGAGGACCGGCTGCGCCGGTCCCTCGCCATCAGCCAGGGCGACCTGACCTACCTCGTGTCCAGCCCGTTCGCCGCGACCGCGTACGTCGCGATCGTGGTGCTCCTGGTCGTGGGCCTCTGGCTCAAGCGTCGCGAGCGGGCCGAGGAGGCCTAGGGTGCCCTCATGGGTACAGCACTGATCACCGGCGGGTCCGCCGGCCTGGGCCTGGAGTTCGCACGACAGCTCGGGGCGGCCGGGCACGACCTGGTGCTGGTGGCGCGCGACGACCGGCGGCTGGCCGACGTCGCCGCCCAGCTCCACGCCGCCACGGGCGTGGCCGTCGAGGTCCTGCCGGCGGACCTCTCCGTGCCCGACGACGTCGCGCGGGTCGCGCGGCGGCTCGCCGTCGTCGGCGGCCGGCCCGAGGACGGCGACCTGCGCCCCGTCGGGCTGCTCGTCAACAACGCGGGGTTCGCGACGAGCTCGCCGTTCTCGACCGGCCGGATCACCACCGAGCGCCGGGGCATCGACGTCATGGTCAAGGCCGTCGTCGAGCTCAGCCACGCCGCCGTCGGGCAGATGCTCGAACGGCGGCGCGGCGCGATCCTGAACGTCGGCTCCGTCGCCGCCCTCACCGCGGGCGGCTCCTACGCCGCCGCCAAGGCGTACGTGCGCACGTTCAGCGAGTCGCTGGCGGCCGAGCTCAAGGGCACCGGCGTCACGGTCACCGTGGTGGCCCCCGGGTTCACGCACACCGAGTTCCACGCGCGGGCGGGCATCGCCGAGTCCGCCATCGTCCCGGAGTGGGGCTGGCTGGAGGCCGAGGACGTGGTCCGGACGGCGCTCGCGGACGTGCGCCGCGGCGTCGTGCTCTCGACACCCTCGGTGCGCTACAAGGTCGCCTCGGCGGCCCTGCGGATCATGCCCCGGTGGGCCGTCCGGGCGGTCGGCAGCTACCGCTGACGAGGCCCGGCCTGTCGGCGCGCGGCGCCCCCGTCAGAGCCAACCGACGCGCTTGAAGATCCAGTAGAAGATCCCGCCCAGGCCGAGCATCCCCGCGATCGCGAGCGGGTACCCGAAGGTCCAGTGCAGCTCGGGCATGTGGTCGAAGTTCATGCCGTAGATCGTGCCGATCAGCGTGGGCGCGAAGAGGATGGCCGCCCACGCGGAGATCTTCTTCATCTGCTCGTCCTGCTTGAGGCTGATCTCCGTCATCCGACGGGTCTCCTCGTTCTGCTCCTGCGTCACCAGCGTCGAGTGCACGTTGAGGGCGTTGGTGAGCAGCGACCGGAACGTGTCCGAGGTCTCCGCGTGCTTGATCGCGTGGTCGAGCACGTTGCGCAGGTTCCGCAGCAGCTCGACCCAGCGGTGGTCCTGCACGTTGCCGTCGGGGTGCGAGGCGTCCGCGTGCGCGGCGGTGGACTGCTCGTCGGCGTACTCCCGCTTGGCGTCGTAGAGGTCCTGGAGCATCTCCACCAGCGGGCTGGTGGCACGCTGCAGGCCGATCACCTCGCGGGTCGCCTCGTAGATCCGGAACGACACCTCGGGGTCGCGGGAGAAGAGCTGGTCCTCGATCTGGTCGATGTCGCCGCGCAGCCGCGTGACCACGGGTCGGTACGTGTCCACGACCTCGTCCAGCAGCGCCGCCAGGATCGCGACGGGTCCGAGGCGCAGCAGGTCCGGGTCCTTCTCCAGCCGGTCGCGCATCGCGCCGAGGTCGGGTGTGACGGACCGCCGGACCGTGACGACGAAGTCCGGGCCCACCCACGCGTGCACCTCGCCGAACTCGACGCGGTCGACGTGCCCGTCGCCGTCGTCGTCGACGCTCCGAGCGGGGTGCAGCACCACGAACAGCACGTCGTCATAGTGCTCCACCTTGGGGCGCTGGTGCGCGTGGATCGCGTCCTCGACCGCCAGCGGGTGCAGGGCGAACTCCGCGGCGACGGCCTCGATCTCGGCCGGTGCCGGCCACGACAGGTCGACCCAGGCGATCCCGCCGCGCTCGCGGGTCGTCTCGCAGGTCTCCTCGATACTGGCGGGGTTGGCCGTGCGCCTGCCGTCCACGTACACCGCGTTGTCCATGATGCTCACAGCAGAACCTTCCCAGAGTCGGACGGCAACCCGGACCGTGGTCCGCATCCGGCGTCCGGGGGCCCGCCGGACGCGCGGGGCCGCGCCGGACGCGCGACGTACCCTTGCACCGTGAACGCTGACTTCTCCCCGACCCCGCGCGAGCAGCTCGCCGAGCTCATCAAGGAGCTTGCCGTGGTGCACGGCAAGGTGACCCTGTCCTCCGGCAAGGAGGCCGACTACTACGTCGACCTGCGCCGCATCACGCTGCACCACCGGGCCGCCCCGCTCGTGGGGCACGTGCTCCTGGACCACCTCGAGGAGGTCGGCCTCGGCACGGCCGAGATCGACGCCGTCGGCGGCCTCACGCTCGGTGCCGACCCGATCGCGGACGCGCTGCTGCACGCCGCGGCCTCGCGCGGCCAGGACCTCGACGCGTTCGTGGTGCGCAAGGCGGCGAAGGCGCACGGCATGCAGCGCCAGATCGAGGGGCCCGACATCGCGGGCCGCAAGGTGGTCGTCGTCGAGGACACGACCACGACGGGTGGTTCGCCGATCGCGGCGATCGAGGCCGCCCGGGCCGCCGGCGCCGAGGTGCTGGGCGTGGCCACGATCGTGGACCGGGCCACCGGCGCGGGCGAGAAGATCGAGGCGCTCGGAGTGCCGTACCACTACCTCTACGGCCTCGAGGACCTGGGTCTCGCCTGAGCCGCTGGCCGTCCCCATATCACTCCCTCGTGGAGACTTTTGCCTAGCCCTACTGTATCTTTAAGTTCATGGGGCCATTTGTCGCATTAGTCCTGCTCGTGGTCGGCGTCGTCGTCTTCACCATCGCCGCGGTGCGTGTCATGGGACGTGGGCGCGCGCAGGACGTCGAGCGCTGGGCCGAGGCGAACGGCTGGGAGTACGTCGGCACCGACCCCGTGCTCGCGCAGCGGTGGAGCGGCCGGCCGTTCGGCATCGGCCTGGACCGGACGGCGCGCGACGTGGTCCGCGGGAACGTCGACGGCTTCGACATCGTCTCGTTCACCTACACCTGGCGGTCCGGCACGGAGGGCGACACGCGCCGCATCGGGCTGCGCCGCACGGCGCACGTGGTGGCGCTCGACGCGCTCCCGGGTGAGCCCGTGGTCGACCTGTCGCCCGAGGGGCTGCGGGAGAAGTGGCAGAAGCTCTTCGGGGCGCAGGACGTCCAGATCGACAACCCCGCCTTCGACGGCCAGTGGCTCGTGCGCACCTCCGACGAGTTCTTCGCGCGCCGAGCCCTGGACGCCCGCCTCGCGAACATCGTGATGCTGCCCGACTTCCACGGCTCCCGGCTGCGCATCGAGGGGCCGTCGGTGCTGCTCTGGCGTCCGGGCCGCACGGACGTGACGTCGCTGACCGAGCGCGCCAAGCGGGTCGCCGACGTCGCGCGCATCGTGCTGCCCATGGAGAAGGGCGGCCCGCGCTTCGAGTCGGGCGGGACGATCGACGGGTTCGGGATCCCCGGCCTGACCTGATCGGGCCGGCTCAGACCAGGTCGACGATGTCCGCGATCGAGTTCACCACGTGGCTCGGCCGGAACGGGTACTTCTCGACCTCCTCGATCGACGTCGACCCCGTGAGCACCAGGAACGTCTGCAGGCCGGCCTCCATGCCACCCAGGATGTCGGTGTCCATGCGGTCGCCCACCATCGTGGTCGACTCCGAGTGCGCGCCGATCAGGTTCAGCGCGGACCGGAACAGCACCGGGTTGGGCTTGCCCACGTAGTAGGGCTGCCGGCCCGTCGCCGCCGTGATCATGGCGGCGACCGAGCCCGCGGCGGGCAGCAGCCCCTCCTGCGACGGCCCGGTGACGTCCGGGTTGGTGCAGATGAACCGGGCGCCGTCGACGATCAGCCGGATCGCCTTGGTGATCGCCTCGAACGAGTAGGTGCGGGTCTCGCCGAGCACCACGTAGTCGGGGTCGGACTCGGTGAGCGTGTAGCCCGCCTGGTGCAGCGCCGTCGTCAGGCCCGCCTCGCCGATGGCGTACGCGCTGCCGTTCGGGATCTGGTCCGCGACGAACTGTGCCGTGGCCAGCGCCGACGTCCAGATGTTCTCCTCCGGCACGTCGATCCCGCTGTACGAGAGCCGGGCACGCAGGTCGCGCGGCGTGAAGATCGAGTTGTTGGTCAGGACGAGGAACGGCAGCTCCTTGTCCCGCAGCGCCTTGATGAACTCGGGGCCGCCGGGGAGGGCCGTGCCCTCGTGCACCAGCACGCCGTCCATGTCCGTGAGCCAGGCTTCCGTGGTCCGCTCGATCATGGGCGCCAGCCTAGTGTCTCGGACCCGCAAGCCTTGTCCGTGGCAGATCCCGCCGACGAGGCAACGGTTGCTGCCCGGGGAGGGTTACGGAGAGTGAGCACTGCTACGTCTCTGTAACCCTCCCCGAGCAGTGATGCTTGCCTGGCACGGTCCCTCGGCTGCGCCCGCGGGCCCCTCGGCTACGCCCGCGGGTCCCGCGGCGCGCCCGTCAGTGCGGCGTCGTCCGACGGCGCGGACCCCTCGGGGGCAACCGCCGCGGCCGCCTTCTCCGCGCGCCTCGCCCGCCAGATCTCGACGATCATCGGGATCACGGAGACGAGCACGATGAGGACGAGCAGCGCCTCGATGTTCTCCTTGACGAACGTGAAGTTGCCGAGCACGTAGCCCAGCAGGGTCACGCCGACCGCCCACAGCAGCGCGCCGATCGCGTTGAACGTGACGAAGTGCCGGTACGACATCTTGCCGACGCCGGCGGCGACCGGGGCGTAGGTGCGCACGATCGGCACGAACCGCGCGACGATGATGGTGCGACCGCCGTACTTGTCGAAGTAGGCGTTGGTCTGGTCGATGTAGGACCGCTTGAAGAGCCTCGAGTCCGGCTTGTCGAAGATCTTGGGGCCGGCCTTGCGGCCGATCAGGTAGCCGGTCTGGTCGCCGAGGAACGCGGCGGCGAACAGCATGAGGCAGAGCACCGCGACGTTGATCTGCAGCGTGCCCTGCGCCACGAGCGCGCCCGCCGTGAACAGCAGCGAGTCGCCGGGCAGGATCGGGAACAGCAGTCCGGTCTCGACGAAGATGACGAGCGCGATGCCCACCAGCGCGGCGTCCCCGAACCGCTCGATGAGGTAGTTCGGGTCCATCCAGTCGATGCCCAGGAGCTGCGGCACGGGCGCTGCGTGGACAGGGGTGGCGGCCAGTCCGGACACGACTTCCGGGAGTGCGGTCGTCAGCATGCATCGAGCGTAGCGGGGCACAATGACCGGCATGACCAGCGAGCCCGTCGAGACCCCGTCCGCGGCCGAGCCCCGGGTCGGCGTCGGACCCTGGCCCGGCGTCCTGCCCGACGACCCTCGCTACGACCCCGAGCTGCTCGCCGCCGGCGACCGTCGGAACGTGGCCGACCAGTACCGGTACTGGTCGGTGGAGGCGATCGTCGCGGACCTGGACACGCGCCGGCACCCGTTCCACGTGGCGATCGAGAACTGGGCGCACGACCTCAACATCGGCTCGGTGGTCCGCACCGCCAACGCCTTCAACGCGGCGGGCGTGCACATCGTGGGCCGACGCCGGTGGAACCGCCGGGGCGCGATGGTCACCGACCGGTACCTCCACGTGACGCACCACCCGGACGCCGCCGCGCTGGCGGAGTGGGCCGGCGGCCTGCCGATCGTCGGCATCGACAACGTGCCCGGCTCGGTGCCCATCGAGGGGCACGCGCTGCCGCGCGAGTGCGTGCTGCTGTTCGGCCAGGAGTCGACCGGCCTGACGGCGGAGGCGCAGGCGGCGTGCGACGTCGTGCTGCACATCACCCAGTACGGCTCGACCCGCTCGATCAACGCGGGCGCGGCCGCCGCGATCGCCATGCACACCTGGATGGAGCAGCACGCCTGAGGCGAGCGCCCGCAGGCCTCACCGAGCCGTTACTGTCCTGCCTGCACGGCCACGCGGCCGCTGAGCAGGAGGAGCACGCATGGTCACGGAGTACCCGGTCGGCCGTATCCCGGTGCGGGGTGCGGGCCGCGGCACGGCCCGCCGCATGCCCGACGGCGGGGTGCGTCTGCCGTACGTCTGGCCCTCCCGCATCTCCGTCTGGGCGTCACGGGTCGTGCTGCTGCCGATCCTCGTGGGGATCCCGTACGTGTTCGCCCACTACCCCGTGGACAAGGCGTTCGTGCACACGGAGGGCCGGGTGGTCGACGGATGGGTGGCCGCGGCACTCACCATCGGTCTCTGCCTCGTCATGCTCGTCAGTGACGGGAACGCGGTCCGGGCGGACGGCGTCAGGCTCTCGATCCGCTCGGGGGCGAGGCAGCACGACTACTCCTGGGGTGACGTGGCGGAGGTTCGGCACGACGACACCGGGCTGGTGGTGACGGACCGGGAGGGCGGGTCCGCGACGGTCGGGCTCATCGAGCGTCCTTGGCAGGTCAGGCTGCTGAAGCGGACGAGCCCGATGGTCAGGCTCGCGGAGGACCTCGAACGGATCCGCCAGCAGGTCCGTGCGCCCAAGAACCTGACCCGCCGGGTCGAGGTGGGCAGGGTCCGGCTGACCCCGGCCGAATGGACGTTCGCGATCCTGGTCACGCTGGGCTCGGTCACCGTGGCGACGCTGCGAACGCTCGGTCTCTGAGGCGGCCGCGGTCGACGGACACCGGGGAAACTCCGTTGCCCGGGGCTCGTGGCTCGGACAGGATCGTCGGGTGAACCGGCGATCCCTCGCGCGTGACCGGAACTTCCTCGTCTTCTGGGGCACCCAGACGTTCTCGGTGCTGGGGGACTCCTTCTCGGTGGTCGCGTTCCCGCTGCTGATGCTGGAGGCGACCGGCTCGCTGGTGCAGATGGGCCTGCTGACCAGCGTCATGGCGGCCGGGTCGCTCCTGATGGGCCTGGTCGGCGGGGCGATCGTCGACCGGTTCGACCGCCGTCGGCTCCTCGTCGCGTGCGACGTGGCGCGCCTGCTCCTGTTCGCTGCCGTGCCCGTGTGCTGGGCGATCGACCCACAGGTGTGGCTGCTCTTCGTCGTCGCGGCCGTGGCGTCGGTGTTCGGCCAGCTCTTCCAGATCACGTACATCACGGCCGTGCCGAACATCGTGGGCCGGGACCGGGTCGCCGAGGCCAACAGCAAGCTCC
This sequence comes from Promicromonospora sp. MEB111, assembly GCF_030209445.1. Classification (GTDB taxonomy): domain Bacteria; phylum Actinomycetota; class Actinomycetes; order Actinomycetales; family Cellulomonadaceae; genus Promicromonospora. The sequence goes on from NZ_JARVSD010000005.1 coordinate 218,834, forward strand.
AGGCCACGGCCTCCCTCGCCAGCATCGGCGGGCCGGCGCTCGCCGGGCTGGTCGCGGCCGCGCTCGGGGTCACGGCGGCCATCGCCGTCGACGCGGCGACCTTCGGCGTCTCGGCGCTCGGGCTCCTCGCCGTCCGGCTCTCGCGGGTGGCGCCCACCGCGACCCCGGCGGACCGGCCCGGCCTGGGCCGCGACCTGCGGACCGGGTTCGTGACCGGCGCCCGGTTCCTGTGGGGGCGCCCGGTGCTCCGGGCGCTGACGGTCTTCCTGACGATCACCACGTTCGTCACCCTCGGCCTGACCGACGTGATCATCTACCAGGTGCGGCACGGCCTGGGGCAGAGCGAGAACGTGGTCGGGTACGTGATGGCCGCGGCGGGCGTCGGCACGTGCGTGGCGGCGGCCCTGTCCGCCTGGCTGCGCCGCAGACTCGGGTTCGGCACCCTCTGGCTCGGCGCCATGACCCTCTGCGGCGTGGCCGCGGCCGTCCTCGCGCTGAGCCAGGACGTGCTGGTCATCGGCACCGCTGTGCTCGGGTTCTGGTTCGGGCTGATGCTCGCGGCCGTCTCGTCGATGTCTCTGCGGCAGATGATCACGCCGGACGCGCTGCTCGGGCGCGTCACCGCCGCGTTCTGGACCATCCACCACAGCCTCGCGCCGCTGGGCGCCGCCGCGCTCACCGCCGCGGCGGCCCGGTTCGGCGCCTCGGGTCCGCTGCTCGCCGTCGCGGCCATCTACCTCGGTGTGGTCGGCGTCGCCTTCTTCACCCCGATCCGCGGCCGCAACCCCGAGGACCGGCCGGTCGACCACCCGCCGAGCTGACCTCGTCCGGAGCTCGCCCGCAGCCCGTCCGCGGCCCTCTGAAAGTCGAAAACCACAGTGTTTCGGCCGTTCGACTGTCGAACGACCGCACACGACTGCCGGTGGATCATGGCAAGATCGATGGTGCATCCCCGGGCGGCCTTGGACACGCTTGCGACCGCCCACCTCACCATTCGTTTGGAGTTTCGCAGATGCCCATCGCAACCCCTGAGGTCTACGCCGAGATGATCGACCGGGCGAAGGCCGGCAAGTTCGCCTACCCCGCGGTCAACATCACCTCGTCGCAGACCGTTACTGCCGCACTTCAGGGCTTTGCCGAGGCGGAGTCGGACGGCATCATCCAGGTTTCCGTGGGCGGCGCCGAGTACGCGTCGGGCTCGACGGTGAAGGACCGGGTCTCGGGTTCCCTCGCGCTGGCGGCCTACGCCACCGAGGTCGCCAAGGGCTACGGCGTCAACATCGCCATCCACACGGACCACTGCACGGCCGACAAGCTCGACTCCTGGGTCAAGCCCCTGCTGGCCATCGAGGCGGAGCAGGTCAAGAACGGCGGCCTGCCGACGTTCCAGTCGCACATGTTCGACGGCTCCACCGTGCCGATCGAGGAGAACCTCGTGATCGCCGCCGAGCTGCTCGAGCTGTCGCAGGCCGCGCGCACGATCCTCGAGATCGAGATCGGCGTCGTGGGTGGCGAGGAGGACGGCCACACCGCCGAGATCAACGACAAGCTGTACACGACGCCCGAGGACGGCCTGGCCACGATCAAGGCCCTCGGCGCCGGCGAGCGCGGCCGCTATCTGACGGCCCTGACCTTCGGCAACGTGCACGGCGTGTACAAGCCGGGCGCCGTCAAGCTCCGCCCGGAGATCCTGCTCGACATCCAGAAGGCCGTGGGCGCCGAGATCGGCAAGGAGATGCCGTTCGACCTCGTCTTCCACGGTGGTTCGGGCTCGACGGCGGAGGAGATCTCCGCGGCCGTCGACAACGGCGTCATCAAGATGAACATCGACACCGACACCCAGTACGCGTTCTCGCGTCCGGTGGCCGACCACTTCTTCAAGAACTACGACGGCGTGCTCAAGGTGGACGGCGAGGTCGGCAACAAGAAGGCCTACGACCCGCGCGCCTGGGGCAAGACGGCGGAGGCCGGCATGGCCGCCCGCATCGTCGAGGCCTGCCAGCAGCTCCGCTCGGCCGGCCACAAGATGTGAGCACTCCGCTCGCGTGATCGGTAAAAGGTCAGGTGATCGGTAGCCCGGGCTACCGATCACCTGACCTTTTACCGATCGTCTGCGTTCAGAGCAGCTGCGTTCAGGAAGACGGCGGGCCGCCCACGTTCGCCGGTGCCGGGGCGGTGCCCGACGGCGGGCCCGACGGGCCGTCGTCGTCGAGCTCGAAGCCCGGGTCCTCGTCCACGATGTCGAGGAGGTCGCCGATCCGGGTGACCTCCAGCAGGAACCGCACCGTCGGAGGCGCCCGCAGCACGCGCACGCGGTGCGGGCTGCGGCTCGCGAGGCGGGCGAGGAACGCGACGCCGGACGAGTCCATGAAGGTCACGTGGTGCGCGTCGATCTCGACGGGAAGACGAGACTCCTCGGCCGCGGCCGTCGCCTCGTGCAGGTCACCGCCGATGTCGGCGTCGATCTCTCCGGAGAGGACGATCCGTGCGCGCGAGCGGCCCACGATGACGTGGATGCTCGCAGGATCGCCGATCTCGGGGGTCTGATGGCCGGGGTCCTGGGGGCTCCCGCCCTGCGGACCGCGCGGCGGGTCGTAGGTTCCGTCCTGCACGGTTCTCCTTCCGGGAGCAGTGGTCGTGACGCTGTATCGGTCCGATGATAGAGGTTGAGGTTCAGATCTCGGACTGTCCCAATCTACGGTTGAATGTCCTGCTGGAACAGCACCTCGAGCATTAGATACCGTAGGGAGGGCATTTTGACCGATTCATCCGGTCTGACACCGTCCTCTCCGCCGCCGCGGCACCCCGGCCTTTCCACTTTCGGCCTCGGTCCGACCCAGGACGGAATTTCGCACGGCATCATCGGCGGAACATCCGGCGACGCGCCGAACGCAACCCCGAACGCATCATCGAACGCACGATCCGACGCACCCGTGAACGTGTCGTCGGACGACGACTCGGCGAACCGGAACGGGAGCGGGCATGCCAACGGCCGCGCCGTACCGCCGCCGGCCGCCAGCGTGCCGCCGAGCATCCCGTCCGGCACGCCCTCGGGCGGCACCCACCGGGTGCCGGGCACGGACCCGCGCTCGCGGCTCTCGGGGTCGGGCATCCCGCGCACCCTTCCGCCGTCGGTCGGCGACGTGGTGCTGCGCGCCGCGGTGTCCGTCGGCCTCCCCGTGTTCCTGACCGGTCCCACCGAGGACGGCATGCCCATGCTCTGGGCCAACCAGGCGTTCGAGCGCTACGCGGGCGTGCGCTTCAGCGACTTCGCCGGGTACACCGTGCGCCGGCTCGGCGAGATGCTCGTCGAGCCGCAGGACCTGGAGCGGATGACCGAGCTGGTGAACGCGGGCCAGGAGGTGCACGCGACGGTGCGGTCGCACCTGCGGGGCGGCACGCACGGCTGGGCGCAGCTCACGCTCACCCCAGCCCGGGCCGGCCACGACGACCGCATCACCCACTGGGTCGGGTTCAGTGTGGACGTCTCCGAGCACATGGAGCGGCACGCCGCCCAGCTCGCGAGCCTGGAGATCGAGCGGCAGCAGCGCGAGGACCTCGACCTCATCGCGCAGACCACCGAGATCCTGACGGACCTCGAGTACCCGTACGCCCTGCGCGACATCGCCGAGCTGCTCCAGTCGATGGTGCGCTGGGCGGGCTTCTACGTGAACGACGACGGCCTCAAGCACGCCGCCGGCGTCGACGTCGCCGCACCGCCGAGCGGCCGCGGTCGCCGGCACGCGCGGTACATCGAGGGCGACAACATCGCGGACAAGACGCAGCGCCGCCGTCCGCAGACCGACGCGCTCGGCGACTCCGTGACCACGGGCCCCATGCCGATCCTCGAGGTCGTGGACTCGGTCCAGGACGTGCTCGACGGCGTGCTCGACGGCCCCGTCACGCTGCACCTCGACATCCCGCACGCCCCGCACTCGGCGTCGGGCTGGCTCCAGCGCGACCTCACGCTGCGGCTCGCGGACGAGCTCGGCAAGGCGCCGGACTCCGTCGTGGTGCACCCCGTCGCCGGCCGGCGGGACGTGCTCGGACTCGTCGTGATCGTGCCGGACGAGGACGAGCCGGGCGACTACGTCGAGGCCGACGAGCCCGACACGCTGCGCACCGTGATCGAGGTCGTGGCGCGCCGTGCGGGCAGCGCCATCGACAACGCGCGGATGTACGCGCGCGAGCACCGCCTCGCCGAGACCCTGCAGCGCGCCATGCTCCCCGAGCAGGCCGACGTCGCGGGCCTCGACGTGTGGACCTACTACGCCCCCAACGCCGAGCACGCGCAGGTCGGCGGCGACTGGTACGACGTGCTGCAGATCTCGCCGGAGCTGGTCGGGCTGGTGATCGGCGACGTCGTCGGGCACGACGTCGAGGCCGCCGCGACCATGGGCCAGCTGCGCTCGGTGGTGCGTTCCTACGCGTTCGAGCTGTCCACGCCGAGCCGGGTGCTCGAACGAGTCGACCAGCTCGTGGCCGGCATGGGCATCCCGCGCTCGGCGAGCATGGTGTACGCCTCCCTGCAGCGCGAGGAGGAGCCGGACACCTGGACGGTCGGCTACTCCCGCGCGGGCCACCTGCCGCCGCTCCTGCTGCGCGCCGGCGAGGTGATCAAGCTGGACGACGGCGGTGGTGCGCTCGTCGGCTTCGGCTCCCGGGAACGGACCACGGGCGAGGCCAAGCTGCATCCTGGTGACACGCTCCTCTTCTACACCGACGGCCTCATCGAACGCCGCGACCGGTCCCTGCGGCTGGGCCTGGAGGCCCTGCTGGAGACGGCGTCGGCGATCACGGCCCGCGACGCGGCGGGCGTGGGCGAGGAGCTGCTGTCGCGCCTGGCGGACGCGCCCGAGGACGACGTGGCGATCGTCGTCGTCCGGATCCCCGACCCGGCGGGCGACGCCGCGGAGACGGCCCTGTCACCGCGTTGGCGGCGCTGGATGCTGCCGAGCGAGCCGTCCTCGATCGGCCGGGCCCGGCACGCGGTGCTGCGCACCTGCCAGGCCTGGGGCATCGAGGAGTCCGCGCAGGCCGAGCTGGTGGTCTCCGAGCTGGTGGCGAACGGCGTGCTGCACGGCTGGGGGCACATCGCGCTGCGCCTGTACGACACGGGCGACGGGCTGCGCATCGAGGTCGAGGACAACAACCCGGCGCCGCCGGTCGCCACCGACGGGCACCCGAACCGCCTGGGCGGGTTCGGCATGCAGATCGTGGACCGGCTGGCCGAGTGGGGCTGGCGTCCGTCGGGCTCGGGCAAGCTGGTCTGGGCCAAGCTGCGCCGTCAGCCGACACCGCCCAAGTAGGAGACCTTCGGTCATCGCGGGCGGATCTCCCGAGACCTTCGGGCTCCGTGTGCCGCGTCGGCGAGACCCTTGGGAAACGTTTTACGCGGTGGACGCGTCGCGGTGGGATAACGGCGACGTGTCGTCGTCGCGCGACGTCATGACGGCGAACCCCGAGTCGGGGGCGGCCGGCTCGCACGAGTGCTCGTCGTCCACGCGGAAGAGCTCCATGGCCCCGCACACCTCGAGCACGAACAGGTCCCGCTCGTCGGCGCCGCGGATGACGGTGGCGCCCCCGCGCTTGCGGCCGGCGTCGGCCAGCGAGATGAGGAACGCGGCCCCGGTGGAGTCCATGAAGGTCACCCGGCACATGTCGATGACGAGCAGCTGCCGGCGCAGGCCGACCACGCGCGCTGCGATCTCCGGGAACTGGTCTCGTTCGGCGAGGTCGAGGTCGCCGGCGATCACGAGCGTCGTCGTCGTGGGAGACGTCGCGATCTCGATCATGTGTCGAGCGTAACGACTGTTGCTCGATCGCACCGGATGAAAGGCAAAATTCACCGTTGTGGTTGGCACCAAGGGCAATCCTGTGCGACCTCTTTGTCCGGTGTTGTCCCGGCTGCGCGCCACGTCGACCCGAGGTGTGGTCGAGGTGTGAGAATTCGAGCATGAGCTCCCACGAGAACCTGCTCCAGGGCCCGGCCCCGACGCTGCTGTCCGACGACCACCCGACCGCCCGCGAGCGGCTGGCGGACGGCGGCGACCCGGTCGAGGTCGCGGCCCAGGCCCCGGCGTCGTCCCTCGTGTGGGCGGTCCTGGCCGAGCGCGCGCTGACGGCGGGCACCGCCGCGGGCGACGTGGAGGCGTACGCCTACGCGCGCACCGGCTACCACCGCGGGCTGGACGCGCTGCGCCGTTCCGGCTGGCGCGGGCAGGGCCCGATCCCGGCCGGCCACGTGCCCAACCAGGGTTTCCTCCGCGCGCTCCTCGCCCTCTCGGAGGCGGCGCACCGCATCGGCGAGGAGGCCGAGGCCGAGCGCTGCGCCACGTTCCTCGTGGACTCCGGCACGTCGGTGGACGAGGTTCGCGCCCTGGTGCCCACCACGAAGTAGACTCGGGCGCGGCCCGCCGGCGCCAACGGAGCGCTCTCGGCGGAGCAACCAAGCAATCCGAGAAGGTGGAGATCCATGCCAGGCGTCGTGCTCGTCGGGGCCCAGTGGGGCGATGAGGGCAAGGGAAAGGCAACGGACCTCCTGGGCTCCCGCGTCGACTACGTGGTCAAGTTCAACGGTGGTAACAACGCGGGGCACACCGTCGTCATCGACGACGAGAAGTACGCCCTGCACCTGCTGCCGTCGGGCATCCTGTCGCCCGGCGTGGTGCCGGTCATCGCCAACGGCGTGGTGGTGGACATCGAGGTCCTGTTCGAGGAGCTCGACGCGCTGATCGAGCGCGGTGTGGACGTGTCCCGCCTGCTGGTCTCGGGCAGCGCCCACATCATCGCGCCGTACCACCGCACCATCGACAAGGTGACGGAGCGGTTCCTCGGCAAGCGCCGCATCGGCACCACGGGCCGGGGGATCGGGCCGGCGTACGCCGACAAGACCAACCGCGTGGGCATCCGCATGTGGGACCTGTTCGACGAGAAGATCCTGCGGGCCAAGATCGAGGGATCGCTGGACCAGAAGAACCACCTGCTGGTGAAGGTCTACAACCGGCGCGCCATCACGGTCGACGAGACGCTCGACGAGCTGCTCCAGTACGCCGACCGCCTGCGGCCCATGGTCACGGACACCGCGGTCGAGCTGAACAGGGCGCTCGACGCGGGCAAGAACGTGCTGTTCGAGGCCGGCCAGGCGACGATGCTCGACATCGACCACGGCACCTACCCGTTCGTCACGTCCTCCAGCGCGACGGCGGGCGGCGCGGTGACCGGGTCCGGCGTCGGGCCCACCCGGATCGACTCCGTGATCGGCGTCATCAAGGCGTACACGACGCGCGTCGGCGAGGGGCCGTTCCCCACGGAGCTGTTCGACGACAAGGGCGAGTTCCTCCGCAAGACCGGCGGCGAGTACGGCGTGACCACCGGTCGCGCCCGGCGCACCGGCTGGTACGACGCCGTGATCGCGCGCTACGCGACCCGGATCAACGGGCTCACCGACATCGTGCTCACCAAGCTCGACGTGCTCACCGGCATGGAGAAGGTCCCGGTCTGCGTGGCCTACGACGTCGACGGCGTCCGCCACGACGAGATGCCCACCGACCAGACGGCGTTCCACCACGCGAAGCCGATCTACGAGGAGCTCGACGGGTGGTGGGAGGACATCTCCCGGGCGCGGTCCTTCGACGACCTGCCGAAGAACGCCCAGGCCTACGTGAAGGCGCTCGAGGAGATGTCGGGCACCCGGATCTCCGCGATCGGCGTGGGGCCCAAGCGCGACGAGATCATCCCCGTCCACGACCTCATCCACCAGCGCTGAGAAGGACCTCTGCCACCGTGAAGATCCTCGTCATCGGGACAGGTGCCCGCGAGCACGCCATCGTCCACTCCCTCGACCGGGAGAACGTCTCCGGCACCGCCTCCCACGAGCTGCACGCCGCGCCGGGCAACCCGGGTATCGCCGGCGTCGCCACGCTGCACGAGGTCGACCCGCTCGACGGTGTCGCCGTGGCGGCCCTCGCCGAGCGGCTCGGTGCGGAGCTGGTCGTCGTCGGCCCGGAGGCGCCGCTGGTCGCGGGCGTCGCGGACGCCGTCCGCGCTGCCGGCATCCCGGTCTTCGGCCCGTCCGGCGAGGCGGCCCGGCTCGAGGGCTCCAAGTCGTTTGCCAAGGAGGTCATGGCCGCCGCCGGCGTGCCGACCGCGATGGCGCACGTGTGCACCGACGTCTCCGAGCTCGAGGCGGCGCTCGACGCCTTCGGCGCCCCGTACGTGGTGAAGGACGACGGCCTCGCGGCCGGCAAGGGCGTGGTCGTCACCGACGACCGCGCGGCGGCCCTCGCCCACGGCGCGGCCTGCCTGTCCCACGACAACGGCCGGGTGGTGGTCGAGGAGTACCTCGACGGCCCCGAGGTCTCGCTGTTCTGCGTGTGCGACGGCACCACGGTGGTCCCGCTGGTCCCCGCGCAGGACTTCAAGCGTGTCGGGAACGACGACGAGGGCCCCAACACGGGCGGCATGGGTGCGTACACCCCGCTCGGCTGGGCGCCGTCCGGTCTCGTGGACGAGGTGCTGAGCCGCGTGGCCCAGCCCACGGTCGACGAGATGGCCCGCCGCGGGACGCCCTTCTCCGGGGTGCTCTACGTGGGGCTCGCGCTCACCAGCCGCGGCACCCGCGTGGTCGAGTTCAACGCGCGCTTCGGCGACCCGGAGACCCAGTCCGTGCTGGCCCGGCTGGCGACGCCGCTGTCCGAGGTGCTGCTCGCGGCGGCCCGCGGCGTGCTCGCCGACCTGGAGCCCCTGCGCTGGCGCCCCGAGGCGTCCGTCACCGTGGTCGTCGCGTCCGAGGGCTATCCGGCGTCGGCCCGGTCGGGCGACCCGATCACGGGCATCGAGGACGCCGAGTCGCTCCCCGGGGTGCACGTGCTGCACGCCGGCACCGGGCTCTCCGAGACCGGCGAGCTGGTCAGCGCGGGCGGCCGCGTGCTGTCCGTCGTGGCGCTGGGCACCGACCTGGCGGACGCCCGCCGTCGGGCCTACGAGGGCGTGGCGCGGATCGAGCTCAAGGGTTCGCACCACCGCACGGACATCGCGCTGAAGGCCGAGCGCGGCGAGGTCACCGTCCCCTAGCACGGCATCCGTGCCGGACGCCGTCGCGCGCCTCACCGCGCCACGCCCGACTGACTCACCCGCTCCGGATGACGCGAGTCAGCCGGGTGGTCCGACCATGCCCCTGACTCGACGCAAGCCGTGCGCCGAGTCAGGGGCCTGGTCCGCCCGTCTCGCTGCGCGTCGGCGTCATCTCCGCGAAACTCGGGTGGCGTTAACATCGCGGCTTCGTCGAGAGGGGAGTGGTCGTGGCTGAGCGCGTCACGTTCGAGAGCACCACGGGGCCGCGCCTCGCGGGCATCATCGACCGGCCGGACGGCGAGGTGCGGGGCTGGGGAGTGTTCTCCCACGGGTTCACGCTGGGCAAGGACTCGCCGGCCGCGGCGCGGATCTGCAAGCAGCTCGCGATCGAGGGCATCGGGATGCTGCGCTTCGACAACCTGGGCCTGGGCGACTCCGAGGGCGACTGGGGTGACGGCTCGTTCACGCACAAGGTGGCCGACACGGTGCGGGCCGCCGAGTTCATGGCCGACCACGACATGCCGGTGCACCTCCTCGTGGGGCACTCCTTCGGCGGCGCGGCGGTGATCGCCGCTGGCGCCGACGTCCCGGGCGTGCAGGCGGTCGCGACCATCGGCGCCCCGGTCCAGCCGCGGCACGCGGAGCACAACTACGACGCCGTCCTGGGCCGGGTGTTCGACGACGGCCACGCCCAGTGGATGGTGGGCGGCCGCGCGCTCACGCTCAAGCGGCACTTCGTCGAGGACGTCCGGCGGGCCGAGCTGCGCTCGAAGATCCGCGAGCTGGGCTCCCCGCTGCTCGTGATGCACTCGCCGACGGACAGCACCGTGGACATCTCGAACGCCGGGGAGATCTTCCGGGAGGCCCGGCACCCCCGCTCGTTCGTGTCCCTGGAGGGCGCCGACCACCTGCTCACCGCGCCGGGCCAGGCGAAGCGCGCCGCCCGGATCATCAGCGCCTGGGCGGACCAGTACCTGACGGCGTGAGGCCCCTGCGGCTCACGGCCGCAGCGCCGCCCGGCCCCGCGTCAGCGTGTCCGGCGTCGAGCGGTGGCCGCAGAAGGCGAGCGCGTAGAGGAACGTGACCACGACGGCGAGCAGGAGCACCTCGCCGCCGTCCTCCAGCGAGCTGAGCAGCACGTGCCAGACGCCGCGGTTCGTCGTGAACCCGTGCACGGCGTCGATCCCCACCCCGCACACCACCAGCAGCGCGAGGAGCGCCGTGAGCACGCGGGACGACGCGCGCCACTCGGGTGCCGCCCAGCGGTAGGAGACGGTGACGGCGGTCAGCAGCACGCCCCCGACGAACGCGAGCCAGACGATCTCGCCGACCGGCTGCCCGTACGGGTACGGCACCGTGACGTTCGCCGAGACCACCTTGGCCATCCGCTCGTGCAGCATGAGGTAGTCGTCGGCGAGCAGCACGGCGAACACCGCCCCCCACGCGGCGAGCACCGCCTGGCGGTGCGCGACGGCGAGATACAGGGCGAGCCCGGCCGCCCACGCGGTGAAGACGTACCCGACCACCTCGGGCACGCTGCGCTCCATCGCGAACCGGAAGCCGGGCCACTCGGGGATCCCCAGGAACGAGTGCGACAGGAAGATCACGTTGAGGCCGAGGGCCACCGTGACCAGCATGCCGAACAGGCCGGCGACAGGTCGGTGCTCCAGCCCGAGGGCGACGGCGGCTCGCGTGTGCACGTGTGGTTCTCCTCGACTTGGTCTCGCGGACGCGCACACGCTCTCCTGGCCGGATGAGGCGGTGAGGAGATCGCGATGAGAGTTCTCTCATCAGGCGTTCTCCGGTCCGGACGACGCGCGCGGGGGCAGCGCGGCGCAGGTCACTGTCCACGGACGGCGAGGCACCCCGCCGCGCAAGTAGACTCTTCCCGGAATTCCCTCACCTTCAAGGAGCCTTCGTGGGACGCGTCGTCGTCGAGGTCATGCCCAAGCCCGAGATCCTGGACCCCCAGGGCAAGGCTGTCGTCGGAGCGCTGCCGCGCCTCGGCTTCACCCAGTTCTCCGGTGTGCGTCAGGGCAAGCGGTTCGAGCTCGAGGTGGACGGTGAGGTGACACCGGAGATCCTCGCCGCCGCTCGGGAGGCTGCGGCCACCCTGCTGTCCAACCCGGTGATCGAGGACGTTGTCTCGGTCTCCGATGCCGCCGCGGTCCCGGGTGAGGCGACCGGCACCCCGGTGAGCGCCTGATGGCGGCCACCGAGCCGGCGTCGGCCGCCGCGGCCGCCCCCGGGATCGCCGGCGCCCGGATCGGCGTCATCACGTTCCCCGGGACGCTCGACGACCGCGACGCGGTGCGCGCCGTGCGTCTGGCCGGCGCCGAGGCGGTCTCGCTCTGGCACGCTGACGAGTCGCTCCAGGACGTCGACGCCGTGGTGCTGCCCGGCGGGTTCTCCTACGGTGACTACCTGCGCGCGGGCGCGATCAGCCGGTTCGCGCCGGCGATGTCCGCCGTGGTCGACGCCGCCAAGGGCGGCATGCCGGTGCTCGGCATCTGCAACGGCTTCCAGGTCCTCACCGAGGCGCACCTGCTGCCGGGCTCGATGGTCAAGAACGACCACCTGCACTTCGTGTGCCGGGAGCAGTCGCTGATCGTCGAGAACGCGCGCACCGCCTGGACCAACGAGTTCCGCCGCGGACAGCAGATCACGATCCCGCTGAAGAACCAGGACGGCCAGTTCGTCGCCGACGAGCGCACCCTCGACGAGCTCGAGGGCGAGGGCCGCGTCGTCTTCCGGTACGACGGCTGGAACCCGAACGGGTCGCGCCGCGACATCGCGGGCATCAGCAACGAGCGCGGCAACGTGGTGGGGCTCATGCCGCACCCGGAGCACGCGGTCGAGGCCGGCTTCGGCCCGGCGTCCGCCGAGGGGCCGCGCGCGGGTGTGGACGGCCTGACGTTCTTCACGTCGGTGCTGTCCTCCCTGGTCCACGCGTGACCACCGGTCAGGTCCGGGCGGGCGGGCATGGCCGCTGAGGTTCTCGCGGGTCTCACGATCGAGACGGTCGGCTGGGACCACGCGGACGCCGTCCGCCTGCGCGCGGAGCAGCAGCACGAGATCGACCTGCGGTACGCGCAGCCGGGCAGGCCGTCGACGACGGGCCCCGACGGCGCCCCCGTGCCCGACCCGCGCGACCAGGTGGACCCGTCGAACGTGTTCGCGACCCTGCTCCTGCGGGTCGACGGCGAGCCGGCCGGGCATGCCGCGCTGCGCGACCTGTCGGGTCGCGACGACTACCAGGGCGGCCTGCACCCGGACGGGACGTCCGAGGTCAAGCGCGTGTACGTGGCGCCGGGCTTCCGCGGGCGCGGGCTCTCCCGCACGCTGATGAACGCCGCGGAGGACGTCGCCCGCGACGCCGGCGTGCGGCACCTGATCCTGGAGAGCGGGCTGATGCAGCCCGAGTCGCTCGGGCTGTACCTGCGGCTGGGGTACGACCCGGTCGAGTCGTTCGGCGTGTTCTCGGACGAGCCGGGTTCGCGGTGCTTCGGCAAGTGGCTGGTCCCGGCCGACGGTTCGCCGCAGAGCGCCCCGGCCGCGGGCCCTGGATCCGCGGCGGGCGCGGCGCCGGCCCTCGAGCTCCACGAGGTGCCCTGGGACGATCCCGGTGCCGCCGCCCTGCGGCGCGCCATGTGGGCGTTCCACCAGGAGCGTTACCCCTCCATGGTGCCCGACGTCGAGGCGCGGGGCGGCTACGACGTCGTCGACGCCGAGCGCGGACGCGCGGCCCTGGCCACGTTCGTCGCGACCCTCGACGGGCGGCCGGTCGGCTGCGCCTCGGTCGCCGCGGCGCCCATCGGGCCGGAGCATCTCACGAGCGACCCGTTGCGCGGTGTCGCGGGGCTCACCGCCGCCTCGGCCGAGGCGGCGGACTCCCGTGGGTTCGAGATGCGGAACGTGTTCGTCGACCCGGCCGCCCGGCGCGCGGGCGTCGCCACGGCCCTGGTGCGCCAGATCGAGGCCGAGGGCCGACGCCGGGGCGGGCTCGCGCTCTACCTCGGCACGGGCATCCGGCAGCCGGAGGCGCTGCGGCTCTACGTGAAGCTCGGCTACCGGCCGGTGCTGCCGTACCCGCCGCACGACCCGGACAACCCCGTGCTCCTCTTCCTGGGCAAGCCGCTCTGACCCTCGCGCCGGCCGGGCGCCCGGGAGAGGTCGGACAGCGGAGGAGGTAACGCTGAGATAGCACTGCTAGCTCAGCGTTACCTCGTTGGCGGTATCACGTGCTCCTGGAGGTCGCGGGAGAGACGTGACCCGTGGGCGCGCGTAACGCACAGGTAGCACTGCTAGCTGAGTGTTACCTTCTCGGCGGCGTAGCGGTCTCCCCGGAGGCTGCCCGGGGTCCAGGGTCGGCGCCGGCGGTCAGTTCTCGGGCCGGCCGCGCAGGTACTCCAGCTGCGCCCGCACCGACGACCGGGCCGCCGGCAGCACCGACGCGTCGACGTCGGCGTACACCGCGCCGGTGACGGCGTCCAGGATCGGCTCCGGGAGCGGGGCACCGGCGTCCGGCAGCGTCACGCCGAGGGCGGTGAGCGCGGAGCGCACCTGGCCCAGCCGCTCCGTTCGGTGCTCGCGGTACGCGTGCACCACGGCGCGCAGGTCCGGGAGCACGGGTCCGTGCCCGGGCAGCCCCGGCACGGGGTCGGGCAGATCGAGCGCGCTCAGCCGGTCCAGCGACGCCAGGTACTCCCGCAGCGAACCGTCCGGCTCGGCGAGCACGGTGGTGCCGCGGCCCAGCACCGTGTCCCCGGTGAGCACCACGGAGGACGTGCCGTCCGACACCACGAGGCAGACCGAGTCCGCCGTGTGGCCCGGCGTGGCCAGCACCTCGATGCGCAGGCCCGCCACCTCCAGGACCTCGCCGTCGGCCAGCGGACCCGCGCCCACCCCGCCGGAGCCGGCGCCCCCGTCGCGCTCCGCGCAGAACTCCGGCAGCACCCCGCGCGACGGGGCGCCGGTGAGCTCCCGGAACGTCGCCAGTCCGCCGGTGTGGTCGGCGTGCCGGTGGGTCACGAGCACCAGGTCGACGGGGCCGGCGTCGGCCAGCGCGGCGAGGTGCGGCGTCAGGTCCGGGCCGGGATCCACCACCACGCAGCCCGGCGACCCGGGGGCGCGCAGCACGTACGACCGGGTGCCGTCGAGCGTCATCGGGCCCGGGTTGTCAGCCCGGAGCATCCTCGCAAAGGGGGTAATGAGGTCCACCGAATCACCCTATCCAGCGGTCAGCAGCGCTTGTGCCCTGCGGGGCTGCGGTGTGTGATCGGTAAATCACCTCCCAATGAAGAGAGGAATATCTCAGATGTCCGCCATCTCAGGCGCGGCGCAGCACTACCGCGTCCGCAGAACACCGGCACTCATCTCCGTGGCGGCTCTCGCCGCCACGACTCTGTTCGTACCCCCTCTGGCCACCCGCGCCGCCCCGGCCCCCGAGGCCGTCGTGAGCGCGGACCCCGTCACGTTCGTCGACGACGGCGCCGCCGCGACGGTCACCGTCACGGTCGAGGCCGCCGACGGCGCCGCCCTCTCCGGGCCCGTCACGGTCGGCTGGCGCACCGGCTCCGGCACGGCCACCGCCGACGCCGACTACGCCGCCACCTCCGGCACCCTCGAGTTCCCCGCCGGCACACCGTCCGGCACCGAGCGGACCGTCCGGATCGCCACCCGCGCCTCGGACTCCGGCGAGACGGCGGAGACCGTGCCCGTGACCCTGGAGTCACGGGACGCGCGGGTCTCGCGCCAGCCCGCCGTCGTCGTGCGGGCGCACGGTCTGCCCTATCTGGACCCGCGCCTGTCCACCAAGAAGCGTGTCGCCGACCTCCTGAAGCGCATGACGCTCGCGGAGAAGGTCGGGCAGATGACGCAGGCGGAGCGCGCGAACGTCACGAGCGACCCCGCGATCATCACGGAGCTCGGCCTCGGCTCGGTGCTCAGCGGCGGCGGATCGACGCCCGCCGAGAACACGCCCGAGGCCTGGGCGGACGCGATCGACGGCTTCCAGACGCAGGCCCTCGCGACGCGGCTGCAGATCCCGCTGATCTACGGCGTCGACTCCGTGCACGGGCACGGCAACCTGAACGGCGCGACGATCCTGCCCCACAACATCGGGCTCGGCGCCACGCGCGACCCCCTGCTCGTCGCGCGGGCCGAGCGCATGGTCGCGTCCGAGACGCGCGCGACCGGCATCCCGTGGACGTTCGCGCCCTGTGTGTGCGTGGTGCGCGACGACCGCTGGGGCCGCACGTACGAGTCGTTCGGGGAGCACCCCGCGCTCGCGAGCGTGCTCGGCGCGGCCGCCGTGACCGGCTTCCAGGGCAAGGACCTGGACAGCAGCACGTCGGTGCTCGCGACCGCCAAGCACTTCGCGGGCGACGGCGACACCACCTTCGGCACCGGCGAGGGCGACTACACGATCGACCAGGGCATCACCGAGCAGAGCCGGCGGCACGTCGAGCAGGTGGACCTGCCGCCGTACGTGGCGGCGCTCAAGGCCGGCGTCGGCTCGGTCATGCCGAGCTTCTCCAGCATCGACTGGACCGACGACGGCCTCGGCAACCCCGTGAAGATGCATGCGAACCGCGAGCTGGTCACCGGGTGGCTCAAGCAGAAGCAGGGGTTCGACGGCTTCGTGATCAGCGACTGGCAGGGGATCCACCAGATCCCGCCGCTCGCGGCCGACTCCCCGACCACCGGCCAGATCGTCACCGGCGTCAACGCGGGCATCGACATGTTCATGGAGCCGTCGCAGTTCGAGCGGTTCCACACGCGGCTGCTCGCCGCGGTCCAGGACGGGCAGGTCGGCGAGAAGCGCATCAACGACGCCGTGTCCAGGATCCTCGCCGCCAAGTTCGAGCTGGGTCTGTTCGAGGAGCCGTTCGCGGACCGGTCCAACGCCGACGACATCGGTTCGGCGGAGCACCGGGCGATCGCCCGCAAGGCCGTCGCCGAGTCGCAGGTGCTGCTCAAGAACAGCCACCGCGCCCTGCCGCTGGACGACGACGAGAGCATCTACGTCGCGGGCCGCAACGCCGACGACCTGGGCAACCAGGCCGGCGGCTGGACCGGCACGTGGCAGGGGTTCTCGGGCGACGTCACGGCGGGCACCACGATCCTGGAGGGCATCCAGGCGGCGGCCGACGACGTCACGTTCAGCGAGGACGCCTCCGCGCCGACCGACGGCGCCGACGTCGGCGTCGTCGTCGTCGGCGAGACACCGTACGCCGAGGGGTTCGGCGACGTCGGCGGGCCCGAGTGGGCCTGGGACCCGGCCGACGGCGGGGTCCCCCGCGAGGAGAAGTCGATGTCGCTG
Organism: Promicromonospora sp. MEB111; assembly: GCF_030209445.1. Classification (GTDB taxonomy): domain Bacteria; phylum Actinomycetota; class Actinomycetes; order Actinomycetales; family Cellulomonadaceae; genus Promicromonospora. The sequence goes on from NZ_JARVSD010000005.1 coordinate 235,233, forward strand.
CAGCCCGGCGACGCCGCGGTCGTGGAGAAGGTCTGTGCCGAGATCCGGACCTGCGTGGTCCTGGTGGTCTCGGGGCGGCCGCAGGTGCTCACCGACCAGCTCCGGTCGATCGACGCGCTGGTCGCGTCGTGGCTGCCGGGCACGGAGGGCGCCGGCGTCGCGGACGTGCTGTTCGGCGAACGGCGGTTCACCGGCAGGCTGTCGGTCTCGTGGCCGCGGTCGGCCGACGACCCGGTGGTGAACGTGGGCGACCGGGACTACGACCCGCTGTTCCCGTTCGGCTGGGGCCTGTCGACGGGCGGCCGCACGTCGCACCTCGACGAACAGCGGCTCGAGCTGCAGGACGCGGTGCTCGACCCGGCCACCGGCGTCCCGCCGGCGGCATCGAAGGCGATCGCGACGTCGGACGTGGCGCTCCTGGAGGGCCACGAGTCCCTGGCGACCCGGATCCTCACCAGGGCCGGTCGCTGACGAGGCGCTGAGATCTGGTGGTCGCGCCGAGATCTGGCGGCGCGCCACCAGATCTCGGCGCAGCCGCCAGATCTCGACGGCCTACCCTGCCGCGGACAGGGCCTGGGTGACGTCCTCGATGATGTCCTGGACGTCCTCCAGGCCCACCGAGAGGCGGACCGTCGTCTCCGCGATGCCGACGGCGGCCCGGCCCGGCGCGCCCAGCTTGCGGTGCGTGGTCGTCGCGGGGTGGGTGATCAGGGACTTCGCGTCGCCGAGGTTGTTCGAGATGTCGACCAGCCGCAGGGCGTCGAGGAACGCGAACGTGTGCCGCTTCGCGGCGTCGTCGTCCATGCCCCCGGGGACCGCCAGGTCGAACGTCACGACCGTGCCGCCGCCGCTCATCTGGGACCGCGCCAGGTCGGCCTGCGGGTGGGAGTCGAGGAACGGGTAGCGCACGGTGCCCACCGCGGGCAGCTCCTCCAGGGCGCGCGCCACGGCGAGGGCGCTCGCGCTCTGAGCCGCCACGCGCACCGGCAGCGTCTCCAGGCCCTTGAGCAGGGTCCACGCGTTGAACGGCGCCAGCGATGGCCCGGTGTTGCGGATGAACGTCTGCACGGGGCCGGTGATGTACTCCGTGGAGCCGAGGATCGCGCCGCCCAGCACGCGCCCCTGCCCGTCGATGTGCTTGGTCGCCGAGTAGACGACCACGTCGGCACCCAGCTCCAGCGGCTTCTGCAGCAGCGGGGTGGCGAACACGTTGTCGAGCACCACCGTCGCCCCGGCGGAGTGCGCCAGGTCCACGACGGCGCGGACGTCCACGATGTCCTGCATCGGGTTGGACGGCGTCTCGAAGAACACCACGTCCGCGGGTGTCGAGAGCGCCTCCTCCCACTGGGACAGCACGTGCCCGTCCACGTAGTCGGTGCGCACACCCCACTTCTTGAAGATCTCCTCGAAGATCACCACCGAGGACCCGAACAGCGCCCGGGCGGCCACGATCCGGGAGCCCGACTCCACGAGCGCGGCCAGCGACGTGAACACCGCGGACATGCCGGTCGCGGTCGCGTAGCAGGCGTCGGCACCCTCGAGCTGGCGCAGCCGCTCCTCGAAGGTGTGCACCGTCGGGTTGCCGTAGCGCGAGTAGACGAACCGGTCGACGTCGCCCTTGAACGCGGCCTCGGCCTCCGCGGCGTTGTCGTAGACGTAGCCCTGCGTGAGGAACAGCGCCTCGCTGGTCTCCTGGAACTCGCTGCGCTGGTGGCCGCCGCGCACGGCGAGCGTCGCCGGGCGGACGCCGTCGGGAAGCGGCTTGCGGCCGGAACCGCCGGGGTTCGCGTCCGGCGGGAACGCGCCGGTGACGGTCACGCGGGGCCCGCCGTCCACGGCAGCCCGGCGACCTTCCAGCCCTGCTGGTCGCGGACGCCGTCGGCCCCGGGCGCGCCCTCGAAACCCTCCAGCACGTTGTACGACGGCGCGATGCCCGACGCCGTGGCGAGCCGCGCCGCCGCGATCGAGCGCTGGCCGGAGCGGCACAGGAAGACGATGGGCCCGCCGGAGACGCCGGCCGCCCGGAGCTCCTCCAGGAACCGCGGGTTGGGCACGCCGCCGGCCTGGACCCACTCGGTGAACACGGGCTGCTTCTCCAGCGATGCCGTGTCCGGGATGCCGATCGTGCGCCACTCGCCCTCGGTACGGACGTCCACGAGCGTGGCGTCCGGGTCACCGGAGAGCAGGTCCCAGGCCTGCTGGGGCGTGATGTCGCCGGCGTAGCCGTCGGCCGGTCGTGCTTCGACGCGCGCGGGGTCGCTCATGATGCTCCTCCATCGGTCGTGGCGGTAGCACCCTCGTCCGTTCTCCGCGGCTGCGGGGAACGCTGGGTTGCTGCGGCGTCGTCGTGCCACGTCACTCGGCCGCTCGGGATGGTCGTTGCCAACCCTACGACATGGTGTCCGGTGGGTGGAACAGTGTCTCGACAGGCAATCCGACCAATCTGGTCGGGAAATCGCTTTTCGGTACGGTGGCGGCGATGCCAGGGCACGAGGAGCCGCTGACCGGCGGCACCATGAACGCGGTGGTGCGCGTGGGCGACACGGTGCGGCGGACCGCCGGGCCGTGGACGCCCACGGTCCACGAGTACCTGCGCCACGTGCGGGGCCGGGGCATCACGGAGGTGCCTGAGCCCTTCGGGCTCGACGAGCGGGGGCGCGAGGTCGTCTCGTTCCTCCCTGGCGACGTCCCGGGCTGGCCGGCCCCGGAGTGGCTCTGGTCCGAGCGGAACCTGCGCGACGCCGGGCGCCTCCTGCGCCGGCTCCACGACGCGTCCCTCGACCTCGACCTGCCGGACGCCGTCTGGCGGCTGCCCGCCCGCGAGCCGGCCGAGGTGATCTGCCACAACGACGCCGCGCCGTACAACATGGTGTTCCGCGCGGGCCGGCTCGTCGGGCTCATCGACGTGGACACGGCGTCGCCCGGGCCTCGCGTGTGGGACGTGGCGTACACCGCGTACCGCATGGCCCCGTTCGCGGGCGACGCGTTCGCCGGGGTGACCTACGACGTCGGGCACCTGGACCCGCCGGCCCGGCTGGACGCGCTGGTCGCCGCGTACGGGGCCGGCTGGTCGAGTGCCGACGTGCTCCGCACGATGGCGGAGCGACTCACGGAGCTCGCCGCGTTCAGCGAGGCCAGGGCCGACGACGGCGGGTCCGCCGAGCTGCGCGACCACGCCGCCATGTACCGCTCGGACGCCGCCCGCGTCGCCGGCCTCGCGACTCGCGCGACCCGACCGGATCGTGGGACCAGCATCTGAGACGTGCGTTGACAGGAGTTTTGCCCGCAGCACAGGATGGCCGCAGGTCATGAGCGCCAGCGTCAAGCCCCGGCTCGCTGGCCGGCAACCCTCCCTCCGCGGTGGGGTGCCCCGGGTGACGACCAGGCCGCGCGCAGCCCGCGTGCGGCAAGCGCGGGGGAACCTCCCCCAGGACTGTGCTGGAGGACGCCATGTCTGCTCCCACCCTCAGCCGTGCCACCGCGGTGACCGATCTCGCCCCGCTGCGCCCTGTCGTCGGCGGCGGCACGCTCGTCCCGCTCGTGGACGGCACGCGGGTCTCGTACGCGAACCTCGACGTCGCCGCGTCCGCCCCGGCCCTGCAGGCCGTCGCCGACCGTGTCACCCAGGTGCTGCCCCTGTACGCCAGCGTGCACCGCGGTGCGGGCTACCTCTCCCAGGTGAGCACGGCGCTCTACGAGACCGCGCGCCGCACCGTCGGCGCGTTCGTCGGCGCCCGCGAGGACGACCTGACGATCATCACGCGGAACACCACCGACTCCCTCAACCTCCTCGCCGGCTGCGTCCCCGCGCAGCCCGACGGCGAGCCCGGCCGCGTGCTGGTGCTCGACGTGGAGCACCACGCGAACCTGCTGCCCTGGCAGCGCACCACCGGCGCGACCGTGCTGACCGGCGGTGCCACCGTGGCCGAGACCGTCGCCCAGATCCGGGAGGAGCTGGCCGACGCCGCCGCGGACCATCCGTTCGCCCTCGTGGCCCTGACCGGCGCCTCGAACGTGACCGGCGAGTCCCTCCCGATCGCCGAGATCGTCGCCGTCGCCCACGAGTTCGGGGCGCGCGTGGCGCTCGACGGCGCCCAGCTCGTGCCGCACCGCCGCATCTCGCTGGAGTCCACCGGCGTGGACTACCTCGCCTTCTCCGGCCACAAGACCTACGCCCCCTTCGGCGCCGGTGTGCTGGTGGGCCGCCGCGACTGGCTCGACGCGGGTACGCCCTACCTCGCGGGCGGCGGCGCCGTCCGGCGCGTGCGGGTGGGCGGCACCGACTGGCACGAGGGGCCCGCCCGCCACGAGGCAGGCTCCCCCAACGTGATCGGCGCGGTGGCGCTCGCGGCGGCCTGCGAGGAGCTGGCGGCGCTCGACGCCGCCGAGGTCGTGGCCCACGAGAACACCCTGCGCCGCCGGCTCGTGTCGGGGCTCGAGGCGATCGACCGTGTCGAGGTCGTGCGGGTCTGGGCCGACGCCGTCGACCCCGTGGGCGTGGTGACCTTCACCGTGACCGGGTACGACCCGGGCCTCGTCGCCGCGTACCTGTCCGCGGAGCACGGCATCGGCGTCCGGGACGGCCGCTTCTGCGCGCACCCGCTGCTCGGCCGGCTCGGGTTCGACGCCGGAGCGGTGCGCGCCTCGGTGGGCGTCGGCACCGCGGGCGAGGAGGTCGAGCGCCTGATCGCCGCCGTCGGCCGCCTGGTCGAGGAGGGTCCGCAGGCCGGGTACGACGTGGTCGACGGGCTGTGGGTCGTGACCGACGACCCGCGTCCGGTGCCCGAGGGCTCCGGTCTCGCGGGCCTGCTGGCCACGGCCGCCCTGGGCTTCGACGAGGCCTTCGGCTGCCTCCCGGACGAGGACTGAGCTGTCAGACGTACAGGTCACCCGGGTGACCTGTACGTCTGACAGCTAGAGGGCGAGGGCCACGCAGATGCCGCCCATCGTGAGGTCCAGGCCGATGCACCACAGCGCGAGCGACCGGTTGACCACGACGTCACGGCGGTAGTGCACCACGTCCCACCCAGCGTGCGCGGCGAGGGCGAGGCCCGCGAGGGCCAGCCCGAGCCGCGGCTCCAGGAACAGGGCCACCGTCGCGACGCCGAAGAAGCCCGCCATCGCGACGGCCTGCGGCCACGTCGCACGGCGTCCGCGGGCCAGGCCGATGCCGGTGAGGACCAGCCCCACCAGGACGAACGCGACCCAGCGCGGCGTGTCCAGCAGCTCGGACGCGACGGGGATCACGGACGCCAGGAACGCGACGAGCCAGGCCGTCCAGCGGACGCCGGTCACGGCGGCGGCCAGGTAGCACAGGGTCGCGACGCCGATCGCGGTGGTCGGGTCCTCGGCGACCGCGTCCTGCCAGGTGCCGTCGACGATCGCCGTCCCGCCGACCAGCAGGCCGAAGCCCGTGAGCACGCCGAGCACGATCCAGGCGGTGTTGGTGGGCCAGGTCCCCGTCCACCGGCTCGGCCGCGCGGGGACAGTCTTCCCGAACGTCTCGGTCATGGTCCCGTGCTCCCTGTCCCGGCGCTTCGGCGCCGTCCTGGTTGGATACCCTCTAGGGGTACCCAACCACGCCGCCGCCGAGGCGCGGAACCACATTCGGCCACGACCGAACCCCGTGTCAGACGTACAGGCCCCTCTGGTGACCTGTACGTCTGACACGTCAGAGGGGGAACGTGCGCGGGCGGGGGAGGGCCGCCTCGACCTGGGCCGCCAGTGCCAGCAGCGTGAGCTCGCCGCCCGGCCGACCGATGATCTGCACCCCCATGGGCAGCCCGGCCGGCGCCTCGGTGGTGGGCTTGGTCCAGTGGGTCGGCACGGTGATCGCCGGCAGCCCGGCGACGTTGAGCATCGACGTGAACGGCGTGTACAGGCACTGCTGCTCGAAGTTCCGCTCGGGGTCCTCGGCGTCGTACCACCCGATCGGCCGCGGGGTGAGGGCGAGCGCGGGAGTCACGACGGCGTCGTAGGCGCTGACCTGCGCCACGAGCGAGCGCTCGAAGCCGGTGAGCGTGCGCACCGCCTCGGCGAGCCGGCGGGCGGGCACCTCGCGGCCCGACCGGATGAGCCACTGCGTCAGGGGCTCCAGCTTGGCCAGCGTCTCCGGGTCGTCGATGGGCACCGCCGACGCGCCACCCATCCACAGGGTCCGGAACGCGGGGGCGTACTCGGGAGCCTCGGCCAGGAGCGTGTGCTCGACCACGTGCCCGGCCGCGGCCAGGGCGCGCACCCCGGCGTCCAGCCCGGCGCGCGCCTCGGGGGACACCGCGATGTCGTAGAAGCCGTCCCACGCCGACGAGGTGGTCACGCCGATGCGGGCGGCTCCCCGGCCGGCGGCGCCGGCGCCCTCCGGCAGCTCGGCCCGCTGCGCGGCCGCGAGGTACGCGCCCGCGGCGTACGACGGCGCCCGGAGCGTGTACGGGTGCGCGACGCCGCCCCCGGCGCGCCGCGGGAGCATCGCCTCCAGCAGCAGGGCGGCGTCGGCGACGGTGCGCGCGATCGGCCCGTTCACGACCAGCCCGCCCAGCGAGTCGACGCCGCTGCCCGCGGGCAGCAGCCCGCGCGTCGGCTTGAGGCCGACGACGCCGCAGGCCGCCGCCGGGATGCGGATCGACCCGCCGCCGTCGGACCCGGGCGCGAACGGCAGCATGCCCGCCGCCACCGCGGCGGCGGCCCCGCCGCTGGAGCCGCCCGCACCGCGGCCCAGGTCCCAGGGGGTGCGCGCCGGGGCGGCGCCGACCGGCTCCGTGTAGGCGGGGAAGCCCAGCTCGGGCGCGGCGGTCTTGCCCAGGCTGACGATCCCGGCGTCGTCGAGCACCTGGACGATCTCGTCGCTCTCCTCGGCCGGCGGCAGGTCCGCGAAGGCGCGCGACCCGAAGCCGGTGGGCACGCCCGCCCGGTTCCACAGGTCCTTGTCCCCCGTGGGCAGGCCCCACAGGCTGCCCGACGGCGGCGTGCCCTCGTCCGGCCCCGCACCGCGGGTCTCCTGGAGCTCCGCCGCCCGTTTCCGGGCGCGCTCGGGGGTGACGGTGGCGAAGGCGCCGACCGCGGGGTTCAGCCGCTCGATCCGGTCGAGGAAGTGCTCGGTGACCTCGGTGGGGGTGAGCTCTCCGGCGGCGAGAAGGTCGCGGAGCTCGACGGCGGTCCGCTCGTGCAGGGCATCCATCCCGCCAGGCTAGGCGCTCCCCGCACCGGCGCCGCGGAATGTTTTTATGTCTCACCCGCTCTACAGCGGAATCAGTCGAACTCATGAATCTGATGAATTGCATTCAACGATGTGACCTGCGCTGATGTCCCGCACTGCGGGCTAATGGCGCTCCGCACCGGCCCATTCTGCCGCGCAGAATGCGCTTCTCCGGCATATGTTCGTGCGGAGCCGTCACCTTTGCGCCGCGCCGTCACGGTGCGCCCGAGGTGCACAGAAATTTCTCGCAGGGGGAGAGCACCATGACATTCTTCAATACGGCACTCGTCGTGCCGAACCAGGTCGACTGGCTGGCACCGCTCACGAACGCGCTCGGTGCGGTCGCGAGCTTCATCCCGAAGCTCCTCGTGTTCCTGGTGGTATTCCTCATCGGGTACTTCATCGCCAAGGCGATCGCCCGGTTCGTGGGCATGATCCTGACGCGGGTCGGCTTCAACAAGGTGCTCGAGCGCGCGGGGGCGAACCGCCTCCTCGCCGGGTCGGGCATCGAGCCGATCGCGCTGCTCACGAAGATCATCTACTACTTCATCCTGCTCATCACGCTCCAGCTCGCGCTGAGCGCGTTCGGGCCCACCAACCCGGTGAGCGCGATCGTCAACGACATCGTGGCGTGGCTCCCGAGCCTGGTCGTCGCGATCGTCATCGTGGTGATCGCGGGCGCCATCGCGAATGCGGTGAAGGACCTTCTCATGAACACCATGAGCCGCGTTTCCTACGGCCCGCTGGTCGCGAAGACGGTCTCCTTCTTCATCATCGCGCTGGGCGTTATCGCCGCCGTGAACCAGATCGGCATCGGCACCACCGTGACAATGCCAGTTCTCGTGGCATTCCTGGCCACCGTGGCCGGTATTCTCGTCGTCGGTGTCGGCGGTGCGCTGATCGGCCCCATGCGGTCGCGCGTCGAGGGTTTCCTGGGCAATCTGTCGAACGGCGCCGCTGCCGCCACGCCCGTCGCGGAACCGAACAACACGCCCGCCGTGGCATCCGGTAGCTCGGGCTCGTTCGCCCCGCCGCGCGACATCTGATCGATCGGCCCGCACGACGCCGGGGTCGCACCGCCACGTGACGGTGCGACCCCGGCGTCGTGCTGCGTGCGGCTCAGTACTCCCGGTCGTCCTCGACGGGTGTCGCAGGAGTGCCGTTGGACCACGGGTGCCCGGCCGGGACCGCGGTAGCAGGGGCGCTGTTGTTCCAGTCGTGTCCGGCCGGCACCGACGTCACGCGTGTCCCGTCCGTGCCGTACTCCCGGTCGGCGGCCGCGGCCGCCCCGGCGCCGAGCACACCGCAGGCCGTCGTGAGGAGTGCCGCGGTACCAGCGGCGGCCACTCGTGCGAACTTGTTCATCGTGAACCTCCTTCGTGGCCGGAGGGACCGTCCCGCCCGGCCCGGTCCACGCTGCGGCACGGGCGGACGGGGCTCAACGTCCTTTGGGTGAGCCCGAATGTCCGGCCGCCGGTTCGCGCCGTCTGCTCGCGCCGTCAGCCCGCGCGGTCCCCGCCGTCAGTCCCGGCCCAGCAGCTCGCGCGGTACCCGCCGTCAGTCCCGGCCCAGTAGCTCGCGCGCCTCGCCCAGCACCGCGGCCAGTCGCTCCGGGTCCGGGTCGTCCTCGGTCGGCTGGATCGCCACGGTGTCGGCGCCGGCCGCGCCGAACCGGCGCACGCCGTCGGCGAACGCCTGGGCGTCGCCCCACACGGCGTAGCTCGCCAGCCGCTCGTCGTCGGCCACGTCCTGTCCCCAGGTAGTGAGCTCGGCGCGCAGGCGCGCGGCGGCGTCCGGCCCGGTCCCGCCCGACACGAACTGGATCACCGGGAACGGCTCGGCCTCCCGTCCGGCGGCGGCCCGGCCCTCGGCGATCCGCTCCAGCGCGGCCGGGAGCCCGACCAGGCCCACCGAACCCTCCAGCACCACGCCGTCGCCCACCTCGCCCGCGACGCGCAGCGACTTGGGCCCTGTCGCGGCGACCGGCACCCGCACGGGCCGGGCGGGCGGCCAGTCCAGCTTCACGTCGTCCAGGTGCACGTACCGGCCCGACGACGTCACACTCTCCCCCGCCAGCAGGGCGCGCAGCGTCGTCGCGTACTCCCGCATCAGGGTCAGGGGCGACGCCGCCTTGACCCCGACCTGCGCCATCCAGGACTGCACGCCGTGCCCGATCCCGGGGATGAGCCGGCCCGGGAACATCCCGTCGACCGTGGCGACCTCCATCGCGGTGAGCGCGACGTTCCGCAGGGGCGTCGGCATCACGCCGATCCCCACGCGGACGTGGTCGGTCGCAGCCAGGATCGCGCTCGCGGCGGAGATCCCGCCGGTCTGGAAGCAGTCCTCCCAGAGCCAGATCTCCTCGATCCCCGCGGCCTCGACGGCGCGGGCGAGCGGGATGACGCGGGACGGCGGGGTCGAGGGGCGGATGATGCACGCCAGTGTGGTCATGGCCACACGCTGTCACGGGGGTGCCGTCAGATCCAGTCCTTGCGCGCAGCGTGCCAGCCGAGCTGGATGCGCGTCGAGACGCCGGCGATGTCCATGAGCACCTTGACGCGGCGCTGCACCGTCCGCAGCGAGAGGCCGAGCTGGTTGGCCACCGACTGGTCCGTGAGGCCCACGAGCATGAGCCCCAGGATGCGGGCGTCCTGGTACTCGAGCTCGCCGCCGCCGTCCGGCTCGCCGGGCCGCGCGAACGGGGTGGCGTCGCGCCACACGGCCTCGAACAGGGCGATCAGGGCGTCGAGCAGCCCGGAGGGGTGGATGATCAGCGCGCCCACCAGGTCGGGGGCGAGGTCGGAGTCCTCGGCGTCGACCACGGTCTGGATCGGCACGAACGCGAGCCGGCGGTCGATGATGAACAGCTTGATCGGCACCCGCTCGGAGAACCGCACCTCCTCGCCGTTGTCGATGGCCGCGGCGACGTCGTCCACGCGCATCATGCCCGTGTCCAGGAACACGCGGTCCACCACCACCCGGTACCGGACGCCGCGGGCCACGGCCTGGTCCTCGGCCGTGTTGTCCTCGGCGGACATCACGAAGACCGGTGGCTTGGTGAACGACTCGACCGTCTCGCGTGCGCCGAGCTGGAGCTGCATGATGCGGTGCTTCACGGCGTCGGCCCCGCGCACCACGTCGACCACGTCGGTCGCCGGCCGCAGCGCCGACGAGCGCCGGAAGTCCTCCTCCAGCTCGATCAGCTCGACCTGTGCCGCCCGGATCTCGTCCTTGCGCCGGGCGAGCAGCGCGCCCAGCGCGATCTCGGGGGGAGCGGCCTGGAACCGGGAGTCGTCCGCGCTCTGCCGGGCCGCGAGGCCATGGCTCTCCAGCGTGCGGAGCACGTCCAGGGCGTCGCCCGGGTCGCACCCGAGCCGGTGTGCCAGCTCCGCGGAGTCGAGCGATGGTGAGGCCACGAGCTCGCGATACGCGAGCGACTGCGACTTGGTCAGGCCGAGCACGTCACTGAGCATGTCATCCTCCCGCCGGATGAATTTCACCGTGCCGTGGCGAGGATACGCCAGGGGTGCACTTCGATGCTTTTGTCCTTTCCGCGGCCGGGTGCGATCACCGGCGAGGGCCGAACCGGTTGGTAGCCTCCCGGACGTGAGCACCGAAGACGTGAGCTTCCTCGCCGACGGCGGCGAGCGGGTCGCGGGCCGCTGGTTCCTGCCGGACGGCGCCCCCGTCGGCGTCGTGGCGATCGCACCGGCCATGGCCATGCCGATGCGGTTCTACCGGCACACCGCCGTGTGGCTCGCCGAGCGCGGCTTCGCGGTGCTCACGTTCTCCTACCGCGGCTCGGAGCCGGAGCTCTACGGCCCCCTGCGGGACTCCACGGTCACCGCCCTCGACTGGTACCACGACGCCGAGGCCGCCGCGGCGCATGCACGCGCCCGGGCCGACGCCGACGGCGTCCCGCTCACCTGGGTCGGCCACTCGTTCGGCGGCCAGAGCCTCGGCTTCCTGGCCGACGTCGGCGTCGACCGCTGCGTGATGGTGACCTCGGGAACCGGCTGGCGGGGCAAGGCTGCGCCGACCATCCGCACCTGGTCGCCCCTGCTCTGGCGGGTCATCGCGCCGACCGCGACGGCGCTGGTGGGCTATTACCCGGGTCGTCGGCTCCGGATCCTGGACGACCTGCCCGGCGGCGTCATGCGCCAGTGGGGCCGCTGGTGCCTGCACCCGGACTACCTGTTCAGCGAGCTCCCCGAGCTGCGGGACCGGTTTGCGAAGGTCGAGACGCCGGTCGCCGCCCTGTGGACCGCCGACGACGAGCTCATCTCCCCGGAGTCGATCCGGTACTGGAGCCGCGAGTTCCCGGGCACCGAGGTGGAGCTCGTCGAGATGCGCGCGGCCGACCACGGTTTGACCCGTATCGGGCACTCGGGCTTCTTCCGCCCCAAGCGGGCGGTGCTCTGGGAGAAGGTGCTGCTCCCGCGCCTGGCGCTCCGCGCGCCGGCCTGACCGCTCCGGCCGCCGGCCTGACCCTTCCGCCCCCCGGCGGCTGGGGGTCGATCCGGGCCCGCGTCCTCCCCTTCGAGGCCCGAGTTTCTTCGCTTTGGACGGCTCCAAAGCGAAGAAACTCGGGCCTCGAAGAGGAGCCCGGCACAGTGCGCGACGCCGGACCTCCGTGCGACGTCGGACCGTCGCACAAGGGCGCCGGTCAGAGGGGCCGGATCGTGCCCCGGAAGTGGCGGGTGCCCTTGCCGGATCGCCAGCCGTCGTAGACGAAGCCGCCGGCCGGCTCGTTCCCGCCCGCCGAGCCCGCCGAGCCCGCCGAGCCCGCCGGGACGAGGTCGGCCGCGTTCCGGATCGCGACGTCGACCGTGCTCGGCAGCAGCACCGGCCGGAAGAACTCGACCGTCCACTCGTACGCCTCGCCGCGCCGGGCGGGCCCGACCTCGGCCAGCGCCCGCGCCGCGGTGTACATCCCGTGCGCGATCGCCCGCGGGAACCCGAACGCCTTGGCGCCCAGGTTCGACGTGTGGATCGGGTTCTGGTCGCCCGACACCGCGCCGTAGGCCCGTCCGGTCCCGGAGCCGAGCTTCCAGCGCGCCGTCGGCAGGGGCGCCGTCCACTCCTCGCGCGGGGACTCGTCGGCCGGGGCCGCGCCGTCGGGCGCCCGGAAGCCCTTGGCGAGGTAGGTCGAGACGCCCTGGTAGGCGAGGTCGCCGTCCACGAGCACCTCAGCGACCAGGTCCACCTGGACGCCCCGGCGGTGCGCCCGGGCGTCCTGCGCCCACGCCCGCACCTCGACCGTCTCGCCCAGCCGCACCGGGCGGAGCACCCGCGCCACGTTCCGCAGGTGCACCATGCCGAGCAGCGGCAGCGGGAAGTCGCCGCGCACCATCACGGCCGTGGCCAGCGGGAACGCCAGCACGTGCAGGAACCCGGCGGGCAGCACGTCCGACGACGGCTCGCCCAGCAGCTCCTGGTACGCCGCCAGGTGCGCCGCCTCGCCCGCGGTGTCCACCCGCGCCACGCGGTACGACACCTCGGGCAGCCGGACCTCGCCCCTGGGCCGCTTGCCGGCCGATCCGGCGACGCCCTTCGTGAACAGCCTGCCCAGCTTCGGCAGTCCGGCCAGCTCGGTCACGCCGTACGACGCCGGTGCCCCCGCCGTCGGTTCTCCTTCGCGACGCTCTGCCTGTGGTGCGCCTCCGCGGCGCTCCGTTCCGGGCGAGTGCCTCGTTCCTCGGCCCTCACCCTCCACTGCGCCCTGCGTTCGGCGCACGCTCACTTGCCCACCATGTGCTGGCCGCACACCCGGAGGGTCTGCCCGTTGATGCCGGAGGCCGGCTCGGACGCGAGGAACGAGATCGCCTCGGCGATGTCGACCGGCAGGCCGCCCTGGCCCAGCGACGGCATCCGGCGCGCCACGGTGCGGGTGAGAGCGGGCACCTTCGCGGTCATCTCGGTCTCGATCCAGCCCGGTGCGACGGCGTTGGTGGTGCCACCCGTGGCCGCGAGCACCGGGGCGCCCGCGGCGGCGTTCGCGATGACGCCGGCCTTCGTGTAGCCGTAGTTGGTCTGCCCCCGGTTGCCGGCGAGACCGGTGGTCGAGGCCAGGGAGACGATCCGCAGGCCCTCGACGCCGGCCGCGAGGAGGCGCTCGTTGATCTGGAGCTGTGCCGTGAGGTTCACCGCGATGACCGGGTCCCACTTGTCCGCCGTCATGTTGGCGAGCAGCTTGTCGCGGGTGATGCCCGCGTTGTGGACCAGGATGTCCAGGCCGCCGAGCGGCTTGGCGGCGGCCAGGATCTTGTCGGCCGCGTCGTCGGCGGTGATGTCGAGCTGGAGCGCGATGCCGCCGATCTCGTTCGCGACGGCCGCGAGCGACTCGCCCGCGGGCGGCACGTCGATCACGACCACCTTGGCGCCGTCCCGGGCCATCGTGCGGGCGATCGCCGCGCCGATGCCGCGCGCGGCGCCGGTGACGACCGCCACCTTGCCGGCCAGCGGCTGCTCCCAGTCCACCGGACCCGCGGCGTCGGACGGGCCGACGGGCAGGAGCTGGCCGTCCACGTAGGCCGACCTCGCGGACAGGAAGAAGCGCAGCGTGACCACGGCCGAGGCGGAGTCGACGGCCGCGCCGCCCGTGAGCTGGATGCCGTTGGCCGTGGACCCGCCGCGCAGCTCCTTGCCGAGCGATCGGACCAGACCCTCGACACCGCCGCGCGTCGCGGCCAGGACCGGCGCGTCGCCGTCGGCCACGGCACGGGAGACGGTCACGACCCGGCCGTTGCCCGCGAGGCGCCGCAGCGTGCCGGCGACGGTGAGCACGGGGGCCGAGACGGCCACGGGCGTCTCGGCGCCGGTCAGCACCAGTACGACGGCACCGAACCGCTCGCCCTCGGCCGTCTCCGGGCTACGGCGCACGTCGACGTCCCAGCCGGACAGGATCTTGGCCACGGCGTCGGCGTCGGCGGCCGAGGCGTCGTCGGACACCACCAGCACGGGGCCCACGGTGAGCGGGCTGCCGGGACGGTAGCGCCGGAGGATGGCCGGCTGGGGCAGGCCCAGCTTCTTGAAGACGGGCTTGAGCGTCCCGTTGGCCAGGTTGAGATAGCTGTCGGTCACGATGTCCTCTTCGATTGCGTGGCGGTACGGGCGGACTCAGACGGACTCGACCAGGGCGACCGCGCCCAGACCGCCGGCGGCGCAGACCGAGATCAGCGCCCGTGCGGGCTGCCCGGTCTCCGCGGCCTTCGCGGCGACCAGCTTGGCGGCGGTCGCGATGATGCGCCCACCCGTCGCGGCGAACGGGTGACCCGCCGCGAGCGAGGAGCCGTTCACGTTGAGCTTGCTGCGGTCCACCTTGCCGAACGCGCCGTCGAGCCCGAGCTCCGTACGGCAGTATTCCTCGTCCTCCCACGCGGCCAGCGTGGTCAGCACCGTGGACGCGAACGCCTCGTGGATCTCGAAGAAGTCGATGTCGTCCAGGGTGAGGCCGTTGCGGGCCAGCAGACGCGGGACCGCCGCGACCGGGGCCATGAGCAGGCCCTCGTGGCCGTGCACGAAGTCGACGGCCGCCGTCTCGGCGTCCACGAACTTGGCGAGGATCGGCAGCTCGCGCTCCTCCGCCCACGCGCGGGACGCGAAGAGGACGGCGGAGGCGCCGTCGGTCAGCGGCGTGGAGTTGCCCGCGGTCATCGTGGCGGTGTCCGGGAGCTTCATGCCGAAGGCCGGCTTGAGCTTCGCGAGCTTCTCGGGCGACGTGTCGGGGCGCAGGTTGTCGTCGCGGGTCAGGCCCTTGAAGGGGGTGACCAGGTCGTCGAAGAAGCCGGCCTCCCAGGCGCGGGCGAGGTTCTGGTGCGAGTTGTACGCGATCTCGTCCTGGGCCTCACGGGTGATGCCCCACTTGGCGGTCGTGATGGCCTGGTGCTCGCCCATCGAGAGGTGGGTGCGCGGCTCGCCCGTGCTGGGGGTCGCGGGGGCCAGGTCCTTGGGGCGGACCTGCAGCAGCGCCTTGATCTTGGCCCCGGTGGTCTTGGCGTGGTTCGCGTCGAGGAGCGCGGCGCGCAGGCGGTCGCTGACCACGATCGGCGCGTCCGAGACGGTGTCGGTGCCGCCGGCGATCGCGGACTCGATCTGGCCGAGCTTGATCTTGTTCGTCACCGCGATGGCGGCCTCGAGGCCGGTGGCGCACGCCTGCTGCACGTCGTAGGCGGGGGTGGTGGGCGACAGGGAGGAGCCCAGCACGCTCTCGCGGATGAGGTTGAAGTTCTTGCTGTGCTTCAGCACGGCGCCGCCGACGACCTCGCCCAGGCGCTCGCCCTGCAGGCCGAAGCGGGCGACGAGCCCCTCCAGCGCCGCGGTGAACATGTCCTGGTTGCTGGTCCGCACGTACTTCTTGCCGGCGCGGGAGAACGGGATGCGGTTGCCGCCGATGATCACGGCTTCGCGCGTGGACGGGACGGGGGCGGGGGTAGTGGACACGTCGCTGTTCCTTCTCACTTCATCGTCGGGCAGAGGGCTTCGTCGGGTCGAGCCTTGTCGAGACCAGGGCGGGCCGCGACCCGGTTCGCCCCGGGTGGTGCCCAGGACTCACAGTACCTGATACTCTCAGTCTCGTGAGACGAATCACAAGACCTCTAGCGAGTCAAGGTGGGGAGGCGGACCGATGAGCATCGGAGTCGACGGTCGTTCGACCCGCTGGGACGACCACCGCACGGCCCGTCGGGCAGAGCTCGTCCGCGCCGCGCGCAAGGCCGTGCACCGCCTCGGGCCCGCGGTCTCGATGGACGAGATCGCCGCCGCCGCGGGTACGTCCAAGTCGATCGTCTACCGGTACTTCGACGACAAGGCGGGCCTGCGGCTCGCCGTCGCCGAGACGGTGGTCATGCAGATGCACGACGCGCTGCGCGCCGCCGCGCAGCAGGCCGACAACCCGGAGATGGCGCTGCGCGAGATGGTGCGCGTCTACCTCGAGATGATCGAGAGCTCCCCCAACGTGTACTGGTTCGTCACCCGGACCGCGATCGGCGGCAACGAGCCCGCGCCCGTCGAGAGCGGCCGCCGCGGCCGCCGCGCCCCGGCACCCGCCGACGACGCCGGCGCGCCGACCACCCCCGCCGACCTGCACCCGCTCGGTGCCTACCTCGACTCGGTGATCGAGCTCGTCGCGGAGCCGTTCGCGCGGGCCACCGACGTACCTCCGGCGGACGCCGCGGCCTGGGCCGCGGGCGCCGTCGGCTTCGTGCGCGGCTCCGGTGAGTGGTGGCTCGGCCACCGCACCGTCGAGTCGACGCCGCTGACCCGTGAGCAGCTCACCGAGCGTGTGACCCTCTGGCTCTGGACCGGGCCCGTGGGCGTGCTGCACCACAACCGCCCCGGCGCCGCTCCGGCGACCGCCTGACCCCGACCCACCCTCCCGACATCCAGAACCTGGCCCCCTGGCCGAACACCGAGGAGAACCGATGACGACCACCTCCGAGCCCGCGACCACCACCGTGGCGGCCCCACAGGCCGTGGCGCCCCAGCCCGAGGCGACCCGGCCGGCGTCGGGCACCCGCGTGGACGTGCCCGCCCTGGAGCAGATGCTGCTGGGCCGCTGGCCCGAGGAACGGTCCGAGGCCCGGCGGATGGTGGCCGCGCACCCCGAGCTCTGGAAGCGGGAGGGGATCACCAAGGAGGAGCACCGGGAGATCACGCTCGCCCAGATGAAGCAGATGGTGCCCTACGGCCAGGTGCTGCGGGCTTTCCCGGAGCGCCTCGGCGGCCGGGAGCAGGCCGGCGGCAACCTCGTGGGCTTCGAGGAGCTCGTCGCGGCCGACCCGTCGCTGCAGATCAAGGCGGGCGTGCAGTGGGGCCTCTTCGCCTCCGCGATCAACCACCTCGGCACCGAGGAGCAGAAGGACCGCCTGCTCCCCGGGGCGATGGACCTGAGCGTCCCGGGTGCGTTCGCGATGACCGAGACGGGCCACGGCTCCGACGTCGCCGCCATCGGCACCACCGCGACGTACGACCCGGAGACCGAGGAGTTCGTCATCAACACCCCGTTCCGCGGGGCGTGGAAGCAGTACCTCGGCAACGCGGCGAAGCACGGCGTGGCCGCGACGGTGTTCGCGCAGCTCATCACCAACGGCGTGGACCACGGCGTGCACTGCTTCTACGTGCCGATCCGGGACCCGCAGACCCTGGAGTTCCTGCCCGGCGTCGGCGGCGAGGACGACGGCCAGAAGGGTGGCCTCAACGGCATCGACAACGGCAAGCTGCACTTCACGGACGTGCGGGTGCCGCGTCGCGACCTCCTGGCCCGGTACGGCCAGGTCGCCGCGGACGGCACCTACACCTCGTCGATCGACAGCCCCGGCCGGCGCTTCTTCACGATGCTCGGCGCCCTCGTGCAGGGTCGTGTCTCGCTCGACGGCGCGGCGATCACCGCGGCCAAGATCGGCCTCGCGATCGCCACGAAGTACGCCGAGCAGCGCCGCCAGTTCTCGCCTGCGACCGGCGCCGACGAGCTGACGCTGCTGGACTACGCGACGCACCGTCGCCGGCTCTTCCCCCGCATCGCCGAGGCGTACGCGATGCACTTCGCGCACGACGAGCTGCTGGACCTGTTCGACGACGTGTTCTCGGGCCGCGAGGACACCCCCGCCAAGCGCGAGGACCTGGAGACGACGGCGGCGGCGCTCAAGGCGACGTCCACCTGGTACTCCCTCGACACCCTGCAGGAGTGCCGCGAGGCCTGCGGCGGAGCCGGCTTCCTCTCCGAGAACCGGTTCACCGGGCTGCGTGCGGACCTCGACATCTACGCCACCTTCGAGGGCGACAACCACGTGCTCCTGCAGCTCGCGGCCAAGCGCCTCGTGGGGGACTACGGCAAGAAGATGGCGCGGGCCGCCAAGTCCCCGGGCGGCATGGCGGGCATCGTGGCCGGTCAGGCCAAGGACGCGGTGCTGCACAAGACCCCCCTGCGCAGGTTGGGCCAGTCGGTGGCCGACGGCGGCGGCGCCCGCTCCGCGGGCCGCCTGCTCGACGCCGAGGTGCAGCGCGCCCTGATCGCCGGCCGCTACGAGGGCATGGTCGCCGCCACCGCGATGGGCATGCGCCCCGCGCTCAAGGCAGACCCGGTCAAGGCGCAGGAGATCTTCGACGACAACCAGGTCGGCCTCATCGGGTCCGCCGCCGCGTGGGCCGAGCTCGTCCGCTGGGACGCGTTCACCAAGGCCGTCGGCACGGTGTCCGACCCGGGCACCCGCAAGGTGCTGACCCTGCTGCGCGACATCTACGGGCTCACCACGATCGAGCGGCACCTCGACTGGCACCTGACCAACGGCCGCCTCTCGACGGGACGCGCCAAGGCCGTCACGGCGACGATCGACCGCCTGCTCAAGGCGCTGCGCCCGCACGTGCTCGACGTCATCGACGCCTGGGGCTTCTCGCAGGAGCACCTGCGCGCGCCGATCGCCGACGGCTCCGAGAAGGTGCGCCAGGACGAGGCGCGCGCGTACTACCGCGAGCTGCGCGCGAGCGGCAAGGCGCCGATCAGCGAGAAGGAGCTGCGCAAGCAGCAGGCCAAGCAGGCGCGCTAGGGCCGTGACCACCTCGCCGCGCTACGCCGGCGAGGTGGTCACGACCAGCGGGTCACGCGGCGTCCGGGACCGCGGCGACGACCGGCACCGGGAGCTGCTGCACCGGGACCGGCTCGGCCTCGGTGTCGGGCTCCTCGTTGTCGGCGGGGCGCGCGAGCGGACCGCTGAGGGTGATCGGGGCGTCTGCCGCGGGCGCCGGTTCGGGTATCGCGCGGACGACGACGAAAGTGCCCGCCAGCCCCAGCAGGGCGGCGAGCACCGCGAGCGGTACGAGTTGATATGCGAGTGTCATTCCGAGCAGCGCGCCGACGCCTACCGCGACGGACGATCCGAGAACGAGTACGCGGGTCATCTGGAGCCTCCCTGCCAAGGTGTCTCCGAGGAGAAGTTGCCTGACCCCAGGGGGGAACTCTGTGGTGCCGCACTCCGGCAGATGCCCCTCGGGCGTCTGGGGGCGCACGAAGAGCATGAACTGGGGCCCGGCTGAGCTGGGGCTCATCAGATTGTTTGTGGCGAGCCTGCCTCGCCGCCTTTTCCAGGAAACCCCAACCTGCGCGGCTCCGCACCCCGAACAGCACCGGTCCCGGTCACGACTGGGTCACGACTGCGTACGGGCCGCTCCGCTCACACCGGGTTGCAGTGCGCGGTGGCGGTGAGGATCAGGCCGACGTCGGGCCGCCAGGGCTCCAGGTTCCACGTCTCCTTGTCCACGGCCCCCACGGCGTGGCACACGAGCTGGTGCTCCATCGTGTCGCTGTCCGCCTCCGGCTCGGCGGCCACGAGCTGGGTGCGGATCAGGTCCAGGCCGGCCTCTCCCGCGCGCCGGGCCCAGTCCGCCGGGTCGACGGCGAGGGACCGCCCGCCCTCGTTCTCGCCCCAGCTCGTGCTCTCGATCGCCTCGGTGCCGACCACGAACGTGACCGTCACCGGCTCGGTGCGGGCCGCCGGCTCGCCGCTCCCGGAGGCCGTCGCGCGGTCGTCGATCCTCAGCCTGGCCTGGGTCGCGTCGATGTCGGTGACCTCGATACGTGGTGCGTCCTCGGCGTCGGGCGGCGGTGTCGGTGCGCCGATCGCCGCCACGGGCGTGCCGTTGCCGTCGAGCACGGAGATGCTCCCGTCGGAGTCGACGTCGAGCGTGCCGGGCGAGGTCAGCGAGAGCCGGGCGGAGCCCTCGGGGGCGAGGGAGAGCGTGACCGTCCGCGTACCCGGTCCGAGCTCGTCCTCGCGCACCTCGGCGGCCTTCCGCGAGCTGACGTCCAGGACGACGTCGCCGACGGTGACGGTGCTGGTCTGCGCCTTCGGCCCGGTGCCGCCCTGCTCGGGCCCGGGTGTCGGCGTCGGTGTCGGTGTCTGCTGCGATGCTGTCGCCGTCGGGTCGCCGGCTCCGTCCGAACCCTGCGCGCGCTCGACCAGGCTGCACCCGCCCACGGCGAGGGCGGCCGCGAGTGCGGCGCACGCGGCAAGGGGGGAGGCGACGGCCCGGTGGATCTGCACGTGCCCATTGTGCGGGGTGGCGGCCGTGAGCGGGCCGGCCCGGGACGGCGTGCCGGGTGGCGCGCCTCGACCTCACCCCCTACAGTTAGAACATGCGTTCGAACAAGGTGCTGGTGACTCGCGGTCCGGCCGACGTGCCTGACCAGTCTCCGCGTGGTGCGTCCGCGCCGCGCGAGTCGGGGTTCGCGAGCGGTTTCGCGAACCTCTCCGAGGCGGTCGACGCCGTGGCGGCGATCGACTCCCTGCTCTCCTCGCTCGCGGCCTCCCGTGCCGTGCTGACGGAATCGGTCCGGGAGTGGGTGGCCGACCAGCCCGACCTGTTCGACGCCCCGGAGGTCGAGGCGGACGACCTGGCGGGGCTGGCGCCCGAGCTCGTCGAGCGGCTGGCGAGGGCGCTCCGGGTGCCGGAGGGTTCGGCGGTCGCGCTCATCGAGGAGTCCCGGGCGCTGGTGCACGAGCACCCGCGGACGCTCGCCGCGCTGCGCGGAGGGCACATCACGCACGCGCACGCGCAGACCATCCTCGGGTACACGGACGGGTTGCGCCGGGGTAACCGGGTGGCACTGGAGACCCGCCTGCTCAAGCACGCGCGCACCACGACGCCCGGTGAGCTGAGCCTGGTGGCGCGTGCCGAGCGTGAGCGGCGGCTGCGTCCGGTGCGGAGGGTCGAGCCGCAGGTCGCGGCACCCGTGGAGCACAGGACCAGGCGTCAGCGGGTCAGCGCCGTCCCCACAGGTCGTCCCACGCCGTGAAGGCCTCGTCGGTGTGCCGGTTGTGCTGCTGGCCACCGGACGCGGGCGCCTGCCCGCCCCAGGCCGGCGCGTCCCACACCGGCGCGGCCTGCCCCGGCTGCTCCTGACCGGAGTCCTGCGCCGCTCCGTACGGGGCCCAGGGCTGCTGGCCGTACGGGGCGCCGGGCTGCTCGCCGGACGTGCCCGTGCCGTACTCGGGCGCTGCCGGGTAGTCCTGGTCGTACGGGGCGTCGTAGCCTCCGGGCGGCGTCGCCGGCTGCGCGGCCTGGTGCGGCTCCTGCCAGGGCTGCGCCGACTCCGTCTGGCCCGTCCAGAGGGGTGCGGCCTGGTACTCCTGCGACCACGGTCGGTCCAGGGCACTGGGCGCCTGGTACGGCTGGGCGTCGCCGTGCCGGGCGTTGCCGTGCCGGCCGCCGTAGGCGGGTTCGGCGCGGTCCGGGGAGTCGTAGGCCTGGTCGCCGAGGCCCTGCGACCCGAGTCCGTGCGTTCCTGGTCCCGGCGTTCCCAGTCCTGGCGTTCCAAGCCCTGGCGAGCCGTGCCCCTGGGGCCCGTGGCCCTGCGCGGCATAGGGCGTCTGGCCGAACGCGTCCTCCCGCCCGGGCGACGGCGGGAGCGACGGGTAGCCGTCGTCGCTCCGTCGCGGTGCCGAGACCGCCGCGAACGTGGTGGTGGCCAGGTACTGCTCGAACGGGACGTCGAAGGTCTCGTCGTGCGACCAGGCCGAGTCCCACGGTTCGGCGGCCGGCGCCGGGGCGGCCCGCCGGCCGTCGTCGGGCATCGGGGGCAGGCGGATCTCGCCCGAGCTGTGCCGTACGCGGTCGTGCATCTGCCCCACCCAGTTCAGGGCGAGCTCGAAGCGCATGGTGCCGAGGCCGTCCACGCCCAGCTCGCCGCCGAGCGCGGGGTGCGGGTTGAACGTGTAGACGTCCTCCTCGCTCAGCCGGATGCCGCGGCTCCGGGCGTCCCGGACCAGGTCGTCCATGAGGTACGTGGCGCGCCCGTCGGCCGACTCCAGCTCCGCGTACATGGTCACGGCGGAGTTCCAGCGCAGCTCGAGCGTGCCCTCGACCGTGTCCAGGAACCACCACCCGTCCAGCGACTCCAGGAAGATGTCGCCGAAGCAGGTGGCGAAGCGCGGGGTCTGCTCGCGGATCCCCATCCACTGCCACGAGGCCAGCCCGAACTCGAAGGCAACCTTCGGGAAAGTCCGGAGCAGCTTCATGTCCGAATGAAACCACTTTCGGGTAAACGTCGGGAACCCCTGCGTGACATCTTTGTTTCACCCTTAACAGGACGGGTCCCGTGCGGTCACGCCAGACCCGACTGGTAGGCGAACACCACGAGCTGGGCCCGGTCGCGCGCCGCGAGCTTGATCATCGCGCGCGACACGTGCGTGCGGGCGGTGGCCGGGCTGAGCACCAGCTCCTCGGCGATCTCGTGGTTGCTCATCCCCTGCGCCACGAGGCCCACCACCTCGCGCTCGCGTTCCGTGAGGTCACCGATCCGCGGGTGCGGTTCCAGGGCGCGCGGGGACGCCGCGGTGAACTCCCGGATCAGGGTCCGGGTGGCCGACGGCGCGAGCAGCGCCCCGCCGTCGTGCACCGTGCGGATCGCGGCCACGAGCTCCGCCGGCGGGGTGTTCTTGAGCAGGAAACCGCTCGCCCCGGCGCGCAGCCCGTCGACGACGTACTGGTCGTGCTCGAACGTCGTCAGCACCACCACGCGTGTCGCGGCCAGGTCGGGGTCCTCGGCGATGCGCCGCGTCGCCTCGATGCCGTCGATGCCGGGCATCCGGATGTCCATCAGCACCACGTCCGGCCGCAGGCGGCGGGCCTCGGCCACGGCGGCAATGCCGTCGGCGGCCTCGCCCGCGACCGTCGTGTCCGCCTCGCCCGAGATGAGCGCACGCAGCCCCAGGCGGACCAGGTCCTGGTCGTCCACGAGCAGCACCGAGATCATGCGACACCTCCCGCGGGCAGCGCCGCCCGCACCTCGAACGACTCGTCGACGGGACCGGCGTCGAGCCGCCCGCCCAGGGACTCGACCCGGTGCCGCATCCCGGCGATGCCGAACCCGGCGACGAACGCGGTGCCGGACGGGCGCGGGTTGCGCACCGCCAGCCGGACGCCGTCCGGTTCGTACGCCACCTCGACCCGCGCGGCCGAGCCGGCCCCGTGCTTGACCACGTTGGTCAGCGACTCCTGGAGCACCCGGTAGGCGGCGAGGTCGACGGCGTCGGGCAGGGGCCTGGGCGTGCCGGTGACCGCCAGGTCCACCGCGACCCCCGCGGACCGGACCCGCTGCGCCAGCACCTCCAGGTTGGCGAGCCCTGCCGTCGGTGCGCGCTCGGGGCCCGCGCCGGAGCCGGGCCCGATGTCCGCCAGGGTGGTGCGCAGCTCGGTCAGCGCCTCGTTCGCGGCCCGGGAGATCGCCCCCAGGGCGGCGGTCGCGTCGTCGGGCCGCCCCAGGTGGAGCGCGATGTCGGCCTGCATCTGGATGGCGGCCAGCCCGTGCCCCACCACGTCGTGCACCTCGTGCGCAAGCCGCAGCCGCTCGTCGTCACGCGCCTGCTGCTCCGCGGCGGCGTGCCGCGCCGACCGGGCCTCGTCCCACGTGCGCCGGGCGACGCCGATGCTGAACGGCACCGCCACGAAGGCGCTCGCGGGCACGAGCCCGGCGGGGACACCCAGCCCGGCCGGGTGGGTGAAGACGGGGATCACGAGCAGCGCGAGCGTCGCCGCCGCCCAGACCAGGGCGGGGCGGAGCGGGCGCCGTCGGGCCAGGGAGTAGACCGCGACCGCCAGGCACAGCATCACCGGGCCGTACGGGAAGGCGAGCAGCAGGTAGCCGACGGTGGCGGCCGTGACCACGCCCAGCGTGGGCACGGGCCAGCGCGTGCGGAACAGCGTCCCGGCCGCCGCGACGACCGCCAGCGCGTAGCCGAGCGCGTCGACGGGCCGGTCCACCATGGTCGAGCCGTCCAGGAACGGCAGGCTCACGAGCACGAGCGCCGTCAGCGCCGCGCTCACGCCGACGTCGACCAGGCGCAGCCTCCCCATGTCTCCTCACCTCCAGCCCACTGTGTCCGACAGCCACACTGTGTCCGACGCCGGACGCCGCGTCACCCCCTACGGGTCGTAGCCCGGCGTACGTCGCGGGGCGTAGGCCGGGCCGCCCGACGACGCCGGAGGGCGCAGCGCGGGTGCCGCCCCACGGCCGATCCGGCGTCCGCCCCGGCCCGGGACGCTGGGCACGTGGGCGCCGGCCGGGCGCCCGGGGGAGGAACGGGATCATGAGTCGTAGGGGACCGGCACGCATGACACTGCCGCCGCGCGTGCGCAAGGCCGTGCTCACCGTGCACATCGTGTCCGCGGGCGCGTGGATCGGCATCGACGTGCTCGTCGCGGTGCTCGCCGGGATCGGGCTCGGCGGTGGTCCGGCCGCCGTCCGCGGGCTGGCCCTGCGCGCCCTCGCCGAGTTCGTGGTGACCCCCATGCTGGTCTCGGCACTGGTCTGCCTCACCTCCGGCGTGCTCCTCGGCCTCGCGACCCAGTGGGGGCTGGTGCGCTACTGGTGGGTCGCGGTCAAGCTCGTGACGAACCTGGTGCTGTGCACCCTGATCCTGGTGGCCCTGCGGCCCGGCATGGCCGACGTCGGCGCGGCCGGCGGCGCGATCGAGGCCGGCCGGGTCCCGGCCACCGACCTCTCGTTCCTCGTCTTCCCGCCGACCGTGTCGCTCACGGCGCTCGCGGTGGCCACCGTGCTGTCCGTGTACAAGCCCTGGGGCCGGGTGGGCGGGCGCGGGCGGCGTCAGGCGGGCGGGCACGCACGGCGCGTGCCCACCGGGGTGTCAGACGAACGGCCTACCGTTTCCGCATGAGCATCGAGGTACGGGACGCGGATCCCGCGGAGTACGACGCCGTCGGGAAGATCGTCGCGGCGGCGTTCGCCGCGGACGGGCAGCTCGAGGCCCCGGACTCCGTCTTCTACCGGAACGTCCTGCACGACGTCGCCGGCCGGGCGGCGGCGTCCGACGTCATCGTCGCCCTCGACGACGACGTCGTCGTCGGCGCGGTGACGTACGTGCCGCACGGCGGCCCCATGGCCGACATCGCACGGGACGGCGAGGCGGAGATCCGCATGCTCGGCGTCGCGCCGGACGCGCAGGGCCGGGGCGCCGGGACCGCGTTGATGCGGGAGTGTCTCGCCCGGGCCGCGGGCGGCCACGCCACCGGGACGCGACGCGTCGTGCTCTCCACCAACACCGTCGCGCACGGCTCGCACCGGCTCTACGAGCGCCTCGGCTTCGTGCGCGACCCCGCCCGGGACTGGACCCCCGTGCCCGGCGTGGACCTGCTCTGCTACACGCTCGACCTGTAGCGGCTAGGCGCCCGCGCCGTGCGGCGGCCTGCCCGGCCACCGCAGCAGCCCCGACGTGATCGCCACGCCGAGCAGGAGCAGCACCCCGCCGCCGACCTCGGCCGTGTTCGGCACCTCGCCCTGCGCCAGCCAGGCCGCCGTCATGCCGAACACCGGCACGAGCATGGTGAACGGCACCACCGCGCTCGCCCGGTGCCGCGCCAGCAGCGTGTTCCAGATGCCGTAGCCCACCAGGCTCGCGAGCCACGCCGTGTAGAGCGTGGACAGCACGGCGGCCCACGTCGGGTGCGTCAGCGAGTACCCGACGGCGGCAGGCCCGTCCAGCACCAGCGCGAGCGCGAACATCGGCACGGGGACCACCAGCGCCGACCACACCGTCATCGACAGACCGGCCAGCGGTGTCGGCCGGTCGCCGGTCGCCTGCGTCGCCGCGCCCAGGCGCCGGACGATCACGTTGCCCGTGGCCCACGACGCCGCGGCCCCGAGCGTGAGCAGGAACGCGAGGCCCGGCGTCGCGGCCGACCGGCCGAGCCCCACGATCACCAGCCCCACCGCGCCGAGCAGCACGCCCACGAGCTGGGGCGGCGTCGGGCGCTCGCGGAGGGCGACGCTCGCGAACAGGACCGTGAGGACCACCTGCGCCTGGAGCACGAGCGAGGCGAGGCCGGGCGGCATGTCGAGCCAGATGGCGGTGTACATCAGCGCGAACTGGCCGAGGCTGAGGAACAGGCCGACCACCAGCACGTCCTTCATGGGCACCGCGGGGCGGGGGACCAGGAAGATCGCGGGGACCAGCACCACCACGAAGCGGATCGCGAGGAAGAGCACGGGCGGTACGTCGTCGACGCCGACGTCGATCGCGAGGAAGTTGGTGCCCCAGATGATCATGACGAGCACGGCGAGGAGCGAGTGGCGCAGGGGCATGGCGTCATCGTCGGCCGCCCCGACCCGGTGCGTCCATCGCGTATCACTGGCTGATTGTTCAGTGGTGCTGAACGGTGGCCGCGTCGTGACTACGTACTTTCACGATCTTGTTCCACGGAGCGGGTGAAAAGTAGCGTCGCGGGCAACGGGAGACACATGTTCGCGAAGGAGCGACCGATGCGTACCACCAGACACCGCACCATCCGCAGTACCGTCACGGCGACCGCCGCCCTGACCCTGGTCCTGTCCGCCTCGCTCGTCGCCTCGGCGGCGACGCAGAAGGCGCCCGACGGCGGTCCAGCCCCGTCCGCGCGGGACGCCGCGCCCGCCGCCGTGGGTGCCCTGACCTGGTCGGACGAGTTCGACGGGGCCGCGGGTGGCGCCCCCAACCCGGCCAACTGGAACCTGGAGACGGGCGGGGGCGGCTGGGGCAACAACGAGCTGCAGACCTACACGAGCTCGCGGGACAACTCGGCGCTCGACGGCAACGGGAACCTCGTCATCACGGCCCGCCAGGACGGGAACGGCGGTTACACGTCGGCGCGCCTGACCACCGCGGGCAAGGTCGAGCCCACCTACGGCCGCGTCGAGGCCCGGATCAAGATCCCCCGCGGGCAGGGCATCTGGCCCGCCTTCTGGATGCTCGGCGGCCAGATCGACTCCGGGGTGCCGTGGCCGAACTCCGGCGAGATCGACATCATGGAGAACGTCGGCTATGAGCCGCACATGGTGCACGGCACCATCCACGGACCGGGCTATTCCGGCGGCGCCGGGATCGGCGCGGCGTACACGCACCCGCAGGGCTGGTCCTTCGCCGACGACTTCCACACGTTCGCGGTGGACCGCGCGCCCGGCCGCATCACCTGGTCGGTGGACGGGAACGTCTACCAGACCCGCACCACGGCGGACACGGGCGGCAACCAGTGGGTGTTCGACCAGCCGTTCTTCATGCTGCTGAACGTCGCGGTGGGCGGCAACTGGCCCGGCTACCCCGACGGCACCACGCAGTTCCCGCAGCAGATGGTCGTCGACTACGTGCGGGTCTACGACCAGGGCTGACCCCCTGAGCGCCGTGTCAGACGTACAGGTCACACGAGGGACCTGTACGTCTGACACGTGATGGCGGGCCCACGTCGTAGACTGGCGGGGCGCTCCGGCGCCCAGAAACCTACCCCGCACGCGAGGAACTACATGACCGCGCCCGCGTCCCAGGCACCCTCCCGCCCGACTCCCGCCGTTCCGAGACTGGACACGGTCGAGGCCGCCGCAGCCACCCCTGACGAGGTGCAGCCGTACGGCGAGCTCGGACTCAAGGAGGACGAGTACCAGCGCATCAAGGACATCCTGGGCCGCCGCCCCACCGCGGCCGAGCTCGCGATGTACTCCGTGATGTGGAGCGAGCACTGCTCCTACAAGTCGTCGAAGGTGCACCTGAGCAAGTTCGGCGAGAAGGTGACCGACGAGATGAAGGAGCACCTCCTCGTCGGCATCGGTGAGAACGCCGGCGTCGTCGACATCGGCGACGGCTGGGCCGTCACCTTCAAGGTCGAGTCGCACAACCACCCGTCGTTCGTCGAGCCCTACCAGGGCGCCGCGACCGGTGTGGGCGGCATCGTCCGCGACATCATCTCGATGGGCGCGCGCCCCGTCGCCGTCATGGACCAGCTCCGCTTCGGCGCCGTCGACCACCCCGACACCGCACGCGTCGTGCACGGCGTCGTCTCGGGCGTGGGCGGCTACGGCAACTCCCTCGGCCTGCCGAACATCGGCGGCGAGCTCGTCTTCGACGGCTCGTACCAGGGGAACCCGCTCGTCAACGCGCTCTGCCTCGGCGTGCTGCGCCACGAGGACATCCACCTCGCCAACGCGACCGGCCTCGGCAACAAGGTCGTGCTGTTCGGCGCCCGCACGGGCGGCGACGGCATCGGCGGCGCCTCGATCCTCGCGTCCGAGACGTTCGAGGACGGCGTCCCCGCCAAGCGCCCGAGCGTCCAGGTGGGCGACCCCTTCATGGAGAAGGTGCTCATCGAGTGCTGCCTGGAGCTGTTCTCGGCCAAGGTCGTGGAGGGCATCCAGGACCTCGGCGCCGCGGGCATCTCCTGCGCCACTTCGGAGCTCGCCTCCAACGGTGACGGCGGCATGCACGTGGACCTCGACGACGTGCTGCTGCGCGACCCCACGCTGAACGCCGGCGAGATCCTCATGTCGGAGTCGCAGGAGCGCATGATGGCCGTCGTCCGGCCCGACCAGCTCGACGCCTTCCTCGCGATCACCGGCAAGTGGGAGGTCGAGACCGCCGTCATCGGCGAGGTCAACGACTCCGGCCGCCTCACGATCGACCACCACGGCCAGCGGATCGTGGACGTCGACCCCAAGACCGTGGCGCACGAGGGGCCCGTGTATCACCGGCCCTACGCCCGTCCGGCCTGGCAGGACGGCCTCCAGGCCGACACGACGACGGCGGCGGGCCTCGCCCGCCCGGCGTCCGGCGTGGAGCTGCGGGAGACCGCGCTGAGGCTGCTGGCCTCGCCCAACCTCGCCTCCAAGGCGTGGGTCACCAACCAGTACGACCGCTTCGTCCAGGGCAACACGGCGCTCGCCCAGCCCGACGACGGCGGCGTCGTGCGCGTCGACGAGACCACGGGCCTCGGCGTCGCGCTCGCGACCGACGCGAACGGCCGGTACGGCAAGCTCGACCCGCGCGCGGGTGCGGCGCTGGCGCTCGCCGAGGCCTACCGGAACGTGGCCACGACCGGCGCCGCGCCGCTCGCGGTGACGGACTGCCTGAACTTCGGCTCGCCGGAGCACCCGGACTCGATGTGGCAGCTCGTCGAGGCGATCGAGGGCCTCGCGGACGCCTGCCAGGAGCTCGGGGTCCCGGTCACCGGCGGCAACGTCTCGCTCTACAACGGCACGGGTGAGCCGGGCCAGATCGACTCGTCGATCCACCCCACCCCCGTGGTCGGCGTGCTCGGCGTGCTCGACGACGTGAGCACCGCGCTCTCGTCCGGCTGGCAGACCGAGGGGCTGTCGCTCCTCCTGCTCGGCACCACGCGGGACGAGCTCGACGGCTCGGCCTGGGCCGACGTCGTGCACTCGCACCTCGGTGGTGTGCCCCCGCAGGTGGACCTGGCCGCCGAGAAGGCGCTGGCCTCGGCGCTCGTCGAGGCGCGGCGTACCGGCCTCGCCGCCGCCGCGCACGACCTGTCCGAGGGCGGCCTCGTCCAGACGCTGATCGAGGCCTCGCTGCGGTTCGGCGTGGGCGCGTCGGTGGCGCTCGAGGGCGTGACGGGTCGCGACAAGGTGGACCCGTTCGTGGCGCTGTTCTCGGAGTCGACCGGCCGCGTGGTCGTCGCCGTCGACCCGGAGCACGAGGGCGAGCTGACCCACCTGGCCGAGGACGCCGGCGTGCCGGTGCTCCGGCTCGGCACCACCGGCGGCGACGCCGTGGTGGTCGAGGGTCACTTCGAGCTCCCGCTGTCGGAGGCCCGCACGGCCCACGAGGAAACCCTCCCGCGCATCTTCGGCTGACGCCGGGGCCGAACAGTCGAGATCTGGTGGTCGCGCCGAGATCTGGTGGCGGACCACCAGACCTCGGCGCGACCACCAGATCTCAGCGCCTGGTCAGAGCCCCTCCGGGCAGCCGGTAGGGTCCGGGAGTGCGTTTTGTCCGTGGCCTCATCACCGTCGTGCTCTGGATCATCGCGATCCCCCTGCTCCTCGTGGCGCTCGCCAGGGTGCTCCCGTTCGACAACGTGGTCCCCCTGCCCCAGCTCGTCGCCTTCTCGCCGTGGGTCACGCTCGCGGCGCTGCCGCTGCTGATCGTCGCGCTGTTCTCGCGGCGCTGGGTGCTGACCGCGCTGCTCGGGGTCTCGTTCGCGGGCTTCCTGTACTGGATGGTGCCCTTCTTCGTGCCGCCGGAGACGTCCACGGCGGCCGACCCGGACGATGCGGGCACGCTGCGCGTCATGACGGTGAACGCCCTGTACGGGCAGGCCGACGCCAAGACCGTGGTGGGGCTCGTGAAGTCCCAGAACGTCGAGGTGCTCTCGGTCCAGGAGCTCACGCCCGACTTCGAGCGGGCCCTCGCCGACGCCGGCCTCGACGAGCTGCTGGCGCACAGCTTCACCGTCCCCGCCGAGGACAGCCCCGCGGGCAGCGGGCTCTGGTCGACCACCGAGCTGACCGAGGTGCAGCAGATGAGCGGCACCACCTTCTCCATGCCGTCGGCCCTGGTCGACGTCGGCGGCACCGACGTCCGCGTCACCGTGGTGCACCCCTACCCGCCGATGCCGGCGGACGTCACCACGTGGCGCACCGAGCTCGTCGAGCTCACGGAGAAGGCCCACGAGGACCCGACGCCGCAGATCCTGGCCGGCGACTTCAACGCCACGTACGACCACGTGACGTTCCGCGGCCTGCTCGGCTCGCGCTTCCTGGACGCGACCCGCGAGTGGGGTGCGGGTCCGACCGTGACCTGGCCGGAGGGCAGCCGGGTGCCGGCGCTGTTCGCGCTGGACCACGTGGTGGTGGAGAAGGACATGCCCGTCTCCGACGTGGTGTCCATGCAGGTCCCCGGGACCGACCACCGGGCGCTGGTGGCGACCGTCGTCGTCGAATAGCACAGCGACACCGCGCGGGGAGCGCGGAACCGGCTTATGTTCGCAGTTGTGCCGACCCGTCAGATGCGCCTCGCGCCCGCCGCTACCGACGAAGTGAGTGGTGCCCTCGCGGCTCTTCGCGCCGAGGTCGGCCTGCCCGCGATGTTCCCGCAGGACGTGCTCGAGGAGGCTCTCGCGGCCGCCGGGCACGACGTCTCCGCGGGCCGGACCGACCACCGCGACATCGCGTTCGTCACGATCGACCCGCCCGGCTCCAAGGACCTGGACCAGGCGGTCCACGTGGAGCAGTCCGGCGAGGGCTACGTGGTGCACTACGCCATCGCGGACCTGGGCGCGTTCGTGGTCCCGGGCGGCGCGATCGACGCGGAGGTGCACCGCCGGGGCATGACCGTCTACGGGCCGGACGCCCGCACGCCGCTCCACCCGAAGGTCCTGTCCGAGGGCGCGGCGAGCCTGCTGCCCGAGGAGGACCGGCCCGCCGTGCTGTGGACGGTGACCCTCGACGCGCGCGGCATCATCAAGGGCGCCGCGCTGGAGCGCGCGTACGTGCGCAGCCGGGAGCGGCTCACGTACGCCGAGGTGCAGTCGACCCTCGACGCGGGCACGGCGAGCGAGTCGCTGCAGCTCCTGGCCGACGTGGGCCGCCTGCGCCAGTCGCTGGAGCTCGCGCGCGGCGGCGTCTCGCTGTCGGTTCCCGAGCAGGAGGTGGAGCGGCGCGAGGACGGCACCTACACGCTGTCGTTCCGGCGGAACCTCCCGGTCGAGGACTGGAACGCGCAGATCTCGCTGCTCACGGGCATCGCCGCCGCGCACCTCATGCGCGAGGCGGGCGTGGGCATCCTGCGTACCCTCCCCGAGGCCGACCCGCGCGACCTGGCCCGGCTGCACCGCACCGCACGTGCGCTCGGCATCGACTGGCCGGACGACCTCCCGTACGCGCGCCTCGTCCCCACGCTCGTCTCGCGCATCCCCGAGCACGCGGCGTTCCTCAACGAGGCGACCACGCTCTTCCGCGGGGCCGGGTACGTCGCCTTCGGCATGCCAGGGCCCGACGGCGTCGTCGTGCCGACGCCCGAGAACACCCGGCACGCCGCCATCGCCGCCGACTACGCGCACGTCACGGCGCCGCTGCGCCGCCTCGTGGACCGGTACGCGACCGAGATCTGCCTCGCCGTCTCCGCGGGCCGGCCCGTGCCCCCGTGGGTGCTGGAGGCGCTGCCGGCCCTGCCCGGCGTCATGGCCGAGACCGGCCGCCGCGCCTCGTCGTTCGAGCGCGAGTGCGTGGACATCGTCGAGGCCTCGCTCCTCGCGGACCGTCTGGGCGAGGAGTTCGACGGCGTGGTGGTCGACGTCGACGAGCCGGACAAGGAGCTGCAGCGGGGCGAGGTCGTGCTGCGCGACCCGGCCGTCCGCGCGCGTGTGGTGGGTCCCGCGCTGCCCCTGGGCGACGAGGTGCGGGTCCAGCTCGCCGAGGCCGACGTCGCCGAGCGGCGCGTGACGTTCACTCTCGGTGGTCCGCTGGCGGGCCGGGCGGCGGACGCCGCCGGGCGTCCGGAGCACCGGGCCGGGGGAGCGGCCGGAGCGCCCGAGCGGGGTGGACGGCGCGCGGCCCGGCGCGCCTCGGCGGGCACGAGCGGCCACGCCGCCGCGCCGACGC
>NZ_JARVSD010000028.1 GCF_030209445.1 Promicromonospora sp. MEB111
GTTCCGTGCGCGAGCTGGGCCGGACCATCATCATGGTCACCCACGACCCGTCCGCTGCCGCGTACGCGGACCGGGTCGTGCTGATCGCCGACGGCCGCATCGCCGGCGACATCTCCGACCCGACACCGGAGTCCGCCATGGCCGGGCTGGACGCCCTGCGCACCCTCGAACCCGCCGTCACCACCGGGGCCGGCGCCTGATGGCCGGGACCGCACCCTCCGCACGCCTCACGCTCGCGCAGATGCGCCGCAGCCTCGGACGCCTCGCGTCCGCGGGCATCGCGATCACCATCGGCACCGCGTTCGTCGCGGCGACGCTGCTGGCCGGCAACGTCATCACGCGCACCACCTACGACCAGGTCGCGGCGGGCCTCGCCGACTCCGACCTCGTCGTCTTCGACGACAACGAGTCCCTGACCGACGCCGACGTCGAGGCCGTCCGGGGCGTCGAGGGCGTCGTCGCCGCCGACACCCAGGCCATGTCCTACACGGAGCTCAACCACGCCGGCACCTCGATCTTCCAGGGCATCGTCGGCACGGCGTCGGACGAGCGGCTCACCCCGCTCGAGGTCGCCGATGGCGCCTGGCCCGCCAAGGACTCCGAGATCGCGCTCCCCACCGACGTCGCCGAGCGCCTCGGCGTGAGCATCGGCGACGTCGTCGCGTCGTCCCGGTGGGTCGCGGGCGAGCCGGAGATCGCCGACGACGGCAGCGAGATGTACGGGGGCGAGGAGGTCGTCGACAAGCTGACGGTCACCGGTCTCGTCGACGACCCGTACGCCGCCTACGGCGCGATGGGCGGCGCCGCCGTGGTGGCGCAGCAGACGCTCGCGCAGTGGCGCGCCGACGAGGCGGGGCCCGGCACCGAGCCGACCGCCGGCTCCGTCGTCGTCGCGCTCGACCCGTCGGCCGACGCCGACGCCGTCGACGAGGTGCGTGCCGCCCTCGCTGCTGCCGTCCCCGCGGCCACCGACGTCACCACGACCGAGGAGTACGCCGAGAAGTCGGTCGCCTCCATGTCGGGCGGCCAGGACATCATCTTCCTCGTCTTCGTCATGACCTTCGCCGCCGTGGCCCTCGTCGTCGCCGGCCTCGTCATCGCCAACACGTTCCAGGTGCTCGTCGCCCAGCGCGCCCGCACCCTGGCGCTGCTGCGCTGCGTCGGCGCGACGACAGGGCAGCTCTACCGCAGCGTGCTGCTGGAGGCTGCGATCCTCGGCACCGTCGCGTCCGTCGTCGGGATCGTCCTCGGCTCGGCTCTGGTCCAGGCCGGGCTCATGATCGCGCCGGCCTTCGACCTCGGCGTGCCGCTGCCCCAGGCCATCACCCTGAGCTGGCCCGTGTTCGTCGCGCCGCTCGCCGTCGGCATCGTCGTGACCCTTGTCGCCGCCCTCACCCCCGCCCTCGCGGCGGCCCGGGTGGCGCCGCTCGCCGCGCTCCGGCCGAGCGACGCGCCCACCCTGCAGAAGGGTGCTGGGCGCGTGCGCGCCGTCTTCGCCGTCCTCGCCACGGTGGGCGGCCTCGCGGTGCTCGGCCTGGGCGTCGTGCTCGGGCTGCGGGGCACCATCGACCTCGGCCTGCTGGCCGCCGTCGGCGGCGGCACCGTGTCGCTGATCGGCGTGATCGTCGGTTCGGTCTTCTGGCTGCCCAAGGTCACCGCGGGCATCGGCCGGCTGGTCGGCTCGACGGGCCCGTCCGCCCGCCTCGCGGCGGCGAACACCCTGCGCAACCCGCGGCGGACGGCGGCGACGTCGACCGCGCTGCTCATCGGCGTCACCCTCGTCGGCATGATGACGACGGGCGCGGCCAGCGCCCGCGTCTCGATGGACAACGAGCTCGACGCGCGGTACCCGGTCGACCTGGAGGTCGCGTCCACCACCTACGACGACGACGGCCAGCAGGCCGCCGTGCCGTCGGTGGTCACGAACGCCGTCGACGGCGTCCCCGGGCTGCGCGGCGTCACCGAGGTCACCTCGGTCACCGCGACGACCGCCGACGAGGACGGGCCGGTGGTCCCTGCGATCGCGGTCGCGCCCGACGCGCTGCGCGCCGTCGTCAACACCCCCGACGAGCTCGGGGACCTGCGGCCGGGCACGCTCGTGGTCCCGGACCAGGTCGCCACCAGCTACGGGCTCGAGGGGCTCGACGAGATCGAGCTGAAGGGCCCCGGGGGCACGACGACGCTCGACGTCGTCGGCAGCGACGTGCAGTACGCGTGGGCGTTCATGGTGCCGGAGGACCTGGCGGCCATCTACCCCGACCTGAGGCCGAACCTGGTCTGGGCCGGCGTGGCGGACGGCGAGGACGTGGCCGGCACCGTCGCGGCGGTGCAGGACGCCGTGTCCACCACCGACGAGGTCGTGGAGGTGACCGGCGCGGTCGTCGAACGGAACTCGTTCCAGCAGGTGATCGACGTGATCCTCGGGATCGTCGTCGGACTGCTCGCCGTCGCGGTGCTCATCGCGCTGATCGGCGTGGCCAACACCCTGTCGCTGTCCGTCATCGAACGGACCCGCGAGAGCGCCATGCTGCGGGCCATCGGGCTCTCGAAGGGGCAGCTCCGGGCCACCCTCGCCATCGAGGGGATGCTCATCGCGGGGGTCGGCGCCGTGCTCGGCGTCCTGCTGGGCCTGCTGTACGGCTGGGCCGGCGCCGCGACCGCGCTGTCCGTGATGGGCGAGGTGCCGCTGGTGGTCCCGTGGACCGACATCGCGCTGGTGCTCGGCGTCGCGCTCGTCGCGGGGCTGGTCGCCTCGGTCGTGCCGGCGCGGGCCGCCGTGCGCACCCACCCCGTGGCGGCGCTCGCCGCGGAGTAGCGCCCGGCACGGACGGTCAGCACGCAGCAGCCTCGTCGACCCGAGGAGAGATCCCGTGGACACCCATCGTGTACCTCCCGTCGGACCGGCCAGGCCGCGCGTGCTGACCGTCGGCCCCACCATCCGGCTGACCCTCGCGCAGATGCGGCGCAGCCTCGGCCGGCTCGCCGCGGCGGGGCTCGCGGTGCTCATCAGCACCGCGTTCGTCGCCGCGACGCTGCAGGCCGGCACCGTCGTCACCCGCACCACGTACGACCAGGTGGCCGCGCAGTACGCGGACGCGGACCTCGTGGTCTTCGACCGGGCGGGCACGATGACGCCGGCCGACGTCGACGCGGTGCGCGCCGTCGACGGCGTCGCGGCGGCCGACGGGTTCCGCGGCACGTACGTGGAACTCGCCCGCGGCGGCCGGACGGTCCGCCAGTCGCTCGTCGCGGCGCCGTCCGACCCCCGGCTGACGCCCCTCGTCCTCGCGTACGGCGTCTGGCCGGACGGCCCCGACCGCATCGCCCTCCCTGTGGACGTCGCGGAATTGTTCGGCGTCGGCGTGGGCGACACCGTCTCGTCGACGCGCTGCCTGCGGGCCGGCAAGCCCGGCCCCGGCAAGCCCGGCCTCGGCGAGCGCGGTGCCGAGTGCTACGGCGGCCAGGAGGCCGTCGAGAAGCTCACGGTGTCGGGCCTGGTCGACGACCCCGTCTCGGCGTACGCCGCGGGTGGTGGCGTCGCCGTCGTCACCCCGGCGGCGCTGGAGCGACAGCTCGCCGGGGCCGGGGCCGCCGCGGCGCCCGGCATGCGGACCGTCGTCGTCGCTCTCGACCGGCCCGGAGACGAGGCCGCCGTCGCGGCGGTCCGGAGCGCCCTCGCGGCGGCCGTCCCGTCCGCCACCGGCGTCACCACCCCCGAGGAGTACGCCGAGGACGTGGTGGCGGGGATCTCGGGCGGCCAGAACATCGTCTACCTCGTGTTCGTCCTGGCGCTCGCCGCCGTGTCCCTGGTGGTCGCGGGCCTGGTCATCGCCAACACGTTCCAGGTGCTGGTGGCGCAGCGCTCGCACACCCTCGCGCTGCTGCGCTGCGTGGGCGCCGGCACCGGGCAGATCCACCGGAGCGTCCTGCTCGAGGCGGCGCTCCTCGGCACGGTCGCCTCGGTGGCGGGCATCGCCGTCGGCTCGCTGTTCGTGCAGGCCGGGCTCCTGGTCGCGCCCGCCTTCGATCTCGGGGTCGCGTTGCCGCGGACGATCCCCCTGACCCCGACCGCGTTCCTCGTGCCGCTCGCGGCCGGGCTGCTGGTCACCCTCGCCGCCGCGGTCGCCCCGGCGCGGGCCGCGTCGCGCGTCGCCCCGCTCGCCGCGCTGCGCCCCGCCGCGGGCCTCGACCCGTCCGGGACCGGCCGGGCCCGTGCGGTGTTCGCGGGGTTCGCCACCCTGGGCGGGCTCGCCGTGATGGCCGCCGGCGTGGCCCTGGGCAGGTCCGGCAGCATCGACACCGGGCTGTTCGCCGCGGTCCTGGGCGGCTCCGTGTCGCTCGTCGGCATCATCGTGGGGTCCGTCTTCTGGCTGCCCCGGGTCGCCGCGGTCTTCGGGCGCCTGGCCGGCGCCGGGGGCGCCACGGCCCGCCTCGCGTCCGCCAACGCGCTGCGCAACCCCCGGCGGACGGCGGCGACCTCCACCGCCCTGCTCATCGGCGTCACCCTGGTCTCGATGATGACCACGGGCGCCGCCAGCGCCCGCCTCACCATGAACGACCAGCTCGACGCCCGGTTCCCGGTCGACCTGCGCGTCACCAGCACCGCGCACGACGCCGACGGCGCGGCGGCTGCCGTGCCCGCCGTCGTCACCGACGCCCTGGCCGGCGTGGACGGCCTGGGCGCCGTGGTCCCGGTGACGAACGCGTCGGCCCGGCGGGCGGACGGGGGCACACCCGTGCAGGTCGCCGCCGTCGACCCCGACGACCTGCGGTCCGTCGCGAACACCCCCGCCGACGCCGGCCGGCTGCGGCCCGGCACGATCGTCGTTCCGCAGCGGGCGGCCGAGCTGTACGACCTCGAGGGCGCCGGCACGCTCGTGCTCACCGGCCCGGGCGGCCGGGTGACGCTCGACGTCGTGCACAGCGGCTCCCGCTCCGACCGCGCCTACCTGACTCCCCAGGACCTCGCCGCCCTCGCCCCGGGCCTGGCCCCCGGCGAGGTCTGGGCGCAGGTCGACGACGACCGCGACGCCGCCGACGTCGTCTCCGCCGTGCAGGCGGCGGTCTCGACCACGGGGGAGACCGTCGGCGTCACCGGGACCGTCGTCGAACGGTCCGCCTACCAGCAGATGGTCGACGTGATCCTCGGCATCGTGGTCGGGCTGCTCACGGTCGCCGTACTCATCGCGCTGGTCGGCGTGGCCAACACCCTGTCGCTGTCGGTCATCGAGCGCACACGGGAGAACGCGATGCTGCGGGCCATCGGGCTCTCGCGCGGCCAGCTCCGGGCCACGCTCGCCGTCGAGGGCATGGTCATCGCCGGCGTCGGCGCGGTGCTGGGCATCGTGCTGGGCCTCGTGTACGGCTGGGTGGGCGCCACGACCGCCCTGTCCGTGCTCGGCCAGGTGCCCCTCGTCGTCCCGTGGACCGAGGTGGGGGTCGTCCTCGCCGTCGCGCTCGTCGCCGGGCTGCTCGCCTCGGTGGTGCCCGCCCGCGCCGCCGTCCGCACCCACCCGGTCGCGGCGCTCGCCGCCGAGTGACCCGTCAGGCGCCCGGGCGGACCAGGCCCGTCTCGTAGGCCGTCACCACGGCCTGGACGCGGTCCCGCGCGTCGAGCTTCGCGAGGATGCGGCCCACGTGCGTCTTGACCGTCGCCTCCGCGACGAACAGGTCGGACGCGATCTCCGTGTTGGACCGCCCGCGCGCCATGAGCACCAGGACCTCGCGCTCGCGGCTCGTGAGGCCCGCCAGCGCCTCCTGCGGCCCCGCCGCCTCCTCGGGCGGCAGCGCCGTGACCAGGCGCTCCATGAGCCGCCGCGTGGACGACGGCGCGATCACCGCGTCGCCCTGGTGCACGGTGCGGATCGCCGTGAGCAGCTCCTCCGGCTGGGCGTCCTTGAGCAGGAACCCGCTGGCCCCGGCCCGGATCGCGTCGAGCACGTACTCGTCCAGGTCGAACGTGGTGAGCACGACGACGCGGGGGTCGCCCGCCGCGACACCGCCCTCGCCCAGGAGCGCCCGGGTCGCGGACAGCCCGTCCATCCCCGGCATGCGCACGTCCATCAGCACCACGTCGGACGCCGTGGCGGCGAGCAGGCGCAGTGCGTCGCGGCCGTCGTCGGCCTCGACCACCACCCGCAGGTCGGGCTGGGAGTCGATCACCATCCGCAGCCCGGCGCGGACCAGCGGCTGGTCGTCGACCAGGGCGACCCGTACGGGCGCGTCGAGGGTGTCAGTCATCGTTCTCCTTCGGCGTGGTGCTCGGTTCGGTGGTGCGCGCGACGGGCTGGGCGGGCTCCGCGGGCGCGGTCGGTTCGGGGGCCTCGGCCCGCGGGATGGGCACGACGAACCGGACCGAGAACCCGCCGCCGCCGCGCGGCCCGGCGGTGAGCGTCCCGCCGAACATCTCGGCGCGCTCCCGCATCCCCAGCAGGCCGAACCCGGCCGCGGGCTGCGGTTCCGCCGCGTCGGCGGACCCGGCCGCAGCGAGGCCACGGCCGTCGTCGTCCACGCGGAGCTCCACCTCGTCCTCGCCCCAGCGCAGCAGCAGGGTGACGGCGGGCCGGGGGCCGGCGTGCTTGCGCACGTTGGTGAGCGCCTCCTGGCACACCCGGAACAGCGTGAGCCCGACGCCGGGCGGCAGCCGCCGCTCGACGCCCACCCGGGCCCAGGAGACGCGCAGGCCGTCGTCCCGGGCCTGGTCCACGAGGTCGCGCAGGTCCGTGACGTCGGGCTGGGGGCGCAGCGGCGCCCCGCCGTCGGGCGCCCCGGCCCCCGCCGAGGGCGCGGCTTCCGCCCGGTCGTCACCGGGACCGGCCGCGGTGCCGCCCGCGCCGGACGCCGGCCGGGGGTGGCCCGACGATGCGCGGTCCGGCGCGACCAGGCCGAGCGGGATGCCGCCGTCGTCCGGGCCCTCGCGCAGCACGCCGAGCAGCCGGCGCATGTCGGCCAGCGCCGCACGGCCGGTCTCGGCGATGGTGCCCAGCGAGCGCTGGGCGGCCGCGGGGTCGGCGGCCGCGGCGTACCGTCCGCCGTCGGCCTGCGCGATGACCACGGACAGGGAGTGGGCCACGATGTCGTGCATCTCGCGGGCGATGCGGGCCCGCTCGGCGGCCGTGGCGATCTGCGCCTGCTGGTCGCGCTCGATCTCGAGGCGCTCGGCGCGGTCGCGCAGCGCCTCCATCATGAGGCGGCGGGACCGGCGCACCAGGCCCAGGGCGAAGGCGGTGGCCAGCAGGGAGCCGGCCCCGATCATCGTGGGGATCCCGTGCGCGAGGCTGCTGCCGAAGTG
Source organism: Promicromonospora sp. MEB111 (assembly GCF_030209445.1). Lineage (GTDB taxonomy): Bacteria > Actinomycetota > Actinomycetes > Actinomycetales > Cellulomonadaceae > Promicromonospora. The sequence continues at coordinate 7,292 of NZ_JARVSD010000028.1, forward strand.
GAGCCAGCCGGAGATGCCGAGGGTCAGCACCCCGACGACCGCGGCGCCGCCGGCCGCCAGGTAGGACCACCGGGGCCCGTACACGGTGACGCAGTACAGCGACACGAGCACGACGAGGTCCGCGGGCAGGACGATCGGCACACCGAGGAACGTCATGTGCACCATGCAGGCGACGAAGACCAGGGCGCAGGAGACCACGGGGCGGGTGCGGCACCACGGCATCGGGGCGAGCACGGAGGCGGAGATGATGACGGCTTGTGTCGTCGGTCCGGACGAGTAGAGGTCGGTCGAGGTGACCAGCGCGAGGAGCCCGAGCAGGACGGTCCACGTGAGGTCCACGAGGAACCTGTGCCGCTCCGTCCACCCCTGCCACTGTTCGTACCAACCCATGCAGGTCAGAGTAGGTGGAACCGTTGCGCCGGCGCGTCATACCGTGGTAGCACTTGCGCCATGGCGGTGTCAGCCGAAAGGATTCGGTATGACGGCTGTCAAGAGCCGTGACCGGGTAGCGCCAGAGCGTCGGTTATGCCCTACGATGGCGAAATGACTCACGTACTCCTAGCCGAGGACGACCCGGCCATTGCCGAGCCGTTGGCACGAGCGCTCTCCCGTGAGGGATACGACGTCGTCGTGCAAGGAACCGGCAAAGGTGCGATCGAGAGCTCGACCGGTGCGGACATCGTAGTTCTGGACCTGGGCCTTCCCGACATGGACGGGCTCGATGTCGCGCGCGAGATCAGGGCCAACGGCCTCACCGTGCCCGTGCTGGTGCTGACCGCCCGTGCCGACGAGGTCGACCTCGTCGTGGGCCTCGACGCCGGTGCCGACGACTACGTCACCAAGCCCTTCCGCCTGGCCGAGCTGCTCGCCCGCGTGCGGGCGCTCCTGCGCCGCTCGCACGGCGAGACCGGCGAGGAGGAGGAGCTGCACGCGCAGGACGTCCGTGTCGACGTCTCCGCGCACCGCGCCTTCCAGGGCGACCGCGAGCTGCACCTGACCACCAAGGAGTTCGACCTGCTGCGCGTCCTCGTGCAGAACGCCGGCTCCGTGGTCGTCCGCGACACGCTGATGCGCGACGTGTGGGGCTCCGACCCGGTCGGTTCCACCAAGACGCTGGACATGCACGTCTCGTGGCTGCGCCGCAAGCTCGGTGACGACGCGAACGCCCCGCGCTACGTCTCCACCGTGCGCGGTCTCGGCTTCCGTTTCGAGATCGGGGCGAGCTAGCCAGATGCGCGCCCGCGTACTGCAGGCGACGATCGCCGCGGTTGCGGTCGCGGTCCTGCTCCTGGGCATCCCGCTCGCGATCTTCGGTGCCCGCTACATCTACGGCCAGGAAGAACAGCGGGTCGAGACCCGGGTGCAGGACCTCCTGGCTTCCTCCGTCAACTCCTACGAGCGCAACCGCTCCGCCGCCGAGGCCGGGTTCGTCGACCAGTCGGTCCTGGACCGGGCGGTGCAGCCGCAGGGCAACGACATCGTCGCCTACGTGACCGTGAACCAGCCGAACGGCATGCAGCTCACCTCGGGCGAGCCCATCGCCGGCGCCACGATCGAGCGCGGGCTCATCTCCGAGGAGCAGCCCGTCATGGGCGTGCTGGTCTCGGTCTCGGCCTGGCCCGCGTACATCAAGGCGATCAACGTCGTGGTGCTCGTCGTGTTCGGCAGCGTGGGGGCCTTCGCCGCCGGCGCGGTCACGGCGGCCTGGCAGGCCAACCGGCTGGCGCAACCGTTCGTGTACCTCGCGGCGTCGGCGGAACAGCTCGGCGCGGGACAGGTGCGTCCACGGCTGGATCCCTCCGGGGTGGAGGAGATCGACCTGGTGGCGGCGGAGCTGGCCCGCAGCTCGGACCGGCTCGCGGCGCGGCTCGCCGTGGAGCGGCAGTTCACGTCCGACGCCTCGCACCAGCTCCGCACGCCGCTGACGGCGCTGACGATGCGCCTGGAGGAGATCACGCTCACCTCCAGCGAGCCCGAGGTGCAGGAGGAGGCCCGGATCTCGCTCGAACAGGTGGAACGTCTGGTCGGCGTGGTCGACGACCTGCTCGCCCGCTCCCGGCGCGCGCAGGGCGGCACCACCGAGTCGGTGGACGTCGCCGTCGTCTTCCTCCAGCAGGAGGAGGAGTGGCGCGAGTCCTTCGAGCGGGCCGGCCGCCACCTGAACGTCGAGGACTCGGGCGGCGCCCGCGTGCTGGCGACCCCGGGTGCGCTCGCCCAGGTGCTGTCCACCCTGCTGGAGAACTCGCTCAAGCACGGCGGCGGCACCACCACGCTCCGGATCCGCGAGGGACAGCGCGGCGCCATGGCCGTCGAGGTCACGGACGAGGGCGACGGCGTGCCCGAGGACATGCAGGGCAAGATCTTCGAGCGCGGCGTCACGTCGGGCGCGGGGACGGGCCTGGGCCTCGCCCTCGCGCGCGACCTCGTCGCGGCCGACGGCGGCAACCTGCAGCTCACGCAGCGCACCCCGCCGGTGTTCTCCGTGTTCCTCTCGGGCGTGCCGAAGACCCTCGACCCGCACCAGGTGCTGCCTGTCGGGTCGAAGATCTCCACCCTCGGGCAGAAGAAGGTGCGCGGCCGCCGGTAGGCTTCACCGACGTGAGTGCAACAGATTCCCGTCAGTCCGGCCCACCCGTCGTAGCCGTCGTCGGCGGCGGGCAGCTCGCCCGCATGATGGCCCCCGCCGCCGGCGAGCTGGGCATCCGGCTGCGCGTCCTGGTCGAGGACCCGGCGTCGTCCGCGGCGCAGGTCGTCACCGACGCCCCGGTGGGCGTCGCGTCCGACGAGGCGGCGATCCGCTCGCTGATCGCGCCCGACGGCGACCGCGCCGCCGCCGTGCTCACGTTCGAGCACGAGCACGTGCCGAACGCGCTGCTCACGGACCTGATCGAGCACGGGACGCCCGTGCGGCCCGGACCGCACGCGCTGGTGCAGGCGCAGGACAAGATCGTGATGCGGCAGCGCCTGACCGAGCTCGGCGTGCCGTGCCCGCGGTGGGCGCCGCTCCCGGCGTCGTCCCCCGAGGACGGGCGGGCCGCCCTGGCGGCCTTCCTGACGGAGGTGGGTGGCAGCGCGGTGGTGAAGACCTCCCGCGGTGGTTACGACGGCAAGGGCGTGCGGGTGGTCACCTCCCCGGACGACGTCGCCGACTGGTTCGCGGCGGTGGCCGACGGCGGCCCGCAGCTGCTCGTCGAGGAGAAGGTGCCGTTCACGCGGGAGCTCGCGGCGCTGGTCGCCCGGCGCCCGTCCGGCGAGGTGCGGCCCTGGCCCGTCGTGGAGTCGATCCAGCGGGACGGCGTCTGCTCCGAGGTGATCGCCCCCGCGCCGGGCCTGTCCGCCGGCCTCGACGCGCGGGCCCGCGAGATCGCGGCGACCGTGGCCGAGGGCCTGGACGTGACCGGCGTGCTGGCCGTCGAGCTGTTCGAGGTGCCCGGGCCGGACGGGGCGCCGACGGTGCTGGTCAACGAGCTCGCGATGCGCCCGCACAACAGCGGCCACTGGACCATCGACGGCGCCGTGACCAGCCAGTTCGAGCAGCACCTGCGCGCCGTCCTGGACCTGCCGCTGGGCTCGGCGGAGCCGACGGCCACCTGGACCGTCATGGCGAACGTGCTGGGCTCGACGCTGGACGAGCTCACCGACGCGCTGCCGGACGTGCTCGCCGCGTTCCCGGAGGCGCGCGTCAACCTGTACGGCAAGGGCATCCGGCCCGGCCGCAAGCTGGGCCACGTGAACGTGAGCGGCGACGACCTGGACGAGGTGCGGCGACGGGCGATCGCGGCCGCGGCGCTGCTGCGCGGCGAGACGCCGGACGCCGTCGCGCCGGCACCCGCCGCCGCGTCCGCCGTCGCGGCCGCGACCACCGAGGAAGAGGCGAACGCATGAGCACCAACCCGCAGGTCGGCATCGTGATGGGGTCCGACTCCGACTGGCCCGTCATGCAGGCGGCGGCCGAGGCGCTGGGCGAGTTCGGCGTGCCGGTCGAGGTCGACGTCGTCTCCGCGCACCGCATGCCCACCGAGATGATCGACTACGGTCGGCAGGCCGCCGGCCGCGGGCTGCGCGTGATCATCGCGGGCGCGGGCGGGGCCGCGCACCTGCCCGGCATGCTGGCGTCGGTGACGCCGCTGCCCGTGATCGGGGTACCGGTGCCGCTGAAGTACCTCGACGGCATGGACTCCCTGCTCTCCATCGTGCAGATGCCGGCGGGCGTCCCGGTCGCGACGGTGTCGATCGGCGGGGCGCGGAACGCGGGGCTGCTCGCGGCGCGGATCCTCGCGTCCGGCGCGGGCGACGAGGCCGCGGCGCTGCGCGAGCGCATGGAGGCGTTCCAGGAGGAGCTGAGCGCGGTGGCGCACGCCAAGGGCGAGAAGCTGCGCGCCCAGCTCTGATCCGGCCCGCTCCCGGACATGTCAGACGCCCGGGTCCCTCGAGGGACCCGGGCGTCTGACATGTAGCGGGGAGGCGCGCGGGTCAGGAGCCCGGCATGCCGCCGATCTTCTCGCCCGCCGGGTACTCGCCGTCGCGGATCTTGGCCCAGAACTCGCCGGTCTGGTTCTCGTCCAGCAGCACGGCGGAGGCGCCCGCAGGCGTCCGGTAGTTGATCGTCGCGATCGGCGGGGTGCCGGTCACGCCGTCGTCGCCGTTCGCGGACCGGAAGGCCAGCCCCAGCATCGCGACGTCGATGATCCCCGTGTCGGTGTCGGTCACGACGGCGGCCAGGCCGGCGTCGGCGAGCCCCACCTGCGAGGCCGGGTTGAGCAGCACGCCCGGGTCGGCGACCTTCTTGCCGATCTGGGCGATGACCTGCTGCTGACGCTGCGCGCGGCCGATGTCGCCCGTCGGGTCGGAGTAGCGCATGCGGGAGAACGCGAGGGCGGTCTTGCCGTCCGCCATGTGGCACCCCTTCTCCCACTTGAGCTTCGACTTCACGTCGTGCACGTCGTAGTCGAGGCACAGCCGCACGCCGCCGACGGCGTCCACGACGCCCGAGACGCCGCCGAAGCCCACCTCGACGTAGTGGTCCACGGTCAGCCCGCTGAGCTGCTCCACGGTCTTGACCAGGAGCGGTGCGCCGCCGTACGAGTAGGCCGCGTTGATCTTGTCGCCGCCGACGTCGGGGATCTCGGCGTAGACGTCACGGGGGATCGAGATGAGCGCGACCGGACCCGACCGCGGCTTGTGCAGCAGCATGATCGTGTCGGTACGGGCGCCGCTCGTGGAGTCGTCGATGCCGCCGCTGCCGCGGGCGTCCGAGCCGGCGAGCAGGTAGGTGGTGCCCGGGGTGTTGTCCGCGCCGGACAGCGCCTCGACGTGCTGGATCTTGCCGTTGGCCCAGATCAGCAGGCCGATCGGCCACGCGAGGACCGCCAGGAGCACGAGCACCGCGATGACGCCGGCCACGCGGCCCTTGCGGATGCGGATGGTGCTGCCGCCCCGGCCGCCGCGCCCGCCCGAGGCGAGGGCGCCCTGCTGCGGGTAGCCCCCACCCCGGCCGTTGCCGCCGGCCGCGGGACGGGGAGCGCTGCGCACCGGCGTCGGGCGCACGGGCCCGGCGCTCGCCCGGACCGGGCGGCCCGGCGGGATGGCCTGCGGCGGCTGGCCGCCGTTGCTCGGCGGGGCCGACCGCGGCGGGATGGATCTCGGCACCTGCCCGGCGGACTCGCTGCGCGCGGGCAGCCCCGACCTTCGTGGTGGAACGGGCGGGGGATTCGTCCCCCTGCGCTCGCCGGACACCGGTACCTCCCGTGAAGACTGTCGACGGATACGTGGTTCGTAGCGCGCCTCGTCGGAGCCTTCCGGCCGTCCGATGCGGTGGGCGCCACCGACGCCGGGAACCCCGACGCCGGGCGTCTCCGCATTAGCGGGTCCGCCCTGCTGCTGCCTGCTCGACGCACCACCGGGGACGGTTCGCGGGCGCTCGCCCGTGTCACCGACCGGGATGGCGTCGTCGGCGCCCGGACGCCCGCTCGCGCCCTGGGGCGTGAAGCTGGGCGGGATCCGGACACGCGTGACGTCGTCGTCGGCCTGCGGGGCCGAACGGTTCGACGTTCTGGGATCTGACATGGGCTCAGCCGCAGACCTTGGTGGTGTCGGCGCCGGTGAAGGCCTCTTCACCGGCCTGCTTGATCTCGGTCGACTCCGGCGTGGGCTCCGTCTCGGAACCGTCGCCGGCCTCTGTTCCGGCGTCGGTCCCGGTATCGGTCCCCGCGTCGGTCTCCGTGCTCTCCTCGCCCGTCGCCGTACCGTCGTCCGTCGCGGAACCCGAGGGGTCCGCGGACGGGTCGTCCGGGTCGCTGTCGAGCGGCCTGTCGTGCTTGACGTTGTCCCACAGCTGTACGGCATCGTCCGTCCACACGACGTTAGCCGTGTTGTTCGGGTCGTACTCGTTGGGGACGGTCATGAACGTGATCGTGTCAGGCCGCACGTTCCGCATGGAGTAGGCCAACCCGGCGAGTCCGTCGATGCTGGCCAGCTCCTCGTTCATGGTGAGCGAGCCGGTGACCGCGTTGAGCAGCTTGAGCGTCTTCGACGGGTTGGTCAGCACCTCCTGGCTCAGCACCTTGCGGGCGAGCGAGGCCATGACCTCCTGCTGCCGGCCGATGCGGCCCAGGTCGGAGCCGTCGCCCAGGCCCTGGCCCGTCCGGGCGCGGGCGTAGTCGAGGGCCTTGACGCCCTTGAGCGTGTGCAGCCCCGTGTCCAGCGACAGGTGGTTGGCCTTCTCGGAGTAGATGGGCTCCTCGACGCAGACGTCGATGCCGCCCACGGCGTCGACCATCGACGAGAAGCCGGCGAAGTCGACCACGATGAAGCCGTCCATGTAGACGCCGGTCAGCTCCTCGATGGTCTTGACGGTGCACAGGGCGCCGTCGGCGACGGTCTGGCCCACCTGGACGCCCTGCGAGAACGCGGCGTTGAACTTGGTGCCGTACAGCTCGGCCGTGGTCGCGCCGTCGGCCGTGGTGCAGCTCGGGACGTCCACCGTGGAGTCGCGGGGGATCGAGATCATCTCGACCCGCGACCGGTCGCCCGAGATGTGCATGACGACGGTCGTGTCCGAGCGGGCGCCGATCTCGCCGCCGCCCGCCAGCGCGTCGTTGTCCCCGCTGCGCGAGTCGCTGCCCATCACCACGATGTTCAGCGGGGTGCCCGCGTTCGGGTCCTTCGGGAGCACCTGCTTGGGCCGGTTCGTGCCGAGCGCCGCCATGTCGGCGGTCTCGATGTTCCCGGTCAGCTGGGTCACCGCGGCAGCGCCGCCGGCAACGGCCAGCGAGAGGACCGCGACGACCACCATGGCGATCGCGCGGGACACGCTGCTCAGCTGTCCCAGCGCCCGGGCGTGGGACGGTCCCCGGGAGGGGTTCGTCGCACCAGAGGCGCTGAAGTCGGGAAATGTCACGGCCACCGATCCTAGAGGCTGCATGTTGCACGGCGGCGCACCGCCCGGGGGCGGACCGTAGAGGGTTCGTGGAGAAGCCCTGGCCCGATTGTCCTGGGCCCTTTTCGACCGGTCCGTGCCGGGTGATGGCCCGGGGCAATTCTGTGGTCCGGGCTTTGCCCGGTTCAGTCGATACGTTCGCTGCCGCGCAGGCGCGCGAGACGGTCGTCGTCCGCCTCCAGCGCGGCGGCCGTGGCGGACGACGTGAGGACCACCGACCCGCCGCCGGCCCAGATGCCGAGCAGGTCGCGGAGCACGTCCGCGACGGGCGCGCGCCCGTCGACGAGCACGCGTGCCCCGTCGCCGGGCTCCGGGACCAGCACCTTGTGCCCGACGGTGCCCGCGGCGGTCACCAGCGCGTCCTGGTCGGGGTCCACCTCGGGCACCCAGGCGATCGCGTCGCCATAGGTCATCACGGCCGAGGCCGCGTCGACGGCGCCGGGCGGCAGGTCGCCGTCGTACTTCCGGGCGAGCGCGGGCAGGGAGATGACGACGAGGTCCGCCCCGCCGTCCGCCCACTGCTCCGGCGTGTCGGTGACCACCACGTCCGGGGCGGCCACGCCGGCGTCGGCCAGGGCGACCGTCGCGCCGGTCCGCCAGGCGGCCAGCGCCCAGACGGCGGTGCGCCAGTGCACGGGCAGGTCGACCACGACGGTGGTGCCGGGCGCGGCGTCGAACTCCTCGACGAGCAGGTTGACCGTCTTGCTGGCCCAGTTGGCGAGGACGGCGCCGGAGAGCTCGACCCGCTCGCCGTCGTCGCCGTACCAGGTCAGGCGCGGCCGGCCGCCGTCGGCGGCGAGGCGGGCGAGGAGCGAGGCGACGTCGGGCACGGAGCCGCCGGTGCGAGGCGCGATCTGCATGCGGCCAGCCTAGGTGTGAACCCAGGGGGAGGTCGTGGCGCGGCGTCGTGCGCGGGGTGACGGGTGTGTGCGCGTGCTGCGTGCGTGGCGCACCTCGAGCGGCATGTCGGACACGCGCCCCACATCCCGACCTGATCGTTATCGCGGTCGCCGGTCCGCTGGTTCACCGGCCATTGTCCGCAGGGGGCTGGAAGGACACTCCGGCGTGTCGGCGCGCCGGAGGTTTCGCAGGCCGGAAAAGCGGCCGGCGAGTGAGACGTGCGCCACGACCTGCGGAAGGACTCGTGAATTACCCGTGGAACCCGTGGGCGATAGCACATTTCCGCTTGACGACTCCAGGCGACACGCGTGTAATTCCATGTATGCAGTTTTCGTAGCGAATACGCAACGGGGCCTGAAACTGCAGGTCTGGCCAGTCAGGCTTGATGGGTCGGTCGATCACACGATCTACCGGCCAGGCCTCGGGGCACGGACACGGCATGGAGGGGCACGTCATGTGGAACATGCTGGAATCGGACGTGGAGTTCCCGACTGACGCTGAGAGCGAGGTGGCACCGGTGGCACCGGTCCTGCCCCTCTTCGGCGAGCTGTATGTGCTGACGGAGCCGGACGAGTCCTTGCTCGGCTGGCAGGAGCGCGCCCTGTGCGCGCAGACCGACCCGGAGGCCTTCTTCCCGGAGAAGGGCGGGTCCACACGCGAGGCCAAGAAGGTCTGCTCGGGCTGCGAGGTCCGCGCGGAGTGCCTGGACTACGCGCTGGAGAACGACGAGCGGTTCGGCATCTGGGGCGGTCTCTCGGAGCGCGAGCGCCGCAAGCTCAAGCGCCGCGCCGTGTGACACGTCCGCCTCCAGGCGGACTCGGCAGGGGGAGCGCAAGCAGCGCACCGTTCGGCGCCCGACCGGCGCGTCTGCGGCGTGTCGGCACAGACGCGCCGCATGATGTGAGGCGAGATGAGCGCTCCACGTACCGACAGCCTGTCGGCCCCCAGCCCGGACCGGGGCTCCCATGCCGCCCCGGCGGGTCCGGTGTGGGCCAAGGTCCCGGCCCAGCCCTCCGTGCAGCCGCCCGTGGCGGTCACGGTGACCGCCGTCGTGGTGACGCGCGGCAGCAGCCCCTACCTCGCCGCCACGCTCGCCGCGCTGCGTGCTCAGTCGCGCACCCCGGACGACGTGGTGGTGGTCGACGTCGACACCGCCCCCGCGACGTCCGGCCACCAGGACCTGCAGCTCGGCGGCGCCCGGTACGTGGCCGGTGCGGGTGCCCGCACCTTCGGTGAGGCGGTCCAGGCGATGCTCGCCGCGACCGGGGTGCCGGAGCGCGGCTGGCTCTGGTTCCTGCACGACGACTCCGCCCCTGCGCCCGGCGCACTGGCAGCGCTGACGCGGGCGGTGGAGCACTCCCACGCCGTGGCGGTGGCCGGGGCCAAGCAGCGGCACTGGGAGTCGGGACCGGACGGGCTGCCGCTCGACCCGGCCGAGGCCGACCGGGGCGTCCTGGTCGAGGTGGGGCACACCGTGTCGCCCCTCGGCAGGCGCATGACCGGCATCGACGACACCGAGATCGACCAGGGGCAGCACGACTCGCGCGAGGACGTGCTCGCCGTGGGGCTCGCCGGGGCGCTGGTGCGCGCGTCGGTGTGGCGCGAGGTGGGCGGCACCGACCCGGCGTACGGCCAGTTCGGCGACTCGACCGACTTCTGCCGGCGCGTGCGGCTCGCGGGCCACCGCGTCGTCGTGGTGCCGGACGCCGTGGTGCGGCACGCGCAGGTGGCCCTGCACGCGCCCGGCTCGGCCGGCGCGCGCCTCCGCAGCCAGCTCTACCTGCGCCTCACGTCCGTCGCGCCGTGGGCCCTGCCCGTCGTGATGCTCGCGATGGTGGCCTGGGCGCCGTTCGCCGCGAGCTACCGGCTCGCCATGAAGCACCCCGACCGGGCGCGCGACGAGCTGGTCGCGCCGCTGTGGGCGGTGTTCCGGCTGGGTCCGCTGCTGCGCGCCCGACGTCGGATCGCGCGCACCTCGACCGTGCCCCGCAGCGTGCTGCGGCCGCTCCTGGGCACCTGGCGCGAGGTCGCCGCGGAACGGCGCGACAAGCGGCTCGCCCGCGGCGAGGCCCATCGCGTCGACGCCGCGCCGTCGGAGCTGGAGCAGGCCGAGCTGCAGGTCCTGGCCGTGCGGCGCCGGACGGCGCTCGCCGTGGTCGTGGTCGCCGCCGTGGGCCTCGCGGCGGCGCTGTTCGGTCCCGGGCTGGGCGCCCTCGCCTCGGGCGGGCGGCTGGTCGGCGGGGCCCTGCTCCCGGCCGGCGGCACGACGGCGACCACCTGGTCGGCGGCGACGTCCGGCTGGGTGCGCGACGGGCTCGGCACGGCCGCACCGGCCGACCCTCTCCTCCTCGTGCTCTCCGGGCTGTCGGTGCTCGCGGGCGGCACCCTGCAGCACGCGGTGAACGCGCTGCTCCTGCTGGCACTGCCGCTGGCCGCCGTCGGCGCCTGGGCCGCCGCGGGCACGGTGACGCGCTCGGTGTGGCTGCGCACGCTCGCCGCGTTCGCGTGGACCGTCTCCCCGGCATTCCTCGGTGCCCTGGACGGCGGCCTGCTCGGCGGCGTGCTGGTGCACGCCCTGCTGCCCTGGACCGCCGTCGCGCTCGTCCGCGCGGTGGGCGCCCAGGCCGTCGACCGGGTGGCGCACGCCGACGGCGCGCCGGACGCCGCGGACGGCGAGGCCGGCGTCTCTGCGTTCGCCGCACGGGCCGGCAGCGGCTCGCTCGGCGCGGCCGGGGCGGGCGGCCTGCTGCTGGCCTGCGTGGTCGCGGGCGCGCCCGTGCTGCTCCCCGCCGCGGTCCTGGTCCTGGCCGGTGCGATGCTCGTCGCCCCGCACCGGCGGGCGCACCTGGCGCTCGCCCTCGTGCCGGCCCTCGTGGTCGGCGCGCCGCTCTGGTGGACGGCGCTGCGGGACGGCGACCGCGGCCTCCTGACCGCCGAACCCCTTGCGGGATCGGGCGTCCCGGCCCCCGGTACGGCCTCCGGTCTGGAGCTGTTGCTCGGCCTGCCGGCCGCTCCCGGCGCGTGGTTCGACATGCCCGACGGCGGCCCCCTGCTCACCGCCGCCGGCGCCGTGGTCTCGGCGGGGCCGTGGGTGCTCGGCGCGCTGGTGCTCGCGTTGGCGGTGCTCGGGCTGGTGGGCGCGCTCGCCGGGATCGGCCGCTCGGGCGGCACGGTCGCCGCGCGGCACGTCGCGGCCACGTCGCTGGTCGGCTGGCTGGTCGCCGCCGTGGGTCTCGCCGCGGCGGTGCTCGCGCAGGACGACGGCCGCTGGGCCGGCCCCGGGCTGTCCCTGCTGCTCCTCGGCCTCGGCGCCGCGGCGGTCGCGGGCGTCGGTGTGCTCACCGGGCACGGGGCGCCGCTCCGCGGCGTCCTGGGCGCGGCGCGCACGGTCGCCGTCGTCGGCCTGACCGTGGTCGCGGTGCTGCTCCCCGCGACGCAGGCGGTGGTGTGGCTGACCGGCTCCGGCAGCGTCGCGCACGGCGGCCGGTCCGGGATGCTGCACGTGACGACTGACCCGGTGGTGCCCGCCGTCGGGCAGCAGATGCAGGCGCCGCCCCGGCAGGCCCGCGTGCTGCAGGTGGGCTTCTCGACCGACGGCACGGTGCGGTACGCGCTGCTGCGGGCCGACGGCTCGCAGCTCGCCGACGCCTCCGTGGCGCCGCGCGTGGCCGCCCGTCCCGCGGGCGACCGGGCCGCGGACCCGGCGACCGACCCGGCCGCCGCGCTCGACGTGGCCGTCGCCGCGCTGACGTCCGGCGCGACCGAGGGGGTGCCGCAGCAGCTCGCCGACCTGGGGATCGGCGCGGTGCAGGTCCGGTCCGACGCTCCCGCCGTCGGCGACCTCGTGGCCACGCTCGACATGGTGCCCGGCATGAGCCGCGTGACCGAGGGCCAGGCGGTCTCGGTGTGGCGCGTGGCGCCTGCCGAGGAGCCGGCGCCCGGCTGGGCGCGGATCGAGGAGGACGGCGCCACGCGCCAGGTGCTGCCGTCGGGCGGCACGGCCGTGCACACGGAGGTCGCGGCCGGGGGCGCGGACCGCGTCGTCGTGCTGGCGGAGACCGCGGGCCGGGGCTGGCACGCGTCCCTCGACGGACGGCGGCTGGAACCCGTCGCCGCGGACGAGGCGGCCGGGCTGCAGGCCTTCACGCTCGGCCCCGACGCCGGGCACCTCGTGGTCCGCTACGAGGCGCCGCACCGCACGGCCTGGCTCGTGCTGACGACGTTCACGCTGGTGGTCTTCGCCCTGCTGGCACTGCCCGTGGGACGCAGGAGGGGTCGATGAAGCGCAAGAACCTGACGGTCCCGTCCGCGGTCCGGCGGGCCGCGGCCGCGGTGGGCGCCCTGTTGTGCGCGCTGGCGGTCGGTGCCCTCGCCACGACGGGTACGGCCGCCCCGGGCGGCGCCGCCCGCGACGCGGCCCCGGCCGTCGACGACGCGCGTTCCGTCCCCGTGGCGGCCACCGAGACAGGGCTGGTCTGCCCCACGCCGGCGCGGCTGGAGCAGCCCGACGTCGGGGACGACGCGTTCAGCGCGGCCCCCGTCGCGACGACCACGACGCTGACCGCGGCCGTGCTCGACGGGGCCGACGGCGAGCAGCCGGCGGTCACGACGCTCGACGGTGAGCAGGAGGCGGAGCTCACGGGGCCGCTGGAGCAGGGCGCCGACGCGGCCGTGCTCGACGGCAGGTTGCCGGGCGCGCGCGTGCTGCGCCTGACGCCGGGCACGGCGACCTACGCGGCCGCGACCGTCGCGTCCGTGACCACCGAGGGCGACCTGCGCGGCCTGGTCGCCGGACCGTGCGTGGAGCCCGCCGTCGAGCACTGGCTGGTGGGCGGCAGCACCTCCGTGGGGTCGAGCGGGCGCCTGGTGCTGCAGAACCCGGGCCGCACCGCGGCCACCGTGACCCTGCAGGCCTGGGGCGCGTCCGGCCCGGTGGTGCTGGGGAGCCAGTCGCTCGTCGTCGTGCCCCCGGGGGAGCAGGTGGTCACCATGCTGGAGGCCGTCGCGCCCGACCAGAGCCGCCTCGCGCTGCACGTCACCGCCGAGGGCGGCCGGGTGGGCGCCTACGTGCAGCACCACCGGATCGAGGGGCTCGTGCCCGCGGGCGCGGACCTCGTCGTGGGCGGCGGCGCGCCGTCGCGGACGACGGCGGTCTCGGGCGTGACCAGCACGGGCGAGACGGTGGACGACCCGCACGCCCCGCGCCTCGACGTGCTGACGCCGGGTACCCGGGCCGGCACGGCGCGGCTCGCGGTGCTCGGGCCCGACGGCCCGGTCCGGCTGCGCGGCGGCGAGGAGCTGCCGCTCGAACCCGGGCAGGTCACGACCCTGCCGCTGGGCGGCCTGCCCGCGGGGAACTACACGGTGGTGGTCGACGCCGACGTGCCGGTGGTGGCCGGCGCGGCCGTGGACCGCAAGGGCGCCGCCGCGGACGATGCCGTGATCGACGAGGACCCGTACGACCGGGCCTGGCTGGCCGGGCAGGCGGTGGCCGGGCAGAAGACGGGCGCCGAGCAGACGGGCGGGACCGCCGACGGCGCGGTCGCCGTGCCGGAGGACGCCGTGTACGGCGTGACGCTGAGCGGCGTGCCCGACGAGCGCGGCCCCGACGAGATCGAGGACGCGACCGGCAGCACCGAGGTGACGCTGCGCGGCGTCGGGCCGGACGGCGAGGTGGCCTGGACGCACGCGGTCGACGTGCCCGCGGGGCAGACCGTCGAGGTGGGCTGGTCCGAGCTGGAGGACCTCGGCGACGCCGTGGCGCTGGTCGCGGAGCAGCCCGCCGACCAGCCCGAGGTGGTCTGGTCGGTACGGCTGGTCCAGGCCGACGACGCGAGCCTGTTCTCGGTGCTGGCCCCGACGCCGCCGCTCGCGGCGGACGGCGACGTGCGCGTGCGCCGGGTCGACGCCGCGGGCTGACCCTGGGGCCGCCGACCCCGTGACCTAGGAGCGCTCGCCGAAGTTCGGGTCGATCTCCTCGGGCGTGCGGGCCAGCAGGTGCGCCACCTGCTCCACGACCACGTCGCGCACCAGGTCCGCGAGGTCGTCGAGGTCGACGGCCCGTACCTCCACGGGACGGCGATAGACCACCACGCGGCCGGGGCGCCCGGCCTCGGCGGGGAAGAAGCGTCCGAGCAACACGCCGCCGTCCTCCCACGGCGCGGGGTCCGACGGCGGCACGTCCTCCACGGCGAACTCGGTGCCGTGCAGGTGCGTGGCCCAGGTCCGGTCGAGGTCCTCGACGACGTCGAGCACGAGGTCGTCGAACCGCTGCGCGCGGGTGCGGTGCGCGGGGGTGCCCGGCGGGAACATCGGGCCGCGCAGTCCGCGCCCGCGCCGGTCCCGACGCCGCGGCCCCGCATCCTGTCCGGCGCCCTCCCCGGAGGCCTCGCCGGGCGCGCCGGGGCGGGCGGCCGCGAGCCGGAGCAGGTCGGCCTGCGAGGCCTTGGAGATCCCGGTGGGGCCGGGTGAGCCGCTGGTGGAACCGGTACCGGAGGAGCCGTTGCCGGAGGAGCCGCTGGACGAGCTGCCGGCAGGGCCGGAGCCACGGCCCGACCGCCGGTTCCGGCCGCGAGGAGAAAACGGAGGCACCTACTGACGATACGTCGGATCGGGGGTGCGATCGGTCATCGCCACGACGAGGGGCTCACGTCACCTCGCACCCCTATCCTGTGGGCGTGCGCGACGATCCCGCCGAGGCGGCGTACCGCAGAGCCCTGGTGCTGGTCACCGCGCTCGTCGTCCTGGTCGGCGGGCTGTGGGCGGTGCTGACCCCGGCGTTCCGCGCCCCCGACGAGCCGCAGCACGTCAACAGCGTGCTCCGCCTCGCGTACGGCGGCGGCTGGCCGCCCGCCGGCGAGGCGCTGGTGGGTCCCGCCGTCGACGCGGCGCGGGACCAGGCCGCGCTGGACACCGACGTGCCCGGGCGGCACCTCGACCGCGACGGCATCCCCGCGTTCGTCGGCGAGCCGCCCACCCCGGACGCCGAGCGGGGCACGGTGACCGGCGCGAACGCCCTGGCCCACCCGGTGCCGCCGGGCACCAGCACGCGGCACCTCGCGACCTCGGCCGTGGACCAGATGACCCAGCACCCGCCGCTGTACTACGCGGTGGCTGCCGGCGTGCTGCGCGCCACGGGCCTGGCCGAGGCGCGGTGGGACCTCCAGCTCCTGGCGCTGCGGCTCTTCGACGTCGTCCTGCTGGCGCCCCTGCCGCTGCTGGCGGCCGCGGCGGTGCGCCGGCTGTCGCGGTCGCGGGCGGCGGCGCTCGTGGCGGCGTCGTTCACGCTGTTCGTGCCGCAGGTGGGGCACATCCTGGGCAGCGTCACCAACGACGCCCTCGTCACGCTCACCGGCGCGGCGACCGGGTACCTCTGCGTGCGTGTGCTCACCGGCGACCTGCGGCCGCGGACGGCGGCCGCGCTCGGCGCGGCGGTGGGCCTCGGGCTGCTCACCAAGGTGATGGCGGCGTTCGCGCTGCCCGTGGTCGTGGCCGCGTACCTCCTGGCGTCCGGCCCGCGCGTCCGGCGTGCGGCCGGTGCGCTGCTGGCGGGCGGCGCGGCGTTCGTCGTCGGCGGCTGGTGGTGGCTGCGCAACCTGCTGGTGCTGGGCACGGTGCAGCCCGTGGGCATCCCGGACCGGTTCCCCGAGGCGGAGCCCCGGGGTCTCTGGTACTTCCTGCGGACCGTCGTGACCAGCGTGACCAGGTCGTTCTTCGGCAACTTCGGCTGGCTGGAGGTCCGCGTGCCCGACGCCGTCTTCTGGACGGCGGCGGTCGTCGTCGCGGCGCTCTGCGCGCTGGCCGTGCTGCGCGGTCCCGCGCGGCGCGCCACCGCCGTCCTGGTGCTGCAGCCGGTGGCGCTGTGGTGCGGCGTCCTGGTCAACGCCTGGCCCGACTACGCGGCCCACGGCTGGATCTCCGCCGTGCAGGGCCGCTACCTGTTCGCGGGCCTCCTGGCGCTGAGCGCCGGGACGGCGCTGGGCCTGCTCGCCCTGCTCGGTCCGCGCCTGCGCCGCGCCACGCCCTGGGTGGTCGTCGCGGCGGGCCTGGTCTCCGCGGGCGGCCTCGCCTACGGGTTCTGGGGTTTCTACCAGGGCCCGGGGCAGTCCGTGGCCGACGCCGCGGCCCGCTGGGCCGGGTGGAGCCCCCTGACCGGGGCTCAGCTCGTGGCGGTCGGCGTCGTGGTCGTGGCCGGGGCGATCGCCGCGGTGGTGGCCACGGCCCGGTTCGCGCGCGTCGCCCCGGAGTCCCGGACCGCCCGCAGCGCGAGCGTCGACGAGACGGCGACCGCGCCGGCCGCGAGCACGCCCACGACCGCGGCCGGCAGCGGCAGGTCGGCGTAGTAGCCGGGCGGCGCGGGCGTGACGAGCTCGACCGAGAGCCAGACCGCCAGGTCCGCCACCGTCAGGGCGGTCCAGGCGGGGACGAGCAGCCGGGACCGCACCGCCAGGCCCGCCGCGATCGCGAGGCACAGCGGGAGCGAGACCACGAGCAGGTACCGCGGGTAGACGCCGCCGCTGCTGGCGGCATACGTGACCTGCACGGTCACCGAGACCGCGACGGCGGCGACGGGCAGGGCGAGCAGCAGCAGCCGGTCGGTGCGGTGGGCCGGCGCGCCGTCCGGCCCGTCCGGCGGCACGGGGGAGGTGAGGCCCCGGGCGGCCGCCCGGCGGAGACGGGCCGCCGCGACCAGCGCGAGCACCAGGGGCGTCCAGACGAGCAGCCCGGCGGTGACCACCATCGTGGTGAGCGTGAGCGCCGTGTTCGGGGGCAGCCGCCCGGCCCACCAGAACAGGTCGGGCAGGCGGGTCCAGGTCTCCGGGTCGGCGAGCACCGCCCACACGGGACGCTCCTGCCGGTTCTGGTTGGCCAGCGCCCAGTCGAAGTGCGAGCCGGTGACCGTGCCGGTCAGCTCCAGGTTGCGCAGGTAGAACCAGCCGCTCGTGGCCAGCACGGCGCCGGGTCCGGCCAGCGCCAGCGCGCCGACGTGCGCCCACCGGCCCCGGCCCTGCGTGGCCCGCACCGCCCCGGCGGCCAGGGCGAAGCCCGCGACGACGGCGGCGATGAGCGCGGCGGACAGCCGGGTCAGCGCGCACGTCGCCGCGACCAGCGACAGCAGGGCGATCAGCCGGGCGTCGAGCCCGCGCCGGACCGCCGTCGCGGCCAGCCCGAACAGGACGGTGACGGCGGTGGCGGCGAGCAGGTCGTTGTACGCGCTGCCGCCGACGTGCGCCGCGGCGGGCATGGCCCCCGCGAGGAAGGCGACGAGCGGGGGCAGCGGGCTGCCGGGCCGGGTCAGCCGGCGCGCGCTCCACCACGCCGCGAGCACGAGGACGCCGCTGAGCAGCACGTTCACGCCGCGGGCCGCGTACACGGCGGCGACCGGCTGGCCGGCGTCCGCCAGGGGGCCCACGAGCGGGGCGACCAGCAGGTAGTACAGCGGCGGGTGCTGGGCGGTCCACTGCACGGGGGCGAGCCACGCGCCGTCGGGCCGCAGCGCGAGGCCGTCCTCGAAGACGGGCAGCGCGCCGTGCCACACCTGGTAGGCGTAGTCGACGTGCGGGGGCTCGTCGCCGGTCGCGTAGGGCGCGTCGGCGAGGGCGACGGTGAGGGACAGGAGCATCCCGGAGAGCATCGCGACCAGGAGGGCCAGGCGTTCGGCCCGCTCCCCACGCAGCCGGGTCATGCGGCCGGCACCGGGTCGGCGTCGGCCGCGCGCCGCCGGGCGGCGTCGTCCGGCGGCGGGGCGGCGGCGGTCCGCGCGACCGAGACCGCGACGGCCACGGCGAGCGCCGTCCCGGCGGCCGCCACCGCGCCGAGCACCGCGGCGGGGAACGGGTACCAGTGGCCGACGGCGGCCAGCGCGCTGCCGAGCGCGCCGGGGCCGTGCGCGGGCCACCAGTACAGGCGCCACACGTCGTACTGGTAGGCCAGGTGCATGCCCCCGGCGAGCACCAGCAGCGCCGTGGGCACCGCCCGTCGCCACCGGGGTCGCAGGACGGCGGCGCCCGCGAGCGCGACGACCAGCAGTCCGACCAGGCCGGTGTAGAGGTAGCGGCCCTGCTGTGCGGCGCCGAGGTCACCGAACGCGGCGAACTGCTCCCAGGACCCGCGGGCGACGATCCCGGCCAGCGCGGGCACGGGGAACAGCAGCACGAGCGCGTCGAGGCGGGGCACCGGCCGCCGTGCCAGGGCGGCGGCGATCCCGGCGACGACGAGGACGAGCGCCACGCGCGCCGCCCACCAGGACGCGTCGTGCGCGCGGGCGGCGGCGTGGTCCTGGACGAAGAAGAGCGTGACCATGCGCTCGGCGAACCGCCCCAGCCAGGTGAGGCCGCCGTCGGACCAGCCGTGCACGGGGGTGAGGTCGGGCGGGGTGGCGTGGGTGCCGTGCGGCTGGAGCATCCCGTGGACCACCACGTTGCGCACCCACCACGCGATCCCCGGCACGGTGACGACGGCGACCACCAGCAGCGACGTCGCGGCCGACCGGACGCGGCCGCGGTAGCGCCACGCGGCGACGAGGTAGGCCAGGAGGATCCACGCGGGGAACATCAGCGCGAAGCCCTTGGTCAGCAGCGCGAGCGACGAGACGAGCCCGAGCAGCAGGGCCGTGCGGCGGGTGAGGTCGCCCGTGAGCACGCGGGTCACCAGCAGCGTGGCGCACGCGCCGAGGATCACCAGGAGGTTGTCGTTGTTGACGGCGGACTCGAGGTGCGTCAGCTCGGGGACGGCGAGGGGGGCCAGGGCCGCCGCGACCGGCAGGGGTTCGGGGAGGCGCAGCCTGCGCGCCGTCGCGAACAGGAGCAGCGGCAGCGGGAGCGCGAGCAGCGCGTTCCACCAGCGCAGGAGCAGCCAGACCTGGTCCAGCGGGGCGTCCTGCCACCCGGGCACCAGGCCCACGACGCCCGCGCCCAGCAGGTAGTACAGCGGCGGGTGCTGCACGAGCTGGTTGAACACCGGGGCCTCGTGGCCGTCGGGCCCCTGCGCCGTCAGGGCGGCGCCGCCGCCGGCCGCCCGGTACGACGGGCGCTCGCCGCGCGGCGGCACGTCGTCGCGGTCCGCGAGGTGCTGGGGCCCGTCCAGGCTGTCGGCGTCGACGAAGCCGCCCGCCGTCACGCCCTGGGTGACGTACGTGGTGCCCGGGCCGGGCCACGGCCAGGCGTCGCCCTGCCGCACCTGGAGCACGAGGTCCACGTGCTGGCGCTCGTCGGGCGAGCGGACGTTGGGGAAGACCGCGGTCTGGGCGAGCATGACGGCCAGGTGCAGGAGCACGATCAGCCACACGACGCCGGGGACCGCGCGGGGTCTGGACACGCGTGCAGGGTAGCCACGGCAGGTTGCCCCGGCCGGGTGCCCCCGGTCACGGCCGGGTAACAGTCATTCCTCGGCACCCAGTGTTCATGCCCTGGTCATGTGCCGCTCCTACGCTCGTGACGACAGTCACTGCTCCTCGGAACACTGCTCATCGAAAGCACAGGCCATGAAGCTGTTCGTGCAGATTCCCTGCTTGAACGAGGAAGAGACCCTTCCTGACGTGCTTGCCACGATCCCCCGCAGCATCCCGGGGGTCGACGAGATCGAGATCCTGGTCGTCGACGACGGGTCCACGGACAACACCGTGGAAGTCGCGCGCCGCCTCGGCGTGCGCCACTTCGTGCGGCACACGAGGAACATGGGCCTGGCCCGGTCGTTCCGCGACGGCGTGGACTACGCGCTGCGGCACGGCGCGGACGTCGTGGTGAACACCGACGGCGACAACCAGTACCCGCAGGAACGGATCGGCGACCTGGTGCTGCCCGTGGTCCTCGGGAACGCCGACATCGTGATCGCCGACCGGCAGACCGCCACCATCGCGCACTTCTCCCCGCTCAAGAAGCTGCTGCAGCAGGCGGGCAGCGCGGTGGTGAACTTCGCCGCCGGGACCGACCTGCCCGACGCGGCGAGCGGGTTCCGCGCCTACTCGCGCGCGGCGCTGCTGCGGCTCAACGTCGTCACGCAGTTCAGCTACTGCATGGAGACGATCATCCAGGCCGGGCACAAGCGGCTGCGGATCGCGAGCCTGCCGGTCACCACCAACCCGAAGACCCGCGAGTCCCGGCTCTTCACGAGCATGTGGCAGCACATCGCCAAGTCGGCCCAGGCCATCAGTCGGTCCTACGTGATGTTCAAGCCCCACACGGTGTTCGTCACGCTCGGGCTCCTGTTCGCGCTCGGCGCCGCGCTCCCGTTCGGCCGGTACGCGCTGCTCCTCGCCACGGGAACCGCGGGGCAGCACCTCCAGTCGATCGTGCTCGGGGCGACGTCGCTGGTCGGGGCGCTGCTCAGCTTCGCCCTGCTCGTGCTGGCCGACCTCCAGCGCACCAACCGCGTGCTGCTCGAGGAGACGCTGGAGCGACTCAAGGAGGTGCAGTACGGCACGACGGCGGGACCCGCCCTGCCCGGCGCGCCGCAGAACGGCCGGCCCTCGGGCGGCAACCTGCCCGGGCCGGTCGACCGGTCCGCCGGCCCGGCCCGGCCCGTGGGGCCGGGACTCGCGGACGTCCCCGCGGGCGTGCAGTGATCACCTTCGGCACGTACGACGCCGCACGACACCCGCGCACCGCCGTCCTGGTCGCCGGGCTGCGCGCCCACGGGGTCAAGGTCACCGAGCTGAACCGGCCCCTCGGCCTCTCCACCGCCGAACGGGTCCGGATGCTGCAGCAGCCCTGGCGGCTGCCCGTCCTCGCCGCCCGCCTGCTGCGGTGCTGGGCCGCGCTGATCGGCGACGCCGTGCGGCACCGGCGGGCGGAGGGCCGGCCCGAGGCGGTGCTCGTGGGGTACCTGGGCCACTTCGACGTGCTCCTGGCCCGCCTCCTGTTCCCGCGGTCCGTCGTGGTGCTCGACCACCTCGTCTCCGCCGGGGACACCGCCGCCGACCGCGGGGCCGCCGGCCTGCGCGTCCGGCTGCTGACCGGGCTCGACCGGCTGGCCGTCGCGTGCGCCGACGTGGTGGTCACCGACACCGACGAGCACCGGCGGATGCTCCCCGACCCGGACCAGGGCGTGGTCGTGCTGGTCGGCGCCCCGGACGAGTGGCGGACGGCGGGGGAGACCCCGCCGCCGGCGCCGGCGTCCGGACCGGGCGGCGAGCACCACCTGTCCGTCGTCTTCTTCGGGCTGTACACCCCGCTGCAGGGCGCGCCCGTCATCGCCGAGGCGGTGCGCGACGCCGTCGCGGCGGGCGCACCCCTGCGCGTCACGATGGTCGGCGCCGGCCAGGACCTGCCCCGCACCCGCGAGATCCTGGCGGGCACGCCGGGCGTGACCTGGCACGACTGGGTCGAGCCCGGCGAGCTGCCCGCCCTGGTCGCCGCGCACGACGTCTGCCTCGGCATCTTCAGCGACACCCCGAAGGGCCTGCGCGTGGTGCCCAACAAGGTGTACCAGGGCCTCGCGGCCGGCTGCGTCGTGGTCACCTCGGACACCCCGCCGCAGCGCCGCGCGCTCGGGGAGAGCGTCGAGCTGGTCCCGGCGGCCGACGCCGCGGCGCTCGCGGCCGAGCTCGTCGGCCTGGGCGACCCGGCGGCGCTGTCGGCCACCCGGGAGCGGGCCGCGCGCGGCCGCGACCGGATCCGGCCCCAGGTGGTGACCGAGCCGCTGGTGGCCGAGCTGCGGCGCCGGGGCGCGCTGTGACCGGAGGGCCGGGTGCGCTCGCGATGGTCCGCTCGCGCTGGGTGCGGTGGGGCTTTCTCGCCGTCGCCCTGACGCTCGCGCTCTGGTACGTGGTCGCCCACCGCGACGCGCTGGTGCGGGCCGCGGCCGGGCTGTCCGCGGCCGAGGTGGCGGTCGTCGTCGTCCTCGGGGTGGCGTACGTGTGGTGCACGCTGCTGGCGTGGCGCGCGGTCCTGGCCGACCTGGGCTCGCCGCTGCCGCTGCGCGGCGCCGTCGCGGTGTTCGGCACCAGCCAGCTCGGCAAGTACGTGCCGGGCGGGGTGTGGAACGTCGTGGCCGCCGCCGAGGTAGGCGCCGGGCACGGCGTGCCGCGCGCCCGGTCGGCGGCCGCGATGCTGGTGGCCGTCGCGGTCTCGGTCGCCTCGGGCGCGGCGGTGGGCGCGGTGGCACTCCCGCTCCTCTCCGCGGATGCGCTCGGCGTGTGGTCCTGGGTGGTGTGGGCCGCGCCCGCGGTCGTGGTGGTCCTCGCACCGCCCGTGCTGAACCGCCTGATCGCGCTGGCCCTCCGGGTCGCCCGGCGCGGCGCGCCCGAGCGGCCGATGACCTGGGGCGGCCTGGGCCGCGCCGCCGGGTGGTCGGTGGCCGGCTGGCTGGTGGCGGGGCTGCAGCTCTGGGTGCTCTGCCTGGGGCTGGGCCTGCCCCCGACCGCCCGGACGTTCGCCCTGGCGACGGGCGGCTGGGCGCTCGCCTGGACCGCCGGACTCCTGTTCGTGGTCGCGCCGGCGGGTGCGGGCGTGCGGGAGGTGGTGCTCGCGGCGGTGCTCGCCGGGGTGCTGCCGGGGCCTGCCGCAGGGCTCGCGGTGCTCGTCAGCCGGGTGGTCCTGACCCTGGTCGACCTGGCGTTCGCGGGCGCGGGGCTGCTGCTCGCGCGTGCCGCCGGACGAATTGGTGCCGGATCACCGCCGTTACGCCCGTGAATGCCCGGCGTGTTCGGCACGTCCTACCCGGTCAGCGGCGTAGTCTCGGCGCGTGAGATCGGTGAGACAGTGTTCGCGCTCGGCCTGCACCAATGCGGCCGTGGCGACGCTCACGTACGTGTACGCGGACTCGACCGCGGTCTTGGGTCCGCTGGCGCACCTGGCCGAGCCCCACAGCTACGACCTGTGCGCGGAGCACGCCGAACGGCTGACCGCGCCGCGCGGGTGGGAGGTGGTGCGCCTCATGCCCGAGTTCGAGGACGCGGGGCCGAGCCCCGACGACCTGTCCGCGCTGGCCGACGCCGTGCGCGAGGCCGGCCGCCGGCGCCGTCCGGCAGAGCCGCCCACGGTGACCGAGACGGCGCGCCGCGGCCACCTCCGGGTCCTGCGCGCGGACGACGACAACTCCGCCTGAGCTCCCGTCACGTGTCAGACGTACAGGTCACCGGAGTGACCTGTACGTCTGACACGGAACGGCGGAAGGGGATCAGGGGACCCAGGCGCAGACCGCGTGGCCCGCTCCGGTCAGCTCCAGGTTGCCGGCGTCGTGCGGCACGAAGACCGACTCGCCCTGGGCCAGGCGCTGCGGCCCCTCCTCGGACCGGTCCGCCGTGAGCACCAGCTCGCCGTCCAGGCACAGCAGGATGCGCGGCCCCGTCGCGGGCAGCGCCACGGGCTCGCCCGGGTCGACGTCGGCCGTGGTCAGCGCGAACTCCGTGACCGGGACGCGGTAGGTGTGCACCTGCCCGCGGCTGCCCGCCGTCGTCACCTCGGGGGCGGACGGCTGCTGCGGGGCGAACACGGTGCACGCGACGAGGTTCTCCTCGTCCACGAGCTTGGTGGTCAGGCCCGCACGGAGCACGTTGTCGGAGCTGGCCATGATCTCGATGCCCACGCCGGACAGGTAGGCGTGCACCACGCCGGCGGGCGTGAACGCCGCCTCGCCCGGCTCCAGCGAGAACCGGTTGAGCATGAGGGACGCGATGGCGCCCGGGTCGCCGGGGTGCTGCTCGGCGAGGTCGATCACCGTGCGGTCGGCGCGCTCGAACGGGGAGCCGGCCGCCAGGCGGGCCCGGACCGAGCCGAGGGTCGCCTCGATGTCGGCGGCGCAGGCCTCGTCGGCGCGCGCGGACAGCAGGTGGTTGAACGCCTCGCGCATGCCGTCGTGGCTGCGGTCGTGCAGCAGGGCGGCCCGCACGCTCGCGACCATCTCACCCGACAGGCCCTCCAGCACGTCGAGGATGGTGCGCGGCGTGCGGAAGCCCGCCAGCCCCTCGAACTGCGAGAGGGCGACGATCATCTCGGGCTTGTGCTGGTCGTCCTTGAACGACCGCTTCGGCGAGGTCAGCGGCATCCCGGCCTTGTTCTCGCGCGCGAAGCCCTCCCGGGCCTGCCGCGGCGAGGGGTGCACCTGCAGCGACAGCGCCTTGCCGGCGGCCAGCACCTTGAGCAGGTACGGCAGGCGCGGCCCGAACTGCTCCGCGACCCGGTGGCCGAGCGTCTGCACGGGCGCCTCGCGGACCAGGCGGTCGAGGGCGACGTGGTCGACCTCGCCGTCGCGCGTGATCGCGCTGACCGACGGCGCGCTGGTGTGCGCGCCGAGCCACATCTCCGCCTGCGGCTCACCGTCCGGTTCCGCGCGGAGCAGGTGCGGGATCGCGTCGACGGATCCCCAGTCGTACCGCTGGATCGTGTTGGTCAGCGGGAGCGGGGCGTGGAACTGGGCAATCGCAAGCACCGCGCAAGGATAACCGTACGAAACATCCGGTTCCTGGACAGGATGCGGGGACGCCGTGCGGGGACGAGGTGGGCGACGTGCCGCGACGCGCGGCGGCGGCCCGCGGTCGGGGCACCCCTACCCGCAGATCGGGGGCACCCCTGATCGCGGTGGGCCGCCCGGGTTCCGTAGGCTGGCGGCGTGGCCATCGACCTGAGCACCCTCGTCAAGGCGTACGACGTACGCGGTGTTGTTCCCGACCAGCTCTCCCCGCACGTGGCGCAGGCCCTGGGGGCCGCGTTCGCCCGGGTGGTCGTGCTCGCGGACGCCGCGGCCGGCTCCACGGACGGCGACGACGGCGCCGGCGGCGACCCGGCCGCCCGCCCCGCCATGGTGATCGGCCGGGACATGCGCGACTCCGGTCCGGAGCTGGTGGACGCGTTCGCCCGGGGGGTGACCGACCAGGGCGTGGACGTGACGCTGATCGGGCTGTGCTCCACCGACGGGCTCTACTTCGCGTCGGGGCGGCTGGACGTGCCGGGCGCGATGTTCACCGCGAGCCACAACCCGGCGCGCTACAACGGCATCAAGCTGTGCCGCTCCGGCGCGCGCCCGGTGGGGCAGGAGACCGGCCTGGCTCAGGTCCGGGAGCTGGCGCAGGGTTACCTGGACGGCGGGCTCCCGGAGCCGGTGGCCGGGCCCGGCCGGGTCACCGAGCAGGACGTGCTCGCCGACTACGCGGGGTTCCTGCGGGAGCTGGTGGACCTGTCGCAGGTGCGGCCGCTGAAGGTGGTCGTGGACGCGGGCAACGGCATGGGCGGCCTGACGGTCCCCGCCGTCCTGGGGGACGCCGCGGGCCTGGCGGGGCTGCCGCTGGAGGTGGTGCCGCTGTTCTTCGAGCTGGACGGCACGTTCCCCAACCACGAGGCCAACCCGCTGGAGCCGGCCAACCTGATCGACCTGCAGGCCGCGGTCGTGGCGAACGAGGCGGACCTGGGGCTCGCGTTCGACGGCGACGCCGACCGGTGCTTCGTGGTGGACGAGCGCGGCGGCGCCGTCTCGCCGTCGGCCATCACGGCGCTGGTCGGGCTCGCGGAGGTGACCAAGGAGCTGGCCGCGGGCCGCACGCCGACGGTCATCCACAACCTGATCACCTCCCACGCGGTCCCGGACCTGCTGTCCGCGGCGGGCGCTCAGACCGTGCGCACCCGGGTGGGGCACTCGTTCATCAAGGCGCAGATGGCGGAGCACGACGCGGTGTTCGGCGGGGAGCACTCGGCGCACTACTACTTCCGCGAGTTCTGGTTCGCGGACACCGGGATGCTGGCCGCGCTGCACGTGCTGGCCGCGCTCGGGTCGCAGGACCACACGATGTCGGAGCTGGCCGAGATGTTCGAGCCGTACGTCGGCTCGGGCGAGATCAACTCGACGGTGCCGGACGCCGCCGCGGCGACCGAGCGGGTGCTGGACGCCTACCGGGCGGCGTACCCGGGGATCGTGGTGGACACGCTGGACGGGGTGACGGTCTCGCACTGGGAGTCGCACCCGCAGTGGTGGTTCAACCTGCGCGCGTCCAACACCGAGCCGCTGCTGCGGCTGAACGTCGAGGCCGCCGACCAGGACATCATGGAGAAGGTGCGCGACGACGTCCTGTCGCTCGTGCGTGATCCGGCCGCCGAGCCGGGCGAGGGAGAAGAGACACCGTGAGCACTGCCAAGACCGAGGCGCTGGAGCCGTGGGTGCGCGAGATCCTGCGCTGCCCCGTGACCGGGGCGACCCTGACGGACGGCGTCGGGCCCGGCGGCGAGCCGGAGCTGCACTCGACCGACGCCGAGCGGCCGCTGGCCTACCCCGTGCGCGACGGCATCCCGGTGCTGCTGGAGTCGGACGCCCGCCCGCTCTGAGCGGCCGGTCGGGCCGAGCAGCCGGCCGGGCTCAGCCCGGCCGGATGCTCGTGAACCAGGACGACGGCACGTTGCCCGCCGAGGTCTTCACGCCCACGCGTGACCGTATCTGGTCGGCCTTGCCCGAGATGCTCCGGGTGGCGCCGCTCGGCGACGTGGCCACGAGCCGCTTGACCTGACCGCTCGAGTACCGGTCCGTCACCTTGATCGACGCGACCCGGTCCAGGCCGAAGAGCTGCTGCGCCCTGGCCTGGCTGAGCGCCCGCTCCCACCGCACCATGCCGTTGCCGGGGGCCGCCTTCGAGTACGGGTCCGTCTCGGACCGCTCGTAGGGCACGGCCGACGACCAGACGTCCTCGGACCGCGCGCTCCGCCAGCCGTACCGGCTGCTCCCGCCGCTCGACGAGTAGTAGTGGGCGGCCACCGGCCGGCCGCCGTAGGTCAGCACGCTCGCCCGGGTGAGCGTGCGGGCCGTGGAGCTGACGGCCTTGCGCCAGTACGTGCTGCCGTCACCCGACGCCTTCTTCCACCCGGAGAACTGCTGGTCGCGGATGTCGTCCACGACGTGGCAGCGGCAGACCGCCTTGCGCTGCCCCGTCTCCAGCACCGCGTAGGAACGGGCGACCACGGCCTGGGCGCGCAGCGCCTGCTGGCCGCCGGCGGAGCCCCAGGACGAGGGCATCTCGGCGACGCCGTACAGGTAGTCGGTGTTCAACCGCAGCCGGTTGACGATGTTCGGCACCCCCTCGGAGGCGCTGAGCAGCAGCCGCCCGGACCGGTAGGAGCCGTGCGCGCCCTTGACGCTCGCCGTCGCCGGGCTCGCGCCGGGCTTGTAGTAGGGCGTCCCGGCCCACTGCAGCACGAGCTGGTCGTGCCGGTGCAGCACGCCGTCCGGGGTGCGCACCAGCACGTCGCCCTTGGCCGTGGACACGTTCAGCGTGCCCGCCGGGCCGAAGGCCACGGTCCGCTCGCCCGCGCGCAGCCGCCATCCGCCGCCGTGCACCGTGACCCTGGTGGCGCCCGAGTCGCCGTAGCTCGCGTACGAGTACGGGTCCGGCCCGTAGACCTGGACGTCGATCAGGGCCTTGGTGTTCACCCGTTTGGCCACGGTGCCCTGGTAGTAGTGCGCGAGGATGCCGGCGGCGGAGTGCCCCCGCCGGGACATCTCGTAGGCGCCGTACTGCGGCATCCCGACCCCGTGCCCGAAGCCCGAGCCCTCGATGACGAACCGGTCCGGCACCGCTGCGCTCGCGGTACCCGGGGCCGCGACGAGCGACGCCGCCGCGAGGACGAGGGGGAGGAACAGGTGGCGCCAGCGGTGCCGGCGACGCCGCCCGGGCTGGCGTTCGCGCCCGCCGCGCGAGGCGGGGGAGGGGACGGGTCGTTCGGCGTCGGCTCGTGTGCTCATGGTGATCACCCCTGACTGCACTGTGCATCACCGCCGGACGCTCGGCACCCGGGGTCGCCCCGGAGTCACCCGGGAGTCACCCGTGACTCACCCGAAACGGGTGATTGATGCCAACTTGGGTGCGGTGTCGCCCTGCCATGCCTACGGTCGGGGCCATGACGCCACTCGTGCGGAGAACGACCACGACATCCCTGGTACTCGTGCTCTCCGCCGGTGGCGTGCTGCTGCCGGCTGTCGAGCTGCCCCTCCCGGAGGCCTCGGCCGTGACACCGGAGCTCGACGAGGTACGCCTGACCGGCATCGATCCCGCGGCGCGGCGCGACCCGACCGCCCTGCGCGCGGCGCAGGGGCACGACGAGGCCCACGCGGACGCCCACGCGGAGACGAAGGCCGACGCCGGGGCGGGCACGGAGGGCGGCACGCGGTCCGACGCCGCCGAGGCGGTGCCCGGCCGGCTCGCGGCGCTGAGCCGCCGCACCGAGACCCTGGAGTTCCTCGTGGCCGGCGTCACCTGGGACGCCGGCACGGACGAGGAGGTCACCGAGGTCGCCCTGCGCGTCCGGGAGGACGACGGCTGGGGCGCCTGGCAGTCGGTCGGCGTCGAGGAGGTCGGTGCCGACGGCGCCGGGGTCCCCGGCGGCCGGGCCGGGACCGAGCCGTTCCTCTCCGCCGGCGCCGACGCCGTCCAGGCCCGCGTGCGGACGGTGAGCGGGCGGACGCCGTCGGGCCTCCGGGTCGACGTCGTGGACCCGGGCGCGACGGCCGCCGACGCGAACGCGGGGGCGGCGGCGCAGCCGGCGGGCTCGGCGAACGCGGCGACCGGCGACGAGATCCGGCCGGCGCTGGTGTCGCGCAGCAGCTGGGGCGCCGACGAGTCGCTGGGGGAGGTGTGGCCCGAGGTGTCGGGACGGCTGGACGCGATGTACGTGCACCACACGGCGGGCACCAACTCCTACAGCCGGAGCCAGTCGGCGGCGATCGTCCGGGGCATCTACGCCTACCACACGCGGTCCCGCGACTGGCCGGACATCGGCTACCAGTTCCTCGTCGACCGGTACGGGACGGTCTTCGTGGGGCGCCGGGAGGCGGCGACGGACAACCCGATCGGAGCGCAGGCGGGCGGCTTCAACACCGGCACCATCGGCATCTCCGCGATGGGCAGCTTCGACTCGGCGTCCCCGACGTCGTCCCTGCTGCGCAGCCTGGAGCGCGTGCTCGCGTGGAAGGCGTACCGCTACCACATGCCCGTCACCGGGACCGTCCGCCTGCCCAACGGCGGCAGCACGGGGTCCGGCACGCGCAGCGACCCGGGCGACGTGGTGCGGGTGCCCCGCATCCTCGGTCACCGCACGACGAACTGGACCGCGTGCCCCGGGACCCGGCTGGCCGAGCGCCTCCCGGCGATCCGCCGGGCGGTGAACGCGATGAAGAGGGCCGCGCTCGACCGGTACGGCACCGTGCGCTACACCACCGGCACGGTCACGGCCCGGGCCGCGGAGGGGAACCAGTACCCGGTCCAGTGGCCGGCCCGCACGCGGTTCCGGTGGGCCGCCGAACCGGGGGCGGTGCGCTACCAGGTGCTGGAGCGGTACGCGGGCTACCGGTCGCCCATGCCGAACGAGCGCTACTGGCGCCGTATCATCACGGTGTCGGGCACCTCGGCCAACCTGTACGCCGCCGAGGGGCTCTCGGTGCAGTACGGCGTGCGCGCGGTCGACCGCAACGGCCGGCTCGGCCCGATCTCGCACCTCGTGCGGACCACCCGCCCCGTGTCCTTCGCCTCGATGGCCAGCACCACGGGCACGTGGGCCCTGGTGCGCAACGACGCCTACTTCCGCGACCGGGCCTGGTCCACCGTCCACGCCGACAGCCGGCTCGTGGTGTCCGACGTCGAGCGCGTGACCCAGGTCCGCGTCATGACCGCGACGGCGCCCGGGCGCGGGCGGGTGGCCGTGTACGTGGGGGCCACCCGGGTGGGCGTGCTCGACACCGACCGGCCGAGCGCGGCGCAGCGGGTCCTCACCGTCCGCCTCCCGCGGACGATGTCGGGGCGGGTGACGCTGCGCACGCTCGACGACGCCCGGGTGCGGGTCAGCGGGGTGGCGTTCGTGCGGTGGTGAGGTGCCCGGAAAGCACTTCACGGAGCGGGTAGGGACCGCCTGTATCCTCGTGGGCGTTCATCCGCCCCGAAAGGTTGGTTCCCGTGAAGCACCTCGTCCTGCACGTCGGCGCGCACAAGACCGGTACGACGCTGGTGCAGAAGGCCCTGCGTGCTAGTCGTGAGGCCTTCGCGGCGCGTGGTTACGACGTACTCATCCGCAACGAGTACGAGAACCTCACCGAGGGTTACCACTCCCGGTGGCGCAGGCAGGGCGGCACCCTCCGCAACGTGACCCGGGCCTTCGAGATGGTCCGGAACGCGGCGACGCAGGACAGCCTGATCATCTCGCACGAGGACCTCCTGGCCTCGGTGCACTCGTTCCGGACGGGTCCCCTGTACGCGCCCGCCGGCGACGTGCTGGGGATCGCCCAGGAGGTGCTGCGGCCGGAGCGCACCACGGTGCTGCTGTACGTGCGCCGCCAGGACCGGTTCGTCGAGAGCTCCTACCTCCAGACCGTGCGCGTGGGCTCCACCCAGTCGTTCGAGGAGTTCATGGAGCCCGTGACCACGGACAACCTGCGGTGGGACACCCTGGTCGAGACGATCAAGGGGGCCGTCCCCGCGGACGCCGAGGTGCGGGTCAACTACTTCGAGGGCATCAAGGAGCTGCACTCGCGGCCGTTCGTGCGCGAGTTCTACCAGCAGACCGGTGCGGGTGTGACGCCCACGTTCTCGTTCAACACCGAGGCCGTCAACCGCGGGTACTCTGACGCGGCGCTGAAGCTCGCGCTCGTCGGCAACGGCGAGCTCGACGCGGAGGACCGCCGTAAGCTCCGCCTGTTCCTCGACGCCAACTTCTCCAACGTGACGCACCCCTCGCCGCTGCTCCTGACGCCGGAGCAGCGCGAGCAGATGCTGACCGAGCTCGCGCCGTCCAACAAGGCGCTGCACGAGATGGTGACACCCGGCCTCTCCCAGGCCGCGGCGGACCTCGCGGTGAACAAGGGCGAGTCGCCGTACCTCCGCGGTGGGAAGTGACTCGAACCGCGACATGACGTTCCGTCGCCCAGGGGGCGGCGGGCTTGGCAGATCTGACCACAGTGATCAAGGATGGTTCCCGTGCATTCCAAGACCCGGCGCGTGACACGATGAAGCGACTTCGACTGTTCCATTTCGACATCAAGACGTACGGCAACTACGGGGACACCCTGCTGTTCGAGACCGTGCGCGAGCTCTTCGAGGGCTTCGCGGGCGGGGACGCCTTCGAGATCGTCCAGAGCCGACAGCTGCGCGACCCCGTGACCCCGCGTCTGGTCGACTTCATCAACGAGAACGTCGACGCCGTCGTCGTCGGCGGTGGTGGCCTGTTCCTCAGCGACACGAACCCGAACCAGCGCTCCGGCTGGCAGTGGAACATCTCGCTGGACCTGCTGCGCCGCATCGAGAAGCCGCTCATCATCTTCGCGGTGGGCAACAACCGCTTCATCGACCAGCCGGACTTCGAGGACCCGTTCCGCGAGCACGTCAACCTGACGCTCGAGAAGTCGGTCTTCTTCGGCCTGCGCAACCACGGCTCGGTGGAGACCATCAAGCCGTACATCACCCCGTCGAACCGGGACCGGGTCACGTACCAGCCGTGCCCGACGACGCTCTCGTCGTTCCTGTACCCGGACCTGTTCCGCGACGAGATCCCGCACGAGCGCCGCATCTCGGCCGAGTCGATCGTGGGCAAGCGCCAGGCGCGCGCCGGGTTCGACGCCGACAAGATCTACGCCGACCAGGTGGACGTGCTGGCCAAGCTCTCCGGTGAGGGCTGGCGCATCGAGAGCGTGCCGCACGCCCGCGCCGACATGGGCTTCCACGACCGGCTCACCGAGCGTGGCATCGTGGACAGCGAGCACGTGCTGTGGGGCAACCGCGACGTGCTCTACCAGGGCATCGAGTACTTCGCCGGCCTGCCGATGATCCTGGGCACGCGCGGCCACGCGCAGATGGTGCCGTTCGGCATGGGCGCGATCCCGCTGTCCCTGTACGTGCACCACAAGATCCGCTACTTCGCGACCGACATCGGCCACGCGGACTGGGCGATCGACCCGCGCGCGGACGGCTTCCAGGACACGCTGTACCGGACCATCAACGAGTCCTACGAGCGCCAGCCGGAGCTGCGCAAGGAGCTGGCGGGCGTCCGCCAGGGCTTCTTCGACACGTCGATGGACAACCTGTCGACGATCTACAAGAACCTCACGGGCGAGACGGTCACGCCGTCGTTCCGCGCGCTGACGCCGCCGGAGCGCCGCACCGCGGCGCGGGCGTACGACTCGTCCATGCGGTTCGACAAGCTCGAGCAGGACAACGGCCGGCTCAAGCGCGAGCTGAACAAGGCCCGCAAGGACCTCGAGGCCGTGGGCGGTCCCCGCAAGCAGCTGGTGCCGGACGGCCTGCGCCGGCGGCTGCGCCCGCTGCGCAAGCGCCTCATGGGCGGCTGACCGGCCGATCCGGCCGGCGAACGCCGGGGTGGTCCTGGACCACCCCGGCGTTTTCGCTGTCCGGAGCCGGATGGCGCCGCGGCCGCCCGCGCGTAGTCTCGGTGCGATGAAGCACCTCGTGCTCCACGCGGGCGCCGCCAAGACCGGCAGCACGCTCGTGCAGAAGGCCCTCAACGCCAACCGGGAGAAGCTTGGGGCGAAGGGTTACGCGGTCCTGGTCCGGCACGACTACGAGGCCGCCACCGGCGGGGCGCACGCGCGGTGGCGCCGCAGGGGCGCCGGGATCGAGAACGTCAGCCTCGGCTTCGCGCGGCTGCGGGACCAGCTCGAGCACGAGAGCCTCGTGCTGTCGCACGAGGACCTGTTCGCGACGGTGCAGTCCTTCCGCAGGGGGCCGGTCTACCGGTCGGCGGGCGACGTGCTGCGCCTCGCCGTCAAGGAGCTGCGCCCCGAGCGGATCACGGTGCTGTTCTACGTGCGCCGGCAGGACCGGTTCGTGGAGAGCGCCTACCTGCAGACCGTCCGCATGGGCTCCACCCTCACGTTCGAGGAGTTCATGGAGCCGGTCGCCGACGAGTACCTGCGCTGGGACGTGCTCGTCGACCAGATGCGGGCGGCGCTGCCCGACGGCGCGGACCTGCGGATCAAGTACTTCGAGACCATCAAGACCCTCGGGTCGCGGGGCTTCGTGCGGGACTTCTTCGCGGCGACCGGGGCGGGCGTGCCGCCGACGTTCTCGTTCAACACCGAGAGCGTCAACCGGGGCTACTCGGACGTGGCGCTGCAGATCGCGCTCCTCGGCAACGCCCTGCTCGAGAAGCAGGACACGCAGGAGCTCCGCCACTTCCTGGACGCGCGCTTCTCCAACCTCACGCATCCGCCGCCGCAGCTCCTGACCCCCGAGCGGCGGGCCGGGCTGCTCGCCGCGCTCGCGCCGTCGAACGAGGCTCTGCACCGCCAGATCGGCGCGGACGGCACGTCGCCGTACCTGCCCGGCGCCGGGTGACACCGTAGCCGTCCCCGCGCAGGTCCGGCGGCTCGCGGCTATATTCCCCTCAGGGGGCAGCCGCGCGATGTGAGGGGACCATGCGACGCCAACGCCTTCTGCACCTCGACCTCAAGACCGTCTACAGCTACGGCGACCAGCTGCTCTTCGAGCTCGTCCGCCAGACCTTCAACTCCTGGGGCGGCGGTGAGCATCTCGAGCTCACGAGCAGCAGCCCGTTCCGCGAGCGGGCGACCAGCTCGTTCGTGGACGACATCAACGAGCACTTCGACGCTGTGGTCATCGGCGGCGGGGGCATCTTCCCGCGGCGCACCAACGCCACACCCGCCTCGGGCTGGCAGTGGAACATCACCACGGAGCTGCTGGCGCGGCTGAGGAAGCCGATCATCGTGTTCGGCGCGGGCAACCCGGCCCCGTTCGACCCGGAGCGCTACAACGAGGTGTTCCGCAGGCACGTCAACCGGACGATGGCGCAGAGCGTCTTCTTCGGGCTGCGCTCCACCGGCGCCGTAGAGGACATGCGTGACTGGCTGGAGGCGCCGGAGGACGCCCCGCAGCTCACCCTGCAGCCCTGCCCGACGACGATCGCGCGCGTGCTGCTGCCCCGCCTCGCGAGCGAGCCCCCCGACGACGACACCCGGCGGATCGGCATCCAGGTGGGCCTGGAGGTGGCGCACGTGGACTCGGGACTCGAGCCGGGTGCGATCTTCCCGCGGCTGCGCGACCTCGTCGTGGCACTCCAGGAGGACGGCTGGGCCGTCGAGTTCCTGGGCCACAAGCGCACGGACATGAAGTTCTTCCAGGAGTACGGCGCCGAGCTCGGGCTCGTGGGGCACCGGCTGTTCGGGAGCACCCGCGTGCTGTTCGAGGGGGCCCGCACCTACGCGCACCTCCCGGTGGTGCTCGGCGCGCGCGGCCACTCGCAGATGATCCCGTTCGGCCTGAACAACATCCCGCTGTCGCTGAGCACCAACAACAAGATCAAGTACTTCGCCCACGAGATCGGCCATCCCGAGTTCCTGGTCGACCCGTGGCGGAGCGACTTCGCGACCGACGCGTTCGCGCGGATCACCACGGCCGACCGGAAGCGCGCGGAGCTGCGCGCGGAGCTCGCGGCCACCCAGCAGCGCTTCGTCGACACGACCCGGCGCAACCTCTCGGTCATCTACGAACGCCTCACGGGGGAGCAGGTCGACGCGGACCTCGCCCCGTACAGCGAGCGGGAGCTCAGCCTCGCCCAGGCCTGCTACGACGCCGACTACGAGCGGCGCCGGCTGGCGGAGGCCGCCCGCGACGCGGAGGCCGGGGCGCAGGGGCAGAACGGTGGCGCGGCGGCCGCGCGCGCCGCCGCCGGCAAGCCCACCCGTGCGGCGGCGCACGCGGCCCCGGGCAGGAACGGGTCCCTGACCACCTTGCGGCGGATCGTGCGGGCCGGGCGGCGCAGGGCCCGGCGCGTGCTCAGCCGGTAGCACGAAGCCCGTGGGGCGGGAACCTTTCGGTTCCCGCCCCACGGGCTGCGTCGCGCACGGGTCAGGCTCTGTTTGCCTCGGCTCTCACCCTGCGCTGCGCCTCCGGCTCAGGCTCAGTTTGTCGTCGCCTGAGCCTGCGGCTCCGCTCCGGGCGAGTGCCTCGTTCCTCGGCTCTCACCCTGCGCTGCGCCTCCGGCTCAGGCGAGCTTCTTCTTGATGGAGCGCGCCTGCGCCAGCATCATGTCCTTCATCACGCTGCGGCGCGGGTCCATGGCGTACGCCTGCTTGAGCACGCGGGCGCAGTCGTCGTGCCGGCCCAGCCGGCGGTACGCCTTGGCCAGCTCGCGCAGCTCGCCCGACGTCGGCTGGCGCTCCGCGATGACGCCCTCGAGCAGGCGCACGGCCTCGTTCGCCTTGTTGGTCCGGTTGGCCAGCTGGGCCTGCCGGAACGGGCTGCTGCTGCCGGCCTCCGGCGGCTTGCCGCCGGCCGCGGTGTGCCGCAGCTCGCGCACCAGCTCGTTCTTCTCCCAGTCGGAGAGGTAGTCGAGCCAGGCGTAGTCGAGCTGGTCGTACCGCTCGCCCTTCGACGTCGGCTCCCACGGCTTGCGGCCCACGTAGTGGAGAACCTTGACGTCCTCCTCGTTGAACACCTGCGGGTGGTGGGAGTAGATGCGCTTGGTGGTGTTGTACTCCAGGGGCAGCTTGCGCCAGTCCGAGAAGAACTGGTTGAGGAAGCCCTGGTCGCCGCCGTCGTACGACGTCGTGTGGCTCAGCTGCGACATCATCTTCTCGAACATCCCGTGCGAGGGGTTCACGGCGAAGACGCCGGAGTTGAACACGTTGCCGTCGGGCAGGTCCAGGCCGGCGTCGGGCACGGCGGCGAAGTCGTCGCCCTCGAACAGCTCGTCCAGGCTGCCCTTCACGACGGTGTCGCTGTCGAGGTAGACGACGCGGTCGAAGAAGTCGAGCCGGAACACGTGCAGCTTCGTGTACGTCATCGCGAAGCGCGCCTGGATCTTGTTGCCGCCCGAGTTCATCGGGTTGCGGATGCCCGGGACCTGGATGGTCCGGATGTCGCTGGCGGCGAGGGCGCTGCGGTCGGCGTCAGGCGTGACGAGTGCGATGAGCGGGACGTCCGAGTGCTCGCGCAGCGAGTTCGCCAGGGCGCGCGCGCCGTGGTGGTACGAGCCGGAGACCACGGTGATGTACGCGCACTTGCGCCCGTCGATCTCCTTCCACAGCGGGCCGCCGACCGCGGGGACGATCACGGAGGTGTCCTCGCCGACCTCGGGGAGCTCGAGGTCCACCGTGTCCTTGGACACGGCGAGCGTCGGCACCGCCTCGGGCGTCAGGTGCGGGCGCTCGGTCAGCTCGTCGGCCGGGGGCACGAACAGGTGCAGCGTGTCCGACTGGCTCACCGAACGGATGGTCGCGTCCGGGAACTCGGCGAGGCAGGAGCGCAGGAACGCGAGGTCGGAGTCCAGGCCGTGGGCCGACTCGTAGCCCGGCGTGAGGTCCTTGTCCTTGAGCGCGGACTCCGCCGCCTGGGTGACCGTGTAGCCGTAGCGGCTGTCCTTGGACTCGTAGAGGTCGACACCGGCGAGGTAGATCTCGCGGAAGCCGACGCCGAGGCCGAACGCCAGGGCCTGCATGCCCGTGGTGGGCAGGCCCGGCCGGCTCATGAAGGCGCGGGCGAGGCGGGGGTGCCGCGCCGGGATGGACCAGGAGTCCAGCTCCTCGACGCCGGCGAGCGGGTCCAGGCCGTACTTGTCGCCGTCGCGGTTCGCGGCGTGGCGCATCGGGCTGAGGATCCGGCGGACGTCGTAGCGTCCCGAGCGGACCTCGTCCTGCAGCAGCTTCTCCAGCTTCTCGTTCGGGATGGCGCTGAAGTACGCGTCGACCCGGTCACCGAAGTGGTAGTTGCTCTCCAGGAAGAACCAGTTCATCCGGAAGACGACCACGTCCGCCGGGATCCGGTGATAGGGAGGCATGGCCGACGACGGCCCGTTGCCGACGATCAGCAGGGGCCTGTCGATCAGGTCGGCGAACGATGCGATCTCCGCGTCGCCCGGTTCACGGCCGAGCGGCACGCTCCGCATGGTGGGCATCGAGATAACTCCCTTTCGGTGTACTGAGACCGGTTGAGTCTAACGGCGATGTGGTGACACGAGAGGTCAAGCCTTCGCGACGTCCGCGGCCGCGGCGCGGACGTGCGGGAGCAGCAGCTGCTGGCGGTCGGCGACGTCGGCCCGGTACTCGTCCTCCCGGGCCAGCACGTCGAGGGTCCGCTCCGCGAGCCGGGCGCCGAGGTCGGCGTCGGCCACGTCGTAGCCCCAGTCCGGACGCTCCACGTCCTCCAGGAAGTACCGCATCTTCGGGTGCGACACGATGCTCAGGACGGGGGTGCCCAGGCCGAACGGGATCATCGTCGCGTGGCCGCGCATGCCGATCACGAGCGACGCCTGCCGGTAGACGGCGAGCGCGTCGGCCTGGTCCATGTAGTGGAGCTCGTCAACGGGCAGCGTCAGGTCGTGCGCCGCCTCCAGGTCCTTCGCCAGCTTGAGGTCGCCACGGGTGTGCGCGGCGATGCGGACCTCCGCGCCGCCCTTGCCCGCCTTCTCCGCGAGCTCGACGATCTGCTCCAGGAAGTCCGCGTACCCGGCGCCGAAGCGCCGCTCGCTGCGGTCGAACGCCGCGTTGACCAGCACCGTGCCGGATCCGGTGCGTCCGGCGGGCAGGTCCGGGCGGATGTGCTCGAGCACGGTGGTGGGGCAGGGCACGAAGCGCACCTTGTCGTGCAGCTCGGCGGGCAGCAGGTCGCGCACGCGCTCCATCGAGCCGGTGTTGCGCAGGCCCAGGAACTCGGCCTTGCGCGTGAAGGCGATCAGGCTGCGGCGGAACAGGTCGCCCTTGAACCGCTGCCCGGTGAAGAGGTTGAAGCCGACGGCGAAGGCGTAGACGGGCACCGTCACCGCGTCGAGCGAGGCGGGCGGCACGTTCCACTGCCAGCCGCTGTTCGAGTTGGGCGAGGTGTCCGGGAGGAAGAGGCCGCCGCCGCCCACGACGAGTGCGCGCTGGGCGTTCGCGATCCGGACGAACTCGTCGTCGAACACCTGGTGCGCGTGGAACGACGTCCAGTCGGTGGGGCCGGCGGGCTCCGTGATCGCGTCCCGGACGGCGTCCGGCAGCACGATGTCGCCGAAGTTCTCCCCGCGGTCCACGTAGAACGCGACGTGGCCCATGCCGCCCGTGGGGGCGTCGGCCTCGGCCGGCGTGACCGGGTGCTCGGCCCGGGCGAGCACGGTCCGCACCGACGAGCGCGGCATGTCGTGGCGGATCGCCTTGCGGGCCAGGGTGTGCGCAGACTCGTCGTCGTGCATGATCCAGGCGACCTGCGCCGCGCGGGCCGAGCCGAGGCCGGGGCTGGCGATCCGGAAGGCCCGGCGCGCCGCGTCGTACCGGCTGAGCGCCGACAGCGTGGTGCCGAGGGCGACGAGGTACCGCTCGGTGACCATGCCGTACTGGCGGAACGTGCCCTGCAGCAGGTGCAGCGCGCCGGCGTGGTCGCCGTCGGCCGCGATGAACTCGGCGTTCTCGACGGCGACGTCGAGCAGGTCGGGCCGTGCCTCCAGCACCGTCATGCGGCCGGCGTCGGCGTACGCGTCCAGGAGGTCACCCAGCGGTCCCTCGACGCCGTGGGTGAGGCACGCGACGAGGTACCGGCCGAAGGCGGCGTCGGCCGCCCTGCGGTTCGCGAGGGAGACCGACGCCGCGAGCTCCCGCAGGTCCGCCAGCTCCGCCGGGCCGTCGTCCTTGAGCATTCCCTTCCGGAAGTCCACGAACTGCTGCATGTCCTCGACCGCGCGCTGCGCGTTGGTGCGGCGGCGGGCCACCGAGCCCGTGCCCTTGGACGCGTCGTAGAAGTGCTGCTCCGCCGCCTCGGCGTCGCCGCCGAGGAGGGCGACGATGCCTGCGAGGCGGAGGGTCTCGGGGTCGGGCGACCCGGTCCGCAGCAGCCTGGTCAGCGTGGTCGCGGCGGTCAGGTCCCAGCGGTCGATCGCCGTGCTCGCGCCGGCGAGCAGCGCCGCGCGCACCTCGGGGACGTGCTTCCAGGCGATCACGCCCCGCGCGAGCGCGCGCGTGGTGGCATGGTCCAGCTTCGGCCGGGAGCCCGTGGCCCGCTGCAGAGCGCGCATCACCTCGGCGGTGCGCTGCGCGTTCTCACGCCGCTTGGTCCGGGACACGGCCCGAGGCACGTCGCCGTCGTGCGGGGAGTTCGCCATGCGACCTTCGGTTCCGGGCACTCGAGCTGTCTCCGTTCTCGGCACGGTCACGCCGGCTTCTGGGGCGCCGCATACCGTTTCGTGGGGATTCTTCTGGGGGGCCGGCGGCTGTCGCCGCGCTACGGCAGGATCCCACATCCTGCCCGACGCCGGGGGCGGGCCCGTGTGCGTCGGACGGCGCTGGTCACGCTACTGTGGACGGCGTACCCGTCCAGACCCGATCCGAGAGTGCCACGTATGTCAGTACCCGGTGAAACCCCGTCCGCCGTAGTAGTCATCCCGGCCCGGGGAGGTTCGCAGGGCGTACCCCTGAAGAACCTCGCGCGGGTGGACGGGATCACGCTGGTCGGGCGTGCCGTCCAGGCGTCCCTCGCCGCCCCCTCCGTGGCCGAGGTCATCGTCTCGACCGACCACGACGAGATCGCCGCCGAGGCGCGCCTGCACGGTGCGCGCGTGGTGGTCCGCCCCGCCGAGATCGCCGGCAGCACGGCGTCGTCCGAGTCGGCCCTGCTGCACGTGCTCGACCGCGTCGAGGCCGGGGACGGCGGCCTGCCCGCCCAGGAGATCCCGCCCGTGACCGTCCTGGTGCAGTGCACCTCGCCGTTCATCGACCCCGAGGACCTGGACACCGCGATCCGCCGCGTCACGCGCGGCGAGAAGGACGTCGTGGTCGCGGTCTCCGAGACGCACGACTTCCAGTGGCGCATCGACGACGGCGTCGCGACGCCCGTGGGCCACACCACCGACTTCCGCCCGCGCCGGCAGGACCGCGCCCCGCACTTCCGCGAGACCGGTGCGTTCTACGTGATGCGCACGGACGGGTTCCGTGAGACCGGCCGCCGCTTCTTCGGCGACGTCGGCATCCAGCCGCTGGCCCCCGAGTGGTCCATCGAGATCGACGAGCCCCGCGACCTCTGGCTCGCCCGCCAGCTCGTCGACCAGGAGAGCGACGCGGCACCGGTGCCGCTCGACGTGGACGCGCTCGTCACGGACTTCGACGGCGTGCACACCGACGACCACGCCTACGTGGACCAGGACGGCACCGAGCAGGTGCGCGTGAGCCGCGGTGACGGCATGGGCGTGTCCCGCCTGCGCCGGACCGGCCTGCCGTTCCTCATCCTCTCGACCGAGACCAACAAGGTGGTCGCGTCCCGCGCCGACAAGCTGAAGGTGCAGGTCATGCACGGTGTCGAGGACAAGGCCACCGCCCTGCGGGCGTGGATCGCCGAGCAGGACCTCGATCCGGCACGGGTCGCCTACGTCGGGAACGACGTGAACGACCTGGCCGCCATGGCCGTCGTCGGGTGGCCCGTCGCGGTCGCCGACGCGCGTCCCGAGGTCAAGGCTCAGGCCCGGCTGGTGCTGTCCCGCGAGGGCGGGAACGGTGCGGTCCGTGAGATCTGTGACCGTATACTCGCTGCGCGTCCGGGTGAAGTCACCGCCGGTTCGGCAGCCACCCAGACCCCCGTCGTCACCGGTTAGTCCCGACGACACGTAACAGCACTACCCTGTGCTCGACCCTTTCGGAAGGACCTTCTTATGAGCGCGACGAACGCGCAGCCCGCGCCGGTCACTATCGGCGACCTGCAGGTCGGCGCCGACCAGCCCGTGTACGTGATCGGTGAGATCGGCATCAACCACAACGGTGACGTCGAGATCGCCAAGAAGCTGATCGATGTCGCGGTCGAGGCCGGATGCCAGGCCGTGAAGTTCCAGAAGCGCACTCCGGAGATCAGCACGCCGAAGGACCAGCGTGACAAGATCCGTCAGACGCCCTGGGGCGAGATGACGTACCTCGAGTACAAGTACAAGGTCGAGTTCGAGGAGCCGGAGTACACGGAGATCGACGCGTACGCCAAGGAGAAGGGCGTCCAGTGGTTCGCCTCTCCGTGGGACGCCCCCTCGGTGGACTTCCTGGAGAAGATGGGCGTGCCGACCCACAAGGTCGCCTCCGCCTCGGTCACCGACCACGAGATGCTTCGCGCGCTCGCCGCCACCGGCAAGCCGATCATCCTGTCGACCGGCATGTCGACGCTGGAGCAGATCGACGCCGCCGTGGAGATCCTGGACACGAGCAAGCTCGTGATCCTGCACGCCACGTCGACCTACCCGCTTCCCCCCGAGGAGGCGAACCTGCGCACCATCACGACGCTGCAGGAGCGCTACGGCGTGCCCGTCGGCTACTCGGGCCACGAGACCGGCCTCCAGATCTCCCTCGCCGCCGTGGCGCTGGGCGCCGTGGCCGTCGAGCGGCACATCACGCTCGACCGCGCCATGTGGGGCTCGGACCACGCCTCCTCGCTCGAGCCCAAGGGCCTCGAGAACCTGGTGCGCGACATCCGCATCCTCGAGAAGGCGCTCGGCGACGGTCAGAAGCGCGTCATGCCCGGTGAGTTCTCGCCGATGTCGCGCCTGCGTCGCGTCGACGCCTGAGACGAAGGTTCAGCGCAGGGTGGGGGCCGAGGAACGAGGCACCTGCCCGGAGCGGAACCGCAGGCTCGGGCGTCAGAAGGACAGAGCCTGAGACCGCACACCGCACCACTGCTTGAGTCGTCGGAGGCGGGCCCCGCACGCGCGGCGCCCGCCTCCGATGTATCCGGAACTGACAGAACACGAGATCGTGGACCCATGGGTCCCGCCAGCGCGTCAACGAGAGGAGGCCTCGTGCCCGAGCGGGTAGAGGCGGCGAGCATGCCGTTGGTGACGGTGGTCGCCGTCGTACGTGACGAGGAGCCCTACCTCGAGGCGATGGTGCGCTCGATCCTGGGCCAGGACTACCCGCACCCGCTGCACATGGTGCTCGCGGTGGGACCGTCCAAGGACCGGACCCGCGAGATCGCGGACAAGCTCGCCGTCGAGACCGGACGCGTCACCGTGGTGGACAACCCGACGGGCTCCAAGCCGCTCGGCCTGAACGCGGGCCTTGAGCGCATGCCCGAGGGACACTCGATCTTCGTCCGCGTGGACGGCCACACGGTGGCCGAGCCCACGTACGTGCGCCGCGCGGTGGAGGCCCTCCAGGCCGCGGGCGCGGACGGCGTCGGCGGACGGATGCTTCCCGTCGGCGACACCCCGGTGCAGAAGGCCGTCGCGCGCGCGATGAGCCACCCGGCGGGCCTGGGCGCCGCGTCCTTCCACACGGGCGGCGTCGCCGGCCCGGCCGAGACGGTCTACCTGGGCACGTTCCGCCGCGAGGCGCTGGAGCGCGTGGGCGGGTACTCGCCCGTGTACGTGCGGGCCCAGGACTGGGAGCTGTGCCTGCGCCTGCGCACGAGCGGCAGCCTGCTGTGGTTCGACCCGTCGCTCGTGGTCGAGTACAAGCCGCGCCGCTCGCTGGGCGCCGTCGCCACGCAGTTCTGGCGCACCGGCATGTGGCGCCGCGAGGTGGTGCGCCGCAACCCCGGCACCGCGAACCTGCGCTACCTCGCCCCGCCCACCGCCGTCATCGTGCTCGGCGTGTCCGTGCTGGTGGCGATCGGCGGTGCCGTCGCGGGCTCGCTGCCCGTGACGCTGGTCGGCCTCGTGCCGCCGGCCGCCTACCTCCTGGGCGTGCTGGCGGCGTCGGCGCACGCGGCGACGCGTCGCCCGCGGCTCGACCTGCGCTCGGCGCTGGCCCTGCCGGCGACGCTCGTGACCATGCACATGGCGTGGGGCGCCGGGTTCCTGCGCGGGCTCACGGAGCGCGTGCGGGTCGACGA
The DNA here is from genome assembly GCF_030209445.1 of Promicromonospora sp. MEB111. Classification (GTDB taxonomy): domain Bacteria; phylum Actinomycetota; class Actinomycetes; order Actinomycetales; family Cellulomonadaceae; genus Promicromonospora. The sequence continues at coordinate 50,332 of NZ_JARVSD010000028.1, forward strand.
CGGCGTCTGACGCCCCCGAACGTCGAACGAGGTGTCAGACGTACAGGTCACTCGGGTGACCTGTACGTCTGACACCTCGTTCGGCTCTGGACGGTCGGGTCAGGCCTTCTTGTCCAGGAACAGCAGCCGCACCGGACGGGTCGTCAGCCGGATCACGTCGTAGACGAACTTGGGCAGGTACATCTGCAGGGCCATCCGCAGGTAGCGGGCGCGCAGCCACGGCTTGACCTCGGCCAGCTCGGTGAGCGTCCCGGCCTCGCGGCGTGCGGCCAGCTCCCGGACCGTCGCGGGCAGCTCGGAGTCCGCGGCGTGCAGGTAGTTGTCCTCGAGCCAGGCGGTGTCGGGCTGCGGCCCGCCGGCGCGGAACGCCTCGGCGGCGTCGGCCACGTGCATCACGCAGCCGCTGCCGGCGAACGGCGCGTTGAGCAGCTCGGGGCTCACGCCGAAGTCGTCGATGATGACGGTCGACAGGCCGAGGGCCAGCCCCTCCATCGCGGCGGTCGAGCTGACGGTCATGAGCGCGGAGCCGGCCTGCAGCCACTCCGCCATCGGACCGTCGACGAACCGCAGCGCGTCGCTGCGGTGCCCGAGCCGCTCGTGCTCGGTGTCCCACAGCTCGTCGTAGGGGAACGCCTCGTTGTGCGTCTGCCGCTCGCCCTTGCGGGCACGCAGCTTCACGATGACCTCGAAGTCGTCCTCGGCGAGCTTCGCGAGGCGGTCCAGGAGGGTCACGCGGTCGGGCCGGTTGTCCGGCACCTTCGCCTGCGCGGCGAACACGACGCGCTTGACCGGCTCGGTGCCCAGGCTCGCGGCCGTGTGCTCGAGGAACGGCAGGTGGGCCAGCGGCACCTCGGGCGTGACCCCGTGCGCGGCGAAGGCCTCGTGGTAGGCGTCCACCTCGAGGCGGCTGTGCACCACGAACGCGTCGCACCAGCGGCGCCAGCCCGTGCCCTCGGGCGTGGCGGGCAGCGCCATGCCGGGCAGGCCGGTGATCAGGGCGGGCCGGCGCTTGCCCGCGGCGGCCACGACGGCGCGCGCCACGACCTCGGCCACAGGCCCGGTGGCCGCGATGAGCACGACGTCGGGGGTGTTGTCCCGGATCTGCGCGGCGAGGTCCCGGACGGGCAGGACGGCGGGCCGGACCACGGAGGACCCGGCGACGGCGGCGGCGATCTGACTGGTGGTCGGTGCGATCGGCGTCTTGACGATCACGGCCGAGCGGTCGAGCCCGCTCTCGTCGGCCGGTCCGAGCCTGTCCAGCGTCGCGCATGCCCACTTCAGATACGAGTCGCTGTCCGCGACCGCGAGCACGCGGATGGTCATTCGTTCGCCTCCGGGGAGTCGGTTTCCGAAGCGTCGTCGGCTGCGGCCCGGGCTTGCCGGGCGAGCTCGACGACGCTGGTCAGGTGTGCTCGTTGTTCGGCCGTGGCGCGCGGGGTCCACCAGTCGGCGGGCACGTCGAGCGCGGTGACGGGGACACCGAGCGGTGAAATGATAGTGGTCAACAGGATGGTCGATGTCGACGGCAGGCTCAGCACGCGCTGGCCCGCCCGCAGGCCCCGCAGCCGGATCTCGACGGGGGCACCAGGCACGTCGACGGTCACGCCGTCGATCCCGGCCAGGGTAGCGAGCAGCTCCGGCGTCTGACGGCGGTGCGGCACGTAGCGCAGGGCGCTCTCCTTGGCCAGCGACCGGATCCAGTCGACGTACCGGTGCGGGTCGATCAGCTTGTCCGCGGCCATCGCCGACCCGACGACGATCGTGGGCTCGGGCATGGCCTCGTCGGCGGGCTGCGCGGTGAGCCAGCCGAACTGGTTGTGCCGCACGTCGAAGCCCTGGGCCCGCAGGCCGGCGGACAGCTCGGGGGTCAGCGGCATCGCGGTGAAGATCGTGACGCGGCCGTCGGCGGCGAGCGACCGCAGGCGGCCGGCGGCGACGGCGCCGAGCCGGCGTCGGGGGGCACGCGCGGGCCGGCCGATCCGGACCAGCGGGTCACGGCGCACCAGGAGGCGGCACAGCTCGAGGGTGGCCAGGCCGTCGTCGACCAGGACCATGCGCTCCGGGCGCCGCAGGGGCGCGGTGGCCTGGAACAGTCCGGAGAAGGCGTCGCCCACGAGCCAGACGGGCTCGCGCGCGGTCAGGGCGCTGCGGCGGCCCGCCAGGTCGAAGGTCAGCCCGTCGGGGAGGCTGAGCTCGCGCACCGCGGACAGGGCGTCGCCCAGGGCGGGGACGTCGTCGCGCACGTGCACGTGGGTCTCTGTACCGCCGTACCCGGCGGCGTGCGCTTCGACCGTGCAGAGCAGCTGCAGCGGCGACTCGACCAGGGCGCCGGCGACACGCGGGGACGCGGTGCCCGGGTCGGTCGTTCGAGGAGCGGGACGGGGGTGCTGCACGCGTGGCAGTCTCTCACGGGAGACGTCCGCCGAGGTCCGGCGGGCGTGGTCCCGCGCTGTCGCCCAGGAATCCCGACCACACTGCTAGGGTTCGTGACCCGCTAGGATCGAACGGCCGGACAACGCCCGGCAGTGCCCCCGACCAGACAGGTATTTCACGCACCGTGAGCACACCTACTACCGACGCGGCAGCGCCTGCGAAGCCCGCCGCCAGCGGCAACGCCAAACAGCCGCCGCCGCCGCTCGTTCCCGGCACCACGTCGGCCGAGCGTCTCGCCCTCGCGAAGCAGTACGGACTGCGCCCCCTGAACGTCCGCCCGCCCCTGGGCGAGTACATCCGCGACCTGACCGGACGCTGGGCCTTCATCCGCGTCCTGGCCACGTCGACGGCGTACGCCAAGAACCAGAACAACTACCTGGGCCAGCTCTGGGCCGTGCTCAACCCCATCCTCAACGCGACCGTGTACGTGCTGATCTTCGGCATCCTGCTCGGGCTCAACCGCGGGGTGGACAACTCGATCGCCTTCATCGTGATCGGCGTCTTCATGTACCGCTTCATCGAGTCCTCGGTGACCGGCGGTGCCAAGTCGATCAGCGGCAAGACCCAGCTGCTGCGCTCCCTGCACTTCCCGCGGGCGGTGCTGCCGATGTCGACGGTGCTGTCGCTGCTGACCACGCTGCTGCCCGCGATCGTGGTCATGTGCATCGTGACGCTGCTCAGCGGACTGCTGCCCGGCTACGAGATGATCCACGTGACCTGGTGGTGGCTCCTGCTGCCCGCCGCGATCGCGCTGATGTGGATCTTCAACACCGGGCTGGCGTTCTTCATGGCGCGGTACGTGGCCACGACGCCGGACATCGAGAACGTGCTGCCGTTCGTCATGCGCGTCGTGATGTACGCCTCCGGCGTCATCTTCCCGCTCGCCGACTACGTCGCGCGGCTGGAGATCCCCGAGACGTCGAAGGCGATCGTCGGCGGTGTCCTGGAGTACCAGCCGGTCGCGGTGTACCTGTACCTGGTGCGCTCCGTGCTGATGCAGGAGGAGCAGTTCCCGCCCAGCGGCCTCATGTGGGCCCTCGGTGGTGTGTGGGCCGTCGTGTTCTTCGTGATCGGTTTCATCGTCTTCTGGCGCGGTGAGGAGAGGTACGGACGTGACTGAGGCCGACGAGCACATGGACTTCGACCTCGAGGTCGAGCCCGAGGACGCCGGGCAGGAGGCGCTGGAGACCGACCTGGGCGACCCGTGCCTCGTGGTGGACGACCTGCACGTCGTCTACCGCGTCATCGGCGGACGGGCCCGCAAGGAGGCCGAGAAGGGCGGGGCCGAGATCCGCGAGATCAAGGTCAAGGTGCCCTTCCACAAGCGGCTGCTCCAGGCCGGACGCCGGCACGTCGGCGCGGTGAGCGAGGTGCACGCCGTGCGGGGTGTCTCCTTCACGGTGCGGCACGGCGAGTCCATCGGGATCGTCGGCGTCAACGGCTCGGGCAAGAGCACCATGCTCCGGGCGATCGCCGGCCTCATGCCCCCCAAGAAGGGCAGCGTGCACGTCTCCGGCGAGCCGTCGCTGCTCGGCGTGAATGCGGCGCTCATGCCGCAGCTCACCGGCGAGCGGAACATCATGATCGGCGGCCTCGCGCTCGGGCTCACGCCCAAGCAGGTCGACGAGAAGTTCGACGAGGTGGTGGAGTTCGCCGGCATCGGCGACTTCGTCTACCTGCCGATGACGACGTACTCGTCCGGTATGGGCGCGCGCCTGCGGTTCGCGATCTCGTCGGCCGCGTCGCCGGACATCCTGATGATCGACGAGGCCCTCGCCACCGGCGACGCCGCCTTCAAGGAGCGCAGCAAGTCGCGCATCGAGGAGGTCCGCGCCAACGCGGGCACCGTCTTCCTGGTGAGCCACTCGATCTCCACGATCGAGGCCATGTGCACGCGTGTGCTGTGGATGCACCAGGGGCAGCTCGTCATGGACGGTCCCGTGCACGAGGTCGCCGAGGCGTACAAGAACTTCGTGCGCGCACAGCGTCCCGGCATGGGCCCGGCCCGTCGTCGGGCGCTCCAGCGCAAGCGTGCGGCGGAAGAGGCCGCGCGGAAGAAGGCGGAAGAGGCCGAGCTGAAGAAGGCCCAGGAGGCCGAGGCGAACAAGGCCGAGGCCACGGCCTGAGGCCCCGCCGGGCCTCGGCCCAGGGCCCAGGCCCGGCGGGTGATCGGTAGAAGGTCAGGTGATCGGCAGCCCGAGCTGCCGGTCACCTGACCTTTTCGCCGGTCACGCCGATCCGCGCCGCGTCAGTCCAGCAGCGCCAGCAGGTGGCGGCGGACCTGCTCCACCGCGTCCGGGACCGGGACGTCGGTGGTGTCGATGACCAGGTCGGCGTCGTCGGGCTCCTCGTAGGGCGACGAGATGCCCGTGAACTCGGCGATCTCGCCGGCGCGGGCCCGGGCGTAGAAGCCCTTGCGGTCGCGGGCCTCGCACACCTCCAGCGGCGTGCTGACGTGCACCAGGACGAAGTGCGCCCCGGCCTCCTCGGCGAGGGCGCGCACCCGCGCGCGGCCGGCGGCGAACGGCGCGATCGGCGCGGCGACGGCGATGCCGCCGTGCCGGGCCACGAGCGCCGCCACGTAGCCGATGCGCTCCACGTTGGTCTCGCGGGACGCGCGGTCGAACCCGAGCCCCTTCGACAGGTGCTGGCGCACCTCGTCGCCGTCGAGCAGCGTGGTGCCCAGGCCGTCGTCCTCCAGCTCGGCCGCCAGGGCGCGCGCCACCGTCGACTTGCCCGAACCCGACAGGCCCGTGAAGAACACGACGGCGCCCCGGCGGTGGGCGCCGCTCGCGGCGCGGGCCAGCTCGGCCGCCGAGGCGGGCGGGTACAGCGCCCGGACCGCCTCGTCCCGCACGCCGGGCAGGGCCGCCACGCGCTCGGCCGTGGCCGGCGAGCGGTGCGCGGCCAGCCGCTCGACGCGCGCCGCGCCGTAGGCGGCCGCCACCTCGTCGAGGGACGGGTCGGCGGGCCCGGACCACGGCACGACGACGGTGATCACCCGCGCGCCGGTGCGCTCGGCCAGGGTGCCGGCCAGCCCCTGCGCCGCCCGCACGAGCCCGGGGGCGCCGACGACGCCGGGCTCGGGGGCGCGGCGGGCGACCGGCACGAGCAGCAGCACGGTGCCGGGGGCGGCGCCGTCCGGCACGGTGCTGCGGCCGGGGGCGGTGGCGCCGCCGGGGGCGAGCGCGACCGCGGCGTCCGACTCCTCGCGGGTCGGCACCTCGGTGACGAGCAGGCCGACGCTCGCTCCCGGGCCGTCGCCCAGGCCCGCCCGCACCTCGCGGGCCGGACGGCGCACGGCGGCGTCCCACTGCGGCCCGATCGCCGCCGCGAGGGGCTTGAGCGGTTCGACCGCGGGCGCCTCGCCGGCCCGGGCCGTGAGGCGGGCCAGCGGCGTGTTCTCGGCGTCGGTCAGCACGACGTCGGTGGGCGCGTCGTTCGGCGCGGCACCCGCGGGGCCGTCCTGCAGGGCCGCCACGAGGGCCGACGGCGGGAGCGCGCCGCCGAGGGTGAGCTCGAGGACGTCCAGCTCGTCGTCGGACAGGACGCGGGCGGGGGAGTCGGTCATCGGTGCGGGCTCGTCTCTGCCGGGTCGTCGGCGGTGTCGGGTGCTGGTGCGGTCGGGGATCCGGCCGTGGGACCGGCCGCCGTCCCTGCCGGTGGTCCGGATGGTGGGCCGGTCGGCGGACCGGCCGGGGCCGGGTCCTCGTACGTCGAGTCTGCTACGGACGCCGGCGGGGCGGCGCCGAACCGGCGCCTGACCCACAACCACAGAAGGTTGCCGAACACCAGGGCGGCGCCCGCGGCGCCCAGCACCACGGGCAGGCTCGCGCCGAGCAGCTTGAGCGCGGACGCGAGCAGCAGGATCGCCAGGGCGCGCCGGATGATGCCGCCCGGCGCGCGGGACGACACGTGGGCGCCGAACCAGGCGCCGGGGATCGCGCCGACGAGCAGGGAGGTGGTCAGCCCGAGCGAGAAGTCGCCGTACAGGATGTGGCCCAGCGACGCCGCCGCCACGAGCGGCACGGCCTGGACCAGGTCGGTGCCCACGAGCTGGGACGCCTTGAGCGCCGGGTAGAGCAGCAGGAGCACCACGATCACCACGGAGCCGGCGCCGACCGACGTCATGCCCACCAGGAGCCCGGCCACGGCGCCGAGGACCACGGTGGGCACGGGGCGGACCACGAGCTCGCGCGGCGCGGACGCCGGCGTCGGACCCTCGCCGAGTGCCGAGCGGCTCCGCACCATCTGCAGCACGGCGCGCACCACGAGGCCGCCCGACGCGATGAGCAGGGCCACCCCGAGGATCGTCTGGAGCGCGGAGTCGAGCGAGTCGCCGAACGGCAGCGCCTTGATGAGCAGGGCGCCGGAGAACGCGGCGGGCACCGAGCCGACGCAGAGCCACAGCACGAGCCGCAGGTGCACCGTCCCGCGCCGCAGGTGCACGATCGCGCCGGCGGGCTTCATGAAGAGGCTGGCGACCACGTCGCTGGAGACCGCCACGAGCGGGTCCACGCGGAAGACGAAGATGAGCATCGGCGTCATGAGGGCACCGCCGCCCATGCCGGTCAGACCGACCACGAAGCCGACGGCGAGGCCGCCCAGGACCAGGGGAAGGTCGATGCTCATCCCGCGCGGACCTGGGGCCGGGCGCCGACCGTCGCCTTCCCGATCAAACTCATCGGAATAGTAGTCATTAGCGCTCCCTGCTGCCGGTAGTGATGCTTACTGGTCCACTGGCGCTGGATCGCATGGCGGAATGGTAGCCTCGGCGCGTCCGCCGGACTGCACCTGTGGCACCTTGGCCCCCTGTCGAGCGTCGCGTCAGGACGGCCGGATCTGCCGGAAGCCGTCCACCCTGGAGACCGATGAACGCGCTGTCCCCCACGCTCCCTCCGGCGTCGCTCGACGACGACGCCCTCGCCCGCGCACTCGCCCAGGGAGCGGCAGAGGTGCTCCTCGCGCTCCGCGCGGAGGTCGACGCCGCCGGCGGCGCCTTCGTCGCCAAGGAGCTCAAGGACGCCGGTGACGCCGCCGCCCAGGCCTGGCTCGCGGCCGCGCTGACCGCCGCCCGGCCCGCCGACGCCGTCCTCTCCGAGGAGGCCAAGGACGACGCCGCTCGCACCGCCGCGGACCGGGTGTGGATCATCGACCCGCTCGACGGCACGCGCGAGTTCGCCGAGCGGCACGCCGACGGGCCCCTGGCCGGGCAGTGGCGGGACGACTTCGCCGTCCACGTCGCGCTCTGGGAGCGGGGCGCAGGCCTCACCTCCGGCGCCGTCGCCCTGCCCGCCCGCGGGCAGGTCCTGACCACCGCGGACGGCATCGTGCCGGGCGACGACTCGGCCGCCGTCCTGTCCGGGGACCGGCCGCTGCGGATCGCCGCGAGCCGGAGTCGCCCGCCCGCCTTCGTGGCCGCCCTGGCCGAGCGCGACGACGTCGAGCTCGTGCCGATGGGCTCCGCCGGGGTCAAGGTGCTCGCCGTCGCCGACGCTACCGTTGACGCCTATGTCCACGGGGGTGGGCAGTACGAGTGGGACTCCGCGGCCCCTGTCGCCGTGGCCCGGTCCCGCGGTCTCGTCTGCACCCGTGTGGACGGATCCGAGCTCCGGTACAACCGGGAGAACCCCTGGCTCCCCGACCTGTTCGTATGCCCCCCGGCACTGGCTCCGCGCCTGCGCGAGCTGCTCGACACCGTAGGTGTCGCGTCCGTGGTCGGGGCAGATAGCAAAGAAGGTGCTTGAGGAGTGAAGAGTCACGTCCTGAGCCAGCTGCGCAGCCTGGAGGCCGAGAGCATCCACATCATGCGCGAGGTGGTCGCCGAGATGCAGCGGCCCTGTCTGCTGTTCTCCGGCGGCAAGGACTCCATCGTCATGCTGCACCTCGCGGTCAAGGCGTTCGCCCCCGCGCGCGTCCCGTTCCCGATCATGCACGTCGACACGGGCCTGAACTTCCAGACCGTGCTCGACTGCCGCGACCGCTGGGTGGACCGCACGGGCGTGCAGCTCGTGATCGCCTCCGTCCAGGAGGGGATCGACCGGGGTCTGGTGCAGGAGGAGCCCAACGGCTCGCGCAACCGGATCCAGACGCCGGTGCTGCTGGAGGCGGCCGAGAAGCACGGCTTCGACGCCCTGTTCGGCGGCGGCCGCCGCGACGAGGAGAAGGCCCGCGCCAAGGAGCGCGTGTTCTCCTTCCGCGACGACTTCGGCCAGTGGGACCCGAAGAACCAGCGCCCCGAGATCTGGAACCTCTACAACGGCCGCGTGCACCAGGGCGAGTCGATCCGGGTGTTCCCGCTGTCCAACTGGACCGAGCTGGACATCTGGTCCTACATCGAGGCCGAGAACATCGACCTGCCCGACCTCTACCTCGCCAAGGAGCGCGAGGTCGTGGAGCGCAGCGGAATGCTCTACGAGGTCAACGACTTCACCCCGCTCAAGGACGGCGAGAGCGCCCAGGTGCTGTCGACGCGATACCGCACCGTCGGCGACGCGAACCTCACCGCCTGCGTCGAGTCCGCCGCGGTCACGCTGCGCGACGTCGTCGAGGAGGTGGCCGCCGTCCGGCTCACGGAGCGCGGCGCCACGCGCGGCGACGACAAGGTGAGCGAGGCCGCCATGGAGGACCGCAAGAAGGAAGGCTACTTCTGATGACGACGACTCTTCCGGACGCGGGCGAGGCCGCCGGGGCGCACCACGAGGTCGTCAGCGGCGACCTCCTGCGGTTCGCCACGGCCGGCTCCGTCGACGACGGCAAGTCCACCCTGATCGGCCGGCTGCTGTTCGACAGCAAGTCGATCTTCGCCGACCAGCTCGAGTCGGTGGAGCAGGTCAGCCGGGACCGCGGCAACGACTACGCGGACCTGTCGCTCCTGACGGACGGGCTGCGCGCCGAGCGCGAGCAGGGCATCACCATCGACGTGGCGTACCGCTACTTCGCGACGCCCAAGCGCAAGTTCATCATCGCGGACACCCCCGGCCACATCCAGTACACGCGGAACATGGTCACGGGCGCCTCGACGGCGGACGTGGCCCTCATCCTCGTGGACGCGCGCAAGGGCGTGGTGGAGCAGTCGCGCCGCCACACGTTCCTGGCCACGCTGCTGGGCGTGCCGCACGTGGTGGTCTGCGTGAACAAGATGGACCTCGTGGACTACGACGAGCAGGTCTTCGAGAAGATCCGCGCGGAGTTCACCGAGTTCGCCTCCCGCCTGCGCGTGCCCGACCTGACGTTCATCCCGGTGTCCGCCCTGGCGGGCGACAACGTGGTGACGCGGTCCGAGAACATGCCGTGGTTCGACGGCTCGCCGCTGCTCAGCCACCTCGAGCGGCTGCACGTGGCCTCCGACCGCAACCTGGTGGACGTCCGGTTCCCGGTGCAGTACGTGATCCGGCCCCAGCAGAACGACACGCGCGACTACCGCGGCTACGCGGGCACGGTCGCGTCCGGCGTCATGAAGCCCGGCGACCGGGTGCTGGCCCTGCCCGCGGGGCTGGAGACCACCATCGCGTCCATCGACACGGCCGACGGTCCCGTCGAGGAGGCGTACCCGCCCATGTCGGTGACGGTGCGCCTGGCCGACGAGATCGACATCTCGCGCGGCGACATGATCTGCCGCCCGAACAACGCCCCGACGGTGACACAGGACGTCGACGCGCAGATCTGCTGGATGGACGAGTCGGCCGCCCTGGTGCAGGGCAAGAAGTACGCGATCAAGCACACCACCCGGTGGGCGCGCGCGATGGTCAAGAACATCAACTACCGCGTGGACGTGAACACCCTGCACCGCGACGAGGAGGCCACGGAGATCAGGCTGAACGAGATCGCGCGCATCCGCCTGCGCGTGACCCAGCCGCTGTTCGTGGACTCCTACCAGGCCAACCGCCAGACGGGCGCGTTCATCCTCGTGGACGAGGCGACCAACAAGACCGTCGCCGCCGGCATGATCGGCGGGGCCGCGCACCAGTACTGAGTCACCTCCGGGTCACCGCTCGGGCGGGGTCCGGCCAGCGCTGGGTGCGTCCACCCGGTCCTGATACGCTCCGCAGCGCCAGAGGGCCGCCGACCTCGGTCGGCGGCCCTCCGACGCTGCCGAAGTGGTCCCTGGCCAGGGCGCTCGTCCCCTCCGCCGGACCACACGCTCCGTGCACCGACCCGGAGGATCAGTGACCGTTGTCTCCGACCCGCTGCCGCCCTCGGGCGTGACGGCGGGCCCGGCCGGTGCGCCCGACGACCGGCCGCTGCCGTTGGCCGTCGTCCGGCCCCGCGCGAGCGCGCACATCCCCGAGCTGCACGGCCTGCGCGGCCTGGCCCTGGCCCTCGTGGTGACGTTCCACCTGTTCGGCAACGGGCGGGTCTCCGGCGGCGTCGACGTGTTCCTGGTGCTCTCGGGGTTCCTGGCGACCGGCTCGCTGCTGCGCCGCGCCGACACCCGGAGCCTGCGCCTCGGCGAGCACTACGGGCGCACGTTCGCCCGCCTGGTGCCCCCGGCCCTGCTGGTGCTGGCCGCGACGGCGGCCCTCACCTGGTGGGTCCTGCCGCGCGGTACCTGGGTGCAGACCGGCCGTGAGCTCCTCGCCTCCGCGCTGTACTACGTGAACTGGGAGATGATCGCCGGCCAGCTCTCCTACGGCGCGGCCGGCCCCCAGACCAGCCCGCTGCAGCACTTCTGGTCGATGTCCGTCCAGGGGCAGTTCTTCCTGGTCTGGCCCGTCGTGGTGCTGCTCGTGGTGGCGGTCGCGCGCCGGCTGTGGATCAGCTCGCGCGACCTGCTGCTCGTGGTGGTCGGCGCGCTGACCGTGGCCTCGTTCGTCTTCGCGCTGAACCTGCACGGCACGGACCAGCCCGTCGCCTACTTCCACTCCTGGGCGCGGTTCTGGGAGCTGGGCGTGGGCGGCTTCCTCGCCCTGCTGCTGCCCTGGCTGCGGGTGCCCCACGGCCTGCGGCCGCTGCTGGGCTGGGCGGGGCTCGGCCTGGTGGTCTCCAGCGGCTTCGTGCTCGACGGCGGCGTGCTGTTCCCGGGGCCCTGGGCCCTGTGGCCGGTCACGGGCGCGCTGCTCGTGCTGCTGGGCTCCGGCGGAGGCGCCGCCTGGGGGCCGCGCCGGCTGCTGCAGGTGGCGCCCCTGCGCTTCGTGGCGGACATCTCCTACGCGCTCTACCTGTGGCACTGGCCGCTGCTCATCGCCTACCTGCACCACGCCGGGCTGGACCGGGTGGACCCGCTCGGCGCCGCGGCGATCATGGCGGTCTCGGTGGCGCTGTCCTGGCTCACCACCAAGCTGGTGGCCGATCCCGCGCAGCGGTTCCGGGAGGCGGTGGGCGGCGCGCGTGCGCTCGTGGCGACCGCGGTCTGCGTGTCGCTGGTGGCGGGCGGCACCGTCGTCGGCATCCGGCTGCTGGAGCGGCAGGACGCCGCCCTGCTCGCCGCCGCCGAGGCCGCCGCGCAGGCGGACGCGCGGGCCTATCCCGGGGCGCTCGCCCTGAGCCCGGCGCACGGCGCGGACGTGCCGGACGACGTCGAGGTGCTGCCGGCGCCCGCCGTCGCCGCGCTGGACCTGCCCGCCGTCGACGACGACGGCTGCATCCAGGAGAACGTGGTGAACCCGGGCACCGACGTGCCGATGACGTGCACGGTCACCGACTCGCCGGACGCGGACCACCTTGTGGTCATGGTGGGGGACTCCCACATGATCCAGTGGGCGCCGGCCATGGCCGAGGTGGGCAGCAGGGAGAACTGGGAGGTGCTGCTCCTGGCCCGGCGTGGCTGCCGCCTCGCGGCGCCCGTGGGTCCGGTGGACCCGGCGGACATGTGCTGGTCGTGGCGGATCAACGCGCTGGAGCGGCTCGAGGAGCTGCGGCCCGACGCCGTGGTGGTGATCGGCAGCCGCACGTCGACCACGGAGCCGGGCGACACGGTGATCCCGGCGGAGGCCCGGGCCTGGCGGCAGCTCGCGAACGCGGGCATCCGGGTGGTCACCCTGCGCGACAACCCCCGGTTCGGGTTCCAGGTGCCCGCGTGCGTGGAGCAGCACGCCGACAGCGTGAGCTGCGCCCGGGCCCGCGCGGACGTGTACTCGCCGGTCAACCCCGTCGAGGACGCCGAGGGCGTGCCGGACTCGGCCGTGCACCTCGACCTGACCCGGTACATCTGCGGGGACCAGCTCTGCCAGGGCGTGGTGGGCAACGTGCTGATCTACCGCGACGACAACCACATGACCGCCACCTACGCGGGGACCCTCGCCCGCCCGCTGCACAACGCGCTGCGGGCCAAGGCGCAGTGGCTGTTCGTGGACCCGATGAAGCCCCCGGCGGTGCGCACCCGCTTCTGACCCCCGAACGTGTCAGACCCTCAGATCCCCGGAGGGATCTGAGGGTCTGACACGTTCAGGGCGCGGCGTCAGCGGTCGACGGCGTCCAGGGCGTCGGCGATGCCGTCACCGTAGAAGCTGTTCTCCGCCGGCGTGCCCACGCAGGCCGGTCCGGCCGTCGTGGTGGTGCACTCGTGGTCGTCGGCCTGGGCCCGGACGGCCGCCTCCAGCCGGGCGGGCGACCAGCGCGGGTGCGCGGACTTCAGGAGCGCCAGCACGCCCGCGACGTGCGGCGACGCCATCGACGTGCCGCTCTTGAGGCCCCACGTGCCGTCCAGCTCGGTGGACAGGATCGAGCTGCCCGGCGCGGAGACGTCGATCTTGCCGAGGCCGCGGTTCGAGAACGAGCTCAGGTTGCCCGCCTGGGTCAGCGACGAGACGGACACGACGCCGTCCAGCTCGGCGGGGATCTCCTCGCAGCCCGAGTTGATGACGCGCTGCACGGCTGCCGAGTCGTTCGGGCTCGACGCGTCGGAGGTGTTGTTCGCCAGGTCGGTGGCCGCGTTGCCCGCGGCGGCGGCGTGCACCACGCCCCGCGCGGTCGAGAACTCCACCGCGCGGCGCACGGCCTCCTTGGCGGCGGCCTGGTCGGGCTGGTCCTCGCACCAGTACATGAACGGGTCCACGTAGTACGAGTTGTTCGTGACGTCCATGCGCTCCAGGCCGGCCCAGACGAAGCCGCAGACCGCGTACTCGGGGTAGATGTAGCCGTCGTCGTTCACGACCTTGACCGAGGCCAGCTTGACGCCCGGGGCCACGCCCACGATGCCGGTGCCGTTCTGCGCCGCGGCGATGGTGCCGGCCACGTGCGTGCCGTGGTCGGACGTGGTGGGCAGCCAGCCGGTCGCCGACAGGTCGGGCCTGCCGCCGTCGGTGCAGTTCACGGACTGGTCGGCGTCGACCTGGGAGGCCAGGTCGGGGTGCGCCGCGTCGATGCCGGAGTCCAGCACGCCCACCGTGACACGCGACGACCCGGGGTTCACCTCGATCGCCTGGTCGGCCTTGATCATCTCCATGTCCCACTGCGTCACCTCGCCCGGGTCGGGGTCGGCCGCGGTGGAGCGGGACGGCCCGTCGACGGTGCCGCCCACGGAGCTCTTCTGCCCCTTGCCCACCACGGACCGGCTCTCCTTGGCGCCCGCCGGGGCGTCGGTGCCGGGCGTGCCCTCGGTGGGGGAGACGGTGCGCGTCGCGCCGACCGACTCGATGACGCCGAGGCGGTCGAGCGCCACCACGTCCTCGCGGAACGAGCCGTTCGCGGAGTGCACCACGACGACGCCGATCTGCGGCCAGCTCTGCACGACGACGCCGTCGGCGCGCTTGACCGCCTTGGTGGCGAGCGCCGTCTGGGCGGCGCCGGCCCGCTCCGTGTTCACGACGTACGAGAACAGAGCCCCGTCCGGCGTGACGATCGGGACGGGGGTCGACTCGGGCTCGTCCGCGGCGCCGGCGACACCGCCGAGCGCGGTGAGCGCGAGCGTCGTCGCCGTGGCGACGGCGAGTGCTCGACGGGAGTGGGACATGCGCATGCTTCACTCTCCAGTGGCTGAAAGTTCGAGTCCCCCTGCGGGACCCCGTAGGGCAACCTACGCGTCCTGACCAGGATCGCCATCGCATCCGCACATCTGAGACGGACGCGAAACACGAAATTCTTCACCCCACTGTTTCTGTGGGACACTCGGCCCCGTCCTTGCCCCCGAAGCGAAGAGTCTGACACTCCATGACGGCAACGACGACGGCACCCGCCGCCACTGAGGACCGCGCCTCCACGACGTCCGAGGCCCCCGTCCGCACCCGCAAGTTCCGTCCCGAGGTCCAGGCACTGCGAGCCCTCGCGGTGCTGCTCGTGGTCGTCTACCACATCGATCCCGCGGTCCTCCCGGGCGGCTACATCGGTGTCGACGTCTTCTTCGTGATCTCCGGGTTCCTCATCACGGGCCACCTGTGGCGCGAGGTCTCGACCACGGGATCCGTGAGCCTCAAGAAGTTCTGGGCCGCCCGCGCCCGGCGCATCCTGCCCGCCTCGGTGGTCACCACCGTCGGCGTCATCGTGCTCTCGCTCGTGCTGCTGCCGCCCTCCCTCGTGGAGTCGTGGTGGCGGCAGGCGCTCGCCTCCGTGCTCTACGTCGAGAACTGGGCGCTCGCGGCCGAGGCCGTGGACTACCAGGCGGCCAGCAACGACCCGACCGCGTTCCAGCACTTCTGGTCGCTGGGCGTCGAGGAGCAGTTCTACCTGGTCTGGCCGCTGCTCGTGCTGCTGGCCGTCGGGATCTGGGGCGGCGCGCGCCGCGGCGTCGTGGTCAAGGACCCCGAGTCGCTGCGCCGCGTCCTGCTGGTGATCTTCGGCGTGGTGGGTGTCGCCTCCCTGGTCTGGGGCGTCCGGCAGTCGCTCGCCGACGACCCGGTGGCCTACTACTCGACGCTGACCCGCGTCTGGGAGCTCGCCGCGGGCGGCATCCTGGCGCTGCTGATCCGGGACACGCAGCGGTTCGCGCCGCTGCGCAGCACGATGGCCGTGTTCGGCGCCGCGACCATCGTGGCGGCCGCGTGCCTGTTCGACGACGGCACCCCGTTCCCCGGCTTCGCCGCCCTCGCGCCCGTGCTGGGCGCGTGCGCCGTGATCCTGGCGGGCCGCACCACGGGCCCGGGCTCGCTGCGCACGGTCACCGAGTCGTGGGGCGTGCAGCGCATCGGCGACATCTCCTACTCGCTGTACCTGTGGCACTTCCCGGTGATCGTGTTCTTCGGCGTCTACACCGGCCGCGACCCCCGGTTCACCGACATCATGGTGATCCTCCTGGCCTCGTTCTCGATGGCCATCGCCAGCTACGCCCTCGTGGAGCAGCCGGTGCGCGCGTCGCGCTGGTTCCGGGCCGACGGGCGCATGCTCGTGACCGCCCTCGTCGCGATGCTCGTCGTGGCCGGGCTCACCCTGACCCTGCCGTGGCGGGTGCAGGGCATCATCGAGCGCTGGGACCACAACGCCCAGGAGGCCGCGGGCGAGGCGGACCAGACCATCCCCGAGGGGATCCAGCGGGACTTCGCGCCGTTCGTCGACGGCAGCACCGCGATCTCGCCCAACCCGATCAAGGCCGCACAGGACAAGAGCCCCGAGGTCGACGCCTGCCAGGCGGGACAGCGGGACTCCGTCACGACCCCGTGCGAGTTCGGCGCGACGGAGGACCCGACGGCGACCGTGGCCGTGGTGGGCGACTCGCACGCGGCGATGTTCACCGAGCCGCTCGTCCAGGTCGCCACGGAGCGCAACTGGCGCGTGGTCACGTACCTGCACTCCGCCTGCCCGTACAGCGCCGACTCGCGCAACGGCGCGAGCCCGGAGATCGACGCCTGCAACGCGGCCAACGCGCAGACCCGGGCCGAGCTGCGCGAGCTCGCGCCCGACATGGTGGTCACCACCTTCCAGGAGTCGTACTCGCTCGCCCCGCGCGACGGCGAGGAGCACTCCGGCGCCGCGGGCCTCGCCGAGGTCTGGAACGAGCTCGCCGACCTGGGCTCGCAGGTCGTGGTGCTGCGGGACACCCCGCACGCCCGGGACGACGTGATCGAGTGCGTCACCGAGAACTACACGGACCCGACGCAGTGCGACCAGCCGAGGAGCGACGCCCTGGGCGGCCGGGACACCGTGCCCGGCGCGCTGGAGGAGGCGCCGCGGGTCACGTCCGTGGACGTTCTCGACTACTTCTGCGACGAGGAGACCTGCCCCGCCGTGATCGGGAACGTGCTGGTCTACCGCGACCCGAACCACGTGACACGCACCTACATGACCGAGCTCACCGACCGGCTGCGCGAGGCGCTGCCCGCGCGGCTCTGACCGGCCGGGTGCGCGTTCGTCCTGCGCGTTCCGCGGGTCGGACGTAGCCTGCCGGACATGTGGCGATCTTTCGCTCGGCAGCCCGGTGCGGGGACGGACCGGGTCGCCAGGGGCGCGCGGACGACGCCACGGCACGCGGGGCGGACCGGCCCGCGCCGGCCGCGCCGCTGGGTCGGCACGGCGCTGGCGGTCGCGCTGCTCGTGCCCACCACGGGTGTCGCGGCGAGCACGACCGCGGCCGGAACGCCTGCCGGCGGGACCGGGGCCGGAGCGGCGCGCGCCGCGGCGCCGGGCACCACGGTCGACGCCGTCGCCACCGCCGCGCGGTCGAGCGCCCTGACCGGCGCCGTCACCGAGCGGCGGCTGCGCAAGGGCGAGACGTTCTGGATGTTCGGCCGGCTCACGGTGAGCGGCTCACCGGCGCGGGGCCGCGCCGTCGTCGTGCAGAAGAAGCGGATGGACGAGTCCGGCTGGCGCACGGTGGGCACGGACACCACGAACCGGTCCGGGCGGTACAGCGTGCGCGTGCGTGCGGGCGCCGTCTACGAGTACCGGGCGATCTACCGCGGCTCGTCGAGCGCGCGGTCGTCATGGACGGCGCGGATCGGCGTCGGGTTCACCACGGCGGACCGGACCATGACCTCCCGCGAGCGACAGATGGGTGCCGCGATCGGCAGGCCGACGTCGGGCCACCGGCAGGTGACCCGCACCGTGGTGTCCCGCTCCTACGAGAAGGGGATCCTCGTCAAGGTGACCCGCTCGGGGCGCGACCGCACCTGGTGGGTGCACGGCGGCATCCTCGGCGAGTACCGGCACCTGGGCGGCGCCACGGGCCGCATGGGCGCCCCGGTGATGGACCCGCTGTGCGGCCTGGCCCGCGGCGGCTGCGTGCAGCGGTTCGAGGGCGGCGTGCTGTACTCCAACGGCGACGGCGCCGAGGCGGCGACCGGGCTGAAGGGTGCACTGGGCGAGGTGGTGGCGGCGGCCCGGTCCCAGGTGGGCTACCGGGTGCGGTACGACGGCGACAACGGCTCGCGCTACGACTGGTACAGCAAGTACAACGTGTGGGCGCGCACGAACGCGCCGTGGTGCGGCCTGTTCCAGTCCTGGATCTTCAAGGCCTCCGGCCACGCGGGGCTCGTGCCGCAGTCCACCACGTGGGGCGCCTACAAGGACTCCGTCCGGCGCAAGCTGCCCACCGGGTCGACCCCGCGGGTCGGAGCACTGGCCTTCGTCTCCTACATCGCCTCCGGTGCGGCGTCGCACACGATGTTCGTGGTGCAGGTGGACGGCTCGCGGATCAAGGTGATCGACGGCAACACGGGGGGCGGCGGCGCGCTCCCGTCGGGCGTCCGCGGCGTCGTCGAGCACTGGGTGCCCGAGTCCCAGGTGCTCTACTACGCGTACCCGCGGTACTGACTAGCCGAGTCTGCGTGGCCGACGGCGCCACACGCCGACCCGCTCCAGGACGCCCGCCACGACGCAGCTCGCCACCAGGATCGCGACGGTCACGGCGGCGCCGAGCGCCATCGAGCGCGCCCAGCCGATCTCGGGGGTCTGCAGCGCGTCCGTGACGAACGGGTGCAGCAGGTACACGTACAGCGAGTACTGGCCGACCGTGCGCAGGCCCTCGCCGACGATCGGCAGGGGTGTGCGCAGGGCGTCGCGGAGCGCCGGCACGCACAGGGACGCGCCGATCGACAGCACGGTGAACGCGGCGACGCTCCACCACGGCCCGGCGGCGTCCGAGGTGTAGACCCAGCTCCGGGCCACGAGGCCGACCGCGACCACGGGCAGCACCCACGCCAGGGCGAGGCGCGGGAACCACCCGTTGCGCACCGCCACACCGAGCAGGATCCAGACGAAGTACCCGGCGTACCGGGCGTCCACGTTGTCCAGGACGACCTGCGGGACCAGCTCCTTCAGCGGCGTCTGGAACAGCAGCGCACCCGCGACGGCGGCCAGGCCGAGCGCCGCCCGGGCGGCGACGGAGCGGTTGAGTGCCGGGCCGAGCAGGCGCAGCAGCAGCACGCTCAGGAACAGCATCGGCACGTACCAGAGGTGGAACGACGGGCGCAGCAGCAGCACCTCGACGAACGACCGCACCGAGTCGAAGGCGTCGGGCTCCTGCACCGCCAGCCACAGCACGCTGACCACGAGCCAGGCCGCGATCATGCGCTTCCAGTAGTGACGCAGCAGCTCGCCCCACGGCCGGGTGCCGAACCGTGCCATCGAGATCATGTACCCGGACAGGAACAGGAACATCGGCATGTGGAAGCCGTAGATCATCCACTTGGCCCACGACTCGCCGACGCCCTGCCAGAAGGTGTGCCCGAAGATCACGAGCACCATGAGGATGCCCTTGAGCTGGTCCGGTCCCGGGTCGTGCTGCGTGCTGCTCATCGCCGCAGAGGTTACCCCGGTCCGGTGCTCCGCCCGTCCTCGAACAGCCAGGGCGCGCCCGACCGGAGCTGCCGCCCCACGGCGGGCGTGAGGGTGCGCACGTACGTGTCGGTCAGGTGGTCGTCGTCGCGGTAGACCAGCACGTTGCCCACCACGGCCGCGCACACCTCGGGCCCGCAGATCGAGTCGGTGAGGTCCAGGTGGACCGCGGACGCGGGCACGCCGGGCGCCGTCGGCGCGGGCGAGACGGCGGCGAGCTGCTCGGCACGGGGACGCCCGCAGGCCTCCGGGAAGGTCGTGGTGTCGAGGCACTCGGGCACGAACCACTCGAAGCGGGGGTTGTCGCGGACGGTCACGACGCGGATCCCGGCGTCGTCCAGCGTGCGCCACGCGCCCACCTGGCCGGGCAGCACCTGCTCGGGCGAGCCGTCCTCGTACGTGCGCGTGCCGATCACCACGACGGCGTCCGGGCGGGCCGCCACCAGCGCGGCCAGCGCCCGCTCGTTCCACGTGGCGCACGACGGCGGGGGCACCGGCCCGGCCGACCCCTCACCGCCGCCCGACGTCGCGAGGCGGCACCCGTGCTTGAGCATCTCGCGCAGCTCCCAGCCGTGCGCCCGGGCCAGCGCGGCGAACGCCTCCTCGTACTGCTGCTCGTGCGACGCCCCCGCGAGGTAGAGGACGGCCGCCGGGTCGGCCTGCGCCACGATCGTGCACTCCAGCAGCTCGGACCGGTCGCCGCCCTGCGCGCAGTCCGGCCGGTCGGGATGGTCGTCGTAGGCCACCCACGTGGCGGGCCGGAACGGGACGGCGTCCAGGCCCCGGGGAGGGTCCGCGTCGGGCGCGCCCGGGGCGAGCACCGCGGCGCCCGGATGGTCCGGCGAGGGCGCCAGCAGGTCGTCGACGCTCTGCCGCACCGTCACGTCGTGCGCGGTGGCCGCGGCCTGGGCACCGCCCAGCATCAGCACGGCGGCGCCCGCCAGCACGGCGAGCGTCCGCCTGCCCGACGGCGGCGCGGCGGCCCGGGAGGTCACGTCGCCCGCCAGGTCGGCGGGGCCGGGTCGATGGGCCGGGTCGGCGGGGCCGACGGCGCTCGCGGGCC
Source organism: Promicromonospora sp. MEB111 (assembly GCF_030209445.1). GTDB lineage: Bacteria > Actinomycetota > Actinomycetes > Actinomycetales > Cellulomonadaceae > Promicromonospora. Next base: position 70,472 of record NZ_JARVSD010000028.1, read on the forward strand.
GGCGTGCGGCCAGGCGTGCCGTGACGTGGGCGAGCAGCGGCTCGGCGACGTACCGCGTGGTGAGCCAGGCGAGCCCGGCCGAGACCACGAGCACCCCGGCCGCGGTCAGAGGGCTCGCGCGGTGCGCCCCCGTCGTCAGGAGCCAGAACACCAGGACCGGCCAGTGCCACAGGTACAGCGCGTACGAGACGCGCGCGCCGAGGCGCAGCGGGGCGCTGTCCAGGAGCCGCTCGACGCCGTGGGACGGATGCCCGGCGGGGCGGGCTCCCGCCGTCGGCCCCGGGGCGGTCGCGATCAGCACCAGCGCCGCGCCGCCGACGGGCACGAGGGCCCAGGCCCCGGGGAACACGTCGGCGCCGTCGACCAGGAAGCCCGACCCCACGACCAGGGCGAGGCCCGCCCACCCGAGCAGACTCCGCACGCCACCGAAGCGGGCGGCGGCCTGCACGGACGGTGCCGGGGCGACGCGCCCGGCCCGGGCCATGGCGCGGCCGGGGTGCGGGAGGAGCAGGGCGAGCAGCGCGCCCACGCCGATCTCCCAGAACCGCGTGAAGGTGCTGAGGTAGGCGACCTGCTGGTCCGCGTGGACGAGCCACAGCGCGTGGGCGAACGACGTGGCGGTGGCCGCAGCCGTCACCGCGGTGACCAGGCGGCGGGGCGGCAGCGGGGTGCGGCCGGCCCACGCGCGGCGTCGGGCGACGGCCACCAGGCCCAGCACCACCAGCGGCCAGACGGCGAAGAACTGGCCCTGCACGGAGAGCGACCAGAAGTGCTGCAGCGGGCTGGCGTCGGGTCCGGCCGCGCCGTACGCGAGCGCGGAGTGCACCAGCTCCCAGTTCTCCCAGAAGGTCGCGGCCGCGCCGACCTCGCGCAGCCCCGCCGACCAGCGCAGCCGGGGCGCGAGCGTGAGCAGGGCGACCGTGACGGCGGCCAGCACCACGAGCGCCGCCGGGAGCAGGCGCGCGAGCGTGCGGGCGTAGTGCGCCGCGAGCCGGAGGGTGCCGGCCTCGGCGCGTCGTAGCAGGGCGGCGGTCGCGAAGTACCCGGACAGCACCAGGAACACGTCGACGCCGCCCGAGACCCGGCCCTGGCCGAAGAGGTGGAACGCGACAACGAGGAGCAGGGCGAGACCGCGCAACCCGTCGAGGGCGCCGACCCGCCCGGTGGCGCCGACCTGCCCGGTGGTACTGACCTGCTCGGTGGCGCCGGCTCGTGGTGCTGCGCCGGCGGGGTGAGGTAGGGGCACGGCGGCACGCTAGGGCCCGCGCCTTACGACGGGGTTGACCGCAGGTCACGGCCGGATCTCGGCTGCCGGTACCGGCCCCGGTTCAGCAGGCGGTCCGCGACCGTCAGCGGGGTGCACGCGGTCGTGGACCGCCTGCTGAACCTCCGTCAGCCCACGGCCGCTCAGCCCACGGCCGCTCAGCCCACGGCCGCTCAGCCCACCGCCGCTTAGCCCACGGCCGCTCGGCGGGCCGCCTGTTCGGCCGGGTCCGGGACCGGGGCCGCCGCCAGGAGGCGTCTCGTGTAGTCCTGCTCCGGGCGGCCGAGCACCTGGGCGCGCGCGCCCGTCTCCACGAGGCGGCCCCGGTGCATGACGGCGACGCGGTCGGCGAGCTCGTCCACCACCGCGAGGTCGTGGCTGATGAACAGGCAGGCGAAGCCTAGGGACTGCTGCACCTGGCGGAACAGGTCGAGCACGGTGGCCTGCACGGACACGTCCAGGGCCGACGTCGGCTCGTCGGCGATGAGCAGGTCCGGGCCCAGCGAGATGGCCCGGGCGATCGAGACGCGCTGGAGCTGGCCGCCCGAGAGCTCGTGCGGGTACCGGGACACCCACGACGCCGGGAGCTCCACGCTCTCCAGCAGCTCGGCGGTGCGCCGTTCGAGCTCGGGTCCGCGCAGGCCCGCGTGGACCCGCAGCGGCTCGGCCACGGACTCGCCGATCGAGTAGCGCGGGTTGAGCGACGCGGCGGGGTTCTGGAACACGACCCCGATCCGGGCCCGGGCGGCGCGCACCGTCCGCGGGGTGTCCTGGCCCGGGCGGGTGCCCACCACCTCGACCGAGCCGGAGGTGACGGGCGCCAGCCCGAGCGCGCAGCGGCCCATCGACGACTTCCCGGAGCCGGACTCGCCCACCAGCGCGACGATCTCGCCGGGCTGCACGCTGAGGGTCACGCCGTCCACGGCACGCACGGCGCGGCCCCGCCGGTCGCGGTACTCCACCACCAGGTCGTCGAACGCGAGGGCGGGCCGGCCCGCGCCGTCGGCCCCGCTCGGGCGGTCCGGCGTGCCCACGCGGGGCACGGCCGCCAGCAGCTCCCGGGTGTACGCCGCGCGCGGCGCCTCGAAGAGCCGCCGCACCGGCGCGGTCTCGACCACCTCGCCGCCGCGCATCACGACCACGCGGTCCGCGAGGTCCGCGACCACGCCCATGTCGTGCGTGATCAGCACGATCGACGTGGCGACCCGCTCGCGCAGCCGGCGCAGCACGTCGAGCACCTCGCGCTGCACGGTGACGTCGAGCGCCGTCGTCGGCTCGTCCGCGAGCAGCACCTCGGGGTCGCAGGCGAGCGCCATCGCGATCATCACGCGCTGGGCCTGGCCCCCGGAGAACTGGTGCGGGTAGAACTTCAGGCGCTCTGCCGGGTCGGGCAGCTCGACCAGGCGCAGCAGCTCCACGGACCGTTCCCGGCGCTGGGCACGCGTGAGGTCCGGCGCGTGCCGCCGCAGCATCTCGTCGAGCTGGTAGCCCACGGTGAACACGGGGTCCAGCGCACCCGACGAGTCCTGGAAGACCATCGCGACGCGGCGCCCCCGCACGTCCTGCAGCGCGCGCCGGTCGAGGCCGATCAGCTCGACCCGCTCCTGCCCGGCCCCGCCGAGGAGGGCGCTGCCGCCCACTTCCGCGTGCCGGCCGAGCAGCCCGAGCAGGGCGAGCGACGTGACGCTCTTGCCCGAGCCGGACTCGCCGACGACGGCGAGCACCTCGCCCGGCAGCACGTCGAACGACACGCCGCGCACGGCGTGGACGTCGGGGGCGTGCCCGTCGTCGACGCGGAACGTGACGGTCAGGTCGCGGACCTCCAGCACCGGGGAGGTGCCGGACGACGGGCTGGGCTCGGTCTCGGGCGAGGGGCCGGAAGCGGTGGCGACGTCGGTCACGGTTCTCCTGTTCCGTCCGCCGGCTGGGCGTCGCGGTACGCCTCCCAGTCGGCGAGCATCTTGCGGTGGTACCCGGCAAGCCATTCCATGTAGTTGCGCGCGTTGACGAGGCGCTTGTGGGGACCGTCGGCGTCGCCCGCGATGGCGAGCCCGTCGTCGATCACGTTCCGCAGGTGGGACAGGTAGTTCCGCTCGCCCGCGAGGAAGCTGCCCCAGATGTCGTCCTCCACGCGGAAGTAGTGCTGGCGGTCGCCGAGCACGGAGTGGCGCTTGATGAACCCGGCCTCGGCCAGCCGGCGGGTGCCGGTGGACACGGCCCCGGCGCTGGCCTTGAGCAGCCTCGCGATCTGCTGCGCGGACAGGTACGGCCGGTCCATGATCATGAGGAGCGCGATGATCCGGCCCTCCATCCGTGGGCTCCACGTCAGGGCGAACTGCTCCACGAAGTGCTCCGCGGCGGTATCGAGCAGGGGCTCGTCGGCGCCATCGGCGGGCAGGTCGGCGGGCAGGTCGGTGGGCTGGTCCGCGGGCTGGTCAGCGGGGGTGTGGCTGCTCATGCGCCCACCCTAGGAGCCGGGCTCACGAGCGACCCCTCGGGTCGAGCACGTCGCGCAGCACATCACCCAGCGTGATCATGGCCAGCACCGTGATCGTGAGCACCACGGCGGGCGCCACCAGCATGTGCGGCGACGTCTGGAAGAACGACTGCGCGCTGGAGAGCTGCAGTCCCCACGAGATCGACGGCGCGTTGAGGCCCAGCCCGAGGAACGTGAGGGTGGACTCCGCCACGATCACGCTGCCCACCATGATCGTCGCGACGGCCAGCACGGGTCCCAGCGCGTTCGGGAGCACGTAGCGCGCGATGATCCGCCGGTCGGGCAGGCCCATGGCGCGCGCCGCCTCCACGTAGGGCGCGTCCCGCACCGTGCGTACCGAGCCGCGCACCAGCCGGGCCATCGTGGGCCACGAGAACAGGGCCAGCACCAGGGCCACGGACACGGCGGACCGCGAGCCCACCGACGTCAGCACCACCACGGCGCCGAGCAGGAACGGGAACCCGAGGAACACGTCGGTCAGCCGGGCCACGACCCGGTCGAGCCAGCCGCCGTAGTACCCGGCCAGTGTGCCGACCACCAGCGCGACGGCCAGCGCCACCGCGGTGCACAGCAGCCCCACGGTGAGCGACGCGCGCGTGCCGAACACGACGTTGGCCCACACGTCGCAGCCCTGCACGTCGGTGCCCAGCACGTGCCCGCCGCCGGGCGGCAGGGCACTGGAGGCAAGGTCGCAGGCCCGCGGGTCGGGGTGGCCGAACCAGCCGGCGAACGCCGACGGGACGAGCGCGACCAGGCCGAGCACGGCCAGCACGGCCGCCGACACCCAGAACAGCGGACGACGGCGCAGCGTGCGCCACACGCCGCGCCGGGCGACGGCCGGTGCGGTGGCGGGGGCCGCGGCGGTGGGTCCGGTGGTGGGTCCGGTGGTGGGTCCCGCGGCGACGGGGGCGGCGGGCAGGGGTTCACTCATGGCGGATCCTCGGGTCGAGGACGGAGGCGAGCAGGTCGACGAGCAGGTTGGTCAGCAGGAACACGAGGATGAGCGCGGTGGACACGCCCACGATCGTGGGTCCCTCGTGGGCCCGGATCGCCTGGAACAGCAGCTGTCCGACGCCGGGCAGGTTGAACACGCCCTCGACCACGACGGTCCCGCCGAGCAGGTACCCGAGGTCGATCGCGAGGTAGGTCAGCACCGGGATCGCGGAGCTGCGCATCACGTGCACCCCGACCACCTGGCGCTCGCGGAGGCCCTTGGCCCGCAGGGTCCGCACGAAGTCGGTGCGCAGCGTGTCCACCACGGAGCCGCGCATCAGCCGGGCCACCGAGGCGAGCCCGAACACGGCGATGACCGCGGCGGGCAGCAGGTACGCCGTCGGCCAGCCCGCGCCCGTGCCCGCCACGGGGAACCAGGCGAGCTCCACGCCCAGCCAGAGCTGGGCGGAGACGGCGAGGACGAACACAGGGATCGACGTCGCCACGACGGTGCCGGCCAGGACCAGGCGGTCGCTGACGGCGCCGGCGCGCAGCCCGGCGACCAGGCCGAGCAGCACCCCGAGAAGCACCTCGATGCCCCAGGCCGTCAGCGCCAGGGTGATGGTCACGGGCCAGCGCAGGGCCATCCGGTCGGCCACGGACTGGCCCTGGAACGTGGTGCCGAGGTCGCCCTGGAGCAGCCCGCCGAGGTAGCGCAGGTACTGCTGCAGCACGGGCTCGTCCAGGTGGTACCGCTCGCGCAGCTCGGCCACCACGTTCGGGGCCAGGGGCCGGTCGCCGCCGAGGGCGGCGATCGGGTCCCCGGGCAGCGCGAAGACCATGAGGTAGATGATCAGCGTGACGCCGAGGAAGACCACGAGGAGGTCCACCAGGCGCCGGGTGACGCGCCGGGTCATCGCCGTCCGCCCCCTCCGCCGGAGCCGGACCCGCGCGCCGCGAGCACGTGCGACACGGCCAGCGTGGCGCCGTACTGCACGCCCACGAGCCGCTCCACCGGCAGCACCTCCAGGCCGGCCACGGACCGGGCGTCGGCCAGCCAGCCGTCGTACAGGTCCCGGGCCCGCGCGTGCACGCGGTGCAGCCGGGCCGTGGCCAGCCCGGCCGTGGCCTCGGCCTCCAGCGCGCGGACCAGCATGCCGCCGAACCGCAGCCGGAACATCCGCACGACCTCCTCGTTGCTGAACACCTCGGCGCCGGTGGCGGGCCGCGACGGCAGCCGCCCGGCCCGCACGAGCTCGCTGGTGCCCGCGTCCGTCATCATCGGCACGAAGGACTCGCTGGCCCGCAGGAACGGGCTGCGCAGCGTCAGGTCGCCCCGGACCTCCTCCAGCAGGCCGGTCAGGGTGCCCCCGAGCTCGACGAGCGCCTCGGCCTTGGTCCGGACGACGTCCGCGTAGTCGGCGTCGCTCTCGGCCGTGTCGTCCGCGGCCGGGTGCGACCAGTACGGCAGCTCGGCGATCAGGCTGACCGTCCCGTGCCGCCGGGCGTAGGCCGCCGACCCCTCGCCGCCCACCAGCGACGGGGCGTCGAGACCGAGGGACTCCAGGTAGTCGTACTCGTCCCGGGTCGAGCCGGCCCGGTAGATCGCGGGCGCCAGCCGCTCCAGGGCGGGGGACTCGGGCTCGCCCGTGTCGAGCGGCAGGCCCAGCGCCGCGGGCACGGCGTGCAGCGGCGCGACGGCGTCGGGCAGGTCCTCGCTGAGGTAGTAGTACACGCCGCCCAGCTCGGCGTTGTGCAGGCTGACCATCAGCTCGGGCCGCAGCTCGTCGATCAGGCGCATGAGCGCCTGGGTCTCCGGGATCACGTCGTCGAAGTACGCGTCCTTGTACGCGAAGGGGAACGTCCACTCCACCTGCTCCGACGGCGCCGGACGGTAGAAGCCCCGGGCGTAGGCGGCGCGGTCGGCGGGGTTGCCGAACCAGGACTCGTTGAGCCGGGTGCCGTCCGGGTCGATGCACGGCACGAGGTGCCACGTGGCGCCGGTCGAGGCGCGCAGCCCGGGGTCGGCCACCAGCTCGGCGGCCAGGTGCTGCAGCGTGCGGAACCCGATGGGCTCGTTGGGGTGCACGCCCGCGAAGAGCAGGTGCGGCCGCGGCCCGTCGCCCACCGAGAACATCTCGATGGGCTCCCCGAGCCGCGACGTCCCCACCCGCCGCCGGCGCACCAGCGACGGGTGGTCGTCGGCCAGGGCCGAGAACCAGTCCAGGAGCGCGTCGACGGTGGGGAAGTCGCTGATCGGGGGGACGGCGCGGGCCCGGTCGAGCACGTCGTCGAGCAGGCCCGCGTCGAGCCCCCCGGTGGTCACGCCGCTCATGCGCCCTCGGCGAGCACGACGGCGGAGAAGGTCGGGTTGCCCACCGCGGACGTGGGCAGCTCCGCGACGCGCTCCGAGGTGACGTAGGAGTACGTCTCGAAGAACAGCGGCGGCGCCGGGAAGTCCTCCAGGATCCGCTCCTGCACCGCGGCGTAGGCCTCGCCGGCCGCGTCGGGGTCGGCCTCGGCGTCGGCCGCCGCGATCAGCTCGGCGACGTCGTCCTCGTAGTAGGGGATGCAGTTGGGGCAGCCGCCGTTCTCCACGAAGAACGAGCGCAGCGTGTTCTGCTGGCTGGGGTACAGGGCGCCCCAGCGGGAGAAGAACGGGCCGTCGATGTCCCCGTTGGTGCGGTTCTCGGAGAACTCGGCCCAGTCGGCGCTCGGCGTGGCGACGGCCTCGACGCCCAGGTTCTGGCGGAGCTGGTTGGCGATGGCCTTGTACAGCTCGTCGAGCCCGATGCCGCCCGGGAAGTAGATGTCGATGGTGCCGTCGAACCCGCCGGCCTCGTCCAGCAGGGCCTTGGCCGCCTCCGGGTCGTACGCGCAGAACTCGCCGCAGATGCCCTCGGGCGTGCCCGCCTCGACGGCCGGGGTGAACGCGGTGGCCGGCGTGTAGAGGCCGCCGTAGACCACGTCGGAGATGGTCTCGCGGTCGATGGCCATCGAGATGGCCTGGCGCACCCGCACGTCCTCGTACCGCTCGTCCCACAGCGGGAGCCCGAGGAACGAGATGCCGGGCGCCTCGAAGGTGTGGAGGCGCTCGCCGAAGTCGCCGGAGGCCTGCGGCAGCCGGGCCGCCGGCACGCTCGCGACGTCGATGTTGCCGGCCTGCACGTCGGTGTAGGCGGTGGTGGCGTCGGCGTACGGCACGAACGAGATGGCGTCGACCGTGGGGGCGGTGCCCTGGTAGTCGGCGTACGCCTCGGTCTCGATCGGCTCGTTCTCCACGTAGTCGCCGACCACGGCGAACGGGCCGTTGCCCACGGGGTGGGCGTTGTAGGCGTCCATGTCCTCCAGGGCGGAGGCGGGCATCGGGTACATGGCGGTCTGGGCCTGGCTGACCTGCATCGGGAACTGCCCGTCGGGACCGTCCAGCGTCACGGTGAACGTCAGGTCGTCCGTGACCGCCAGGCCCGACATCTCGGTGGTCTTCGGCTCGCCCTCCGCCGGGTTCAGGTCGTCGTACCCGGCGATGCCGGCGAGCTGGCCGGAGTTCTCGAACGCGTCGGGGCCGTAGGCCACCGCGTTCCAGGAGTCGACGTACGACTGGGCGGTCACGGGGGTGCCGTCGTGGAACGTCCAGCCGTCCCGCAGCGTGACCGTCCAGGTGGTGGCGTCGTCCGACTCGATCGACTCGGCGGCCACGTAGGTGAGCTCGCCGTCGGCGTCGATCCAGGTCAGCGGCGACCACACGGCCATGTTCAGGTCGTAGGCGACGGTCTGGCGGCCGGGGATCGTCTGGATCGGGTCGGTGACGGCCACGCTGATGGAGCCGCCGCCGGCGTCACCGGCCGCGTCGTCGGCGCCGGCCGAACCGCAGGCGGACAGGGCGAGGGTCAGCGCGAGGGCGGTCGCGACAGGGAGCGGCCGGAGTCTCGGGTTCATGGTTCCTCCACGGGTAGCGCGCTCTCGCGCACCGGGGTCCTGCTCGGGTGGCGAACAGTTGAGCGCACACCGTCGATCAAGGTCAATGAAGTTTCAGAAGGAAATGAAAGTTTTACGCGGCGGTCACACGGGACGGGTCCCGGACAGGCCCGTCCTGATGGTTCGATGACCCTGTGATCCACACGACCGACTACGAGATCCAGGACGAGGCCCGCGTGCGCGACCTGGTCCGCACCCACGGCTGGGCCACCTTGGTCTCGGTGGCCGACGACGGCGCGCCCGTCGCCTCCCACCTGCCCGTGCTGCTGGAGGACACGCAGCCGGGCGAGCCCATGAGCCTGCTCAGCCACGTCGGCCGGCCGGACGAGGTGCTGCACGCCCTGGACAGCGGCCGCGAGTCCCTGCTGATCGTGCAGGGCCCGCACGGCTACGTCTCGCCCGGCTGGTACGACATGACGCCCGCCGTGCCGACGTGGAACTACCTCGCCGTCCACCTGTGGTGCACGGTCGAGCTGCTCGGGCCGGAGGAGTCGTACGCGGTCCTGTCCGACACCGTCGACCGGTACGAGTCGGTCATGCCCGAGCCCGTGCGGCTCCCCGGTGTCGAGGAGTACGCCCACCGCATCGCCAAGGGCGCCGCCGGCTTCCGCCTGCGCGTGATCCGCTGGCAGGGCAAGGCGAAGCTGAGCCAGGACAAGCCGCGCGCCGTCGTGGAGCGCGTCGTGACGGCGCTCGGGTCCGACCCGCACTACGCGCAGCCGGCGCTCGCGGCCGAGGTGCGCGCCGAGCTCGACCGCCGCCCGGACGGCGCGGCATGACCGCCCTGCTCCTGACGAACGCCCGCCTGGTCGGCGCGTCGCCGTCGAACGTAGGGAACGTCGGCGCAACAGGGGGTGTTGCGCCGACCGGTCCTACGTTCGACGGGTCCGTCGGCGAGTCGGGCGGGCTCGTCGACGTGCTGGTGCGGGACGGGCTGGTCGAGGTCGTCGGGGCGGCCGGGCTCGTCGGCGACGGCGGTGTCGAGCGGGTGGACCTGGGTGGGCGCATCCTCATGCCCGGGCTCTGGGACGCGCACGTGCACCTCACGCAGTGGGCGCTGGTGCGGCGCCGGCTGGACCTGTCGGGCGCGCGCTCCGCCGCCGAGGCCGTCGCGCTCGTGCGCGACCGCCTCGCCGAGGGGCCGCCCGAGCCCGGCACGGCGCTGGTCGGCTACGGGTTCCGGGACGGGCTGTGGCCCGACGTCCCCACGGCAGAGCTGCTGGACGCCGGCGCGGGCGAGGTGCCCGTGGTGCTCGTCTCCGGCGACCTGCACTGCGCGTGGCTCAGCACCGCCGGCCTGCGGTTCGTCGGCGTCGGCGCGCACCCCACGGGCGTGCTCCGGGAGGCCGACTGGCTGCCGCTGGCCGCCGCCGTCGATCGGGCGCCGGACCACCTGGCCGACGCCTGGGTGGCCGACGCCGCCGCGGCCGCCGCGGCGCGGGGCGTGGTCGGCGTCGTCGACCTGGAGATCACGGACAACCTCACGGCCTGGCGCCGCCGGTTCGCCGGCGGGTTCGGCGCGCTGCGGGTCCGGGCGGGGGTGTGGACCCCCTGGCTGGACGATGTCCTGGCCGAGGGGTTGCGCAGCGGCGACGTGCTGCCGGGCACGGGCGGCCTGCTGGAGCAGGGGCCGTTCAAGGTGGTCACGGACGGCTCGCTCAACACGCGCACCGCCTACTGCCACGACCCGTACCCGGGGCTGACCGGGCCCGAGGCGCACGGGATCCTGTCGGTGCCGCCGGCCGAGCTGGTCCCGCTCATGGCCCGTGCGCACGCCGGCGGGCTGCGGTGCGCGATCCACGCGATCGGTGACCACGCCAACACGCTCGCGCTGGACGCGTTCGCCGCGACCGGGGCGCGCGGCTCGGTCGAGCACGCGCAGCTCCTCGACCCCGCCGACCTCGCCCGCTTCGCCGAGCTCGGCGTGATCGCGTCCGTCCAGCCCGAGCACGCCATGGACGACCGCGACATCGCCGACCGGCACTGGTCGGGGCGCACCGGGCGGGCGTTCGCGTTCGGCGCGCTGGACGACGCCGGGGCCGTGCTCGCTCTGGGCTCGGACGCGCCGGTCGCGCCGCTCGACCCCTGGTTCGCGGTCGCGGCGGCGGTCAGCCGGTCGCGGGACGGCCGCGCGCCCTGGCACCCGGAGCAGCGGATCGGCCTGCGCACGGCCCTGGAGGCCTCGACCGACGGCCGCGGCCTGGTCCCGACGGCGGGGGCGCCGGCCGACCTGGCGGTCCTGGACGCCGACCCGCTGGCGCCGGGCTCCGGCTCCGGCTCTGGCTCCGAGGCCGACGACGCGGCCGCCGCCGCGGCAGCCCTGCGCGAGATGCCGGTGGCGGCCACCCTCCTGGCGGGCGCCTGGACCCACCGCACGTTCTGACCCCGGCCCCGGCCCCGACCCTGGCCCCGGCGCTGGCCCCGACCCTGGCAGCCGAACGTAGGAGCAGTCGCCGCACGAGCGCTCATGCGGCGACTGCTCCTACGTTCACCTGATCAGCGGAGCATGGCCGTTGACTGCCACCACTTTACGTATACGATATTCACATGAGCGACGGGAAGATCCGCGGACAGGCGGTGAGCGAGGAACAGATCCAGGCGTGGGCCGACGAGGCCGAGGCCGGCTACGACGTGACCAAGCTGCGTCGCCGCGGTCGTCCGCCGGCCGGTGACGGGCCGGGCGAGGTGGTGCCGGCTCGGCTGGACGCCGCGACCCTCGCGGCCCTGGACCGGCAGGCCAAGGCAGAGGGGCTGGCGAACAGGTCCGAGGCGATCCGGGCGGCCGTGCGTGCCTGGGCGCACGTCGCGTGAGGCTGCACGACTCCGCCCGTAAGCACTTTCGCCGCGACCGGCTGACCGAGGCAGGCGTCCTGCGCGCCGTCGAGCAGCCCGCCTATCCAGCGCCGCTGGACGATGAGGACGACCCGCGCCGCTGGCTCCTGCTCGGGTTCGACGACGCCGGACGGCTGCTCGAACTCGTGACCCTCGACTTCGACTCCGGCGAGACGTTGGTCATCCACGCGATGAGGCCCGCGCGCAGTACCGCGACCTGCTGACCTGAACGGCCCCGCTCACAGACCCGGGGCGAGGGCCACCGTGCGGAAGCCCGCGTTGCCCATCGACGAGTCCGGCGTGTTCGACGAGCGCGCGGAGTTCCGATAGCGGTTGCAGTACGAGATGTGGCACAGGTAGCTGCCGCCACGCAGGATCCGCTGGGCGCCCCGGTCGGGGCCCGCCGGGTTGGCCGCGGGGGAGTGCGCGTAGTAGCCCGGGTCGAACCAGTCCTGGCACCACTCCCAGACGTTCCCCACCGGCTGCCACAGGCCGTACCCGTTGGGCTCGAACGTCCGCACCGGCGCGGTGGTGAGCCAGCCGTCGTCCAGCGTGTTCGTCCGCGGGAACGAGCCCTGCCAGATGTTGGCGCGCCACCCGCCGTCGTCCACCTCGGCGTCGCCCCAGGGGTACTTCGCGCCCTCGACGCCGCCGCGGGCGGCGTACTCCCACTCGGCCTCCGTGGGCAGGCGCCGGCCCGCCCAGGCGCAGTAGGCGACGGCGTCGTTCCAGCTCACGTGGGTTGCGGGGTGGTCGTCGAGGCCGTCGACGACGGAGCGCGGCCCGCCCGGGTGCGCCCAGTCCGCGCCGCGGACGCCGAACCACCACGGGGTGCCGTCGGCCTGGCCCATGATGTCGCCGGGGTCGGCCGCGACGGCGAGGTGGAAGACCGCCGAGAAGCCGAACGTCTCCGCCTCGGTGCGGTAGCCGGTGTCGTCGACGAACCGCGCGAAGTCGGCGTTCGTCACCGAGGTCGCGTCGATCTCGAACGCGTCGAGGGCGACCTCGTGGAGCGGTGCCTCGCCGTCGCCGGGGTTCCGGTCGCCCGACGAGTCGCCCATCGTGAACCGGCCGGCCGGCACCTGGGCCTGCTCGACGTCGTGCCGGCCCCGGGCGGGTGCCGCGGCGGCGTCGGCCGGGCGGGAACCGAGCGGGAGGAAAGCCTCCCGCCCCGGGGCGCCGCACCCGCACCCGCAGCCCTCGTGCCCTGCCCCGGTCTGCTCGCCCCCGGTCTGCGCTGCGCCGGTCTGCTCGTCGCTCGTCACGCCCCCACGGTATCGGCGCCGGGCCGGGCGCCGTCGGGCGCACCACCCTGCTGCTGCCGCACCGCGGCGGCGACCTCGGGGTCCGAGCTGGGCCTCGTGATGCCGTAGCGTGACAGGTAGCCGATCCGCGACTCCCGGACGTGGGCCGCCATCAGGGCGGCGGCCCGCTCGCCGTCGCCGGCGTCGATCGCCCCGACGATCACCCGGTGGTCGGGCCAGAGCCGCTTGCCGCGCGACTGCATGTCGGCGGCGTAGAGCCACTCGATCTTCCAGGAGAGCTGGCGCAGCAGCCGGGTCAGGGTCGCGCTGCCGCTGAGCTCGGCGATCGCGATGTGGATCTGGTCGTTGATGCCCACCAGGGGGTCCAGGTCGCCGGCGGCGACGTGTGCGTCCCCGGCGTCGAGCAGCCCGGCGATCTGCCGTCGTAGGCGCCACCAGTCCTCGGGGCTCTCGTCGCCCGAGTAGAGCGCCGCCGCCCGCCGGGCGGCGCTGCGCGCCGTCGACACCTCCAGCGCCTCCCGCACCGCGAACAGGTCGTCGGCGTCGTGCACCGGGATCGCGGCGACCCGCGAGCCCACGTGCGGCCGGGAGTCGATGAAACCCTCGCTCTCCAGCCCGCGCAGCGCCTCCCGGACCGGCACCCGCGAGACGTCGTACCGCTGGGCCAGCGAGGCCTCGGTCACGCGGGCGCCGGGCGTCAGGACGCCGGCGATGATGTCGCGCCGGATCGCGTCCTGCACGGTGGGTCGCACCAGAGGGGGGAGCGCGGGCTCATCGGGCGAAAGCGGCACCGGGGATGGCTCCTAGCAGGTCTCGGGTGTAGTCGGCCCGCGGGGAGTGGAACACGTCGTCGACGGACCCCTGCTCCTCGACGCGGCCCTGCCGCAGCACCACCACATTATCCGCTATGCCGCGGACCACCGCGAGGTCGTGGCTGATGAAGAGGTACGACACGCCGAGCCGTTCCTGCAGGTCAGCGAGGAGGTCCAGGATCTGCTCCTGGACCAGCACGTCGAGCGCCGAGACCGCCTCGTCGAGCACCAGCAGCTCCGGCGCGGGAGCCAGCGCCCGCGCGATGGCGACCCGCTGCCGCTGCCCGCCGGACAGCGCGCCCGGGTGCCGCTGCGCGACGTCCCGGGGGAGCGCCACCTGGTCCAGCAGCTCCGCGACCCGCGCCCGGCGCGACTCCCGGTCGCCGATGCCGAAGATCCGCAGCGGCTCGTCGACGACCCGCTCCACGGTGTGGGTCGGGTCGAGCGACGCGTACGGGTCCTGGAACACCGGCTGCACCCGACGGCGCAGGGCGCGCCGGTCGGCCCGGCCCGCCCCGGCGATGGCCTTCCCGTCCACCAGCGCCTCGCCGGAGGTGGGCGTCTCCAGGCCGAGCAGGATGCGCGAGACCGTCGTCTTGCCCGAGCCTGACTCGCCCACCAGCGCGGTGGTGCCGCCGCGCGGCACGGAGAAGGACACGTCGTCGACGGCGCGCAGCAGCCCGCCGCGCCCGCGCACCCGGTACTCCTTGACGAGGTTCCGGACGGTGACGACGTCGCCGGCGGCCGGGCCGTCACCGCCCGGCGCGCCGGGCGCCCCATCGTCGGCCGGAGCGCCAGGCGCGACGACGACGGCGGCCCGGCCCGCCGGCACCCCCGCCTCGCCCTGCGCGACGACGGCCGCGGGCGCCGCCGCGACCAGCCGCCGCGTGTACTCGTGCTGCGGGGACCGCAGCACCTGCTCGGGCGAGCCCTGCTCCACGATCCGGCCGTCGAGCATCACGATCACCCGGTCCGCGCGGTCCGCCGCGAGCCCCAGGTCGTGCGTGACCAGGATCATCGCGGTCCCGTGCGCCTCGGCCAGCGCCACCAGGTGGTCCAGGATGCGCCGCTGCACGGTCACGTCCAGGGCCGACGTCGGCTCGTCGGCGAGCAGCAGCTCCGGCTCGCGGGCCAGCGCCGTCGCGATGAGCACGCGCTGGCGCATGCCACCGGAGAACTCGTGCGGGAACTGCTTCGCACGGCGCTCCGGCTCGGGCACGCCGGCCTCGGCCAGCAGCTCCAGCACCCGCTGCCGCACCGCCGGACCCCGCAGGCCGCCCGCGCGCAGGGCGTCGGCCACCTGGTCGCCCAGCCGCATGGCCGGGTTGAGGTTGGTGCCCGGGTCCTGCGGCACCAGCCCGATCCGGCCGCCCCGGACGGCCCGCATCCGGGCCTCGCCCGCGGCGGCCAGGTCCTCGCCGTCGAGCTCGACGGTCCCGCCGGTGATCCGGCCCGCGCCGGGCAGCAGCCGCAGGAGCGCGGCGATCACCGTCGACTTGCCGGAGCCGGACTGGCCCACGATCGCCACCCGCTCGCCCCGCGCGACGTCGAGGTCGACGCCGCGCACGACGGGGGTGTCGCCGTACGCGACGTCCAGGCCGCGCACACGCAGCAGCGGCGCGGCGGAGTGGTCAGCGTCCTGCGGCATATCCCTGCGCTCCTCTCGGGTTGGCGGCCGCGCCCAGCAGGCCCGTGGCCGGGTCGCGGGTCACGGCGGACAGGCGCCCCAGCGCCCAGTCGCCGGCCCGGGTCACGACGTGGCCGCGGGCCTCCAGCGCGGCGATGACGTCGTCGCCCAGCCGGTCCTCCACGACCGCCCCGCCGGGCGTCCAGGTGCGCGGCCAGAACGAGCCGGGGAACGACGTCGTGTGCAGGGCGGGCGCGTCGATCGCCTGCTGCGGGGTGTACCCGCCCACCAGCACCCGCAGCAGGAACAGGAGCTGCCACTGGTCCTGCTGGTCGCCGCCCGGCGAGCCGAGCGCGATCACGGGCTCGCCGTCGCGCAGCACGAGGGTGGGCGTCAGCGTGGTCCGGGGGCGTCGCCCGGGCGTCAGGGCCGACGGCGACGCCTCGTCCAGCCACGTCATCTGCAGGCGGGTGCCCAGGCAGAAGCCCAGGCCGGGCACCGTGGGCGAGGACTGCAGCCAGCCGCCCGACGGCGTGGCCGAGACCATGTTGCCCCAGCGGTCCACGACGTCGATGTGGCACGTGTCGCCGCGGGTGGCGCCGGTGTGCTCGGGGGAGTCGGGCTCGGTGGTGGGTGCCGGCACGGTCGGCTCGCCCACGCCGGGCGCCGGCACCGTCGGCTCGCCCACACCCGCAGCCGCGCCGCTCCCGGGCGCGCCCGGCAGCGACCCCGCGGGCGCGCTGGTGGCGTACTCGGTACGCAGCACCGGCAGGGCCGGCGTCGTCCGGCCCGGCACGTCGCCCGCGCGCAGCTCGTGGCTCGCGGAGTCCGTGATGAGTGCCCGGCGCGCGGCCGCGTACTCCTCGCTCAGCAGGTACGTCAGCGGCACGTCGTCCGCGGCCGGGTCGCCGTACCAGACGTCGCGGTCGGCCAGCGCCAGCTTCTGCGCCTCGATGACCGTGTGCGCACCGAGCTCGGTGGACGGGTCCAGCGCGGCGTCGTCGAGCCCCTCCAGGATCTTGAGGGTGGCCAGCAGCGCCGGGCCCTGGCCCCAGGCGCCGGTCTTGGCGATCGTGTACCCGCGGAACGTCACGGTGGTCGCGTCCTCGTACGACGCCGAGAAGGCCGCGACGTCGGCCGCGGTGATGACGCCGGCGTGGTCGCCGCCGTCGGAGTGCCGGTGCGGCGTGGCCACGAACTCCTCGACGGCCGCGCCCACCCGCTCGCGCCACGCGGCGCGGGCCAGGTCGATCGCCGCCGCGCGGTCCGGGGCCTGCGCACCCGCGGCGGCGACGGCGTCCAGCAGGTCGGCGTACTCCGGGTTGGTGACGACCGTGCCCGGGGCCGGCACCTCGCCGTCGGGCAGCCAGCGCGCCGCCGACGTGGGCCAGTGGTCCCGGAACAGGCCCGCGACCGTGCGCAGGGTGCCGGCGACGCGTTCGAGCAGGGGGTGCCCGTCGCGGGCGTACCCGATCGCGTAGGCCAGCACGTCGCCCAGGTCCCAGGTGCCGTGGTCGCGCAGGAGCAGCAGCCAGGCGTCGACGCTGCCCGGCACCGCCGCCGCCAGCGCGCCCGAACCGGGCACCAGGTCGAGGCCCTCGGACCGGTAGTGCTCGATGGTCGCGCCCGCGGGCGCCGGACCCTGGCCCACCAGCACGCGCGGGTGCGCCGGCTCGTCCGCCGTCACGAAGACGCCGGTCATGTCACCGCCCGGCCCGTTGAGGTGCGGCTCCACGACGTGCAGCACGAACGCGCCGGCGACCGCCGCGTCGAACGCGTTGCCGCCGCGCTCGAGCACGGCCTGGGCGCTCGCGGTGGCGATCCAGTGGGTGGAGCCCACCATCCCGAACGTGCCCCGCAGGTCGGGCCGCGTGGCCGGGGTGGTGGGGCGGACGAACGGCGAGGTGTGCCGGGCGGACGGAGCGGAGGTCATGACACTCACTTACGGTCGGTGGACGGGTCGAGGGCGTCGCGCAGGGCGTCCCCGAGGAGGTTGAAGCCGAGGCAGATGGCCACGATGGCCAGGCCGGGGAACAGCGCGGCGGTGGGCGCGCGGCCCAGGTACTGCTGCGCGTCCGAGAGCATGATGCCCAGAGACGGGGTGGGCGGCTGGATGCCGAGCCCCAGGAACGAGAGCACGGCCTCGCCCAGGACCGCCGCCGGCATGATGACCGTGGCCTGCACGATGATCGCGGACAGGCAGTTGGGCAGGACGTGCTGGGCGAGGATCCGGGGACCGGACGCGTCCATCGCGGTCGCGGCCAGCACGAACGGGCTCTCCTTGAGGCGCATCGTCTCGGCGCGCACCACACGCACCATCGTCGGCACCTGCGCGATGCCGAGCGAGATGGCGGCGCCGGCCAGGCTGGGCCCGTTGATGGCGGCCAGGCCCACCGCGAGGATGAGGAACGGGAACGCGAGGGTCACGTCGGTCAGGCGCGAGACGGGCGCGTCGAGCAGGCGCCAGTAGCCGGCGGCCAGCCCGAGCGGCGTGCCGACGACGACGGCGAGGCCCACCGCCACGATCCCCACCATGAGCGACGCCCGGATGCCGTACATCATCCGGGACAGCACGTCGCGGCCCAGGTCGTCCGTGCCGAGCGCGAAGCCGACGGTGCCGGGCAGCTGGAACGGGGCGTCGAAGTGCACCTCGGCCGGGCCGTGCGGGGCCAGCAGGGGCGCGAGCAGCCCGGCCAGGACCACCACCGCGAGCATCGCGGCGCCGGTGATCGCCTGCGGGGTGCGCAGCCGGGACAGCAGCCGCCGGGGGCCGACGACGGCGGGTGCGGCCTCCGGCGCGAGATCGCTGTGCTCGATGACGGTCATGAGCGGCCTCCCACTCGGATCCGCGGGTCGATGACGGAGTACAGGACGTCCACGGCGAGGTTGACCAGCACGTAGCCCACCGTGGTGAGCACCACGACGGCCTGGATGACCGGGTAGTCGCGCTGGAAGACGGCGTCGAGCGTGAGCTTCCCGAAGCCGGGCAGCGCGAAGATCTGCTCGGTCACCACGGCCCCCGAGATGAGGCCGCCGAGCTGGAGCCCGGCGATCGTGACCACGACGATCAGGGAGTTGCGCAGCCCGTACCGCAGCAGCACCCGGGTCCGGCCGAGGCCCTTGGCGCGGGCCGTGCGCACGTAGTCGGTGCGCATGGCCTCGATCATGGAGGCCCGGGTCTGCCGCATGATGACGGCGGCCAGGCCCGTGCCGAGGATCAGCGCCGGCAGGGTCAGGTGCACCAGCCAGCCCACCGGGTCGTCGGTGAGCGGCACGTAGCCCGACGCCGGGAACAGGCCCAGGCCGATGCACAGGTAGAGGATCGCGAGCATGCCGAGCCAGAAGTTCGGCACCGACAGGCTGGTCAGCGCCGCCGCGTTCGCGACCCACTCGGGCCAGCGGCCGCGGTAGCGCTCGGCGAGCAGGCCGAGCGCCACGCCGGTCACGACGGCCACGACGATCGCATAGAGCGACAGCCAGAGCGTCACCGGCAGGGTGGCGCCGATCATGCTCGCGACGGACGCCCCGGTGCGGGTGGACTCGCCGAGGTCGCCCGAGGCGACCTCGGCGAGGAAGCGCCCGTACTGCACCCAGACCGGCTGGTCCAGGCCGAGGTCGGCGCGGATCATGGCGAGCCGCTCCGGCGTGGCCTCCTCGCCCGCCATCGCGAGCGCGGGGTCGCCGGGCAGCATGCGCACACCCAGGAAGATCACCATCGACGCCAGCAGCAGCGTGATCGCCGACTGCCCGAGGCGGACGAGGAGGTAACGACGCATCGGAGGTGCTCTCAGCCTTCGTTCGGGTCGACGAACGCGGCGTGGCTCAGCCGGACCACGCCGTCGGCGTACGTGGAGATGCCCGCCACCTCGTCGGCGTAGCCGGTCAGGCTGCGCGTCCGGTAGAGATAGATGATCGGGTTGTCCTCCTGGACCTGCGTGACGACCTGGCCGTACAGGTCGGCCCGCTCGGCCGGGTCGATGACGGTGGCCGCCTCGGTGAGCAGGTCGTCGACCTCGGGGTTGCTGTACCCGGAGTAGTTGTTGCCCGCGCCCGTGGACAGGAAGTTGAACATGTTGCCGTGCGGGTCCACGCGGCCCGACCAGCCGAGCTGGAGCAGGTCGAAGTCGCCCTGCTCCTGGACCTCCAGCAGCGAGGAGTACTCGACGGGAACGATCGTCAGCTCGAACCCGCCCTCGGCCACCGAGGCCTGGACGGCCTGCGCCAGGCGCAGGGTGTCGGGCGTGTTGGTCACCTTGATCTCGATCTTGTACGGCACCTCCACGCCGGCCTCCTCCAGGAGCGCCTTGGCGCCCTCGGGGTCGTACTCCGGGCACGCCTCGCTCGCCGCGGTGCTGAACGTGGACGCGGGGGAGATGGGCGAGCAGGCCGGGTCGAACCGGTCGTTGAAGACGGACTTCACGAGCTGCTCGCGGTCCACGGCCATCGAGAGGGCCTCGCGGACGCGCGGGTCCGTGGCGATGGGGGTGTCGATCGTCCCGGGCGGGGCGCCGACGCCGTCGGTGTTGCCCACGTTGACCGTCATGGCCTGGTAGCCCAGGGAGCCGACCTCCAGGAGGCCCACGCCGTCGGCGTCCTCCAGCTCGGCGAGGTCCTGGGTCGAGAGGGTGTCGGCCACCTGCACGTCGCCGGAGCGCAGGTTGGCGGAGCGGATGCTCGCGTCCGTGATGATCCGGTACGTGATCGTGTCCAGGTGCACGTTCTCGGCGTCGTAGTACAGCGGGTCGCGCTCGACCGTGATGGACGTCTGGGGCACGCGCTCGACGAACTTGAAGGCACCCACGCAGACGGGGTGCTCACCGAAGTCGTCGCCGGCCTTCTCGAGCTCGGTCGGCGACATGATCATGCCCGCGCGGTCGGCGAGCACGGCGGTGAGCGGCGCGAACGGCGTCTCGTAGGTGATCTCGACCGTGCTGTCGTCGACGGCGGTCACCTTCTCGATCGGGCCCAGCTCGCTGCGGCGGGACGAGTCCTCCTTGGTGAGGTGACGCTCGATCGAGGTCTTCACGGCCTCGGCGTCGAACGGCGTGCCGTCGGCGAACTGCACGCCCTCCTTGAGCGGGAAGGTGACGGTGAGGCCGTCGTCGGACACCTCGGGCAGCTCGGTGGCGAGCATCGGGACGATCTCGCCCGCCTCGTCGATGTCGTAGAGCTTCTCGCACATCGTCTGCATGACGTACCGCGTGTAGAGCGACGACGACGTGGTGGGGTCGAGCACGTCGGGCTCGGCCGACAGGGCCATGACGAGGTCTCCGCCCTCGGAGATCGTCCGGCCGTCCAGGGTGACGCCGGTGACGTCGGCCGTCTCCTGCGCGGGGGCGGCGGTCTGCACCTCCTGACAGCCGGACAGGACGAGCGCCGCGGCGAGAAGGCCGGCGGCGGGGGCGAGTGGGCCGCGCAGCCGCGGCGGCAGGGGAGTGCGCACTGGAGAATCCAATCCGGGTCTGAGAAGGACGATTGCATACAATCACTCTGGTGAGGTCGAGTGTGTATGCAATGGATTGCAGTCCTGTTAAACCTCTGTGACACCGGACAGGTGCGGGCGCGTCCCTTTTGGGCGGGTGAAACCCGTGGGTACAGTCACGCCATGGAAAAGGACAATGAGGTCACTTCGCAGGGGGTTCCAGGAGATCGGCTGACCGAGGACCCACCAGCACCACGCGAAAGGTCAGGCGTGGGGCAGGACCAGTCCTTGGAGAGACCGCGCTGGCGCATCATCGGCCCGGGCCTCGTCGTCGCGGCCACCGGCATCGGCGCCGGTGACCTGGTCGCCACGATGGTCGCGGGCAGCAACTACGGCTACGCGCTGCTGTGGGCGGTGATCCTCGGCGTCGTCGTGAAGATCGCGCTCGTCGAGGGGGCCGGCCGCTGGACGCTCGCGACCGGCCGCACCATCTTCGACGGCTGGAAGTCGCTCGGCCTGTGGGCCGTCGTCTACTTCGGCGTCTACGTGGTCGTCTGGGGCTTCAGCTACGGCGCCGCCGCCATGTCCGGCGTCGGGCTCGCGCTGAACGGCCTGTTCCCGGTGCTGGACGTGCGGTACTGGGCGATGCTGTCCGGCGTGGCCGGGCTGGTGCTGGTCTGGTTCGGCAAGTACAAGCCGTTCGAGAACGTCATGGCCGTGCTCATCGGCGTCATGTTCGTGACCGTGGTGGGCTCGGCGGCGCTGACGACGCCCAACCTCGGCGAGATCCTGGCCGGGCTGGTGCCAGTCATCCCCGAGGGCGCGGTCCTCAACACGCTCGGCCTGGCGGGCGGCGTCGGCGGCACCATCACCCTGGCCGCCTACGGGTACTGGCTCACCGAGAAGGGCTGGGACACGCCCCGCTGGATGCGCGTCATGCGGATCGACAACGCGTGGGCGTACTTCATGTCCGGCGTCTTCGTGATCGCCATGCTGATCGTGGGCGCCGAGCTGCTGTACTCGGCGGGCCTGGCCGTGGCCGACGGCGAGCAGGGCCTGGTCGACGTCGCCGACGTGCTCGCCCAGCGGTACGGGGCGTTCATGGCGCCGCTGTTCCTGGTCGGGTTCTTCGCCGCGACGTTCTCGTCGGTGATCGGCGTCTGGCACGGCGTGTCGCTCATGTTCGCCGACTTCGTGGCCACGATGCGCAACCTGCCCGCCGACGACCGTCGCCGCGGCGCCGGCGGCACCTACTACCGGTGGTACATCCTCTGGCTGACGTTCCCGCCGATGGCGCTGCTGTTCCTCG
Organism: Promicromonospora sp. MEB111; assembly: GCF_030209445.1. Classification (GTDB taxonomy): domain Bacteria; phylum Actinomycetota; class Actinomycetes; order Actinomycetales; family Cellulomonadaceae; genus Promicromonospora. Next base: position 92,411 of record NZ_JARVSD010000028.1, read on the forward strand.
ACAAGCCGATCCTGCTCGTCGTGGTCTACGGCGCGCTGGGCTCGCTCTTCATGCCGTTCCTCGCGCTGACCCTGCTGTTCCTCATGAACTCGAGGGCGGTGCCGCAGCAGTGGCGCAACCGCTGGTGGGTCAACGTGATCCTGGTGCTGGTGGCCGCGATGTTCCTGGTGCTCGGCGGCAACGAGCTGGTCAAGGCGGTGGCGCCGGTCTTCGGCGGCTGACCCCGGTCGGACGCGGCCGTACGTGTCAGACCCACAGGTCACCCGAGGGACCTGTGGGTCTGACACGTACGGGACGTGCTGACAGGTCAGGCAGCCGCCGCGGTCGCGCGCATCGCGTGGACCTTCTCGTAGATCTCCGCGAACGCGTCGAGGGTGCCGTCCACGGCGTGCGCCGCGACGAGCTCGCGGCTCGCGGCGCCCATGCGGTGCCGCAGGCCGGCGTCCGCCAGGAGGTCGCCCAGCCGGTTGGCCAGCTCGCGCACGTCGCCCGGCGTGTAGAGCCAGCCGTTGACGCCGGGGCGCACCAGGTGGGGCAGTGCCATCGCGTCGGCGGCGACCACCGGCAGGCCCGAGGCCATCGCCTCCAGCGTGACCAGGCTCTGCAGCTCGGCCACCCCCGGCATGCAGAACAGGTCGGCCTCGGAGTAGGCGGTGAGGAGCTCGTCGTCGGGCACGTACCCGCGGAACCGGACCCGCCCCGCGACGCCGGACTCGACGGCGAGCGCGGCCCAGTCGTCGGCTTTGGCGCCGGTGCCGACGATCTCCAGCCGGCCCGGGAGGCCGTCGGGGAGCAGGGCGAAGGCGCGGATGATCTCGTCGACCCGCTTCTCCTGGTCCAGGCGGCCCACGAACAGGACCGTCGGCTCGGTGCGGCCGTCGCGGACGGTGGTGGTGTACCGGTCGGTGTCGATGCCGTTGGACACGGGGATCGCGTGGCCGAGCCCGGCGTGCTGCGCGAGCAGGTCCACGGCACGCGGCGTGGGGGCGGTGACGACGTCGGCCTTCGCGTAGACGCGGCCGATGTCCTGCCACAGCCAGCGCCCGACCGTGCGGTGCATCGAGCCGGGGACCAGCAGGTACCCGACGAGGTTCTCCGGCATCAGGTGGTTGGTCGCCACGATGGGCAGGTGCCGGCGGTGCGCGGCGTCGACCAGGGCGCGGCCGACGATGAAGCTGCCGTTGGTGTGCACGACGTCGGGCCGTACCTCGTCGAGGATGTCCGTGATCGCCCGGCGCGTCTCCCAGGGGAGGGAGATCTGCAGGTTGTGGTGCGTGGGGTACCGGCTGGAACGCAGCCCGTGCAGGACGACGCCGTCGCGCACCTCGCGCACGGGGCGGCCCGTCGGCGACGGGGCGACGACGTGCACCTCGTACCCGCGGCCGGCCAGGCCGGTGGCCAGGCTGCCGGCGAACCGGGCGGCGCCGTTCACGGCGGGCGGGTAGGTATCGGCGCCGATCAAGATCGTGCGGGGAGTACCAGGCAGGTTCACTGTGCTGTACCTCTCGATGGTTCGGGAAGTCTCGAAGGGGTGGTGCGCGCCGCGCGGGCCGCGACGGCGTCGGGGTGAAGCCGGGCAAGGACGAGGACCCCGGCGGCCGCGGCGAGCGCCGCGCCACCGAGGAGGAACCAGGTGGCGACGGGCGTGTCGGCGCCCTCGCCGAGGAGCACCGCGCCGAGCAGCACGGCCACGATCGGGTCCACGACCGTGAGGCACGCGACCACGACCTCGGGCGGGCCGGACGGGTAGGCCTGCTGCACGAGCCAGCCGCCCAGCACCAGCGCGGCGATCGCGGCCGCGGCCGTGCCGAGCACCTGCGGGTCGTGCCAGGGGGTGCCGACCGCGAGCTCCTGGAAGATCACGCGCATGAGCGCGGAGAGCAGGCCGAACGCGGTGGCGCCCGCCGTGGCGCAGGCGACGCAGCGCAGCCAGCCGCCGGCCGCCAGGCCCGCGATACCCAGGCCCACCACGACACCCCCGACGACCAGGACGGTCGGCAGCGTGGAACCGGGTGGTGGCACGTTGCCCGAGGTGGCGCTCACGGACGCGGCCACGAAGACCGCCACCCCGGCCATGGTCAGGGCGACGCCGAGCAGCACGTTGCGGCCGGGCACCCGCCGCAGCAGCAGCGAGGAGAGCAGCACCGCCACGGGCACGGCGAGCACGCCGATCGGCTGGACCAGGCGGAGCGGCGCGAGCGCCAGCGCCACCGCGTGCACGATCGTGCCGCCCGCCGCGAGCCCGAACCCGGCCAGCCAGCCCGGCCGTCGGACGATCCGGCTGAGGCGGCGCAGGGACAGGACACGCTCGCGGGGGAAGGGCTGCCCGTAGAGGTCGGCCACCTCGCGGTGCTGCAGGACCGCGGCGCCGGCGAACAGGGCGGCGCCGAGGACGGCGAGGGCGACCGCTATGGCTTGCATGGGACAACGGTGACGTAAGGACGCCCTTCTCCGCCACCAGGTTTCCCCCCGTAATGAGATGGGGGTTTTCCCCCATCTTTCTCCGACCACTCCCGTGACCGTCCCTCGAGTGCTTAGGGTCAGCGCGATGAACACCGACACGCACCCGCGCGATCTCCAGGCACCGTACGCGGGACTCGTCGCGGCCACACCCGCGCGCGACGAGGACCTTCGCCTCCGCGGCGTCCGCGCGCACGTCCGTGTGTACGGGGACGCCGCGGCGCCGCACCGGCTCGTGTTCCTGCACGGGTTGCGCGGCGACCACCACGGGCTGGAGCCGATCGTGGCGAACCTCGTGGAACAACGTCCTGACCTGCAGGTATGGGTTCCCGACCTACCCGGTTTCGGGGCGTCGGCACCGCTGCCGGACGGGGTGCACGACGTCGCCGGCTACGCCGCGTGGACCGCCGAGCTGCTGGCCGTCGTCGCGCCAGGAGGTGACGCGGTGCTGGCCGGGCACTCCTTCGGCTCGATCGTCGCGGCGGCGACGGTGGCTGGCCCGGCCGGCGGCGCGGCTCCGGCCGGACCACCCGTGCGGGCGCTCGTGCTGGTCAACCCGATCGCGACGGCGGCGCTGGACGGCCCGCGCCGGGCGATGAGCGCCGTCACCGTGGGGGTGCACCGGCTGGCCGCGGCGCTGCCGGAGCGGGCCGGGACCGGCCTGCTGCGTCACCCGCTGTTCACCCGCGTGGCGAGCCTCGCGATGGTCACCTCGAACGACCCTGACCTGCGGCGCTGGATCCACGCGGAGCACGACCGGTACTTCTCCGGCTTCGCCGACCGGCGCACCCTGCTGGAGGCCTTCCACGCGTCGGTGGGCACCGACGTCTCCGCCTACGCGGGGCGCATCACCGTGCCGACGCTCCTGGTCGCCAGCGAGAACGACGACGTCGCCCCGCTGCCGTCCCAGCGGGTCCTCGCGGCGGCGCTCGCCGACGCCCGGCTGGCCGTGGTCCCGCGGATCGGCCACCTGGCCCACTACGAGGCGCCGGATGTCGTGGCCCGGGAGACGGCCGGATTCCTGGCCGGTCTCCAGGCCACCGGCGACCGGGATGAACAGTGAGGGAAGATCAGATGAAGATCGTCGTCGACTGCCGCTACCTGCGGGTCGGCCGGCACGACGGGATCAGCCGGTACACCGCGGGCATCGTCACGGCGCTGGCCCGGCTGCACCCGATCGAGGTGCTGGTGGACGACGAGCGCCAGCTCGCCCACCTGCCGGAGGGGCTGCCGTGGCACAAGGTGAGCGCCCCGACGAGCTGGCGCGAGCCGTTCGTGGCCCGGCAGGTGCGCCGCACGGGCGCCGACGTCGTGTTCAGCCCGATGCAGACCATGGGCACCTGGGGACGGGACTACCGGGTGGTCCTGACCCTGCACGACCTCATCTACTACCGGCACCCCACGCCCCCGCGGAACCTGCCCGCGGCCGTGCGGCTGCTGTGGCGGGCGTTCCACCTGGCGTGGTGGCCGCAGCGGGTGCTGCTGAACCGGGCCGACGCCGTGGTCACGGTCTCGGAGACCACGCGCGACCTGATCGCCCGGCACCGGCTGACCCGGCGTCCGGTCACGGTGGTGCCGAACGCGCCCGACCCCGTGCCGGACCTGACCCGCGCGCCCCGCACCCGGTCGCTCGTCTACATGGGCTCGTTCATGCCGTACAAGAACGTCGAGCTGCCGGCCCGCGCCATGGCCCGCCTGCCCGGCTGGGAGCTGCACCTCATGAGCCCGGTCACGGCCGAGCAGCGCACGCGGCTGACGGAGCTGGCCGGCGAGGGCACGCTCGTGTTCCACGACGGTGCGTCCGACGAGGTCTACCGCGACGTGCTGCGCGGCGCGACGGCGCTGGTCTCGGGCTCCCGCGACGAGGGCTTCGGGCTCCCGCTGGTGGAGGCCATGACGCTCGGCACGCCGCTGGTGGTCAGCGACATCCCCGTGTTCCGCGAGGTCGGCGGCGCGGCGGGGGCGTACGTCGACCCGGACGACCTGGACGGGTACGTCGCCGCGGTCCGCGAGCTCGACGACCCGCGCACCTGGGCCGAGCGGTCGGCCGCCGCGCGGCTCCGCGCCGCAGGGTACGACTGGGACACTTCGGCCAAAACGCTCCTGTCGCTTCTGGTAGGGTGATTTTGACCGTTATCGTTCCGTGATCTAAGGTCGGCGGCGATGACCCGTCCTGACGAGAGCCTGACCGCATCCGTTCCCGAGGCGAATCCCGAGACCACGGGCAGCCCGCGCCGGAAGATCACCGGCCGGCTCGTGGCCATGGACGGCCTGCGCTTCGGCGCCGCGGCCGCCGTGCTGCTCTACCACTTCACGGCCACCTCGACGGTCACCAGCTACTGGGGCGCCGACCCCGACCGGGCGTTCCCGCTGCTCAACGAGGTCACCCGGTACGGCTGGCTGGGCGTCGAGCTGTTCTTCATGATCTCCGGGTTCGTGATCATGCTCAGCGCCGACGGCCGCGGGATCGCCGGCTTCGTCGCCTCCCGGGTGGGCCGCCTCTTCCCGGCGTACTGGGCGTGCATCGTGCTGACGGTCGGCCTGCAGCAGTTCTGGTCCGGCGGCCGGCAGACCGACCTCACCGAGACCCTGGTCAACCTCACGATGGTGCAGGACCTCTTCGACGTCACCGGTGTCCAGGTCGTGTTCTGGACCCTGCTGGTCGAGCTCAAGTTCTACCTGCTGGTGCTCGTGGTGCTGGCGCTCGGCCCGCTCACCCGCAACCGCGTGCTGACCTTCGCCACCCTCTGGCCGCTCGCCGGCTGGGCCGCGCAGGAGCTCGGCGCCCACTGGCTCGCCGACTGGCTCGTGCCGGTCTACGCCCCGTACTTCGCCGTCGGCATGCTGCTCTTCCTCGCCTACCGGGACGGGTTCGACCTGGTCACGAGCGCGCTGCTCGCGGGCGGCCTGGTCCTGTGCGTGATGCGGGTGCAGGAGGCCGCCGGCCGCGCGTCCGACCTGCAGGGCGTCACCGTGGACCCGGTCATCGCCGTGATGATCATGCTGGCCAGCGTCGTGGCCGTCTGGGCGACGACGCTCCGCGGCAGGACGGCACCACCCCGCAGGGTCGCGACCGTGCTCGGCACCGTCGGTGCCCTGACCTATCCCGTGTACCTGGTGCACACCCAGTTCGGGTACGCCGTCATCGACGTGCTGGCCCACGAGACCACGCGCACGGTCGCCCTCTTCGCCGCGGGCGCGCTGAGCCTCGGCCTGGCGGTCGCGATCCACTACGGCATCGAGCGGCCGACGTCGGCCCGGCTGCGCCGGGCAGTGCAGGCCGGTCTGCTGCGCTGCTCGGCGGCGCTGCGCTCACGTGGCCTGATGCGGGCCTGGGACGACGTCCGCACCTGACCTGACCTGACAGGGCCGGCCCGACCTGGCCGGGTGTCGGGGGCGCCGCGAGCCGGCTCAGCGCGGCGGGTCGGCCACCGCGAACGGGAGGCGGTGCAGCAGCTCCGCCTGCTCCAGCGCCCGCCGGCGCTCCCGCTGACCCGCGTCGAGCTCGCGCTCGCGGCGCTCGGCGAGCACCGCGTGCAGGAACGCCTCGGGGTGCGTTCCCGGCGGCGGACCGGGGGCGACGTACGGCTCGATGCGGCCGGCGAGGTCGTCGGCCAGCCGGGCCCGGGACTCGGGCGCGAGCCGGGCGGCGCGGCCCAGCATCTGCCGGGCGGCCAGCGCCAGCCCGTCCGGCAGGCGGCGCATGTCCGCGGTGTGCGCCCACGCGGCCAGGGACTGCGGCATCACGACCGGGGCCGACGGCGGCTTGCCGCCCCGCACCCGCACCGCGTACGTGCCGGCCGCGAGGTCGCCGAGGCGCTTGCCCTTCGCGTTGGACAGCGACGCGATCGCCGCGATGCCGCCGAACGTCAGCCACAGCTCGATCACGCCGATCAGCGCCCGCACCAGCGCGTGCCGGAACCGGACCGGGCCGCCGTCGTCGCGCACCACGCGGATGCCGCAGGCGAGCTTGCCGACCGACCGGCCGCGCGAGAGCGTCTCGACCGTGACCGGGATGCCCACCATGACCACGACGTTCGCCAGCACGTAGACGATCGCCGCGATGTCCTCGCCCAGCACGGCGTTCTCCAGGAACCAGACCGCGCCGACGACCAGGACGGCCGTGATCACCGCGCCGATCACGAGGAAGTCGAGCATCGCGCCCATGGCGCGCGTGATGAACGACGCCGGGCGTGCGTCCAGCACCACGCCCTCGCCGATGACGATGCCGTCCTGCACGATTCCTCCGGTCCGGGGTGCTGTCGGATGGTGCGGGCCTCGGGACGTGCCGCGGTCCCTGTGCGGCAGACTACCGTCGTGGACATCGACGCCTTCACCGCCGTGCACGCCGCAGAGTGGGACCGCCTCAAGGAGCTCGCCTCCCGACGCCGGCTGGACGGTGCCGAGTCGGACGAGCTGGTGCGCCTGTACCAGTCGGTGGCCACGCACCTGTCGACGGTCCGGTCGGCGGCGCCGGACCCCGCGCTGGTGACCCGCCTGTCCGACGTGCTCAACCGGGCGCGCACCCGCATCGCCGGGTCGCACGAGCCCGCGTGGCGCGAGGTGGTGCGGTTCGCCGTGGTGTCGCTGCCCGCGGCGTTCTACCGGATCCGGTGGTGGTCGCACGCGGTGACGGCCGCCTGCGTGCTCGTCGCGGTGGTCGCGGGCGTCTACATCGCGTCCGACGCCGACGCGATGAACTCCCTGATGCCGCCGTCCGCCCAGGAGGAGTACGTCAACAACGCCTTCGCCTCCTACTACGACCCGGGCATCGGGTTCGCCGCCGTGGTCTGGACCAACAACGCCTGGATCGCGGCGCAGGCCGTCGCCGGCGGGATCACCGGCTTCTTCACCCTGAACGTGCTGTGGCAGAACGCGGTCCAGATCGGCGCCACCGGCGGCATGATGGCGGCGCACGACGAGCTCGACCTGTTCCTCACGCTCATCGCACCCCACGGCCTGCTGGAGCTGACCTGCATCTTCGTCGCGGGCGCGGCGGGCCTGCGGCTGTTCTGGACGCTCATCGACCCCGGGCACCGCAAGCGGTCGGTCGCGATGGCCGCCGAGGGGCGTGCCCTGATCACCACGGTCATCGGGCTCGCGGTGGCCCTGGCGGTCTCGGGCCTCGTGGAGGGCTTCGTGACCGGCTCCGAGCTGTACTGGTGGCTCAAGATCGTCATCGGCGCGATCGTGCTCGCCGGGTTCTGGGCCTACGTGTACGTGCTGGGCGGGCGCGCCGTCCGGGCCGGCGCGACCGGCGACCTCGCGGAGCACGAGGCCGGCGCTACGGTGGTCACAGCGGGGTGACGGTCGCGTGGCGACCCGCCCGCACGCTCGAATTACGCCGCCCCCTGTCAGTACCGCGTACTAGGGTTGCGGCGCACAGGCACCACCGCAGACGACACCCGGAGCACGCCCCATGACGACGCCCGAGAGCGCACCCGACCAGCCGGCGCAGCCGACGCCCCCGCAGCCCGGAGGCTCCCAGCCCACGGGCTGGGGCGAGCCGCCGCGGTACGGGCAGTACGCGCCCGGGTACGACCCGTCGGCCCCGCAGGCGCCGGAGCAGCCGCAGTACGGGACGCCGCCGGCCGGGCCCGCCGGTCAGTACGGTCAGAACCAGTACGGGCAGACCCAGTACGGCCAGCACGCGCCCGGCGGCGCCCTCCCGGGCTACCGGCCCGCGGCCGACAAGCCCGGCATCGTCCCGCTGCGCCCGCTCACCCTGGGCGAGCTGTACGACGGCGCGTTCGGCGCCGTGCGGCACAACCCTGCCGTCACGCTCGGGCTCACGGCCATCATCGTGGTCGTGGCCGTCGCGATCGGCACGTTGCTCAGCATCCCGCTGACCACCTGGTTCACCGACCTGTGGGGCAGCTTCTTCGCGGAGCTCGAGAACGACCCGGCCATGCAGGACCTCGGGTTCACGCAGGACATGCTGGGGGTGACCTACGGGTCGCTGCTCGGCACGAGCCTGCTGCTCATGCTCGCCTCGCCCCTCGCCATGGGCGTCATGGCCGTCTCCGTCAGCGACTCGGTCATCGGCCGCAAGATCTCGGTGTCCGACGCGTGGCGGCGCGTCGCCAAGCGGGCCTGGTTCCTGATCGGCTTCTCGCTGCTGAGCACCCTCGTCGTGCTCGTGGCCTACGTGCTCGCCGTCGGCATCGTCGTCGGGCTGTTCTCCGTGGACCCGACGCTCGGCGTGGTCGGCCTGCTCGTCGTGCTCGCCGGGCTCGTGGTGGCCGGCGTCTGGGCGTTCACCCGCGTGATCCTCGTCCCGCCCGCGCTCGCGGTCGAGGGCGGCGGCTTCTGGGCGACGTTCACCCGCGCCTGGAAGCTCTCGCGCGGCTCGTTCTGGCGGGTGCTCGGCATCTACCTGCTGACCTCGATCATCCTGAGCGTGATCGGTCAGATCGTGTCCCTCCCGATCGGCGCCGTCCTGGGCCTGGCGATGATGTCCGCCAGCGACGTGGCCGTGGCCGTCAGCTACGGGGTCACCTACGTCATCACGGGCGGCATGAGCGTCCTGTTCCTCGGTGGCGTCACCGCCCTGCTCTACATCGACACCCGGATGCGTCGCGAGGGACTGGACGTGCAGCTGCAGGCCGCGGCCGCAGCCGCGGCGGACAAGTGACATGAGGGCCGATCTGCCCGTCGTCCCGGACCGGGACACCGCACGCGAGTGGCTGACGAGCGAGCTGCAGCGCCCCGAGTACGCGGAGCGCGAGTCGCTGCTGTCGCGCGTGATCCGCTGGGTCCTGGACTGGCTGAACGGCATCGACTGGCCCGACACCGCGATGTCGGGGCCCCAGCTCGGGATCGTCCTCGCGGTCGTCGCCGTGGTCGTCCTGGTGATCGCCTGGCTGATCGCCGGACCGGTGCGGCTCGGCCGCGACCGGACGGGAAAGGCCGAGGTGCTCGACGCCGACGACGCGCGGACGGCCGCGCAGATGCGCGCCGCGGCCGACGCCGCGGCGGCGTCGGGCGACTGGCGGACGGCGGCCGTGGAACGCTTCCGCGCCGTCGTCCGGTCCCTGGAGGAGCGGGTGATCATCGAGCCGCGACCCGGCCGCACGGCGCAGGAGGCGGCGGGCGACGCGGGCGAGCGCCTGCCCGGACAGGCCGCCGGCCTGCGCTCGGGCGCCGACCTGTTCGACGGCGTCGAGTACGGCGACCGGGTCGCCACGGCGGCGGACGACGCCGCGCTCCGCGAGCTCGACGGCCAGGTCACCGCGGCCCGGCCCGCGGCGGTCCCCGCGACCGCTACCGGCACGGGCTCCGGCCCCGATACGCACGACGACGAGCCCGCGGACGCCGCCCGGGGCGCCCACGAGAAGCCGGGGGTGTCCGCATGACCACGCAGCTGCCCTCCCCGTACGCCCCCGCGCCGCCCGCCCCGACGCCGCCCTCGGCGACGCCGGTCGCGGCCACGGGGCCGGTCGACGAGCCGCCGGTGGTCATCGGCGACGACACCACGGGCCGGTCACGCGCCGCGAGCCGGTGGCGCCGGATGCGCTGGCCGCTGACGGTGCTCGCCGCGGTCGCCCTGTTCGTCCTGTTCCTCGCGGTGGTCCGCACACCGACGTCCGCCGAGCCCAACGCGCCGGACAACCCGGAGCCGGACGGGGCCATGGCCGTGGCCGAGGTCCTGAAGGACCAGGGCGTGCGCATCACCCACGTCACCTCGGTGGCCGACGCCGTCGCCGCGGCCGGGCCGGACAGCACGCTCCTGGTCACGCCGAACCCGTCGTTCTTCGCGGACGACCAGGTCTCCGCGCTCAACCGCACGGGTGCCGACCTCGTCGTGCTCAACCCGGACTACAGCATGGTCGCGGGCGTGAGCCGCGACAAGCTCGACATCACCTACGGCGAGCGGCCCGACCCGGTCGAGCCGCAGTGCGACGACCCTGCGGCGCAGGCGGCGGGCGCGGTCACGCTGGCGCCCGGTCTGTACGACGCGTCCGCCGCCGGCGACAACGTGCGCCCGGTCCTGTGCTGGCCGGACGGCGCCGGCGCGTTCGCCTACGCCCGCCTGGACTTCCCGGACCGGTCGGTGACCGTGGTCAGCGACCCCGCGGTGCTCCGCAACGGCACCGTCCTCGACGAGGGCAACTCGGCGCTCGCGCTGTGGATGCTCGGCCAGAACGAGGACCTCGTCTGGCTGGTCCCGGACCCGATGGACATCACCACCGGCAGCGACGAGCCCACCCCCGCCGAACGTGGCCAGGTGAACGCGGTCATGCCGCCCGGTTCCGCGCCGGTCGCCCTGGTGGCCCTGCTGGCCGCGGTGCTGCTCGCGCTCTGGCGCGTGCGCCGCATGGGGCCGCTGGTCGTCGAGGACCTGCCGGTGCTCGTCCGCTCGGCCGAGGCCACGCGCGGTCGCGCTCGCCTGTACCGGGCCGCCCGCGCCCGCGGGCACGCCGCCGCCGGCCTGAGGGCGGCGTCCGCCGACCGGATCGCCTCGCGCCTCGGTCTGGCCCGCTCGTCCGACGCCAACACCGTGGTCGACGCCGTCGTGGCCGCCACGAACCGCCCGTCGCAGCAGGTGGCAGACCTGCTCTACGGCCCACCGCCCGCTGACGACGCCGCGCTCGCCGAGCTCGTGCGCCGACTCGACACCCTGGAGAGCGAGGTCCACCGACCGTGACCGAACCAGCCTTCCCCGCGCAGAGCGCGAGCCGGCCCGCGGAGCCGACGTCCGACCCGCAGGCCGGGCAACCCGGGGCGCCCGCCGCCCCGGCCGCCCAGACCGTGCAGACGGTGCCGGTGAACGGCCCGGCCGCGGCCGGCCCGGTCGACGCCGCGCCCGCCCCGGCCCAGCCGCCCGCCCCGTCGCAGGAGCTGCGCTCCGCCCTGGCGGCGGTCCGTACGGAGGTGGGCAAGGCCGTCGTCGGGCAGGACGCGGCCGTGACCAGCCTGCTCATCGCGCTGCTGTGCCAGGGCCACGTGCTCCTGGAGGGTGTGCCGGGTGTCGCCAAGACGCTGCTGGTCCGCACCCTCGCGGCGGCCCTGAAGCTGGACACCAAGCGCATCCAGTTCACGCCCGACCTCATGCCGGGCGACGTGACGGGCTCGCTCGTCTACGACGCGCGCACGGCCGAGTTCTCGTTCCGCGAGGGACCGGTGTTCACCAACCTGGTGCTGGCGGACGAGATCAACCGCACGCCCCCCAAGACCCAGGCGTCCCTGCTGGAGGCGATGGAGGAGCGTCAGGTGTCGGTGGACGGCACGCCGCGCCCGCTGCCGGACCCGTTCCTGGTCATCGCCACCCAGAACCCCGTCGAGTACGAGGGCACCTATCCGCTGCCCGAGGCCCAGCTCGACCGGTTCCTGCTCAAGCTCGTGCTGCCGCTGCCCGAGCGGGAGCAGGAGGTCGAGGTCCTGGCCCGGCACGCCGCCGGGTTCGACCCCCGCAACCTGGCGGCCGCCGGCGTCACGCCCGTGGCCGACGCCGGGGTGCTGGAGCGCGCCCGCGCCGAGGTCGCGCGCGTCCAGGTGTCGCGCGAGGTGCTGGGCTACGCCGTCGACGTGTGCCGCGCCACGCGGTTCTCGCCGTCGCTCTCGCTCGGTGTCTCGCCGCGTGGCGCCACCGCGCTGCTGCGCACGGCGCGGGCCTGGGCGTGGCTGTCGGGCCGCTCGTTCGTGACGCCGGACGACATCAAGGCGCTGGCCCACCCGACGCTGCGGCACCGCGTGCAGCTGCGCGCCGAGGCCGAGCTCGAGGGCGTCACCGCCGAGGGCGTGCTGGACACGGTGCTGGCCTCCGTGCCCGTGCCGCGCTGAGGGCCGCATGGTCGTGACGTGGCGGGCCGCCGCCCTGATGGGGCTCGGCGTGGTGCCCGTGCTGCTCCTGCCGGCCAACGGGACGGTGCTGGTCTGGGCCACGTTCGTGGTCCTGGTGTGCGTGGCCGACGTCGTCCTGGCCGCCTCGCCGCGCCGCGTGGCGGTGCAGCGGCGTGTGCCGGCGTCGGTCCGGCTGCGCTCCGAGGCGACGAGCGAGCTCGTGGTCCGCAACGCGTCCGGCCGGCGCCTGCGGGCGGTGGTCCGGGACGCGTGGGGCCCGTCGGCCGGTGCGGGTCCGGGGCGGGGCAGGTCCGACCGCGTGCGCCCGGCGTCGGGCGGGCCGGGGCGCCACCACGTGGACCTGCCCGACGGCGAGGCCGCGCGCCTGCCGACCGTCCTCGTGCCGACGCGGCGCGGCGACCGGGCGGCGGGCGGCGTGACCGTCCGCAGCCTCGGGCCGCTGGGCCTGGCCGGCCGCCAGGTGACGCTGCCTGTCCCGGGCCGGCTGCGCGTGCTGCCGGAGTTCGCCAGCCGCAAGCACCTGCCGTCGCGCCTGGCTCGGCTGCGGGAGATGGACGGCCGCGCCGCCGTGCAGATCCGCGGCGAGGGCACGGAGTTCGACTCGCTGCGGGAGTACGTGGTGGGCGACGACGTCCGCTCGATCGACTGGCGGGCCACCGCCCGCCGTCGTGAGGTGGTGGTGCGCACCTGGCGCCCCGAGCGGGACCGGCGCGTGCTGATCGTCCTAGACACCGGCCGCACGGCCGCGGCCCGCGTGGGCGCGGCCGACTCGACGGGCGCGCCGCGCCTGGACGCCAGCATCGAGGCGGCGCTGCTGCTCTCGGCGCTGGCCGGGCACGCGGGCGACCGCGTGGAGCTCGTGGCGTTCGACCGCACCGTGCGGGCGCGGGTGGCGGGTGCCGCCGGACCCCGGCTCATGCCGGCCCTGGCGGAGTCGCTGGCCACCGTGGACCCCGTGCTGCTGGAGACGGACTGGCCGGGCGTGGTGGCGCAGGTGCGCACCCGGATGACGCAGCGCGCGCTGGTGGTGCTGCTCACCACCCTGGACCCGGCGGCGGTGGAGAACGGCCTGCTGCCCGTGGTGGACCAGCTCGCCCGCGACCACACCGTGGTCGTCGCCTCCGTCGCGGACGAGGAGGTGGCGGCGCTGCGCGCCGGCCGCGAGACGGTTGCCGACGTGTACGACGCCGCGGCCGCGGCCCGGGGCGACCTGGAGCGCACCGCGGTCACCACGATGCTGCGCCGCTACGGGGCCGACGTCGTCGAGGCGCTGCCGGACGACCTCGCGCCGCGGCTCGCCGACGAGTACCTGGCCCTCAAGGCCGCCGGCCGGCTCTGACCGACCGGCTCTCACGGAGCGGCCGCCGGCCGACCCGGACGAGCACAGCGCCCGGCCGCACGAGGCGGCCGGGCGCTGCTGCTCACCCGTTGGTCTGGACGGCGAGCCGGTGCACCGCGCTGTCGAAGTGCGGCGCGCCGATGGACCGGTTCTGCGGGGTCCCGTACGAGGTGACCCCGCGGACGTACCCCAGGCGCGTGCGGTCGCTGTAGTGCCACACCCACGGGCCGCCGGAGGACCCGGTGCCGAAGTTGCACCCGCTGATCAGCGAGGTGCGGGCCGCGACGCTGCTCTTGCGGGTCATGCCCTGGCAGCCCCACATCACCTCGCCGTAGTCGCGGTTCGACGGGTACCCGAAGACCTTCACCGGCCAGCGGTAGTACTGGTCGATCTTCAGCCCGTTGCCGCCGACGGCCGGGACCACGCGCTGCCCCGCCTCGTTCGCGAACGTGGTCATCATCCCGACGTCGCGGTACCAGCCCTGCGCCGTGCCGCCCTTCTGGATCCAGGTCTTGAAGGTGTGCAGGGTGCGCGCCTGGAACGTCCCGTAGGGCGTCGGGTCGGCCGCGGTGCCGTCGTACCTCGGCACGAAGACCAGGTTGCTGTGCCAGGTACCGCCCCGGCCCTCGTGCACGCAGTGCCCGGCGGTGATCACCACCCGCTTCGACCTGGTGTTGATCGTGGCCGCCGAGCAGTAGCTCCCGCTCCCGTAGCCACCGATGAAGAGCTTGCCGGTGCTGATCGGGAACGTGTTGATCGACTGGGTCTGCGCCCCGCCCGCCGGGGCGCCCTCGGGTGCCACCGGGCGGGTCACGACCTTGCCGTCCTGGGCGTCGTCGCCCAGCGGGGCCGCCGGCAGGCCGCCCGCGCGGCCCACCGTGGTGCCGGCCATGAGCTCCGCGGCGACCCCCTTCGCCATCTTCTCGACGAGCGCGGGGTCCCCGGGGGCGTCCAACGGCTTCGCTGCCGCCATCCGCTCCTCCGTCCAGTACTCCAGCACGGCGGGGTCGCCGCCCTCCGCGTCGACCCGCTGCAGCTCCTGGGCGGAGTAGGTGCGCCGGGAGGCGCCGTCCGCCTTCAGGACCGGCGCGACCGCCGACACGATCCCGGTGTCGGCGGTCTTGGCCACCCGGGCCGGCGGCGCGCCGGTGGCGGCCGCGCCCCAGGCCGTCGGGACGACGGCCACCGTCGCCGTGACGGTCACGGCGGCCGCCATGGCCGCGAGGCGCAACCTCTGCGTTCTGCCCATAGATCTCCCCTGTCCACTTGTCCGGTTCATCCGGTCCATGCCGAATCGGACACATGCTAGACAAGAAACGTTAGGGGGTCTATCGGTTTTCGGTCGTGGGCTCCGCCCGCGGTCACACGCCGAGGTGGCGGAGCACGGCCAGGACCCGGCGGTGGTCGGCGGCGTCCTGCGGCAGGTCCAGCTTGGTGAAGATGGCCGCGACGTTCTTCTCGACCGCCCCGGCCGACAGGTGCAGCAGGTCCGCGACCGCCTTGTTGGACCGGCCCTGCGCCATCAGACCCAGCACCTCGCGCTCCCGGGCCGACAGGCGGTCCAGGGCGGTGTCCTGCCGAGCGGAGCCCATGAGCTGCGTGACCACCTCCGGGTCCAGCACCGTGGCGCCCTGCGCCACGCGGCCGAGCGCGTCGACGAAGTCGCGCACGTCGGCCACCCGGTCCTTGAGCAGGTAGCCGACGCCGCGTGCGTCGCCGGCCAGGAGCCGGCTCGCGTACCGCGTCTCCACGTACTGCGAGAACAGCAGCACGGGCAGGCGCGGGTGCCGGGCGCGCAGGCTCAGCACGGCCCGCAGGCCCTCGTCGGTGAAGGTGGGCGGCATGCGGATGTCCGCCACGACGACGTCGGGCAGCGACTCCTCCCGGACGGCGCGGGCGACCTCGCGCTCCAGCGCGTTCCCGTCGCCGACGCCGGTCACGGTGTGGCCCCGTCGCGTCAGGAGCGCGGCGAGGCCGTCACGCAGGATCGCCGAGTCCTCCGCGACGATCACGCGCAGACCGGTGCCGGTGGTGCCGGTGCCGGACGTCGGGTCGGCCGGGCCGGTCACGGGCGTCCGGACGGGCTGGGGGTGGGCAGGGTCACGGTGACCACCGTAGGCCCACCGGCGGGGCTGGACAGGTCGAACGTGCCGTCGACGGACCGCACCCGGTCGGCCAGCCCGGCCAGGCCGGACCGAAGACCCGAGCCGTCGGGCGCGACGACCACGGCGCCGCCGCGGCCGTCGTCGCGCACCCGGATCCGGAGCGCCGCCCCGGCGCCGCCGGCGCCGGCCGCGGGCTCGACCAGCACGTACACGCCGGAGGCGCGCGC
Source organism: Promicromonospora sp. MEB111 (assembly GCF_030209445.1). Taxonomy (GTDB): domain Bacteria; phylum Actinomycetota; class Actinomycetes; order Actinomycetales; family Cellulomonadaceae; genus Promicromonospora. The sequence goes on from NZ_JARVSD010000028.1 coordinate 108,346, forward strand.
GTGCTTGGCCGCGTTCGTGACGAGCTCGGCGACGCTGAAGTAGGCGATCGACTCCAGCGCCGGGGCCAGGCGGCCGTCCGCCTCGACGCTCGGGTCCACGTCGACGGTGACGGGCAGGGCCGACCGTGCCGCGAGGGTCTCCAGCGCCACGCCGAGGCCGCTGTCGAGCGCCGGCGGGTGGATGCCCCGGGCCAGCTCGCGCAGCTCGGTGAGCGCCTCCTTGGTCGACGCGTGCGCGGTGTCGACCAGCTCGGCGGCCTGGGTGACGTCGCCGCCGTCGGCCAGCTGCTCGCGCGCCTCGCCGAGCTGCATGGCGACGGCGACCAGGCGGGCCTGCGTGCCGTCGTGCAGGTCGCGCTCGATGCGGCGCAGGCGGGCGTCGGCGTCGTCCACGGTGCCGGTGCGGGACCGCTCCAGCTCGGCGACCCGCAGGCTCGCCCGGGTGGGGCTCAGCAGGCCGGCGGTGAGCACCCGGAAGAGCAGCGCGAACATCCGCGTGATCCACGGCCAGCAGAGGAGCAGCAGCAGCCCGGCGAGCGCGGCGAGGGCCAGGCGCGGCGGCGTGTCGAGGAAGTAGGCGTCGCCGAACTGGGCGCCGCGGTGCAGCGCGCCGTCGCTGCCGGTCTGCTCCGGCAGGTACCGGTACCAGAACCAGTAGGTCAGGCCGCCCAGGCCGGTGGCCAGGAACGTGATGCTCGTGACGAAGGACAGGATGGCGAGGGGGAAGGTGACGAACATGAACAGCAGGGCGCGCCACCCGGTGGCGTCGCCGATCAGGGAGCCGATCGTGCGCCAGAAGCCGCGCGGCCGGACGTACGGGGCGGGCACGGCGACGTCGAGGTCGAGCAGGTCGCGGGCGAGACCGCGGTACATCGCGCCCCAGCCGCGGCCACCGGCCACGACGGCCCCGGCCACGAACAGCCCGACCACCGTGACGGCGATGCCGGCCGTGAAGCTGACCGCGAAGAGCGTGTAGGTCAGGGCGAACGGGGCCAGCAGGAGCACCAGCGTCAGGTAGCCCTGCTCGCGCCAGGTGCGGGCCGCGAACGGTGCGGTGAGGAAGCCGGGGCCAGGCCGCGCGGCGCCGCCCGGGACGGCGACGGGTGCGAGCCGGTCGGCGGTCATGGTTGTCATGGTGCCAGGTTCGCCCCTCACGGGGCGGCGGCGACATGGGGTCGACCGCCGGGTTGTCCGGGGGTTTTCCCCCGTACCGGGATGCGGTCCACCCGCGGCCCGCGGCATACCCCCACCGGGTGAACCTGGGCCGAACACGCCAGGTCGGGGCCCACAAGGCCGGGTTTGCTGGACCAGGCTGGCACACTGGAGGGCATGAAGGTACGAGTTCTTGTCGTCGACGACGACACAGCACTGGCGGAGATGATCGGCATCGTCCTCAAGGGCGAGGGCATCGAGGCGATCTTCTGCGCCGACGGGGACTCCGCGCTGGGCATGTTCCGGACCCATCAGCCAGACCTCGTGCTGCTCGATCTCATGCTGCCGGGCAAGGACGGCGTCCAGGTCTGCCGCGAGATCCGCGCCGAGTCGGGCGTGCCGATCATCATGCTGACGGCCAAGTCGGACACGCTCGACGTGGTGGTGGGCCTCGAGTCCGGCGCCGACGACTACGTGTCCAAGCCGTTCAAGCCCAAGGAGCTCGTCGCCCGGATCAAGGCCCGCCTGCGCCGCAGCGAGGACCCGGGCCCGGAGCGGCTGGTCGTCGGCGACGTCGAGATCGACGTCACGGGCCACACCGTGACGCGCGACGGCGAGCGCATCGCGCTCACCCCTCTCGAGTTCGACCTGCTCGTCGCGCTGGCGCGCAAGCCGTGGCAGGTCTTCACGCGCGAGGTGCTGCTGGAGCGCGTGTGGGGCTACCGGCACAGCGCGGACACGCGCCTGGTCAACGTCCACGTGCAGCGCCTGCGCTCCAAGATCGAGCGTGACCCGGAGAACCCGGAGATCGTCCTGACGGTGCGCGGCGTCGGCTACAAGGCGGGCGCGACACGCTGATGCCGTCCGGCCTGGTCACACGGCTTCGCCGAGTGGTCTCACGGGTCCGGGTGGTCACGGTCCGGGCCACCCGCCGCGGGGTCGCGCAGTGGCGCTCCTCGCTGCAGCTGCGTGTCGTCACCACCGCGCTCGCGATCGGCCTGGCGGCGATCGCGGTGCTCGGGCTGTACCTGTCGACGTCGGTGCGGGACGGGATCTACGAGCAGCGGCTCGCGGCGATCGACCGGGAGGCCGCCGCATTGACGACGCAGGTCTCGGAGAACTTCTCGAACTCCGCGACGACGTCGAACGGCGACCTGCAGAGCCTGCTCAACGACACGGTCTCGACGCTCACCGCCACCAGCGGCTCCACCGCGCAGGACTACTTCCTGCTGCAGGAGCCCGGCGGTACCGCGCAGGTGTCCGACGTCGTGTCCCGGGGCGACCTGAGGGACGTGGTCATCACCGACGAGCTGCGCCAGGCGAACATCGCCTCCGAGGACGACCAGGTGCTGCAGGCGGTGGGCATCCCGGCGGTCGACGACCCGAGCGTGGTCCGGCCTGGCGTCATCGTGGGCTCCACGGTCCAGGCGGCGCCCGACGCCCGCTACGAGATCTACTACCTCTACTCCCTGGAGCCCGAGCAGGAGACGCTGTCGTTCGTGCACCGCGTGCTGCTCGCGGGCGGGTTCGGGATGCTGGCCCTGCTCGGCGTCGTCACGTGGACGATGGCCCGGCAGACGGTGACGCCGGTGACGAGGGCCGCGACCGTGGCCGAGCGCCTCGCCGAGGGGCACCTCTCGGAGCGCATGCCCGGCGCGCGGGGCGCCGACGAGATGGCGAGCCTGGCGCGGTCGTTCAACGAGATGGCCGAGAGCCTGCAGGACCAGATCCGGCGCATGGAGGAGCTCTCCGCGATGCAGCGGCGGTTCGTCTCCGACGTGTCGCACGAGCTGCGCACACCGCTGACGACCATCCGGATGGCGAGCGAGATCATCCACGAGTCGCGTGACCAGATGGACGCGGACGCCAGCCGGTCCGCCGAGCTGCTGCTGGGTCAGATCGACCGGTTCGAGTCGCTGCTGGCCGACCTGCTGGAGATCAGCCGGTTCGACGCCGGCGCCGCCGTGCTCGACGCCGAGCGCCGCGACCTGGGCGACCTGGTCATGTCCGTGGTGGAGCAGGCCGCCCCGCTGGCGGAGACCAAGGACGTCCGGGTCTCGGTGCGCCTGCCCGACGGCGACGCCGCAGCCGACTTCGACCCGCGCCGGATCGAGCGCATCCTGCGCAACCTCGTGGTCAACGCGATCGAGCACGCGGAGGAGCGCCCCGTCGAGGTGACGGTCGCGGAGAGCGACCGCGCGGTGGCGGTCGTGGTGCGCGACTACGGCGTCGGCATGACCAAGCAGGAGGTCGAGCACGTGTTCGACCGGTTCTGGCGGGCCGACCCGGCGCGCGCCCGCACCACGGGCGGCTCCGGCCTGGGCCTGGCGATCGCCCTGGAGGACGCCCACCTGCACGCGGGCCGCCTCGACGCCTGGGGCCGCCCGGGGCAGGGGGCGAGCTTCCGCCTCACGCTCCCGCGCAGCGCGGGCATCCAGCTGGGGGAGCCGCCGGTGACCATGGCGCCCGCCTCGCACGGGCTCGGCGCGCGCACGGGTCAGGTCCCCGCGGTGCACCCGGCCGCCGGTCCGACGCCGACGCAGATCCCGGACCTGTCCGGTCAGGGTCTGTCGGACTCCAGGCCTTCCCGTACCGAGCCCGGCGAGCCGGAGCTCGCGGAGCCGGAGCTCGCGGAGCCGGAGCTCGCGGAGCCGGAGCTCGCAGGGCTGGATCTCGCGGAGCCGGACGAGCGCGGCGAGCGTGCCGGATCGAGACCCGCGACGAACGACCTGGAGGTGCACTGATGCGCAGGGCAGCGAACCGCAGGGCGGCGAACACGGTGGCCGCCGTCGCCGTCGCCCTGCTCACCGCCGTCGGGCTCGGTGCCTGCGCCCAGATCCCCACCTCCGGCCCCGTCCGGGTGGGCACCGCGCCCGTCGAGCCGCAGGCCGACATCGCGATGCTGCCGCGCGGACCCATGCCCGGCACGGAGCCGCAGGCGATCGTGTCGGGCTTCCTCGGCGCTGCGGCGGCTGCGGCGACGTCGCCCAAGGAGTTCCAGACCGCCCGGGAGTTCCTCACGGCCGATGTCTCGGTCGCCTGGAACCCGGACGAGGCGGTGCGCGTCGTCCGCGAGGCGCCGCTGCCGGAGCCGCTGGAGGAGGAGATCGACCTCGGGACCACCGACACGGTGGAGATCGTCGTCAAGGCGACGACCATCGCGACCCTGGACAGCACCGGCGCCTACACCGAGGTGGGCAGCCCGCGCGAGGTCGGCTACCGGTTCACGCTCGTCATGGTGGGCGGCGAGTGGCGCATCTCGGCCCTCGACAACGGTGTGCTCGTGCCCGCCAACCTCTTCGCCAACCAGTACCGGGCCACGCGGCTGTACTTCCCGAGCGCGAACGAGGTCACGACCCTGGTGCCCGACCTGCGCTGGTTCCCGCGCCGGTTGTGGCAGAAGGTGGCCGTGGAGCAGATCCTCGCCGGGCCGCCCGAGTGGCTCCAGGGCGCCACGCAGTCCCTGGTGCCGGACGGGACCGGGCTCGTCTCGCCCTCCGTCCAGAGCAGGGACGACGCCGACGTCGTGCCGATCCGGCTCACCGAGCAGATCAGCGAGGTGCCCGCGGCGCAGCGCGCGGTGATCGCGGCGCAGTTCTCCGCGACCCTCTCCGAGGGCGCCGGCCGGGTGATTCCCGTCGAGCTGTTCAGCAACCAGAACCGGCTGTCGGTCGACGCGGCCGACGTGGACCTCCCGGCGACGATCGCCCAGGCGATCGTGCTCCAGGACGACAGCCTGTTCCGGGTGGACGACGGCCGGCTCGTCGAGCACGACGTGTCCGTCGACCTGTCGGGCATCGACCCGACCGCGCTCGCCGTCAGCCCCGGGACCACACCCATCGTGGTGCGCGACGGCACGGACCGGATCGTCAACCTCTCCCTCGACGAGGGCGAGGGCCCGGTTCCGGTCCTGGAGGGGTCCGACCTGGCGGCGCCGTCGGTGGACAAGTTCGGCAGTACCTGGACCAGCGGCGACGCGGGCAAGCTGCGGGTGGCGACGGACGCGCTCGACGTGGTCGAGCTGAAGCCCGAGTGGCTCAAGGGCCGCAGGGTGATCAGCGTGTCGGTGTCGCCGGAGGGCTCGCGCGTCGCGGTCGTCAGCGAGACGCCGTCCGGCCGGCAGGTGCAGGTGGCCGGCATCGTGCGCGACGCCGAGCACGCCCCGGTCAGCCTGGCGCCGGCGCTCTCGGTCGCCGCTCCGGTGGCCGACGTCGTGGAGGCCCGCTGGGCGGGGCTCACCACGCTCGCCCTCCTGACCCGGAACGGTCAGGGGACGTCCTCCGTCTGGAACGCGGGCGTCGGCGGCCTGGCCGGCACCGCCGGGCAGTCGCGCCAGCTCCCGGGGCTCACCGACGTCGTGCAGATCGCGGCGGGCGTGAACGACGAGGGGATTCTCGTGCTCACCGAGGACGGCAGCCTGGAGCACGAGGAGACCGGCGTCTGGCAGCCGATCGCCGAGGACGTGGACCTCGTCAGCTACCCCGGCTGACCCGGCCGGGTCCGGCCGGGTCCGGCCGGGAGACACGACGGCGGCGAGGCGGAACCGCATCCGCCTCGCCGCCGTCCTGCTCTGGTCGTGCCCTCTCGGCTACACCGTCTCGCTACGTCAGGTCGGTGACCGGGGCGCCGCCGCACGGGTTGTCGAGCTGGATCACACCGAACGACCAGCCCTTGCGCTTGTAGAGCACGGACGGACGCGACGTCTCCTTGTCGATGAAGAGGTAGAAGTCGTGGCCCACCATCTCCATCTCGTAGACCGCGTCGTCGAGGGTCATCGGGTCGGCGTGGTGCAGCTTCTGGCGGATCACCACGGGCGAGTCGCCGATCGTGGTCTCCACGGAGTCACCCGGCGCGGCCAGCGCTGCCGGGGTCGAGATCTGGGGCTCGGGTCCACCGGAGCCGCCGTCGGTCAGGATCTCGTCGAGCGGGCGCACGTCCACGGGGGCGAGCACCTTGTTGTTCCGGTGGTCCTTGCGACGGTCCCGGGCTCGGCGGAGTCGTTCGTTCAGCTTGTCGATCGCGAGGTCCAGGGCGCCGAAGCGGTCGTCTGCCGCAGCCTCGGCGCGGATCACCGGGCCCTTGGCGCGCAGCGTGAGCTCGACGCGCTCGCGGTTCTCGGACAGCCTCGGGTTGTTCTCGTGCGTGACCTCCACGTCCACCCGGCGTACGTAGGGGGACAGCAGCTCCACCTTGGCGAGCTTGTCCTCCACGTGCTGGCGAAAACGGTCTGCCACGTCCGTGTGCCTGCCGACAACGACAATTTCCATGTGCGTATCTCCGCTCCGGGAACTCTGGGCCACGCCGTCCCTTGCCGGCGGCGCGCGCCCGTCTCTACTGGGTCTGGCACCCCCTGCTGGTGCCGGGCACGAACCACCTCCCGTCGCGGCGCCCGACAACTTCGTCGAGCCTCGGATCTTGCGTGGGAGGTTCAGGCTAACTCCGTCGCCTGGGTAACGACAGTCCCAACCAACGGTGAACAAGACGACACAGATCTGTCACACTTTCAGGTTCGGATCGGAACGCCGCTTTCACCCGACGGTCACGTTTCCGCGATCCGCGGCTCGCGTCCCGGGGGCCGGCGTCGCTGCCAGCACGGTTGCTCCCAGCACGTCGTGCCCGCAGCCCTCGAGCGCCCGTTCGACGGCGGCGAGGGTCGCGCCGGTCGTGAGCACGTCGTCCACAAGAATGCACATGGATCTTTGTCCGAGCGCCCGCGCCCCGCGTCTCGTCATGCGGACGGAACTGCTCAGGTTGCGCCCGCGGGCCCGTGCGCCGAGGCCCACCTGGTCACGCCCGCGGCCGGTCCGGGCGAGGGCGGGCACCACACGCGCGGGCACCCCGCCGTCGTGCAGCCCCAGGGCCACCGACCGGGCCAGGACGGCCACGGGCTCGCGGCCGCGCGCCCGGCGCGCGGCCCCCGTGGACGGCACGGGCACGACCGCGAGGGGTGCACCGCACGCGGGGGAGAGCACCGGCCCCAGGCGGGCGACGGCCCGGCGCAGCGCCGGTGCGAGGAGGCGGTCGAGGTCGGCCCGCCCGCGGTCCTTCCAGTGCACGACGACGTCACGCACGGGGCCGGCGTACGGCGTGAGCGCCCACACGGGCACCGGCGGCACGCCGTCGAGCCGGTCCAGGCGGGGCGCGCCGTGCTCGACCCGCGCGAACGGGCCGGCCAGGAGGGCCGCGCACCCGGCGCACCAGGGCACGTCGAGCTCGCCGCAGGGGCAGGTGACGGGCAGCAGGAGGCGAGCGAGCTCGCGGACGGGACGCACCCGACCACCCTGCCCGCCCGCGCGCCTTGCCGCCGGTTGTCCACAGGCCTGTGCGCCCACCCATCCCTCCGGCCGGTCAGTGTCAGTGGTGCGCGGCAGGATGGGGCCGTGCAACCGATCCAGATGTCCTTCGACCAGGCCCGCCGGGTCGCCGTGGCGGCCCAGGGCCTGCATCGCCCGCGCACCGACGGGCCGCGCACCATGCGGCACGTCCAGGGCGTGATCGACCGGCTCGGCCTGTTCCAGATCGACTCGGTGAACGTCCTGGCCCGTGCGCACCTGCTGCCGCTGTTCTCCCGGCTGGGCCCGTACGACACCGACCTGCTGGACCGGGCCACGGTGTCGGGCAGGTACGCCCGGCGCTCGACGCGGGGCGCGGTGGCGGACCGCCGGCTCGTGGAGAGCTGGGCGCACGTCGCGGCCTACGTGCCCCCGCACGCCTGGCCGCTGCTGGCGTTCCGCCGCCGGTGGTTCGCCGAGGAGTACGACTGGCGCGAGCTGGACGGCGTGCGCCTGCCTGACGCGCCGCAGGTCCGCGAGGTGCACGACCTGGTGGCGTCCGAGGGTCCGCTGTCGGCCTCCCAGATCCACGACCGGTTCGTCTCCGAGGGGCGCTCGGTGCGCCGCAAGCGCGGCACCTGGTGGGACTGGAGCACCGAGAAGCGCGTGGTCGAGCACCTGTTCTTCACCGGTGAGGTGGTCTCGGCGGGGCGCAACGCGCAGTTCGAGCGGCTCTACGACCTGCCGGAGCGGGTGCTGCCGCCGTCGGCCCTGGTCGACGTGCCCGAGCTCGAGGCCAAGAAGGCCCTGCTGGAGCTCGGCGCGCGGGCGCAGGGGATCGGCGACGCACGCAGCATCAAGGACTACTACCGGCTCAAGGGGCCGGTCGCGGACCGGGCCCTGGCCGAGCTCGCGGAGGACGGCGTGCTGCTGCCCGCGCGTGTGGCCGGCGGGTCGGAGAAGTGGTTCCTGCACCGTGACGCCGCCCGGCCACGGCGCGCGGCGGGGCAGGCCCTGCTCGCCCCGTTCGACCCGCTGGTCTGGGAGCGCACCCGCCTGGAGCGCCTGTTCGGCATGCGCTACCGGATCGGTATCTACACCCCCGCCGCCCAGCGCACCGACGGGTACTACGTGCTCCCGTTCCTCGAGGACGCGCAGCTCACGGCCCGCGTGGACCTCAAGGCCGACCGGGCGGCCGGCGTGCTGCGGGTCCAGTCGGCGCACGCCGAACCGACGCTGACGGACCACACGCCGGCCCGGCTGGCGCACGAGCTGCACGCCATGGCCAGGTGGCTGGGCCTGGAGGGCGTGACCGTCGAGGACAAGGGCACCCTTTCACCCGCGCTGCGTGCGGAGGCGGCGGTTTCCTGAAACACGCGACAACTAAACTCGGGGCATGGCCACCGCTGCGATCTTCCTGGTAGCCACGGTCGCGGCCGGGCTGGGCGCGGTGCTGCTCCGGCTGCCGCCCCTGGTCGGGTTCCTGGTGGCCGGGTTCGCGCTCCACGCGGCGGGCGTCCAGGAGCCGGCCTACCTCGGGACCATCGCCGACCTGGGCGTGACGCTGCTGCTCTTCGGCATCGGCCTCAAGCTCGACGTCAAGACGCTGCTGCGCAGGGACGTCTGGTTCACCACCGTCGCGCACCTGCTGGTCAGCGTCGCGATCGCGGTGGGCTTCCTCGGCCTGCTCGGCGTGGTCGGCTTCTCGATGCTCGCAGGCGAGGGCCTGGGTGTCCTCGCGCTCCTCGGGCTCGCCCTGTCGTTCTCCTCCACGGTGTTCGTGGTCAAGGTGCTCGACGGCCGCTCCGACCAGTCCGCCCTCTACGGCCGGATCGCCATCGGCGTGCTCGTCATGCAGGACCTGATCGCCGTCGTCTTCCTGTCGGTTGCTTCCGACCACCCGCCGAGCCCGTGGGCGTTCGCCCTCGTGCTGCTTGTCCCGGGTGCCTGGCTGCTGCGCAAGGTGTGGTCGCGGGTGGGCCACGGCGAGCTGCAGGCCCTGTTCGGCGTGGCCGTCGCGCTCGGCCCGGGCTACGCGCTGTTCGAGGCCGTCGGGCTCAAGGGTGACCTCGGCGCGCTCGTGATGGGCATGCTCCTGGCCGGTCACCCCGCCGCGACCGAGCTGTCCCGCAACCTGTTCACCGTCAAGGAGCTGCTGCTGGTCGGCTTCTTCGTCTCGATCGGCTTCTCCGGCGAGCTCACCTGGCAGGCCGCGGTGGTCGGGTTGCTCCTGCTGCTCATGCTGCCGCTGCAGGCGATCGTCACGGCCGTGCTGCTGCGCCTGATGCGCCTGCGCAAACGCACGGCGATCCTGTCCGGGCTGGTGCTGGCCAACTACTCCGAGTTCGGCCTCATCGTCGTCGCGGTCGGCTCCCAGACCGGCCTGCTGCACGACGAGTGGCTCGTCGTGCTCGCCGTCGCCGTCGCCGCCAGCTTCGTGCTGTCCTCCGCGATCAACACGCGCGGCAACGAGTTCGCCATGTCGCTCGCCAAGCGCTTCCCGTCCAAGCCCAACGAGTGGCTGCACCGCGAGGAGCGGCTCATCGACGTGTCCGGCGCGGAGGCGCTGGTGCTCGGCATGGGCCGGGTCGGCCGCGGCGCCGTCCGGCAGCTCCGCGACGACTACGGCCTGGACGTCGTGGGCGTCGAGCACGACCCGACCCGCGTCGCGGCCCTGCGCGGCGAGGGTTTCACCGTGGTGCAGGCCGACGCGACGGACATCGAGTTCTGGGGCCGGGTGCGCAGTGCCGGCGCCGTCCGCCTCGCGATCCTCGCCATGCCGTTCCACGCCGCCAACCTCATCGCGCTGTCCCAGCTGCGGGCGAGCGGCTTCGACGGCACGGTCGCCGCCATCGCCCGGTACGACGACGACGCGGCCGAGCTCGAGCGGCACGGCGCCGACGCGGTGTTCCACCTGTACGGCACGGCCGGCCTGGCCCTCGCCGACGAGGCGGCCGAGGCCGCGCTCGGGTACGACGCCGCCGAGCGGATGCGCGACGCCCAGGCGGAGCGCCGGTCCGCGGCGACGGCCGGCGACGAGCCTGACGAGCCCGACGAACCCGCCGACCGGCCCGCGGACGAGCCCGCGGACGAGCCCGCGGACGAGCCCGCCACCAGCGGCGGCGCGGCCTAGCCGGACCTCACGCCTGGTCCCCAGGCGTCGAGGAGCGCACCGGGAAGGCGTCGTCCTCGGTGTCCAGGAGCGTCGCGTCCACGCAGCGGGTGCGCAGCCCGGCCCGGCCCACCATGTAGGCGGCCACCGGGGACGTCATGAGCTGGAAGATGGCGACGAGCAGGAGCATGGTCGCGGAGCCCTTGTCCTGCAGCCGGAGCGCGACGCCCGCCAGGAGCAGCAGCAGACCCAGGACCTGCGGCTTGGCCACGACGTGCATCCGCGAGAGCAGGTTGTCGAACCGCATCACGCCGACCCCCGCGGAGAACGAGAAGAAGGCGCCGAGCAGCAGGCAGACGGCGGCGGCGACGTCGGTCACGACGGTCATGACACCTCCCCGCCGGCGTTCGTGGTCCCGGCGTCCGACGTCGGCTCGGACTCCGAGCCGGCGACCGCACCACTTCCCGGACCCGGGCCGACCGAGCTAGGCCGCGGCCCGGACCGCTGCGCGGCCGTGCCGTTCTTGGGGGGCTCGACGGCGGCGAAGCGCGCGATCGTCACCGACCCGATGAACCCCACCAGCGAGAGCACCACGAGGATGGGCACGGACTCGGTGCGGCGGGAGATCGCGGCCTCGACCGCGATGGCGCCCACGAGGGCGGTGGTGAGCACGTCGAACGCCACGGTCCGGTCCAGCATGGTCGGCCCGCGCTCGATCCGGACCACCGCGAGCAGCGCGCCCACGGCGAGCAGGGTGGTCGCTACCACCCCGACGGCGAGCATCATCGGCGTTCCTCCTTGTGCAGGGTGTACGGCGCCAGCCCGACCCGGGCCAGCTCGGTGCTCGGCGCGAAGGCGCGCAGCAGGCGGGCCTCCAGGTCGAGGGTGGCGTCCCGGACGCCCTCGGGCCCACCGGACGCCGCGATGTCGAGCACGTGCAGCCGCAGGGTCCGGCTGGGCCGGTCGAGATCGATCACGAGCGTGCCCGGGACCAGGGAGGACAGGCCGGCGGTCGTGGCGATGAACAGGTCGGAGTCCGAGCGCAGCGGCACCGAGACCAGGGCGCCGTGCGGGGTCGGGCCGCCGCGGGCCGTCCGGCGCGGGACCACCGCGGTCCACGCCACCTGGAACGACGCGAGCACCAGGTCCCCGACGAACCGGCCGAGCAGGTGGAGCAGCGGCCCGACCCGCAGGGTCGTGGCCGTGCCGACGGGCGGCAGCGGGAAGGCCAGCGCCACGAGCGCGCCGAGCAGCACACCGGACAGCACGTTCGCCCAGGACAGGTCGCCCCACAGGAGCACCCAGAGCACGGCGCCCACCACCATGGTCGGCCACAGGGTCACGACCCGGCGCGTCCGCCGGCGCCAAGGGCTCTGCGCGGTGTCGGTGTGGTTCACGGCTCCACCTCCACGGTGTCGTCGGTGACCTTGTTCGACTCGCCGGTGCCCCGCTGCGCGCCGTCGGGGAACACGGCCTCGATGTAGGTGTGCCCGTCCATGACGGACTCGGCCGCGCGGTCGGCGTAGTCGTACAGCGGGCCCGCCGCCACGGTGAGCCCCACCCCGACGGCCACCAGCGCCGCCGTCGGCCCCACCATGCCCCAGGGCAGGGACGTCGGATCGGGCAGCTTCTCAGGGCAGGGCTGCCAGAACGCCTTGTTCCAGGCCCGGACCACCGCGTAGAGCGTCAGCAGCGAGGTGACCACCGAGCCCACCACCAGCACCCAGGCCAGCGCCGAACCGTCCACCACGCCGGCCTCCAGCAGGCCCACCTTGCCCAGGAACCCGGACAGCGGCGGGATGCCCGCCAGGTTCATCGCCGGCACGAAGAACAGGATCGCGAGCCCGGGCGCCAGGGTGGCGAGGCCGCCCAGACGGTCCAGCGACGTGGTCCCGGTGCGGCGCTCGATGAGCCCCACGACCAGGAACAGCGCCGTCTGCACGGTGATGTGGTGCACCACGTAGAAGATGGCCGCCGCGGTGCTCGCCTGGGTGGCGAGCGCGACCCCGAAGATCATGTAGCCGATGTGGCTCACGAGCGTGAACGACAGGAGGCGTTTCACGTCGTCCTGCGCGACCGCGCCCAGGATGCCGACGATCATGGTGGCGAGCGCCAGCACGAGCAGCACGGCCTCCAGGGCCTCGTTCTGCGGGAAGAGCAGGGTCTGGGTGCGCAGGATCGCGTACACGCCGACCTTGGTGAGCAGGCCCGCGAACACGGCGGTGACCGGCGCGGGGGCCGTCGGGTACGAGTCCGGGAGCCAGGCGGACAGCGGGAAGATGGCCGCCTTGATGCCGAACGCGAGCAGCAGCAGCCCTTGGATGCCGAGCCGCACGCCGGGGTCGATGTCGGGCAGCCGCTCGGCGAGCTGGGCCATGTTCACGGTGCCGGTGGCGGCGTAGACCAGGCCGACGGCGACGAGGAACACGATCGAGCTGAGCAGCGCGACCACCACGTAGATGCTGCCCGCCCGGATGCGCTCGACGGTCCCGCCCAGCGTGAGCAGGACGTACGAGGCGGCGAGCAGGATCTCGAAGCCGACGTACAGGTTGAACAGGTCGCCGGCGAGGAAGGCGTCCGCCACGCCCGCGGCGAGGATGAGGAACGTCGGGTGGAAGATCGCCACGGGCAGCACGTCGCGGCGCACGTCCTCGTCGGCGTCGGGGTCCTGACCCTCCAGGGCCTTGCGCAGGATCTTGGTGTCCTTGGTGGCGGGCGCCGACCGGTCGGCGCCGTCGGCGATGCCCTGTGCCATCGAGTAGAGCAGGACGCACAGCAGCACCACGCCGCTGACCAGCAGCATGAGCGCCGAGAGCGGGTCGGCAACGAGGTTGACCCCGACGGGCGCGGCCCACCCGCCGACGTCGATGACGACCGGCCCTTCCTTGGCGGCGACCACGAGGCCCGCGGCGGCGGTCACCACCACCGACAGGGCGACCACGGAGATGATCCGCTGCGCCCGCTCGTACCGGTGCAGCGCCAGGGCGAGGCCCGCGGCGAACAGCGGCACCAGCACGGGCAGGGGGACGAGTGTCGCCGTGCTCCACAGGTTCATGCGCCGTCACCCCCGCGGGCACCGGTGCCGGGCCGGGCGACGCCGTCCGGCTCGGACGCGGGGTCCGGGAGCGCGACCTCGTCCCGCACGGCCACCGCCTCCTCGTCCAGCGTGGACCCCGATTCCTCGGCGTCGCTGTCGGCGTACGACGGCGCGTCCGCGACGGCGAGCCGCGCGATGCGGGTGTCCTCCACGTCGTCCTGCACCTCGTCGTGCCCGTGCAGCTGCCAGGAGCGGTAGGCCATGGCCAGCACGAACGCCACCAGCGCGAGCGTGATGACGATGGACGTCAGCACCATGGCCTGGGCCAGCGGGTCGCTCATCGGCTCCGAGGTGGCGCCGGTGATGGGCGGCGCCCCCGCGCGGCCGCCGGCCACGAGGATCGCGAGGTTGGCCCCGTTGCCCATCAGCACGAAGCCGAGCAGGACCCGGGTCAGCGACCGTTCCAGCAGCAGGTAGACGCCGGAGGCGAACAGCACGCCGACGGTCAGCAGCAGCGCCCCCGAGGGCACGGTGTCGAGCACGATCATGCGCGGTCACCTCCCGCGCGCACCTCGACGCGCCGTCGTTCGCCGATCGACCAGGCGAAGGGTTCCGCCTGCCGGTCCAGCTCCGCGCCGAAGGTGCGCAGGATGTCGATGACCAGGCCGATGACCACGAGGAACACTCCGACGTCGAAGAACAGGCTGGTGACCAGGTGGACGTGGCCCAGCACGGGCAGGTGCAGGTCGAGGATCGTGCTCTCGAGCGCCTCCTGCCCGGCGAGCAGCGCCACGAGGCCCACGCCCGCCGAGAGGAACAGGCCGGTGCCGAGCACGAGCCCCGGGTGCACCGGGGCGGCCTCGCCCAGCTCGAACCGGCCGCCCGCCAGGTAGCGGACGGTCAGGGCCAGGCCGGCCACGAGGCCCGCCGCGAACCCGCCGCCCGGCGCGTTGTGCCCGCTGAACAGCAGGAACAGCGCGAACAGGATCATGGGGTGGAAGATCACGCGGGTGAGCACCTCGAACAGCATCGACCGCTGCACGGGGTCGAGCGTGGGCCCGGCGAGCAGCCACCTGCCCCGGCGCGCCGGCTGAGCACCGGCACGGGCACCGGCACCAGTACTGGCACCGTCGCCGGGCTGGACCACCTGCGGGTTGGCGGCCCGGTCGAGGCGCAGCACGTCGCCGCTGCGCTGCCGCAGGAAGACGAGCGACGCGACGCCGGTGGCGGCCACCAGGAGCACCGAGATCTCGCCCACGGTGTCCCACGCGCGGATGTCGACGAGCGTGACGTTGACGATGTTGTGCCCGCCGCCGAAGGTCTCGGCCTCGACCGGGAAGTCGACGGACACCGGCATGTGCACCCGCACCAGGGGGGCGGCGGCCACGAACGCCATGACGACCAGGCCGGTGACCACGCCGATCGCGAGCCGTACCCAGCGGCTGGCCGCGAGCGGGCGGTCGGAGAAGTACGGCGGCAGGCGGCGGAGCACCAGCACCGTGACCACCAGGGTCAGCGTCTCGCACAGCACCTGGGTCAGGGCCAGGTCGGGCGCGCCGTGCAGCAGGAACAGGGCCGCGTTGCCGTAACCGGCCACGCCCGCCAGGATCACCGCCTTGAGCCGGCGCCGGGCCCGCGCGGTCAGCACGGCGGCCAGCACGACGACGAGCACGACGACGAGCTGTGCCGGCCGGTCCCACGGCACCAGGGCGAACGGGCCGAGGTGGAGCACGCCGTCGCGCCCGGCGGCGTCCTGCGCGACCGGGAGGCCGTTCGGCTCGCCCACCAGGCCGAGGGCGAGCGCGAGCCCGGGCCCCACGGCGAGCGTCACGAGGATGACGCCCAGGTAGAAGGGCAAGGACCCGCGCTGGGTGCCGGCCGTGACGTCGCTGGCCAGGCGGTCGAGCTTGCGCATGAAGCGGCGGTAGAGCACGTCGGCGCCGTCGGGGGACCACAGCGAGTCCTGCAGCCGCTCGATCCGCACGCGCTGCCAGAACGCGAGGCCACCGGCCAGGAACACGGCGACGGTGATGGCGAGGGCGGGCGTGAACCCCTCCCAGAGGGCGAGGTGCCCCGGCTCTCCGACGGGGTAGGTGTTGGCGTACGGGGCGAGCAGCTCCTGGCCCACCTGGGGCACGAGAGCCACGACGAGGCCGAGCACCGCCAGGACCAGCGGCGGCGCGACCATCCAGAACGGCTGCGGGTGGATCGTGCCGGGTGCGGCGTCGGGCAGGGCGGCGGGCGTCGTCGTCGGCGTGGTGCCGGGCGGCGCGCCGTGCGCGGTCGCGACCTCCCGTTCCGGGAGCCCGGCCGTGGCCGGCAGGCGCGGCTTGAACGCGCCCCAGAGGAACCGCAGCCCGTACGCGACGGTGAGGGCCGAGCCCACGGCGACCAGGACGGTCATGACCCGGCCGAGCACGTCGCCGTCGTGCTCCCAGGCCACCAGCGCGGCCTCCTTGGCGACGTAGCCGGCGAACGGCGGCAGGCCGATCATCGAGGCGGTCGCGAGCGTGGCGGCCAGGGCGGTGACGGGCAGCCGCCGTCCGACGCCGGCGAGCTTGCGCAGGTCACGGGTGCCCGTCGCCGCGTCCACCACGCCGACCACGAGGAACAGCGACGCCTTGAACATGGCGTGCGCGCCGAGCAGCGCGAGGCCCGCCAGCGCGGTGGCGCGCGTGCCGTAGCCGAGCAGGAGGGTGAGCAGGCCGAGCTGGGAGACCGTGCCGAACGCGAGGACCAGCTTGAGGTCGTGCTGGCGCAGCGCGCGGTACCCGCCCAGCAGGAGCGTGGTGCCGCCCAGCACGAGCACGACCGTGCGCCAGGCCGTGAGGTCCGAGAACGCGGGCGCGAACCGGGCCACCAGGTAGATGCCCGCCTTCACCATGGCGGCCGCGTGCAGGTAGGCGGACACGGGCGTGGGCGCGGCCATCGCGGCGGGCAGCCAGAAGTGCGTGGGCACCAGCGCGGACTTGGTGGCCGCGCCGGCCAGCAGGCAGACGACGGCGACGGTCACCGCGGGCCCGGCCGGCGGGTCGGCGACGACGGCCGACACGCTCCAGGTGCCGGCGGCGACCCCGAGCACCACCACGCCGACGAGCATCGCGAGGCCGCCCGCGGTCGTCACGATCAAGGCCTGCATGGCGGCCCGGCGCGACGACGTGCGGTCGGCGTAGTGGCCGATCAGGAGGTAGGAGAACACCGTGGTGAGCTCCCAGAACACGAACAGCAGGAGCATGTCGTCGGCCGTGACGAGGCCGGCCATCGAGCCCGCGAACGCCACGAGGAACCCGCCGAACCGGCCCAGGCCGCGCGCGTCCTTCGCGAAGTAGGCGCTGCAGTACAGGAGCACGAGGGTGCCGACCGCGCCGACGATCAGCAGCATGAACCAGGACAGCGAGTCGAGCCGCAGGTCGACGGCCAGGCCCAGCGCGGGGATCCACGGCACGTGCTCCGTGGGCGTGCTGCCGGCCAGGACGGCGCCGGTCTGGGACAGGGCGTACGCGGCGGCCCCGGCGGGACCGAGGGCGAGCACCCAGAAGGCGCGTCGACCGAGGCGGTCGACGAGGGCAGGCGCGGCGAGCGCGAGGACGCCGTGAGCGAGGAGTACCGGAAGCACGTCCGTTCCGTCCTGTCAGGGCTCGTGGACAGGACGTCGTGCCAGGGGTACCGGGTGCGAACCCGGGGTCGAGCACTGGACGGCTTGCCGCGCGAGCGCGGGCGGGTGGGCGATGTGACCACTCTATCCGGTGTCGGTCTCCGGTTCGTCACGGGAAACCCATGGCGGGCTCAGGAACCGCATGCTTCCCGTGATCGTTACCCCGAGAGCGAACCCCGTCGGTCCGCGGTCGGCTCTGGGCCACCCGCTCAGGTTTACGGCCTACGATGGGCGACGGCGAAACTCGACGACGACCTGGGAGAACCCGCGTGTCCATCCTCGACAAGGTCCTTCGCATCGGCGAAGGACGTGTCCTGAAGAAGCTGCACAATGTGGCTGAGCAGGTCAATCGCTTGGAGCCCAGCTTCGTCGAGCTCAGCGACACCGAGCTCCGGGAGGAGACGGCCCGGTTCCGGGAGCGTCTCGAGCACGGTGCCACCCTGGACGAGCTCATGCCGGAGGCCTTCGCGGCGATCCGGGAGGCTGCCCGGCGCACGCTCGGCCAGCGGCACTTCGACGTGCAGATCATGGGTGGTGCGGCGCTGCACCTCGGCAACATCGCCGAGATGCGCACCGGTGAGGGCAAGACGCTGGTGGCGACGACCGCCGCGTACCTCAACGCGCTGTCGGGCGACGGCGTGCACGTCATCACCACCAACGACTACCTGGCCAAGTACCAGGGTGACCTGATGGGCCGCGTCTTCCGGTTCATGGGGATGACCACCGGCGTCATCCTGTCGGGGCAGACGCCGGCGCAGCGCCGCGAGATGTACGCCGCGGACATCACCTACGGCACGAACAACGAGTTCGGCTTCGACTACCTGCGCGACAACATGGCGTGGTCGACGGACGACCTGGTGCAGCGCGGGCACAACTTCGCGATCGTCGACGAGGTGGACTCCATCCTCATCGACGAGGCGCGCACCCCGCTGATCATCTCGGGGCCCGCGGCGGGTGACGCGAACCGCTGGTACACCGAGTTCGCGAAGGTCGTGCTGCGGCTGGTGCCGACCGTGGACTACGAGGTCGACGAGAAGAAGCGCACCGTCGGCGTGCTCGAGCCGGGCATCGCGAAGATCGAGGACTACCTCGGCATCGACAACCTGTACGAGTCGCTGAACACGCCGCTGATCGGCTTCCTGAACAACGCCATCAAGGCCAAGGAGCTGTTCAAGCGCGACAAGGACTACGTCGTGCTGAACGGCGAGGTCATGATCGTCGACGAGCACACGGGCCGTATCCTCGCGGGCCGCCGCTACAACGAGGGCATGCACCAGGCCATCGAGGCCAAGGAGGGGGTGGAGATCAAGGCGGAGAACCAGACGCTCGCCACGATCACCCTCCAGAACTACTTCCGCCTGTACGGCAAGCTCTCGGGCATGACCGGTACGGCCGAGACCGAGGCCGCCGAGTTCCAGGGCACCTACAAGCTCGGCGTCGTCCCGATCCCGACGAACAACCCGCCGCAGCGCCTCGACCAGCCCGACCTCGTCTACAAGAACGAGGACGGCAAGTTCAACGCGGTGGTCTCGGACATCGTGGAGCGGCACGCCTACGGGCAGCCGGTCCTGGTGGGTACCACCAGCGTCGAGAAGTCGGAGCTGCTGAGCGCCAAGCTGAAGAAGGCTGGCGTGCCGCACAACGTGCTCAACGCGAAGGAGCACGAGCGCGAGGCCGCGGTCGTCGCGATGGCGGGCCGCAAGGGCGCCGTCACGGTCGCCACCAACATGGCCGGCCGCGGTACCGACATCATGCTCGGCGGCAACGCCGAGTACCTCGCGGTGGCCGAGCTCTCGGAGCGGGGCCTCGACCCGGTCGAGACGCCGGAGGAGTACGAGGCCGCCTGGCCGGAGTCGCTGGAGAAGGCGAAGGCGCGCGTCGCCGCCGAGCACGACGAGGTCAAGGCCGCCGGCGGCCTGTACGTGCTGGGCACGGAGCGGCACGAGTCCCGCCGCATCGACAACCAGCTGCGCGGTCGTTCCGGCCGTCAGGGCGACCCGGGGGAGTCCCGGTTCTACCTGTCGATGCAGGACGACCTGATGCGGCTGTTCAACTCCGGCCTCGCCGAGTCGATGATGAACCGCGCCGGGTTCCCCGACGACATGCCGCTGGAGTCCAAGATGGTCACGCGCGGCATCATGTCCGCGCAGGGCCAGGTGGAGTCCCGCAACTTCGAGATCCGCAAGAACGTCCTCAAGTACGACGACGTCCTGTCCCGCCAGCGCACCGTCATCTACGCCGAGCGCCTGCGCGTGCTGGAGGGCGAGGACCTGCGCGAGCAGGTGCAGCACTTCCTCACGGACACCATCACGGAGTACGTGACCAACGCGACCGCCGAGGGCACGCCCGAGCAGTGGGACCTGGACGCGCTGTGGACGGCGCTCAAGGCCGTCTACCCGGTGTCCCTGACGCCGGAGGAGGTCGCCGAGGAGGCCGGCGGGATCGACCGGCTCGACGGCGACATGCTGCTCGAGGAGATCCTGTCCGACGCGCGGGTGGCCTACCAGGCGCGCGAGGACGAGCTCTCGGCCCCGGCCATGCGCCAGCTCGAGCGCCGCGTGGTGCTCTCCGTGCTGGACCGCAAGTGGCGCGAGCACCTCTACGAGATGGACTACCTCAAGGAGGGCATCGGGCTGCGCGCCATGGCGCAGCGCGACCCGCTGGTCGAGTACCAGCGCGAGGGCTTCCAGCTCTTCCAGGCGATGACCGACGCCATCAAGGAGGAGTCGGTCGGGTTCCTGTTCAACCTCGAGGTCACGGTGCAGCAGCCGGGTGCCGAGCAGGTGGCGGACGGCGGCTCCGAGCTGCCCGCCGCCGGTCCGGTCCCGCCGCGCGGACGCCTGGGCACGGGTCAGCCGGACGCCCCGCCCACCACGCAGATCCCGGTGGTCCAGCCCGCCTCCGCCCCGCAGCAGGGGCAGCCGGCCCAGCCGCCCGCACCGCGGCAGCGCCGCGCGGCGGGCGCCGCGACCGAGCCGATCCTGCTCGCGAAGGGTCTGGACACCCCGAACCGGCAGCAGCCGCTGACGTACTCGGCCCCGAGCGAGGACGGCTCGGGCTCGGCGTTCATGCAGTCGTCGGACGGCGCGCGCCGCCGGGCGTCCCTGCACGGCGAGGCGACGGCCGCCACGAGCGACGGCCGTACGTTCCCGGGCACGCCGCGCAACGCGCAGTGCCCGTGCGGCTCGGGCAAGAAGTACAAGGTCTGCCACGGGATCAACGAGGCCTGACGGGCCCCGTCCGACCCGTTCCGCCGGCCCTCCGCCGAGGCAGTCACCTGGTGACTGCCTCGGCGGTTCCGTTGGACCTGCCGCCGCTGCGACGACCGCCGTCGTGAGACAGGACGCCCGCATGTCGGACGCTCCGGTTACTCTGGTCGCAACGTCCCGACCCGTGCGGAACCGCACCGGGAGCGGACCGTCCCCCGAACACGAAAGCAGGATCGCTGTGCCTGTCCCCGAGCCCGCCCGCGGGCTGCGTGTCGCACTGCTGGGCTGTGGCGTCGTGGGCACCGAGGTGGCCCGCATGCTGCTGGAGCAGGGCACCGATCTCGCCGCCCGCGCGGGCGCCCCGCTGGAGCTCGCCGGCATCGCGGTGCGTGACGCGAGCCGCCCCCGCGACGCCGCCATCCCGTCCGAGCTCCTCACCGAGGACGCCGGGTCGCTGGTGGACGGCGCGGACATCGTCGTCGAGGTGATGGGCGGCACCGAGCCCGCGCGGGCCCTGCTGCTGCGCGCGATCGAGGGCGGCGCCGCCGTCGTCACCGCCAACAAGGCGCTGCTGGCCGCGGACGGCCCCACGCTCTACAAGGCGGCCGACTCCGCGGGCGTCGACATCTACTACGAGGCCGCCGTGGCGGGCGCCATCCCGATCGTGCGGCCCGTGCGGGAGTCCCTCGCGGGCGACCACGTGCGCCGGGTCCTGGGCATCGTCAACGGCACCACCAACTACGTGCTGGACCAGATGGCCACCAGCGGCCTCGACCTCGACCAGGCGGTCAAGCAGGCGCAGGAGCTCGGCTACGCCGAGGCGGACCCCACGGCCGACGTCGAGGGGTACGACGCCGCGGCCAAGGCCGCCATCCTGGCCAGCCTCGCCTTCCACACCCGCGTCTCCGCGGACGACGTGGCCCGCGAGGGCATCACGGGCGTCACGTCCGACGACGTCGCGTGGGCCGCCCGCACAGGGCACACCGTCAAGCTGCTGGCCATCGCCGAGCAGACCGGCGAGGGCGTGTCGGTGCGCGTGCACCCGGCGCTCGTGCCGCTGGAGCACCCGCTGGCCGGCGTGAAGGGCGCGTTCAACGCGGTCTTCGTCGAGGCCGACGCCGCCGGCCCGCTCATGTTCTACGGCCAGGGCGCCGGCGGCCGGCCGACGGCGTCCGCGGTGCTGGGCGACGTCGTCTCGGCGGCGCGCCACCGCGTGCTCGGCGGCAAGGGTCCGCAGGAGTCCACGTACGCGGCCCGCCCGCTGCTCCCGCCGGACGCCGCCGTGACGCGCTACCAGGTCCGCCTGCTCGTCGCCGACCTCCCGGGCGTCCTCGCCCAGGTCGCGGGGGTCGTGGGCGACCACGGCGTCTCCATCGACACCGTGCGCCAGACCGGGCCCTCCGAGGGCACCGCCGAGCTGCTGCTGACCACCCACGCCGCCCGTGAGGCGTCGCTGGCCGCCACCATCGCGGCCGTGCGCACGCTCGAACCGGTCCGTGAGATCACGTCCGTCCTGAGAGTCGAAGGCTGAACCGTGCCCGTACTGCCCGCTGAACCGAACCTTCCCTCCGCCGGCCCGGGCCCCGCGCCCGCCTCGCGCCTCTGGCGCGGTGTGATCGCCGAGTACGCGGACCGGCTGCCCGCCCACCTCCAGCAGAAGATCGTGACGCTGGGCGAGGGCGGCACGCCCCTGGTGCCCGCCCCGGCGCTGTCCGAGCGCACGGGCGCCGAGGTCTACGTCAAGGTCGAGGGCATGAACCCGACCGGCTCGTTCAAGGACCGCGGCATGACGGCCGCGATCTCCGCGGCCGCCGGTCGCGGCGCCCGCGCCGTCGTGTGCGCGTCGACGGGCAACACGTCGGCATCGGCCGCGGCGTACGCGACGCGCGCCGGCATGGTCTGCGCGGTGCTCGTGCCGGAGGGCAAGATCGCCATGGGCAAGCTGAGCCAGGCCGTCGCGCACGGCGCCCGGCTGCTGCAGGTGGACGGCAACTTCGACGACTGCCTCGTGGCGGCCCGCAAGCTCGCCGACACCCACCCCGTCGAGCTCGTGAACTCGGTGAACCCGGACCGGATCGAGGGCCAGAAGACCGCCGCCTTCGAGATCGTGGACGCCCTGGGCGACGCCCCGGACATCCACCTGCTGCCGGTCGGCAACGCCGGGAACATCACGGCCTACTGGAAGGGCTTCACCGAGTACGCCGAGGCGGGCGTCGCGAGCCGCACCCCGGCCATGTGGGGCTTCCAGGCCGCGGGCGCCGCCCCGATCGTCAAGGGCCACCCGATCGACGACCCGGACACGATCGCCACCGCCATCCGCATCGGCAACCCCGCCTCGTGGGAGCTGGCCGAGCAGGCCAGGGACACCTCGGGCGGCGTCATCGAGGCCGTCACGGACGAGCAGATCCTCGCGGCGCACCGGATCCTGTCGGCCGAGGTCGGCGTGTTCGTCGAGCCGGCGTCGGCCGCCGGCGTCGCGGGCCTGCTGGCCCGGCACGAGCGCGGACTCGTACCCGCGGGTGCGCGCATCACCATCACGGTGACCGGCCACGGGCTCAAGGACCCGGGCTGGGCGCTGCGCACGCCCGACGGTGGCGAGGTCGAGCCCGTACGGGTCTCCGCCGACGTCGTCTCGATCGCCGACGCGCTGTCGCTCTGATGCAGCTCGGCGCCGACCACGTGCGGGTCCGGGTGCCCGCGACGAGTGCGAACCTCGGGCCGGGCTTCGACTCCCTGGGCCTCGCGCTCGCCCTGTACGACGAGGTCGAGGTGCGCCTGGTGGCGAGTTCCGACGTGGTCGTGGAGGTCGAGGGCGAGGGCGCCGGGGAGGTCCCCCTGGGGGAGGACCACCTGGTGGTGCGTGCGCTGCGGCGCACGATGGACCTCGCGGGTGCCGTGCCCACCGGCATCCACATGACGTGCCACAACGTGATCCCGCACGGCCGGGGCCTCGGCTCGTCGTCGGCCGCCGTCGTCGCCGGGATCGTCGCCGCGCGCGCCCTGCTGGCCGACCCGCGGGCCATCGACGCCGCCACCGTGCTGGGCCTGGCCACCGAGTTCGAGGGGCACCCCGACAACGCCGCGCCCGCGATCCAGGGCGGCGCCACCGTCGCGTGGACCACCGCCGACGGCCCGCGCGCGGTCGGGCTCGACATCGACCCGGCGATCGAGGCCACCGTGCTGGTGCCCGACGTGCGGCTCGCGACCGCCCGCGCCCGGGCGGCCCTGCCCGCGCGGGTCTCGCACGGCGACGCCGCCTTCACGGCGGGCCGGGCGGCGCTCCTCGTCGAGGCCCTGGCCCGGCGTCCGGAGCTCCTGTTCGACGCCACGGAGGACCGGCTGCACCAGTCGTACCGGGCGGGTGTCCTGGGCGCCTCCAGCGAGCTGCTGCGGGCCCTGCGTGCGGAGGGCGTCCCGGCCACCGTCTCGGGCGCCGGGCCCACCGTCCTGGTGCTCGCCGGACCCGGGCACCGCGCCGCGCGTGACGCCGTCCTGCGGGACCTCGTGGACGAGACCGCGGGCTGGAGCCGGCTGAGCCCGGGGATCGATCTGACGGGTGCGCGTGCCCGGAGGATTACCGGTAACACGGGTGCGCTATCGTCCGGCTCGTCGGGGGCAAAGAGAAGTCATGCCGGACCAGGATCACCAGCAGTACGGGGTGGTAGTATGCAGTGAACCTTCGGGATAGCACTCCTGAGCCATGGTGGCGGGAACACGGATTCAACATCGGTTCCCCACCGCCTACCAAGCGACAGTCTCAGCCGCTCAGCCGTGCCCGTAGCAGGCCGTGATCTACGGCCACCGCATCTCGCGAGAAGGCAGACAACGCCCCCGTCAGCCGTCTTCGTCGTACCACTGATGCGAGGTTTTCCGCGTTCCGGCCGTTCGGCGCCGGGCGCCCACTATCCCGCGGCCCGCGATCAGGCGACCAGCCGCAGTTCGAGGGGGAAGGGTCCTTCGTGACAGACACCACCGATAACGCTCAGTCAGCCACCGGCCGTGCGGCCGGCACCGGAGCACTGAGCAGCATGCGCCTCGCCGAGCTCCAGGCACTCGCCGGAGACCTGGGCGTGAAGGGCACCTCCAGGATGCGCAAGAGCGACCTCGTGGACTCGATCCGCGAGAAGACGGGTGGCGCGACGAAGCGCCCGGCCCGTGCCGCTTCGACCCCGGAGCAGCCCACCATCGACAAGCCTGCCCGTAGCGAGGCGCCGGTCGCCGCCGCCGAGGTCACCACCTCGGGTGTGCGCGCCGCCGCGAGCACGGAAGCCGACAAGGCCGCCCGTCTCGCCCAGCTGGCCGACGCCGTCGCGGCGCCGCGGGAGCAGAACGGCCGCCGTCGCGGCGCCGGACAGGGTGCCGCCGACGGCACCGCCGACAAGTCCGCCGAGGACAAGGCCCGCAACGGCCAGTCCGCCAACGGCCGCACCTCGCGTGCCGGCAACGACCGCGGCGCCGAGCGCGCCGGCGACCGCACCGCTGACCGGTCCGAGCGGGGCACCACCCGGACCGCGGAGCGTGCCGCCGACCGCGGCGCGGACCGCGCCGCCGACCGGGGCACCGCCGGCGACCTCGACGACGACCGCAACTCGCGTCGCCGTCGCGGCCGTGACCGGGGCCGGGACCGCAAGCGCGGCCGCGGCCGCCAGGGTCCGGACGTCGCAGGTCTCGAGAACGTCGAGGTGCGTGAGGACGACGTGCTGCTGCCCGTGGCCGGCATCCTCGACATCCTCGACAACTACGCGTTCGTGCGGACCTCGGGCTACCTGCCCGGCAACAACGACGTCTACGTGTCGCTGAACCAGGTCAAGAAGGCCGGCCTGCGCCGCGGCGACGCCGTCGTCGGCGCCGTGCGCCAGCCGCGCGAGGGCGAGGAGCCGCCGCAGCAGCCGACCGGCCGCAACGCCAAGGTCAACAAGTTCAACGCCCTGGTGCGCCTGGACACGGTGAACGGCATGACGCCGGAGGAGGCGCGGGAGCGCCCCGAGTTCACCAAGCTGACGCCGCTGTACCCGCAGGAGCGCCTGCGCCTGGAGAACCCCGAGGCGACCAAGCTGACGCCACGCGTCATCGACATCGTCGCGCCGATCGGCAAGGGCCAGCGCGGCCTCATCGTCGCGCCGCCCAAGGCCGGCAAGACGCTGATGATGCAGCAGATCGCCAACGCGATCACCGCCAACAACCCTGAGGTCCACCTCATGGTCGTGCTGGTCGACGAGCGTCCGGAGGAGGTCACCGACTTCGAGCGCTCGGTCAAGGGCGAGGTCATCTCCTCGACCTTCGACCGGCACGCCTCCGACCACACGCTGGTCGCCGAGCTCGCCATCGAGCGGGCCAAGCGCCTCGTGGAGCTGGGCCAGGACGTCGTGGTGCTGCTCGACGGCATCACCCGCCTGTCGCGCGCCTACAACCTGGCCGCCCCGGCGTCGGGCCGCATCCTGTCCGGTGGTGTGGACGCCGCCGCGCTCTACCCGCCCAAGAAGTTCTTCGGCGCCGCCCGCAACATCGAGGACGGCGGCTCGCTGACCATCCTCGCGACCGCCCTGGTCGAGACCGGCTCGAAGATGGACGAGGTGATCTTCGAGGAGTTCAAGGGCACCGGCAACATGGAGCTGCGCCTGTCGCGGTCCCTGGCCGAGAAGCGCATCTTCCCGGCGATCGACGTCAACGGTTCGAGCACCCGGCGCGAGGAGATCCTCATGTCGAAGGACGAGCTCGCGATCGTCTACAAGCTGCGCCGCGTCATGGGCGCGCTCGACCAGACGCAGGCCGCCGAGCTGCTGCTCGGTCAGCTCAAGAAGACGAAGACGAACGTCGAGTTCCTGCTGCACGTGCAGAAGACGACGCCGGGTGGTCTCACGGAGGACGACAACGTCGGCGAGACCGTCTGAGCTGGAGGTGAAGCGCAGGGTGGGAGCCGAGGTACGAGGCGCCCGCCCGTAGTGGAACCGCAGGCTCGGACGGCAACAAGCACCGGTCTGAGCCGGAGGTGACGCGCAGGGTGGGAGCCGAGGTACGAGGGACTCGCCCGTAGCGGAACCGCAGGCTCAGACGGCGACAAGCACCGTCTGACCCACGTCACACCCCACTGCCTCGCCGATCCGGGCGAGGTAGTGGCACAATTACTGGCTGGCTCGCTGGTTCACGTCCTCGCGGTTCTGCAGGGCGACCCAGTGGCATCTCACCAAGGAGCAACATGAGGGCTGGAATCCACCCCGAGTACGTCGTCACCCAGGTCACCTGCACCTGCGGCAACACCTTCACGACGCGTAGCACCGAGACGTCCGGCAAGATCAGCGCCGACGTCTGCAGCGCCTGCCACCCGTTCTACACGGGCAAGCAGAAGATCATGGACACCGGTGGCCGCGTGGCCCGGTTCCAGGCGCGCTACGGCAAGAAGGCCGCCGACAAGTAGCGACTCCGCAGCGCCGGTGGTCCGGTCCGACAACCTCTCCAGGGGCAGTCGGACGCCGGACCACCGGCGCTGTTGCTTTGCCCAGACCCACCCCTTCCCGCTGAGTGCGGGATATTCGCCCTCCTGAGGCTCTGAAAAGGGCGAATACCCAGCACTCAACGCCGCCGTCCAGAGGAGAGATCGTGACCGAAGCGTTCGCCGCCGTCGGACCGCTGCTCAGCGAGCACGCCGAGATCGAGACGGCGCTGGCGGACCCCGCCGTGCACGCCGACCCCGGTCGCGCCCGCACGCTGGGCCGCCGGTACGCGGAGCTCAACCAGGTGGTCGGCGCCTACAAGGCGTGGGAGCAGGCGCACGACGACGCCGAGGCCGCCGCCGAGCTCGCGGCCGAGGACGCCTCGTTCGCCGAGGAGCTGCCAGCTCTCCGGGCGGCCGAGACGACCGCCGAGGAGAAGCTGCGCCGGGTCCTGGTGCCGCGCGACCCCGACGACGGCCGCGACGTGATCCTCGAGATCAAGGCCGGCGAGGGCGGGGAGGAGTCCGCGCTGTTCGCGGGCGACCTGCTGCGCATGTACCTGCGGTACGCCGAGCAGCGCGGCTGGTCCACGCAGCTCTTGGAGGCCACGGCGTCCGACCTGGGCGGTTACAAGGACGTGCAGGTGGCCGTCAAGGCCAGGAGCGTCCAGGGCCCCGAGGACGGCGTCTGGCACAGTCTCAAGTACGAGGGCGGGGTGCACCGCGTGCAGCGCGTCCCCGTGACCGAGTCGCAGGGCCGCATCCACACGTCGGCGGCGGGCGTGCTCGTGTTCCCCGAGGTCGACGACCCGGGGGAGCTCGAGATCGACCAGAACGACCTGCGCATCGACGTCTACCGGTCCTCCGGCCCGGGCGGGCAGTCGGTGAACACCACGGACTCCGCCGTGCGCATCACGCACGTGCCCACGGGCATCGTCGTCTCGATGCAGAACGAGAAGTCGCAGCTGCAGAACCGCGAGCAGGCCATGCGCGTGCTGCGGGCCCGGCTGCTCGCCGCGCAGCAGGAGGCCGCGGCCGCCGAGTCCGCCGAGCTGCGCCGCTCGCAGGTGCGCACCGTGGACCGGTCCGAGCGGATCCGCACGTACAACTTCCCCGAGAACCGGATCGCCGACCACCGCACGGGCTACAAGGCCTACAACCTCGACCAGGTGCTCGACGGCGACCTGGGCCCCGTGGTCCGGTCCGCGATCGACGCCGACGAGGCCGCCCGGCTCGCCGAGGCCTCCGGTGTGTAACGCGGCGTCCGGGGCCGTCCCGGCGTCCGGGCGCCGCACGCCCGGTCCGGACGCCGCGGGTCTGGCGGCTTCCGGCGCCGTCGGGCAGGCTTTTGCCGTGATCGGAGGAGCGCGGTGAGCGCGCAGCTGTTGAAGTGGGCCCATGAGGAGCTGGCCGAGGCCGGGGTCGGGTCGCCCCAGGCCGACGCCGAGGCGCTGCTGGCGTACGCGCTCGGGGTGGACCGGGCCGAGCTGGTGCGGCTGACCGTGCTCGGCCGCGAGGTGCCCGACGACGCGGCCGCCGCGTTCGCCCGTCTCGTCGCCCGGCGGGCCGCCCGCGAGCCCCTGCAGCACCTGACCGGCGTCGCGCCGTTCCGGCACCTGGAGCTGGCCGTCGGTCCGGGGGTGTTCGTGCCGCGGCCCGAGACGGAGGAGGTCGCCCAGGTGGCGATCGACGAGGCCGCCAAGGTCGTGGGCGAGCGGGGCGGCGCCGTCGTCGTCGACCTGTGCACCGGGTCCGGGGCCATCGCGCTGGCGGTGGCCACCGAGGTGCCCGGCTCGCGCGTGCACGCCGTCGAGCTGGACAAGGACGCCCACGCGTGGGCGGCGCGCAACGTGGACGCCCTGAGCGCCGTCGCCGCGGGCCTGGACCCCGCCGCGGGGGCGGACCCCGAGTCGGCCCCCGAGCGGATCGTCCGGCTCGTCAAGGGCGACGCCCGCACGGCCCTGTACGGGGTCGACGGGACGGCCGACGTCGTCGTCTCGAACCCGCCGTACGTGCCGTCCGACGCCGTGCCCGTGGACCCGGAGGTCGCCGAGCACGACCCGGCCGTCGCGCTGTACGGGCTGGGACCGGACGGGCTGGAGGTGCCGCGCGGCATCACGGGCGCCGCCGCTCGCCTGCTGCGGTCCGGCGGGCTGTACGTCATGGAGCACGCGGAGGTCCAGGCGGAGGCGGCGCGGGCGATGGTCGCGGCCGCGCGGGACGCCGAGGGCAGGCCCGTGTTCGGGGAACCGGAGACGCGCAAGGACCTCACCGGCCGGTCCCGCATGGTGGTCGCGCGCCGCCTGGATCGTCTGGCGTCCGGATCGTGAAAGACTGGTCCGCGTGAGTGTGCCTGTGCAGCCCGTGCTCGACGCCACCGACCCGCAGTCCTGGGGCCCCGCGATCGACGAGGCAGTGAATGCGATCTCCCGCGGCGGCCTCGTGGTCCTGCCCACCGACACCGTGTACGGCATCGCGGCCGACGCGTTCGACGAGGTCGCGGTGGCGGCCCTGCTCGCGGCCAAGGGCCGCGGCCGGCAGATGCCGCCGCCGGTCCTCGTGGGCGACGTCGCGACGCTCGACGGCCTCGCCACCGACGTGCCCGACGAGGCCCGCAAGCTCGTCGAGGCCTTCTGGCCCGGCGGGTTCACCGTCATCCTGCACGCGCAGCCGTCGCTGCAGTGGGACCTCGGCGACACGGGCGGCACCGTCGCCCTGCGCATGCCGGACCACCCCGCCGCGCTCGCCCTCCTGAAGCGCACCGGTCCGCTGGCCGTCTCCAGTGCGAACAAGTCCGGCAGCCCCGCGGCGCAGGACGTGGCGGACGCCGTGTCCCAGCTCGGCGCGTCGGTCGCCGTCTACCTCGACGGGGGAGAGGCGCCCGGCGGCGTCGCCTCCACGATCGTGGACGCGACCGGACCCGTGCTGCGGGTCGTCCGCGAGGGCGCCGTGTCGCTGGCCGAGCTGCGCAAGATCGCGGACGTCGAAGGCCCTGCGGTGTCGCCGGAGGACGACCCGATCGCGCCCCCGGCCCCCGCCGCGGAGGACGACGAGTGAGGGTGTACCTGCTCCTGATGCTCGTGGCCGCGGCGGTCACGTTCCTGACCACGCCCTTCGCGCGCTGGGTCGCGCTCAAGACCTCGGCCATCTCCGCCGTGCGGGCCCGCGACGTGCACTCGGTGCCCACGCCCCGGCTCGGCGGGCTGGCGATGCTGATCGGCATCGTCGTCTCGGTCATGCTGGCCTCGCAGATGCCGTTCCTGTCCGGGGTCTTCGAGGACCGCCAGGCGTGGGGCATCGTGGGCGGCGCCGCGATCGTGTGCGCGCTGGGCTGGGCGGACGACAAGTGGGACCTCGACTGGGTCACCAAGCTCGCCGGGCAGGTGCTCGCCGCGGGGTTCATGGTCCTGCAGGGCGTCCAGCTCATCACGCTGCCGATCGCCGGCACGACCATCCCGTCGTCGCGCATGTCGCTCGTGGTGACGGTCCTGGCCGTCGTGGTCGCGATGAACGCCGTGAACTTCGTGGACGGCCTCGACGGCCTGGCCGCCGGCATCGTCGCGATCGGCGGGGCCGCCTTCTTCCTCTACACCTACGGGCTCACCCAGCAGGCGACGCCGGAGGACTACTCCTCCCTCGCGTCGCTCATGATGGCGGTGCTCGTGGGCGTCTGCGTGGGCTTCCTGCCCTACAACTTCCACCCGGCAAGCATCTTCATGGGCGACGCCGGGTCCATGCTGATCGGCCTCGTCATGGCCGGCGCGGCGATCACGGTGACCGGCAACGTCACGCCCGACGTGATGACCGGCTCGCAGGCCCTGCCCGCGTTCATCCCGCTGCTCCTGCCGGTGGCGGTGCTCATGCTGCCGCTGCTGGACATGGGGCTCGCGGTGATCCGGCGGCTGGCCGCCGGCAAGTCGCCCATGGCACCCGACCGCATGCACCTGCACCACCGCATGCTGGCCCTCGGCCACTCGCACCGCCGTGCCGTCGTGATCCTCTACGTGTGGACCGCCGTGTTCGCCTTCAGCGCCGCGGCCCTCGTCCAGTGGGACTGGGAGATCGTGCTGATCTGGACCACGGTGTTCGTGGTGCTCGCGCTGCTGGCCACGCTGGGCCCGCTGCGCAACCGCGGCCGGTTCCTGGACGACGACGTCGCGCTGTCGGGGCAGACCCCCAAGGTGCCCGCCGCCGTCGGGGCCGGGCTGACCCCGGCCGCCGCCGTACCGCAGAGCGCCACGGAGGGTGTCGCCGCGAAGACCACCGTCAAGACCAAGGAGACCGTCGAATGACCGAGCAAGCACCGGATGCCCCCGACGCCCCCCGCGGCGCCGCCGAGCAGGCGGTGCTGCGTGCGGCCCTGCGCGACTGCCTGATCCTCGTGGGGGGCCTCGCCGTCCTGGGGTCGCTGGTCGGGCTCCTGGTCGCGGGCCTGCCCGGGCTCTGGGGCGCCCTGATCGGTGCGGCGCTCGCCGCGTTCTTCTGCGCCACGACGGTGTGGTCCATGCTCTACACCGTCGGCAAGGGGCCGGCCGCCATGGGCGCCGTGGTGATGGGCAGCTGGCTCGCCAAGATGGTGGTGCTGATCGTCGTCCTGGTGATCATCACGCAGTTCGACTTCTACGACCGGGTCGTCCTGTTCGTCGTGCTGCTGCTGGGCGCCGTCGGGTCCGCGCTGCTCGACTACCGCGCGGTCCGGAACGGGCGCCTTCCCTACGTCGAGCCCGAGACCCAGCCCGACACCAAGCCCTGACCGGACCCCATGAGCGGCCCACGACCTGACGCGGGGTTGCGCAATAAGTCACAAGGGGCCGTGTCATGCGGTTCTACGGCCAGAACCGCATGGGACATAGGTTAGGCTTACGACGAATCCATGACGGCCAGGCCCGACGGCGCGCCCGTTCCGCCACACAGCGGGAACGCGCGCGGGGCCGAATGACCACCTGGGAGTCCTCCTGTCCACGTATGCGACGTCCGTAATCCTCGCCGCCACTGAAGGCCACGAGGGTGAGGGCGGCTTCCACACGCCGTCGATCGCCGACTTCTTCCCGTCGGGCATCCTCTTCGAAGGCACCATCTTCCAGATCGACCGGCTCTGGATCATCCGGATCATCGCCACCATCGTGCTGCTGTCGGTCTTCCTGATCGCCGCGCGCCGGGCGAAGGTCGTGCCGGGCCGCTTCCAGGCCGGTGTCGAGTACATCCTGGACTTCGTCCGGGTGCAGATCGGCGAGGAGATCCTGGGCAAGGACAACGCGAAGCGTTTCCTGCCCATGCTCACCACGATCTTCGTCACGATCCTGGCGTTCAACCTCACCGGCATCATCCCGGGCCTGAACCTCGCCGCCACCTCGCGCATCGGCGTGCCGCTCCTGCTGGCTCTGTGGGTCTTCGTCACCTACTGGGCCGTCGGCATCCGCAAGCACGGTCTGGGCGGCTACCTGCGGGCGAACCTCTTCCCGCCCGGGGTCCCGTGGCCGATCTACTTCATCCTGACGCCGATCGAGCTGCTGCAGATCCTGATCATCCGGCCGGGCTCGCTGATGGTCCGACTGGTGGCCAACATGGTCGCCGGCCACATCATGCTCGTGCTCTGCTTCGCCGCCACGCAGTTCTTCCTGATCGACTCTGCGGGCAGCGGGCTGATGGTGTTCGGCGCGCTGACGCTGCCGGCCGGCATCTTCATGACGCTCTTCGAGCTGCTGGTCGCGTTCCTGCAGGCGTACATCTTCGCCCTGCTGGCCGCGGTCTACATCAACATGTCGCTGGAGGAGGAGCACTGACGGTGCTCGCTCCTCCGGGCGACGCTGCATAGCTTCACCTGGAAACCCGCGACGGGCGCACCAGCGCCTTCGCACACCACGCGACGCCGGACCAACACCGGTCCGGCGCCCAACGGAAGGAAGACGCAAGTGGACGTCACCACTCTCGCCGAGGTCTCTGGCAACCTGAACGCGATCGGCTACGGCCTGGCCGCGACGGGCCCGGGTATCGGCCTCGGCATCCTGATCGGCAAGACCATCGAGGGCATGGCCCGCCAGCCCGAGGTCGCCGGCCAGCTCCGCGCCACCATGTTCCTGGGTGTCGCGTTCGTCGAGGTGCTCGCGCTCCTCGGGCTCGTCGCCGGCTTCCTGTTCGTCTGATGGCGGCGCACTCGAGCGCCGCCATGCTAGCGGCGCAGACGGAAGAGCCGCAGGGCATCGAGCTGTTCCTGCCCGCCGGCTACGACCTGCTCTGGTCGGCAGTCGTCCTGGTGATCATCGCCGTGGCGTTCTACAAGTTCATCCTGCCGCCCATGAACAAGGTGCTGGACGAGCGTGCCTCCCTCATCGAGGGTGGCATCGAGAAGGCCGAGGCCGCGCAGAAGGCGGCCGACGAGGCGCTGGCCCAGCAGCAGGAGCTGCTGGCCGAGGCCCGTGCCGAGGCGGCGCAGGTCCGCGAGGAGGCGCGTGCCGAGGGCACCGCGATCATCAAGGACCTCAAGGCCAAGGCGAGCGAGGAGGCGGAGCGCGTCACCGAGACGGCGCACCGTCAGATCGAGGCCGAGCGGCAGGCCGCGTCGGTGTCGCTGCGCACCGAGGTCGGCGCGCTGGCGACCGAGCTCGCGTCGAAGATCGTCGGCGAGTCCCTCGAGGACTCGGCCCGGCAGTCGCGCGTGGTCGACCGGTTCCTCGACGAGCTCGAGGCGAGCCAGACCGTGGCAAGCAACAAGGAGGCGTGATGCGGGGATCGAGCGGGGCATCGCTGACGGCGGCGCAGGAGCGCTTCGAGCCGGTGCTGCGTGCCGCGGGTGCGGACGCGCTGACGCTGGGTGAGCAGCTGCTCACCCTGGTGTCGGCGCTCGACGACTCCGCCGCGCTGCGCCGCTCGCTCGCCGACCCCTCCCGCGAGGGCGAGGCCAAGGCCGGCCTGGTGGCCGACCTGCTGGGCGGTTTCGACGAGCGCGTGGTCGACCTGGTGTCCGGGCTCGTCCGGTCGCGCTGGGCGAGCGACGCGGACCTGGCCGACGCCGTCGAGCGTCTCGGCGTGGACGCCGTGCTGGCTTCCGCCGAGGCGCGCGGCGTGCTGGAGGCGGTCGAGGACGAGCTGTTCCGGGTCACCCGGGCACTGGTCGGCCAGCGAGAGGCCAAGCAGGTCCTCTCGGACGCCTCGACCGCTCCGGAGCGCCGTGTGGCGCTCGTGGACGCACTGGTCGGTGGCAAGGTCGACACCGTGACCCAGCGCCTGGCGCAGCGCGCGACGTCGTCGCCGCGTGGCCGTCGCTTCGTGCAGACGATCGGCTGGTTCGGCGAGGTCGCGGCGGAACGCCGCAAGCGTCTCGTCGCCGCCGTGACGAGCGCGACGATGCTGACGCGCGAGCAGGAGGAGCGCCTCGGCGCCATCCTCGAGCGCTCGTACGGCAAGCCCGTCCAGCTGAACGTCACCGTGGACCCTACGGTCGTCGGGGGCATGCGCATCCAGGTCGGCGCGGACGTCGTCGACTCCACCGTCCTGTCGCGCCTTGCTGACGCTCAGCGTCGTCTGGCCGGCTGAAAACGTGAACAAGAACCTTCCGCCGCGGCTCTCGCGGCCACGACAGGAGAAGAGCAATGGCTGAGCTGACGATCCGGCCGGACGAGGTCCGGGCCGCACTGGACAGCTTCGTGAAGTCCTACGAGCCCCAGGAAGCGGTCACCGAGGAGGTGGGTCGCGTCTCGTACGCCGCGGACGGCATCGCCCGCGTCGAGGGCCTCCCCGGTGTGATGGCCAACGAGCTGCTGCGCTTCGAGGACGGCACGCTCGGACTCGCGCAGAACCTGGACGTCCGCGAGATCGGTGTGGTCGTCCTGGGCGAGTTCACCGGCATCGAGGAGGGCCAGGAGGTCCGCCGTACCGGCGAGGTGCTCTCGGTCCCCGTGGGCGAGGGCTACCTCGGCCGCGTGGTCGACCCGC
This sequence comes from Promicromonospora sp. MEB111, assembly GCF_030209445.1. Lineage (GTDB taxonomy): Bacteria > Actinomycetota > Actinomycetes > Actinomycetales > Cellulomonadaceae > Promicromonospora. Next base: position 143,145 of record NZ_JARVSD010000028.1, read on the forward strand.
TGGGCGCGCCCATCGACGGCCTGGGCGAGATCGCCACCGAGGGCACCCGTGCCCTGGAGCTGCAGGCGCCCGGCGTCATGCAGCGCAAGTCGGTGCACGAGCCGCTCCAGACCGGCATCAAGGCGATCGACTCGATGATCCCGATCGGCCGTGGTCAGCGTCAGCTGATCATCGGCGACCGCCAGACCGGCAAGACGGCGATCGCGGTCGACACGATCATCAACCAGAAGGCGAACTGGGAGACCGGCGACCCGAACCAGCAGGTGCGCTGCATCTACGTCGCCATCGGCCAGAAGGGCTCGACCATCGCCTCCGTGCGTGGCGCCCTCGAGGAGGCCGGCGCGCTCGAGTACACGACCATCGTCGCGGCTCCGGCGTCCGACCCGGCGGGCTTCAAGTACCTCGCCCCGTACACCGGCTCGGCCATCGGCCAGCACTGGATGTACTCGGGCAAGCACGTGCTGATCATCTTCGACGACCTGTCGAAGCAGGCCGAGGCCTACCGCGCCGTCTCGCTGCTGCTGCGCCGCCCGCCGGGCCGCGAGGCCTACCCGGGCGACGTGTTCTACCTGCACTCCCGTCTGCTCGAGCGCTGTGCCAAGCTCTCGGACGAGCTGGGCGCGGGCTCGATGACCGGTCTGCCGATCATCGAGACCAAGGCGAACGACGTCTCGGCGTACATCCCGACCAACGTCATCTCCATCACGGACGGCCAGATCTTCCTGCAGTCCGACCTGTTCAACGCCGACCAGCGTCCCGCCGTGGACGTCGGTATCTCGGTCTCCCGAGTCGGTGGTGACGCGCAGATCAAGGCCATGAAGAAGGTCTCCGGCACGCTGAAGCTGGAGCTGGCGCAGTTCCGCTCGCTCGAGGCGTTCGCGATGTTCGCGTCCGACCTCGACGCCGCGTCGCGTGCCCAGCTCCAGCGCGGCGCCGTCCTGACGGAGCTGCTCAAGCAGCCCCAGTACTCGCCGTACGCGGTCGAGGACCAGGTCGCCGCGGTGTGGGCCGGTACCAAGGGCAAGCTGGACGACGTCGCGGTCGATGACGTCAAGCGGTTCGAGTCCGAGCTGCTCGACCACCTGCGCCGCAAGACGGACGTGCTCTCCACGATCCGCGAGACCGGCAAGCTGGAGTCCGACACGGAGGACGCGCTCAGCGCCGCCGTCGACGACTTCCGCGCCGGCTTCCAGCGGGGCGACGGCACCGCGCTCGTCGGCGGTGAGGTCGAGGGCGGGCCCGTCGACGTCGAGCAGGCACAGGTCGTCGTCAAGAAGAAGGCCTGACCCGTGGCCGGTGGATCCCAGCGCGTCTTCAAGGCACGGATCAAGTCGACGCAGTCGCTGAAGAAGATGTTCCGCGCGCAGGAGCTCATCGCCGCGTCCCGCATCGGCAAGGCCCGTGCGCGGACGGCGGCTGCGGCCCCCTACGCGCAGGCGATCACCCGTGCGGTCTCGGCGGTCGCCACGCACACCGACATCGATCACCCGCTCACGCGGGAGGTTCCCGGCGCCAAGCGCGCCGCGGTGCTCGTGGTGTCGTCGGACCGTGGCATGGCGGGCTCGTACCCGGCGTCGATCGTCCGTGAGGCGGAGCGGCTGACCCAGCAGCTCGCGGCCGAGGGCAAGGAGGTTCTCCTCTACGTCACCGGTCGTCGGGCGATCTCGTACTACACGTTCCGTGGTCGGGAGACCGTCCGGACGTGGACGTACGGCTCGGAGCGGCCGACGGCCGAGGTCGCGGAGGAGATCGGGCAGGCACTGCTCGAGAAGTTCCTCGCGCCCGAGGACGAGGGCGGCGTGTCGGAGCTGCACGTGGTCTCCACGCAGTTCGTCAACATGGTGACGCAGCGTCCCCACGTGGTGCGGATGCTGCCGCTGGAGGTCGTCGAGGGCGTGGTGGAGGCGGACGAGAACGAGGTCCTGCCGCTCTACGACTTCGAGCCGTCGCCCGAGGCCGTGCTGGACGCACTGCTCCCGCGGTACGTGGACCAGCGCATCTACGCGGCCCTGCTCGACGCGGCCGCGTCGGAGCTCGCCGCCCGCCAGCGCGCCATGCACACGGCGACCGACAACGCCGAGGACCTGATCCGTACGTACACCCGACTGGCCAACCAGGCCCGGCAGGCGGACATCACGCAGGAGATCAGCGAGATCGTCTCCGGTGCCGACGCCCTGGCGTCCTGAACCAACCGAACAGACTCCCCGCCGGAGGACCCTCCGGCCCACCGAAGCGAGGCAACCATGACCGCCACCACCGTGGAATCACCTCACGGCGCGGCCCCGACTGAGCCGGCAACTGGCCGGGTCGCTCGGGTGATCGGCCCCGTCGTGGACATCGAGTTCCCCGAGGACGCGATCCCCGACATCTACAACGCGCTGACCGTCCAGATCGACCTGTCCGGCCAGGGCGAGGACGAGAACACGTTCACCCTGACGCTCGAGGTCGAGCAGCACCTGGGCGACTCCCTGGTGCGTGCGATCGCGCTCAAGCCGACCGACGGCCTGGTCCGCGGCGCCGTGGTCACCGACACGGGCGAGCCGATCAGCGTGCCCGTCGGTGACATCACCAAGGGCAAGGTCTTCAACGTCACCGGCGAGGTCCTGAACCTCCAGGAGGGCGAGAAGTTCGAGGTCACCGAGCGCTGGCCCATCCACCGCAAGCCCCCGGCCTTCGACCAGCTCGAGTCGAAGACCACGATGTTCGAGACGGGCATCAAGTCCATCGACCTGCTGACCCCGTACGTTCAGGGTGGCAAGATCGGCCTCTTCGGTGGTGCGGGCGTCGGCAAGACGGTCCTCATCCAGGAGATGATCCAGCGTGTGGCCCAGGACCACGGTGGTGTGTCGGTGTTCGCCGGTGTCGGCGAGCGCACCCGTGAGGGCAACGACCTGATCGCCGAGATGGACGAGGCGGGCGTGTTCGACAAGACCGCCCTCGTCTTCGGCCAGATGGACGAGCCGCCGGGCACGCGTCTGCGCGTGGCCCTGTCGGCCCTGACGATGGCGGAGTACTTCCGTGACGTGCAGCAGCAGGACGTGCTGCTCTTCATCGACAACATCTTCCGCTTCACGCAGGCCGGTTCCGAGGTCTCCACGCTGCTCGGCCGTATGCCGTCCGCCGTGGGCTACCAGCCGAACCTGGCCGACGAGATGGGCCTCCTGCAGGAGCGCATCACCTCGACGCGTGGTCACTCCATCACGTCGCTGCAGGCCATCTACGTGCCGGCTGACGACTACACCGACCCGGCCCCGGCCACGACGTTCGCCCACCTGGACGCGACGACCGAGCTCTCCCGTGAGATCGCGTCGAAGGGTCTGTACCCGGCGATCGACCCGCTGGCCTCCACCTCGCGCATCCTCGACCCGCGGTACGTGGGCCAGGAGCACTACGATGTGGCCACCGAGGTCAAGTCGATCCTGCAGCGGAACAAGGAGCTGCAGGACATCATCGCCATCCTCGGCGTGGACGAGCTCTCGGAGGAGGACAAGACGGTCGTCGCGCGTGCGCGTCGTATCCAGCAGTTCCTCTCCCAGAACACCTACATGGCCGAGAAGTTCACGGGCGTGGTGGGCTCGACGGTGCCGCTGTCGGAGACCATCGAGGCGTTCAAGAAGATCTGCGCCGGTGAGTTCGACCACATCGCCGAGCAGGCCTTCTACAACATCGGCGGGCTTGAGATGCTCGAGGAGAACTGGGCACGGATCCAGAAGGAGTACGGGGCCTGAGGTCTCGTCCGTCCCCCCGTGCGTGATGCCGCCCCGCCGGACCCCTTAGACTCGGGCAACCCGGCAGGGGCGGCAGTACGCCCGCTACATCGGAAGGAGCTCTCGTGGCAGAGCTGAGCGTGGACCTCGTGTCCCTGGACCGCAAGGTCTGGAGCGGTGCGGCGACCCAGGTGAGCGCGCCGTCTGCGGACGGCCAGATCGGCATCCTGGCGAACCACACGCCGCTGCTGGCGGTGCTTCGCCCCGGCACCATCAAGGTGGAGACCGCCTCGGGCCCGGCCGTGGAGGCCCAGGTCACCGGCGGCTTCATGTCCGTGGACAACAACCTCGTCACCCTCGTGGTCGACGAGATCTCCCTGGTCTGAGGGAGAGCGCGCGTGCCGGGCGTCGTATGGATCGCGATTGCGGTACTCGGGGCGCTCGCGCTCGTGATCGCGGCCGGGATCTCCCGGCTGCGGACCCTCTCCCGCAGGGTCGGTTCGTTCGACTGCAGTGCCCGGGCGACCGGTAACCCCGAGGGTTCCTGGACGCCGGGCATCGCGCAGTACGCGGTGGGCCGGATCGAGTGGTGGCGGTGCTGGTCGCTGTCACCCCGTCCGGCCCGCACGTGGTATCGGGAGCGGCTCACCGTGACGAGCCGCACCCCGCTGGACCCGGACGAGCGTGGTCAGGGCGACCACTACCTCGTCCAGTGCCGGTACGACGGGCTCGACTTCGAGCTCGACCTCGCTGCCGGCGACTACTTCGGCCTCGCCTCCTGGCTCGAGGCCGCTCCTCCCGGACGACAGGATCTGGTTCTCTGATGCGGCTGGTCGTGGCAGACTGCTCCGCCCTCTACACGGGCCGCCTGACCGCGATGCTCCCGCCGGCGACGCGGCTGCTCGTGGTCAAGGCCGACGGCAGCGTGCTGATCCACTCGGACGGCGGCTCGTACAAGCCGCTGAACTGGATGAGCCCCCCGTGCACCCTCACGGTGCGCGAGCCCTCCGAGGAGGCCGCGGAACGCGGCGTCACCGAGGTGTGGACCGTCCAGCACGCCAAGTCGGACGACCGGCTCGAGGTCGAGCTGTTCACCGTGCACCACGACTCCGCCCACGACCTGGGCATCGACCCGGGTCTCGTGAAGGACGGCGTGGAGGCGCACCTGCAGGAGCTGCTCGCCGAGCAGATCGCGCTGCTGGGCGACGGGCACACCCTGGTGCGGCGCGAGTACCCCACGGCCATCGGCCCGGTGGACATCCTCGCGCGGGACGGCTCCGGCTCCACGGTCGCGGTGGAGATCAAGCGCCGCGGCGACATCGACGGCGTCGAGCAGCTCACGCGGTACCTGGAGCTGCTCAACCGCGACCCGCTGCTGGCCCCGGTCCAGGGCGTCTACGCGGCCCAGGAGATCAAGCCGCAGGCGCGCGTCCTGGCGAAGGACCGCGGCATCAAGACCCTCCTGCTGGACTACGACGCCATGCGCGGCGTCGACGACCCCACGTCGCGCCTCTTCTGACCCGCACTCAGCAGGGGTGCGCGGGTGGCAGGATGTCCGTGTGGCTGAATCCCTTGTCGTGCGCGGGCGTCTGGTGCTGGGTTCCTCTGTGGTGGACGACGGCGTTCTCGTCGCCCACGAGGGGCGCGTCGCGTTCGCCGGGTCCGTGGTCGACGCCCTGGAGGCCGGCCACGGCCCTGCGCTCGAGGACGTGCCGCCCGCACCCGGGACGTTCGTGCTGCCGGGTCTCGTGGACCTGCACAACCACGGCGGGGGCGGCGCCTCGTTCCCCGACGTCACGTCGGCCGGCGAGGCGATGGCGGGCGTCCTGGAGCACCGCGCCCACGGCACCACCACCCTGCTCGCGTCGCTCGTGACGGCCCAGCCCGAGGTGCTGCTGCAGCGGGCCGCGGTGCTGGCCGAGCTCGCCGAGGTCGGGGAGATCGAGGGCCTGCACGCGGAGGGGCCGTTCCTCTCGCACCGTCGCCGGGGCGCCCACAACCCGGCTGACCTGCAAGAAGGCAGCGTCGAGCTGGTACGGGACCTGGCCGCGGCCGCCCGCGGGTACCTGCGCACCATGACCGTCGCCCCCGAGGTGCCCGGCGTGACCGGACCCGGCGGCGTCGCCGAGGCGCTGGTCGAGGCGGGCGTGCTGCCCTCCCTCGGCCATACCGACGGCAGCACCGAGCAGGCCGAGGCCCTGATCGAGCAGGTCACCGCGGCGCTGCGGGCCACCGACCACGCGGCGGGCCGGGCACTCGGGCCGATGACCGCGACGCACCTGTTCAACGGCATGCGGCCCCTGCACCACCGCGAGCCGGGCCCCGTCGCGGCCTGCCTGGCGGCGGCGTCCCGGGGCGACATGGTCGTCGAGCTCGTCGGCGACGGCGTGCACCTCGACCCGGCGACCGTGCGCTCGGTGTTCGACATGGTGGGCGCGGACCAGGTGGTGCTGGTGACCGACGCGATGGCGGCGGCGGGCGTGGCCGACGGCCACTACGAGCTGGGCCCGATGTCGGTGGTGGTGCACGAGGGTGTCGCCCGGATCGCCACGCCCCAGGCCGCACCCGGCATGCCGGAGGTGGAGGGGCCGATCGCCGGCGGCACGGCGCACCTGGTCGACGTGGTGCGCTGCGCCGTGGACGGCGGCGTCCCCCTGGTCGACGCGGTGCGTTCCGCGACGGCGGTGCCCGCCCGCGTGCTGGGGCTGGCCGGCGAGGTCGGCACCCTGCAGCCCGGGGCCCGCGCCGACGTGCTGGTCACGGACGCCGACCTGCGGCCCGTGCGGGTGCTGCGCCACGGAGTTGACGTCGATGTCGCCGGGGCGTAACTCGTCGCTGTTAGCGTTCCCGCCATGACGTCTCCCGTTTTCCAGCCCGGCCAGACGGTGGTGCGCCGCGAGATCATGCGGGGCGAGCCGTGGATCGCGATCCCGCAGGTCTGCGTGCAGGACGACGGCGACCTGCTCGTCACCTACACGCCCGGCGGCACCCCGCTGGCGTACCCGGGTTCGGGCACGTTCCCGGTGGGGGAGCACCCCTGGAAGCTCGCCGGCAGCACGCTCTGGCGCGGCCACGGGCGCCTCGAGCTGCACTGGACCGGGGTGGAGCACTCCATCTTCCTGTTCTGGGACGGCCCCGAGCGCGCGTTCCAGGGCTGGTACTTCAACCTCGAGGACGCCCCGCGCCGCACCCCGATGGGATTCGACACGCTCGACCACGAGCTGGACGTCTGGTGGGCGGCCGACGCCGAGACCTACGAGTTCAAGGACGTCGTCGAGTTCGAGGAGACCGGACCCGACCGGTACCCCGGCCGGATGGAGCAGATCCGCGCCGAGGGCGCCCGGATCGCCGGCCTGCTCGACGCCGGCGAGCTCTGGTGGGACAAGGCCTGGGCCGACTGGACGCCGGACACCTCGTGGGAGCCCCGCGAGGTACCGGCCGGCTGGGAGAGCGTGGCGTTCGAGGCGCGGTGAGCGACGCCGCACCGGTACGACCGACTCGCCCGTGGGTACCACCTCAATTCCGGTGCAACCCGGGTCCCGGGCGCTACGGTCGGACCGTGCCCTCTTCCGTGCCGCCCGCCTACCGCGCCGACCCCCGCTGGCCGGTGGTCACGCCTCGCCTCAACCTCCGTCCGGTCGCCCCGGACGACGCGGAGGCGTTCTTCGCCTGGCGCTCGCGCCCCGACGTGGTGCGCTTCATGTACCAGCCGCCGTGGGACCGGCAGACGGCGGACGTGAAGCTCCGTACCTGGTCGAGCGCGCCGTTCGAGGAGCCGGGCGACGTGCTGGTGCTCGCGGTCGAGTCGGACGGCGACGTCGTCGGCGAGACCATGCTCAAGTGGGCGGTCGGCCCCCGGCAGGCCGAGGTGGGCTACGCCCTGCACCCCGACGTCGGGGGGCACGGGCTGGCCACCGAGGCCGTCCGCGCCACCCTGCGGCTGGCCTTCGAGTCCTACGGCTTCCACCGCGTGTTCGCGCGCATCGACGAGGAGAACCTGCCCTCGGTCCGCGTGGTCCAGCGGCTGGGCATGCGGCAGGAGGCCCGCCTCGTGGAGAGCGACGTGCGCGACGGCGTGTGGTCCACCGAGCTGGTCTTCGCCATCCTCGACCGGGAGCACGCCGAGCGCGCGTAGCGGGCCGCCGGCTCAGGGCGAGGGCGGCGGCTGGCTCACGGCGAGCTCGGCACGCACCCGGAGGTCCCCGGCCGACGGCCCGGACGCCACCGTGTACGTGCCCGGCTGCAGCACCATGGCGCCGCCGTGCCGGACCGCGAGGGCGCCCAGGTCCAGCGGCACCTCGACCTCGGCCGACGCGCCCGGGGCGAGCCGCACGCGCGCGTGGCCCAGGAGCTGGCGCCGGGCGGCGGGCACCGGCAGGTCGGGCGACAGCCCGTGCACGGCGACCAGCTCGTCCACGGGGCGCTCGCCGGTGTTGCGCACCGCGACGACGGCGGTCGCCCCGCCGTCCCGCTCCAGCCCGGCCCCGCCGTCGCACACCAGCCGCAGACCCTCGTAGGCGACGGTCGTGTAGCTCAGCCCGTGCCCGAACCAGTACGCGGGCTCGCTCGCCAGGTGCCGGTAGGTGACGCCCTGGCGCGCCACGTCGTAGTCGAACAGGTCACCCGCCTGGGCCTCGGTCGCCGGCCATGTCTGCGCGAGCCGCCCGAAGGGCTCCGTGTCCCCGGACAGCACGTCCACCAGGCCGTTCCCGGCCTCCTGCCCGCCGTGCGCGGCCCAGACCAGGGCCCCGGCGCCGTCGTCCCCGGCCGGCCCGTCCATCACGCCCGGCCCCATCACACCGGGCCCCAGCACGTACGGGTACGACGACGTGACGACCAGCACCGCCGCCGGGCACGCCTCGCGCGCGACCCGCCAGGTCTCGGCCATCTGCTCCGGCAGCGCGAGCGACGTCCGGTCCTCGGTCTCGCGCCCGCCCAGGTGCGGGTCGTTGCCCACGGCCACGAGCACCACGTCCGCGGCCGCCGCCGCCCGCGCCACCTCGGCGTGACCCGAGACGACGGTGCGCCACACGAACCGCTCGGCGTCCACGAGCCGCGTGGCCTCGGCCACGAGCAGCCCGGACCCGAGCTGCACCCGGACCCACCGCCCGCTCCCGACGTGCAGCAGCGACCACGTGCCGTCCGCGTGGTGGTGCCGCCGGAACGACTCCTGCACCACCCAGCCGCCGACCCGCTCGGCGTCGGCGGCAAGGATCCAGCCCGCGCCCGTCAGGAGCCGGCCCGAGGCGGCCGACCGGAGCGTGAGCAGGCCGTCGCCCCAGTCGGTCACGTCCAGGTGGGTCCCCGGCCCGGCGTCCGGCGCCGACACGCTCACCTCGCCGTCGGCGGTGACGGTCACGTACCGGCCGGACGACGTGGCGTGCAGCGCCACCCGGTCCGCGCCGTCGGCGACGTCCACGACGGCGTCGGGGTAGCGGTCCGCCACCGCACGGGCCAGGGAGACGGCGTAGGGCGGGGTGCCGGAGTACCAGTCGGTGAGCACCCGGTCGGCCAGGGGGCCGACGACGGCGATGCGGCCGGGCGTGCCCAGCGGCAGCGTCCCGTCGTTGCGCAGCAGCACCACGGACTTCGCCGCCGCCTCGCGCGCCAGGACCCGGTGCTCGGGCAGGTCGATCGCGTCGGGGCCGATGCCCGCGTACGGGTCGGCGGACCCGTCGAGCTCGCCCGTGCGCAGCCGCAGCTCCAGCAGGCGCAGGGCGGCGGTGTCGACGTCCTCCTGCGTCAGCAGCCCGGCCGCCAGCGCCTCGCGCAGCCGATCCAGCGTGAGCGACGGGTCGGTGTCGTTGTCCGTGAACGAGTCGAGGCCCGCGCGCACGGCCGCGGCGTGCGCCTGCGCGTGGGAGGCGAACGCGCGCTGGACGGTCACCAGGAAGGTGGGTGCGCCGGCGTCCGACACCACGGCCACCGACCCCGGCGCCCACGAGCGCAGCTCGGCCAGCAGGTCGCCCGACGTGTGCGCCGGAACCCCGTTGACCAGGTTGTACGACGGCATCACCGCGCCGGCGACCCCCGCCTCGACCGGCCCGCGGTAGGCGGGCAGCTCGTACTCGTACAGGGTGCGCTCGGACAGGTTCGACGACGTCGCCGAGCGGTCCGTCTCGTTGCCGTACCCGAGGAAGTGCTTGAGGGCCGGGACCGTCTTCCAGACCGTCGGGTGGTCCCCGCGCAGCCCGGCGCAGTACGCCGTCGCGAGGTGGGAGACGAGCCGCGGCTCCTCGCTGTACCCCTCCTCGCCGCGGCCCCAGGCGGGGTGCCGCAGCGGGTTCACCACGGGCGCCCAGACGTTCAGGGACACGGCCGGATCCTGCGCGTGCTTGGCCCGCAGCTCGGTGGACACCAGGTCGCCGAGCCGGCGGAGCAGGTCGGTGTCCCACGTGGCACCCAGCCCGACGGGCTGGGGCAGCACGGTGGCGCGGCCGAGCCACGCGACGCCGTGCAGCGCCTCGGCGCCGGTGTGGAACGCGGCGAGGCCGAGCCGCTCGATCGCGGGCTGGTGCTGGTGCAGCAGGCTCAGCCGCTCGTCGGCGGTGAGGCGGTCCAGCAGGTCACGGGCCCGGTCGGCGAGCGGGGCGGCGGGGTCGCGGAAGAGGGGCTGCGTCTGGTTCGGCACGTCGTCGTGCTCCCTTGCGTCAGGTCGTGCGGGCGGTCTGCGTCCGGTCGAAGAGTAGGCCCAGCCCTCGAAACGGTTCAATGGTCAATTGCCCAATTCGGGGCGAATCATTGCCCCGACTTCTGCGTTTGCCCTACTGTTCTGACAACGATGGAGGTCGAAGCGCTTCGACGTCGAAGCGCCGAGATCCTCGTCGTGTCCGGGCACACAGACGTGCCGCGCTGTCCACAAAGGAGTGAAGAGCCATGACAGCACCCCACCTGACCGGCGGGCTCAGCCGCCGGTCGTTCCTCGGCTTCCTCGCGGTCGGCGCCGGCGTCGTCGGCGTACCGTCCCTGCTCACCGCCTGCACCAGCGGCGCGGCGGGTCCCGCGCAGGGCGGCGCCACCGTGAGCTCGGGCGTGCTGCCCACCTACGTGCCGGTCGAGTACGTCAAGCCGGACTTCCCGTCGGTCAACGGCTCCACCGCCGGCTACGCCTCGATCCCCGACGAGCTGGTCACGGCGTTCGAGACGCCGCCCGGGTCCGGCGGCGCCTACACCGCGATGACGCCGCTCTGGAGCGCCATCCCGAAGACGTCCGGCAACCCCTACTTCGACGCGGTGAGCGAGGCGATGGGCACCACCGTCGAGTTCCAGATCTCCGACGGCAACACCTACGGCGACAAGCTCGCGGCCGTGCTCGCGTCGGCGAAGGACGTGCCGGACTGGGTCTGCGTGCCCACCTGGAACTTCCCGCCGCGGTTCGCCCAGGCCGTCGACGCCCTCTTCGAGGACCTCACGCCGTACCTGTCCGGCGACAACGTCAAGAAGTACAAGAACCTCGCCAACATCCCCACGGACGCCTGGCGCTACGGCGTCTTCAACGACAAGCTCTACGGCCTGCCGTTCCCGGGGGAGCTGGTCCACCTGGCGACGTTCTACCGGGCCGACATCCTCGCCGAGCTCGGCATCACCGAGCAGCCCCGGGACGCCGACGAGTTCATCGAGCTCGCCAAGGAGCTGACCGACCCGGGCAAGAAGCGCTGGGGCTCGGCCGACCAGTGGATCACGGCGAACATGATGTTCGCGGTGCCCCCGGAGAAGGGCTGGAAGCTGGCCGACGACGGCTCGCTGGTCAGCCGCGTCGAGTCCGAGGAGTACCGGGCGGCGCTGGACTGGCAGGCCCGGCTCTACGCGTCGGGCGCGGTGCACCCGACGGCCGTGGCCGACAAGCCCGAGGAGATGAAGCCCCTCTTCGAGGCGGGCGAGATCCTGGTCGTCAACGACGGCGTGGGCGGCTGGCACGAGTCCCTGGGCCGGGTGCTGCCGAGCAACCCGGACTTCGACCCGCGGCCGTTCGACCCGATCGCGCACGACGGCGGCACACCGCGGATCTGGAAGGGCGCGCCGGCCGACATGTTCTCGTTCCTGAAGAAGCGGGACGACAAGGCGCAGATCGAGGAGCTCCTCGCCGCCGCCGACTTCCTCGCCTCGCCGTTCGGGACCACGGAGTTCCAGCTCGTCAACTTCGGCCTCGAGGGCGAGCACTACGAGATCGACGGCGACGGCCTGCCCCGGGCGACGGACGCCGCGGCCGACGACGTGGCGCCGTCGTACATCTTCCTCGTGGACCCACCGAAGGTGAACGCGCAGGTGCAGTACGAGGGCTACGTCGAGGCCTACTGCACGTGGATGGCCGCCGCCTCCGAGTACGTCGAGGAGCCGCTCTTCTACGGCAAGCAGATCACCGAGCCGTCGCAGTTCGCGTCGCTCAGCACGCCGTTCGCGGACCTGGAGAAGGACATCGCGCGCGGCCGCAAGTCCCTGACGGACCTGGACGACGCCGTCGCGACGTGGCGCAGCAGCGGCGGTGAGGAGCTGCGCGCGTTCTACCAGGGCATCCTGGACGAGCAGTGAGCACCCCGAGCTCACCGGCGGACGCCCCGCCCCGGCGCAGGATCCCCTGGACCGTCCGGGCGCGGCGCGACCGCTCGCTGCTGATCATGGTGGCACCGGCCGTGCTGCTGCTGGCCGTGTTCGCCTACGTGCCGATGCTCGGCAACGTGGTGGCCTGGCAGGACTACTCGCCGTACGTCGGCATCCGGGAGAGCCCCTTCATCGGGTGGGCCAACTTCGCGCGCGTCCTGACCAACCCGCTCTTCCTCGACGCCGTGGGGAACACGCTGGTCATCACCGCGTTCCAGCTCGTGTTCTTCTTCCCGGTGCCGATCGTGCTCGCGCTGCTCCTGAACAGCGTGCTGTCACCGGGGCTGCGCACGACCATCCAGTCGATCGTGTACCTGCCGCACTTCTTCTCCTGGGTGATCGTCGTGACGATCTTCCAGCAGATCTTCGGCGGTGCCGGGATGGTGGCGACCAGGCTGCGGGAGGCGGGGTACACGGGCTTCGACCTGATGACCAACCCCGACACGTTCCTGCTGCTGCTGACCGCGCAGTCCGTCTGGAAGGACGCGGGCTGGGGCATCATCATCTTCCTTGCGGCGCTCGCCACCGTGGACCCCCAGCTCTACGAGGCGTCGGTGGTCGACGGCGCGGGCCGGTGGCGGCGGATGTGGCACGTGACCCTCCCCGCGCTGCGCCCGGTGATCATCCTGCTGCTGATCCTGCGGCTGGGCGACGCGCTCACCGTCGGGTTCGAGCAGCTCATCCTCCAGCGCGGTGCCGTCGGCACCGACGTCGCGGAGGTGCTCGACACGTTCGTGTACTACCAGGGCGTCGTGAACGGCGACTGGGCCTTCGCGGCGGCCGCGGGGCTCGTCAAGGGCCTGGTGTCGCTCGCCCTGGTGCTCGGGGCCAACAAGCTCGCCCACCTGGTGGGCGAGGCGGGGGTGTATCAGCGCGCATGAGTGCCGACATCGAGAACGAGACCGGGACGACGACGGCGCGGCCGGCGCCGCCGTCCACGACACCGGCGGTGGACCGCCCGCGGGAGCCCGCGCGGCGCCCGAGCCGGTACCGCGCCCTGCTGCGCGGCCGGAACCGTCCGGTCTGGGAGGAGGACCCCAGCCTGCCGGGGCTCCTGGTCAAGGGGGCGGCGCTGCTGCTCATCGTGGCCACGGTCGTCTACCCGCTGTACACGGTGGTGCTCACCAGCCTGTCGACCCAGGCGGACATCACCCGGTCCGGCGGCCTGGTCACGGTGCCGGGCGGCCTGACGTTCGCGGCCTACGGCCAGATCCTGTCCGGCGGGATCGTCACGCGGGCCACGGTCGTGAGCATCGGCATCACGGTGGTCGGCACGGTGCTGTCGACCACGGTGTCCGTGCTGGCGGCGTACGGCCTGAGCCGGCCGGGCTCCTTCGCCCACCGGCCCGTCCTGTTCGTCTTCCTGATCACCATGTTCTTCGGCGCGGGGATGATCCCGACGTACCTGCTGGTGAGCAACCTGGGGCTGATCGACAGCTACTGGTCGCTCATCCTCCCGGGGGCCGTGAGCGCGTTCAACGTGCTCATCCTGCGGGCGTTCTTCATGGGCATCGACCGGTCCATCACGGACGCGGCCCGGATCGACGGCGCGGGGGACTGGCGCATCCTGGGGCAGATCGTGCTGCCCATGTCCAAGGCCGTGGTGGCGGTGGTCGCGCTGTTCTACGGCGTCGGCTACTGGAACGCGTTCTTCAACGCCATGCTCTACATCAACGACAACGCGAAGTGGCCGCTGCAGCTCGTGCTGCGGTCCTACGTGCTGCAGGGCGTGACGCTGCCGGGCAGCGGCGTCGGCCAGGTCGACGTGGCCGACGGCGCCGTGACCGGCCTGCCGGTCAAGATGGCCGTGATGGTGCTGGCGATCGTGCCGATCCTGGTCGTGTACCCGCTGGTGCAGCGGCACTTCACGAAGGGCGTGATCTTCGGGGCCATCAAGGGATGAGCGGCGGCCCGCTCCCGCCGTCAGCCGTCCTCGGCGGCGGGGCCGGGCGCCGAGCTCTCCCGTTCGGTCAGCACGGGGGCGAGCAGCCGGGTCTCGGACGGCTGCTCGCCCTCGAGGCGTGCCATCACCATGTCCACGGCCACCTTGCCGATGCCCTCGGCGGGCAGGTCGATGCTGGTCATCGGGATGCGCTGGGACAGCGCCACGTCCGTGGGGCACACGGCCACCACGGACATGTCCCGGCCGACCACCCGGCCGCGCTCGGCCAGCCGGGACAGCACGTGGGGCAGGGCGCCCTCGTTGTGCACCACGATGCCGGTGGTGTCCGGGGCCGTGGCCAGCAGCGTGTCCACGGCGGTCGCGGCGCCCGACGGCGACGAGTCGCACGCCTCCACCTTGACCGTCACGCCCGACCCGCGGGCCTGGTCGCGCAGGCCCCGCATCATGCGCTCGGCGTAGGAGGTGTGCCGCCGCAGCACCTCGGGCGGGGAGCCGATGAGCGCCACGTCGGTGTGGCCCGTCTGAGCGAGGTGCCGCACGGCGAGCCGGCCTGCGGCCTCGAAGTCGAGGTCCACGCAGCTCAGCCCCTCGGGGTCCTGCGGCAGGCCGATAAGCACCGTGGGCTGTTTGGCGGCGGCCACCAGGGGCACGCGCGGGTCGTCGGCCTCGATGTCCATCATGACCAGCGCGTCCACCATCGAGCCGCCGGTCACGCGGTCCAGGCCGCTCACGTCGTCCTGCGTCAGCAGCAGCACGTCGTGGTCGAAGTCGCGCGCCCGGGTGACCACGCCCGCCACGAACTGCATGATGACCGGCACGTTCACGCCCACGCGGAGCGGCGCCATCAGCGCGATCACGTTGGTGCGGGAGGAGGCCAGCGCCCGGGCGCCGGCGTGGGGGCGGTAGCCGAGCTTCTCGATGGCGCGCTCGACCCGTGCCCGGGTGGGTGCGGAGATGGGCCGCTTGCCCGAGAGCACGTAGGACACGGTCGAGGTCGACACCCCCGCCGTCCTCGCGACGTCGTCGATCGTAGCCACGGTGCTCCCTTCGGGTCGGTGCCGGTGCAGGTAGCGCGCGGTGCCGGCACACCAGTGTGCCGCATGGTGGGGAAGCGCTTCGACAGAAGACTAGCGTTTCGTACCGAAAGTGCCACTGGACATCCGTGAGAGTCTAGGTTTAGCGTGTTGAAACGCTTCGACGATCCGGACGCAGCAGTTCGGACGTGGACCAAGGAGATGCAATGAGGCACAAGCGGACGATGACGGTCGTGGCGGCGGCGATGGCCGGCGCCATGGCACTGGCCGGCTGCACCGGCCAGGGCGGCGGCGGTGGCGACACCGACGACAGCACGCTCACCATCTGGCACTACGAGAACGAGGACTCGGCGATGGGCAAGGCCTGGGCCAAGGCCATCGAGATCTTCGAGGAGGAGAACCCGGACGTCACGGTCGACGTCGAGAAGCAGACGTTCGAGCAGATCCAGAAGAACGCCAAGATCGTGCTCACGGGCGACGACGTGCCCGACGTCATGGAGTTCAACAAGGGCAACGCGACCGCGGGCCAGCTCGCCGCGCAGGGCCTGCTGACCCCGCTGACCGACGCCGCCACCGAGCGCGGCTGGGACGAGAAGCTGTCCGGCTCGCTCGCGACCACGGCGACCTACGACGAGCAGGGCCTCATGGGCTCCGGCGAGTGGTACGGCGTGCCGAACTACGGCGAGTTCGTGGGCGTCTACTACAACAAGGAGATGCTCGCCGACCTCGGGCTGGAGGTGCCGACCACCCTCGACGAGTTCGAGGACGTGCTGGCCGCCTTCAAGAAGGAGGGCATCACGCCGCTGGCCGAGGCCGGCGCCGAGTACCCGCTCGGCCAGCTCTGGTACGAGCTCGTGCTCGCCTACGGCGACCGCGCCCTGGTGGACGACTACCAGCTCTTCGCGAACGACGTCGACTTCCACAACGACGCGATGACGCAGGCCACCGAGAAGCTCGACGAGTGGATCGAGAAGGGCTACATCGCCTCCGACTCCGCGGCGCTGACCGCCGAGGACATGGGCGTCTCGTTCATCGACGGCACCTACCCGCTCATGGTCAGCGGCTCGTGGTGGTTCGGCCGCCTCGCGGCCGAGACCGAGGCCGACTGGGGCCAGTTCAACTTCCCGGGCAACACGCTGCACACCGGCTCGTCGGGCAACCTCTGGGTGGTCCCGGCCAACGCCGACTCCCCGAGCCTGGCCGAGGAGTTCATCGACATCACGCTGCGCCCCGAGGTGCAGAACGTGCTGGCCACCGAGGGCGGCCTGCCCGTGGCGGGTGACGCCTCCGTGATCGAGGACGAGCGCACGCGCGAGCTCACCGAGAACTTCCAGGCGATCCTGGACGAGGACGGCCTGGCGTACTACCCCGACTGGCCCGTGGCCGGCTACTACGACGTGATCGTCAGCGAGCTGCAGTCCCTGGTCAACCGGTCCAAGACGCCAGCCGAGGTGCTGGACGGGCTGCAGAGCTCGTACGACGAGGGCAAGGCCGACCTGCTCGATGGCTGACACCGCTGTGACCGACCGGCGCGCGCGGGCGGACCAGCGCCCGCGCGCGCCGCGCGGGACGCGCCGCCGTCGGGCGCCGTGGGTGGGGTACCTGCCCTACCTGCTGCCCGGCGCGGTTGCGTTCGGCGTGGTGATCGGCTACCCCCTGCTGACCAACGTGTACTTCAGCCTGTTCAAGTGGCGCGGCGGCATGGCGCCGCTGCGCTGGAACGGGCTGGGCAACTACGTGGACCTGCTGGGCGACGACAAGTTCTGGACGTCGTTCGGCAACTCGCTGGCGATGATCGTCGCGATGGTGCTGGTGCCCACGCTGCTGGGGCTGGTGCTGGCGGCGGTGCTGTTCGACTACCTCGGACGGCGGTTCGGCGAGCGCGTCTCGTCGGTGCTGCGGGCCACGTACTACCTGCCGCAGATCCTGCCCGTCGCCGTGGCGGGTGTGCTGTGGAACTGGATCCTGAACTCCCAGACGGGCGCGCTCAACGTGATCCTGCGGGGCATCGGCATCGAGTCGCCGCCCAACTGGCTGGGCGACCCGAGCACGGCCCTGCCGTCGGTGATGCTCGTGCTGATCTGGGTCCAGATGGGCTACCCCGTGGTCATCTTCATGGCGGCGCTGCAGCGCGTGGACCCGGAGCTGTACGAGGCGGCCGAGCTCGACGGCGCCGGCTGGTGGGACCGGTTCCGGGCCATCACGGTGCCCCAGATCCGCCCCGAGACCTTCGTGGTGACGCTGACCTGCACGGTCGCGGCGCTCAAGGTGTTCGGGCCCATCTACGTGCTGACGCGCGGCGGGCCCGAGAGCTCGACCCTGGTGCCCAGCTACTACTCGTACCTGAACTTCTTCGACAAGTCCCAGGTCGGCTACGGGTCCGCGATCGCCACGGTGCTCACGCTCGTGATCGTCGCCGTGGCCCTGATCATCCTCGGCCTGCAGAACCGGGCCGAACGACGTGAGAGGGAGGGGGTCTGACATGGCCGTCGCCACAGACCTGCGACCCGCCCAGGTGCGGGCCACCGCCGTCGACTCCCGGTACCGGCGCGGCGCGGGCCGCTGGCTCGTGCTGGCCGCCGCGGTCCTGGTGGGCCTCGCGGTGCTCGCGCCGTTCGGGATCATGCTGCTCAACGCGTTCAAGTCGCCGCAGGACTACGCGGCCAACGGGCCGCTGTCCCTGCCGTCGGGCCTCTATCTCGACGGCGTCGTGGCCTTCTGGGAGCGCACCGACTTCCCGGTCAAGCTCTGGAACTCGGTGTTCATCTCGGCCGTCGTGGCCGTGCTGGGCGCGCTGCTGTCGTTGCTGAACGCGTACGCGATCGGCATCGGCCGCGTGAAGGGGCGGCTGTGGATCATCGCCCTGTTCCTGCTGGCGAACATGCTGCCGCAGGAGGCGCTGATCTACCCGCTGTTCACCATGGCGCAGTCCGTGGGCCTGTCGAACTCGCAGTGGTCGGTGATCATCATCTTCACCGTCATCCAGTCGGCGTTCGGCACGTACCTGCTGTCGTCCGTGCTCGGCACGTTCCCGCCCGCGCTGCTGGAGGCGGCCGCCCTGGACGGCGCGAGCCGCTGGCGCATCCTCTGGCAGGTCGTCTTCCCGATCGTGCGGCCCACGCTCTCGGTCCTGATGATCTTCTTCTTCATCTGGACCTGGAACGAGTTCTTCATCCCCCTGGTCATGCTGACCAGCAACGACACCCAGACCATCCCCATCGCCCTGGCGTCCCTGCAGGGCGACCGGATGATGGACGCGCCCACGATCAACGCGGGCTCGCTCGTGTCGCTGGTGCCGGCCGTCATCTTCTTCCTGATCTTCCAGCGCACCCTGACCCGGGGCGTGACCGCGGGGGCGGTCAAGTGACCGCGCCCCGCCGCGCGTCCCGCACGCCCCACGTCGCCGAGCGAGAAGCAACGAGGTTCCAGTCATGAGATTCACCGACGGCTACTGGCAGCTGCGTCCCGGCGTCGAGGTGCTCCGGCCCCGCGACGTCGACTCGGTCGAGGCCGGCGACGAGACCCTGACCGTGTACGCGCCGACCGCGCCGATCACCAAGCGCGGCGACACCCTGAACCGCCCGCTCGTGACCGTCACGTTCGACGCGCCGGCGGACGACGTCATCGGCGTCCGCATCGAGCACCACCAGGGCCGCCGCGACCCCGGCCCGCACTTCGCGGTCAACCGGGAGCCGGGCGTGGTCAAGGTCGTGACCCCCGCCGCTCCGGGCGAAGGCCCCGCCGAGCTGACGTCGGGCGGCCTCACGGCCCGCGTCTCGACCGACGGCGAGTGGCAGGTCGACTTCGTGGCGGGCGGCGAGGTGCTCACCACCTCGTCGGCGCGGAGCGTCGGGCTGGCCAGCACGCCCGAGGGCGACTTCGTGCACGAGCAGCTCGGGCTGAGCGTCGGCGAGCACGTCTACGGGCTGGGCGAGCGGTTCGGCGCGTTCGTGAAGAACGGCCAGAGCGTCGACGTCTGGAACGAGGACGGCGGCACGGCCAGCGAGCAGGCCTACAAGAACGTGCCGTTCTACCTGACCGACCGCGGCTACGGCGTGTTCGTGGCCCATCCCGAGCGGGTGTCGTTCGAGGTGGGTTCCGAGGTGGTCAGCCGCACCCAGTTCTCGGTGCCGGGGCAGACGCTGCAGTACTACGTGATCCACGGGCCCACCCCCGCCGAGATCCTGCGCCGGTACACGGCGCTGACGGGTCGGCCCGCCGTCGTCCCCGCCTGGTCGTACGGGCTGTGGCTCTCCACGTCGTTCACCACGGACTACTCCGAGTCCACGGTCATGAGCTTCGTCGACGGCATGGCCGAGCGGGACATCCCGCTGTCGGTGTTCCACTTCGACTGCTTCTGGATGCGCCAGTTCCACTGGTGCGACTTCGTCTGGGACCCGGCCACGTTCCCGGACCCCGAGGGCATGCTGGCCCGTCTGCACGAGCGCGGCCTGAAGGTCTGCGTCTGGATCAACCCGTACATCGCCCAGCGCTCCCACCTGTTCCGTGAGGGGGCGGAGAAGGGCTACCTGGTGACCACGGCCGACGGCGACGTCTGGCAGTGGGACAAGTGGCAGGCCGGCATGGCGCTGGTCGACTTCACCAACCCCGAGGCCGCCGCCTGGTACCAGGACAAGCTGCGCGTGCTGCTCGACCAGGGCGTGGACTGCTTCAAGACGGACTTCGGGGAGCGCATCCCCACCGACGTCGTCTGGCACGACGGGTCCGACCCGCAGCGCATGCACAACTTCTACGCCTCGCTCTACAACAAGACGGTGTTCGACCTGCTGGAGCAGGAGCGGGGCAGCGGCGAGGCCGTGCTGTTCGCCCGGTCGGCCACGGCGGGCACCCAGGCCTTCCCGGTGCACTGGGGCGGCGACTGCGAGTCCACGTTCGTGTCCATGGCGGAGTCCCTGCGCGGCGGCCTGTCGCTGTCGCTGTCCGGGTTCGGCTACTGGAGCCACGACATCGGCGGGTTCGAGGGCACGCCCGACCCGGCCGTCTTCAAGCGGTGGACGGCGTTCGGCCTGCTCTCCTCGCACTCCCGCCTGCACGGGTCGAGCTCGTACCGCGTGCCGTGGGCGTTCGACGACGAGGCCGTCGACGTCACGCGCAAGTTCACCCGGCTGAAGATGCGGCTCATGCCGTACCTCGGCCGGGCCGGCCACGTGGCCGCCGCGGAGGGCCTGCCCGTCATGCGCCCGATGGCGCTCCAGTTCCCCGGGGACCGGACGGCGGCGTCCGTCGACACCCAGTACATGCTGGGCCCGTCGCTGCTGGTCGCGCCGGTGTTCGGCGAGTCCCGCGCGGAGTACTACCTGCCCGAGGGGGAGTGGACGCGTCTGCCGGAGGTCGCCGCGGAGGGCCTGGCCCCGACGGTCAGCGGGTCCCGCTGGGTGGCCGAGGAGCACGGGTTCGACACCCTGCCGGTGCTGGTGCGGCCCGGGACGGTGCTGCCCGTCGGCGCGCGCGACGACCGGCCCGACTACGCGTGGGCCGAGGGCGTGACGTTACGCTGCACCCGTCTGCCCGAAGGGTTCGACGAAGAGATCCTGGTCCCCGGTGGCACCGGCGCCCCGGCGACGTTCCGTGTGCGGTACGAGTCCGGCGTCGTGCACGTGACCAGTGCTGACGCTCCTGGCGAATGGAGCGTCGAGAACGAAGGCAAGACCGTTCGGGCCACCGGCCCGGGAGAGGTGGCACTGTGAGTGCACGGAGTTTCCCCGGCGATTTCCTCTGGGGATCGGCGACCGCGTCGTACCAGATCGAGGGAGGCGCGACCGAGGGCGGGCGCGGCCCGTCCATCTGGGACACGTTCTCGCACACGCCGGGCCGGACGCTGAACGGCGACACGGGTGACGTCGCCGACGACCACTTCCACCGCTGGCAGGAGGACGTCGAGCACATCAAGAACCTGGGCCTCGGCGCCTACCGGTTCTCGATCGCGTGGCCGCGCGTGCAGCCGGGCGGCTCCGGCGAGTTCAACGCCGAGGGCATCCGGTTCTACTCGGACCTCGTGGACGGGCTGATCGCGGCGGGCGTCAAGCCCGTCGTCACGCTCTACCACTGGGACCTCCCGCAGGAGCTGGAGGACGCCGGCGGCTGGACCAACCGCGAGACCGCCTACGCGTTCGCGCGGTACGCCCGCAAGATGGCCGAGGAGCTGGGCGACCGCATCGACGTCTGGACCACGCTCAACGAGCCGTGGTGCACGGCGTACCTGGGCTACGGCTCGGGCGTGCACGCGCCGGGCCGCACGGAGCCCCTGGCCGCGCTCCAGGCGGTGCACCACCTCAACCTGGCGCACGGCCTCGCCGTCCAGCAGATCCGCGAGGTGCTCGGCGACACCGCCAAGACGTCGATCACGCTGAACCTGCACGTGTTCCGGCCGGACGACCCGTCGTCCGCGGTGGACCAGGGCGCCGTCCGCACGGTGGACGCGCTGGCCAACCGGGCCTTCCTCGGGCCGGTCCTGGAGGGCGCCTACCCCGCGGACCTGCTGGAGAACACCGCCTCGGTGACCGACTGGTCGTTCGTGCAGGACGGCGACCTGGAGGCCATCGCGCAGCCGCTCGACGTGCTGGGCGTCAACTACTACTCGACGGCGCGCGTGCGGCACTTCTCCGGCGAGGGGGAGCGGCAGCAGGCCGACGGGCACAAGGACTCCGCGGGCACGCCGTGGATCGCGGCCGACGACGTCGAGTTCCTGCCGCAGCCCGGCCCGTACACCGCCATGGGCTGGAACATCGAGCCGGCCGGCCTCACGGACCTGCTGGTCTCGCTGCGCGACAGCTACCCCGACCAGCCGCTCATGGTCACCGAGAACGGTGCCGCCTTCGCGGACACCGTCGTGGTCGAGGACGGCGTGGCGCGTGTCCACGACGTCGAGCGCGTCTCGTACCTGCACGACCACGTCGAGGCGCTCGGGCTCGCCCGGGACCAGGGCGTGGACGTGCGCGGGTACTTCGCGTGGTCGCTGCTCGACAACTTCGAGTGGGCCTACGGGTACGACCGCCGGTTCGGCATCATCCGCGTCGACTACGAGACGCTGGAGCGCACCTGGAAGGACTCGGCGCACTGGTACCGCCGTCTGGCGACGACGAACACCCTGCCGACGGTCGACGA
This sequence comes from Promicromonospora sp. MEB111, assembly GCF_030209445.1. Lineage (GTDB taxonomy): Bacteria > Actinomycetota > Actinomycetes > Actinomycetales > Cellulomonadaceae > Promicromonospora. Next base: position 165,512 of record NZ_JARVSD010000028.1, read on the forward strand.
GGTGTCGCCGGCCTGACGTTCTGCCCCGCCGGGCCTGGCGCCGCCGGCCCGGCGCCGCCGGCCCGGGGCCGTCGAACGTAGGGATCGTCGCCGCATGCGCCCGTATGCGGCGACGATCCCTACGTTCGTACCCGACGAGTACGGGCACCGGTGATGACGGCGCCGGCGACGGGATACCTTCTGCGCATGAACGAGCACGGTGACGTCCTGGACGACCTCCTCGACCGGACGCGCGCGGCGGGTCGCGTGCCTGCACTGTCCGCGGCCGCCGGCCGCGGGGGAGAGGTGGTCTGGGCCCGGGTGGTCGCGGCCCCCTGGGCGGGTGGTCCGACGGCGGGTGGTCCGACGGTGGGCCGCCCGACGGCGGGCGGCCCGATCGCCGGTGGTCCGACGCCGGAGCACGCGTTCCGCATCGGGTCGATCACCAAGCCGATGGTCGCCGTGGCCGTGCTGCGCCTGGTGTCCGAGGGCGCTGTGGCGCTCGCGGACCCGATCGGCCGGCACCTGCCGGACGCCCCGGCGCCCGACGCCACGATCCGGCACCTGCTCACGCACACCAGCGGGCTCCAGGCCGAGTTCCCGGGCCCGTGGTGGGAGCGGCACGGCGGGCCGACGTGGGACGAGCTGGCCGGGTCCGGCATCGAGCAGCTCTGGGACCCGGGCGAGCGGTACCACTACAGCAACCCCGGGTTCGCCGTGCTGGGCCGCCTGGTCGAGGTGGTCCGCGGCGGCGCCTGGGACAAGGTGCTCCGCGACGAGCTGTGGGAGCCGCTGGGCATGACCGCCACCGGCCGGGTCCCCGTAGGCCCGTACGTCCACGGGTACGCCGTGCACCCGGACGCCGACCTGGTGCACCACGAGCCGGTCGCCGACTACCTCGCGGCGGGTCCCGCGGGCGAGGTGTGGTCCACGCCGTCGGACCTGGTGCGGTTCGGCATGTGGCTCGTCGGCGGCGAGGCCGACCGCGACGCCGGCGAGGCCGTGCTCCCGCTGGAGCTGCGCCGGCACCTGGCGGTCCCGCGAGTGGTGGTCGACGACGCCGGACCCGCCGGCGGCCCGTGGGCCACCGCGCACGGCCTCGGGGTGCGCGTGCGCCAGGACGGCACCGTCCGCACGGTCGGGCACGGCGGCTCGGTGCCGGGGTTCACCGCCGACCTTCGCGCCGACGTCGGCACCGGGGACGTGGTCGCGGTGTGCGGCTCGTCCACGGCCGGGTTCGGCGACGGGACGGGCCTGCTGGCGGCGTTCCAGGGCGACGGGGCGCCCGCGGCATCGCCGGTGCCCGACGAGCCCCGTACGGCGTCACGGACGGGCTCGAACGGGATCGCCGGCACCTGGTACTGGGGGCCTGTCCCGTTCGTCGTGCACGTCGACGCCGCGGGGCGCGTCGACCTGCGCTCCGGGCAGAGCGGGGGCCGCGGCACGCTCTTCGACGTCGTCCGCGGCGAGCTGCGCGGCGTCGAGGGCAGCTACTGGCTGGGCGAGCGGCTCCGGGTGGTCGAGGCGGACGGCGCGCCCGTCGCACTGGACATCGGCACCTTCCACTTCACGCGGGCTCCGTACGACCCCGGCACCGCCGTGCCCGGCGGCGTCGACGACGCCGGCTGGCACCGCCCTGGACCGACCGGGTAGCCGCTCCCGCGGGTGCGGCACCGGCCGCGCACGGGCACCGGTGGGCGCGGCCGCCGGGGGTGGCGGCGAGGTATTCCCGGTGGAGGCTGTCCGTCGTGTGGCGAGCCCGACAAACTCCGTCCGGGTGACACGCCGAAGGGGCGCGACACGCCGTCGGCTCAGATTTTTTTCGGGCTCCGAGAGGCCGCCGTGGAGCCCGTTCGTGCGGTCCCGGCGGCTCCTCCGACGGCGCCCCGGGAACACGTGCGCGCGGCCTCCCAGGCGGTGTCAGAGGCTCGTGGCAGCATGGTCCATGAGCGTCACGAGCGTTCCCGGCGTAGTGCCTACCACGTCCCGAACCACTACATGTCGTGACCGAGCGAGTGTCAGACCCTAGGTGTAGTGTTTGGTGCAGCGGGAGACGCAGACCCGCGAACAAAGCACACCGGCGTAAGTTCACGGGTGTTCTTCGAGGTCAGAGGAGGCGGACATGAGCGTCACGGTCTACAGCAAGCCGGCATGCGTCCAGTGCGACGCGACGTACCGGGCACTGGATCGCAAGGGTGTCGAGTACACGGTCGTCGACATCACGCAGGACGCTGAGGCGCTGGAGATGGTCCGCGGCCTCGGTTACCTCCAGGCACCGGTCGTGGTGGCCGGTGACACCCACTGGTCGGGCTTTCGCCCCGACCAGATCAGCGCGGTCGCCGCGCTTGCTGTGCTGGACAAGAGCGAAGCCGCTTCGGCCTGAGCCGAGCCGCTGCAACGTCGGCAAGGAGGCGTGACGTGGGCTCTCTCGTCTACTTCTCCAGCGTGTCCGAGAACACGCACAGGTTCGTCGAGAAGCTCGCTCTCGAAGAGCTGGGGATATCCGTGCACCGGATCCCGCTCCGCCCGGCCGACGGCTTCCTGCGCGTGGACGAGCCCTACGTCCTCATGGCCCCCACCTACGGTGGCGGCAACGAGGGCGGGGCCGTCCCGCGGCAGGTGAGGAAGTTCCTCAACGACGAACACAACCGGTCGCTCATCCGCGGCGTCATCGCCGCGGGGAACACCAACTTCGGGGCTGCGTACTGCATCACCGGCGACATCATCTCGGCGAAGTGTGATGTCCCGTACCTGTACGCCTTCGAACTTCTGGGAACGGCGCAGGACGTCACGCGCGTCCGCAACGGATTGGGACGATTTTGGCAGCAACAACCACTGAGCCTCTCAGCCTGACTGAGATTCCCCTGGAGTCACTCCAGCTGGACTATCACGCGCTCAACGCCATGCTGAACCTGTACGGGCCGGACGGGAAGATCCAGTTCGAGAAGGACCGCGAGGCGGCCCGTCAGTACTTCCTGCAGCACGTGAACCCGAACACCGTCGACTTCGACACCCTTGAGGCGAAGCTCGAGCACCTTGTCGAGGCCAAGTACTACGACCCGACCGTGCTGGCCAAGTACTCGGGCTCGTTCGTCAAGGAGCTGTTCCAGCTCGCGTACTCCAAGAAGTTCCGCTTCGAGACGTTCCTGGGCGCGTTCAAGTACTACACCTCGTACACGCTCAAGACGTTCGACGGCAAGAAGTACCTGGAGCGCTTCGAGGACCGTGTCGCAATGGTCGCGCTCGGCCTGGCCGACGGCGACGAGCAGACGGCCCGTGACATCGTCGAGGAGGTCATCTCCGGGCGGTTCCAGCCCGCGACGCCGACCTTCCTCAACGTCGGCAAGGCGCAGCGCGGCGAGCCCGTGTCCTGCTTCCTGCTGCGCATCGAGGACAACATGGAGTCGATCGCGCGCGGCATCAACTCCGCGCTGCAGCTCTCCAAGCGTGGCGGCGGCGTGGCCCTGCTCCTGAGCAACATCCGCGAGCACGGCGCACCGATCAAGCACATCGAGAACCAGTCCTCGGGCGTCATCCCCGTGATGAAGCTCCTGGAGGACTCCTTCTCCTACGCGAACCAGCTCGGCGCGCGTCAGGGTGCCGGCGCCGTGTACCTGCACGCGCACCACCCCGACATCATGCGGTTCCTCGACACCAAGCGGGAGAACGCGGACGAGAAGATCCGCATCAAGACCCTCTCCCTCGGCGTCGTCATCCCGGACATCACGTTCGAGCTGGCCAAGAAGAACGCGGACATGCACCTGTTCAGCCCGTACGACGTCGAGCGCGTCTACGGCAAGCCGTTCGCCGACATCTCCATCTCGGAGAAGTACGACGAGCTCGTCGCCGACGACCGCATCCGCAAGACCACGATCAGCGCGCGCGACTTCTTCCAGACGCTCGCCGAGCTGCAGTTCGAGTCCGGGTACCCGTACATCATGTTCGAGGACACGGTGAACAAGGCGAACCCGATCAAGGGCCGCATCACCCACTCGAACCTGTGCTCCGAGATCCTGCAGGTCTCCACCCCGTCGACGTTCAACGAGGACCTCTCGTACAACGAGGTCGGGCGCGACATCTCCTGCAACCTGGGCTCGCTGAACATCGCCAAGGCGATGGACTCGCCGGACTTCGGCCGCACCATCGACACGGCGATCCGTGCGCTGACCGCGGTCAGCGACCAGACCTCGATCGAGTCCGTCCCGTCGATCAAGCTGGCCAACGAGCGTGGCCACGCGATCGGCCTGGGCCAGATGAACCTCCACGGTTACCTCGCCCGGGAGCGCATCTACTACGGCTCCGACGAGGGCATCGACTTCACGAACATCTACTTCTACACCGTGGCCTACCACGCGATCGCGGCGTCGAACCGCCTGTCGATCGAGCGGAAGCAGAAGTTCGGCGGGTTCGAGGACTCCAAGTACGCCACGGGCGAGTACTTCGACAAGTACGTCGAGCAGGAGTGGAAGCCGGCCACGGAGCGCGTCACGCGCCTGTTTGCCGACGCCGGCGTGGCGATCCCGACGCAGGACGACTGGCGCGCGCTCAAGGCCTCGGTCATGGAGCACGGCCTGTACAACCAGAACCTGCAGGCCGTGCCGCCCACGGGTTCGATCAGCTACATCAACAACTCGACGTCGTCGATCCACCCGGTCCCGGCCAAGATCGAGATCCGCAAGGAAGGCAAGCTCGGCCGCGTCTACTACCCGGCGCCGTACATGACGAACGACAACCTGGACTACTACCAGGACGCGTACGAGATCGGGTACGAGAAGATCATCGACACGTACGCCGCGGCGACGCAGCACGTGGACCAGGGCCTCTCGCTGACCCTGTTCTTCCCGGACACGGTGACCACGCGCGACGTCAACAAGGCGCAGATCTACGCGTGGCGCAAGGGCATCAAGACCCTCTACTACATCCGCCTGCGCCAGATGGCACTGGAGGGTACGGAGGTCGAGAACTGCGTCAGCTGCATGCTGTGACAGCAGCCCGCTGACCGGTCCGCACCGCCAGGCTCACCCGTACCACCGTCGCCCCTGAAGGAACTCCCATGTCGCCAACTGGCAAGCTCAAGCTCATCGATCGCGTGACGGCGATCAACTGGAACCGCCTCGAGGACGAGAAGGACCTGGAGGTCTGGGACCGCCTGGTCGGTAACTTCTGGCTGCCCGAGAAGGTGCCGGTGTCCAACGACATCCAGTCGTGGAACACGCTCTCGGAGCACGAGAAGACCATGACGTCGCGGGTGTTCACCGGCCTGACCCTTCTGGACACCATCCAGGGCACGGTCGGCGCGGTGTCGCTCATCCCGGACGCGCTCACCCCGCACGAGGAGGCGGTGTACACCAACATCGCCTTCATGGAGAGCGTGCACGCGAAGAGCTACTCCTCGATCTTCTCCACGCTGCTGTCCACGCCGGAGATCGACGACGCGTTCGAGTGGTCCGAGAGCAACGAGCACCTGCAGAAGAAGGCAGAGATCGTCCTCGACTACTACCGGGGCGACGACCCGCTGAAGCGCAAGGTCGCCTCGACGATGCTCGAGTCGTTCCTGTTCTACTCCGGCTTCTACGCACCGATGTACTGGTCCTCGCGGGCGAAGCTCACGAACACGGCCGACCTGATCCGCCTCATCATCCGCGACGAGGCCGTGCACGGGTACTACATCGGCTACAAGTACCAGAAGGGCCTCGCCAAGCTGACGCAGCCCGAGCAGGACGACCTCAAGGCGTACACGTTCGACCTGCTCTTCGAGCTGTACGAGAACGAGGTCGAGTACACCGACTCGCTCTACGGCGAGCTGGGGCTGACCGAGGACGTCAAGAAGTTCCTGCGGTACAACGGCAACAAGGCCCTGATGAACCTGGGCTACGAGGCGCTGTTCCCCAAGGAGGACACCGACGTCAACCCCGCGATCCTCGCGGCGCTGTCGCCGAACGCGGACGAGAACCACGACTTCTTCTCGGGGTCGGGCTCGTCGTACGTGATCGGCAAGGCCGTGGAGACCGAGGACGACGACTGGGACTTCTGACGCCTCGTCGGAAGGCCGTCGCCCGTGGCGACTGACCAGGGCCCGGGACTGCAGCATGCTGCGGTCCCGGGACTTTGGCGTGCGGGGGCTACGGCGGCCCGGTGTCCGCGTTGGCCGCGATGAGCGCCGCCTCGACCCGGTTGCGGGCACCGGTGGTGCGCAGGATCGAGGTGACGTGCACCTTGACCGTGCCCTCGGCGAGGTGGAGGCGCGCCGCGATCTCCGGGTTCGGCAGTCCCTCGCCGATCAGGGCCAGCACCTCTTGTTCCCGCTGGGTGAGGCGTTCGAACCGCCTCCTGGCCTCCTGCTGAGCGATGAAGCGCGTGCCCAGTCCGGTCTGCAGCAGACGCCGCGACACGGCGGGCGAGAAGAACGCACCGCCCGACGCCGCGGCGCGCACCGCGAGCAGCAGCTCTCGGGGGTCGCCCGACTTCAGCACGAACCCGTCGGCGCCCAGCCGGATGGCCTCCGCGATGTACTCGTCCTCGCCGAACGTCGTGACCATGAGGCACGGGAGGGACCCGGCGGTGCGCCGGATCTCAGCGAGGGTCTCCAGGCCGCTCATCGTGCCCATGCGCACGTCGAGGAGCACGACGCCGGGCCGGTGCGCATGCACCGCGGCCAGCGCCTCCTCGCCCGAGGAGCCCTGCGCGGCGACCCGGATCCCGTCGTCGGTCTCAAGGATCCCGGCCAGCCCGGCGCGTACGAGCGGCTCGTCGTCCGCGAGCACGACTCGCAGCGGAGCGGGAGTGCCTGGGCCGCTCATGACGCACCGCCGACCACGAGGTCCGTCGACCTCACGCGGCCGCCCGTCCAGCAGATCCGGTAGGCGTCGCCGGACGCGTCGGCAAGGAGGTCCGCCGTGACCGCGTAGTGGTCGCACGCCGGGTCGGCGCCGCGGGGTGGAGCGAGCGTGGCCCCGGGCAGCAGAGGGTCGACGTCGGACCGGGTGTCGCCCACCGCGATGCGGACGAAGTCGGTCGGATCGAGCAGCGCACGCCTGGCCTGGAGATGGTCCGCGAGCTGGATCGCACCCGCGACCACGACCAGGGCGGCGGCCGGCACGAGCACCGCGGCCAGCAGCAACGCCCCGCCTCGGCGTCGGGCACGAGTCAGCCCATCGGTGACGGCGTGCGCGCTCTGCGGCGCCGGCGTCGTGCCCGCGAGGCGAGCGGCCGCGTCCGTGCCTTCAGGACGAAGGACTGCATCGCGCACCGACGGGGGATCGGCCGCCGGGCGCAGCTCCGCGCGCAGCACGTAGTCGGAACCGGTCGGCCCGGCCTCGATCGATCCGCCCGCAGCACGGACCTGCCGCCCGAGCGACCGCACCCCGGTGCCCCCACCAGCGTGCGTCGGCCGGTCGTGTGCCTGCCCGGCGTTCGAGGCAGGCAACGGGTTGCGCAGCACCACCACGAGGCGTTCGGCGTCCTCTCTCAGTTCCACACGGACCGGCTGACCCGGCGCGTGCTTGAGCGCGTTCGTCAGGCCCTCCTGGACCACCCGTGCCGCGACGGGCCCGAAGGCGGCGAGGCGCTCGGGCCCGGGCGACCCGCCGAGCTCGACGTCCGCCCCGGCACGGCGGGCCTCCTCGACGAGGGCGTGGAGGCCGACCTCGTCGAGGAGACCTGTCGTGGCCCCCGTGGCAGGTGGGCCGTCGGGCACGCCGGCGCGCAGCGTCTGGACGGACGCACCGAGGCGGGCCACCGCGTCCGAGACCTGCCGCCGTGCCAGCGCGACGGACTCGCGTGCCGACACGTCCGACGCCTGGCGACGCTCGGACTCCGAGCCGACCGCGGCGTCCGCGCCGGTGGCGGCGTCGGGCTCTTTGTCCCGACCGCGCTCCAGCTCGAGCTCCAGCCGGCCCAGGTTGAGGGCGACGAGGCTGAGGGCGTGCCCCAGGTCGTCGTGCAGGCCCTCGGCGAGGTGCAGCCGCTGCCGCGCCAGGTCGGCCTCGGCGCGCAGCCGCCGCGCGTCCTGGTCCCGGACGAGCGCCGTCGCGGCGTCGGCCTCGGCGGCGCGCCGGGCACGCCAGGCCATTGCCACCGACCAGGGCAGCACACCGGTGACGACACCGCGGGCCGCCGTGACGAGCGCGTCGCGCGGGTCGGCCCATCCGGCCAGGACGGCGACGGCGCCGGCTGCCGCGGCGAGGGCCATCGCGAGCACACCCCGGCGGGCTCCACGGTCGGCCAGGCCGAGGGGTGCGGCGACCGCCGCGAGCGGGATCATCCACCAGGGATCGACGCCGGCGAGCACCAGCAGCACGGCGAACGCGGCCGCGAGGAGCAGCCCGACGGCACGGGGAGCGCCGCCGCGGGACGGGGCGGCCGCTGCGGTGGTCCGAGCGCCGGTCCGGGTTGCGGCCTCACAGATCGGTGCGGAGCGCGCGGTGTCGATGGCGGTGGTGTCGGTGGACACTGACGGCGGGGTCACCGGACCATCGTCGTCGACACGCCGGGCGCACGCTTCCAGCCTGGGTCTGATCTTCGGGCGGGCGATGTAGGACCAGGGTCATAGGCAACTCCTGACCCACGTCAGATCCGTGCGGCCCCGGCGGTTCCTAGCGTTTCTCGGCATGACCACCACACGCCATGCACCGCCAGCGCATCGTCCCGCCGGACAGGTCGCCGGCCCCGTGCCTCACGCCGTCCTGCCCGCGGCCCTCAGCGCCCTGCTCGTCCTGTCCGCCGTCGCGCTCCTGGCCTGGCCCGCCCGCGGCTCCCTCTTCGAGGGCATCGCCGGCGGAACCGCCGCATCGCCCCTGGCCGGCCTCGCGGGTCTGGTCGCGGACAAGGGACTGCTGGCGCTCGTCGCCGCCACGGCGGGCCTCGTGCTGCTCACCTGGTTCCGCGACCGCCCGCGGTTCTGGCTGCTCGCCGCGGCCGGGCTGGGCACCGTCGCGGCGTACGTCACGAGCGAGGTGGTGAAGCTGCTGGTCACGGAGGAACGGCCGTGCCGGGCGGTCGACGTCGCCACCGTGCTCGCGTGTCCGGCCCCGGCGGACTGGTCCTGGCCGAGCAACCACTCGACCATCGCGGGCGCACTGGCGGTGGCCTGTCTCCTGGCCGCTCCCCGGCTCTGGCCCCTCGTCGTGCCATTGGCACTGGCCGTGGCGGGCGCCCGTGTCGCCGCGGGCGTCCACTACGTGCACGACGTGGCCTCGGGGCTGGCCCTCGGCGTGCTGGTCACGTGCCTCGTGGGCCTGACCGTGCACGCCGGGGCGCAGCGACTCACAGGAACTCAGCGGCTCACCGGGGCTCAGCGGGTCACGCGTCGATCGACCGGGCGCCCGTCACCGGCGGCTCGGCCGACCAGGGGAAGGTGATCCACAGATCGGTGTCCTTCCACGAGTAGTCAGGCTGGATGATCGTGCGCGGCTTCGTGAAGAGAACGGCGGACCGTGCCTCCGCGCCCTTCTTCTCCAGCATGTCCATGACGAGCGCGAGGGTGCGGCCGGAGTCGGCGACGTCGTCGACCACGAGGACCCTGGCGCCCGGGAGCTCGGACGTGTCCATGAGGGGAGGCAGCACCCGCGGGTCGTCGAGCGTCTTGCCGATGTCCGTGTAGAACTCGACGTTCAGGGTGCCGACACCCTTGGTGCCGAGCGCGTAGGCCATGGCACCGCCGGGCACGAGACCGCCCCGGGCGACGGCGATCACGACCTCGGGCACGAACCCGCTGTCCACCACCTTGTGGGCCAGGTCGCGCACCGCGACGGGAAAGGTCTCCCACGTGAGAACTTCGCGTTCCACGGGAGCGGGCTCAGTGGCCGGCAGGTCGGTCGAGGTCATGGGAAGACCCTACGAGACGTGGCGGGCACCCGGCTCGGGTACCCGCCACGTCAGTGCCGTGATCAGCGGCGATGCGCAGCGTGCGTGCGCCAGATCTCATGCCGGCCCGCGAGCGGGCCGGCGGGGTCAGGCCGCCTTGGCCTCAAGGATGTCGACCACGAACACGAGCGTCGAGTTCGCCGGGATCGCGCCGTTCGCCTGCTCGCCATAGCCCTGGTCCGACGGGACGACGAGCAGCACCTGGCTGCCGACCTTCTGGCCGGCGATGCCGTTGGTCCAGCCGGGGATCACACCGCTCAGCGGGAACGACGTCGGCGTGCCACGGCTCCACGAGGAGTCGAAGGACGTGCCGTCGAGCAGGCAGCCCGCGTACTGCACGGTCACCGTCTGGTCCTTCGTGACCTCGGCGCCGTCACCCTCGACGAGAGGCTGGACCACCAGCTCGGTGGGCGCCTCGTAGTCCGCGGGGATCGTCACGGTCGGCTGGCCGTCGTCGGCGAGCTCGACGGTGGGCAGGCCCTCCTTGGGGGCCACCTCCGTGCCCTCGGCACGCGTCGGGATCTCCTTGGACTCGGTCACCTCGACCATCGTCACCTGGATGGTCTGGTCCATCGCGGTGCTCGCCATGAGGAGGCGCGTGCCGACCTTCTGGCCGATCAGGCGGTCGTTCAGCAGGTCGTACTGCGGGTCGCCGAGCGTGAACGACTCCGGCTTCTTGGTCTCCCAGGTCGAGCCGCTGGTCGAACCGTCCTTGCCCGCGATGACCACGTAGTTGATGGTCACCTGGGCGCCCTCGACGAGCTCCGCGCCGGTGCCCTCGTCCACGACGCGGGACGTCGGGGTCGTGACCTTGAGCGGCGCCTTGAACGTCACCTTCGGTTCCTTGCCGACCGGGCCCGAGACCTCGATCGCGTCGACCGCCTTGACGTCCTCCTCGGACGGGCTGGGCGCGGGCGACGGCTCCGCGGCGGCCGTCACCTCGCAGACGTTTCCGTCCGAGGCAGCGGCGTTGCTGCTCCCGGAGTCGTCGCCGCTCGCGCAGCCGGTGAGCGCGATGGATGCCAGCGCGACGGCTGCCAGGCCGGCAGTGGTGCGGTGCTTCACGAGTAATCCTTCGGTCGGTGTGCGCCTTGCTGGGGACCGCCACACTCTAGCGGGCGGAGATGAGTGCGGCTCCCAGGCATTGTGGTGCGCGATGCGGGCTGTTCCCGAACAGCCTTGAGCCATCCGCTCCGCCCTGCGGAAGAATAGATGGCATGCCGTCGAACCGCCGCTCCAGCAAGCGTCCGTATGCCGCGGGCCATGTTCCCCTCGACGTGGACCGGGCGACGGGCGGGCGTCGCAGCGAGTCGGCGGCGGACGGCGAGTGGGTGGTGCAGCGGATCCGGTCGTCCGACAAGACCTACGTCTGCCCCGCCTGCCGGCAGGAGGTCACGCCGGGCACGGCGCACGTCGTCGCGTGGAAGACGGACGGCTTCGGCGGGCCCGAGGCCGGGCTGGACGCCCGGCGGCACTGGCACACGAGCTGCTGGCAGCGCCGGGCCAACCTGCGCTGAGGCAACGGGCCCGACGGGCCTGCGGCCCGGTGCTGCCGTACAGGCGGCCAGGGTGCTGCGACACACACCCCCACGCCGGCGCGCCCTCCCGTGTGCGGGAGGACAATGGTCCCGATGACCACTGAAGCGACGCCGGACGCGGCCTCCGGCCAGACGACCCACCAGATCCGCTCGCTCTCCGTCCTGCCCGCGCAGCGGGAGGACGTCGAGCTGCACACCGCCGACGGCCTCACGCTCGTGGGCGAGCTCGCCCTGCCGGCGGACGTCGAGCCGGCGGCCAGCCTGCTGACGCTCCACCCGCTGCCCACGCACGGCGGCTTCATGGACTCCCACGTGTACCGCAAGGCCGCGTGGCGCCTGCCCGCGCTGGCCGACCTGGCGGTGCTGCGCTTCAACACGCGGGGCACCTCCTCCCCCCGGGGCACGAGCGAGGGCACGTTCGACGGCGGCGAGGCGGAGAAGTACGACGTCGCGGCCGCGATCGAGTTCGCCGAGTTCCGCGGGCTGCCCCGGCCGTGGCTGGTCGGCTGGTCGTTCGGTACCGAGCTGGTCCTCAAGCACGGCGCCGACCCGAGCGTCGAGGGCGCGATCCTGCTCTCGCCGCCGCTCCACCGCGCGACGGACGAGGACCTGGACCGCTGGGCGGCGTTCGGCAAGCCGCTCGTCGTCCTGGTGCCGGAGCTCGACGACTACCTCCGGCCCGACGAGGCCCGCCGCCGCTTCGCGCGCGTGCCGCAGGCCGAGGTGATCGGCGTCGACGGGGCGAAGCACCTCTGGGTCGGCGAGCCGGCCGTCGCCCGTGCGCTGAACGAGATCGTCGCCCACGTCCTGCCCGACCACCCGCTCCCGCTGCCGACCCACTGGGACGGGCCGCTGGGCGTCTCCTGAGCGACCCCGCCAGGCACCATCACCACCACAGCACCCACCAGAGGAGGACGACGATGACTTCTCGAGCCACCAGGAACCTGGCGACCTTCACGCTGCGCGACGGCGGGGGTGTGCCGCTCGTGCTGCTGCACGGCTTCCCGCTCGACCACCGGATGTGGGCGGCGTGCGCGGAACACCTCCCGCCGGGCGTCCGGGCCATCGCGGTCGACCTGCCCGGTGCCGGGCACAGCGACCTGGACGGGTTCCCGCCGAGCATCGAGCACATCGCCGACGCGGTGTACCTGACGATGACCGACGCGGGGGAGGGCAACGCTGTCGTCGTCGGGCACTCGATGGGCGGGTACGTCGCGCTCGCCCTGGCCGAGCGGCACCCGGGATTCGTGGCAGGTCTGGGCCTGGTGAACACGAAGTCGACGGCGGACACCGAGGAGGCGCGCGCCAAGCGGCTGCGGATCGCCGCCGCGGTCGACGCCACCCAGACCGTGGACGCGGTGCTCGGCATGCCCGCCAACCTGGTCGGCGCCACCAGCACGGAGCACCGCCGGAACCTGTTCCCCGTCCTGGACTCGTGGATCCGCGCCCAGTCGCCGGCGGGTGTCGCCTGGTCGCAGCGCGCGATGGCGTCCCGGCCCGACCGGACCTACGTGCTCGATCGCCTGGACGTGCCGGTCGCCGTCGTGGTGGGGGCCGAGGACTCGATCACGCCGCTGGCCGAGGCCGAGCACATGGTCCGGGCGGCGGGCTCGCCCCTGGGCCCCGCGATGGGCGACGCCGCGCTCACGCTGGTGCCCGGCGCCGGGCACCTGAGCGTCGTCGAGGAACCCCAGGCGGTCGCAGCGGCCCTCGGCCTGCTGCACACGCACGTGGTGGCCCACCACTGACCGGGCGGGACAGAACAGAACGAGGGGCGTGACCCACCGGGTGGTGGGTCACGCCCCTCGTTCTGTCCCGGTCCAGCCGGGGGAGCAGGTCAGCTCGACGCGCCGGCCTTCTCGGAGACGGGTGCCTCGGCGTCGTCGCTCTCCGCGGGGGAGGAGGTCGAGTCGGAGGCGGCCTGGCCGGCCTTCGTGCTGGCCTTGGTGCCCTTGACCGACGGGATCACGACGGTCGCGGTGCCGACGGGCACGGGCGTCGGGTTGCTCGGCGGGATCGAGGCCGGCATCGACCCGTCGGCGTCGGCAGAGTCCGGAACCTCGGGCTCGGCCTCGGTGCCGTCGCCGACGACCGCGAAGCGTGCCTGCTGCGCCGGGGTGGCCCCCGCCATGCTCGCGGCCTTGGCCGCCGGGGCGGGCGTCGCGGCGGGTGCGCCCGGCGCCGCCGGGGTACCGAGCATGCCGCGCAGCTCCTCCAGGTAGGAGTTGATCGAGTCGTGCTGACGCGTGAGGTCCTCGAGCTGGTGCTGCGCGGCGGACCGGCTCGACTCGGCCTCGGCGCGGGCGTCGTCGATGGTCTGCTCCGCGAACTCGCGGGCGTCGGCCACGATCCGGTCCGCGGACTTGCGGGCGTCGGCCACGAGGTCCTTGACGTAGACGTCGGACTCGGAGCGGATCTTCTCGGACTGCTCCAGCGCGACGGCGACCCGCTTCTCGGCCTCGGCCGCGTGCTCCTCGGCCGTCTTGACGAGCTTGGCGGTCTCGGCCTTGGCCGTCTCGTGGCGCTCGGCGAGCTCCTTCTCCACGGCCTCCTTACGCGTGGCGATGTCGAGCTCGGCCTGGGCGAGCGCCGCGCGGGCCTGCTCGCGCAGGTCCTCCATCTCGGTGGTGACGGCGTTGGACGCCTCGGCCGCCTGGCGGCGGGCCTCGGAGAGGATCTGCTCGGACTCGGCGCGGGCGCTGGCGAGCATCGCCGACGAGTCGCGCTCGGCGGTCTCGCGCTGCTCCGTGGTCTCCGCGTTCACCTGGGCGCGGAGCTTGGCGGTCTCGCGCTCGGTGTTGACGCGCAGCTCCGTGGTCTCCCGCTCGACGGTCGAGCGCAGGGTGCCGAGCTCTCGCTCCAGGCTGGCCCGGCGCTCGCTCTCCTCGGCGTTGATCGCGCTGGCGATCTGCGCGGACTCGCGCTCCGCGGAGCCGACGAGCTCCTCGGCGCGGCGCTGCGCGGCGAGCAGGTGGCCCTCCGCCTCGGCGGCCATCGTGGTGCGGATCTCCTCGGCCTCGCGACGAGCGCTGGCGAGCATCTCGGCCACCTCGGACTCGGCGCGGGAGCGCACCTGGCCGCCCGACAGCTTGGCGCGTGCCATGATGTCCGCGGCCTGCTGGTTGGCCTGGTTGATGATGTCCGTCGACTGGTCCTCGGCGGAACGCAGGAGGAGCTCGATGCGGGAACCGAGGCCGGCGTACGACGGCTTCTCGGTCTCGCGCAGGTTGCGCTTGGCATCGTTCAGATCCTGCGTGAGCTGCATGGCACGGCCGTCGGAGGCCTCGACCTGCCGGCGTGCTTCTTCGAGCGCGTGGTTCAGCCGGTCCAGGTGCGCGTGCACCTGGTCGCGGTCGTAGCCACGCATGGCAGTCGGGAAGAGCGAGCGCTCGTCGGACACGGTGCAGACCTCCAGTGTCGGAACTTGGTGAGGCGCGGGTCAGGCTCCCCCCTGGGACGCCGGTTATCGGCCCGTCCGGCGCCCAGAATACGTGCCTTCTGCGGATGTGGATACTCCGCAGCGGGATGCAATCTACGCAATGCGTGGAATACTGCCCGCTGGTCCGGGACCCCTTGACCACCGTGGCGGTTCAGGCAGACCTCGGTGAAGGAAGAGTGAGAGTCCCGGCCGAACCTCACAAGCACACCCGTCATTGGACAGTGCTCTGAGTTCGGTCCCTATGCTGGAACATCCACCTGATCGACGGGCTCGTGCCCATAAATTCGAAGGGAATCGGTGGTGCAACGCTTTTTGGCGATTCTCCTGATCCTGGCCGGCCTCGGCGGGATCGGTTTCGGGATCGCGACGGCAACCGTCCTGCGCGATTCCGACACTGTTGTCGCGACCGCGACCCCCAGCGGCGACGGAACCATGGTCGTGACCGATCCCGGCGTGCTGGGTCTCGTCGACGACCAGGTGACCGTCCGGGCCACCGTCCCCGAGGGACAGAAGGTCACGCTCGCCCTCGGGTCCGACGTCGACGTGCTCGGCTGGGTCGGCAGCGACCCCTACGACTCGGTGACCGGCCTTTCCTCGTGGGAGACGCTCAGCGTCGCGCCGGGCACCCCCGCCGCCACGGACGACGAGGAGGCGGAGGAGGCCCCGGCTGAGAAGCCGACCACCGGTCCGGACCCCGCCGGGTCCGACATGTGGATCTCCGAGACGAGCGGCGAGGGCGTGGCCTCCCTGCGCTGGACCGAGCAGCCCGGCCGTGTCGTGCTGCTGGCAGCGGGCGTCGGCAAGGGTGCTGAGGCACCCACGCTCGAGCTCACCTGGCCGCGCCCCGTCACCACGCCGTACCTGTGGCCCGGCGTGCTGGGCGGTGGCTTCGTCCTCATCCTCGGCGTCTTCATGCTCCTCGGCTCCCGCCGCAAGAAGGGCAAGGGCAAGGGCGGTTCGACGTCCGCGGTGCGGACGCGCCAGTCGTCCCCCGAGCTGCCGCGTCGTGACGCGGTCTTCGGGGTCGACGGCGGCGAGGCGGACCAGCACCCGGAGGAGCCCCGCGGCGGGTTCCCGCCCGCACCGGGCGGAGCGCCCGGGGACGCGCCCGACGGTGGCACGGCGGTCTTCCCGCCGGCGGCCCCGGAGCGTCCGGGCCGCGCACGCCCCGAGCCGGGCACGCCGCGCCCGGGTACCCAGCGACCAGGTGCACCACGCCCGGGCCGGCCTGACCCGGGCACGCCCGAGCCCACCGAGGACCGCACCCAGGCCTGGGGTGCGCCCGCTCCCTTCGGCGGCGCGGCCCCGATCGTCCCGGCACCGGAGCCCGCGCCGGCTCCCGCGCCGGTCGCCGCCCCCGCGGCCTCCATCCGCGGCATGCGGCGCAGCCGGCGCAGCCAGGGTCCTGGCGCGCCCGCCCCGGCAGCGCCTGTGCAGTCCGCGCCCGCGCAGTTCGGCGGCGCCGTCCCCGAGCACACGCAGCCCGCTCCCGCGCGGCCTGCCGCACCGGCTCCGGCCGAGGCCGACACCGCGGCGTCGGGCAAGCCGATGACCCGGCGCGAGATGCGCATGCGAGAGCAGGCGCAGCGCCGTGCGGCGACCGGTGCCATGCCGGCCGTCCCGGCCGCCGAGCCGCAGCCCGAACCCGAGCAGGAGACCCCGAGCAGCCGTGCCGCTGCGTGGCGCCAGACCTGGGGCGTCACGGGGAACGATGACGGAGGTAATCGATGAGACGCACCACGACCCGCTCCATGGCCGTGGTGGCGACCCTGCTCGCCACGGGTCTGCTGGCCGGATGCGCCGAGGAGCTCCCCGTCCCCAAGCCGGAGGCGCCCGTCGCGGCTGCCGTGGTCTCGCAGTCGCAGGAGCGCAAGATCCTGGACAAGGTCTCCGGTGTGGTCGAGGGCGTGACCAAGTCCAGCGACGCCGACTCGCTCGCCGCGCGCCTGTCCGGGCCGGCCCTCGCGATCCGCGAGACGCAGCTCAAGGTCGCCGCCGCCCGCAAGGACAAGGAACCGCTGACGGACCTGGCGATGGAGATGCAGCAGGTGATCCTGCCCTCCGACCAGGAGTGGCCGCGCACCAGCTTTGCGATCACGGTCCAGCCCAAGGACCTCACCACGCCCGTGCTCATGGCCTTCAACCAGTCCAGCGCGCGGGAGCAGTACAAGATGTGGGGCTGGGTCCGCCTGCTGCCCGGCGTCACGATGCCGCAGTTCGCGGAGGCCGACCTCGGCAGTGCCGCGGTCCCGGCGAACGACGAGAGCCTGAAGATGACTCCCCAGTCCGCCGTGGAGCAGTACGCGTCCGTGCTCACGGTGGACAAGGACTCGAAGTACGCCGGCAACTTCGCCGACGACGACCTGCGCCAGTTCTTCCGGGACTACGGCAAGCTGCAGGTCGACGCGATCAACAAGGAGGACTGCAAGGGAGCCTTCGAGGTCGCGTACGAGCCGACCAAGGACCCGGTCAAGTCGGTCCGGACGGCGGACGGCGGCGCCCTCGTGATGGCGGCGATGATCAGCAAGGAGACCATCACCGCCAAGGAGGAGGGCTGCGAGATCGGCCCGCCGACCAAGACGACCCAGGCGCTCTGGGGCGATGCCGACGTGACGAACGTGGTCGAGGTCAACTACAAGGACATGGTGGCGATGTACGTGCCGCCCAAGGACTCCGAGGACCAGGTCAGCCTGGTCGGGTACGAGCACGTGCCGTGGTCGGTCTCGAACGGCTGATCTTTCGCTGACCTGCGCGTCAGCCATGGCTAGGGTGGCCTCCGTGAACTCACGGAGGCCACCCTTTCCGCGTCCCGGGCTCGTGCCGCCCGCGGCGCTCGCCGTCACGTCGCTCCTGCTCGCGGGGTGCACCGCCGAGCTCCCCGTCCCGGTCGCCGACGCCCCGGTCGTCGCCGCGGTGGTCACCGAGGCCCAGGAGCGCAAGATCCTGGACCAGGTGACGGGGGTCGTCGACGGCGCGAAGGGGGCCGACGGCGCGGAGGCGCTGGCAGAGCGGCTGACCGGGCCCGCGCTCGAGCTGCGCCGGGCCGAGCTGCGGATCGCCGCGGCCGGTGACGGCAAGGCCCTGATCGCCATGCCGATGGCGGCGCAGCAGCTCGTCCTGCCCTCCGAGCAGGGCTGGCCGCGCAGCAGCTTCGTCATCACGGAACAGCCGGCCAAGGGCACGCCGATGCTCGCGGCGTTCGAGCAGCCCGCACCCCGCGACCAGTACAAGATGTGGGGCTTCGTCTACCTGGCACCGGGGGTGACGATGCCGCAGTTCGCGGCGGCCGAGCTGGGCAGTCCGACCGTCCCGGCCGACGACCCGAGCCTCAAGGTGACGCCGCAGGAGGTCGTGACGCAGTACGCGTCTGTCCTGAACGTCGACGAGCGGTCGAAGTACGCCGCGAACTTCGGCGACGACAAGCTGCGGCAGACCCTGCGTGATGCCGGCAGGAACCAGCTCGCGGAGATCAGGAAGGCGGACAAGGACGCCAAGGGCACCTTCGAGGTCGGGTACGAGCCGACGAAGGACCCGGTCAAGGCGGTCCGCACGGCCGACGGCGGTGCCGTGGTGCTGGCCGCGCTGCTCAGCCAGGAGACCCTGAAGGCGGAGAAGGGGTGGCAGCTGGCGCCGGCCGCGCCGTCCGCCGCGGCGCTGTGGGGCGACGCGAAGAAGTCCGAGGTGATGAAGGTCGCCTACCGCGACATGGTCGCGCTGTACGTGCCGCCCGCCGACTCGGCGGAGCAGGTGAGCCTGCTGGGCTTCCACCGCGTGCCCTACGCGGTGTCGAACAAGTGAGCCGGTGATCGCCGAGAGCGGAGTCGACGGGTATCGATCGCGTGGTTCATTAGGATTGCCCCCATGAGCAGTACCTCCCCTCAGCCCGGCCCCGCCCGGAGCGCGCAGCCCGAGTTCGCGGTGCGCGGCGCCGTCGACCTGTCCGCCCTCAACCGTCCCCAGGCACCGCCGCCTGGCGAACCCGGTGGCGCACCCGAAGCCGGGGGCTTCGTGGTGGACGTCAGCGAGGCGAACTTCGAGCAGCTCGTCCGCGACTCGGCCACGTACCCGGTCGTGATCCTGCTGTGGATCCCGACGGACCAGGCGAACGCCGAGCTGGGCGCCACCCTGGGCCGTCTCGCCCAGGAGTACGGCGGCCGGTTCCTGCTGGGCCGTGTCGATGCGCAGGCCAACCCGCAGGTCGCCGCCGCGTTCCAGGTGCAGGGCGTGCCGACCGTCGTCGCCGTGCTGCAGGGCCAGCCGCTGCCCCTGTTCCAGGGTGCGGCCGACGAGCAGCAGATCCGCGGCGTGCTCGACCAGGTGCTGGCCGCCGCCGAGCAGAACGGCGTCACGGGCCGGGCCCCGGGCGGCGCCCCCGCCACCGACGAGCCGGCGCCCGAGGTGGAGCCGCCGCTGCCGCCGCTGCACCAGGAGGCGTACGACGCGATCGAGCGCGACGACCTGGAGGGTGCCGCGGCCGCCTACGAGAAGGCGCTGCGCCAGGACCCGAAGGACTCGGACGCCACGGCCGGCCTCGCGCAGGTGCACCTCATGCAGCGCACCCACGACGCCGACCTCACGGCCGTCCGGCAGGCCGCCGCGGCCGCGCCGTCCGACGTCGACGCGGCGCTCGCCGTCGCGGACATGGACATGCTGGGCGGCAAGGTGGACGACGCCTTCGCGCGCCTCCTCGAGCTGCTGCCCGAGGCGGACGCCGACGGCAAGGAGAAGATCCGGGTGCGGCTGCTGGAGCTCTTCGAGATCGCCGGCACCACGGACCCGCGGGTGAGCAAGGCCCGCAAGCGGCTGGCGATCAGCCTGTACTGACCGGTCGGCTGACTCGGCGACTCGACATCGCCGAGTCAGCGGGGTGGTCGGACCCGGCCGCTGACTCGGTGCACCGGCCTTGCCGAGTCAGCGGGGTGGTCGGACCACCCCACTGACTCGACGATGTCGGTGCGGTCGGTCAGTCTGTCTGCTCCGGGATCAGGATCAGGGCGCCCAGGGGCGGGATCCGCATGACGGCCGACCAGGCGCGGCCGTGGTGCGGGACCGGCTCGGCCCGGACGCTGCCCATGTTGCCCACGCCCGAGCCGCCGTAGACGGTGGCGTCGGTGTTCAGCACCTCGCGCCACACGGGTCCGGAGCCGCCCTCGACGGCGTCGACCAGCGGTCCCGTCACGGCCGGCGACGGCCGCAGCGCCGTCTCGACCGGCTCGGCGGGCGGCAGGGTCCCGACGGCTCCGACCCTCGCATCGGCTGCAGCGGCCGAGGCCGCCCACGGCACCTCCGGCAGCGGCAGGCGGTACCCCTCGTGCGGCACCCCCGCGAAGTTCACGACCACGACCACCGGGTCCCCGGAGCGCGACCGGCGCACGTAGGCGAGCACGTTGTGGTCGGCGTCGTCCGACTCGAGCCACTCGAAGCCCGCCGGGTCGAAGTCGAGCTCCCACAGCGCGGGCGTCGCGCGGTAGAGCGCGTTCAGGTCCCGGACCAGGTGCTGCACGCCGGAGTGCCCGGAGTCGCCGAGCAGGTCCCAGCGCAGGCCCTCGGACTCCGCCCACTCCGTGTCCTGCGCGAACTCGCACCCCATGAACAGCAGCTGCTTGCCGGGATGGCTCCACTGGTAGGCCAGGAACGAGCGGACGCCGGCGAGCTGCTGCCACCGGTCGCCGGGCATCTTGCGCAGCAGCGACCCCTTGCCGTGCACCACCTCGTCATGGCTGATCGGCAGCACGAACTGCTCCGTGAACGCGTACACCAGCGAGAACGTCAGCTCGCCGTGGTGGTAGCGGCGGTTGTACGGGTCCTCGGCGAGGTAGCGCAGGGTGTCGTTCATCCAGCCCATGTTCCACTTCAGGCCGAAGCCCAGGCCCCCGCTCGACGTGGGGCCTGTGACCTGGGGGAACGCCGTGGACTCCTCGGCGATCATCATCACGCCGGGCGTGCGCCGGTAGGCCGTCGCGTTCGCCTCCTGGAGGAACGCGATGGCCTCCAGGTTCTCCCGCCCGCCGTGCACGTTGGGCGACCACTCGCCCTCCTTGCGCGAGTAGTCGAGGTAGAGCATCGAGGCGACGGCGTCCACGCGCAGGGCGTCGACGTGGAACTCCTCGAACCAGTACGTGGCGTTGGCGACCAGGAAGTTGCGCACCTCGCGACGGCCGAAGTCGAAGATGAGCGTGCCCCAGTCCTGCTGCTCGCCGCGGTGGGGGTCGGGGTGCTCGTAGAGGGGAGTCCCGTCGAACCGGGCCAGGGCGAACTCGTCGCGCGGGAAGTGCGCGGGCACCCAGTCCAGCACGATGCCGACGCCGGCCTGGTGGAGCCGGTCCACCAGGTACCGGAAGTCGTCGGGCGAGCCGAACCGCGACGTCGGCGCGTAGTAGCTGGTGACCTGGTAGCCCCACGACCCGCCGTACGGGTGCTCCGCGACAGGCAGCAGCTCCACGTGCGTGAAGCCCTGCTCGACCACGTAGTCGGTGAGCTGCTCCGCGAGCTCGCGGTAGCCGAGGCCGGGACGCCACGAGCCCAGGTGCACCTCGTACACGCTCAGCGGCGCGGAGTGCGGGTCGGTCGACGACCGGGCGGCGAGCCACGCTTCGTCCTGCCACTCGTGCGCCGAGGTGGTGACCACGCTGGCGGTGGCGGGCGGCTGCTCCGTCGCCTTGGCGAGGGGGTCGGCCTTGGCGCGCCAGACGCCGTCGGCGCCCAGGATCTCGAACTTGTACCGGAGGCCCGGGCCGACGTCGGGGACGAACAGCTCCCAGACGCCCGTGGCGCCGAGCGACCGCATGGGGTGCGTGCCGCCCCAGCCGTTGTGGTCGCCCACCAGCCGCACGCCGCGCGCGTTGGGTGCCCACACGGCGAAGGCGACGCCGGCGATGTCGCCGGCCGCGCTCGGGTACCGGTGGACGTTGGCGCCGAGCACCTGCCAGAGCTGCTCGTGCCGGCCCTCACCGATCAGGTGCAGGTCCACCTCGCCGAGGGTGGGCAGGAACCGGTACGGGTCGTCCGACGACCAGGTCTCCGTGCCGGACCGGGTCCGGATCCGGTAGTCGGGGGTGTGCCGGGACCCGTCCTCCTCCTCGGCGGCCGGGACGACGGCGGCCCACACCCCCGCACCCTGGTGCGTGGCCGACACCTCGGTGCTCGCCGTGACGACGACCACCTCGTCGGCGAGCGGGCGCAGTGCGCGCACCACGGTCCAGGGCCCGTCCAGGAGGTGCGGGCCGAGCACGGTGTGCGGGTCGTGGTGGGTTCCGGACGCGACAGCGGTCAGGACCTCGAGGTCGACGTCGGGCAGGTCAGCCATGGGTTCACCTTTCCACGTCGGGCGCGTGACGTGCGACACGTACCCGGCGCGTACCGATGCCCAGGTCACGAGCTGAGCACGCGGTCCACGGCGGCGAGCGGGATGTGCGTCCACGCGGGGCGGTGCCGGAACTCGTAGACCACCTCGTACAGCGCCTTGTCCACGGTCAGGGAACGCAGCAGGAGCTCGGCGGTGCCGACGTCGAGGGGGCTGCCCGTCGACGTCGCGCCATCGACCGGGCGCACCGTCTCGCCGTGCGCCTCGCCGCTGGCCTGCCGGTAGCCCTCGAGAAAGCTGATCTGCGCGTGGGACACCCAGTGCGGGTCCGTCGCCTGACCGACGGCGGCGGCGTAGTCCAGCGACCGGAGCAGCCCGGCGACGTCGCGCAGCGGCAGGTCGGGCGCCGTGCGCTCGGACACGGGACGCTGTGGCTCGCCCTCGAAGTCGAGGACCTTCCAGCCGTCCGGCGACCAGAGCGCCTGCCCGAGGTGCAGGTCGCCGTGGATCGGTTGCAGCGGCACGACGTCGCCGCGCTCGACGACCGCGGACAGCCGCGCGCTCAGCGCGTCGTACAGGGCGGTCACGCCCGCGCGGTGCGGGGCCAGGGCGGGGACGTCGGCGAAGGCCTCGGCGGCCCGGCGGCGCAGCACGCCCATGAAGCCGGCCGGTTCGAGCGCCGGTCCGGGGCCCAGGGCGTCGCGCAGGGCGGCGTGCAGGTGCGCGACGACGGCGCCCAGCTCGGCGGCCTGCTCGCCGAAGTCCTCGTCCCGGGCCGCGTACGCGCAGGCCAGCTCGAACCCGTCGGTCGCCTCGTGGACGAGCTCGGAGAGCACCGCGAGGTGCGCCACCGGCCCGGCGTCGCCGCCGTGCGCGTCGCCTGCGGTCCCGGCGGCGCCAGGGGCGGGCAGCTCCACCGCGCCGAGGAAGTGGGGCACGCCGTCCCAGCCGGCCCGGGTCAGGGCCTCAGGGATCACGACGTCGGGGTGCGGCCCCAGGGCGACCGTCCGCAGGATCTTGAGCATCCCGCCGCGGCCCGTCGCGCGCGGCAGGGCCGGGAGCACCACCGACGTGTTCGACTGCTCGCCGGAGATGCGCCTCGCCCCCCGGAGCTCGGCGCAGTCCTCCGGCTCGCACGCGGCGGGCAGGGCGGCGGTGAAGTAGGCGTGCCAGGCCGCGGGGTGCACCCCGCCGTCGTGCACGGTCGCGGTGCCCGACGCCGTGGTGACGGTGCCGATGAGTCCGGCCGCCTCGGTGTCGGCGGTGTCGGCCTCCGGCTCCGCCGTGGGGGTCAGGACCAGCGGGACCTGGATCACCAGCGACTCGTCGCCCGCCGCCAGCCCCGGGCCGACGAGCCGCAGGAGCGCGACCACGACGTCGGCCACCCCGCCGAACGTGACCGTGAGCCACGGCTCGTGCGTCACGCCCTCGGCGGGCACCGGGTACCAGCGCTGCGCGGGCAGCCACGTGTCCAGGAGCCGCAGCACCTCGGGCGGGAGGTGCGCGGCTCCTGGGGAGACGTGGACGGGGCGCGCCGGGCTCACCCCTCTCGCGCCTGCCCGACCGGTTCGCTCGCTCCCGTGGAGCCGTTCGTCCCGGCCGGCACGGGCGGGGCCAGCACCAGCCAGTAGAAGTCGCGTGCGCCCCACGTCATCGTCAGGATGCCGTCGTCGCCGACGCTCGGGAACGCGGCGCCGCCGAAGACGTCCGTCAGCGTCCAGCCGGCGTACCCCGGCAGCTTGATCGTGGACGAGCGCGCCGTGGCCGACAGGTTCGCGGCGATCAGCAGCGTCTCCTCGGCCGACGACCGGGTGAACGCGATGACCGACTCGTCGTTGCAGTCGAGCGCCGTGAAGTCGCCCGTCCCGAACGTGGGGTGCAGGCGCCGGAACGCCAGCATGTTGTGCATCCAGTGCAGCAGCGACGTCGGCTGCGCGAGCTGCGCCTCGACGTTGGTGTGCTGGTAGTGGTGCACCAGCGACTGCACGAGCGGCAGGTACAGCTTGCCGGGGTCGGCCGTGGAGAAGCCCGCGTTCCGGTCCGGCGTCCACTGCATCGGGGTGCGCACCGCGTCGCGGTCGGGCAGCCAGATGTTGTCGCCCATGCCGATCTCGTCGCCGTAGTAGAGGCACGGCGTGCCGGGCATCGACAGCAGCAGCGCGTTGGCCAGCTCGATCTCCTTGCGCGCGTTGTCCAGCAGCGGCGCGAGCCGCCGCCGGATGCCCACGTTCGCCCGCATCCGCGGGTCGGGGGCGTACCAGCCGTACATGCTGGCGCGCTCCTCGGTCGAGACCATCTCCAGCGTGAGCTCGTCGTGGTTGCGCAGGAACGTGCTCCACTGCCCGCGCGCGGGGATCGCGGGGGTGTCCGCGAGGATCTCCAGGAGCTGGCGGGCCCGCTGGTCCCGGATCGCGTAGAAGATGCGGGGCATCACGGGGAAGTGGAAGCACATGTGGCACTCGGGGTCGTCCTCCGTGCCGAAGTACTCCACGACGTCCGCCGGCCACTGGTTCGCCTCGGCCAGCATGATGCGGCCCGGGAACTCCGTGTCGATCATGCGCCGCACCTTGCGCAGGAACCCGTGCGTCTCGGGCAGGTTCTCGCAGTTGGTGCCCTCGGCCTCGAACAGGTACGGCACGGCGTCGAGCCGGAACCCGTCCACGCCGAGCTGCAGCCAGAACCGGGCGACGTCGAGCATGGCCTCCACCACGCGCGGGTTCTCGAAGTTGAGGTCGGGCTGGTGGCTGAAGAACCGGTGCCAGAAGTACTGCCGGCGCACCGGGTCGAACGTCCAGTTCGACGTCTCGGTGTCCACGAAGATGATGCGCGCGTCCTGGTACTGCGAGGCGTCGTCGCTCCACACGTAGAAGTCGCCGTACGGGCCGTTCGGGTCGGCGCGGGACGCCTGGAACCACGGGTGCGCGTCGCTCGTGTGGTTCATGACCAGGTCGATCACCACGCGGATGCCGCGCTCGTGCGCGGCGGCGACCAGGTCGCTGAAGTCCGAGATGGTGCCGAACTGCGGCGAGACGGCGGTGAAGTCGGCCACGTCGTACCCGCCGTCGCGCAGCGGCGACGGGAAGAACGGCGGCAGCCACAGGCAGTCGACGCCGAGCCACTCCAGGTAGTCGAGCCGCTCCACGAGGCCGCGCAGGTCGCCCGACCCGCCGTCACCCGAGTCGGAGAACGACCGGATCATGACCTCGTAGAAGACCGCCTTCTTGTACCACTCGGGGTCGTCGGAGAGCCCCTTGCGCCGGGCGTCCAGGCGCGGCTGCCGCCGCGGCGGCAGGGCCTGGACGGGCACGGGGACCGACGGGGGGTTGGGCACGGACGGCCGGGCCGACGCCGGCGCCGGAGCGGTCGGCGGTGTCGGCTGTGCGGGGTATCCCTCGGGCGGCCCGACGGCGGGGCCACCCGGCCCGAACGTCGTCATGCCGGCCCCACCTGCAGGACGTGGGCCACCCGGACCTGCGGGTCGAGCCGCACCCAGGGATGTGCTCCCCAGCCGTAGGTCTCGCCGGACAACAGGTCGTGCGCCACGTAGAACGGTGCGTTGTCGTCGCCGTCGGGGGCGCTGAGGCCGAGGGCGGAGAGATCCAGGTGCACTACAGACTCCTGCACGTTCCGGGGGTCCAGGTTCAGCACGACCACGATCACGTCGTCGTGCCGCGGGGCACGCCGATCGTTACCCCCTGCTCTCATGGTGCGGCCCGGTGGCGTCGCTGTCGCGCGCGACGCGTGATCGGCCGAGATCCGGCGCGAGTACGCGACCACCTGGTCGTTCGTCGTGGGGTGCACGGTCAGGTTGCGGAGCTGCCGCAGGGCCGGGTGCGCGCGGCGGATCGCGTTCAGCTCGCCCAGCAGCAGGGCGATCCCGTAGTCGTCCGCCCGCGCCCAGTCCCGCGGCCGGTACTCGTACTTCTCGTTGTCGATCTGCTCCTCGACGCCGGGCCGGGGCGTGTTCTCCACCAGCTCGTAGCCGGAGTAGATGCCCCACGTGGGCGAGCCCGTGGCGGCCAGCACCGCGCGCACCGCGAACGCCGAGACGCCGCCCTCGATGAGGTAGGGCGGGAGGATGTCGTGCGTGGTGGGCCAGAACGACGGGCGGAGCACCGAGCCCTGCGGCCCGCTCACCTCGGCCAGGTACTCCTCGACCTCCTCCTTGGTGTTGCGCCAGGTGAAGTACGTGTACGACTGGTGGAAGCCGATGCGGGCCAGCGTCTGCATCATCGCGGGCTTGGTGAACGCCTCCGACAGGAAGATCACCTCGGGGTTGCTCGCGTGCACCTGCGCCAGCAGCCACTCCCAGAAGTCCAGCGGCTTGGTGTGCGGGTTGTCCACGCGGAACAGCGTCACGCCCCGGTCGATCCACGTGCGGATCACGCCGAGCACCGCCGCGTACAGGCCGTCGGGGTCGGTGTCGAAGCTGAGCGGGTAGATGTCCTGGTACTTCTTGGGCGGGTTCTCCGCGTACGCGATCGACCCGTCCGCGCGCACCACGAACCACTCCGGGTGCTCCGTGACCCAGGGATGGTCCGGCGAGCACTGCAGGGCGATGTCGAGCGCCACCTCCAGCCCTTCCGCCCGCGCGGCGGCGACGAAGGCCCGGAAGTCCGCCTCCGTGCCCAGGTCCGGATGGATCGCGTCGTGCCCGCCGTCCGGCGACCCGATCGCGTACGGGCTGCCCGGGTCGCCCGGCGCGGCCTCCAGGGTGTTGTTGCGGCCCTTGCGGAACGTGGTGCCGATGGGGGAGACCGGCGTCAGGTAGACGACGTCGAACCCCATCGCCGCGATGCCCGGCAGGCGCTTCGCCGCCGTCGCGAACGTGCCCGAGACCCACGTGCCGTCCTTCTTCTGGTACGCGCCCTCGGACCGCGGGAACATCTCGTACCAGGAACCCGCCAGCGCGAGCCGCCGCGAGACCCGCAGCGGGTAGGCGTCCGACGACGAGACCAGCTCGCGCAGCGGCGCGCGGCGCAGGGCCTCGACCACCTCGGGCGACGTCGCCGCCGCGAACCGCGCCGGGGCCGGACGGCGGTCGTCGGCCAGGGCCTTGGCGGCCGCCGTCAGCACCCGCGCGTCGCGCGCCGTCCGGCCGTCGGCGACCAGCTGGTCGCCCGGCACCAGGCGGCAGATCCTCTCGAAGAGGCGCACCCCCTCGGCGAGCATGAGCTCCGTGTCGATGTCCGCGGCGATCTTGATCCCGGCGTCGTGCGTCCACGTGGCGTACGGGTCCGACCACGCCTCGACCCGGAAGGACCAGTCGCCCTCGGCGTCGGGCTGCAGCTCGCCGCGGAAGCGGTCCAGCCCGGGCGCGACGTCGGTCATCGGCGCCCACGAGTGGTCCGACCCGTCCGGGGCGACGAGCACGGCCGTCGCGGACACGGCGTCGTGCCCCTCGCGGAAGACCGTGGCCTCGACGGGCACGACCTCCCCGACCACCGCCTTGGCAGGCCAGCGGCCTCCCTCGACGACAGGAGCGACCTCGAGGACGGGGATGCGGCCGATCCGGCCGGGACTCGTGTGCGGGCTCACCGGAACACGCTATCGAGCCTGGCGGGGGACTCGCCTGTGGGGCGCGCCGAGGTCCGGTGAACGTCGTCGGACGGGTCGGTGAAGCCCCCGGCAACAGGTGTGCTCGCCTCCACATGTGCGTAGTGTTCTGCCGGTGAGAGCGATCCGCAGATTCACCGTCCGCACGGTCCTCCCCGAGCAGCTCGCGGCGCTCGACGAGCTGGCCCAGAACCTTCGCTGGTCCTGGCACGCGCCGACGCGCGAGCTGTTCGCGAGCATCGACCCCGACCTCTGGTCCGACGTCCGGGGCGACCCCGTCGCCCTGCTCGCGGCGCTCGGCTCCGACCGCCTCGCGGCGCTCGCGGCCGACGCGGAGTTCACGGGCCGCGTGCGGGCGGCGTCCGACGACCTGCACCGCTACCTGCGGGACCCGCAGTGGTACCAGGGCCAGACCACGACCTCGGGCGGCGAGCTGCCGCACGCGATCGCCTACTTCTCGCCGGAGTTCGGCATCACCTCGGTGCTGCCGCAGTACTCGGGCGGCCTCGGCATCCTGGCGGGCGACCACCTCAAGAGCGCGTCCGACATGGGCGTGCCCATCGTGGGCGTGGGCCTGCTGTACGGCGCCGGCTACTTCCGGCAGTCCCTGACGCGGGACGCCTGGCAGGTGGAGACCTACCCGCTGCTCGACCCGGACGGCCTGCCGCTCGCGGTCCTGCGCGAGGAGGACGGCACGCCCGCCGTCATCTCGCTGGCCCTGCCCGGCGGGCGCACCCTGCACGCGCACGTGTGGGTCGCCGCCGTCGGCCGGGTGCCGCTGCTGCTGCTCGACTCGAACGTGCCGGAGAACGACGACGCGGCCCGCAAGGTGACCGACCGCCTGTACGGCGGCGGGGGAGAGCACCGCCTGCAGCAGGAGCTGTTGCTCGGCGTGGGCGGCGTGCGCGCGCTGCGCGCCTGGTCGCGCCTGACCGGCGCGCCGGAGCCCGAGGTCTACCACACCAACGAGGGCCACGCGGGCTTCCTCGGCGTGGAGCGCATCCGCGAGCTCGTCGGGTCCGGCCTGAACATCGGCGAGGCCCACGAGGCGGTGCGCGCGGCCACGGTCTTCACCACCCACACCCCGGTCCCCGCGGGGATCGACCGGTTCCCGAAGGAGCTGGTCAGCGCCTACTTCGGCGGCGACAACGCGATGCCCGGCGTGCCGCTGGAGACCGTGCTCGCGCTCGGTGCGGAGGACTACGACGGCGGCGACCCCACCGTGTTCAACATGGCGGTGATGGGACTGCGGCTCGGTGGCCGGGCGAACGGCGTCTCGCTGCTGCACGGCCAGGTCTCCCGCGAGATGTTCGAGGGCCTGTGGCCCGGGTTCGACTCGCGCGAGGTGCCGATCACGTCGGTCACCAACGGCGTGCACTCGCCCACCTGGGTGGCGCCGCGGCTGGCCGCCGTGGAGGCCGAGCGCATGGGCCTGGACGAGATCACGGCGCCCGAGGCGTCGTCCGGCTGGCTGGATCCCAGCAAGGTGTCGGACGCCGAGCTGTGGGCCCTGCGCGGCGAGATGCGCGGCGAGCTGGTGGCCGAGGCCCGGCGCCGGGTGCGCAAGTCCTGGCGCGAGCGCGGGGCGTCCCCGGCGGAGCTCGGCTGGGTGGACGACGTGCTGTCGCCCGACGTGCTCACCATCGGCTTCGCGCGGCGCGTGCCCACCTACAAGCGGCTCACGCTCATGCTGCGCGACCAGGAGCGGCTCAAGGCGCTCCTGCTGCACCCCGAGCGGCCGGTGCAGCTCATCGTGGCCGGCAAGTCGCACCCCGCCGACGACTCCGGCAAGCGGCTCATCCAGCAGCTCGTCCGGTTCGCCGACGACCCCGAGGTGCGGCACCGCATCGTGTTCCTGCCGAACTACGACATCGGCATGGCGCAGTCGCTGTACCCGGGCTGCGACGTGTGGCTGAACAACCCGCTGCGGCCCCTGGAGGCGTCCGGCACCTCCGGGATGAAGAGCGCGCTCAACGGCGGCCTGAACCTCTCGATCGAGGACGGCTGGTGGGCCGAGTGGTACGACGGCGAGAACGGCTGGGGCATCCCCACGGCCGACGGCGTCGAGGACGCCGACCGCCGCGACGACCTGGAGGCCGCAGCGCTCTACGACCTGGTGGAGTCCCAGGTGGCGCCCGCCTTCTACAACCGGTCCGCGGACGGCGTGCCGAGCCGCTGGCTGGAGCTGGTGCGGCACACGCTGGCCACGCTCGGCCCCAAGGTGCAGGCCACACGGATGGTCTCGGAGTACGTGCACGGGCTGTACGCCCCCGCGGCGCGGGCCGGGCGCCTGCTAGTCGCCGACGGGTACGCCGCGGCGAAGGACCTCGCGGGCTGGAAGGCCCACGTGCGCGGCTCGTGGCCGCAGGTGCGCGTGGACCATGTCGAGTCGGCGGGCATCGGCGAGGCGGTGCGGGTCGGGGACCGGCTGACGGTGCGCGCCTACGTCTCGCTCGGCCCGCTCTCGCCGGACGATGTGGACGTGCAGGTGGTGCACGGGCGGGTCACCGAGGCCGACGTCATCGACGAGTTCACCGCCGAGTCCCTCGCGCTGGTGGAGTCCTACGAGGCGGGCCGGCACGCGTTCGGCGGTGAGGTGGGCCTGGACACGTCCGGGCCGTTCGGCTACACCGTCCGGATCGTGCCGCGTCACCAGCACCTGGCGAGCGTGGCGGAGCTGGGCCTGGTCGCCAACGCCTGAAACCGGACACCCTTGTCCGAATCACCCGGACCGGTATTGGATGGGCGGGACTCACCCCCTCAGCCAACCGGAGGACAAGATGTCTGACCTGCTCGATTACCCCATCCCGTCGGATCGTGCCATCGAGCCGCCACCGGAGTGGGCCGAGCTGCGCCAGCAGTGCCCTGTGGCCAGGGTGCGCCTCGCCAGCGGTGGCGAGGCCACCCTGCTGACCCGGTACGACGACGTCCGCGCCATGCTGACCGACGGCCGGTTCGGCCGCGTCATCCCGGCGAGCGGCACGGGCGTGGGCTCCCAGGACGACGGCGGCACGTTCAGCAACGACCCGACCGGGGTCATGGCCAACGAGGAGCAGCACCAGGCCTGGCGGCGGCTCGTCAACGCGACGTTCACCGCCAAGCGGGTGCAGGCGATGGCTCCCGGCATCGAGGCGAAGGCCGAGCAGCTCATCGACGACATGCTGGCCGCCGGCGCGAGCGCGGACCTGGTCCCGTCCGTCGCGTTCCCGCTGCCCGTCTGGGCGATCTGCGAGCTGCTGGGCGTGCCGGAGGACGAGCGGGAGCGGTTCCCGTACTGGTCGGACACGGCGCTGAGCACCACGCGGTACACGCAGGAGGAGATCTCGGCGGCGCGCCAGGAGTTCGGTGCGTACATGGCCGCACTGGTCGAGGCCAAGCGGGCCGAGCCGGGCCAGGACCTGATCTCCGAGCTCATCGCGCTCGTGGACCAGAACGACCCGCGGCTGACGGCGCAGACCGTGATCGGCACCAGCATGGCCCTGCTCGTGGCCGGCCACGAGACCACCGCGAGCCACATCGCCAAGATGATGGCGCTGTTCCTGGGCGACCGCTCCCGGTGGGAGCAGCTCGTCGCCGACCCCTCGCTGGTGCGCAGCGCGGTCGAGGAGTCGCTGCGGTTCGACCCCAACGCGGGCTTCGGCATGGTGCGCTGGGTGGACGAGGAGATCGAGATCGCCGGGGAGACCGTCCCCGCGGGCACCACCGTGGTGTGCAGCCTGGCGGCGGCGAACCGGGACGAGGGCACGTTCGAGGGCGCGGACGAGATGGACCTGGGGCGCCGTCCGAACCCCCACCTCTCGTTCGGCGCGGGCTCGTACTCGTGCCTCGGCCAGTCGCTGGCGCGCACCGAGCTGCAGATCGTGCTCGCCGCCCTGGTGCGCAAGGTGCCGAGCCTGGAGCTGGCGGTGCCCGTCGAGTCGGTGCCGCGCAAGGAGGGTCTCCTCGTGGCCGGATTCGACGAACTGCCCGTCAAGTGGGGAGAGTGACCCCCATGAAGATCAACGTGGACCGCGACGCCTGCTGTGGCGCCGGCCAGTGCGTCCTGCTCGCACCCGACGTGTTCGACCAGGACGAGGAGGGCATCGTCGTGCTGCTCGACGAGCGGCCGTCCGCCGAGCACGACTTCGCGGTGCAGGAGGCCGTGAGCATGTGCCCGACCGGTGTCATCTGGGTGGACCGGAACGCCTGACGGGCCTCGGGGGGATCGGCTTGGCGGCCTCGATGTCGGAGGCCGGCACGTCGACCTCCCGGGGCTCCCCGCGGCCGGGCACCGGGTCGGTGCGCAGCCGCAGCCCGGCGTCGGACACCCCGACGACGAAGCCGATGAGGTCCGTCCAGCGGTGAGCCGTGCCGCCGTCGGACCGCACGGGGCCGGACGGCGCGAGCCGGCGCCGCACCACCACGCGGGTGCCGGGGCGCAGGTCTCGCCACCCGCCGGGCGCGGCCGGTGTAGCGAATGTCACGTCCGTTCTCCTTCCGCTGCGTGAGACCGGTGGGGATCAGGGGGCATCCCGAGAGATACTAGGATCGCCCCGCCGGGTCGTACCGCGGTCGGCATCGTGCATGATCCTCAGTCCGGAAGTGGAAGGACACCCTCCAAGTGACCTACGTGATCGCTCAGCCGTGCGTCGACGTCAAGGACCGGGCGTGCATCGAGGAGTGTCCCGTGGACTGCATCTACGAGGGCAGCCGCTCCCTCTACATCCACCCGGACGAGTGCGTGGACTGCGGCGCGTGCGAGCCGGTCTGCCCGGTCGAGGCCATCTACTACGAGGACGACGTCCCCGACGAGTGGAAGGACTACTACCGCGCGAACGTGGAGTTCTTCGACGACCTGGGCTCGCCCGGCGGCGCCGCGAAGATGGGCGTCATCGAGAAGGACGACCCGATGATCGCGGCCCTTCCGCCCCAGGCCTGACGTGGGTCTGCACGACCTCTCGGACCTTCCCTTCGCCTGGGACTCGATCGACGGCATCACGGCGACGGCGAAGGCCCACCCGGGCGGCCTGATCGACCTCTCCATGGGTACGCCCGTGGACCCGACACCCGAGGTCGTGCGGCGGGCGCTCGAGGCCGCGTCGAACGCGCCGGGCTACCCGATGACCGCCGGCACGCCCGCGCTGCGCCAGGCCGTCGCCGACTGGTTCGCCCGGCGCCGCGGGGTGCCGGGTCTCGACCCGGCGGCGGTGGTGCCGACCGTCGGCTCCAAGGAACTCGTGGGTCTGCTGCCCTCCCTGCTGCACCTGGGCCCCGGCGACGTGGTGGTGCACCCCGCCGTGGCCTACCCCACCTACCTCGCGGGTATCCGCGCGGCCGGAGCCACGCCGCTCGCGACCGACGACGTCGCCGACTGGGCCGGCCGGGACGACGTGAGGATGGTCTGGGTCAACAGCCCCGGCAACCCCACCGGCCGGGTGCTCGGCGTCGAAGCCCTGCGCGCCGTGGTCGAGGCCGCGCGCGCCATCGGCGCCGTCGTCGTCTCCGACGAGTGCTACGCCGAGCTGGTGTGGGATTCCCCCTACGATGCCGCGACCGGCACGGGCGGCGTGCCCTCGATCCTCGACTCGCGCGTGTGCGGCGGGTCGCACGAGGGCCTGCTCGCCGCCTACTCCCTCTCCAAGCAGTCCAGCATCGCGGGCTACCGCGCCGCCTTCCTCGCGGGCGACGGCGCCCTGGTCGCCGATCTCACACAGACCCGCAAGCACCTGGGCCTCATCGTGCCCGCGCCGGTGCAGGCCGCCATGACGGCGGCCCTGGCGGACGACGCGCACGTCGCCGCCCAGCGCGAGGCCTACGGCGCCCGGCGCCGGGCGCTGGCCGCCGCGGTCGTCGAGGCAGGGTTCGTCATCGACGGGTCGGAGGCCGGCCTGTACCTCTGGGTGGCGGCGCCGGACGGGCGGCCGGGCCTGGAGGTCGCCGAGTGGTTCGCGGCCCGGGGCATCCTGACCGCGCCGGGCCACCTGTACGGCGACGGCACGCACACGCGGGTGGCGCTGACCTCGACTGACGCGCAGATTGCCGATGCTGTGACACGCATCACGCAGCCTTGACCGATGGATTGGAAAAACTAAAGCAGGGCGCGATACTGTCGTGCCCCAGGTCGACGCTGTCCCGACACCTTTCTTTCACAGCAGCGTCCCTCGTGCGCCACTCAGGAAGGAAGACATGACCTCCACACCGCTGGACGGCTCGAGCCGCGTCGAGCTCGCCGTCGACGGAACCACTCACACCCTGCCTGTCGTCGCTGCCAGCGAGGGCAACGACGGCATCGTCGTGTCGTCGCTGCTCAAGGACACGGGTCTGGTCACGGTCGACCCCGGCTTCATGAACACGGCGTCGTGCGAGTCCTCGATCACGTACATCGACGGCGACGCCGGCATCCTGCGCTACCGCGGGTACCCCATCGACCAGCTCGCCGAGGCCTCCGGCTTCCTCGAGGTGGCCTACCTGCTCATCTACGGCGAGCTGCCGAGCACCGCGGAGCTGGACGCGTTCACCGAGCGCGTCAACCGGCACACCCTGGTGCACGAGGACTTCCGCACGTTCATGGGAACGTTCCCGCGCAACGCGCACCCGATGGCGGTGCTCGCCTCCGCGGTGAACGCGCTGTCCACGTTCTACCCGGAGTCGCTCGACCCGGCGGACGACGAGCAGGTCGACCTGGCCACCGTGCTGCTGCTCGCCAAGACGCGCACCATCACGTCCTACCTGCACCGGCGCCGCGTGGGCGAGCCCCTGCTGTACCCGGACTACTCGCGCGGCTACGTCGAGGACTTCCTGCGCATGACGTTCGCGACGCCGTACGAGGCCTACGAGGCCGACCCGGTGATCGTGGACGCGCTGGAGAAGCTGCTCGTGCTGCACGCGGACCACGAGCAGAACTGCTCCACGTCCACGGTGCGAGTGGTCGGCTCGTCCAACGCGACCTTGTACGCCTCGGTGGCCGCGGGCGTGAACGCGCTCTCGGGCCCGGCGCACGGCGGGGCCAACGAGGCCGTGCTGACCATGCTGGAGAAGATCCGCTCGGGTGGCGAGACCGTCGAGACCTTCATGGAGAAGGTCAAGAACAAGCAGGACGGCGTGCGCCTGATGGGCTTCGGCCACCGCGTGTACAAGTCCTACGACCCGCGCGCCGCGATCGTGAAGAAGTCGGCGGACGAGGTGCTCGACAAGCTCGGCGCCAAGGACGAGCTGCTCGACATCGCGCGCGGGCTGGAGGAGATCGCCCTCTCGGACGACTACTTCGTGGAGCGCAAGCTCTACCCGAACGTCGACTTCTACACGGGCCTCATCTACAAGGCCATGGGCTTCGAGCCGGCCATGTTCACGCCGCTGTTCGCGCTGGGCCGGATGCCCGGCTGGATCGCCCAGTGGCGCGAGATGATCAAGGACCCGCAGACCAAGATCGGGCGCCCGCGCCAGGTCTACACCGGCGCCACCGAGCGCCCGTACGTCCCCGCGAACCAGCGCTAGCACGTACGACGGCGGCGACGTCGCCGTCCTGATGTCACGAGGCCCCCTGGCCTGGTGGAGCCGTCCGGCCCACCACGGCGAGGGGGTCTGCGTCATGTCCGGGCTGCCGGACGCCGGCGGCGGCCGCCCCGGATAGCCTGCTGCCATGCCCGAGAAACCGCCGTTCAGCCCGACGATCGCCCTGCTGACGATCGGCCGGGTCTGGGACGCCGCGTTCGCGGACGCGCTCAAGCCGCTCGGCCTCACGACCCGCAAGTACGGCCTGCTGGGACACATCCGCGCCACGCCGGGGGTCTCGTTCAGCGAGCTGGCCCGCCGCTCGCGCATCACTGTGCAGAGCGCGCACACCGCCGTGGCCGCGTTCGCGGCGGACGGCCTGGTCGAGGACACCACGGCGCGCGCGGGCGCCGCGTCGCGCCTTCGGGTGACCGCGGCCGGCGAGCGGCTGCTGGGCCAGGCGGCGGAGCGGGTCGCCGTGCTCGACGCCCGGTTCGCCGAGGAGTACCCCGTGCTCACCGAGGCGCTGCGGCGGCAGATCGAGGAGCACATGGCGCGGAGCCGGTGACGCGGAGCCGGTGACGCGGGGCCGGCGAAACGGAACGGCTGGTCCGTTCCGGGGCCACGCCAACCTTCAGGTGGTCTGAAGCATGGCCATCCTTCAGTTAGGCTGAAGGTATGGAGAATCTGCTGCTGTCCGCGCACGTGCTCGCGGGCATCCTGTTCGTCGGCCCGGTGGCGGTGACCACCAGCCTGTTCCCGCGTTTCGCGCCGCTGTCGGCCGGCGCGGCCGATCCCGCCGCGGGCCCGGCCGGAGACCCCGCGGAGCCGGATGCCCGGTCCGGGCGCAGCGCCTCGGTGGCGCGGATGCTGCACGGCGTGACCCGGGTCTACGGCGTGCTGGCCCTCGTCGTACCCGTGATCGGCCTCGTGCTCGCGGCCGTCCAGGGACGCCTCGGCGAGATCTGGGTGGTCGTGGCGATGGTGCTCACCGCCGTCGCGGGCGGCCTGCTCGCGCTGCGGATCGCGCCGGGCCAGCGCGCGGCCCTCGACGCGCCGGGCGACGCCGCCCGGCTGCGTGCCCTCACCCTGCTGACCGGTGTGTTCAACCTGCTGTGGGCCGCCGTCGTCGTGCTCATGGTCGTGCGGCCGGGGTCGGTATGAGGCCGCTGCTGCGCACGCTGGAGGTGCTCTCGGTGCTGGAGCTCGTGAGCATCGTGCTCCTGCTCGGCAACCTCGCCACGGTGCACGTCGACGGCGTCGCGTCGGCGCTCGGCCCGGCGCACGGCGCGCTCTATCTCGCGGTGGCGGTCACGGCGCTGCTCGGGGAGGGGCTCCTGCCCCGAACGCGGCTCCTGGCGCTCGTCCCGGTGCTCGGCGGCGTCTTCACCCTGGTCAACGTGCGGCGGGAGGCGCGGCGATGAGCATCCGCCACTACGTCCGGCGGCCGCCGGAGGTGAGTGCCGCCGAGGCGATGCGGCTCGTCAGCGAAGGTGCCCTCGTGGTCGACGTGCGCCGGGAGCGCGAGTGGCGCGACCACCGCGTCCCGGGGGCGCTGCACCTGCCGCTGACCGAGCTGGAGGCGCGGGCCGACGAGCTGCCCGACGACCGGGTGCTGATCGCCTTCTGCACGGGTGGTCTGCTCTCCCGGGGCGCGGCCAACCTGCTGACCGAGCTCGGGTTCGACGCGGTGAGCCTCGCGCGCGGCCTCCTGGGATGGCGCGCCGCGGGCGGAGCGCTGGAGGGCGAGCGCGCCGGCTGAGCGGCGTGACCGGATCGTTGCCCGGGGCGCCCCTAGTTTCGTCGTGCGTGTCACAGGGCCGGGCTACCTTGGCCCCGTGAGTCGAGCCACCCTCCTTGCCCGCCGGTCCACGGCGCACCGTGGGCTGCTCGCGCTCGTCTGGCTGCTGGTGGCCGTGCTGACCGGCGCCCTGGGCGTGACGGTCGGCTGGACGCAGGCCGCGGCGACGGCGGGAGCACGCGACGGGCTGGCCGCGGCCGAGCCCTCAGGGCGGGCGCTGCAGCTCGCCACCCGTCTCGCGGACGGTGCCGAGGCCGACGCCCAGGACGCGCGTGTGCAGGAGGTGCTCGCGGACCTGCTCGACGGCGTGCCGCACCGGGTCGCCTACGACGTGCGGACCGAGGCGCAGTACACGACGGACGCCGACGGGCACGACCTCGGCCGCTGGTCGGTGGCGCTCCTGCCGGCGCCCTCGCGGCAGGAGGCCCTGTCGGGCGCGGGGGCGAGCGGCGTCACCCTGGTCGACGGCGCCTGGCCGGCCGCCGCGGACGAGGCGGCGGTCCAGGCCGACGCCGCGGAGGCCGCCGGGCTGGCGGTCGGCGACCGGGTCCGGATCGGCGTCGACCCCGAGGACCCCGCGGGCACCGGTACGGCGGTCACGATCACCGCGACCTGGCGCGTCACCGCGCCCGACGACGCGGGCTGGCTCGGTGACCCGAGCGTGCTCACCGGGTCGGACGGCGCGTACCCCGGTCCCGTCGTGGTGAGCGAGGAGGTGGTCGCCGGGCTGGACACGGACCCGTTCGCGCGCTGGACGGTGGTGCCCGACGGCGCCGCGCTCACCCCCGAGGACCTGCCCGCCCTGGCGGCGCTGACGTCCGAGGTCGACCGCATCCTCGGCGAGGACACGGACGTCGCGCCCCGCGGGCTGACCGTCACCGGG
Organism: Promicromonospora sp. MEB111; assembly: GCF_030209445.1. Classification (GTDB taxonomy): domain Bacteria; phylum Actinomycetota; class Actinomycetes; order Actinomycetales; family Cellulomonadaceae; genus Promicromonospora. The sequence continues at coordinate 203,345 of NZ_JARVSD010000028.1, forward strand.
ACGCTCGACGTGATCGCGGCCGACCTGGGGGCCGGGCTGCGTGCCGCGGACGGCGTCGCGCTCGTCCCGTTGTGCCTGCTGGCCCTCGTCGGCCTCGTCGCGCTGGTCCAGGTGGCCCGGCTGCTGGCGGCCACCCGGGAGGGGGAGGTCGCGCTCCTGGTCTCCCGCGGTGCCGCGCCCGGCACCGTGACGGCCGCGGCCGCGGTGGAGGGCGCGCTGCTCGCGCTGACCGCGGCGGCGGCGGGCGGGGTCGCCGCCTGGGCGGCCCTGCGTGCGGTCGTCGGCTCCGAGGCGGGCGCGGCGGTCTCCGTCAGGACGCCCCTGGCCGTGGCCCTCGCGGTCGCGGTGGCGGCGACCGCGACGCTCGTCCTGGTGGCGGCACTGCAGGTGCAGGCAGCGGTGCGGCGCCAGGTGACCGACCGCTCGGGACGCGTACGTCAGGTCGCGGCGCTCGGCACCGTGGTGCTGACCGTGGCCGCCGCCGCGGTCAGCGTGACCCAGCTGCTGCGCTACGGGTCGCCGCTCGTGTCCACGCCCGGCGGCCTGCGCACCGACCCGGCCGCCGCCGCCGCACCCGCGCTCGCGCTGGCGGCGCTCGCCGTGGCGGCCATGGCGGTGCTCGGCCCGGCCACACGGTTGTGGGCGGGGCTGGCCGGACGGTCGCGCGGCGTCGTCGGGCCGCTGGCCGCGCGGCAGGTGGCGCGCCGGATCGTCGTCTACGTGGTGCCCGTGGTCCTACTCGTGCTCGCGGGCGGGGCCGCGACCCTGGCCGGCGGCTACACGGGTACCGCGGAGCGCCTGCGCGCCGACGTCGACGTGCTCGCCAACGGCGCCGACGTGCGCGTCACGGCACCCGAGAGCGGGCGCCTCGACCCGGCGCCGTTCCTCCCGGGCACGACGGGTCCGGGCAGCACCGCCCGCGCCGCGGCGCCCGTGCTGTCCGGGACGGCCTACTCCGACGGCCTGCCGGTCGCGATGCTGGCGCTGCCCGCCGCCGCCGTGCCGAACGTGGTGCGCGCGCCGGAGGAGGTGCTCGACACCGCGGCGCTGGCCGACGACCTCGCGAACGACGCCTTCGCCGGCGCCCCCACCCTGGTCGGCGACGCCCGCGACATCGGCGTCACCGTGCGCGGCCGGATCCACGAGACCGTCGAGACGGACCTGGTGGGCTGGGCGCCGCGGCACCAGCTCGATCTGTCGTTCGTGCTCGCCGCCACCGACGGGACTCTGGCCACCGTCGACCTCGGGCGGCTCACGGAGGGTGACGGCGGCGACGGCACCCTCGGCGAGCGCGAGGTCGCGCAGGAGCTGAGGGGCGAGGTCCCCGCGCCGCCGCCGGGCCAGACGTGGCGGATCGCGGCACTGGACGTGGACACCCGACCCGGGTGGTCGATCGCGGAGGTGACGCTCGCCGTCGACGGCATCACGGCGGGCGGGCTGCGCGTCGACCAGCCGGTGTGGACGCCGTCCGCGACCTTCGACGGCCCGACGGGCCTGGAGCTGACCCAGGGGGAGGCCGCGTTCAGCATGGCCCTCGGCGACGGCGTCTCGGGCGCGAACCGGCTGCGTCTCCTGACGACCCCGGACGCCGGCCCCGTCCCGCTCCTGGCCTCGTCCTCGCTGGTCGAGTCGCTCGGCGTCGCCACGGGCGACGTCTTCGAGCTCACCCTCGGCGCGACGCGCCTCCCCGTGGAGGTCGTGGCGTCGTCCGGCACCGTGCCCGGGGCGCTCGAACCGTACGCCGTCCTGGTGGACCGCGCGGCCCTCGCCGCCGTGCTCGTGCGCGACGTGAACGACCCCGCGCTCACGAACGAGGTGTGGCTCGCGGCCGGGCCGCCCGGTGCCGCCGCGCCGGCAGGGGCCGTGGCTTCTCTCGCCCAGCAGGCGACGGACGCCGCGGAGGCCGCCGGCCGCAGCAGCCGGGAACGGCCGACCGTGACGACACCGGGCTACGGCTCCACCGACACGTCGGTGCCGGTACGCGTCTCGTTCTGGCTCGCCGCGGCCGGGGCGGCCGTGCTCGCGCTGGCGGGCGTGCTGGCCGTCGCGGTGGCCACCCTCCGGGAACGGCGCGGCGAGGTCATCGTCCTGCGCGCCGTGGGGCTCGGCCCGGCGGCACAGGGCCGGGCGCGGGCCGCGGAGCTCGTGACCGTCGGGATCGTGGCGCTCGCCGTCGGCGCGGTCGCCGGCTGGGCCGTGGCCCGGCTGGTCGCGGGCGGCCTGGCCGCCGCGACCCTGACCGGGATCGACGCGGCGCCGCCCGCGCGGTTCCTCCTCGCGACCGGGGGCACCGGCCTGGTGCTCGCCGCCGCCGTGGCCGGGCTGGTCCTGGTCGCGGTCGGGGTGGGCGGGCGCGTCACCGCGCAGGCCCGCGACACCACCTACCGCGAGGAGGTCCGCTGATGGGCGCACTGTCCGGGCTCGGCCTGCTCGCGCGGCGACAGCTGCGCACCTCCTGGGGTGCGACGGCCGCGCTGGGCGTGGTCGCGTTCCTCGCTGCCGGGGTGCTGTCGACGGCGCCGCGCGCCGTCGCGACCATGCACGCGGACCAGGTCGTCTACGAGACCGCGACGGCCTCGGGCCCGGCCCGGGACGTGATCTCGGTGGCGGGCTCGATCCCCGGCCAGGCGCCGACGGGAGGCTTCTACGACCCGGGCAGCATCGGGAGCGGCGTGCCGGAGGAGCCGGACTGGACGCCGTTCGTCGAGAACCTGGACGCCGTGCGCGCCGAGACCCCCGACCCGCTGCGCTCGGTGATGGGCGCTCCGCTCTTCCACGTGACCTCGACCGAACCCGCGTACACCGCCCCGGAACGCAGCTCCGACCTGGCCGAGGCCAAGGTCTTCCTCCGTACGGCCCCGGACCTGGCCGAGCACGCCGAGCTGGTCGAGGGGCGCTGGCCCACCGCGACCGCGGGGCCCGTGTTCGTGGGGGACGAGCAGTCGATCAGCCAGCCCACGGAGCGGGCGCCGGCGTTCGAGGTCGCCGTGTCGCGCGCCGTCGCCGAGACCTACGGGTGGGAGCTCGGCGGCCGGTACGACAACCTGTCCGGCTCCGGCGTGATCGCCCTGGCCGGCCGGTACCCGTCCCTCGTCGTGACCGGGATCTTCGAGACCGGCGACCCCGACGCCGACTACTGGCTGCACCACGCCCTGGGGGCCAGGGCCTCGGTGATCGCCGACCCGAACCGCGGCCTGCTCGGCACCGCGACCGCCTACGTGGACCCGGCCATGATCACGCCGCTGACTCTCGGCGTGGCCGAGACCCGCGTCTGGTACACGGTGAGCACCGACGGCCTGACCGCCGCCGACGTGCCCGTGCTGCTGGCCCAGATGAACGGCCAGTCGGCGAGGACGTTCCTCGTCCCGGCCGGCCCCGACGACCCCACGCCGCTCCAGCTGCGGCCCACCAGCCGGCTCACCGAGATCCTGGAGAGCCTGCTCGCGCAGCGCACCGGGGTCGACGCGATCGTCGCCGTCCTCGCCGTCGGTCCGCTCGGCGCCACCGTCGCCGTGCTGGCGCTGGGGGCGCGGCTCGTCGTCGACCGGCGGCGGTCCGCGCTCGCCCTGCTGCGCGCGCGTGGCGCGTCCGGCACCCAGGTGCGGCTGCTCATGGGTGGCGAGGGACTCGCCGTCGGGCTCGGCTCGGCGGCCGCCGGGTTCGCGGCGGGTCTCGTGCTCTCGGCCGCCGTCGGCGTCGACGCCCCCGTCACCGTCGCCCAGGTCCTGCTCGCGGTGGCCGCGGGCCTCGCCCCGGCGGTGGCTCTCGTGCTCGCCACGTCTCCCGCCGGCCTGCGTCCCACGCGGGCCGACCTCGCGCCGCGCTCGCGCAGCCGGGTGCGCTGGGTGCTGGAGGTGCTCGTCGTCGCGGGCGCCGCGCTCGCCGCCTGGCTGCTGCTCTCGCGCGGGGTCGTGGCCGGCTCGGGCTCGGGCGCCGGGGCCGGCGTCGACCCGCTCGTCGCCGCGGCGCCCCTGCTGGTCTCCCTGGCGCTCACGCTGCTCGCCGTCCGTGCCTATCCCTGGCTCGCGCTCGCGGCCGAACGGGCGCTCGCACCGCGGCGCGACCTGGTCCCGTTCCTCGGCGCCGCGCGCGCCACGCGCGACCCGGCCGGCGGCCCCGTCCCGGCGGTCGCGCTCGTGCTCGCGGTGGCCGTCGCGGCGACCTCGGCGGTGCTGTACTCCACGGTCTCCGGCGGCGTGGTCCGCGAGGCATGGCGCGCGACCGGCGCTGACCTGCGTGTTTCCGGGCCGGTCGTCGACGAGCCGGTGGCGGAGCAGATCGCCGCGTTCGACGGCGTCGCCGCCGTGTCGCCGGTGGGCGACGTCGGCGACGGCCTGCTCCAGGGCGCGGGTTCCTCGCCCCGGGTCGAGGTGTGGACGGTGGACGCGGCGGAGCTGGTGGTGGCGCAGCAGGACGTCGAGGGCGCCCCCGAGACGCTGGACGGGCTGGCCGGGTCGGGCGGTGCGGACGGCGACGGGGCGCTGCCCGTGATCCTCACCCCCGGCGCGGCGGGCCCCGGCGTCGGACCGGGCACCACCGGGGTCACCCTCACGACGCAGGAGGGGAACGTGCCCGTCCGGATCGTCGACGTGGTCGACGAGCTGCCGGGCCTGCCGGCGGGCCGCTCGCTCGTGCTGGCGGACGCCGACCGCCTCGCCGAGGCCACGGGCGACGTCAGCTACGCGCGCCTTGCACTCGTGGGCCTGACCGACGACGCCGACCGCGCCGCCGTGACGGCCGAGATCTCGCGGCTGCTGCCGTCGTCTGTCGTGGAGGACCCGGACCAGGAGGCCGACGCCGTCCTCGCGGCGCCCGTCTCCGGCGGGCTGGCCATCGCGTTCGTGCTGGCCGTGCTCCTCGCGGGGCTGCTGTGCGCGGGGGCCGTGGTGATGACGCTGATGCTCGCCGCCCCCGCGCGGGCCCGGCTGCTGGCCGTGCTGCAGACCCTCGGCCTCTCGCCCCGGCTCGGCCGCGGGCTGGTCGGCTGGGAGATCGGACCCTGGGCGGTGGTGGCGCTCGTGGTGGGCGCCGTGCTCGGCGTGGTGGTGCCGGAGCTGGTGCTGGCCGCCGTGGACGTCACCGCGCTGACCGGCGGCCCCACCCAGCCCGACGCGAGGTACGACCCGCTGCTGCTGGGCGCGGCCGCCGCCGGGTTCGTCGTGGTGGTGCTGGCCGCGGTCGGTGTGGCGGCGGCGCTGAGCCGCCGCGGTGAGGTGGCCGCCCAGCTCCGGATGGGGAGCAACGACTGACATGAGGGAGATCCGATGAGCACGACCATCGAGCTGACGGACGGCGGCGCGCCGCCCGCGGCCGGCCCGGCGGGCGGCGGGGAGATCCGCTGCGCCGACCTGGTGCGCATCTTCGCCACCGACGGCGTGGAGGTGCAGGCGCTGCAGGGCCTCACGCTGACGGTCGAGCCGGGGGAGATCGTCGCCGTCGTGGGCGCGTCCGGGTCGGGCAAGTCCACGCTGCTGACCATCCTGTCGGGCCTGGACACGCCGACCGGCGGGTCCGCGGTGGTGGCGGGCACCGACCTGCTGACGATGGGCCACGCCGAGCGCGTGCGGTACCAGCGCGCCACGGTCGGCTTCGTGTGGCAGCAGACGTCGCGCAACCTGCTGCCCTACCTCACGGCGAGCGAGAACGTGCGCCTCCCGCTCGAGCTGGCAGGCGCGCTCCCGAGGCGGGAGCGCGCGCGTCGCGTCGAGGACCTGCTCGACCTGCTGGAGGTCGGCCACGTGGCCGGGCGGCGGCCCGGCGAGATGTCCGGCGGCGAGCAGCAGCGCACCGCCATCGCGGTGGCCGTGGCGAACAACCCGCGTGTGCTGCTGGCCGACGAGCCCACGGGCGAGCTCGACGAGACCACCTCGGTCGAGGTGCTGGAGGCGCTGCGGGGCGTGAACCGGGAGACGGGGGTGACGACGCTGATCGTGACGCACGACCCGACCGTGTCCGAGCACGTCGCCCGCACCGTCCAGATCCGCGACGGCCGCACGTCGACGGAGACGCTGCGGCGTACGGAGGTCGACGAGCACGGCGCCGAGCGGCACGTCGCGGAGGAGTTCGCCGTGGTCGACCGGGTCGGCCGGCTGCAGCTGCCACAGGACTTCGTGCACGCGCTCGACCTGCGCGACCGCGTGCGGCTGGCGCTGGAACCGGACCACGTGGGCGTGTGGCCGGCGGCGCCCGGCCAGGCCGCGGAGCCGGGTGGGCCCGGCTCGCCGGCCGACCACGACCCGCTGGCCGAACCCGCCCAGGCCCCCACCGAGGAGGACCGATGACCACCACGACCCCGGCCCGCACCGTGCTGCGCGCCCAGGGCCTCAGCCGGGTGTTCGGCACCGGCGCGGGCGAGGTGCACGCGCTGTCGGACGCGACCCTGGAGGTGGCGGCGGGCGAGCTGCTCGTGGTGCGCGGCCCGTCCGGTTCGGGCAAGACGACGCTGCTGAACCTGCTCGGCGGGCTGGACCGGCCGACGTCGGGCAGCGTGTGGCTCGCTGACGCCGAGCTGACCGCGCTGGGGGAGAAGGCCGTGCTCGCGGCCCGGCGCGACCGGATCGGCTACGTGTTCCAGTCGTTCGGCCTGGTGCCCGTGCTGTCCGCGGCCGAGAACGTCGAGGTCCCGCTGCGCCTGCGGCGCACCCCGCAGGGCGAGCGTTCGCGACGGGTGGCGGAGGCGCTGGACGCCGTCGGCCTGACCGGGCACGCGAAGCAGCGGCCGTACGAGCTCTCGGGCGGGCAGCAGCAGCGCGTGGGCATCGCCCGCGCGCTCGTGGCCGACCCGGAGGTGCTGCTCGCGGACGAGCCCACCGGGCAGCTCGACTCGGGCACGGCGGCCGTGGTGATGGACCTGCTGGCCCGGGTGGTGCACGAGCGCGGCGTGGCCGCCGTCGTCTCCACCCACGACCCCGAGCTGATGGCGCGCGCGGACCGCGTGGTGGAGCTGCGTGACGGACAGGTCGCCGCCCAGGCGTCCTAGCGGCAACGTCCGGTCCTCGCCTGGCGGACCAGGTTTCACCCCCTGACACTTGTCGTGCGGTTGCTGGATCCTTTCCACCCACGCAAGGAGAAACGCCATGGCAAGCACTCCTACCGCCCGGCCGAACATGCGACGACACCTGCGAGTGTTCCTGGCGGCAGCCCTCGCGGTGCTCGCCTTCATGGGGGCGGCCCAGCCCGCGTCGGCGGCCTTGGTCGTCCTCAAGAAGGTGGGCAGCCACACGTCGATCTGGACCACCACGAGCTACGTCACGGCCACCGACTACAAGGTGACGGTCTCGGTCATCCCGACCTTCACCCAGCACACGAGGCGCTCGGTGAAGCTGACCACCTTCAAGATCTGCTTCTCGACGACCTACGACCGCGGGCACGCCGGGGCGGCGATCTCCCCGATGATCACCGACAACGGCACGGGCTGGGCCAAGGACTGGCGCTTCCGCTCGTTCCGCAGCGGCGACTGCAGCACCTACACCGTGAACCGCGTGTTCAACAACAACCGCACGGACCACATGTTCCGGATCGAACCGAGGATCAGTCACCCGATCGTGGGCGGCAGCACCACGGCCGGCTACGAGCGCTGACAGACCGAGGCGGTCCTCGGTCGTCTCGCGGACGGCCGAGCACCGCTTCGTCCCGCGTCGGGCCGGTTCGTCCCGTGCCGGCCGCGCGGAGCGCCTCGGGCGCAAGGCCTGGTCGGAGAGGTCATCGCCTCGGGCAACGGGTGAATTTCCTGCTCCGAGCCCTCACGGCACCCGTGTTACGGCCGTGAGAACCACCTGGTCAGAACTGTTACTCGGTGTTACCCGTGTATACCGAGATGGTCACAACTCGGTGGAGTTTCTCGGGTGGTGGTCATCGGCACGTCCAGGGAGCGGTTACGTTATTCCGTGATACCACGGGGCGCAACGAAGCGTCCGCATCGCTCCGGACGGCATCCGCCGTGCCGGGGTGTACTGCTACCCAGGAGGACACGTGACACCTCGTAAGCGACTTGTGGGGCTGGGCGCGTTCGCGCTCGCCTCGTCGCTCGTGCTGACCGCTTGTGGCGGTGGCAACAGCGGCGACGAAGCGACCGGCGACGGCGCCAGCACCGGGATCGTGACGATCAGCAACGGCGAGCCCCAGAACCCGCTCGTCGGGTCGATGACCAACGAGACCGAGGGTGGACTCGTCGTCCAGCAGCTCTACTCGGGCCTCGTCTACTACGACGCCGAGGGCGTCGTGCACAACGAGATCGCCGAGTCGATCGAGTCGGACGACAACCAGACCTGGAACATCACCATCCAGGACGGCTGGGAGTGGTCCGACGGCACGCCGGTCACGGCGGCCAACTTCGTGGACGCGTGGAACTGGGCGGCCTACGGCCCCAACGGCGCCAAGGGCGCCGGGTTCTTCGACCCCATCGAGGGCTTCGCCGAGACGCAGGGCGTTCCTGAGTTCGACGAGGAGGGCAACGTCTCCGGCATGGCCGAGGAGCCGACCGCGGAGACGCTGTCGGGCCTCGAGGTCGTCAGCGACACCGAGTTCACGGTCACGCTGGGCCAGCCGGAGTCCGACTTCCCGATCCGCCTGGGCTACTCGGCGTACTTCCCGCTGCCCGACGCGTACTACGACGACACCGCGGCGTTCGGCGAGAAGCCGGTCACCAACGGTCCGTACGTGCTGGAGAGCTGGGAGCACGAGTCCGAGATCAAGCTGGTCCCGAACGAGGCCTACAACGGCCCGCGCAAGGCCCAGAACGGTGGCCTCGACTTCATCGTCTACACCGACGAGAACACCTCGTACGCCGACCTGCAGGGCGGGAACCTCGACATCCTCGAGAACGTCCCGACCTCGGCGATGAGCACCTTCGAGGAGGACCTGGGTGACGGCGCCATCAGCGAGCCGTCGGCCAGCTTCGCGGCCCTGACCGTGCCCGAGTGGCTCCCCGAGTTCCAGGGCGACGCCGGCCTCAAGCGCCGTCAGGCCCTCTCCATGGCGATCAACCGTGAGCAGATCACGGAGACGATCTTCGCGGGCACCCGCATCCCGGCCACCGACTTCACGTCGCCGGTCATCAACGGCTGGACCGGTGAGATCCCGGGCAACGAGGTCACCACGTACAACGCGGAAGAGGCCAAGAAGCTCTGGGACGAGGCCAACGAGGAAGACCCGCTGCCGGACGACTACGTCCTGACGATCAGCACCAACACGGACTCCGACCACCAGGCGTGGGTCGAGGCCGTGTGCAACGGGTACATCAACGACCTCGACATCAACTGCGAGATGACCGGTTACCCGACGTTCGACGAGGTCCTCAACGAGCGTGACAAGGGCCCGGACGGCAAGGTCGACGGTCTGTTCCGTGCCGGCTGGTCGGCTGACTACCCGTCGCTGCAGAACTACCTCGGCCCGCTCTACAGCAAGGCGGCGCTGGCCGGCTCGAACGACGGCCGGTACGAGAGCGACGAGTTCGACGCGGCGCTCAAGACGGCTGCGGCCGCCACCTCGCTGGACGAGGCCAACGAGCTCTACAACAAGGCGCAGGAGATCCTGTTCAAGGACCTCCCGGGTATCCCGCTGTGGTACTACTCCACGACGGCCGGGCACTCCGAGAACGTGGACAACGTGGAGTTCGGCTGGGACAGCATGCCGCTGCTGTACGAGGTCACCAAGTCGGAGTGACTGTGATCACGTCCGGTCCGCCGGCGTGACTCATCACCCCAGGTGACGGGCGGGGCGCGTGAATCACGCGCCCCGCCCTCCACTGTGCGGAGCCACAACACCGGGTGACGTCCGGGAGAATGTTCCGCAGCCATCAACCAAGGAGACCTACGAATGCTCTGGTACATCGGACGCCGGCTGCTGCAGGTGATCCCCGTGTTCCTCGGCGCCACGCTGTTGCTGTACGGGCTGGTGTTCCTGCGCCCCGGCGATCCCGTGGCCGCGCTGGGCGGCGAACGTGGCCTGTCACCAGCTGCCGAGCTCGCCATCCGCGAGGCGTACCACCTGGATCAGCCGTTCCTCATGCAGTACCTCTACTTCCTCAAGGGTGTCTTCACCTTCGACATGGGCGTCACGTTCACCGGCCGCCCGGTCGTCGAGGTGATCGCCCAGGCCTTCCCGGTGACCTTCCAGCTCGCCCTCATGGCGATCGTCATCGAGACCGTCTTCGGCATCGGCTTCGGGCTCTGGGCCGGCGTCCGCAAGGGCAAGCTGTTCGACTCGACCGTGCTGCTCTGGAGCCTCGTGCTCATCTCGGTGCCGACGTTCGTGATCGGCTTCGTGATGCAGGCCGTCGTGGGTGTCCAGCTCGGCTGGCTGCCGATCACCGCCGGCCGTGACCCTGATTTCATCAGCCTGCTGATGCCCGCGATCGTGCTCGCCACGACATCGTTCGCCTACATCCTGCGACTGACACGGACGTCAGTCGTCGAGAACATCACGGCGGACTTCGTGCGGACCGCTCGGGCCAAGGGCCTGCCGCGCGACAAGGTGATGTCGCGCCACGTGCTGCGCAACTCGCTGATCCCCGTGGTCACGTTCATCGGCATCGACCTGGGCAACCTCATGGCCGGCTCGATCGTGACCGAGGGAATCTTCAACATCAACGGCGTCGGCGGAACCCTCTATCAGGCGATCATCCGCGGCGAGAACGTGACGGTGGTGTCGCTGGCTACCGTGCTCGTCATCGTCTACATCTTCGCCAACCTGCTCGTGGACGTCTTCTACGCCGTCCTGGACCCGAGGATCCGTTATGCCTGAGAACCGCTACGAGAAGACTCCCCGCCCGGGGCAAGAGCACTTCGTCGCGCCTCCGGAAGTAGTCAAGGTCGGCGTGATCGACGCCGTCGACACGTCCGAGACGCCGAGCAGCCTCTGGTCCGACGCCTGGCGCGACATGCGTCACCGGGCGTTGTTCTGGGTGTCCGCGGCGCTGATCGTGTTCGTCATCCTCATGGCGGTGTTCCCGGGGCTGTTCACCTCGACCAGCCCCACGGAGTGCCACCTCGAGGACTCGCTGGGCGGGCCCACCGCGGGCCACATCTTCGGGTTCGACAAGCAGGGCTGTGACATCTATGCCCGAGCGGTCTACGGGGCACGCGCGTCGGTCACGGTGGGCATCCTGTCCACGCTGTTCGTCGTCGTGATCGGTACCCTCATCGGCGCGATCGCCGGCTACTTCGGCGGCCTGCTCGACACGCTCCTGTCCCGGTTCACCGACATCTTCTTCGCCGTGCCGTTCGTGCTCGCCGCGATCGTCATCATGAGCCTGCTGGACGACCGGAACGCGGTCGTCGTCGCTGTCGTGCTGGCGGTGTTCGGGTGGACGTCCATCGCCCGGATCACACGCGGTGCGGTGCTCGGTGTGAAGAACAACGAGTTCGTCACCGCCGCCAAGGCGCTCGGCATGGGCCGGGGCGCGATCCTCGGCAAGCACGTGCTGCCGAACTCGGCCGCGCCGATCATCGTCTACGCGACGGTCGCGCTCGGTACGTTCATCGTCGCGGAGGCCACGCTGAGCTTCCTCGGCATCGGTCTGCCGACGTCGACCGTCTCGTGGGGCGGCGACCTCGCCAAGGCACAGACGTCGATCCGGGTCGCCCCGGAGATCATGATCTACCCGGCGACCGCGCTCGCGCTGACCGTGCTGAGCTTCATCATGATGGGCGACGTCGTACGCGACGCCCTCGACCCGAAGGCGAGGAAGCGATGACCACCACGATCACCCTCACCGACGGGACCACCGAGGACGCCCCGGTGCCCGTCGAGAAGCACGACGACACCACTCCGCTGCTCGAGATCAAGGACCTGCAGATCTCGTTCACCACGGCGACCGGCACGGTCGAGGCCGTCCGCGGCGTGGACCTCACGGTCTACCCGGGGCAGTCCGTGGCGATCGTGGGCGAGTCGGGTTCCGGCAAGTCCACGACGGCGCACGCGATCATCGACCTGCTGCCGGGTACCGGCAAGGTGACCGGCGGGTCCATCTCGTTCGGCGGGCGCGAGCTCGTCGGACTGGGGCGCAAGCAGTTCGAGGACCTGCGCGGCCGGGAGATCGGCCTGGTGCCCCAGGACCCGATGTCCAACCTGAACCCGGTGTGGCGCATCGGCGCACAGATCGACGAGGCGCTGGTGGCCAACGGCTTCCAGGGCGGCAAGGCGGAGCGCACCGCGCGCGTCGCCGAGCTGCTCAGCGAAGCCGGCCTGCCCGACGCCGACCGGCGTGCCCGCCAGTTCCCGCACGAGTTCTCGGGCGGCATGCGGCAGCGCGCGCTCATCGCGATCGGCCTGGCCTCGCGGCCCAAGCTGCTCATCGCGGACGAGCCGACGTCGGCACTCGACGTGACGGTCCAGAAGAAGATCCTGGACCACCTGGAGGGGCTGACCGCGGAGCTCGGCACAGCCGTCCTGTTCATCACGCACGACCTGGGCCTGGCCGCCGAGCGCGCCGAGCACCTCATCGTGATGTACAAGGGCAGGGTCGTGGAGTCCGGCCCGGCGGCGCAGATCCTCAAGGACCCGCAGCACGAGTACACCAAGCGCCTCGTGTCGTCGGCCCCGTCGCTGGCCTCCCGCCGCATCCAGTCCGCGCACGAGCGCGGGCAGGAGGCGGACGACCTGCTCGCGGAGCACGCCGACGAGGCGGAGACGACGGCGCCCGACGTCGTCGTGGCGAAGGACCTGACCAAGGTGTTCCACATCCGTGGTTCCCGGCCGGGTTCGCACACCGACTTCACCGCGGTGGACGGCATCAACTTCACGCTGCCCAAGGGTCACACCCTGGCGCTCGTGGGTGAGTCGGGCTCCGGCAAGTCCACGGCGGCCAACATGGTGCTGGGACTGCTCGACCCGACGTCGGGCACGGTGATGTACGACGGCAAGGACGTCACGAAGATGTCCGCGAAGGAGCAGTTCTCGCTGCGCCGTCGGGTGCAGCCGGTGTTCCAGAACCCGTACGGCTCGCTCGACCCGACCTATTCGATCTACCGGTCGATCGAGGAGCCGCTCGTCCTGCACAAGGTGGGCGACCGCAGGTCCCGCGAGGCGCGGGTGCGCGAGCTGCTCGACATGGTGTCGCTGCCGCAGGCGACGATGCGCCGGTTCCCGAACGAGCTGTCGGGCGGGCAGCGGCAGCGCATCGCGATCGCGCGTGCGCTGGCGCTCAAGCCCGAGGTGCTCGTGCTCGACGAGGCCGTCTCGGCGCTCGACGTGCTGGTCCAGGCGCAGATCCTGACGCTGCTCAACGACCTGCAGGCCGAGCTCGGGCTGTCCTTCCTCTTCATCACGCACGACCTGGCCGTGGTCCGGCAGATCGCCGACCTCGTGGCCGTGATGAAGGACGGCAGGATCGTGGAGCACGCGACCACCGACGAGGTGTTCGACAACCCGCAGCAGGAGTACACGCGGGACCTCCTGGCCGCGATCCCGGGCGCGAGCCTGGAGATCGGCGGCTGACCCTCCGCGGTCCCGTGAACGCGAAGACCCTCAGGCCGCCCCGGCGACCTGAGGGTCTTTCGCGTCGGGGGTGTTCACCGCACAGTGACACGGTCGACACCTGGGGATTTCGATTCGCGGGTAAGATGGTTGGTGCTGCGAGACCGGTCCCCTTCGGGCCAGAGTCCGCGCCCCTGACCTCCCTTCTGGAAATGAGTGCTTCGTGACCGTGCCTGCAACCGCGCCGACCTCGGCCCGTGCGACCCGTTCCGACCTGCGTAACGTCGCGATCGTGGCCCACGTCGACCACGGCAAGACCACGCTCGTGGACGCCATGCTCAGGCAGGCCGGGGCGTTCGAAGCCCGTCAGCACCTCGAGGACCGGGTGATGGACTCCGGCGACCTCGAGCGCGAGAAGGGCATCACGATCCTCGCCAAGAACACCGCGATCCGGTACTCCGGTCCCGCGGCGGCGGCGAACGGTGAGTCCGAGGGCATCACCATCAACGTCATCGACACCCCGGGCCACGCCGACTTCGGTGGCGAGGTCGAGCGCGGCCTGTCGATGGTCGACGGCGTCGTGCTGCTCGTCGACGCGTCCGAGGGCCCGCTGCCCCAGACCCGCTTCGTGCTGCGCAAGGCTCTTGCGGCCAAGCTGCCCGTCATCGTCGTGGTGAACAAGGTGGACCGCCCGGACGCCCGCATCAGCGAGGTCGTCGCGGAGACCACCGACCTGCTGCTCGGCCTCGCCGGCGACCTGTCGGACGAGGTCGAGGACCTCGACCTGGACGCCATCCTCGACGTGCCCGTCGTCTACGCGTCGGCCAAGGCCGGCCGCGCCTCCACCGACCAGCCCGCCGACGGCGGCCTGCCGGACAACGAGGACCTCGAGCCGCTGTTCGCGACCATCCTCGAGAAGATCCCGGCCCCGACCTACGAGGAGGGCGTGCCGCTGCAGGCGCACGTCACCAACCTCGACGCGTCGCCGTTCCTCGGCCGTCTCGCGCTGCTGCGCATCCACAACGGCACCCTGTCCAAGGGCCAGAGCGTCGCGTGGGCCCGCCACGACGGCACCCTGCAGAGCGTGAAGATCACCGAGCTGCTGGAGACCAAGGCGCTCGACCGCGTGCCGACCGACAAGGCCGGCCCCGGCGAGATCGTCGCCGTCGCGGGCATCGCCGACATCATGATCGGCGAGACCCTCACGGACATCGACGACCCGCGCCCGCTGCCGCTCATCACGGTGGACGACCCCGCGATCTCGATGACCATCGGTATCAACACCTCCCCGCTCGCGGGCAAGGGCGGCAAGGGCCACAAGGTCACCGCCCGCCAGGTCAAGGACCGCCTCGACTCCGAGCTCATCGGTAACGTCTCCCTGAAGGTCCTCCCGACCGAGCGTCCCGACGCCTGGGAGGTGCAGGGCCGCGGTGAGCTGGCGCTGGCCATCCTGGTGGAGCAGATGCGCCGCGAGGGCTTCGAGCTCACGGTCGGCAAGCCGCAGGTCGTCACCAAGACGATCGACGGCAAGGTCAACGAGCCGATGGAGCGCATGACCATCGACGTGCCCGAGGAGTACCTCGGCTCGGTCACGCAGCTCCTCGCGCAGCGCAAGGGCCGCATGGAGACCATGACGAACCACGGCACCGGCTGGGTCCGCATGGAGTTCATGGTCCCGGCGCGCGGCCTCATCGGCTTCCGCACGCAGTTCCTGACCGACACCCGCGGTACGGGTATCGCGGCGTCGATCTCCGAGGGCTACGAGCCCTGGCACGGCCCGATTGAGTCGCGCAACACCGGCTCGCTCGTCGCCGACCGCTCCGGCAAGGTGACGCCGTTCGCCATGATCAACCTGCAGGAGCGCGGCTCCTTCTTCGTGGACCCCACGCAGGAGGTGTACGAGGGCATGATCGTCGGCGAGAACTCGCGCAACGAGGACATGGACGTCAACATCACCAAGGAGAAGAAGCTGACGAACATGCGGTCCTCGACCGCCGACAACTTCGAGAACCTGATCCCGCCGCGCAAGCTCACGCTCGAGGAGTCGCTGGAGTTCGCGCAGGAGGACGAGTGCGTCGAGGTGACCCCCGAGGTCGTCCGCATCCGCAAGGTGCTCCTGAACGCCACCGACCGCGCCCGCGCGACGGCACGCGCCAAGCGCGGCTGACCTCCCCGCGTCGCTGAGTGCTGGATCTTCGCCCATGAACAGCCGTTCCGGGGGCGAAGATCCAGCACTCAGTGCTTTTCCCGACGTGGCTCTTGCTGCCGGGGCTCTCTCGGGGGGCCTGCTGGCCGTGCACGCCCATCCCGACGACGAGACGCTGTCGACCGGGGGACTGCTGGCGGCCTTCGCGGCCGCCGGGCTGCCGGCCCGCGTGGTGACCTGCACGCGCGGGGAGCGCGGCGAGGTCATCGCCCTCCCCGGGACGACGTCGGAGGGCCGGGCCGGTCTGGAGGGCGACGGTCCCGCGCTGGGCGCCTACCGGGAGACCGAGCTGGCGCGCGCGCTCGTGGCCCTGGGCGGCGGTGCGGACGGCGCGGTCGAGCGGGTCTTCCTCGACTCGCTCTCGCGGGTGGACGCGCAGGTCAGCCGGGTTGTGGGCGTTGGTTCCCGGCCGGACGGCGACGCGGTCCCCGGACTGGTTGCCGGCGCGGTCTCTGAGCCTGCTGTCCCGGTGCGGTACGAGGACTCCGGGATGGAGTGGGTGGCGCCCGGTGTCGCCGGTCCGGCGCCGGACTCCCCGCCGACGGCGTTCGCGCGGGTTCCGCTCGACGAGCCGGCGGGACGGCTTGCGGTGCTGATCCGCACGACGCGCCCCGCCGTCGTCGCGACGTACGAGCCCGGCGGGGGATATGGGCATCCCGACCACGTGCGGGCCCATGAGGTGACGGTCCGCGCGCTGCGGCTCGCGGCGGACCCGGTCTGGCGGCCGGGCGGCGGTGAGCCGGTGCAGGTGGCCGAGCCAGGCGGCGGCGTCGGACGGCAGGACGAGCCCTGGGCCGGTGCCGAGCTGTGGCAGGCGGTCGCCCTGGCGGACGAGGTGCGTGCGGCGCGGGCGACGCTCGCCGGCCTGCCGGAGGCGACCGCGCTCGCCGCCGCCGAGGGCCTGACCCTGGCGGACCCGCACGAGGACCTCCCGCCGCTCGCGAGGAACGACCTCCCCGGATGGTCGGTAGAACGTCAGGTGATCGGCACCTCGGACCGCCGATCGTCTGACGTTCCACCGATCACGTCGGTGGGCCGCGGGAGCGGCGGGGAGCGGGTCGTGCGGGTGGACGTCGGTGGGGTGCTCGAGCGGGTCGTCGCGGCCATGCGGGCCCACGCCACACAGGTGCAGCACGCGACGGTTCTCGCGCGGCCCGAGGGTTCGGTCGCCGGGTGGTACGCCCTGTCCAACGGGGTGCTGGCGCCGATCCTCACGACCGAGACCTACGTCGTCGTCGATCCCCCCGTCTGACGAGCACGCCGTGCGCCCGCCTCGACGGTGATGGCGACGGTGCGGTCGGTTCGCAGCCGCCGCGCGTCCCCGCTCAGCGCTCCTGGAGGGCGTCGAGGCCGATCGCCATGGCGGTCACGAGCCGGCGGTCGAGCCGCGGGTCCTGGATGGTCACGACGTACCGGTCGCGCAGGCCCCACTTCTTCTCCACGGTGAACGCCGGCCGGCCGTCGATCACGAAGTCGAAGTGGTACGGCAGCCAGGCGATCTCGACGAGTCGCCGGATCACGGCCACGCCGAGGCTCCGCTCGGTCCCGGTGGCCACACCGAGGCCGGGCTGCTCGACGTGCCAGGTGCTGCGCAGCAGCGACTTGGCGAAGTCCTTGCGGAACGTGCCGATCGGGGTGTCGCCCGCGTCGACGACGTCGTACGTGGCGCCCAGGTCGACCACCTGGCGGGCCTTGAACCCGAGCACCGACTCCTGCTTGGTGTCGTCGGTGTAGAGCGTGACCTGCTCACGGAAGGCCATGCGCTTCTGCTGGGCGAACGCGTAGAGGTCACCCTCGGAGCCGTCCGGCCGGGCGCCGCGTACCTCGTACTGGTTGACCAGCATGCGGATCCGCTGTCGAACGATGAGCTGCGTCTGATCCTGGAGCGTATTCACCCGCGGAGTGTTCCACACATGCAGAGTCCTCCCAGGTGGATGCTGGAGAATGCTCGGGTGAACTCATCCCGACGCCCGCTCGGACGGACGATCGTGCGCACTCTTCTGGCCGTCGCGCTCGGCGTCGTGATGGGCGCTCTCGGGACGGTGGTGCACCGGTACGGGGCCGATTCCCTGTACCTCGGACTGATCCTCGCGTTCGCGCTGACGGCCGCGGCTGGCGTGCTCGCGCGCGCCTGGGCCGGTTATGGCACGCTGCTCGGGTTCGGTGTGGGCTGGGTCGGCATCGTGCAGGCCCTGTCGCTGCCGGGCTCCGGGGGCGACGTCGTGGTCCCGGCCGGCGTGCTCGGCATGGTCTGGTCGTACGCGGGGGTGGCGATCCTCGCCGTCGTCGCGTTCCTGCCGGCCTCGTGGTTCGCCGAGGTTCCGGCCCGCCGGGATCGGTCCGCTGCCTGACCTCTGCGGTTCTTCGCAGGGTGCTTCAGGATGGTGGGCAGGATTGATACGAAACCTCCACCTCGAGGCGTCCGGTACGCGGCCTTGGGCAGGATTCTCGCTGGATAGGATGCCCGGCAGGGCGACTCCGTCCAGCGGAATCGCCGCGGGTCAGGTGCGCCCTGGGGGGACGCGGAGAGCCCGCGTCTCGGGTAGTTGCACGGAGCGTGCCGATGGGTCAGCCGACCGAGCGTGACGAACCGCTCGAGCCGACATCAGACGATAACGCCGGGGCTCAACCTGCCCCGGCCGTACCGCCTCGCTTGTACCAGAAACGCCCTGGCAGCGTGCCGCGACAGTCGTCGCAACCCCCGGCACGTCCGTCGGCCGCCCAGGCCGCGCAGCCCGCAGTACCGGCCGGTCGACCGACCGCTCAGCCGGTTCCCCGATCCGCAGACAAGGTCGAACCTGTGACCGCTCCGGAACAGTCCGAGCCCACCAAGGCCCCGTCCGTCCCCGCCGTACCGCCGGCGGGGGTCCCCGCCGCGCGCGCCGACGCCGCGCCCGGCAACGCTCCGGGCGTCGCCTCGGACGTCGAGGCGCGCGCCGTCGGTGCCGCCGAGCCCGCCGGAACGC
>NZ_JARVSD010000010.1 GCF_030209445.1 Promicromonospora sp. MEB111
CCACACCCCACGCAGCCGCTACCAGATCGGCTGCCACACCACCGCCACCCACGGCGCGATCGCCTACCGACCCAGCCCACCACCCGGCCACCCACGCCCGGCGAATCGACCCAGCCGGTCACCTGGTCGAGCCCGCACCCGGTCCCGGCACCCCGACCTCTCCTGGACCCACCCCACCTGACGACCACTGACGACACGCGACGAGAACCACCTCGCGAAGCCCATCAACACGTTCGTGGTCGCTCCAGGCGAGGCCGGCCGTCAGGTCCGTCACTACTGCAGCCATGACCCCGAGATGAGGGCGGCTGGGGGCAGAGCCCCTGAGGCGTACGCCAATTTCAGCCGGTCCCTCCTTCTTCTGCCTGCGGCCGGCGAGGCGAGTACCAGGCCACGGATGCCATCGGCGAGTACGCGAAGGACCACGACACCCGTGCGCGGTCGGTACGTCGACTGCGGGACCACCGGCGGCCGGCTCGCGGCCGGTCTGGCCGTTGCCGAGAGCTGCCCCGGCCGGTCAGGACGCGTGGGGTCTAGCGGGCCTCGAGGACGAAGAAGAGAAAGGACACGAACGCGGTCCGCTCACCGCTCGCGATGCGTGGCGGGAGGAGCTCGGGCGGCGTGTCCGGCGACGGCGCGGGTTCGGCCATGGACGCGATGCTGAACCCGGCGGCGGCGAAGGCGTCGGTCATCGCGTGCAGGGGGCGGTGCCAGAAGGTCAGCGTCCCCGGTTGGCCCGCGAACTCGTACTCCTCCGAGAACTGGCGGACGGCGAAGTAGTTCTCCTCCGGGAACAAGAAGGGGCGCACGAGCGGGTGGTTGACGGAGAGGATGAGGCGGCCGCCGGGCTTCAGGACCCGGCGCAGCTCGGTGAGCGGTGAGTCCCAGTCCTCGAGGTAGTGCAGCACGAGGGAGGAGACGACGTCGTCGAAGGTGTGATCCGCGTAGGGCAGCGGCTCCCCGAGGTCTGCGACGGTCAGCGGGACGTCGTCACCGAGCCTGCGGCGGGCGAGCTCGATCATCGCGGGGCTGCCGTCGAACCCGGTCATGTCGGCACCTCGGTCACGCAGCTCCCCGGACAGCGGTCCGGAGCCGCAGCCCGCGTCGAGGATCTTGCGACCGCGCACGTCGCCGGCGAGGCGGACCATGGCCGGTCGTTCGTACCAGGCGTTGAGGAGGCTCCCGGCGTTCTCGGCGTCGTAGCTGGCGGCGAACTCGTCGTAGTGGTCGGCCTTCATCGGATCCCCTTCGCTGGACGGTCCATGTCCCGCGCGACGCTATCGGGCTGGATCGGCCTGAAGGCCTTGTGACGGGGTCCCTCCCTCAGGTGCACCGGGTTCCTCCCGGACACGCTCACACTCGCGCGACGGTGCTGCTGACCGTGCCGAACTGCCAGCATGTCCGAGCTGAAGGACGTGCAGAACGTCGACCCGCGAGAGCCGTCCGTGCGGCACGGGTGGTGCTTCCCGGCCTCAGTAGGCCCGGAAGGTCTCGACGGTCCTCGACGCGTTGCCCGACAGCCACCACCGTCCGCGGTCGACCGTCCGGATGTCGGCGTCGAGCCCCAGGGCACGGACGGCCCAGGTCCCTGGTCCTCCTGCGCGGGAGTAGTCGGACGGGAAGATGTAGACACGCTCGGAGAACGTGGCGTTCCTGTCCGGCTTGCTGCCCTTGCGGATGCGTCGCAGGTCGGCGTGGAAGGAACCCGCCGTCCCGTCGTGGCTTCCCAGACTGAACCCGACGTCACCGCCCGCCAGCAGCTTGTGGTTGCACCGCACCTTGCCCTTCACGGTCACGTAGCCCGGCAGGTTCTTGGCCCCGATGGGACGGACATCCACGCGGCAGCGTGCCTGCACGTAGCGGTCCTGCGCCGGTATGTAGTAGGTGTCGGTGACGACGAGGTCGTCCTCCCACGCCGCGGCGCTCGCGGGCGCGGCGGTCACGGACGCACCGACGAGTGAGAACGCGCCGGCAAGGGCTGCAAGCCAGTGCCTGAGCCGCGTCTGGTGCTTCTTCTCCTGCATGACTACCTCCATGTGCCATGGTCGGCACTATCAGGCCTACTGCGCACGGAGCGCGGGCGCCACACGGCGGTGCGGCACGGAGCGGAATTCACCCCTCGACCACGCCGCGTAGGCTCTGGCACCGTGGCCCTACTCGACGACGCGGCACTGATCCAACCCGACCTGGTCGCCCTGCGACGGCGCATCCATCAGCACCCCGAGATCGGCCTCCACCTGCCGGGAACGCAGGCGGCCGTGCTCGAAGCCCTGGACGGGCTGCCGCTGGAGATCACCACCGGCACGGGGCTCAGCTCCGTGGTCGCCGTCCTGCGCGGGGACCTCCAGCCCGCGGGGCAGGGGCCCACGGTGCTGCTGCGCGGCGACATGGACGCCCTGCCGGTCGTCGAGGACTCGGGCGAGCCGTTCGCCTCCACCACCGGGGCGATGCACGCGTGCGGGCACGACCTGCACGTGGCCGGCCTGGTCGGCGCGGCCCGCCTGCTCAGTGCCAGGAAGCACGAGCTCGCGGGCAACGTCGTGTTCATGTTCCAGCCCGGTGAGGAGGGCCCCGGCGGGGCGCTGCCGATGATCACCGAGGGCGTCCTGGACGCGGCCGGCACGCCCGTGGACGCCGCCTTCGGGATCCACGTCACCGGCCTGTACGACAAGGGCCTGTTCGTCTCCCGGCCGGGCCCCGCCTGGGCCGGCGTCAACATCCTGGACATCACCGTGCACGGCAGGGGCGGCCACGGCTCGTCGCCCTGGATGTCCGTGGACCCCGTGCCGGTCGCGGCCGAGATCGTGCTGGCGCTGCAGTCCTACGTGACCCGCCGCGTCAGCGTGTTCGACCCCGTGGTGATCACCGTGGGCCAGCTCCACGCGGGCACCGCCTCCAACGTCATCCCCGACACGGCCGAGCTCACGGCCTCCGTGCGCACGCTGTCGGACGCGTCGCTGGCCCAGCTCACGGCCGAGCTCCCGCGGCTGGTCCAGGGCATCGCCTCCGCCCACGGCTGCACCGCCGACGTCGTCCTCGAACCGGAGTACCCGGTGACGGTCAACGACGCCGGCATGTGGGACCACACCCGCACCGTCCTGACCGGCCTCTACGGGCCCGACCGGGTCGTCGAGCGGCCCGAGCCGATCATGGGCGCGGAGGACTTCTCCTACGTGCTGCAGCGCGTGCCCGGCTGCTTCATCCAGCTCGGCGCCCGGCCCGACGACGTCCCCGCCGACGCCGCGCCGTCCAACCACTCCGCCAAGGTCCGGTTCGACGACTCCGTGCTCGGCGAGCAGGCGGCGGCGCTCGCGGAGCTGGCCGTCACCACCCTGACGAGGCTGGGGACGACGCCGCCCGCGTGACCCGGCCGGTCACCCGGACGGCGTCGCGCTCACCGCGCCGGCCCGCCGGAGACCACCCGGCCCGGGACGCCCAGGGCATGGCGCGCGAGTGTGTCGAGCACGGTGATGCCGTCGGCCGACAGCACCGACTCCAGGTGACCCTGGACCGACGCCACCCCCGGCCCGCGCAGTGCCGTCAGCACGCCGTCCGTGTCGACGGACGGCTCCAGCGCGAGCCGCGCCACCGGGTTGTCGGCGGCGGCCGCGGAGACCGTCGTCAGGTGCGCGCCGAAGGTGTTGTAGTAGCCGACGGCGGCCGTGGTGCCGAACACGTCGGTGTCCAGCCGCACGCCCTGCCGGGGTGCGGGCAGGGCGCGCAGCGGGAATCCGGCCAGGCCCGCGAGCACCTGGTGGCTGAGGCAGACGGCGAGCAGCGGCCGGCCCGCGGTGACGCGCTCCAGGATCCGCCGGGTGAGGGCGGCGATGCGGGGGTCCTCCTGGTCGCGCGGGTCGCCCGGGCCCGGGCCGAGCACGACCAGGTCGTCGGCGAGCACGTCCTCCACCGCGTCCCACCGGACCACGCGGGCGTTCATGCCCAGGTGGCCCAGCTGGTGGGCGAGCATCGTCGTGAACTGGTCCTCGTGGTCGACCACGAGCACGTCCCGGCCGGCCAGCGGCGACTCTCCGGCTTCCTGCGGCCGGACCCAGAACTCGGCGAGCTGGTGGTTGCGCGCCGTCAGCGCCTCGGCGACGCCGGGCTGCGCGTTCAGGTCGACGACGGCGTCGGGCCCCGCCCCCCGCGCCACCAGGCCGAGCGAGGCGAGCACACCCGCCGCCTTGGCGCGGGTCTCGGCCACCTCGTGCTCCGGCACGGAGTGCCGCACGAGGGTGGCCCCGGCGGGCACGGACACGCGGCCGTCGGGGTGCAGGTAGGCGGTGCGGATGAGGATCGGGGCGTCGAGCGAGTAGCCCGCGGCCCCGGGTTCGAGCTCGACCTCGGCCGCGGCCTCCGGCTCGAACAGGGCCAGGAACCCCGAGTAGTAGCCGCGCGGGCGCGTCTCGTGCCGGGCGATGACCGTGCAGGCGTTCTCCATGGGCGACCCGGTCACGGTCGGCGCGAACATCGTCAGGCGCAGCGCGTCGCGCGGGTCCACGGTGGTGCGGCCCTCCAGCAGGTACTCGGTGTGGCTGAGCCGCGCCATCTGCTTGAGGTACGGGCCCACGATGCGCCCGCCGTCCGGGCACAGCGCGCTCATCATCTTCATCTCCTCGTCGACCACCATGAAGAGCTCCTCGTTCTCCTTGGTGTCGCTCAGGAACTCCAGCACGCCCTCCCGCGTCGGGCCCGACGCCGGATGCCGGTAGGTGCCGCTGATCGGGTTCATCCGGGCCAGGCCGTCGTGCAGGGTCAGGTGCCGCTCGGGGGTGGCGCCCGCCAGGGACACCGCCCCCGCGGCCGGGCCGACGGCGGCCGCGGGCGCCGGGGCGTGGATCGCGAACGTCCAGTACGAGCCGACCTCGTGCGTCAGCAGGGCGCGGAACCACGAGGCCAGCGTGGGCACGGGGCCGGCGTCGGTGCGGGCCTCGAAGCTGCGCATCACCACGAAGTTGGCGCCCGCGCCCTGCCCGATCTCGTCGTCGATCACGCGGCGCACGATGCCCGCGTACTCGTCGTCGGGGATGTCGAAGCCGAGCGGCTCGGCGGCCACGGGCTCGGGCGGCAGCGCGGCGACGGCGTCGGACAGGGCGACGCGTTCCGACTCGCGCACGACGAGGCAGCGCAGCGGTGCACCGTCGTCCTGCACGGTGAAGCCGCGCTCGCGGGCCTGGCGGTAGGGGACGACGGCGAGCACGGGCGCGCCGTCGAGCGGGATGTCGTGCAGGAGGTCGGCGTCGACGACGTCGCCGGTCAGCACCTCGACCTCGGTGCCGCCGTGGCGGCGCAAGAGGGCGAAGGGGAGCGACCCGTCGGAGGCCAGGACCCGGTCGAGGAGGGGGTGCTGGGCGGCGGGGCGAGCGGTGTGGGGCATGCGAGACCTCTCGGTTCGGGGTGCCCGCCCGGGACCGGGTGTCTCGCGGAAACACGAAACGACCGCCTCGGGCGAGGCGGTCGTGGACGTGTGTGGATGCGTCGCGAGCCCGCCTAGTCGGCGGGCCACCAGTCGAGGGAGATCAGGTGCGACGTCATGGCCGGAACGTTAGCCGGGCGGGGCGGTGGTGTCCACAGGTGGGCCGTCGAATCGTCCAGGCCCCGCCGCAGAACTCCCCATTCCGGAGGACGGCGGCCACCCCTACGGTCTGGACCATGATCACCGTCGATCGGCACCGGACCAGCGCCACCGCGAGGCCCCGGCCGCACCGCAGGAACACACCGGCACGTACCCTCCTCGCGCTCGGGGGCGCGGCGACGTTGATCGCCCTCTCGGCGTGCGGCGCGGGAGGGGCAGGGGACGGCGACGCCGCCACCGGGACGATCCAGTGGTGGACCTGGGACGACAAGCAGGCGGTGTCGTGGGGCAAGTGCGTCGAGCCGTTCGAGCAGGCCAACCCCGGTATCGAGGTCAAGGTGCAGCAGTACGCCTGGGACGACTACTGGACCAAGCTCACCGCGGGCTTCGTGGCCGGCAACGCCCCGGACACGTTCATGGACCACACCTCCAACTACCCCGAGTTCGTGGACCAGGGGCAGCTGCTCGCGCTCGACGACCTGATCGAGGAGTCGGGCTACGACGTCGGGCAGCTCGGCGTCGGCGTCGACACCTGGACGTACAGCGACGGGGCCACCTACGGCCTGCCGAAGGACTGGGCCACGGTCGGGTTCTTCTACGACAAGGCGAAGCTCGCCGACGCCGGCCTCACCGAGGACGACGTGCAGAACATGACCTGGAACCCCGACGACGGCGGCACCTTCGAGAGGGTCGTCGCCCGCCTCACGGTCGACGAGAACGGGGTGCGGGGCGACGAGCCGGGCTTCGACAAGGACAACGTGGCGACCTACGGGATCAACAGCCTCGGGTCCAACGGGATCAACGGCCAGGACACCTGGGCCAACTTCGCGTCGACCACCGGCTGGGAGCTGGGCGACAAGGACAGCTTTCCCACGACCTTCCAGTACGAGGACGAGCGGTTCGTGAAGACGGCGAAGTACCTGCGCGGCCTCGGCGAGCGCGGCCTGTCCCCGGTGGAGGGGCAGTTCACGCTCGGCCCGGCCGAGCAGCTCGGCACGGGGAGCGTCGCCATGGTCTCGGGCGGGTCCTGGTACGCGACGACGTTCTTCGCGCTCGACGGCGTCGACGTCGGCATCGCGCCCTCGGTGCTGGGCGAGGACGGGCAGCGCGCCGGGCTCTCCAACTCGAACGCGGACTCCGTCTGGGCGGGCACCAAGCACCCGGAGGCGGCGTTCAAGTGGGTCGCCTACATGAACTCGCCCGAGTGCCAGGACGTCGCCGGCGCCGACGGCACGTTCTTCCCGTCGATCGACTCGTCGATGGAGAAGACGCAGGCCGCCCTGCTCGACCAGGGGATCGACGTCACGCCGTACACCCGGCAGTTCGTGGACGGGACGCTCTTCGAGACGCCGGTGTTCGCCGGCGGCCAGAAGATGGGCTCGGCGATCAGCCCGCTGATGGAGGGCTACTTCACCGGGCAGCGCGAGGACGACGTCTTCGCGGAGATGGACGAGCTGAGCAGGGAGATCCTCGCGGAGTAGGTCCTCGGCGGGGAGAGGCCGGCCCGGACCACCGTGCGGTGGTCCGGGCCGGCCTTCGTGCTGGTGCCGGGCGGGCTCAGCCCCGGGTGCCCCGCACCGTCAGCTCGACCGTGGTCCAGTCGCGGGTGCCCTCGCTGTCCGTCGCGATCAGCCGCGCCGTGTACCGGCCCGGCTCCTCGTAGACGTGCGTGACGGTCTGCCCGGCCGCGGTGGTCCCGTCGCCCAGGTCCCACTGGTAGGCGGCGATCTCACGCCCCTCGGGCGCCACGGCGGACCCGGACAGGTCCACCGAGAGGCCCGCACGGCCGCCGGTACGGCCGGCCTCGGCCGTCACGACCGGGGCGGTGGCGTCGGCGACGCCGCGCCCGTGGAAGACGAGCCAGTCGAGACCGAGGTTCGCGCCGTCGGCCGGCTCGCGCTTGCTCTTCGCGACGAGGTAGAGCGTGGTCGCGCCGCCCTCCTCCTGGAGGTCGATCGTGGGCGAGACCACCTGCGCGGCGCCGGTGGCCGCGGCGACCGTGACCTGGCCGAGCTTGCGCCCGGTCGGGCTGCCGGCCCGCACCTCGACGGTCGCGTCGGCGGCGCCGCGGACGGCGCCGACCGTCAGCGCGTCGATGCCGCGCAGGTCGACCGGGCCGAACGCGATCCAGTCGCCGTGGTCGACGTCGGTCACCAGCCGGCCGCCGCGGGCGTCCGCGCCGTCCGACACGGTGACGCCGGAGCTGTCGGCGTAGAACTCGGCCTCCTTGTCGCGCACCTGCAGACGGTTGGTGTCCTGGCCGGCCAGCGCCGGGACGCCGTCGGCGCCGAGGTCCTCGTAGCCCGCCCCGAGCACGGGGTAGACGTTCTGCCCCACCCCGTGGTCCGCCGGGTCGAGGAACACCGACCCGGAGCACCCGGTGTAGTTGTCCAGGGGGTGCGCGTGGGTGTCGTGGCCGAGCTGGGTGTTCACCGTGACCTGCTCGCAGTCGATGGTGCCCGCCTCGGTGGAGCCGTCCTCGGCGTCGGCCACGTCGACGGAGTACGGGACGGTGTCGCCGAGCTCGGCGAAGCCGCCGTGGAACGGCGCCCCGAAGGAGACGTCCGGCCGGGTGTTGCCGACCGTGATCTTCTGCACGGAGACACCGGCGAACCCCTCGCTGTCGGTGACCGTCAGGCGCGCGCTGAACTGGCCGCGGTCGGTGTAGGTGTGCGTCGGGTCGGCCTCGGTGGAGTCGACGACGCCGTCGTTCTCGAAGTCCCACGCGTAGGTGATGTCGAGCCCGTCGGGGCTCTCGCTGGTGGCGCCGTCGAAGGCGACGGTGAGCGGTTCGTGGCCGGAGTCGACGTCGGCGGTGAACCGCGAGATCGGTCGCCGGCCGTCGGCCGCGTAGTCGACGCGGTAGATGCCGGCGTCGGTGTTGCTGCTACCGCGGCCGGCGCCTGACCCGCGGCCGAAGTCGATGATGTAGAGCGAGCCGTCGGGGCCGAACTCGGCCTCGAACGGGGCGACGAACGTCTCGCCCTCGAGGAACGGGTCGATCGAGGCGAGCTCGCCGGTGGCCTCGTCCAGCGAGAGCACCTTGTAGTAGTTGCGGGCGTACTCGGAGACGAACCAGTGCCCGTCGAAGCTCTCGGGGAACTTCGTCTTGACGTCGAGCCCCGGGTCGTAGCGGTAGACCGGGCCGCCCATGGGGGCCGCTCCGCCGGAGCCGAGCTCGGGGAACTCCTCGGACGGTCCGTAGCCGTACCAGACGAGCGGCTCCTGCGACGGCGGGAGCTCGCGCAGGCCCGTGTTGTTGGGGGAGTCGTTCACCGGGCTGGCGCAGTCGAACGGCTCGCCCGAGGCCCCGGTGGCGAAGTCGTAGTCGATGTACGCCTGGTTGTCGGCGTGGCAGTACGGCCAGCCGTGGTTGCCCGGCTCGGTCATCCGGATGAACTCGACCTGGCCGTCGGGTCCGCGCAGCGGGTCGGCCACGCGGGCGTCGGGCCCGTAGTCCCCGATGAGCACCGCACCGGTCCCGGGGTCCACGGTGATCCGGAACGGGTTGCGGAAGCCCATCCCGTAGATCTCCGGACGAGTGCCCTCGGTGCCCGGCGCGAACAGGTTGCCGTCCGGGACCGAGTACGTGCCGTCGTCCTCCGGGGTGATGCGCAGCACCTTGCCGCGCAGGTCGTTCGTGTTGGCGGACGTGCCCTGCGCGTCCCAGCCGCGGCGGCCGGGACGCTCGTCGATCGGGGTGTAGCCCTGCTGGTCGAACGGGTCGGAGTTGTCACCGGTGGCGACATACAGGTCGCCGTCGGGGCCCATCGCGAGCGAGCCGGCCATGTGCGAGTTGGCGCGACCCTCGCCCCGCCAGATGGTGTAGTCGAGCAGGCGTTCCTCCGACGCCGGGTCGATCGTGTCGTCCGGCCCCATGGTGAACCGCGAGAGGTTCATCTTCGCCACGTCGGGGTCGCTCCAGAGCAGGTACAGCCACCCGTTCTCCGTGAAGTCCGGGTCCAGGGTCAGGCCCAGGAGGCCGTCGGACTGCGTGAGCAGGTCGAGCGAGTAGTCCAGGTCAAGGGCCGTGGTCTGGCGCAGCGTCTCCTGGTCCAGCACCACCACCTGGCCGGTGCGCTGGATGTAGACGACGCGGCCGTCGTCGGCCACGTCGAGCTCGAACGGGTCGGCGAGCCCTTCGGTGACCAGGGGGACCTTGTCGAACGCGGTGGCCTCGGCGTGGTCGGAGCCGGCGTGCTCGGAGCCAGGCGGGAGGTCGTGGGCGGTGGCGGCGGTCGTGGCGGGGACCAGGGCGCCGAGCGCGACGACCAGACCGGTCGTCGCGGCCAGTGCCCGGCGGTGTGCCCGGCGGTGCGGTGCGGACATCAACACTCCCTCGTGCTGGGTCGGATGGTGCGGGGGCGCCCTCCCGGGAGGAAGGGCGGTGCGTCAGTAGCGCAGCCCGGCGAGGTAGCCGAGGCTGGTGCACGCGGAGGTCACGCCGTCCGGCGAGGGCTGGTCGTGCTCCGTGAAGCCGTACCGGACCCCGGCGAGCGGCGCCGCGGCGAAGATCTCGGCGAAGTCGATGGTGCCCGCGCCGACGTCGGCGAAGGAGCCGTCCTCGGCGATGTCCTTGAGGTGCAGCAGCTCGAACCGGCCCGGGTACCGCGCGAACAGGTCCGTGGCGGCGGTGTCCGTGCTGGCCGCCCAGTACACGTCGAGCTCCATCGTGACGAACGCCGGGTTCGTCTCCCGGACCAGCACGTCATAGCCCGTGACCCCGTTCTCCGCGGTCTCGAACTCGAACCCGTGGTTGTGGTAGGCGACCCGGATGCCCTCGGCGCTCAGCCGCTCACCCGCCTCGTTGAGGATCGCGGCGGTCCGGGAGTAGTCCGCGAGGGTCCACGAGCCGGATCCCGAGACGCGCACGTACCTCGCCCCGATCGCGTGCGCCTCGGCGACCACCAGGTCGACGTCGTTCTGCAGGTTCGACAGGCTGACGCCGAGCGACGGCACCTCCAGTCCCGCCGCTTCCGTGAGCGGCGCCAGCCCCGCGGCGGAGTAGCCGTAGAAGTTGCCGGCGCTGCCCGAGGGCTCGATGTTCCGGAAGCCGCACGCGGCGAGCGCCGCGAGCGTCCCGGCGGCGTCGGTGGGCATGGTCGCGCGGACCGTGTAGCCCACCAGGCCGATCGCAGCCAGGTCGACGGAGCGTCCGCCCGTGACCGGATGGGGCCGGCCCACCTCCGAGACGGCGGCGGCGTGGACGACGTCCCGGCGCTCGCCGCCGGTGAGGACCCGCTCGCGGACGAGCCCCCGGGTCACGGAGGCGACCGTCCGGACGAACGCGCCGTGCGACGCGAACGGCGCGTCGGCCATGATCTCGTCCATCACGGTGCAGCTGGACCGGGTCTCGCGGTTGGGCACGCCGGAGTCGGCGTCGGCGCCGAACCAGACCGTGGCCTGGCTGGTGTAGCCGTAGGCGCACGCGCTGGTCCCGGCCGGCGCGCCGGTCTCGGCGGCTCCCGCGGGCGCGGCCAGGACCGGCAGGGACAGCGTGGCGGCCACGGCCGCGGCGAGCCACGGCGTCGCGGCACGGGCAGAGTTGCGGGCGGTACGTTCCATCAGTTGAACCTCTCCGTCGAGGGAGTCGAGGGACCAGATCAGCGGACGGTCAGGTAGACCGTCGTCGTGCTCCGCCGGTAGACCGTGTCGCCGAGGTACGCCACGGTCACCGGGTGCACCCCCGCCTCCAGACCCGTGGTCGGGAGCCGGAGCCGGGCGGGGCCGCGGCCGAGCGTGGCCTTGACCGACGTGTCCCCGACGGTGACCCGGACGGTCCCCGTCGGCGCCGGGCGACCCTTGGCGCCGAGCACCCGCACGACCGACAGCGCCTCGCTGCCCGCCGGGACCTTCGACGGCGTGAGCCGCGCCGAGACCCCCGACGTCAGGCCCTGCCGGGTGCTCTCCTGCTCGGCCAGGCGCTCGATCCAGACGTTGCGGAACCGCGGGTTCGGGCCGGCGTCCCCGTGGTCCTGGAGCTTGATGTGGCCCGGCGTCGGCCCCTCGTTCCTGCCGTTGCCGGTCTTGCCGTCGATCGCCACGTCGTCGTGCACGAGCTGGCCGTTCCACCAGAGCGAGAGGCGGGCGTCCTCGGTCTTGGTCCCGTCCGGGGCGAACCGCGCGGCGCGGAACACGATGTCGTACGTCTGCCAGGTGCCCATCGCGGTCGCGGCGTTCACGTCCGGGGCCTTCTTCAGGTAGATCGAGCCGGCGTCGTTCGTGGCCGGCGGGTCGATGCCGAAGGACTCCAGCACCTGCACCTCGTAGCGCTCCTGGATGTAGACGCCGCTGTTGCCGCGCGCCTGACCCGTGACGTCGTCGGCGTGCTGGGGCTGGTACCACTCGGCGTGCATCCGGAAGTCGCCGAACTTCTCCTTGGTGCGGATGTCGCCGCCGAAGGACTCCATCGTGCCGTCCGCGACCGGCCACGTCGCGGGCCCGCCGCTCGCCTTCTCCCACGCGTCGAGGTCGCCGCCGTCGAACAGGGGGATGCGTTCGGTGGGGGTGACGGTGAGGCTGTCGAGGTTCACGTGCCCCACGTCGTCGGCGTCGTACGCGTAGGCGATCGTGTTCGCGCCCTCCTGGAGCTCGACGGTCTCGGTCTGCGTCTGCCAGCTGGACCAGCTCACGGTGCTGTCGAGCCAGACCTGCCGCTGCTTGACGCCGTTGACGTACAGGCTCATCGACCGCGGCACCGGGCTGGGGTCGGAGTTCTGGCCGTTCGCGTAGCGCAGCGCCAGGTCGTGCGGGCCTGCCTCGTCGGCCTCGATCGCGAACGTGGTGCGCGCGCCGGGTTCCCAGTTGCGGTCCACGAACCCGGCGCCGGAGTACCCGGCGTGGTTGGTGTTCCAGCCGGCGCCGCCGGAGATGTCGGCGGCCTCGGCCTCGTAGACGGGCGGCGGAGTGGTGCCGTCCGGCAGCCGGTTCAGGGTGTACCAGGCCTCGGTGCTCCACAGCTCCGCGCCGCCCTCGGCCGCGAACGGCCGCGGGGAGTGCACGTTGACCACCCGGCCGGGCTTGAGCCCGTCGATCGCCAGGGTCACGGTCCTGCGGTCCGGGGACAGCGTGGCCGAGGTGACCTCCAGGTCCTCCTCGTCGACCTTGGGCCCGCCGTACTGCGGTGTGGAGACGTAGCGCCACTGCGCCGCCTCGTACTTGTCGGCCAGGTTCTCGGCGGTCTCCTGCGAGAGCGGCTGCGTGTACTCGATCTCGAAGCCGCCGTCGACGGCGCGCATCTCGAGCATGTCGAACGCCCGGCTCTCGTCGAAGGTGAGCTTCTGCAGGCCGTAGCCGAGCTTGCCCGCCTGGCCCCAGTTGCCCGACCAGCCGATGCCGCCCACGTAGATCGAGCCGTCCGGGCCCACGCTCGTCCTGCTGACGCCGGACTCCAGCCCCTGCGTCATGCGGAACACGGCACCCTGCTCCTGGCCCGCGACGTCCTCCAGGTAGACGCGCTGCAGGCCGCCGTACGTCACGTCGCCGATCGCCATCTGGCCCTCGAACACGCCCTCCGTGAGGATCACGGGGTTGCTCGGCGAGTTGGAGATCTCGCCGTGCGGCATCCACACCACGGGCTCGGTCACGGGCTGGTCGTCGTACGGGCCGTCCGGGTTCGTGTAGTGGTTGTAGAACGCGCCCTCCTCGATGCGCACCAGCTTCGACGTCGGCACGTGCATGCCCTGGTTGTCGGTGACGTACATGCCGCCGTCGGCCCCGAAACCGAGGCCGTTCGGGGTGCGCAGGCCGCCCGCGAGGTACTCGACCTCGCCGGTGTCCTCGTCGATCTTCAGCACGGAGCCGCGGTTCTCGACGAGCTGCGGGTCGCGCGTCGCGCCGCCGGGCACCATCGCGATGCCCGTGGAGACGTAGAAGTAGCCGTCCTCGTACAGCAGGCCGAACGCGAACTCGTGGTAGTTGCCGCCGAACGGCCAGGTCGCGACCTCGCGGTACTCGTCGGTGACCTCGTCGCCGTCGGTGTCCACGAGCTCGGTCAGGCCGTGCTTCTCGGAGACGTAGATGCGGCCGTCGACCACCTTGAGGCCCATCGGCTCCTCGAGCTCCTCGGCGATCTTGGTGTACGTGACGTCGTCGGCGCCGCCGTCGCCCGTCACGTTGTCGACCAGGTACACCTCGCCGAGCACCGTCTCGCGGTCGCCGCCCCACGTGGCGATGGCCATGCGCCCGTCCGGCAGCCAGTCCATGCCCGTGACCTGCGGCTCGAAGCCGTCCGGGCGCAGGTTCGTCAGCGTGTAGTCGGGGTGCACCTCGGTCAGGGGCAGGCCGTCGCCCGGGGCCTCGTCGACCCCCTCGCAGACCTTGCGGCCCGGCGAGGTGACGCGCGTGACCTCGGCGTCGGTGCTCAGCACCGAGCTCGGCACCAGCGCGAAGCCGGTCGCGCCCGGCGGGCGCCACTCCAGCGTGAGCTGCTGGCCGAAGTCGCCGTCGAAGTGGTCGACGCGCAGCGCGTGGTACCCGGCCTCCAGCGCGGCCGACCCGTCCTTCGGCGTGGCACCGTGCTTGCCGGGGTGGTCCACCACCAGCGTCTCGTCGAGCAGCAGCCGCGCGCCGTCGTCGCTGGTGACGCGGAAATCGTAGGTGCCGGCGGCCGGCACGTTCAGGTAGCCCGTGACCTCGGTGACGAACCGGTCGGCGAGGCCGAAGTCCGCCGCCGTGGTCCAGTCGATCGTCGGCATCAGCTTGTCGACGTTCGGCGTCTGGCCCGGCTTCAGCGTGCAGTAGTCGTCCAGCGGGACCTGGACGTCGAACACCCGCAGGGTGACGCCGGGCTCCTGGGGCCGGGTGGGGTCCGTCGCGGCCTGCGCGGTGGCCTGCGCGGTGGCCGGGACGTCCGCCTGCGCGGGGAGCACCGTGAGCGGCAGCACGAGCACGCCGAGCATCGCGGCGAGCGTGCGGTGGGTCGATCTGCGTTCCATGGGCCTGCCTCTCCATCGAGGACCTTGCCTGGCTGGGACCGTGCCTACGCCACGTCACTATGCGGTGAGCGGTAACCCCGGACAACGAGTTGCCACTTGTTGCCCCTCCCGAGGTGCGCGCACCACCTCGCCGGACGACGGTGCGTGATGTGGAGGTGGACAGGCGTTCACCAGGCGATCCGAGACCGTGAAGGGCCGGGTTACGGCCGCAGACCGCCTGGTGAACGAGTGTCCGACTGCACGCGCGAGAAAGGATCGGGCAGCGGGTCCCGTCAGGCGCGGCGGGCCGTCGAGCCGCGTTCGACGAGCTTCGCCGGGAGCAGCGCCGGGGCCGACAGGCCGGGCGACGAGCCGGACGACGGGGCGCGCAGCTGGTTCAGGAGGCGCTGGACGGCGAACGTCCCGAAGTGGCGCAGGGGAGAGGCGACCGTCGTCAGCGGCGGGGTGCAGAAGTCGGAGCCGAAGATGTTGTCGAACCCGACGACGCTCAGGTCGCGCGGTATCTCGACCCCCAGCCGCGTCAGCCCGCGCATCGTGCCGATCGCGACGAGGTCGTTGTAGGCGACGGTCGCGGTCGCGGAATGGGTGGTCAGGGCCTGGGCGGCCGAGAGCCCGCCGGCGAGCGTCGGCGCGAACGGGCCGAGGCGCCACGCCCGCAGGCCGAGCTCCCGGGTCGCCTCGCGGAAGGCACGCCAGCGCATGCCGTCGGCCCAGGAGGCCTCGGGGCCGGCCAGGTACGTCAGCCGGGCGTGGCCGAGGCCTGCCAGGTGCTCGACGGCGCGCCGCATCCCCTGCGCGTTGTCGGTCACCACGCTCGGGACGTCCGTGACGACGCGGTTCATCACCACGGTCGGCCGCTGCTTGGCGACGGCCCGGATCGCCGCGTCCGACAGCCGCGACGTGGCGAGGACGACCCCCTCCACCAGGGGCAGCGTGCGCTCCAGGGCCCGGCGCTCCGCCCCGCTCGACTCGTGCGCGTCCACCACGAGGAGCGTGTACCCGGAGTCGATGGCGGTCTTCTCGGCGCTACGGATGATCTCGAAGAAGAACGGGTTGGTCAGGTCGGCCACGACGATCGCGAGCAGCGCGGTCCGGCCGTCCGGCAGGCCGCGCCCGATGGGGCTGGTCCGGTAGCCGAGCTCGTGCGCGACGCGGCGGATGCGGTCCGCCGTCTCCGCGTTGACGCGCCCCGGCCGGGAGAACGCCCGTGAGACGGTCGAGGGTGCGACGCCGGCGGCCCTGGCGACGTCGTAGATGGTCGGTCTGGTCCGAGAGCTCCCTGTTTCGCCAGTTTCGCCCATGCGCGGGGAGCGTACGGCGAGCGGACGGCGACGGCAACCATTTGCCGTCTGGGGCCCGGCCGTGGCACGTTCTGACGCGCCCGGCAAGAGGTGGCAACACCTTGACCGCCCCTGGCGCGCCCGCCTCGAATGACGCCATGACCCTGCCTACCGACCTGCCCGACGTGCCGTCCGACGCGTCGTCCGACCCCGTCGCGGACGAGGCGGTCCAGGTCGAGGCCGCGGAGAGCGAGCTCAGGCGCCTCGGCCTCGAGGAGATCCGCGTGCGGCACCACGGAGACCTGGCGCGGCTCGAGGCGCCGCACGCCGACCTCGCGAGCCTGGCGGCGGAGCCCCTGCGCGGTGAGGTGCTGCGGGCCGTGCGGTCCGCGGGCTTCCGGTCGGTGGCCGTCGACCTGGAGGCCGTCACGGACGGCGCCACGGACGGCCCGACCGACCCGCGCGACGGCTGACCGACGGCCGGCCGGGCCGCGATGGCAACCGCCTGCCGCCGGGTGCGCACGGTGGCGGGGCAACAAGTGGCAACTCGTTGTCCGGCCCGGGCGCGGCTCATAGTGTCCCCGGTGACGAGCAGCCCCACAGGCCGGGGCCGCTGACCTGCTCTACCGACCGGCACCTCCCGGACGACGACGTCCGGCGTGCCCTGACCCGCTGCCCCACGGTGTCGACGTCGACCCGTGCGACGAAACGGAAAGAGCGAACTATGGAGGATCACGCCATGGTGACCACCCAGGAGGCCCGCCCCACGAGTTCGTCCAGGTCACGGCCGACGGCGCCGCCTGTCGGCGGCACACCGTCCGGGAGCCGGGTGCTGACGCTGCTTGCGGAGTCGTGGCGGCCGGCGGCGGTGCTGCTCGCACTGTTCGCGCTCTGGTGGTTCGTGGCCTGGCGCGAGCTGGTCCCCGCCTACCTGGTGCCCTCGCCCGGCGCGGTCGCGGAGACGATGGTCGCCGAGTGGGCGATGCTGCTGGAGCACACGTGGGTGACCACGCTGGAGACGATCGTCGGGTTCGTGCTCGCGGCCGTGATCGGCGTGGCGGCGGCCGTGCTGCTGGTCTACTCCAGGACGGCGGAGAAGTCCCTGTACCCGCTGATCCTCTTCGCCCAGGTGATCCCGAAGATCGCCATCGCGCCCATCCTGGTGGTCTGGTTCGGGTTCGGGATGACGCCGAAGATCGTCCTGGCCGTCCTCATCGCCTTCTTCCCGGTCGTGGTCTCGGCCGTGGCGGGGCTGCGCTCGGTCGACCCGGAGCTGCTGGAGATGTCCGCGACGATGGGCGCGTCGCGGTGGAAGACCTTCCGCAAGATCCGGTTCCCCGGGGCGCTCCCGCAGCTCATGTCCGGCCTGAAGGTCGCGGTCACGCTGGCGGTCGTGGGCGCCGTCGTCGGCGAGTTCGTGGGCGCCGACCGCGGCCTCGGGTACGTGCTGCTGCTCGCCAGCGGCAACCTCGACGCACCGCTGCTCTTCGCCGACCTCATCCTCATGTCGCTCATCGGCGTGGTCCTCTTCGTGCTGGTCGAGGTGCTCGAACGCCTCCTGATCCCGTGGCACGCCTCGCGGCGCGGCAACCTCGCGCTCGCGACGGTCTGACCCCGGCCCGCGCACTCTCCCGCGTTACCGCCGTCACCGTGGCGGCCCGACCAGAAAGGCTCTCCCGTGCGTGCTGACAACAAGCGTGGTGGCAACAAGCATGACGGCAGGATCCGTGGCCGCAGGACCGTGATGTCGCTGGCCGTGGCCGGCGTCGCGCTGGCGACGGTCGCGGCCTGCGGGCAGACCGCCGGGGGCGGGTCGGGCGAGCAGAACGCCGAGGGCCTGAGCGAGGTCACGGTGACGCTCAACTGGGTGCCGTACGGCGAGCACGCGCCGTTCTACTACGGCGTGGCGGAGGGGATCTTCGAGGACGAGGGGATCGACCTGACGATCCAGCCGGGCAACGGGTCCGGGAACACCGTGCAGCAGGTCGCGCAGCGCAACACCGACTTCGGGTGGGCGGACACCCCGCCGCTGGCGAACGGGATCAGCTCCGGCATGCCGGTGCGCAGCGTCGGCGTCTTCCTGCAGACCGGCCCGAGCTCGGTCGAGTTCTTCGACGACCAGGGCATCACCGAGCCCGCCGACCTCGTGGGCAAGACGGTGGGCGGCACCCCCGGCGACGCCATGTACGGCACCTTCCCGGCGTGGCTGGAGATCAACGGCGTGGACCCGGACGACGTGACCGTGGTCAACGTCGACGCCGCGGGCAAGATCGCCGCGCTGATCGAGGGCAAGGTCGACGCCATCCAGGGCTTCTACCACGACCAGGCGCCGACCATCGAGAACCAGACCGGCAAGGAGGTCTCGGCCCTGCCGTTCTCGGAGTTCGGCATGAACATGCTCGGCACCGGCCTCCTGGCGCACGAGGCGACGATCGAGAGCGACCCCGAGCTGGTCCAGGCGATGGTGCGGGCGACGTCGAAGTCGTTCCTCGCGGCGTCCGAGGACCCGGAGGCCGCCGTCGCCGCGATGGCCGCAGACGCGGAGCAGGCGCCGGAGGAGAGCGTGCTCGCGGCCCAGCTCGAGGCGACCATCGGCCTGCTCAACCTGGAGGCCGCCCCCGCTCCCGGCGTGAACACCGAGGAGCAGTGGACCGACACGCTGACGTTCCTGACGGAGAACACCGAGTTCGAGGGCGATTCCACCCCGGACGCCTACTGGGACGCGACCTTCGGGGAGGACCTGTGACGGCCACGACCGGGCCCACGACCGAGCAGAGCACGTCCGCGGGGAGCACCGACGCCGAGCCGATCATCGAGGTCGCGCACCTCACGCGGCGCTTCACGTCCAAGCGGTCGGAGACCGTCGCGCTCGACGACGTGTCGCTCGCCGTGCGGCCCGGGGAGTTCGTGACGATCGCGGGGCCGTCGGGCTGCGGCAAGTCGACGCTGCTCAAGATCATCGCGGGGCTGACGCTCGCCACGGACGGCGACGTGCGCTTGTACGGGCGGCCGGTGACCGGGCCGCAGCGCGAGATCGGCTTCGCCTTCCAGCGCTCGGCCCTGCTGGAGTGGCGGGGCGTGCGCAAGAACATCCTGCTCCAGGCCGAGATGCGTGGCATGGACCGGCGTCGGGCGGAGGAGCGCGCGGACCACCTCATCGAGCTCGCCGGCCTGACCGGGTTCGAGAGGGCCCTGCCGCACGAGCTGTCCGGTGGCATGCAGCAGCGCGTCGCGCTGTGCCGCGCCCTGCTGCACGAGCCCCGGGTGCTGCTCATGGACGAGCCGTTCGGCGCGCTCGACGCGCTCACGCGCGAGCAGATGAACATCGAGATGAACCGGATCTGGCGCGAGACCGGGACCACGGTGGTGCTGGTGACCCACTCTGTGCCGGAGGCGGTGTACCTGGGCAGCAGGATCGTCGTCATGAGCCCGCGGCCGGGCCGGATCGTGGAGACCCTCGAACCGGGCCTGCCGGAGCGCCGCGAGTACGGCCCGACGCTCGCCGACCCGCGGTTCACCGCGGCGGCCGAGCGCCTGCGGGAGCTGCTCGGCGCGAGCCATGCGACGGAGTGACCCGACCGGCGACGAGGCTGCGCCGCCGCCCGACGTGTCAGACCCACAGTTCACCGTGGTGACCTGTGGGTCTGACACGTCGGGGAGTGTTCCCCTCGGCGTGGGGATCGTCGGGATGGGCGGCATCGGGCGGATGCACGCCCTGGCGCTCGCCGAGCTCGGCGATCGGGCGCGCCTGGTCGCGTTCAGCGGCGGGGCGACGGCGGATGTGGTGGGCGGCGCCGTGCGGCTCGCACCGCACGACGTGATCGCCCGTCCCGACGTCGACGTGGTCGCGATCTGTACGCCGAGCGGCACGCACGCGACGCTCGCGCTGGCGGCGCTGGAGGCCGGCCGGCACGTCGTCGTCGAGAAGCCGCTCGCGCTCGACGTGGGCGACGCGCTGCGGGTCGCGGACGCGGCGCGCGAGCGCGGGCTGACGGTCTCGATGATCTCCCAGCGCCGTCTGGAGGCCGAGCACGTCGTGCTCAAGCAGGCCCTCGACGACGGCGCGCTGGGCGCGCTGCGGCTCGCGATGACGCACGTGCACTGGTTCCGCGACGACGACTACTACCGCGCGGCGGGCTGGCGGTCCACGGCGGCGCAGGGCGGCGGGTCCCTGATGAACCAGGGCGTGCACAACGTCGACCTGCTGCGCTGGATGTGCGGCCCGGTCGAGTCGGTGACGGCGCAGTCCGGCACGCTCGCGCACGCGATCGAGGCCGAGGACACGACCGTGGCGACCCTCCGGTTCGCCTCGGGTGCGCTCGGTGTGGTGACCACGACGACGGCGACACCGCCCGGGTTCCCCGCGACGATCGCCCTGTTCGGCTCCCGGGGCTCGGTCGAGCTCGGGCAGGGGGAGGTGCGGCGCTGGGACGTGCCGGGGGTGCCGGAGCCGGGGACGGGCGCGATCGCGAGCGGTGCGGCCGACCCGCTCGCGATCGGGCACGCGGGACACCTGGCTCAGTGGACCCGGATCGTCGACGCCCTGGAGACGTCCTCACCGGTGCCCGTCGGCGTCGACGACGCGCTGGAGACCGTCCGGCTGCTGTGCGCGATCCAGACGGCGGCGGCGACCGGGGCGGTGGTCCGGCCGGCGGACCTGGGCCGGACCCGTCAGTCCCAACCCGGACCGCAGTTGTGAATCATCCACACGGGGTTCCAGTTCGCGGTGATACTCGGTGCGCCTGACCCGGTGTACGGGTTATAGGTCGACGTGTGGGACCAGAGATTGTTGTAATAGCTCTGGCCCTTGAAATACGACGTCTGACCGTAGGTCTGCTTGTCGACGTACCATCCGTCGAGCTGCCAGTTGTGCACCTGATAGACATTGCACGCGTACAGCTTGAAGATCTTCCACGCGCTGTGCACCGGGTCCCACACGGCGGTGCAGAGGGTGCCGTTGCCGCAGCTGTACGTTCCGCCCGACCGCACGAGCTCGAACGACACCGACGGCGTGATGGTCGGCGAGACCGCCTGGATTCCGCTGCCCGTCCTGGCGGCCGCGGCGTCGCGCGGAGCGGGCGGAGCCTGGTAGAGCCGGTCGTCACCAGGCGTGTCGGAGAGCTCTGTCACCGCGCTCGCGCGCTCAGGCGTCTGGGCCGAGGCAGGGCCCGCGACGAAGAGCCCCAGCAGGACCGCGGCCGCTGCTGTGAATGCGGCGGCCCCCGTATGCAACTTACTCATGTCAACTCCTCCATTGTCGTTGTGCTCGGCGAGCACACCTGGAGGTTGTCACCCTGGAGAAATGGTTTCCATCACGTTCGGTCACGACCGAAGGTAGAGCGTGTCATTCGGTGCTGGCCGAATGGAATGTCCTCGTGCCTCCGGCACCCTCCGATATCGCGGGGCCAGTTGGTCTTTCGGAGGAGGTACGACGAAGGCCCCCGCCGCGAGGCGGGGACCTTCGTGCCGTGCCGGTGCCGGACCGCTCAGCGGCGGGCGTTCACCGCGAACGCGTCGATCACCGTCTCGGAGAAGGTGGCCCCTGCCGCGTCCCGCGCCTCGGAGCGCAGCGAGACCGTCGTCGACCCCGGCGGGGCCGTGATCGTGGCGGAGTACGTGCCGGACCTGTCGTGCCCGGGGCCGTGCCCCGACGCCCGGGTCACGCGCACGGGCGTCCAGTGCGCACCGCCGTCCGTGGAGGACCACAGCTTCAGGCTCGTGACGGGTGCGGCGCCGGCGGCGCCGTCCTGGTGCGAGACCTGGAGGTCCAGCGTCGTGGAGCGCCGGCTCGTCGTGTTGTACGCGTCCAGGCCCTGCACGCCGTAGTCGAGCTGGAGCAGCGGGAGCACCTCCGGGGCCTTGCTGCTGCCCGAGACGAAGCCCCACTCGGTCGTCACGTCCGTCGACAGCGGCCACCAGGGCGTGTCGCGGTGTGTCTCCAGCCGCAGGCGGAACCGCTCCTTGCCGGTGCCGACGTCCTGCGTCGCGTACGTGCCGTTGGTGTCATCCGTCAGCAGGCGGTCGCCCTGCCAGACCCGGAACCGGCCCGTGGAGGCCTCGTCCGGGCCCCACTCCTGGGCGTGGCCCTCGCCGTCGACCCGGTAGGGCAGGTCGATCCCGAGGGTGCTGCCGTCGCGGTAGACCGCGGCGTCCTGCGGGGCGGCCGGGGACTCCCAGAACCCGCCGTGGTGGACCTGGGCGTTGTAGGTCTCCTTCGGCTGCCGCCCGGGCTCGTAGGTCACCGCCGCACCGTCGATCCACGCCGGCCAGGCGTTCAGGCCCTGGGCGGCGGTGGAGCCGCGCTGGAACCGTACGCCGGGCTGGGTCGAGTAGTACACCGTGCGCCCGCTCACCGCGCCGCTGGTCCACGACTGCTGCCAGCCGCTCATCGTGCTGCCGCTCGTGAGGGTGAGCCGCTCGGCGTTCCGGAGCCCGGGCGCGAACGGCTTGAACGACCGCAGCTCGGTCTCGACCGCCGCGAGGTCCTTGGCCGAGGGCCGGTAGGTGAGCGAGCGGGGGATCGTCCGCCCCTGCTCGCTGTAGCCGAGCGCGTACTGGTAGGACGGCGTCGCGCGGCCCGTGCCCCGCAGCGTCGCGCCCCGGTGGGCGGCCTCGACGAGCTTGCGGCCGAGGTCGCGCTTCAGCGTCAGCGTCGGCACGGCCTGGTCGCTCATGGTGTTGATCGTCCGGTTGTCGACCTGGTGGTAGAACGGGCCCGGGGTGGACCCGTACACGATCACCGCCACGGCGCCCGCGTCCGCCGCGGCCTGCGACTGCGGGTTCAGCGTGAGGTCGCCGGTGTCCTCGACCAGCACGACGGCGCCGTCCGCGGGCACGGCGGCCAGCTCCTCGGGGGTACCCGTCCCGGCGTCGACGAGCCGCGCCGACATCCGGCCCGCGTACCGCGGGGACCGGACCGCGTGGCCCAGCTCCCGTGACACGTCGAGCGTCCTGCCGCCGCCCACGGCGGCGACGTCGAGCAACGGCTGGTCCAGCAGGTACCGCGACGTCACCGTGGTCTCGCCCACGAGCGGGCCGCCGTCGCGCAGCATGTACGCGGCCAGATCCATGCCGCCGGTGTAGTCGCCGGTGCTGAACGAGGTGCTCGTGATCACCGGGCCGCTCCGGCCCGGCAGGTCGCGGACCAGCTCCGAGGCCAGGGCGCGCGGTGCCACCTTCTTCGGCGTCTCCATGCGTACCGGCACGGCCCGGCTGCCGTCCAGCGTGAGCGTGGTGTCAGCGGCCGTCAGGTCGACGTCGCGCGTGAAGTTGACGACGCCGTCGAAGTAGGCCGCCGCCGGCGACACCGCGTCGAACAGCTGACCCTGGACCGCGTAGCGGCCGGCGGGCAGGCTCACCTCGGCGACGCCGTCGGTGAACTGGAACCACTGGTTCACGTCGGGGTCGTCGATGCCGTGGACCCAGCCCGCGTCCGGGTTGTCGGCCGGCCGGCCGCCGAGGCGGCTCGCCTCGATGCGCAGCGTGTACATGTCCGGGTCGATCTGGAACGCCAGCACGGTCCGCACGGCGGGGAACCCGGCCCCGGTCGCGCGGAGGACCCCGGCGAAGATGTCGGGCTCGTCGGAGCGTGGGTCGATGGTCACGTCCGCGGACGCGGAGCCGTGGGCGGGGATCGTCAGGGTGTCCGTGGACAGGGACGCCACGCCCGCGGGGACGGGCACGCCGTCGCCCGCGTTGACCGAGAGGGTGAGGTCCACGTCGACGGCGGTGTCGGAGTCGTTCGTGTACGTGACGGTCTGCGTGCGCGGCGTCTGGTCGGCGCGCGGCGAGTCGAACAGCCCGAACGAGAGCGAGGCCGGCGTCGCGTAGACCGCCTCGCCGATCGCCCCGGGCACCCAGGCACGGCCCGCGCCCTCGGCGAACACCGAGTTCCCCGCGGGCTGGGCCGAGCCCATGAGCACCGACTTCAGGGCCTCGCCGTCCAGCTCCGGCCGTGCCTGCTTGAGGAGTGCGGCCGCTCCGGCCACGTGCGGGGTGGCCATCGACGTGCCGGACATGGCGGCGTAGTGGTCGCCGACCGGCACGTCGGGGGTCGTCCCGGCGGCGCGGGCGGCGACGATCCCGTCGCCGGGAGCCGCGATGTCGGGCTTGATCGCGTAGTCGCCGGACCGCGGTCCCATCGAGGAGAAGTACGCGATGTCGTCGGAGTCCGTCACCGCGCCGACCGTCAGGGCGCTGTCCGCGGTGCCGGGCGTGGTGACCGTGAACGGGGTGCCCCAGTTGCCCTCGTTGCCCGCCGCGATGGTGACGAGGGTGTCGTAGCGCTCCGAGATCGAGTCGACGGCGAGGGCCGCGGGGTCGGTGCCGTCGGTGTACCCGCCCCGCACGCCCAGGCTCATGTTGATGACGTCCGCGTCGTTCGAGGCCGCCCACTCCATGGCGTCGATGGCCCAGGACTCGTCGCCCTCGCCCGCGTCGTTCAGGACACGGCCGTTCAGCAGCCGGGCGCCGGGCGCGACGCCGCGGTTCTCGCCGTCGGACGCCTCGCCGCTGCCCGCGATGATCGAGGCGACGTGCGTGCCGTGGCCGAGGGCGTCGTGCGTGCTGCCCGAG
This sequence comes from Promicromonospora sp. MEB111, assembly GCF_030209445.1. Lineage (GTDB taxonomy): Bacteria > Actinomycetota > Actinomycetes > Actinomycetales > Cellulomonadaceae > Promicromonospora. Next base: position 24,360 of record NZ_JARVSD010000010.1, read on the forward strand.
CCGGTGAAGTCCCGTTCGAGGGCCACGATGCCCTGGTCCAGGTCGGGGTGGGTGGTGTCGATCCCGGAATCGAGGACCGCGACCGTCACGCCGGTGCCGTCGATGCCGAGGTCCCAGGTGTCGGTCGCACCGATCTGGGGCGTGGAGTCGGCGTCGGACACCTCGAGCGGGGCGTCCAGCCACACCTTGCTCACGGTTCCGCCGTCCTCGACGGCGTCCACGAGCCCGCGGGCGCCGTCCGCCGGGACGTCGCCCGCGACCGCGTCGATCGACTCCAGGGTCCGGTCGACGTCGAGGTCGAGCGTCCGCCAGGTCGGCTCCGCCGACCGGGCCGCGCGGGCGGTGGTGGTCTGCACGATCACCGGCAGGCCGGTGTCCTCGCCCGCGTCCGCGTCCTGCGCCGCCTCGAGGGCGGTGACGTCGAAGAGTCGGAGGTCCAGCCTCGCCGGCACCAGGTCGGCGACGTCCGACGGGACGACGAAGTAGTGACCCGCCGCGTCGCCGAAGGCGGCGTAGCTGACCGGGCGCCCGTCGGGCCGGGGCGCGGCCTCGAACCCGACGGTCGGTGTCCCGTCACCGGCGGTGCTGGTGGTGACCCGGTCACCGGTGACGAGGACGACGTCGGTGTCCGGGACCGAGGGCGGGGCCTCCGGCGTGGCGGCCGCGGCCGGCGGCGCGGAGCCTTCGGCTGCCGCCGTGGGCAGGGCGCCCACGACGAGTGCGGCGGCGGTGGCCGCGACGACCAGTCTTCTTGCTCTCACAACGATCTCCCAGTGGTTCCGCAGCGGTACGGAGGGGTGGAACAGTCGCTGCAGACGCTGACAGGCCTGGGAGCCGTTGGTGTGACGTGCGTGTGTCGTAACGATTTCGATGTAGCCGGATGTTCCGGTCATCGACCGGTTCGTCCCGCCGGGTGGGGACGCCCGGGTGGGGACGCTCAGCGCAGCGTCGGCCCCTCCACGGGCACCGGCCCGTGGGCGCCCGAGCGCTTGATCTCCAGGTTGAGCGTGTTGCGCGACGTCGGGATGACGACGACCTGCGCCTCGCCGCCGTCGGTGTCGATCGCGCGCACGTGCAGGTGCCCGTCCTTGAGCTTGAGTGCGAACTGGTCGGCCCCGGCGACGAAGCGCACCTCGCTGTCGTCGGTGATCACGGTGGGTCCGGTGGGCAGGGTCTTCGGCATGGGTACAGCATGCCTCAGCGGCGGGGAGCGCCCGTCCGCGTCCACCCCTGGTCCGGCGCAAGATCAGCCTCCGGGGGGAGGACTCGCGTGCCGGTACCTGCTTACGTTGGGGGCATGGCACACACCGGACCGGACGACCAGGGTGGGGACGACACGGGCTCGACCTCGACCGCCGGCTGGAACTGGGGCGCCGGCGTCGCCGTCGGCCTGTGCATCGGGCTGACGCTCGGTATCGCGCTGGACAACCTCGCGATCGGCATCGCGCTCGGCGTGGCGTTCTTCCCGGTGTTCGCGATGATGCGGGGCACCACGGCGTCCGAGGACGAGACGGCCGGCGACGACGAGAAGCGGTAGCCGCCCGACGTCGCCGGCTCGGCGCGGTCCCGTACGACGTGATCCGCCAGCGGTCTGAATTGCCCTTGCCCGCCCGTGCCAGGATGCGACGGTGGAGATCACCGACGTCACGCGTGCGATCGCGGCTGCGACCTCCCTCGCCGCATCGCTCGACCTCCCGGCCGACGACGCCGTCGTGCTGCACGACTCGAACAAGCTCGCGCTGCGGCTGACGCCGTGCGACGTGTTCGCCCGGGTCGCCCCGGTGGGGCAGGAGGTCGCGCAGTTCGAGGTCGACCTCGCTCAGCGGCTCGCCGAGGTCGGATCACCGGTGGGCCGGTTGGAGCCCCGGGTGGACCCGCGGGTGCACGTACGCGACGGCTTCGCCGTGACGTTGTGGACCTACTACGAGCCCGTGACACCCGGCGCATCACCGGCCGATGTCGCCAAAGCGCTGGAGGAGCTGCATGCCGGCATGCGTGCGGTCGACGTGCCGAGCCCGCGGTTCACGGACCGGGTCACGGAGGCGGAGGTGATCGTCGCCGACCCGGACCGCTCGCCGGAGCTCGCCGACGCGGACCGCGTGTTCCTCGGCGGCAGGCTCGCGGACCTGCGGCGGGCGATCGAGGAGCGCGGCGCCGTGGAGCAGCTGCTCCACGGCGAGCCGCACCCGGGCAACGTGCTCAGCACGACGAGCGGCGCGTTGTTCGTCGATCTCGAGACGTGCTGCCGCGGACCCGTCGAGTTCGACCTCGCCCACGTTCCCGAGGCGGTCTGCGAGCACTACCCGGGCGTCGACCGGGAGCTGCTGGACGAGTGCCGGCAGCTCCTCCTCGCGATGGTCGCCGCCTGGCGGTGGGACGTCGACGACCAGTTCCCGCGGGGGAGGCTGTTCGGGGAGGAGCTGCTGCGCGTGCTGCGCGAGGGTGCTCCCTGGCCGACCCTCGACACGGTGGTCGAGCGCCTGGACGGCCGGTAGCCCGCAGGCCACGTGCCACGTGCCGGGCGCCGGGTCGGCCGGCCGGTCCGATAGCGTGCCCACCATGACGGAGACGCCGGGCGAGAACACCTTTGACCAGCAGATCGTGCAGCTCATCCCCGCCGACGGATGGGTGGCCGTGTACAAGGACGGAAAGACCGAGATGCGCGCGCCGTTGGTGGCCTGGGGGTTGCGGCGCGACGGGCAGGTCGTTCCGCTGGACACCAATCCCGCGGGCGACGTCGGCGACCCCCGGTCGACCGCCAACTTCGACCGCGTCGAACGGATCATCGGGCTTCGCTAGCGCCAGGCGGGGCCGGCGGACCCGCCGCAACGCTCGATGCGCCCCAAAGCCGACCGGGAGAGATACGTTGGCGTGATGGCGGTCGTCCTTCATCGTGCTCCGCGCACCGACCTGCTCGCGGAGGCACTGGGGGACCTGCTGGCCACGCCCCTGGAGGACCCGTTCGCGACCGAGGTCGTCGTGGTGCCCGCCCGCGGCGTCGAGCGATGGCTCGCGCAGCGCCTCAGCCACCGGCTCGGCGCCGCCCGCGGGCAGGACGACGGTGTGTGCGCGGGCGTGGACCTGCGGTCGCCGGGCTCGCTGTTCGCCGAGGTCACGGGCACGCGCGACGACGACCCGTGGGCGCCGGACGCGCTGACCTGGCCGCTGCTGGCGGCGATCGACGCGAGCCTCGACGAGCCGTGGGCCGCGCTGCTCGCCCAGCACCTCGGGCACGGGATACCGGGCGAGGAGGGTGACCTGCGGCGCGGCCGCCGGCTGTCCGTCGCCCGCCGGCTCGCGCGGCTCCTCGCGGGTTACGCCGCCCAGCGCCCGGCGCTGGTCGCGGACTGGGCCGCGGGCCGCGACACCGACGGGTGCGGGCGCGCGGTCCCGGCCGACCTCGCGTGGCAGCCGCCGCTGTGGCGCGCCCTGGCCGAGCGGGTCGACGCCGAACCGCCGCACGCGCGGCACGCCGCCGTCGTCGAACGGCTGCGCGCCGCACCCGGGGCCTTCGACCTGCCCCCGCGCCTGTCCCTGTTCGGCCACACCCGCCTGGCCGCGAGCGAGGTGGACCTGGTCGGCGCGCTCGGCGCCCACCGCGACGTGCACCTGTGGCTGCCGCACCCCTCCGCGCCCCTCTGGTCGGTGCTCGAGGACCTCGGCGGCCCCGTCGACCGGGCGCGGGACCGTTCCCACGAGCGCGCCGGACATCGGCTCCTGGCCACGCTCGGCCGCGACACGCGCGAGCTGCAGCGCACGCTGTCCGCGATCGAGCTGCGCGACGAACCCGTCGCCGCGGCGGACGACGACGGCGGCACCGCCGGCGACGAGGAACCGCCGTCGACCCTGCTGCGGATGCTGCAGCACGACCTGCGCGCCGACGCCGTGGGCGACGCCGGCGCACGGCTCCTGGACCCCGCCGACCGGTCGGTCCAGGTGCACGCCTGCCACGGCCCGGCCCGGCAGGTCGAGGTGCTGCGCGACGTGCTGCTCGGCCTGCTGGCCGACGACCCGGCGCTCGAGCCGCGCGACGTGCTCGTCATGTGCCCCGACATCGAGACCTACGCGCCCCTGGTCACCGCCGCCTTCGGCCTGGCCGACGTCGTCGGGCCGCACGGCCACCCCGCGCACGGCCTGCGGGTACGGCTCGCCGACCGGGCGCTGGACCGGACCAACCCGCTGCTCGCGATCGGGGTCCGTCTCCTGGACCTCGCCGGCGGCCGGGCGGGCGTCGGCGACGTCGTGGACCTGGCCCACGCCGATCCCGTGCGCCGCCGCTTCGGGTTCCGCGACGACGACCTGGAACAGCTCGCCCGCTGGGCGCGCGAGACCGGTGTGCGGTGGGGGTTCGACGCCGCGCACCGCGCCGACCTCGGCCTGGCCGACTACGGGTCCGGCACCTGGCAGGAGGGCCTGGACCGGCTGCTGACCGGGGTAGCGATGTCGGACGACACGGGCACCTGGCTCGAGCGCGTCCTGCCGCTGGACGACGTCGGCAGCGGGCAGGTCGAGCTCGTCGGCCGCCTGACCGAGCTCGTGGAGCGGCTCCGGGACGTCACCGACGCGCTCGTGGGCGGGCATCCGCTGGAGCACTGGCTGACCACGCTCGAGGACGGCGTCGCGGCGCTCACCACCGTGCCGGCCGCCGACGCGTGGCAGCTCGCCCAGGTGCGGCGCGAGCTGGCCCGCGTGCGCGCCGACGCACCCGACCCGGCGGTGCCCCTGCGGCTGCCGGACGTGCGCGCGCTGCTCGCCGACCGCGTGGCCGGCCGCCCGACCCGCTCCAACTTCCGCACCGGCACGCTCACCGTGGCCACGCTCGTCCCGATGCGGTCGGTGCCGCACCGCGTCATCGCCCTGCTGGGTCTCGACGACGGGGTGTTCCCGCGCGTCGGCATCACCGACGGCGACGACGTGCTGGCCCGCGAGCCGAGGACGGGCGAGCGCGACCCGCGCAGCGAGGACCGGCAGCTGTTCCTCGACGCGATCCTCGCCGCGACCGGGACCCTCGTGGTGACCTACAGCGGCGCCGACGAGTACTCGGGGCAGGAACGGCCGCCCGCGGTGCCGCTGGGCGAGCTGCTCGACGCCCTCGACGAGACGGCCCGGACGCCCGACGGGCGCCCGGTGTCCCGAGCCGTGACCGTGCGCCACCCGCTGCAGCCGTTCGACCGGCGCACCGTCGAACCCGGCGCCCTCGTGCCCGGCACCGCCTTCACCTTCGACCGCGCGGCCCTGGCGGGGGCCCGGGCCGCGGCCGGTCCGCGCACCCCGGCCGGGCCGTTCCTCGCCGCGCCGCTCGCACCGGCGGCGCTCACCGGGTCGGGCGACGGCGTCGTCGCCCTCGACGACCTGCTCGCGTACTACCGCTCGCCCGCGGGCGGGTTCCTCGTCCAGCGCCTCGACGTCGGCCGCTCCTGGGACGAGGAACCGCTCGACGACGGCCTGCCCGTCGAGCTCGACGGCCTGGGCCGCTGGGCCGTGGGGGAGCGGGTGCTGCGCGACGTGCTGCACGGCACGACGCCGGAGGACGCCGTCCAGAAGGAGTGGCGCCGCGGCCAGCTCCCGCCCGGCCGCCTCGGTTGGCGCCCCCTGGTCCGCGTCGCCGAGGAGGTGGGCCCGCTCGCCGACGCCGCCTCGGGGCTGCGGGCGAGCCCCGCACGCGTCGTGGACGTCGACGTCGACCTGCGCGACGGGCGCAGCCTGCGCGGCTCCGTGCCCGGTGTGCACGGCGACCGCCTGGTCGCGGTGTCGTACGCCCGGCTCGGCGGTAGGCAGCGCCTGCAGACCTGGATCCGGCTGCTGGCGCTCGCGGCGTCCGACGACGACCGGCCCTGGGTCGGCTACACGCTCGGCCGGCCGACCAACCCGCGCTCGCGCCAGACGTGGCAGGGATCCCGGCTGGGGCCGCTGGACCATACGGCCGTGGACCTGCTGCGTGACCTCGTCGCGCTGCGCGACCGCGGGCTCACCGAGCCGCTGCCCCTGCCGGTCAAGGCGTCGGCGCTCTACGCCGAGGCACGCCGCAGCCGCGCCGACCCCGCCGAGGCGTGGTTCCGGGCCGGGCAGACCTGGACCGGGCAGCGAGGGCCGGGCGGGCGCCTCGACGGCGAGGGCGCCGAACCCGAGCACGTCCGCGTCCATGGCCTCGGTGCCCCGCTGCCCGGGACCGACGAGGAACCGCGCTCCGGCGAGGAGCAGCCGGGGGAGACCACCCGCTTCGGCGCGCTGGCGATGCGCGTCTGGAGCCCGCTGCTGGAGAGCGAGAGGTTCAGCGAGTGATGGACGGCTTCGACGGCGTCTTCGACCTGGCCGGGCCGCTGCCGCGGGACACGGCGCTGCTGGAGGCCAGCGCGGGCACCGGCAAGACCTTCGCGATCGGCGCGCTCGTGACCCGCTACGTCGCCGAGGGCGTCGTGCCGCTCGACCAGATGCTCGTGGTGACCTTCGGCCGCGCCGCGACCCAGGAGCTGCGCGACCGCGTGCGCGGCGCCCTGCTGCGCGCCGAGCGCACCTTCGCCGCCGCCCTGGCGGGCCGCGACACCGGCCCGGTGGACGCCGTCCTCACGGCGCTGCTCGACGTCGACGGCGCCGAGCGGGCCCTCCGGCACCGGCGGCTGGCCGACGCCCTGGCCGCGTTCGACCACGCCACCATCGCCACGATCCACCAGTTCTGCCAGCTTGTGCTGCGCTCGCTCGGCGTCGCCGGGGACACCGAGCCCGGCGCCGAGCTGGTCGAGTCCCTGACCGAGCTCACCGTCGAGGTGGTCGACGACCTCTACCTGCGCCGGTACGGCAGCGACCCCGAGCCACCACCGTTCGACCGGGCCTGCGCCCTCAAGGTCGCCACGGCAGCCGTCGAGGACCCGCGCGCCGCGCTCGCCGACGCGGACCCCGACGACGCCGTCGGCTCGGCGCGCGTCTCCTTCGCCCGCGCGGTGCGCGCGGAGATGGAGCGGCGCAAGCGGCGGCTCGGCATCCTGTCCTACGACGACCTGCTCGGCCGGCTCGCGGACGCCCTGGACCCGGCAGCGGCCGACGGCGGCGCCGCCGTCGGCGCACGCATGCGCGAACGCTGGAAGGTGGTGCTGGTCGACGAGTTCCAGGACACCGACCCCGTGCAGTGGCAGGTGCTGGAGCGGGCGTTCGGTACCGGGCAGCCGGGGGCGCAGCCGGCGGCACCTGCGGCGCGGACGCAGGCCATGGTGCTGGTCGGCGATCCCAAGCAGGCCATCTACGCCTTCCGCGGCGGCGACGTCGTCGCCTACCTCGATGCCGCCCGGGGCGCGACCACGCGCGCGACGCTGGGCAGCAACTGGCGCTCGGACGCGCCGCTGGTCGACACCCTGGGGGTGCTGCTGGGCAACGCGGCGCTCGGCCACGACGAGATCGTGGTGCACCCGGTCACGGCGGAGGGCGGGGGCAGCCGTCTGGCCGGTGCGCCGCACCCGGCGCCGTTCCGGCTGCGGCAGGTGCTGCGCGACGGGCTGCCCCAGTACAAGGGGCTCGTCAAGGCCGCCCCGGCACGCGAGCACGTCGCGACGGACCTTGCCGCGGACGTCGCCGGCCTGCTCGCCTCGGGCGCGACATGGGACGGGCGCCCCCTGGTGCCCGGCGACGTCGCCGTCCTGGTCTCGGCGCGGACGCACGGCCGGCTCGTGCAGGACGCGCTCGCCGCGCGTGGTGTGGCGGCGGTCATGCCCGGCGGCGACGTGTTCGAGACACCGGCCGCCGACGAGTGGCTGACGCTGCTGGAGGCGCTGGAGTCCCCGCACCGCTCGGGCCTGGTGCGGGCCGCCGCCCTCACACCGTTCCTCGGCCGCACGGCTGCCGACCTCGTCGCGGGCGGTGACGCGGGCGGTGACGCGGGTGGTGAGGCCCTGACCGCCCGAGACGCCGACACCCTGCGCGGCTGGGCGCTCCTGCTCCGCCACCGGGGCGTGGCCGCCCTGCTGGAGGCCGCCGAGGAGCGCGGGCTGAGCAGCCGGGTGCTGGCCCGGGCCGAGGGCGAACGGCTGCTGACCGACGTCCGCCACCTGGGGCAGCTCCTGCACGAGGTGAGCGCCGCCGAGTCGCTCGGCCTGACCGCCCTGCTGGCCTGGTTCCGCGGCGAGCGGCGCCGCACGGGCACGGCCGAGCGGCCCCGCCGCCTGGACTCGGACGCCGCGGCCGTGCAGATCGTCACCGTGCACGGCAGCAAGGGCCTGCAGTACCCGGTGGTCTACCTGCCGTTCGGCTACGACAACTACGCGCGCCCGGTCGAGATCGCGCTCTACCACGACGAGCGCGGCGCGCGCACGATCGACGTCTCCGGCTCCGGCGCGCCGTGGGACGCCCACTGCGCCGCGCACCGCGCCGAGGAGGACGGCGAGGAGCTCCGCAAGCTCTACGTGGCCCTGACCCGCGCGCAGTCGCAGGTCGTGGCGTGGTGGGCGCCGACGTCGAGCACCCCGACCAGCGGGCTGCACCGCCTCCTGTTCGGCCGCACCCCCGGCACCCGGCAGGTGCCGGCCACGCAGCCGGTCAAGGACGACACCTACGCCACGCGGGTGCTGGGGCTGCTCCAGGAGCTGGGCGGACCCGCCGCCGAGCTCGCCGTGCCCGCCGCGGCGTCCGCCCCCGTCCCCGCGGACCGGCACGCGCCCTACGAGGCGCGGGCCTTCGACCGCACCGTCGACACCGGATGGCGGCGCACCTCCTACAGCGGGCTCGTCGCGGCCGGCGAGGCCGTCGCGGGTGCGGGTGCGGGTGCGGGTGCCGGCGCGGGGGTGGGCAGCGAACCCGAGGCCGCCGGCACGGACGACGAGCCGGACGCTCCCGAGACCGACGCCGACGAGCCGGCCGCGCCCGACGGCGCTGCGGCGTCGCCCATGGCCGACCTGCCCACGGGCGCCGCCTTCGGGTCCCTGGTGCACGCAGTGCTGGAGCACATCGACCCGTTCGCGGCCGACCTGCGCGCCGAGCTGCTGGAACACGTCACCGAACAGCTGCGCTGGTGGCCCGTGCAGGCCGACCCGGTGGCGCTCGCCGACGGGCTCCTGCCGCTGCACCGCACGCCGCTCGGCCCGCTGGCCGGTGGCCTGACGCTGGGCGAGATCGGCCGGGCGGACCGGCTCCGCGAGCTGACGTTCGAGCTGCCGCTGAACGGGGGTGACCTCGTCGGTGGTGGGCTCGGCGGCCCTGCCGAGCCGAGGCTGGGCGACCTCGCGCCGCTGCTGCGCGCACTCCTGCCCGCCCACGACCCGCTCGCCGCCTACGCCGACCGGCTCGACCAGCCCGCCCTGGGGGACCAGACGCTGCGCGGCTACCTCACCGGCTCGATCGACGTCGTCCTGCGGCTGCCGACCGGCCGGTTCGTCGTCGTCGACTACAAGACGAACTTTCTCGGCCCCGCCGTCGCCGACTACTCGCGGGACCGCATGGCCGAGGCCATGCTGCACTCGCACTACCCGCTGCAGGCCCTGCTGTACGGCGCGGTGCTGCACCGCTACCTGCGCTGGCGGCTGCCCGGCTACGACCCCGGCACCCACCTGGGCGGGGTGCTCTACCTCTTCGTGCGCGGCATGGCCGGGCCGGACACCCCGGACGCGGGCGGCGCTCCTGGCGCGGTCGGCAGCCCCGCGGGCGTGTTCTCGTGGCAGCCGCCGCCGGCGCTGCTGGTCGGGCTGTCGGACCTGCTCGCCGGCGTCGCGGGCCCGGAGGCCGCATGACGCCCGCGATCGAGCGCTGGACCAGCGACGACCCCCACGACGCCCGCCGGGCGCTCGGCGCGACCGGGCTGCTGCGCACCTTCAACGACGCCGGTGTGCTCACCGCCGCCGACGTGCACGTCGCGCGCCGCACGGCCGACGTCGTCGGCGAGGACGACGAGGCCGTGCGGCTCGCCGTCGCGCTCGCGGTGCGCGCGGTACGGCAGGGCTCGGTGTGCGTGGACCTGGGCGGGTTCGGCGACGGTCCCGACGAGGTGACGCTGCCCTGGCCCGCGGCCGACGGCTGGCTCGACCGGGTGGCCGCGAGCCCGCTGGCCGAGCGTTCGGTGGTCCGGGCCGACCTCGGCCTGCTCTACCTCGACCGCTACTGGCGCGAGGAGCGGCAGGTGCGCGACGACCTCGCCGCCCGGCTGGTGGCGCCCGCGCCCGCCGTCGACGACGCCCTCCTGGAGGACAGCGCGGCGCGGCTGTTCCCCGGCGACGCGTACGCCGAGCAGCGCGCCGCGGCGCTGTCCACCGCGCGTCGCCTGACCACCGTGCTCACCGGCGGCCCGGGCCGCGGCAAGACGACGACGGTCGCCGGCCTGCTCGCCCTGCTGGCGGAGCAGGCCGAGCACGCCGGCGGACGTCGCCCGCGCATCGCGCTCGCCGCCCCGACCGGCAAGGCGGCCGCACGGATGCAGGAGGCGGTGGCCGAGGCGCTCGGCGCCCCGCCGAAGGCCGGTGCGCGTGCGGGGGCCGGGCGGCCCGGGTTCACCGCCGGCGACCGGCGCCGGCTCGACGGCCTCCAGGCGGGCACCCTGCACCGGCTGCTGGGGTGGCGGCCCGGCTCGACCACCCGGTTCCGGCACGACCGCGCCAACCGCCTGCCGCACGACGTCGTGGTGGTCGACGAGACGTCCATGGTCTCGCTCACGCTCATGGCTCGGCTGCTGGAGGCCGTGCGCCCCGACGCGCGGCTCGTGCTCGTGGGCGACCCCGACCAGCTCGCGTCCGTCGAGGCCGGTGCCGTGCTCGCCGACCTGGTGGCCGGGCTCGGGGAGCACGACGACGGCGTCGTGACGGCCCTGCTCACCGACCACCGGTCGGAGAGCTCGGCGATCACGCGACTGGCCGCCGCGATCCAGGACGGTGACCCGGAGGCGGTGCTCGCGGCGCTGACGGCGGGCGACGGCGTCGTGGAGCTCGTGCACCCCGACGACACGGTGGCGCTGGCCGGCGTCCAGGACGAGCTGACCCGGCACGCGCTCGACGTGCGGGGCCTGGCGCTGGCCGGGGACGCCGCCGGGGCGGTCGAGCTGGCCGAGCGGCACCGGCTGCTGTGCGCCCACCGGGAGGGCCCGTGGGGCGCGGCGCACTGGAACCGGCTGGTCGAGCGCCGGCTCGGCGAGGCCTCCGGCGCCTACCTCGGCGCCGCGGTGGGCGCCGAGTGGTACGCGGGCCGGCCGGTGCTGATCACCGCGAACGACTACGGCCTGGGCCTGTTCAACGGCGACACCGGGGTGGTGGTCGCCGACGGCGAGAACCTGCGCGCCCACCTCGCCGGCGGCGCGTCGTTCGCCGTCTCCCGGCTCGGGGACGTCGAGACGCTGCACGCCATGACGGTGCACAAGAGTCAGGGCAGCCAGGCCGAGACCGTGACGGTGCTGCTGCCGGACGAGACGTCGCCGCTGCTCACGCGCGAGCTGTTCTACACCGCGGTGACCCGGGCGCGCCGTCGGGTTCGGGTGGTCGGCACGCCGGAGGCGGTGCGGGCGGCGGTGACGCGGCGGGCACGGCGGGCGAGCGGGCTGGCCGTGCGGCTGCGGGGCGACCCGCCGACGGCGTAGGCACGCGGGGGAGGGCCCCGCGCAGGATCAGGCGTGCTTCCGGACGGCCAGCACGTGCACCCGCCGTGCCTCGACGACGACGGACGTCGCGTCGCACGCCTCCGCGAGGACGGCGGCGCGCGCGGCCTCGTCCGTCGCCTCCTGGGTCTTGCCCAGCCGGAGGTGCGCGCTCGCCAGGTGGGCACGTGCCCGGGCCTCCCACGACCGGTAGCCGTGTGCGGTCGCCAGCGCTGCGGCGTCGGTCAGGATGGCTGCTGCCTCGGCGGTGTGCCCGCTGGCCAGGAGGCTCATGCCCAGGCCGTCACCGGTGATGACCTGTGCCCTGGGGTCGTTCAGCCGGGATGCGGCGGCGTGTGCCTCGCGGGCGGTCTCGACCGCTTCGGTGGGCCGGCCGGTCTGGGCGAGGAGCCTGCCGAGCTCGTCCAGCGTGGAGAGCTCCCCGCGGGTGTGGCCGCGTCGGCGGAATCCGCGGAGGACGTCGTTGAGCTGGGCCTCCGCGGTCCCGGTGTCGCCGAGGAGCCGCAGGGCGCTGGCGAGGTTGCCGCGGATCGTCAGGTCGGCCACCTCGCGCTTGTTGCCCTCGCTGATGCGCAGCGCGGCGCGGAACGAGTCGGCGGAACGGACGAGCTCGCCCTGTTCCAGGTAGGTCATGCCGAGCCCGTTCAGGGCGAGGGCGCGGGTCTGGCTCTCGGGCTCGGTCTGGGACAGCGTCTGCTCGAAACAGGCCGTGGCCTCGACGAGCCGGCCGGCCTCGTAGTGCTCCCAGCCCACGTTGTGCGCCAGGTAGGCGACGGCGTCGGTCCAGCCGCAGAGCTCGGCGAGGCGGGTCGCGCGGACGGTGTCCGCGTGCGAGTCGTCGATGCGTCCGTGCGCCCAGTGGGCGTAGCTGCGGGAGATGTACATCGCCGCACGTGCCTGGTCGTCGCCGGTCCGGACGGCCGCCCCGAGGCCGGCTTCGGCCAGGTGCTCCCAGCTGTCGAACCGGCGGAGCAGGAGGTATCCGCGGAGCTGGTCGACGAGCCGCCAGACGTCGGGACCACGATCGGGGTCGTCGGCCGACGAGGTCGCCAGGGCCAGCATCGACGGGTACTCCAGGTCCATCCATCTCATGGCGGCGTCCTCGTCGCCGAACACCGCGGTGCGGTCCGGGTGGCCGGTCAGCCGGAGCAGGTGCGGGTGGATCCAGTCGACGGCCGCGGTGGCCCGGTCGAGGTACCAGCGCCGGAGGCGGCTCTCGGCGTCGGGGACGCGGTCGGCCGTGGTGAGCTTGCGCCGGGCGAACAGCCGCAGCAGGTCGTGGCTGCGGAACCGGTCGGCGGCGTGCTCGGTCAGCATGTTCGCGTCGAGCAGCTCGTCCAGCGCACGGGCAGCCGTCCCGTCGCCCACCAGCACCTCCGTCGCCTCCGTGCCGAAGTCGATGCCGGGGTGGAGCGACGACATCCGGAACACGCGTTGCGCCGTGCGGGAGAGCTCCGTGTAGCTGAGCTCGAAGCTGTTCCAGAGGCTCGACGTCCCCACGGCGAGGTGGTCCAGACGGTCCTGCCCGTCCTGGAGCCGGTGCACCAGGTCCGCCGGCACGAGCTGCCGCCGGCTCCGCAGCTGCGCGGCCGTGATCTGCAGGGCGAGCGGGAGGTCGCTGCACAGGCGCGCCAGCTCGTCGAGAACCGCCGCGTCGCCCCCGTCCGACGTCGTCGTCGCGGCCGCCAGCAGACGGACCGAGTCGGTGCGGTCGAGCACGTCCAGGCGGACCAGGACGGCGCTGTCGAGCTCGGGCAGCAGACTTCTGCTGGTCACGAGCACGTCGCTGTCGCCGAGGCCCGGGATGAGCGGGCGTACCTGGGCCGCGTCCCGGGCGTTGTCGAGCACGATCAGCATCTTCCGGTCCGCGAGCCGGCTGCGGAACAGTGACGCCGCCTCGGGCAGGTCCGCGGGCGGCGTCCCGGGGCCCGTGGCACGCAGGAAGCGCTGCAGGATCTCCAGGGGCGGGACGGGAACACCCGCGGCGTCCTGCAGGTCGGCGAACAGCTGACCGTCGGGATACCGGTCGTGCGTCTCGTGCGCCACGGACAGGCACAGGGCGGTCTTCCCGACGCCTGCGGCGCCGCTGACCACGACGGGCACGTTGCCGCCCTCAGGGCCGCGGTCGAGCGCCGCCGTGATGCCGGAACGCTCGTCCGTGCGTCCCACCAGGCGCGGCGGAGCCGCGGGAACCTGCCAGGGGACCGAGGCCGCGGCGGCGGACTCGTCCGTCCAGCGCTGCCGCAGCGCGTCCAGGTGCGCGGTGCGCAGCCGCTCCCCGGGGTCCACGCCGAGCTCGGTGGAGAGTGCGCGCCGCGTGGACTCGTACCGGCCGAACGCCTCCGCCTGGCGTCCCGCCGCGGCGAGCGTCTGGATCAGCGACGACTGGACCACCTCGTCGAGCGGGCGGCGGTCCGCCATGGTCGTGAGCGGCACGACGGCGTCCTCGGGCACGCCGAGCTCACGGGTGATCCTCGCGTACGACAGCAGCGCCGCGACGTACTCCTCCTCGATCGCCGCGATCCGGTCCGGTGACGTCACGAGGTCCGGGTCCGGACCACCGCGCCACAGCGAGACGGCGGCAGCGAGGGCCTCCTTCGCGCCGCTCGTCGCCCCTGAGCGTTGCGCATGCCCGGCGAGCTCGCGGAACGTGAGCAGGTCGAGCTGGTCGGCCGGGACGAGGAGCCGGATACCGGCGCGGTCCTGCTCCACGACGGGCTGCCGGTCGTCGGAGTCCTCCAGCAGGCGACGCAGGCGGGTGAGGTGGATGTTCAGGGCCGCTGTCGTGGTCGAGGTCTCGCCCGGCCAGAGTGCTGCCACGAGCACCTCGCGGGGTACGGGCGACCCCGCGGCGACCGCCAGCTCGGCGAGCAGCACCTGCTGCATCCGGGACCGCAGGGGGATCCGTGCCTCACCCCGATGCAGCAGCAACGGCCCGAGAACACCGATGTGCACGGTTCCGGGACCCGCCGTCGTGCCACCGGACCGGGACCGTACGAGCGCCTCGTCGAACCGCTCGCGCAGCCGGTCTGCCTCCGGGCCGGCGAGCCCGAGGGCCGCGATCAGGGCGGCGACGGACTCCCGTCGGGGACGGCGGCTGCGCCCCTGCTCGATGTCCCGGACCGAGGCGAGACTCACCCCGGAAGCCCCGGCGAGCTCGCGCTGGGTCAGCCCGCCGGCCTCTCGATGCCGGCGGAGCAGATCGCCTGCTGAGTCCCGGACCCTCTCGACATCGGACGACGGCACGCCGTGATCATAGGCGACGGCTCAGGCGGCCCACCCCACGGCACCGAGGATGCGGTACGCGCCCACGCGAGAGTTCACCCAGTCGGCGTGGAAGCCGACCGGAGTGCCCGTCCGGTGGGCGTCGAAGACGGTCCCGTCGCCGGCGTAGAACGCGACGTGCGTGATGTTGCCGGTGTACTCGCCGTCGGCGTCGTAGAAGATCAGGTCACCCTCCTTGAGCTCGGAGTAGGGCACCTGCTGGGCGTAGATCCTGTCCTGGCCGGTGTGCGTCCGGGCCCAGTCGTACATCGCCTGCGACGAGCGCACCGGCCACCCGGGGAAGTCGGCCACCTCGTCGTAGGACGCGTACACGAGCCCCGAGCAGTCGTAGGCCGGGCCGTCCCCGCCGGTCCCGGAGAACGGTGCGCCTTCCTTCTCGAACGCGTTCCGGAGCCCGAGGCCGGACCAGTTGTACAGGTTCGCGTACCGCGTGCACAGGGTGCCCTCGGCCGTCGTGCCGTTGGAGACCTCGATGTTCAGGTGGTTGATCGTACCGATGGTCCCCGGGTTCCAGTCGTTCTCGCCGTACCAGGAGCTGAAGCCCTCGCCGGCCGTGCGGGCGTGGGTGACCGTGCCGTCGTCGAAGACGTAGTCGGCGGTCACGCCGTTCCCGGTCACCGCGGAGATCTTCAGGACCGGGCTCCGGCCGTCGGCGGCGGTGTCGCGCAACCGGTACCGGAGCGACACGCCGTCCGCGCCCCAGGTGACCTGGATCGCCGCCTCGGCGTTCCCGCAGCCGACCACGATCTCCTGACCGGGGGCCGAGAAGGGCGCCGCCTCGGCCGCCTGCGCTGCCGGCGCGACGGCAGCAAGGCACCAGAAGGCGGTCACGAAGGCCACGATTCCGCTCACCAGTCTGCGCATGGCTCTTCCGTCCCGGTTCTCGAGTGGGTTCCTCGCGGTTCCTCTGACACCGATGAAGGTAGGAACCCGACTCGACAACCGGCTTTCCGTACCCCGCCCGTACGTTCGGGCTGGTTCGCCGCTATCGTTCCGCCGTGAGCCTGCTCTGGATCGTCGTCGGAGCGGCCCTGATCCTCGATGCCGTGATCGTGTCGTTCACGAGCAGCCTCAGCTCCGGCGTCGTCGCGACGTTCGTGCTCGGTGTCCTCTACCTGCTCCACGGTCTCCACCGGGACCGGACCCGGGCGGGAACACGGAGAAGCCTGTTCCGGTGGGTCAAGGTCTTCGTCCCGGTCGCCACTGCCCTGGTGCTCGTCCTCTTCGCATCCATCGCGTCTCTCGGCAGGACGGACACCGTCTCGCACCAGGAGGACGCCGTCATCGTCCTCGGGGCCGCGCTGAAGGGCGAGGAGGTGACGCCGTCGCTCCGCTCCCGGCTGGACGCGGCCGTCGGGTACTCCGTCGCGAACCCGGACGCCGTCATCGTCGTCGCCGGAGGTCAAGGGCCTGGGGAGTCCGTCACCGAGGCGCTCGCGATGGAGCGGTACCTGATCTCGCACGGGGTCTCGGAGGACCGGATCATCCGGGAGAGCCGGTCGACCAGCACCTACGAGAACTTCGTCCTCACGAAGGGGCTCCTGGACGCGCACTTCGATGCGGACTACACCACGGCCTTCATCACGAGTGACTACCACGTGTTCCGGGCCGGCGAGATCGCCGAGGAAGCGGGCATCGGCAGCACTCACGTGCACGCGGACACGCCGTGGTACGAGATCCCCGTCGACTACGTCAGGGAATCCCTGGCGATCACGAAGTTCGTCCTGACGGGGCGGTGATCACCAACAGTTAATTGACAGTGACAAAAAAAGACGGTTGAGTGTCCGCACCAGCAACGACGCCGGAGGGGCACTCATGTCAGTCACATCCGCATCCGACCAGGTCCGGCGAGCCGACCGTGCCTGGCTCGCCGCCGGCCTGGCGCTCGGCGTCGTGGTCACCATCGGGGCGGCGCCCGCTCCCGCGGCCACCGCGGCCGATCCGAGCGGGGCCACCATCGAGGCCGAGGCCACCCAGGTGGTCCTCGACGGCGCGAGCCGCAGCGGCTGTTCCACCTGCTCGGGCGGGAGCAAGGTCGGCAGCATCGACCCGTCCGCCACGGCGAAGGTCCCCGGCGTCATCGCGCCCGAGGACGGCACCTACGAGGTGACGCTGCACTACCTGAGCGGCGACGACTCGCGTGCGCTCACGATCACGCCCGACGGCGGTTCGATGGCCACCGTGCCGGTCGCCTCGACCGGCGGCTGGGACCGCGTCGGCACCGTCACGGTGGACCTGCCCCTGCACGCGGGCGAGAACAGCCTGACGTTCAGCGCCCCGGCCGGCGCGCTCGGCCCCGACCTCGACCGGGTCGACGTCGCCGGCGCGACCGCGAAGGACTACACGCTCACCGACCCCGACGCGGCCGATCCGGTGCCCGTCGACCCCACCCGCGCCACACCGGGCGGCAAGCGGACGGTGCTCCGCGGCGGTGACGTCGTCATCGACTACTCGCTCCGCAGCGGCACCGCAGACGCCCGCTGGGGCGGCCGCGAGGCCGTGACCGGCTTCTACAGCGGCGTGCGCCTGGGCGACGAGTTCGTCACCACCAAGCAGTACGACGGCGGCTGCCGGCTCACCGCCCGCACCACGGTCACCTGCGCCAAGCCCGGGCTGCCCACGCTCCGGCAGGTCTTCGCGTTCGACGGCGACCACTCGTTCTCGGTGCGGCTCGACGTGACGGGCACCGACGGCCCGGTCACCACCTCGATGATGGTGACGGTCATGACCGACCGGCGCGGCTCGGTCGACCTCGGGCGCACCGGCGACAACCGCATGGTGCTCGTGCCCTTCGACAACGACCACTGGGTCCGCTACGAGACCCCGGCGATCAAGGACGTGACGCCGGCCCGGCGCAGCTTCGAGGTCACCGCGTTCATCGACGACACCTCGCGCCGCGGCCTCGTCGTCGGCTCCCTGGACCGCGACACGTGGAAGTCCGGCGTGGTGGCCGACGGCAACGCGCGCGGCGGCCTGGACCGGCTGCAGGCCGCGGCCGGCCTGACGGACTGGAGCTACGACTACGGCGACGGCATGAACAAGTACCAGTTCAACCGCGAGCTCAAGCCGCACGCCGAGGTCAGCGGCGCCACGGTGCGCTCCCCGCGCATGTTCGTGGGCCTCTTCCCGGACTGGCGCGAGGGCATGGAGACCTTCGGCCGCGCGGCCGCGCAGGCCGCGCGCTCCCGCACCTGGGACGAGGGCACGCCCTTCGGGTTCAACAGCTGGGGCGGCCTCGGCGCCCGCGGTGGCGACGCCGCCGTCATGGACGAGGTCTCGGAGTTCCTGGCCGAGGAGACCCCCGGGTTCCGGAACGCCGACTCGGCCAAGGGCCTCTACGTGGGCGTCGACTCCTACTGGGACAAGATGCTCGCCCCCGAGTACGCGTTCGAGGACCCGAACACCTCCTGGGTTGAGCTCGAACAGTACGTCGCCGACGTCAAGGCGCGCGGCCAGGAGCCGGCCCTGTACTTCCAGCCGTTCGCCAACTTCTGGCGCGAGGGCCTGGACGAGCCCATCGGCGGGACCGCGCTGTGCGACACCTGCGAGAACCAGACCTACCGCCAGATGGCGCTCAAGGTGAACGGCATCCCCGTGAACATCGACGGAGCCTGGGCGCTCGACCCGACCAACCCCGGCGTGCAGAACCGCGCCCGGATCGCCCTGGGCAAGTTCCGCGAGCTCGGCGTGCGCTACGTCAAGCTCGACTTCCTGACCCACGGCTACGTCGAGGCCGACGACTGGTACGACGCCGACGTGCACACCGGCCAGCAGGCGTTCCGCCAGGGCATGGCGCAGGTGGTCGACGTCGTCGGCGACGACATGTTCGTCGACCTCGCCATCTCGCCCCTGTTCGCCTCCGAGTTCGCCCACGCCCGGCGCATCTCGTGCGACGTGCACGGCGCCCTGAACAACTGGCACCCCACGCAGCCCGACCGCTACCAGAAGAGCACCGAGTACCTGCTCAACTCCCTGACGTACGGCTGGTGGCTCGACGAGGTCTACGCCTTCAACGACGGCGACCACGTCCAGTTCGGCAACTACGAGTACGACGGCAACGCGAACGCCTACCTGCTGGACGACCCCTACCCGAGCATCTGGCCCGAGGGGCAGAACCGGGCACGCGTCACCTCCGCCGCCATCACGGGGATCTACCAGGTCAGCGAGGACCTCACCGCCACCGGCCACCCGGTCATCAAGCAGCGGGCCCGCGACCTGCTGCAGAACCCCGGCATCAACCACCTCGCCGAGCTCGGCCGGTCCTTCGCCCCCGTGCGGGCCGGAGCCGACGCCTTCACCGCCGCCGACACGTTCGTGCTGCACGACGGCGGGACCACCTACGTCGCCGCGTTCAACTACGGCGCGACGCCGCGCACCGCCGACCTGCCGCTGCGCGACCTGGGACTGGGCGGCGGCCGGTACGACGTCACCGAGCTGTGGACCGGCCAGGAGAGCCACGCCGCGGGCCGGCTGCGCGCCGTCGTGCCGGGCGAGGACGTGCGGGTCTGGGCCATCACGAAGGGACGGCGCTCATGACCACGACCGCCCTCGACCGCCCCGCCGGCCGGACCGGCGGCGGGGGAGTGCCGGCCGGTCCGGCCCGCCGGCGCCCCCGCAACCAGCTCTGGCCCGCCCTCGGCATGATCGCCCCCGCGGCCCTCGGGTTCCTGGTCTTCTACCTCTACCCGACGCTGCGCGGCGCCTACCTGTCGTTCACCGAGTACAACGTGCTGGGCAGCCCCGTCTTCGTGGGCCTGCAGAACTACGTCGACATGGCCCAGGACGACGTCTTCTGGAACGCCGTCCGCGTGACGTTCCTGTACGTGGTGCTGAACATCGGGTTCCAGACCGTCCTCGCCGTCGGGCTGGCGGTGCTCATGCACCGCCTCACCAGGTCGGTGCTGATCCGCGGCAGCCTCCTGCTGCCCTACCTCATCGCCAACGTCGTCGTGGCCCTGCTGTGGTTCTGGATGCTCGACTACAACATCGGCATCGTCAACGCCGTGATCGACGCCGTCGGGCTGCCCAAGGTCGCCTTCTTCGGCGACGAGGCATGGACCGTCGCGACCATCGCGGGCGTCAACACCTGGCGGCACCTGGGCTACACAGCCCTCCTGGTGTTCGCAGGCCTGCAGATGATCCCGGCGAGCGTCTACGAGGCCGCCGCCGTCGACGGCGCGGGGGAGTGGCGCACCTTCTGGCGCATCACCCTGCCGCTGTTGCGCCCGGTGCTCGTGCTCGTGCTGGTCATCACCGTCACCGGGGCCTTCCAGGTCTTCGACACGGTGGCCGTGACCACCGCCGGCGGGCCAGGCAACGCCTCCCGCGTGCTCCAGCTCTACATCTACGAGCAGGCGTTCGCCCGCGGGCACTTCGGCTACGCGTCGGCGATGTCCGTGGTCCTGTTCCTCATCCTCGCCGGGGCGGCCTTCGCGCAGATGCGACTGCTGCGCGCCGGCGAGTCCGACCTCTCCTGATGGGAGCGCACATGCGTACACGGATCACCTGGGGCCGGGCGCTCGCCTGGATCGTGCTGTGGCTCTTCGTGCTGGCCACCGTGCTGCCGTTCTACTGGATGCTGCGCACCGCGTTCTCGGACAACCAGGCGCTCGCCGCCCAGTCCTTCTCGCTGCTGCCCGCCGACTTCACGCTCGGCCCGTTCAAGCGGGTGTTCGGCCTGGCCACTCCCGAGGAGGCGCTCGCGGAGGGCGGTTCCGGCGCGTCGCTGAGCTTCTGGCTCTACCTGCGCAACTCGCTCGTGGTCGCCACGGCCGTGACGGTGGGCCAGGTGCTGTTCTCCTCGATGGCGGCCTACGCCTTCGCCCGGCTCAGCTGGCCGGGGCGGGACGCCTGGTTCGCCGTCTTCCTCGGGGCGCTCCTGGTGCCGCCGATCTTCACCTCGCTGCCGAACTTCCTGACGATCAAGTCGCTCGGCCTGCTCAACACGCTGCCCGGGATCATGCTGCCGAGCCTGTTCATGACGCCGTTCGCGATCTTCTTCATGCGGCAGTTCTTCCTCGGCATCCCGAAGGAGATCGACGAGGCGGCGATGATCGACGGCGCCAAGCCCTGGCGCATCTTCTTCCGGATCATCCTGCCGATCTCGGCGGCGCCGGTCACCACGCTCGGCATCCTCACGTTCATCAACACCTGGAACGAATACTTCTGGCCGCTCCTGGTGGGCCAGACGGAGGAGTCCAAGGTGCTCACCGTGGCCCTGGGGGTCTTCCGCTCGCAGACGCCGCAGGGCGCGCCGGACTGGGCCGGGCTCATGGCCGCGTCCCTCGTCGCGGCCCTGCCCATCGTGATCCTCTACGCCGTCTTCGGCCGCCGGGTCATCAACTCCATCGGTTTCTCCGGCATCAAGTAGCCGGGCCAGAAAGGAACACCATGAAGCGAAAGATGCTCGCGGGCGCCGTCGCCCTCGCGTCCCTGTCCCTGACCGCCTGCGCGGGCGGGTCGTCCGGCGCCGAGGCGGAGGGCCAGATCGACTACTGGCTCTGGGACTCGAACCAGCAGCCCGCCTACCAGCAGTGCGCCGACGCCTTCCACGAGGCCAACCCCGACCTGACGGTCAAGATCACGCAGCGCGGGTGGGACGACTACTGGTCGGCGCTGACCACCGCGTTCTCGTCGGGCACCGGCCCGGACGTGTTCACCGACCACGTGTCCAAGTACCCCGAGTTCGTGGCGAACGGGCAGCTCCTGGCGCTGGACGACCACATCGCCGACGTCGACCTCGACCAGTACTCGGCCGGGCTCGCGGACCTGTGGGTCGCGCAGGACGGCAAGCGGTACGGCCTGCCCAAGGACTGGGACACGGTCGCGATCTTCTACAACCAGCAGATGGTTGCCGACGCCGGGCTGACCGAGAAGGACATGCAGGACCTCGACTGGAACCCGGACGACGGCGGCAGCTACGAGGAGGCCATCGCGCGCCTGACCGTCGACGCGAACGGCGTGCGCGGCGACGAGCCGGGCTTCGACAAGGAGAACGTCGCGGTCTACGGCCTGGGCATCCCCGGCGCCGGGTACGAGAACGGCCAGACCGAGTGGAGCATGTACACCGCCACCACGGGCTGGACCCACACGGACGAGAACCCCTGGGGCACGCACTACAACTACGACGACCCGCGCTTCCAGGAGACCATCGCCTGGTGGTACTCCCTGATCGAGAAGGGCTACGCCCCGCCGCTGGAGACCACGATCGGCGCGTCGGTGAACGACAACTTCGGCGCGGGCAAGTCCGCCATCAACATCAGTGGCGACTGGATGCTCTCGACCTACTTCGGCTACGACGGCGTCGACGTCGGCCTGGCGCCCACGCCCACCGGTCCGAACGGGAAGCGCGCGAGCATGTTCAACGGCCTGGCCGACTCCGTCTGGGCGGGCACGGACAACCCGGAGGGGGCCGCCAAGTGGGTCGCGTTCCTGGGCTCGACCGACTGCCAGGACCTCGTGGGCGCCGCCGGCGTCGTGTTCCCGGCGATCACCAGCTCGGCCGAGATCGCCACGGAGGCGTTCGCCGAGAAGGGCATCGACGTCTCGCCGTTCACCACCCATGTCGAGGACGGCACCACGTTCCTGTTCCCGGTGACCGACCACGCCTCGGACGTGCACGCGATCATGACCCCTGCGATGGACGAGGTGCTGGGCGGCAAGTCCGACGTCAGCTCGCTGACCGAGGCCAACGAGCAGGTCAACGCCCTGTTCGACTGACCGGGAGGCGCGGCTGGTCGTGCTGGTTCTCGCGCCGGTACGCCGCCGGGGGCATGCCGCAGACGTCGCCGAACGCGGTGTAGAACCGGCTCACGGAGCTGAAGCCGGACTCTGCCGCGACGTCGGCGACCGGCAGGTCGGTGGTCACCAGCAGCCGCCGCGCCTCGGCCAGCCGGCACCGGGTCAGGTAGTCGACCATGGTGGTGCGCACGACCTTGCGGAACTGGGCCATGGCGTAGTTGGGGTGCAGCCGCACGGTCCGCGCGACGTCGGCGACGGTGAGCGGTTCGCGGAAGTGCTCGGCGATGTGCCGCACCATCGCCAGCACCTGGCGCAGCGCCGGGTCGCCGGCCGCGAACTGCCGCACCGGCTGCCCCGGTGTGGCCAGCCCGAGCCGGCGCACCCGGGCCTCGATCTCCAGCATCGCGATGCGACGCAGCTCGGGCTGGTCACCCGACAGGTCGGCGGCCCACTGCGTGAAGTTCGCCGGGTCGGTCGTCAGCGCCACCTCCGGCGGTGAGACCAGCGGCATGCCGGACAGCAGGCGGCCGACCAGGGCGGTGGGCAGTCCCCAGCCGAGGAAGGTCGAGAACGGCACGTGCACCCAGTGCGCCCGGGTCGCCGTGCTGGCGATGAGCTGGTGGGGCACCGCCGCCCAGAACGCGGCCACCGACCCGGGGCCGATCTCGACCGGCGCGCCACCGAACAGGTACAGCATCGTGCCGCCCTCGGTGACGAGGTTGATCTCCAGGTCGTCGTGCTGGTGGGCGGTGCCCATCAGGGTGGGGCGGCCGGACCAGCTCACGAGCGCGGGCGGCTCGATCTCGATCTGCGACGTCATTCGGGACCCCCGGCATCTGATGATCCGGGAAGAACCGGCTTGGATCCGTGAAGAGTTCGCTGATCGTAGGTACATAGGGTCGAGGCCGTCAACGCGGCCGCCGGCCGTCGTCGCCCCCGGCCGCATCGCCGCGGCCCAAGACAAGGAGATTCCGTGTTCACACTTGGCATCGTCGGAGCCGGGCAGTTCGCCGGGCAGTTCGTCAAGCTCTGGAACCTGCACCCCGGCGTCGGGGACATCTACGTCACCGACCTGCTGCCCGAGCGCGCCGAGCGGCTCGTCGACGAGTACGACCTCGCCGGGACCGTCCCGTCCTTCGAGGACCTGCTGGCCTCCGACGTCGACGCGATCGCCGTCTTCACCCAGCGCTGGACGCACGGACCCCTGGTGGTCCAGGCGCTTCGCGCCGGCAAGCACGTCTACTCCTCGGTGCCGATGGCGATCTCCGAGCCGGAGATCGAGGCGATCGTCGAGGCGGTCCGGGAGACCGGGCTGACCTACATGATGGGCGAGACGAGCTACTACAACCCGGCGACCGTCCACGCCCGTGACCAGGCCGCGAAGGGCGCCTTCGGCCGGCTGTTCTACGCCGAGGGCGACTACCTGCACGACATGGACCTCGGCTTCTACGACGCGTACAAGTACAGCGGCGGTGAGAACTGGAAGTCCACCGCGAGCTACCCGCCCCTGATGTACCCCACGCACTCCCTGGGCGGGATTCTCGGCGCCTGGCAGACGTACGCGACCAGCGTCTCGGCGATCGGCGTGCTCGACGACCGCGGGGACGGGGTGTTCGACAAGGACGTGAGCCAGTTCGCCAACGACTTCTCCAACGCCACGGCGCTGTTCGAGGCCGCCGGGGGCGGCGCGTTCCGCATCAACGAGTTCCGCCGGGTCGGGTTCCCCTCGCACGTCCGCGAGTCGCGGTTCCGGTTCTTCGGCACCGAGGCCAGCATGGAGCAGCTCGTCAACGTCAGCCTCTGGCAGGACAAGCAGGAGGTCGTGGACATCACGGAGCACCTGGCTCCCAAGCCGACGCTGTCACCCGACGACCCGTCGCTGGAGCACGTCTCGCCCGCGCTGCGGGACGCCTTCACCTCGGGCTCCGCGCCGGTGCACGACCGCTCGCGGCTGCCGAAGGAGTTCGCGAACGTGTCCAACGGCCACGAGGGCAGCCACCACTTCCTGGCCGACGACTTCGTCACGGCCGTCACGACCGGCGCCCTCCCGCCGGTCAACGCCTGGGTCGCCGCGCGGTACACGATGCCCGGCATCGTCGCGCACGAGTCGGCGCTCAAGGGCGGCGTCCGCCTGGACATCCGCGACTTCGGGGACGCGCCGCAGGGCTGACGGGGCGGGAACTGCGGCGACTCGCGGCGCGGCGTTCAGATCGCCTCCGTGTGGGAGGCCCGGCTGAGGCGACCGTTCGCGTGGACCTGGCAGACCCGACCGTATGGGAGGTGCGGGTCGGATGTGGGACGACGTGACCCCAGATCGGGTCAGCTGTCGGCCGAGGCCGGAGTGCCGGTGGTCGCGGTGGCCCGCCGGCTCTCGCCGTTGCTGGAGCCGGCGGAGGCGCCCGACACAGCGGCTGCCGCCGCAACCGCGACGGTCAGCCCTTGCGTCGCGGCCGCGTTGGCATGTTCGACACCCTGGTCCAGCGCGGATGCGCCCGAGCTGGTGCCGGCCGCGGACTCCGAGCGGGAGGATGCGTCGGCCCCCTGGTCGGCGGCGGTGAGCCCGGTGTCGGCCTCCGTCGCGGCCGCCTGGGTCGTCCGGGCGGCCGCGACGGTCTGCACGGTTGCGGCGGCGTCGTACTTCGCCATGGTCGACGGGCGGGGGTGTCGGTTCGCGGGACGGATCGAAGGCGGCGGCGGGGCTTCCCGGTTCCCCGGGTCGCCGACTCCCAGGACGCCCTCGTCGACGCCGGCGCTCTCCAGCACCTGGCCCGCGGGTTCACCGGTCTGATCAGCGACATACGTCGACGCACCGATGACGGTGACCGCGACGAGGGCGGCAGCGGCCACGGCGGTCTCTCTCCGGTTCACCCGGGTGCCGATGTGCGCAGGGCGGGCGGTGACGTCGGCCGGCGCACCCTCGACGACGGCGTCGCTCCCGGCTTCGCGGAGCGCCCAGGAGACGTCACACACGTCGACGAACGCGCGGGTGCATCGGGCACAGTCGTTCATGTGGACCTCCAGCCGCCGCTGGCTGTGGGGCAGGAGGTGTCCGGCGAGGTAGTCGTGCATGACCGCGCGGCCGGCGCGGCACTCGGGTTCGGCCACGTGCCGGGCGTGCGCGGCGGCCAGCGCGGCGGCAAGGTTCTCCTCGGCACGGCGGAGCCGGCCGGGCACGGCGTGCGGGTGGAGGCCGAGCTGCTCGGCGATGCTCGTCGTGGTTCTGCCGTGGACGTGGCGGCCGACCAGGATCGTGCGGTCGGCGTCCGCGAGGTCGCGCATGGCTGCGCGCAGCACGACGAGGGCTCCGCGGCGCTCGACGTCGACGTCGGCCGGAAGTGCACGGACGTCACCCGGACGGTCCCACGCCCAGTCGCGATGAACGGCGGCCACGTCAACCGCCTCCTCTCGCTGGGACGTCGTCTGGTCCGAGTCGAGCGCAACGTCCGCATCGTACCTTCCGCGCCGCGAAGATCCTCCTGGTTTCATCCTCCGGGCGCGGGGGTGATCGACGGACTCACCCGGCGGTGGCCTCGTCGATCGCCGCCTCCAGCGCCTTCTCGTCGGCCTTCAGCTCCTTCTTCTCCAGCCTGGCCGCGCGGGCGATCGCGCTCTCCACGTGTGCTGCCACGTCCGACGCGGCGATGACGACCAGGCCGCTCTGGCCCTCGTCGAGCAGCTCGCCCAGGTCCTTCAGGTCGCCGCGGCTCATCCCGCCGGCGACGTGCCCGGCGATCGCGCCGATGGCGCTGCCCCCGGCGCCGCCCGCGAGCAGGGCGCCACCCAGACCGATCGCCGGGAAGAGGGCCACCAGCGCGCCCCCGGCCAGGCCGAGGCCCAGGCCGCCCCAGGCGCCCTGCCGGGTCGGCTGCTCGTGCTTCTTGACGATCTTGACCTTGCCGTCGGCGTGCCGCGAGACCACCGCCGCGTCGTAGGTGTCGATGAGACCGCTGGCCTGGTAGAACTCCTTCACGGCCTCGTAGTCGGTCACCGCGTCGTCCTCGCTGCCGTAGCTGGCCGCGAAGGCCACCAGGGTGTCGAGCGCCATGTCGTCTCTCCTCGATAGCGTGGCCCGCCGTCCGCGGGCACTCGTTCGATGGTTCGTCCGCGACGCTAGGCCGGGGTGCGCCTCGTCGAGTCACATGATTCGGGTGACCTGCTCCCCGGGGCCTGGCCGCGACGGAGCAGGCGCGTCTCGTCACCTGGTCGGACGGCCACTACCCCAGAAGTCACATGGAGAAGTACTTCGCTTCTGGGTAAACAGCTTCTGACCTGCCAAGGGCGCCATCGAGCAGCTCACGCGGAGCTGGGCGCTGGAGCTCGCCTCCGCCGGCGTCCGCGTCAACGCGGTGGCGCCCGGCCCCACTAGTACGGCTCGCCGACCCGGCCACCACCTGGCTCACCGGCCAGGTCCTCGCGGTCGATGGCGGCCTGCACCTCACCTGATGACCTACCTCAGTTCACTGCCGTCGACCGCCACAGCCCTGACCTGCACCAGTGCGTCCGCCGGTCCGCATCGCGGCACAGGGAGCGACCAGCGAACATTGCTGCAGATCGCTCGTCAGGTGAGCGATTACCGGTGACACTCGATCGACGGCTCGGCCCCGGCCGTTCGGACGTGCCGCGTCAGCAGACTCTCGAGCGCATGAAGCTCCCCACCGCGGGCCGCGGCCAAGAAGGCCGATACGAACTGCTGGTGCACCTCGGGTCCGACGACGGACCGCGCAACACCGTCCGCGACACGGGCACGCGCCCTGCGGACCAGCTGTCGCGTGTTGACGGGGCTCGTGCGCAGCAGCCGGGCGATCTCGGCATACGGGTAGTCGAAGATCTTCCTCAGCAGGTAGGCCGCACGCTCATTGCCGCTCAGCCTGGCCAGGAGGAGACCGATCGCCTCGGCGACCTCTGCTGTCCGGTCCGTCAGGGCGGCGGGGTCGTGCCGGCCGTCGTGGACACCGTGCGCGAGGGACACGCTCGGTCGCTCATGGCGATGAGACGCGGACTGGACGACGTTGATCGCCAAGCGGGTCGTCGTGGTGGTCAGGAACGCCTCGGGGTTCCTGACCTGCCCCCGGTTCGTGCGCTGCCATCTGATCCAGGCCTCCTGGACGACGTCCTCGGCGCTCGAGGTGTCACCGCCCGTGACGCGAAGTGCGATGCGGAACAGGACGGGGCGCTGCGTGACGAAGAAGGCGACCGTCCGGTGCAGCTCCCTGGCGACGACCGGGTCTGCTTCCCCATAGGCGTTACCCGTCGTTCTCGCGTGGTCTGGATCCTTCGCATACATCTCGGACTCCTCTGGTGAGTGCCGCCCTTCATGCGGGCGTATCCACCTTTCGTCCGCGCTACGTCCCGTCGCGCCGCGCAAGTCCGTGGTCCGGTGCGTGGCCGTGTCCGTGGGGGTAGCCAGCCACCGGACCACGGACACAGCCGACGACACAGCCGAGGACACAGCGGGGCTCCGGACCGGCGAGGTTCCGGCACGGCGTTGCGCACGTGCCGGAACCTCGCCGACTGGCCGGGGGAAGAGGCCAGTGCGGTCAGAGGGTCGGTGACGAGCGGGTCCAGTCGCTCTCTGCTTCCGGCATAGCGGCCCACGCCGCCCCGGTGAAACCCGGTGAGACTCGTCCTTACCTGCGACTCGACCACCTCTGACGCATCTTCGACCGGGCACTCCAGGCAGATGTGACGCACGGGGTAGGCTCCACGATGTGGCGAGACTGTCCGCGAGGGGAGCCAGGGAGGCCCTGCGGGGCCGGACCCGCCACTGCGAGGCGCTCGACGAGGTCCTGACGACCGTCCAGGGTGGCCTGGGCGCGGTGCTGGTGCTGCGAGGCGAGGCGGGCGTCGGGAAGACCGCGCTCCTCGACCACCTGGTGGGGCGGGCTGCGCGGTGCCGAGTCACCGACGTCGCCGGCATGGAGTCCGAGATGGAGCTCGCCTTCGCCGGCCTGCACCACCTCTGCCTGCCGTTCCTGGATCGCCTCGATCACCTCCCCGTCCCGCAGCGCGACGCGCTGACCACGGCGTTCGGCCTCAGTGCGGGCCCGCCTCCCGATCGGTTCCTCGTCGCGCTCGCCGCGCTCAGCCTTCTCGCCGACGTCGGCGCGGACCTGCCGCTGGTGTGCGTCGTCGACGACGCGCCGTGGCTCGACGAGGTCTCCTTGCAGACGCTCGCGTTCGTCGCACGGCGCCTCGGTGCCGATCCCGTCGCCATGGTCTTCGCGGTACGCGAGCCGGATCTCCCGCACGAACTGCGCGGCCTCCCGGAGATCACGGTCGACGGGCTGGCGGAGGCCGACGCCCGCGCCCTGCTTGACTCGGCATTCCCCAGCCGGCTCGACACCCAGGTACGCGATCGGATCGTCGCCGAGACGGGAGGCAATCCGCTCGCCCTCCTGGAGCTGCCCCGCGCTCTGACCACGGCGGAGCTGGCGGGAGGCTTCGAACGGCCGGACACCCGCCCCCTCGCAGGACAGCTGGAGAACGGGTTCTTGCGGATCATCCGGTCGCTGCCCGCCACGACCCGGCAACTCCTGGTCCTCGCGGCGGCCGAGCCCGTCGGGGACCCGTCGGTGCTCGGCCGAGCGGCGGACCTGCTAGGGGTCAGCCTCGACGCGGCGGCGCCCGCCGAGGCAGCGGGCCTCATCGAGATCGGCGCGAGCGTCCGCTTCCGCCACCCGCTCGTGCGCTCCGCCGTCTACCGCGCCGCGGACGCCCGAGCCCGCCGCGAGACCCATCAGGCCCTGGGCGCGGCGACCGCGCAGGACACGGATCCCGACCGCCGGGCATGGCATCTCGCGCAAGCCGCGGACGGGTTCGACGACGCCGTCGCGGACGAGCTCGAGCGGGCTGCTCACAGAGCGCGCGGGCGCGGCGGGGTGACGGCGGCGGCCGCGTTCCTCGAACGGGCGACCGAGCTGACACGTCCCGGTGGAGGCGGTGTCCGACGCGCGCTCGCCGCTGCCCAGGAGAAGCTCCGTGCCGGCGCTCCGGACGCTGCCAGGTCGCTCCTCGAGACGGCGGCGGCGGGACATCCCGACGACCTCCAACGCGCCCAGATCGCACGCATGCGCGCGCACCTCGCGTTCGTCAGCCAGGGTGCCGGCGCTTCGCTGCCGCTCCTCCTGGACGCCGGGCGGAAGCTGGAGCGTCTCGATCCTCCAGCGGCGAGGGAGGCCTATCTCGAAGCAGTGGCTGCCGCCATGTTCACCGGCCGGCTCGGCGACCCGAACGATCTCCAGGCTGCCGCCGCCGCCGCTCGGGCGGCACCACCCGGACCGCTCCCGCACCGGCCTACCGACCTCCTCCTGACCGGGGTCGCCACGCGGATCACAGCGGGCCACGCGGCCGGCCAGCTGCCGCTCGTCGAGGCCCTGGAATCCTTCCGAGTCGAGTCGGGCGCCGCCGGCGAGTCCGAGATGAGCTGGATGTGGCTCGCCTGTCCCGTGGCGCCGGAGCCGATCGCCCCCGATCTGTGGGACGACGAGGCGTGGTACCTCCTCGCGACCCGCGCCGTGCGGCTCGCTCGCACCGCAGGTGCCCTGTCGATCCTGCCGTTCGCCATGGGATACCAGGCGGGCGTGAGCGTGCACACCGGCGAGCTCGCTGCCGCGGCGGCACTTCTCGACGAAGCGGCATCGATCGCGGCGGCGACCGCCGCCGCGCCGCCGCTCTACACCTCCCTGCTGCTCCTCGCCCATCAGGGCGACGAGCTGACCGCTCGACGGGCGATCAGCTCCGCCGTCCACCAAGCGACCACCCGCGGAGAGGGCCGTGCACTGGGACTTGCGGAATACGCGGCAGCCGTCCTGCACAACGGTCTCGGCCATTACGACGCCGCCCTCGAGTCCGCACGGTCGGCGTGCGAGTACGAGGACCTCGGGTTCTACGGCTCCTCGCTGGCCGAGCTCGTCGAGTCCGCCGTCCGGTGCGGTGCCCGGAGCGACGCCGAGACAGCGCTCCGCCAGCTGGACGAGCGGACTCGGTCGTCCGACACCGGCTGGGCTCAAGGGGTCCTGGCCCGCTCACAGGCGCTGCTCAGCGAGGGACGGGAGGCCGATCGTCTCTACCGGAAGTCGATCGAGCACCTGAGCCGGAGCAGGGCGGCCGTCCAGCTCGCACGGGCACACCTGACCTACGGGGAGTGGTTGCGCCGCGAGAACCGCCGCACCCAGGCCCGGGACCAGCTCAGGGGCGCATACGACAGATTCACCCGGATGGGGGGCCCAGGCCTTCGCCGACCGGGCCCGGCGGGAGCTCCAGGCGACCGGCGAGAAGGCACCGAGGAGACCCGCGCCGGCAGACAGCGGGCTCACGGCCCAGGAGAGCAGGATCGCTCACCTCGCCGGCGACGGTCTCACCAACCGTGAGATCGGCGCGCAGCTGTTCCTCAGCCCGCACACCGTCGAATGGCATCTCAGGAAGGTCTTCACGAAGACCGGTGTCTCCTCAAGAAGGCAGCTGGGTGCCGCGCTGCGGTCCGGCAGGTGAGTCCTCACCCGCCGGACCGCAGGTCAGCGCGTCGCGCGGACAGCGGTGGTGATGGTCCGCGCGACCGTCGTCGGATCGGTCAGAAGGCCGAGGTGGCCGGCGCGGAACCGGATGACGGTCGAACCGGCCTTCTCAGCCATTCCCTGCTGGGCGCTGGCCGGAATGACCAGGTCCCTGGTGCCGATGAGGTACCAGCTCGGGATGGACTTCCAGGCGGGCTCGCCCGACGGCTCGTTCAGAGCTCCGAAGGTGATCGGACGTTGCGTCGCCCACAGGGTGAGCGCACGGTCCCGGCTGAGTCCCGTGGCGAACGACTCCAGGAACGTCGAGGACTTCAGGTAGACGTCGGTCTCGGGCGTGGGCGGCAGCGTCGCGGGCGCGAAGTCGAAGATCGTGGTCGGGTCGGCCGCGAGTGCCGAGTCGGGGCCCGCGAGCTCCGCGACGGTCTCCCCTTCCGCGGGAACCGAGCCGTTCACGAAGACCAGCGCCTTGACGTCGGGGTCGCCGGTGGCCGCGTTGGTGATCACGGCGGCTCCGTAGGAGTGGCCGACGAGAACCACGGGGCCGTCGATGGTGCCGAGCAGCGTCTTGAGATAGTCGGTATCACCCGCGAGCGAGCGCAGCGGGTTGGCGGTGGCGATGACGTGCTGACCATCGGCCTGGAGCTGGCGGACCACACCGGACCAGCTCGAGGCGTCGGCCCAGGCGCCGTGCACCAGCACGATCGTGGGCTGCGGCCCGGGGCGGGTGGCCGGGGCACCCGTCGCTGCCGGGGCGGAGACGGCGGAAGCGAGGACGATCAGGCCCAGTAGCAGGGCTGAGCCGGCGCGGCGTCCTGCTCGGCGCCGGTGGGCGCGCTTGTTCACGTTCATGGTTGGTCTCCTGCTTCGCTGGACCGCCGAGTTCCCACCCGCGCGGGACGACAGATGCCGTCGCCCTGACTGACCGGGTCTGCCGGCCGAACGTGACATCCGGGGCTCTGACCAGCCAGAACAGGCTTGACCTGGTCGGACGGCCATACCCCAGAAGTCACACGGAGAAGTACTTCGCCTCCGGGTGGTGGAACACGAAGGCATCGGTGGACTGCTCCGGGTGCAGCTGCAGCTCGTCCGACAGCGTCACGCCGACCCGCTCCGGCCGCAGCAGCTCCACCACCTTGTGCCGGTCCTCCATGTCGGGGCACGCCGGATAGCCGAGCGACATCCGCGCCCCGCGGTACTCCAGCTTGAACATGCCCTCCACGCTCTTCGGGTCCTCGTCCCCGAAGCCCAGCTCCGAGCGCACCCGGGAGTGCCAGAACTCCGCCAGCGCCTCCGTGAGCTGCACCGACAGCCCGTGGAGCTCCATGTACTCGCGGTACTTGTTCGCCTCGAACAGCTTGGCGGTGTGCGCGGACACCGTGTCGCCCACGGTCACGAGCTGCACCGGCAGCACGTCGAACCGCCCGGTCTCCTCGACGAAGGACCGCGGCCGGACGAAGTCCGCCAGGCACAGGTGCCGGTCGCGCCGCTGCCGCGGGAAGTGGAACCGCAGCCGCTCGGTCCCGACCTCGCCCCCGGAGCCGCCGTCGGGCGCTCCGGTCCCGTTGAGGTCCCCGTGGTGCGCGACGACGACGTCGTCCCCCTCGGACCACACCGGGAAGTACCCGTACACCACGGTCGGGTCCATGATCTGGTCGGTGCGGATGCGATCCATCCACTCCGCGAGCCGCGGGCGGCCCTCGGTCTCGACCAGCTCCTCGTAAGAAGCACCGGCCGGACCGGAAGCAGAGGCGCGGCCGGGCTTGAGACCCCACTGGCCCATGAACGTCGCGCGCTCGTCCAGGAACGCCGCGTACTCCGAGAGCTGCACGCCCTTGACGATCCGCGTGCCCCAGAACGGCGGCTCCGGCACGGGGTTGTCGGTGGCCACGTCCGAGCGGGCGGGCAGGTCCTCGGGCGCCGTCTGCGTCACCGTCACCACGTTGTGGCGGCGCTTGCGCAGCGCCGGCAGGCCGACGTCGTCCGGCGAGGCGCCGCGCGCGACCCGCACCAGGGGCTCCATGAGCCGCAGGCCCTCGAACGCGTCCTTCGCGTACCGGACGGTGCCGGGGAAGGCGCCGGCGAGGTCGTCCTCGACGTACGTGCGGGTCAGGGCGGCCCCGCCGAGCAGCACCGGCCAGCGCTTCTCGAACCCGCGGGAGGCCAGCTCCTCCAGGTTCTCCTTCATCACCACCGTCGACTTCACGAGCAGCCCCGACATGCCGATCACGTCGGCGTCGTGCTCGATCGCGGCGTCGATCATCGCGCTCACCGGCTGCTTGATGCCGATGTTCACCACCGTGTAGCCGTTGTTCGTCAGGATGATGTCCACGAGGTTCTTGCCGATGTCGTGCACGTCGCCGCGCACCGTGGCCAGCACGATGGTCCCCTTGGACCCGGAGTCGCCCTCCAGGCGCTCCATGTGCGGCTCCAGCAGTGCGACGGCGGCCTTCATCACCTCGGCCGACTGGAGCACGAACGGGAGCTGCATCTCGCCCCGCCCGAACAGGTCGCCGACCACCTTCATGCCCTCCAGCAGGTGGTCGTTGACGATGTCCAGGGCCTTCATGCCCTCGCCCAGCGCCAGGTCGAGGTCCGCCTCCAGGCCCTTGCGGGCGCCGTCCACGATGCGCCGCGCCAGCCGCTCGCCGGTCGGCAGCGCCGCCAGCTCCGCGGCGCGCTGGTCGCGGATCGCCGCGGCGTCCACGCCCTCGAACAGGTCCAGCAGCTTGGACAGCGGGTCGTAGGTCAGGTTCCCGTCGGCGTCCCACTCGCGACGGTCCCACACCAGGTCGAGCGCCGTCCGGCGCTGCTCGTCGGGGATGGAGGACAGCGGCAGGATCTTCGCCGCGTGCACGATCGCCGAGTCCAGCCCCGCCTCGGTCGCCTCGTGCAGGAACACCGAGTTCAGCACCGCGCGCGCCGCCGGGTTCAGGCCGAACGACACGTTCGAGACGCCGAGCGTGGTGTGCACGCCGGGGTACTTGCGCGTGATGCGCCGGATCGCCTCGATGGTCTCGATCGCGTCGCGCCGCGTCTCCTCCTGGCCCGTGGCGATCGGGAAGGTCAGGGCGTCGACGATGATGTCGTCCACCCGCATGCCCCAGTCGCCCACCAGGGTGTCGATCAGCCGCGACGCGATGGCCACCTTGCCGTCGGCGGTCCGGGCCTGCCCCTCCTCGTCAATCGTCAGGGCGACGACGGCGGCTCCGTGCTCCACGACGGCCGGCATGATCCGCCCGAACCGCGACGTCGGCCCGTCGCCGTCCTCGAAGTTCACCGAGTTGACCACGCCGCGGCCGCCCAGCAGCTCCAGGCCCGCGCGGATCACGGCGGGCTCCGTGGAGTCGATCACCAGCGGCAGCGTGCTCGCCGACGCGAGGCGGGAGACGACGTCCCGCACGTCCGCGATGCCGTCGCGCCCCACGTAGTCCACGCACACGTCCAGCAGGTGCGCGCCGTCGCGGGTCTGGGCGCGGGCGATGTCCACGACGTCGTCCCAGCGGGCCTCCAGCATCGCCTCGCGGAACGCCTTGGAGCCGTTGGCGTTGGTGCGCTCGCCGATCGCCAGGAAGCTCGTCTCCTGCCGCAGGTCCGTGGCCGAGTACAGCGAGGCGACGGCGTTCTCCCGCACCGGCTCGCGCGCGGCCACGGGCTGCCCGCCGACGGCCTCGACCACCAGGCGCATGTGCTCCGGCGTGGTGCCGCAGCAGCCGCCCACCAGGCCCAGGCCGAACTCGCGCGCGAACTGCGTGTGCGCGGCGGCCAGCTCCTGCGGCGTCAGCGGGTAGGAGGCGCCGTGCGGCCCGAGCACCGGCAGGCCCGCGTTCGGCATGCACGCCACCGGCATCTGGGCGTGCTGCGACAGGTGCCGCAGGTGCTCGCTCATCTGCTCCGGGCCCGTGGCGCAGTTCATGCCGATCGCGTCGATGTCCAGCGCCTGCAGCGCCACCAGCGCCGCGCCGATCTCGGAGCCCATCAGCATGGTCCCGGTGGTCTCCACCGTCACCGACACGATGACCGCCACCCGTCGGCCGGTCTCCGCCATCGCCTGCCGGCAGCCCGTCACCGCGGCCTTGGCCTGCAGCAGGTCCTGGCTGGTCTCGATCAGCAGCGCGTCGGCGCCGCCCTCGATCAGGCCCGCCGCCTGCTCCGCGAAGGTGTCGCGCAGGTGCTCGTACGTGGTGTGTCCCAGCGACGGCAGCTTGGTGCCGGGGCCCATCGAGCCCAGCACCCAGCGCGGCCGGTCCGGCGTCGCGTGGGCGTCGGCGCGCTCGCGCGCGATCCGGGCGCCCTCGCGGGCCAGCTCGCGGATGCGGTCGTCGATGCCGTAGTCCGACAGGTTCGACCAGTTGGCCCCGAACGTGTTCGACTCGATCGCGTCGACGCCCACCTCGAGGAACGCGTCGTGCACCCCGGCGATGAGGTCGGGCCGCGAGACCGTCAGGATCTCGTTGCAGCCCTCCAGGCCCTGGTAGTCGTCCAGGGTCGGGTTCGCCTCCTGGATCATCGTGCCCATCGCGCCGTCGGCCACGACCACGCGCGTGCGCATCGCCTCCAGCAGGGCGGCGGAACGCTCGGCGAGCGTGGGCAGGGCGGCGGGCAGCGCGGTCACCCGGGCAGCGTAAGCCTTGGCCGGACGACGACGCCGTGCGTGCCCGGCAGGCGGTCTCGCCGCGAGTATCGTCCCCGCCATGACGACGCACGACTACCTGGACTCCTTGTTCTCCCTGGAGGGCCGCACCGCCGTGGTGACCGGCGGCAGCTCCGGCATCGGAAGGGCCATCGCCGAGGCGCTCGCGCAGGCCGGGGCGCGCACCGTGCTCCTGGCGCGCGGCGCCGACCGGCTCGACGAGGTCGCCGCCAGCCTGCGCGAACGGGGCTGCGCCGTGGAGACCGTCGTCGCCGACCTCTCCAGCCGCGACGGCATCCGCGCCGCCGCCGACGGGATCGTCGCGGCCACCGGGGAGCCCGACATCCTCGTCAACAGCGCGGGCATCAACCTGCGCCCCCACCTCGGCCAGGTCGACCAGGAGACCTGGGAGGTCACCATGACGGTCAACCTGGAGGCGCCGTTCATGCTCGGGCAGCGGTTCGCGCCCGGCATGGCAGCCCGCGGCTTCGGCCGCCTCATCCACATCTCCTCGCAGCAGGCCCACCGGTCGTTCGTCGACAGCGGTGTCTACGGCGTCTCCAAGGGCGCCCTCGAGTCGCTCGCCCGCTCCCAGTCCGAGGCCTGGTCCGCGCGCGGCGTCACCGCCAACACCCTCGTGCCCGGGTTCGTCCTCACGCCCCTGAACCAGCACCTGCAGGACGACGCCGAGAAGGTCACGGCCCTCGCCGCCCGCACCACCGTCGGCCGCAACGGCGTGCCCGAGGACTTCGCGGGCGCCGCCGTCTTCCTCGCCAGCGCGGCCTCGGGCTATGTCACGGGCCACTCGCTGTTCGTGGACGGCGGCTTCTCGGTGCACTGAGCGCGCGTCGCGGTCGTGCCGTCGCGGCGGGTGGGGGGCAAGGCCTACTCGGTCGGAGGGGTAACGGAGAGGTAGCACTGCTACGTGCTCGTTACCTTCCCCGCCGTGAAGGCACTCTCCCCGGGCGGTGTGCCTGCCGCGGCGACCGTCGACGCCGCGCGCCGCAGTAGGCTCGCTCGGTGAACGTCGACTTCCCGGGCCTGGGCACTCTCGTCAACGTCGGGACGATCGTCGTCGGGTCGCTGCTCGGCATGGCGGTGGGGCACCGGCTTCCCCAGCGCACCCACGCGGTGGTGACCGACATCCTCGGCCTCGTGACCCTGCTGGTCGCCGCGCTGTCGGCGGTCGCGGTCACCGACGCCGCGTTCGTCGCCGCCACGGGCTCGGGCGCGCCCGTGCTGATCGTGCTCGGCTCCCTGCTGATCGGCGGCATCGCCGGCTCGCTGCTGCGGATCGAGGACCGCCTGGAGGGACTGGCCGGCACCATCCAGGGCTGGCTGGCCCGGCGCACCGACGCCCGGCGCTCGAGCGGCCGGCGCGCCTCGCACCGTCCCGTGCTGATCGACGCGACCGAGACCGGCCAGGACCACGCGGCGCGCGAGCGCTTCATCGAGGGCTGGCTCACCGCGTCGCTGCTGTTCTGCGTCGGGCCGCTCGCGATCCTGGGGTCGCTGTCCGACGGGCTGGGCCGCGGCATCGACCAGCTCCTGCTCAAGTCGGTGCTCGACGGTTTCGCGGCGCTGGCGTTCGCGTCGTCGTTCGGCGTCGGGGTGCTGCTCTCCGCGGTGTCGGTCGGTGTGGTCCAGGGTCTCGTCACGCTGGCCGGGGTGCTGCTCGGGTCCGTGCTGCCCGACGCGCACATCGCCGCGCTCACGGCCACGGGCGGTCTCATGCTGGTGGGTATCGGGCTGCGGCTGCTGCACCTCAAGCAGATCCCGGTCGGCGACCTGCTGCCGGCCCTCGTGGTGGCGCCGCTGCTCACCCAGCTCGTGATCGTGCTGCGCTGAGCGCGCGCCCGGGCCCGGGTACCGGGCGCCGGGCACCCGGCGTCAGCCCCGCACGGGCACCGGGAGCCGCACCTGCCGTCCCGGCTCGTCCTGTCCGTCGAGCTGCCGCGCCAGCAGGTCCATCGCGGTGCGGCCCAGCTCCTCGCCGTCCACGTCGATGGCGGGCGTGTGCTCCAGGCCGAGCGCCTCGATGACCGTGGGCTCCGTGCTCACCACCAGGTCGCGCGGCACCTCGACGCCGCGCGTGCCCAGCGCCAGCAGCAGCCCCAGCCCGATGGACGTCGCGTACGGCACGACGGCGGTGGCGCCGGTCTCCAGCACCGACGGCGTCACCTCGACGCCCGCGACGAACGTGGCCGGGCGCGGGCCGAGCACGGTGAGCTCGGCGCCGGCCCGCTGCGCGGCGTCCCGCACGGCGGCGGTGCGCTGCCGGTCCTGCCAGGACCCCTCGGGGCCGCCCACGTAGACGATGCGCGGATGTCCCTCGGCGGCCAGCCGGGTGGTCAGGGCGCCGAAGGCCGTGGCGGTGTCGGCCACGACCGACGTCATCCCGTCGATCTCGCGGTCCACCAGGACGGCGGGCTTGGTCGCGCCGACCCCGGCCACGAGCGTGTCGGTGCCGCGCGGCGCGACGACGAGGAACCCGTCGACCTGCCGGGACAGCCGCTCGACGGCGTCCGCGGAGTCCAGGGCGTGCACCGCCACCGTGAGCTGGAGGCCCGCCTCCTCGGCGCGCGCCTGGGCGCCGGCGATGATCGGGGTGAAGAAGGTGTTGTCCAGGGTGGGGACGACGATGGCGATGATGCCGGTACGCCCACGGGCGAGCTCGCGGGCCGCGCGGTTGGGCACGTAGCCGAGCCGGGCGGCCGCGGCCACCACGCGCACCGCGGTCTCGGGGGCCACCAGGCCGCTTCCGTTCAGCGCGCGCGACGCGGTCGCCTTGGAGACGCCGGCCACCGCGGCGACGTCGGACAGATCAGGCACCGTACCTCCTTGGTCGTTGCGCACACTCTAGACGGCCGATGCAACCGTTTCCGCCCACTCTGCCCGTGCGCGTAACAGGAAGTTAACGCGGGATTACAGGAGCACGGCCACACATGCCTTAGGGTCCGATGGAACCGGTTCCATCAACGAAAGACGGCTCGTGCGAGCACGTTCCACACTTCTGCTGCTCCTGCCGGGGCTGGCGTTCCTGCTCGTCGGCTTCCTGCTGCCGGCGGTCGCGATGCTCTTCGCCCCGCCCGGCGTGACGTTCGCCCAGGTGATCGAGCGCATGGGCGCGATGCTCACCGACCCCTACGACCTCGGGATCATCTGGCGCACCGTGCGCATCGGCCTGATCGTCACCGCCCTGTGCGTGGTGCTCGGGTTCCCGATCGCCTCGCTGCTGGCCCGGTCGCAGTCCCGGTGGGCGGGCGTGCTGCTCGCGCTGGCGATCTTCCCGCTGCTGCTGAGCAACGTGGTGCGCACCTTCGGCTGGCTCGTGGTGCTCGGCTCGAACGGCGTCATCGGCCAGCTCCTGACGGGCCTGGGCATCGTGGAGAAGGCGCCCCAGCTCCTGTACACCGAGCTGGCGATCGTGCTGGGCCTGGTCCAGCTCTTCCTGCCGCTGGCCGTCATCACCTGCTACTCCGCCGTCGCGCAGGTCGATCCCGGCCTCGACGAGGCGGCCCGGGGCCTGGGCGCCAGCCGCACCCGGTCCTTCTGGACCATCCTGGTGCCGCTCTCGCTGCCCGGCATCGTGGTCGCGGCCACGCTCGTGTTCGCCGGCTCCGTGACCGCGTACACCACGCCGTACCTGCTCGGCGGGTCCAGCCAGCGCATGCTCTCGACCCAGCTCTTCTCCTACGCGAGCGTCACGGTCGACTGGGCGGCGGCGTCGGCCACGGCGATCGTGATGACGGTGCTGGTCTTCCTGGTCTCCGGGATCTCGGCCCTGGTGGGCCGGAAGGGAGCCACCTCATGACCGGCCAGACCCTGAACCAGGGAGCGGGCCGCTCCCTGCGGCTGCGCCACCCCGTGGCCGGCACGCTCGCCGTGGCGGGCTACGTGATCATGATCGTGCCCATCCTGTTCGTCGTGGCCACGGCGTTCACCGCCGGCAGCACGCTGCGCTTCCCGCCCGAGGGACTCTCGCTGAAGTGGTTCGGCGAGGCGGTGGCGTACTCGCCGTTCACGGAGGCCGTGGTCTCCAGCCTGGAGCTCGCGGTGCTCGCCACCGCGCTGGCCCTGGTGCTGGGCGTGCCGGTCACGCTCGCGATCCACCGCGGCCGGATCCCGGGCAAGGGACTGCTGGAGGGCCTGTTCCTGTCGCCGCTCGTGGTGCCGGAGCTGGTGGTGGGCCTCGCGCTGTACCAGCAGCTCATGATCGGCCTGCACCTGGACAACTTCACCACCCTGCTGCTGGGCCACACGGCGCTGCTGCTGCCCTACGCCGTGCGCGTCACCGGGGCGTCCCTGGCGCTGGCCGATCCGGCCCTGGAGGAGGCGGCGCGCGGCCTGGGCGCCTCGCCGTTGCGCGCGTTCGTCACCGTGACGCTCCCGATGCTGCGCCCGGGCCTCATCTCGGCGGGCCTGCTCGGCTTCGTCACCTCGTTCAACAACGTGCCGCTGTCGCTGCTGCTGCAGACCCGCGACTTCCGGACGCTGCCCGTCACGATGCTCGACTACGTCCAGCAGAGCTACGACCCGATGGTCGCCGCCGCGTCCACCCTCGTGCTGGCCGCGACCGTCGTGGTGGCCGTCGTCGCCGAGCGCACGGTCGGCTTCGCCAAGATCTTCGGAGGAATCAACCGATGACCACCCCCGCCGCCGAGCTCGTCGGCGTCTCCCAGCGGTTCGGCAGCTTCACCGCCGTCGACTCGATCGACCTGCGGATCCCGCGCGGCCGCCTGACCACGCTGCTGGGCCCCAGCGGCTGCGGCAAGACGACGACGCTGCGCATGCTCGCCGGGTACGCCTCGCCGACGTCGGGCCGCATCCTGATCGACGGCCAGGACGCGACCCGCACCCCGCCGGAGAAGCGCGACCTGGGCATGGTCTTCCAGTCCTACGCGCTGTTCCCGCACCTGACGGTCGCCGACAACGTGGCCTACGGCCTGACGATGCGCAAGGTGCCCGCGCCCGAGCGGCGGCGCCGGGCCGGGGAGGCCCTGGAGCTCGTGGGCCTGGGGCACCTGGGCGACCGCAGGCCCAAGCAGCTCTCCGGCGGCCAGCAGCAGCGTGTCGCGCTCGCCCGCGCCATCGCCATCCGCCCGCGCCTGCTGCTGCTCGACGAGCCGCTGTCCAACCTGGACGCGCGGCTGCGCGTGCAGATGCGCGCCGAGATCCGCCGCATCCAGTCGGAGACCGGGCTGACCGTCGTGCTCGTGACGCACGACCAGGACGAGGCCCTGGAGATGTCCGACGAGATGGTGCTCATGCGCGCCGGCAAGGTCGTGCAGACCGGCGCGCCCCGCGACGTCTTTCCCGCGCCGGCCGACCGGTTCGTCGCCGAGTTCCTCGGCTACGAGAACTTCCTGACGCTGGCCGACGGCCGCGAGGCCGCCGTCCGCCCCGAGCACCTGCGGATCGTCCCCGCGGACGCGCCCCTGGACGGGGCGGCGGACGGCGGCGTCGTACTCGACGCCGTCGTGGTCGACGTCGCCTATCGCGGCGTCGACCTGCTCGTGACCCTCGACGCCACCGACCCGGCCGGCGCGCCCGTGCGCCTCGTCGCCGACCACAGGGCCGACCACCGGTCCGACCACTCCGACGCCGCGACCGGGCCGGCGCCGTCGGCCGGCGACCGCGTCCGCCTGCTCGCGCCCCGGGCGCGCCTGGCCCTCCTGACCGCCGAACCCGCAACCGAAGGACTGTCATGACCCACGCTGTGCCTGCCCGCCGCGCCGCGGCCCTCGCCTCCGGCCTCGCGGCCACCGCCCTGCTGGTCTCCGGCTGCTCCGCCGGGGACGACGCCGCGGCCGAGGACACGATCGTCGTCTCCACGTTCCCGTTCGGCGTGGAGGAGTTCCAGGAGGCGGTCATCGACCCGTTCACCGCCGAGACCGGGATCAAGGTCGAGGTGGAGACCGGCTCGAACGCCGACCGGCTCTCGCAGCTCCAGGTGGCGGGCGACGACTCCGGCATCGACGTCATGCTGATCTCGGACTACTACGCCGCGCTCGGCCAGGAGAGCGACCTGTTCCAGGAGGTCGACGCCGCGAAGGTGCCGTCCCTGGACGAGGTGGCCGACTTCGCGCTCGAGGACGGCTATGCCGGTCCCGCCTACAGCTACCAGCTCAACGGGACCATCTACTCGACCGAGGCGCTGTCGGCGCAGGAGGCCGCGCAGTGGGACCTGTACGGGGACGACCAGCTCGCGGGCCGCCTCGCGCTGCCGGACATCTCGGTCACGGCCGGGCAGCTCATGGTCTCGGGCGTGGGGGAGACCTACGGTGACGGGCCGTACGACATCGACACCGCGCTGGACACCCTCGGCGGCTGGGCCCCCGGGATCCTGCAGTTCTACTCGTCGTCCACCGAGGTGACGAACCTGCTGACACAGGGCGAGATCGTCGCCGCCGACTCCCTGAGCGGCTTCGCGACCGACCTGGTCGCCTCGGGTGAGCCCTACGCGTGGACGCCGCCCGCCACCGGACGGTACATGGCCACCAACCGCGCCATGATCCCGGCCGGCGCCCCGAACGTGGACGGCGCGCACCAGTTCATCGACTACCTGCTCTCGGCCGAGGCGCAGACGAAGTCCGCCGAGCTCGTGGGCGACCTGCCGGTCAACCCCTCCGCGACCGTGCCGGACTCCATCGCGGCCGTCGTGGGCGACATCGCGGCCGACCCGGTCGCGGCCGGCTACTCGACGCTCGACCCGGCGGAGCTCGTGCCCACGCGCGGCGAGTGGGTGGACCGGTTCGCCCGTGAGGTGACGGCCGGCTGACCGGGCCCGACACCATGACGCACACGAACCACACGACCCTGGACCGCATGCCCAAGGTCGACCTGCACTGCCACCTCATCGGCACCGTCCGGGCCAGCACGTTCGCCGAGCTGGCCCGGCGGGAGGGCCTCGACCTGCCCGCCGAGCCCGAGCGCGTCTACGCGGACATCAACTCCCTGCCGCCGGACCCCGACCTGTACCGCGACACCCGCATCCCGGTGCCGCAGGGCCGTGGCGCCGACGAGCCGGAGGTCTCGTACTCGCTGTTCCAGGCCTCCCGCTGGGTCACGCAGGTGCTGCGCGACGCCGACGACCTGACCCGGATCACCTACGAGGCCTTCGAGGCGGCGCACCGCACGAGCGCGACGCGCCACCTCGAGGTGTCGTTCGACGCCGTGCCCGAGCACCTGGCCGCCCTCGGCTACCTCGGGTCGGTCGAGGCGTACGCCGAGGGCATCCGGATGGCCGAGCGCGACTTCGGCATGTCGGGCCGGCTGATCGCCGCGATCGACCGGTCCGGCTCCGGCGAGGACGCGCTGGAGCGCGTGCGCACCGTCGTCGACCACCCGCACGAGTACGTCGCGGGGATCGGCCTGGACAACCTGGAGACGGCGGGCCCGCCGGAGCGGTTCGCGGCGGCCTACCGGCTCGCCGGCGAGGCGGGTCTCGGCCGCACGGCGCACTCCTCCGAGCACGCCCCGGTCGCGGTCAACACCATCACCTGCCTGGACGTGCTCGGCTGCGACCGCATCGACCACGGCTACTTCGTCCTGCAGGACGACGACGTCGTGGCGCGCGTGCGCGACGAGCAGGTGCCGTTCACGGTGATCTCCACGACGTCGCGCCGCTCGTGGCGGCCGTGGCGGCGGGCCTCCATCGCCGCGATGCTGGACGCGGGGCTCAACGTGATCCCGGCGTCCGACGACCCGGGCATGTTCCCCACGACCCTGGCCGGCGAGTACCGCATCCTGGCCGACGACCTCGCGGTGCCCGACGACCGGCTGCGCACCATGGCGCTGGCCGGCGTCGAGGCCGCGTGGCTGCCGCCCGCCGAGAAGGCGGCGCTGCGCACCCGGTTCGAGAAGGAGCTCGCGGACCTGGCCTGAGCGCCCGGGGTGTCTAGAACGGCAGCGGCCCGTTCTCGTCCTGGAGGGTCCCGGTCGGCCCGTCCGCGCCGAGGGTCGCCAGTCGCACGACGACGGCGGCGGACTCGGCGGGCGACCGGCCGATGCCGAACGACGCGGTCATGTCGGTGGCGGTGGTGCCGGGCTCCAGGGCGTTGAACCGGATGCCGGGATGCGCCTTGGCGTACTGGACGGTCAGCATGGTGGCCGCCGCCTTGGACGCCGCGTACAGGGCGATCGGCAGGCCGTGCTCCGGCCGCTCGGGGTGGGTCACGGCCCAGAACGAGCCGGCGCTGCTGGAGACGGTCACCACGTTCGGGCTCGCGGACCGGCGCAGCAGGGGGAGCGCCGCCTCGGTGACGCGCACGATCCCCACCGCGTTGGTGTCGAAGGACCGCAGCGCGGTGGGGCCGTCCAGCGTGGTGTC
Source organism: Promicromonospora sp. MEB111 (assembly GCF_030209445.1). Classification (GTDB taxonomy): domain Bacteria; phylum Actinomycetota; class Actinomycetes; order Actinomycetales; family Cellulomonadaceae; genus Promicromonospora. The sequence continues at coordinate 68,417 of NZ_JARVSD010000010.1, forward strand.
CAGGACGCCCGCGTTGTGCACCAGGACGTCGAGCCGGCCCTCGGCCGCGTCGATCGTCGCCAGCGCGGCGGCGACCGACGCGTCGTCGGTCACGTCGAGCTGGACGAACCTGGCACCCAGCGTCGCGGCGGCCCGCGCACCCCGCTCGGCGTCGCGGGCGCCGAGCCAGACGTCGTGGCCCCGCTCCAGGAGCTGCCGGGCGGTCTCGTAGCCGATGCCCTTGTTGGCACCGGTGATCAGCGTGACGGTCATCCGTGTTCCTTCCGAAATATGCGGCCCGACCGGGCCGTTGGGAACGCTATGAGCGGTCACACCGGCGAACCAGAGCCCTCCTGGGACAGGGGTGCGGCAGGACCCCCTCTCCGCGAGCAGACCAACCCGCTGGGCGCGTACCTGCGTGCCCGGCGCGAGCTGGTCACGCCCCGGCAGGCGGGCCTCCCGGAGGCGGGCACCCGGCGCGTGCCAGGGCTGCGCCGCGAGGAGGTCGCGATGCTCGCGGGCATCAGCGCCGACTACTACCTGCGCCTGGAGCGTGGGCGCGACCGCAACCCGTCGGTGCAGGTGCTGGAGTCCCTCGCCCGCGTGCTCCACCTCGACGACGACCACTTCGCCCACCTGCTGACGCTCGTCGCCGACGCCCCCGGGCAGCGTGCCCGGCAGCGCGGGCGTGGCGAGGAGACCCTGCCCGACGGCGCGCGCAAGCTCCTGGACTCCCTGGTGCAGCCGGCGTTCGTCGAGGGCCGGTACTTCGACGTCGTGGCCTCGAACGCCCTGGCCCGCGCGGTCGACCCGCGCCTGGACGTGGGCGGCAACCAGCTCCGCGACCTGTTCCTCGACCCGTCCGCCCAGGCGCTCTACCCGGAGTGGGAGAACGTCACCGAGTGCTTCGTGGCCAGCCTGCGGCAGTCGGCGGGCACCGACTTGGACGACCCGCGGTTCGTCGAGCTCGTCGGGCAGCTCTCCGCCAGCGCGAGGTTCCGCGACCTCTGGGCGCGCCACGAGGTGCGCGGGCAGCGCGGCACCCCGCTGCGGATCGACCACCCGCAGGTCGGGGAGCTGACCGTGAACCGGGAACGGCTCGGTATCGGCGGCGCCGAGCACCTGATGCTCGTCGTCTACCACCCCGACAGCGGGTCCGACGACGCCGGCAAGCTGGCCCTCCTCGCGTCCGCGAGCGCGCATCCCGCGTCGGCGACCGCAAATCCCGTGGAAGACGGCGCCCGGGTCGCCTAGCGTGGCGGCATGTCACCCGTGCGCGCCACCATCGCCGACCGCGCCGCCGCGCCGGCCGTCCTGACGCACCCGACCGCGGGCGGCCTCACCTGGCGTCCCTGGACGCGGGCGGACGTGCCCGCGCTGGCAGAGCTCGTGCGCGCCGTCCAGGAGGCCGACGGCCGCGACTGGTTCACGCCGGCCGACGAGGTCGCCGAGAGCCTCGACGCCCCCGCGTACGACCCGGCGGACACGCTCCTCGGCCTCGACGCCGACGGCACGCCGCTCGCGTACGCCTACGCCGAGCAGTTCCCCACCGAGGGCGCCACCGTCCTGCGGGCCTGGCTCCTCGGTGGCGTGCACCCGAGCCGCCGCGGCGAGGGCATCGGCACCGAGCTGTTCGCCTGGGCCGTGGGCCGCGCGCGGCAGGCGCTCGCGGCCCACGACGGCGACCCGCGGCTGGCCGGGCTGCCCGCGCGGATCGCCGTGGACCTCGTGGACACCGACCCGGCCGGGCGGCGCGACCTGCTGCGCGCGGGCGGATTCGAGCCCGTGCGCTACTACGCCAACCTGCTGCGCGACCTGAGCGCGCCCGTGCCGGCCGTCGGCCTCGAACCCCCGCTGCGCCTGGTGCCGTGGACCGACGCCCTGGAGGACGCCGCCCGGCTGGCCCGCAACGACGCGTTCCGGGACCACTGGGGCAGCCAGCCGCGCACACCCGAGTCCTGGCGGGCGCACCGCAGCTCGTTCGCGCCGCACTGGTCGTTCCTCGTGGTCGACGAGTCCGTGCGCTACCCGGGCTCCGAGCACGAGCAGCCGGGGGACACGACGGTCGCGCCCGGAACCCCGTACGTCGTGGGGCTGCACCGCGCCGGGCGGCACGAGCACGACTGGGCGACGCAGGGCTACACCGCCGGCTACACCGACCTGCTGGGCGTGCGCCGCGCCTACCGCGGCCGCCGCATCGGCGTCGCCCTGCTCACGCACGCCATGCGCGTCTACGCGGGCGACGGCATGCAGCACGCCGAGCTCGACGTCGACACCGACAACCCCACGGGCGCGCCCGCCCTGTACGCCCGGCTGGGCTACGCCAAGAGCGACGGCTCGACCCTGTACGCCATCGAGCTCTGAACCACACCGAACCTGAAGGACGCACCATGACCACCGAGACCGAAGGCCCCGCGCCGGCCGCCCTCGCCCCGATCGCGGAGCGGGCCGCCGCCCCGGCGACCCTGACCCTGCCCACGGCGGGCGGCCTGACCTGGCGCCCCGCCACCCGCGATGACGTGCCCGTGTGGCTCGCCCTGCGCAACCACATCGCCCGCGCCGACGCCGAGCCGTACGTCGAGACCGCCGAGGAGATCGACGAGCTGTTCGACGGCGCCTGGCGCGACATGGCCGCCGACTCCCTGCTCGGGTTCGACGGAGACGGGGCGCTCGTGGCCTGGGCGCTGGTGGACAGCCCGCCCGGTGACGTGACCGAGGTGCGCACCTTCTGCTGGGGCGGCGTGCACCCCGACCGGCGCGGCGAGGGCATCGGCCGGCAGCTCTTCGCCTGGGAGACCGGGCGCGCCCGGCAGAAGCTCGCGGCGTCGGGCAAGGACGTGCCCGCCCGCGTCGCCGTGTTCGCCGAGGACAACTCGCCCGCCACCAAGGTGCGCCTCTACGAGCGGGCCGGCCTCGAGACGCGCCGGTACTACTCCGACCTGGCGCGGCCCCTGACCGGCCCCGACGTGCCGCCGGTGCCCGACGTCGAGCTGACCGGCTCGCTGCGCCTGGTGCCGTGGTCCGAGGACCTGGCCGAGGCCGCCCGCCTGGCGCACAACGACGCGTTCCGCGACCACTGGGGCAGCCAGCCGCAGACCCGCGAGCAGTGGGCCCAGCGGGCCGGCTTCGCCCCGGAGTGGTCGTTCCTCGTGCTCGACGACGCCCCCGACGTCGACGCCCTGCTCGCCTCGCCCGACACCGACCCCGACACCGCCGCCGCGCTGCGGGCCGGCGAGCCGCTCGTGGTGGGCTACGAGCTCGCGGGCCGGTACACCGAGGACTTCGAGGTGCGCGGCTACACGTTCGGCTACACCGACATCCTCGGCGCGCGCCGCGCCTACCGCGGCCGCAAGGCGGCGCTCGCGGCGCTGGCGGCCGGGATGCGGGCCTTCGCGGCCGAGGGCATGCAGTACGCGGTGCTCGACGTCGACACGGCCAACCCGAGCGGGGCCCACGGCCTGTACGCGAGCCTGGGCTACGTGCGCACGACGGGCTCGCGGATGCTCTCGATCGAGCTCTGACGAACGGCGTCGCGGTCCGGCGTCAGCGGGCGGCGAGCCGCTGGCGCCGGGCCTCGTACAGCACGACCGTGGCCGCGTTCGCGGCGTTGAGCGAGCTCGCCGAGCCCGTCATCGGGATGCCCAGCGTCACGTCGGCGGCGTCGCGCCACGCCTGGGTCAGGCCCGTGGTCTCGTTGCCGACCAGCAGCAGCACCGGCTGGGTGAGGTCGTAGGCGGAGACGTCGGCGTCGCCGTGCTCGTCCGTGGCCACCACGACCACGGGCAGGCCGGCCGCGCGGCGCTGCTGGACCCAGTCCATGACCTCCGCCGTGGAGGGGGCCCGCACGACCGGTGTCGCGAAGAAGGACCCCGTGCTCGCCCGCACGGACTTGGGGTCGTAGGCGTCGGCGGCGTGTCCCGTGGTGATCACGCCGTGAGCGCCGAACGCGTCGGCCGACCGCACGATCGCGCCGATGTTGCCCGGCTGGGTGGGCCGGTCGAACACGACCCCGAGGAAGTCCGGGCCGGCCTCGATGCGATCGAGGTCGTCGGGCCGCATCGCCAGCACGGCGAGCAGCTCGGGGTCCTCCTTCTCCGCGAGCTCCGCCAGCAGGTCGGGCGCCATCTTGACGTGCTCGGTGTGCGGGTGGGCCGCGAGCAGGTCCCGGGCCCACTGCGAGAGCCGGCGCTCGGCGTCGTACAGCAGGGCGCGCACCTCCCAGCCGTGCTCGACGGCCATGCTGACGGGCCGCACGCCCTGCACCAGGAACTCGCCGGCGCGGTGCCGCTTGTTGCGGTTCGTCACGAGAGTCTGGAGCTGCTGGAAGCGTGCGTTGCGCTGGGAGATCCGGGTGGCCACGCCCCCATCCAATCAGCCCTCGCCCCCTCAGGCCTCATCCGGTCAGCGGGCCAGCAGCCGCTCCATCGCCGCCCGGGCGCGCTCGGAGCCGAACAGCTCCGCCGAGAGCGCCACGGCGTGGTCCACGTGCGTGTCGAAGCGGGCCAGGGTGTCCGCGTTGAGCAGCTCCTTGGTGGCGGCCAGCCCCTGCGGGTCGCCCGCCGCGAGGCCGGCCAGCACGGCGTCGACCTCCGTGTCGAGGTCGGCGAGCGGGACCGTGCTGGTCACCAGGCCCCAGGCCGCGGCCTCGGCCGCGGTGAACGGCGCCCCGGTGAGGAACGCGTGCGACGCCGCGCGCGGCGTCATCCGCGGCAGCACCGCGAGCGAGATGACGGCGGGCGCGAGCGCGAGGCGGGCCTCGGTGAAGGCGTAGGTGATCTGGTCGGCGCTGACGGCGACGTCGCACGCGGCGACCAGCCCGATCCCGCCGGCCCGCACCGGCCCGTGCACGCGCGCCACGACGGGCTTGGGCAGGGCCAGCAGGTCGCGCAGCACGTCGGCGAGCCGGCGCGCGGAGACGGTCATGCCCTGGGCCAGGGCCTCGGTGAGGTCGGCCCCCGAGCAGAACGCGCTGCCGCTGGCCGCCAGCACGACGGCGCGCACGTCGTCGTGCGCGGCGCGGTCCAGGGCGGCCCGCAGCTCGTCCAGCAGGGCGAGGGACAGGGCGTTGCGCCGCCGGGGCGCGTCGAGCGTGATCCGGGCGTACGGGACGGGCGGCGCGTCGGGTCGGTCGAGCGCTACGACGTCGTAGGCGACCTGACTGGGGGTGGTCATCGAGAAGTCCTCCGGGTGGGGCCTGGCGCTGTGAGGTTAATGGTGGTTAACCTCTGTGACATGCGCAACATGCATACCCCACCAGAGAACCCGGAGCTCACCAAGCTCCGGGACGCGGTACGTGACTACGCCGACCGCGAGATCGCGCCCCACATCGCCCGATGGGACAGGGAGAGTCGCCTGCCCGTCGAGGTGGTGCACCAGATGGGAGAGCTGGGCCTGTTCGGCCTGACCGCCCCGGAGGAGTACGGAGGGTCCGGGCTCGGGCTCACCGGGCTCTGCATCGCCGTCGAGGAGATCGGCCGCGTGGACCAGTCCGTCGGTATCACGCTCGGGGCCGGCGTCGGCCTCGGCGTCGGCACGCTGCTGGGCTACGGCACCGAGGAGCAGAAGAAGACCTGGCTGCCCGACCTGGTCGCCGGACGGCGGCTGGGCGCGTTCGGCCTGACCGAACCCGGCGCGGGCAGCGACGCCAACGCCATGACCACCACCGCCGAGCTGCGCGACGGCCAGTGGGTCGTCAACGGCGCCAAGCAGTTCATCACCAACTCCGGCACGCCCATCACCAGCGTCTGCACCGTCGCGGCGCGCACCGGCACCCGGCCGGACGGCAGCCCGGAGCTCAGCGCCATCATCGTTCCCACCGACACCCCGGGGTACGTCGTCGAACCCCTGCACGACAAGATGAGCTGGCGCTCCTGCGACACCCACGCGCTGCGGTTCGAGGACGTGCGCGTGCCCGAGGCCAACCTCCTGGGGGAGCGCGGCAACGGGTTCAAGCAGCTCATGATCTGCCTGAACACGGGGCGGGTGGCCGTCGCGGCGCTCGCGACCGGCTGCATCCAGGCCATGCTGGAGCTCGCGGTCGAGCACGCCGGCGTGCGCCCCACGTTCGGCGGGCCGATCGGCCGCAAGCAGGGCGTCGCGTTCCAGATCGCCGACGTCGAGGTCATGCTCCAGGCGAGCCGTGCGCTCACCTACCGGGCCGCCGCGCTGAAGGACTCGGGGGCGCCGCTCGACGAGTTCCGGCGGGCCTCCTCGGTCGCCAAGCTCTACGCCACGGAGTCCGCCGTGACGGCCACGCGCATCGCGGCGCAGGTCTTCGGCGGCTACGGCGTCATGGAGGACGGGCCGATCGCCCGCTTCTACCGGGACGCGAAGGTGCTGGAGATCGGCGAGGGGACGTCCGAGCTGCAGCGCATGCTCATCGCGCGAGGGCTGGGCCTGCCGGTGGAGTGAGCAGGGCGGCGCGTGCCATGCGGGTCAGGAGGGCCCGCATGGCCGCGCGTCCGATGCGCGCGCTGTGCGGCGTCGAGTTGAGCAGGCCGAAGGCGGCCTGCACGGCGGCCCGGGCCTCGGTGCCGCCGAGGTCGGGGCGCAGGGGGCGCAGCGCGTCGGTCCAGACGTCGATGTACGCGAGCTGGTGCTCCCGCACCTGCGCGCGGGCGTCGGCGCCCAGCGCGCCCCACTCCCGTTCCTGGATCACGATGAGGGCGGGGTTGTCGAGCGCGAAGTCGGCGTGCCGGGCGATCAGGGCGGCGAGGGCGCCGTCGGGTTCGCTCGGTTCGTGCGGTCCGGCGGCGGGCACGCCGTCGTCGGACAGCAGCTCCCGCGCCCCTGCCAGGAGCTGGTCGGAGGCGTGCAGGAGGCACTGGCCGAGGATGTCCTCCTTGCCCGCGAAGTGCTTGTAGAGGGCGGGGCCGGACACACCGACGGCCGCGCCGATGTCTCCCATGGAGACGCCGTGGAAGCCACGGGCGGCGAACAGGTCGGCCGCCGTGCTCAGGATCTGCTGCCTGCGCGGGGTCACCGGAGCAGTCTAGGAGCGACCTGCCGGAACGAGGGGTTAACGATCATTAACCAGCGGGCTATGCTGCGGCACATGACCACCGACGTCGGCGTTGGACCGGATCTGCGCACCCTGACCGCGCAGCTGCGCGAGCGGCTGGCGCGCGTGCGCCAGGGCGGCTCGCCCGAGGCGCGCGCCCGCCACACCGGGCGCGGCAAGCTGCTCGCCCGCGACCGGGTGGACCGGCTGCTCGACCCGGGAGCGGCGTTCCTGGAGATCGGGGCCCTGGCGGCCTACGACATGTACGGGGGCGAGTGGGCGGTGCCCAGCGCGGGCATCGTCACCGGGATCGGGCGCATCGCGGGGCGGCAGTGCGTCGTCGTCGCCAACGACGCGACCGTCAAGGGCGGCACGTACTACCCGGTCACGGTCAAGAAGCACCTGCGCGCGCAGCAGGTCGCGGCCGAGAACCACCTGCCGTGCGTCTACCTCGTGGACTCCGGCGGCGCCTACCTGCCCATGCAGGACGAGGTGTTCCCCGACCGGGAGCACTTCGGGCGCATCTTCTACAACCAGGCCAACCTGTCCGCCCGGGGCATCCCGCAGGTCGCCGCCGTCATGGGGTCCTGCACCGCGGGCGGCGCGTACGTGCCCGCGATGAGCGACGAGGCCGTCATCGTGCGGGACCAGGGCACGATCTTCCTCGGCGGCCCGCCCCTGGTGCAGGCCGCCACGGGCGAGGTGGTGACGGCCGAGGAGCTGGGCGGCGGCGTGGTGCACACCACCACCTCCGGCGTCGCGGACCACCTGGCCGACGACGACGCCCACGCCCTGCGCATCGTGCGCGAGATCATCGCCACCACCCCGGCCGCCGCCCCGGTGCTGGACCGCGTGCCGCCCGAGGAGCCCGAGCTGGACCCCGACGGGCTCTACGACGTGCCCGCCGACCCGCGCACCCCGTACGACGTGCGCGACGTGATCCGGCGGATCGTCGACGGCTCCCAGCTCGCCGAGTTCAAGGCCCGCTACGGCGAGACGCTCGTGTGCGGGTTCGCGCGGATCGACGGCTACCAGGTCGGGATCGTGGCCAACAACGGCATCCTGTTCTCGGAGTCCGCCCTGAAGGGCGCGCACTTCGTGCAGCTCTGCGACCAGCGGCGCATCCCGCTGGTGTTCCTGCAGAACATCGCCGGGTTCATGGTCGGCAAGGAGTACGAGCACCGGGGCATCGCCAAGGACGGCGCCAAGCTCGTCACGGCCGTGGCCTGCACCTCCGTGCCCCGGTTCACCGTCGTGCTCGGCGGCTCGTTCGGCGCCGGCAACTACGGCATGAGCGGCCGCGCCTACGACCCCCGGTTCCTGTGGATGTGGCCCGGCGCCCGCATCTCCGTGATGGGCGGCGAGCAGGCGGCCTCCGTCCTGGCCACCGTCCGCAAGGACCTCGCCGACGCCCCCACGGAAGACGTCGAGGGGTTCAAGGCCCCGATCCGCGCCCAGTACGAGACCCAGGGCAACCCCTACTACGCCACGGCGCGCCTGTGGGACGACGGCGTGATCGACCCCGCCGACACCCGCCGCGTCCTGGCCCTCGGCCTGGCCGCCACGGCCGGCGCCCCGATCCCCGAACCCTCCTACGGCATCTTCCGGATGTGATGACGATGCACACGCTGCTCATCGCCAACCGCGGCGAGATCGCCCTGCGGATCATCCGCACCGCCCGCCGGCTCGGGCTGCGCACCGTCGCCGTCCACTCCGACGCCGACACCGGCGCCCCGCACACCCGCGCCGCCGACGTCGCCGTCCGCATCGGCCCCACCCCGGCCGCCGAGTCCTACCTGTCGATCCCCGCGCTGCTCGCCGCCGCGAAGGAGACCGGCGCCGACGCCGTCCACCCCGGCTACGGGTTCCTGTCCGAGCAGGCCGAGTTCGCCCGCGCCGTCCTCGGCGCCGGGCTCACCTGGGTGGGACCGCCGCCGGCTGCGATGGACGCCATGGCCCGCAAGGACACCGCGCGCGAGATCGCCCGGAAGGCGGGCGTGCCGGTCCTGGGGTCGCTCGGGAACGTCAGCGGCGGCGGATGGTTCGCCATGCAGGGGAGCCGCACCTACCCGCTCCTGGTCAAGGCCGCCGCCGGCGGCGGGGGCAAGGGCATGCGCGTCGTGCGCGGCGAGGACGAGCTCGCCGCCGCCATCGCAGCCGCCGGCCGCGAGGCCGCCGCGGCGTTCGGCGACGACACGCTGCTGCTGGAGCGGTACGTCGAGCACGGCCGGCACGTCGAGGTGCAGATCCTCGCCGACGAGCACGGGAACGTGCTCCACCTGCACGAACGCGACTGCTCCGCCCAGCGCCGCCACCAGAAGGTGCTGGAAGAAGCCCCCGCACCCGACCTCGACCCGGCCGTGCGCGACGCGCTGCACCTGTGGGCCGTGAACCTGGCCCGCGAGGTCGGCTACACCGGCGCCGGCACCGCCGAGTTCCTGGTCGACACCCGCCAGGGCATCGAAGGCGCCTGGTTCCTCGAGATGAACACCCGGCTCCAGGTCGAGCACCCCGTCACCGAGGAGGTCGTGCGCGTCCGCGGCGAACGGATCGACCTCGTCGAGCAGCAGCTCCGCGTCGCCGCCGGCGAACCGCTCGGCTTCACGCAGGACGACGTCACCGTCACCGGGCACGCCATCGAGGCCCGGATCTACGCCGAGGACGCGTTCGGCGGGTTCCTGCCGCAGGCCGGCACCGCCACCCGCGTGCGCTGGCCCGTCTCGACCGGCCCGACCACCGTACGCGTCGAGGCCGGGCTGGAGGACGGCACCGTCGTCCCCGCCGCCTACGACCCCATGGTCGGCAAGATCATCGCGCGCGGCCCCGACCGCGAGGCCGCCCGGCACGCCCTCGTCGACGCCCTCGACGACACGGCGATCGGCGGCCTGGTCACCAACACCGGGTTCGTGCGGGCGCTCGCGGACTCCGGCGCGTTCCGCGACGGCGAGGTGCACACCGCCTGGCTGGACACCCACCCGCTGCCCGCGCCGGACCCGGGACCCGCGCTCGTGGCGGCCGCCTGGGCGGTGGCCTCCGCCGCGGCGCAGGGCGGCGGCGACGGCTGGCGGCTCGGCGGCCCGCCCGCGGACACGTGGGTCGAGCTCGACGACGCGGTGCTGCGCGTGAGCGTCGCCCGGGGCGAGGTGCGGCGCGACGGCGAGCCGCCGACGTCGTGCCGGGCCGTGGGTGGTGCCGTGGAGGGTGCCGGGGACGGCGCGACGCTGCTGGAGCTGGACGGCGTGACCGCCCGGTTCGTGGTGGACGTGCGGCCGCGGTCCGTGGAGGTGAGCACGCGGGGGCACACCTTCCGGTTCGCCCGGCCGGGCGGCTCCCGGGCGGCAGAGGCCGACCTGTCCGACGGCGTCGTGGTGGCCGCGATGCCCGGCGCCCTGGCCCGGGTCGAGGTGCGCGACGGCGAGGTGGTGACCGCCGGGCAGGCGCTCGGCGTGCTGGAGGCGATGAAGATGGAGGTGGCGCTCGTGGCGCCGTCCGACGGTGTGGTGCGGGTCCGCGCCGCTGCCGGGGAGCAGGTCGCGGCGCGGCAGGTGCTGTTCGTCATGGAGGTGGCCGATGCCTGACCAGGCGCACCGGGAGTACCGCCGTCCGCAGGTGGTGCGCGACCCGGCCCTGCCGGACCGCGTGACCGTCTACGAGGTGGGCCCGCGCGACGGGCTGCAGAACGAGAAGGCGGTGGTCCCCACCGCGGTGAAGATCGACCTGGTCGAGCGGCTGCTCGACGCCGGCCTGCCGTACGTGGAGGCCACGAGCCTGGTGCACCCGCGCTGGGTGCCGCAGCTCGCCGACGCCGCCGAGGTGCTGGGCGCGCTGGTGGACCGGCTCGGCGACCGCGCCCGCGACCTGCCGGTGCTCGTGCCGAACGAGCGCGGCCTGGAGCGCGCCTACGACCTGGGGCTGCGGCACATCGCGGTCTTCGCCAGCGCCACCGACTCGTTCGCGCGCCGGAACCTGAACCGGTCCCTGGACGAGCAGTACGCGATGTTCGAGCCGGTCATGACGCGGGCGCGCGCCGCGGGGATGCGGGTGCGGGCGTACGTCTCGATGTGCTTCGGCGACCCGTGGGAGGGCGACGTGCCGCTGGAGCAGGTGGTCACCGCGGCCCGGCGCCTGATGGACCTGGGCGCGGAGCAGCTCTCCCTGGGCGACACGATCGGCGTCGGGACGCCGGGGCACGTCGTCGCGCTGCTGGACGCGCTGAACGCCGCCGGACTGCCCGACGACGTGCTGGCCCTGCACGCCCACGACACCTACGGGCAGGCGCTGGGCAATGTCGCGGCCGCGCTGCGGCACGGGGTGACGACGTTCGACACGTCGGCAGGGGGCCTGGGCGGGTGCCCGTACGCGGAGTCGGCCACGGGCAACCTCGCCACGGAGGACCTGCTGTGGATGCTGGACGGGCTGGGGATCACCACGGGGGTGTCCCTGCCGCGGGTGGTGGAGACCAGCGGGTGGCTGGAGCCGCACCTGGACCACGAGCTGACGAGCCGGACGTACCGGGCGTTGCGGTGACCGTGCCGTCGGGTCCGTCGGGTTCTTCTGCCCTGAGCAGCACGGATGTGATGTGCGCGACGACCGGGCTCGCACGCGGGCGATGCGGCGTAGGGTCGCAACCGTGACTCTGAAGATCGGGTACAAGGCGTCCGCCGAGCAGTTCGGGCCGCGCGAGCTGGTTGAGCTCGCAGTACGCGCCGAGGAGGTGGGACTGGACAGCGCGATGGTCTCCGACCACTTCCTGCCGTGGCGGCACGAGGGGGGACACGCGCCGTCAGCCCTCGCCTGGCTCGCCGCCGCGGGGGAGCGCACCTCCCGCATCCAGCTGGGCACGAGCGTGCTGACCCCCACGTTCCGGTACAACCCCGCGGTGATCGCGCAGCAGTTCGCCACGCTGGCCCTGCTCACCGAGAACCGGGTCATCCTCGGCGTCGGCACGGGCGAGGCCCTCAACGAGACGGCCGTCTCCGGGATGGAGTGGCCCGAGTTCAAGGAGCGGTTCGCGCGCCTGCGCGAGGCCGTGCAGCTCATGCGGGCCCTGTGGACCGAGGAGTCCGTGGACTTCAAGGGCGACTACTACGAGCTGGTCGGCGCCAACATCTACGACCGTCCCGAGAACCCCGTGCCCGTGTACATCGCGGCCGGCGGGCCGCTCGTGGCGAAGTACGCGGGCCGCGCGGGCGACGGCTTCATCTGCACCTCCGGCAAGGGCATGGACCTGTACACGGAGAAGCTGCTGCCCGCGGTCGCCGAGGGCGCGGCCAAGGCGGAGCGCGACGCCGCGCAGGTCGACAAGATGATCGAGATCAAGATCTCCTACGACCGCGACCCCGCCGCCGCGCTGGAGAACACCCGGTTCTGGGCGCCGCTGTCGCTCACGCCGGAGCAGAAGCACAGCGTCACGTCGGCCACCGAGATGGAGCAGCTCGCGGACGAGCTGCCGATCGAGCAGGTCGCCAAGCGCTGGATCGTCGCGTCCGACCCCGACGAGGCCGTCGCGATGATCAAGCCCTACGTCGACGCCGGGCTCAACCACCTCGTGGTGCACGGCCCCGGCCACGACCAGGAGCGCTTCCTCACGCAGTTCGGCGAGGACGTGCTGCCGCGGCTCCGGGCGCTCTGAGGCCCGGGCGCCCTGAGGTCCCGGTCGGCCCGGACGGGCCTGGTCAGGGTGCCCTGACCAGGCCCGTCTCGTAGGCGAGGATCACCAGGGCGGCCCGGTCCCGCGCGCCGAGCTTGGCGAGCAGCCGGCTCACGTACGTGCGCGCGGTAGCCGGGCTGAGGTAGAGCTCGGCGGCGATCTCGTCGTTCGTCAGGCCGCGGCCGAGCTGCTGCAGCACCTCGCGCTCGCGCTCCGTGAGCGCGGCCAGGCGATCGTCGTCCCCGGTGCGGGGCGCCGGGCCGGCGGCGACGGCCCGCAGCACCGTGGCGGTCACGGCCGGGTCGAGCAGTGCGTCGCCCGCCGCGACCACGCGGACGGCGCGGCGCAGCTCGGCCGGGGCCACGTCCTTGAGCAGGTAGCCGGCCGCGCCCGACCGGACCGCCTCGAAGACGTGCTCGTCCTCGTCGAACGTGGTCAGGACCAGCACGCGGGTGCCCGCCAGCGCGGGGTCCGCGACGATCTCACGGGTCGCGGCCAGGCCGTCCAGCCGGGGCATCCGGATGTCCATCAGCACGACGTCGGGGCGCAGCTCCCGCACCCGTGAGACCCCCGCGAGCCCGTCGGCGGCCTCGCCGACCACCGTGATGTCGCCGTCGCTCTCCGCGAGGGCCCGCAGGCCCGCGCGCACGAGCTCCTGGTCGTCCACCAGCACGATCCGGATCATGGGCCGGCCTCAACCTTCCAGTCGCAGGGGCAGGTCGGCGTCGACGAGGAACCCGCCGTCCGGGTCGTCGCCCACGCTCAGGGTGCCACCGAGCAGCGCGACGCGTTCGCGCATCCCGGAGAGCCCGGAGCCGGCGACGAGGTCCGGGCCGGCACCCCGGCCGTCGTCGGACACGCGCAGCGCGAGGCGCGCGCCGGTGACCCGCGCGGACACGGTCACGCGTGAGGCGTCGGCGTGCCGCAGCACGTTGGTGAGGGACTCCTGCACGATCCGGTAGGCGGCGGCGTCGATCGAGCCGTCGAGGGAGCCGGGCGGCACGTCGAGCGTCACCTCGACCGACAGGCCGGTGGCCCGTGCCGACCTCGCCAGGGCCTCCACTCCCGCCAGGCCGGTCGGCGTCACCTCGGGTGACCCGGCGTCGGGCGCGCCCGGGCCTCGGCCTGCCGGACCTGCGGTGGCGTCCAGCGGCGCGCGCAGCACCCGCACCGTCGAGCGCAGCTCGCGCAGCGTGCCCGACGTCGCCTCCCGCACGTGGTGGAGCGCGCCCCGGGCCGCGTCGTCGTCCCGCCCCACCGCCTCCGCGGCGACACCCGAGTGCAGCGCGATCACCGACAGGTTGTGCCCCACCACGTCGTGCAGGTCCCGCGCGATGCGCAGCCGCTCCGCCTGCAGCCGCTGCTCGGCCTCGTGCGCCTCGTGCACGCGCGCCTCCCGCGAGAGGCGCACCGCGACGCCCAGCGCGATCGCCGCCGCGACCAGCGCGAGGTTCGTGACCAGGTCGTACGGCGCCAGGTACTCCTCCGCGGTGCCCGTCACCCGGTAGTACGTCGCGACGGCGACCAGCACGGCGCCCCCGCCGATCGCCCAGCCGGTACGGCGCATCTCCGCGGCCGAGTACAGCGCCGCGACCGCCGGCAGCGCCATGCCGATGGGCGCGAACTGGAACGTGTAGTAGGCGAAGACGCCCAGCACCGTGAGCACGACCATCGTGCGCGGTATCCGGCGCCGCAGCAGGACCAGCGCCCCGAAACCCACCGCGAACAGGTACGCCCCCGGCCCGGCGTGCGCCGGGGCGTCGGGGTCCGCGGCGATGACGACGGCGACCACCAGCGCCATGGCGATCGCCAGGGCGACGTCGGTGACGCGCGGGTCGACGGTCACGCGTGGGTCGACGGTCCGCGGGACCTCGCTCTGCTCGGGCACACCGACACCCTACGGACGGCCCGCCCCTGAGGCATCAGACCACGGTCTCAGGGTCGTGTCGCCTCCGGGCGACACCAGGAGACGATCCCGGGCCGATGTGGCGAGGTGGGCCCGGCGGGCACCGTCGGGGCATGACCTCACCACACCTTCCCGGCCGGCCCGTACCCGCCGAACCCGCCGCCGTCTCGTGGACCCTTGTCGCCGGCCTGTCCGCGCTGGCCCTGCTCTGGCCCCTCACCGGCCTGACCGGTGCGCTCGGCAGCGGCGGACCCCGGGCGCTCGCGATCATCGGCATCACCGCCGCCGTCTGGATCGGCGTCGTCGGGCTGGGCCGCGTGCCCCGCCCCGTGCTCACCCTGACCCTGACCGGTCTGGCCTACGGGCTGGTCGCCACGGCGATCGGCACGCTGGTCCCGGTGCTCTCGGGGTTCGGCGGCCCGGGCGGCGGCCCGGCGTGGACCCTCGTCCCGGCCCTGGCCTTCGACACGATGTGGGGCGCGCTCGCGGGCATCGCCGCCGCGGGCGTGCAGCGGCTGCGCGGGGGTGTCCGATGAGGCGCGGCGTCGCCGGGCTCGCAGCCCTCGCCGCACCGCTGCTCGCGCTCGCGGGCTGCGCCCTGGTTCCCGGCTCGGTCACCCCGGTGGACGAGGTGGAGTTCACGAACGAGCTCGCGATCCCGCCCCTGGCGCCGTCGCGGGTCGTGGACGGCACGCGTGTCTTCTCCCTGACGGCACAGGAGGGCACCAGCGAGCTCCTGCCCGGCGTCGAGACGCGCACCTGGGGTTTCGACGGCTCCTACCTGGGGCCGACCCTGCGGGCCGAGCGCGGCGAACGCGTCGCCGTCGAGGTCACCAACGACCTGGCCGAGCCGACCAGCGTGCACTGGCACGGCATGCACCTGCCCGCCGCCATGGACGGCGGGCCGCACCAGGAGGTCGAGCCGGGCGCCACCTGGCGCCCGACCTGGCGGATCGACCAGCCCGCCGCCACGCTCTGGTACCACCCGCACCCGCACGGCGCCACGGAGAAGCACGTCTACCGCGGCCTGGCAGGCCTGTTCCTCCTGGACGACGACGCGTCCCGCGGCGCCGACCTGCCCCAGGAGTACGGCGTCGACGACGTGCCCGTCATCGTGCAGGACAAGACCCTCGACGACGACGGCCAGCTCGAGCTCGACGACAGCGGCAGCGAGCCCGGCACGCTCGGCGGGATCGTGCTGGCCAACGGCACCGTGGGCGCGTACCACGAGGTGACCACGGAGCGGGTGCGCCTGCGCCTGCTCAACGGGTCGACGGCGCGCACCTACCAGCTCGGCTTCCCGGACCGGGAGATGGACCTGGTCGCGACCGACGGCGGGCTGCTCGACGCCCCGGTCCGGCTGGAGCAGGTGCGGCTCGCGCCCGGCGAGCGCGCCGAGGTCGTCGTGCGCATGGCGCCGGGGGAGTCCACGCGCCTGCACTCGTTCGAGGCCGACCTGGGCGGCGTCGTCGTCCCGTTCGCGATGGGCGGCAACGACGCGTTCGACGTGCTGGAGCTGCGGGCCGCCGACCGGCTCGCGCCGTCGCCCGAGCCCGCCTGGACGCCGTCCGCCCACGCCGCGCAGGACGCGCTGCACGAGGAGGACGTGGCCGTGACGCGCACCTTCGAGCTCGACGACCGGCGCATCAACGGGCAGACCATGGACATGGGACGGATCGACGAGGCCGTCACCGTCGGCGACACCGAGGTGTGGGAGGTGCGCAGCATCGTGCCGATGCCGCACAGCTTCCACGTGCACGACGTCCAGTTCCGCGTCCTGTCCGTCGACGGCGACCCGCCGCCCCCCGAGCTCGCCGGGCCCAAGGACACCGTCTACCTGGAACCGAACCGCACCTACCGGCTGCTCATGCGGTTCGAGGACTACACCGACCCGGACGTGCCCTACATGTTCCACTGCCACATGCTGCTGCACGAGGACGAGGGGATGATGGGGCAGTTCGTCGTCGTCGAGCCGGGGCAGGAGCCGGGAACGGTGCCCGAGCACGACGGCGACGCGGGGCACGGCGCTCACGGGTCCGGCGAGGGCGGCGGGGAGCCCGACGTCGGGGGCACCGGGCCGGACCTGCCTCCCGGCGCGGACGCGCACCACGGGCACCACTGAACCTGTGGCACGCTCGCCGGGTGACTCTCTCGCTCCCAGCCCGTACCACGCACGTCCTGCTCGACCTCGACGGCACCCTCACCGACTCGGCGCCCGGCATCATCGCGTCGCTGCGCACCGGCTTCACGAACGCCGGCTTCGACATCCCCTCCGACGAGGTCCTGCGCACCTTCGTGGGCCCGCCCCTGGGGGCGAGCATGACCCGGATCGGCCTGTCCGACGCCGACGCCACCGCCGTGATCGCCGCCTACCGAAGCGACTTCGAGGTGCACGGCATGTTCGACAACTCGGTGATCCCCGGCATCCCGGAGGCGCTCGCGGGGCTCCGGGAGGCCGGGCTGACGCTCCTGGTCGCGACGGCCAAGCCCGAGCACTACGCGCGGCAGATCGTGGAGCACTTCGGGCTGGACGGCTACCTCGAGGGCGGGCTCGACGGCGTGCACGGCGCCGTCGCGGAGGCGGCCGGCCTGGTGCAGGGCAAGGAGGTCGTGGTGGAGCGGGCGGTGGAGCACGTGGTGGCCCTCGGGGCCGACGTCGCGCAGGTCGTCATGGTGGGCGACCGCGAGCACGACGTGCACGCGGCCGCCCACCACGGCGTCGCGACCGTGGGCGTGACCTGGGGCTACGCCGCGCCCGGGGAGCTGGAGGCGGCGGGCGCGGCGGCGGTCGCGACGACGCCGGAGGAGCTGCGCAAGCTGCTCACGAGCTGAGCACGTCGTCGAACGCCCGCCGGACGCGCTCGTCGATCACGACGAACCGCACGTCCTGCAGGTCCGCCTCGGAGTGCTCGGCGAGCCAGTTCCGGGCGGTCACCACGGCGATGCGCGCGACGTCGGACACCGGCCAGCCGTAGGCGCCCGCGCTCACCGCCGGGAACGCGACCGAGCGCAGGTCGAGCTCGGCGGCGACGTCGAGCGACCGCGCGAAGCACGACGCGAGCAGGGCCGGGTCGTCCTGGCCGCGATGGAGGTTCGGCCCGACCGTGTGGATCACCCAGGACGCGGGCAGGTCGAACGCGGGGGTGGCGACGGCGTCGCCCACGGCCAGGCCGTCGCGGTGCGTCGTGTTCCTGAGCCGTCGGCAGGCCTCCAGGAGGCGGGGTCCGGCGGCTGCGTGGATCGCGCCGTCGACCCCGCCGCCGCCCAGGAGCAGGGCGTTGGCGGCGTTGACGACGGCGTCGGCCTCGACGCGCGTGAGGTCACCGATCTCGACGGACAGGCTCATGTGGCTGCTCCTGGTTGAGGTGCCGGCGCGCCGGCGGCGCTGCCGGGGCGTTCCATCCATGTGTACTCCTCGGTGACCGGCGTCCAGCCGAACTGCTCGTACAGCCCGTGGGCGTCGGCCGTCGCGAGGATCGTCCGGCGCAGGCCGCTGAGCTGGTCGAGCTCGGCGACGACGCCTGCGACCAGCAGCTTTCCGATGCCCTGCCCGCGCAGGTCCGGGTCGACGATGACGTCGGCGAGCCACGCGAACGTCGCGCGGTCGGTCACCACGCGGGCGAACCCGACCTGCTCGCCCGTGTCCCGCCGGTAGACGCCGTAGGGCCGGGAGCCCGCGATGGCGGCGTCCATCACCTCGCGCGGGCGGTCCTTCGCCCAGTAGGTGTGCAGGGAGACGAGCTCGTGCACGCGCGTGGCGTCGATGCGGGCGGGGTCGGCGGAGAACTCGTAGGTCAGGTCGTCGGTCATGCGCTGGAGTCAACCACCGGACACCGACATCGGCTGAGGGGATTTCGGGTTCCGGACGCTGCCCGTCGCCGCCCCGTCACCCCGCGTACCGGCGACAGAACTCGCGCAACGGGCCCTCGGGCACCACGTCGAGCAGCTCGCGGTACCGGCCGGCGGCCTCGTCGGTGCGGCCGGTCCGGCGGGCCAGGTCGGCGAGCGTGAGGCTCGCGTCGCGGGCGGCGTACGGCGGGCCGTCCGCGACCAGCGCCTCGAGCTCGCGCTCGACCGGGACGAGATCGCCGCCGTCGCGCAGCGCCAGCCGGCCGAGTACCACCAGCCGGGCGACGCGCGTCGCCGGGGACGGCCAGGTGCCCGCCAGCGCGTCGTAGAGCTGGGCCAGCCGCGGCCAGTCCGTGCCGGCGGCGTCCGGTGCCGTGGCGTGCACGCCGGAGATCGCGGCTTCCAGCACGAAGCGGCCGGGCGACTCGGGTGCCCCGGGGGACGTCGACCACGTGAGCGCGGTCGTGGCGTCGCCGAGCCCGGCGCGCAGCAGCCGCCGGTCCCACGCCGACCGGTCCACCTCGTCGAGGGGGAGCGCCACGCCGTCGCGCACCCGGCCGGGCCGCCGGGCCAGGCCGAGCCGGCAGACCGCGCGCAGGCCGAGCACCTCGGGGTCGTCCGGGTACTCCGCGACCAGTGCCTCGGCGAGCGTCAGCGCGTCACGGGCCGGATCCCGCGTCGCGTCCTCGGGCTGCAGCTCTTCCCGCTGACCCACGGTGAACAGTCCGGCCACACACCCGAGCACCACGGGCAGCCGCACTGCCCGCGCGGCCCCGTCGGGCACGGCGAACTCGTCCCGCGCCCGGGCCAGCGCGGACTTGGCGCGGGTGAGCCGGGCGGCTGCGGTCGCCTCGGCGATGCCGAGGTGTTCCGCGATCTGCCGGATCGTGAGCCCGCAGACCACACGCATCGCCAGCACCAGCTGTGCGCCGGGCGCGAGGGCGTCGTCGCAGGCGACGAAGAGCAGCGCGAGGCGGTCGTCCAGCTCGTCGCCCGGGGCGTGCGGCGCGTCCACGTCGGCCACCTCCGGGCGAGCGAGCTGGGGCTGGATCCGGTCGAACACCCCCTGGTGGCGCAGCGCGTCGAGCCAGGTGCGGCGGCCGACCTGCACGCACCAGCCCACGAGGTCGTCGATGGTGCCGTCAGGCTGGGCGGCGGCGCGCGCGAAGGCCTCGGCGGCGTACTCCTCACCGTGGTCCAGGCTGCGGGTGGTCACCGCGAGCGACCGCACCACCTGGGGCCAGGCGGTGCGGAACGCCGCGGGATCGATCGGCACTCAGGAGCCGAACTGCACGACCTTGCGCCACTCGACCGTGTTCGAGCTCGGCACGAGCCCGGCGATCTTGCGGGCGGTGGCCTCGTCGCACTCGATCTCGTAGTAACCGGTGATCACCTCGTTTGTGTCCGTGAACGGGGCATCGGTGTACACCGGCTCGCCGCCGCCCGCGCCGGCGGCGACCCATCCGCCGTACTTGGCGTTCTGCAGGGCGTTGCTGCCGGTGATCTTCGCCCCGAGCGCGGCCACAGCGTCGCCGAAGCGCTGGTGCGCGGCCATGTCCTCGTCCTCGGACAGGTCGCGGCCCCCCATGTTCTCGGGGAGGTACGCGTCCGAGTCCCAGTCGTTCTCGCGGATCAGGAAGACCCAGGTGTCGGTCATGACAAGCTCCTCGTTCGTGGGATGTTGACACGCCTTGGACGGGCGAGCCGCGCCGGAATCGACACCTCCCACAGAACTACTCTCCCGAGATCACCCGATGACCGCGACCGGCACCGCGATCGGCGTCCCGGAGCCGTCCCGGCGCTGGTCCACCTCGGGCAGGTCGACCGGCTGGCCGCCGGCGCCGAGCGCACGCGGGGGAGTGGCGCCGACCCAGGCCAGGATCAGGCCGTCCTCGCCCTTCAGGAGCCGCTGCGACCGGACGCCGCCGGTCGCCCGGCCCTTGCCCGGGTACAGCGCGAACGGCGTCACCTTGCCCGCGCCCGGCTCGATCCCGGGCAGCGCGTCACCGGCGCCGGCGATCGTCACGACGGTCGCGTCGACCCCGGCCGGGACCGCGCCGAAGAACACGGCCCGCCCGCCCTCGGCGAGCTTGATGCCCGCCATGCCGCCGGCCGCGCGGCCCTGCGGGCGCACGGACGACGCCGGGAAGTGCAGCAGCGAGGTGTCGTCGGCCACGAAGACCAGCTCGTCGTCGTCGGCCACGACGGCGGCACCGACCACGGTGTCGCCGTCCTTGAGCGCGATGACGGGCCACTCGTCGCCCTTGGCCGGGGCGTCGGACGGCGCGACGCGCTTGACGACGCCCTGCGCCGTCCCGACGGCGACGGTCGGCGCGTCGGCGCCGAGCCCCGTCACCGCGAGCACGCTCTCGCCGCGCTCCAGCTCCACGAGCTCGCTGACCGGGATGCCGCCGGACAGCGAGGGCGCGCCGTCCGTCGGCGGGAGCGAGGGCAGGTCGAGCACGGAGATGCGCAGCATCCGGCCGGCGGACGTCACGAGGCCCACGTGGCCGCGGGTGGACGCCGCGGCGTCGCCCCGCAGGGCGTCGTGCGCGGCGCGGTTGCCCTCGCGCGGCACCGGGACGTCGTCGGGGAGCCGGGCCAGCAGGCCGGTGGCGGACAGCACCACGCGGGTGGGCTGGTCCTTGATCTGCAGGTCGATCGGCTCCACGTTCTTCTTGCGCCCGTTCGCGGGGGCGACGGCCACCGAGCCGACGGACCCGCCCGCGGCGTCGAGCAGCACGGTGCGGCGCGGCGTGCCGTAGGTCTTGGCCACCTCGCCCATCTCGGTGCTCACGAGGCGGCGCAGCAGCTTCTCGTCGCCGAGGATCTGCTCCAGCTCCGCGATCTCGCGGCGCAGCTCCTCGGCCTCCTTCTCCAGCTCGATGCGGGAGAACTTGGTCAGCCGGCGCAGCTGCAGGTCGAGGATGTAGGAGGCCTGCGGCTCGGACAGGTCGAAGATCTCGCGCAGCCGGTCGCGGGCGATGGCGGCGTCGTCGGACGAGCGGATCACCTGGATGACCTCGTCGATGTCGACGATCGCGATGAGCAGGCCGTCCACCAGGTGCAGCCGCTCCAGGCGCTTGTCCAGGCGGTACTGCGAGCGGCGGCGGACCACCAGGATGCGGTGGTCCACCCAGACCCGCAGCATCTCGAGCAGGCCGAGCGTGCGCGGCTGGCCGTCGACAAGGGCCACGTTGTTGATGCCGAACGAGTCCTCGAGCGGCGTGACGCGGTAGAGCTGCTCCAGCACGGCGTCGGGGTCGAAGCCGGTCTTGACCTCGATCACGAGGCGCAGGCCGTGCGTGCGGTCGGTGAGGTCCTGGACGTTGGCCACGCCCTGGATGCGCTTGGCCTTGACGCCGTCGGCGATCTTCTCGATCACCTTCTCCGGCCCCACCAGGTACGGCAGCTCGGTGACGACGATGCCCTTGCGGCGCGGGGTCACGTTCTCGATCCGTGCGGTGGCGCGGGTGCGGAAGCTGCCGCGGCCGGTGCGGTAGCCGTCGCGCACGCCCTCCAGCCCGACGATCTTGCCGCCCGTGGGCAGGTCCGGCCCGGGCACGAACCGCTGCAGGTCCTCCAGCGTGGCCTCGGGGTTCTTGATCAGGTGCTGTGCCGCCGAGACGACCTCGACGAGGTTGTGCGGCGCCATGTTCGTGGCCATGCCGACCGCGATGCCGGACGCGCCGTTGACCAGCAGGTTCGGGATCGCGGCGGGCAGCACCTCGGGCTGGGTGAGCTTGTTGTCGTAGTTCGGCACGAAGTCCACGACGTTCTCGTCGAGCCCGGTGGTCATCGCCATCGACGGCGCCGCGAGCCGCGCCTCGGTGTACCGGGGGGCGGCGGGGCCGTCGTCGAGCGAGCCGAAGTTGCCGTGCCCGTCCACGAGCGGCAGCCGCAGCGAGAAGTCCTGCGCCAGGCGCACGAGCGCGTCGTAGATCGGGGCGTCACCGTGCGGGTGCAGCTTTCCCATGACCTCGCCCACCACGCGCGACGACTTCACGTGCGCGCGGTCGGGCCGCAGCCCCATGTCCGACATCATGTAGAGGATGCGTCGCTGCACCGGCTTGAGGCCGTCGCGCGCATCGGGGAGCGCCCGCGAGTAGATGACGGAGTAGGCGTACTCGAGGAACGAGGCCTCCATCTCCGAGGCGACGTCGATGTCCACGACCTTCTCGTGGATCTCGCTCTCGTCGAGCGGCTGCGACGGCTTGCGCGCCATGGTTCGTGGGGCTCCTGGGCTCTGGGGCTGGACGGGGACAGGCAAACCGTACCTCGCGCCACCCACACTCCAGGTCGCGCACACGCCCTCCGCACAGGAGGCTCTTCACGGACGTCTCACCAGGTCATCGCCGAGCCGTGTGCACAGACCTCGTCCCACCTGGCAGTATTCAGGTATGCCCGAATTGCCGCTGGTCAGCAGGTCGACGACCGTCCCGGGCTGGCTGGCCCGGATCGGCCTCGCCTACGGTGTGGTCGGGCTCAGCGTGGTGCCCGTCCTGGTGCTCGGCGCCCTGGTCACGTGGTGGATGCAGTCCTGGCGGTGCGCCGAGCAGGAGTGGGGCTGCCTGGAGCAGGGCATCACCATGTGGGCCGGCCTGGCGATCCTCGCCGCGGTGCTGCACATCGTGGTCGCGATGCGGGTCGGGCTCGGCGTGGTGCACGGCCTGGTGGTCGTCGCCGTCGGCGCCGTCGCCGTGAACGTGGCGCCGGCCGTCGGCGCATGGCTCCTGCTCGGGGCGGGTCCCGCCGTCGCGGCGATCCTGACGGCGTCGGGCCCCAACCGGCGCCAGCGCCTCGTGCTCGTGGGCTTCGCCGTGATGCTGCTCGTGGGCATGGTCCTGGTGGGCTGACCGACGGGCAGACCAGAGGGCAGACCAGAGGGCTGACCAGCGGGCTGCCGCCCCGGTACGGCGGCACCTCCCGCGGGGTCGTTAGCCTTGTCCCGTGGACCAGCCAGAACGGGCCGACCGGAAGGTGGGCACGGTGCGCTCGCCCTACGCGACCGGCTACCCCGTCGAGTGGGAGGCCGACGTGGTGCTGCGCGACGGCTCGACCGCGCACGTGCGCCCCATCCGCCCCGAGGACGCCGACGCGCTCCAGCGCTTCCAGATGGCCCAGTCCGAGCGCTCCACCTACCTGAGGTTCTTCGCCGCGCTGCAGCGCATCCCGGAGCGGCTGCTCACCCAGCTCGTCACGGTGGACCACGTACGCCGCGCGGCGCTCGTCGCGGTCCGGCCGGGTACGGACGACGACGGCGCCGGCCGCGAGGACATCGTCGGCGTCACGCGCTACGACGTGACCGACGACCAGCCGGGGCGGCGCACCGCCGAGGTCGCGTTCAACATCGCGGACGCGCTCCAGGGCCAGGGCCTCGGCTCGGTCCTCCTGGAGCACATCGCCGCGGCGGCGCGCGAGCGGGGCGTGCACCGGTTCATCGCCGAGGTGCTGCCCCAGAACCGCGCGATGCTGGGCGTGTTCCGCGAGGCGGGCTACGACGTCGAGCAGCACCTGGACGACGGCGTGGTGAGCGTCTCGGTCGACCTCGACCCGACCGACCGGTCCCGGGAGGTGATGGCCGACCGCGAGCACCGTACCGAGGCCCGCTCCATGCAGGGCCTGCTCTCGGCGCGGCGGGTGCTCCTGGTCGGCCCTGCCGACGCCGGCACCGCCGACGCCCCGGACATCGACCACCTGCTCGTCGCCCGCGTCCGCGAGGCCCACGCCGCCGACCCCGGCGACACCGAGCTCCTCGTGCTCGGCGACGACGTGACCTGGGCGGACCTCGCCCCGGAGAGCAGCAACGGCGGCACCAGCGGCGGCAGCAACGGCGCCGGCACCCCCCACGGCATCGACCTCGCCGTCGTCGCCGCCCCGCCCGACGAGGTGATCGACGCCGTCCGCCGCCTGCGCGGCACGGGCGCGCACGGCGTGGTCGTGCTGTCGGCGGGCTGGGCCGAGGCCGGGCCCGCCGGTGTGGCCCGCCGCCGGGAGCTGCTGCGCACCGCGCACGGCGAGGGGATGCGCGTGGTGGGCCCGGCGAGCTACGGCCTGCTCACCAACGTGCCGGGCGCGCGTCTGCGCGCCAGCCTCGCCCTGACCGCCCCGCGCGCCGGGCGGGTGGGCCTGTTCAGCCAGAGCGCGCCGACCGCCGTGACGGCGGCCGAGACCGTCAAACGGCGCGGCCTGGGCCTGTCCACGCTGGTGTCGGCGGGGCACCGGGCGGACGTGTCCGGCAACGACGTCATGCAGTACTGGCAGGACGACCCCCACACCGACGTCGTGTGCCTGTACCTGGAGACGCTCGGCAACCCGCGCAAGTTCTCGCGCATCGCCCGCCGCCTCGCGCTCGTCAAGCCCGTGGTCGTGGTCGTGGCGGGGCGCCACGGCAGCGTGGTGCCGCCCGGGCACACCGTGCGCGCCACGCGCGCCCCGCGCCGGATGCTCGACGAGGTGCTGCGGCAGTCCGGCGTGATCCGCGCGGAGAACACGCACCAGCTCATGGACGTCGCACAGGTGCTGGCGCACCAGCCGCTGCCGGCGGGCGGCCGGGTGGGCATCCTTGCCAGCTCGCCGTCGCTCGCCGCGCTCGTGGCCGACGCCGTCGCGGCGGCGGGCCTGACCGTCGTCGGGCCGCCGGAGTCGCTGTCGGCCGGGGCGCCCGACGACGAGATCGCCGCCGCCGTCGACGCCCTCTACGCGCCGGACGCGTGCGACGCCGTCGTCATGGTCTCCGTGCCCGTGGTGCTGCCGCGCACCGAGGCGATGGCCCGCGCCGTGGCCGCGGCCGCGGCCCGCACGGGCCGCACCACCGTGGTCAGCGCGCTGGGCCTGCACGGCATGCCCGACGAGCTCGCGGCGAGCCACGACGGGCGCGAGGTCCGCCTGCCCGCCTTCTCCACGCCCGAGGACGCCGTCTGGGCCCTCGGGGAGGTGGTGCGCTACGCGCGGTGGCGCACCCAGGACCACGGCAGCCCGGTCCGCCCGGCCCTGCGGGAGGGCGTGTCCGACGGCGTGGCCCGCACCCAGGCGCGCACCCTCGTCGAGTCGCTGCTCGGCCGGCACCCCGACGGGACGGTCCTGGACCAGGAGGAGGCGACCGAGCTGCTGGCCTGCTACGGCCTGTCCCTGTGGGGCTCCCGGAGCGTGCGCACGCCGCAGGAGGCGGTGGCCGCCGCGCAGGAGCTGGGCTGGCCGGTGGCGCTCAAGATCGCCTCGCCCGCGCTGCGGCACCGCGCCGACCTGGGCGGCGTGCGGCTCGACATCGCCGACGCCGAGGACCTGACCGAGGACGCCGAGCGCATGCTCGCCGCGGCGTCGGCCCTGCTGCCTGCACCCGACCCGGTGCTGGAGGTGCAGGCCATGGCCCCCACGGGCGTGGCGTGCGTGGTGCGGTCGGTGGAGGACGAGCTGTTCGGGCCCGTGGTCTCGTTCGGCGTGGCGGGCGACGCCGTCGACCTGCTCGACGACGTGACCCACGGCGTGCCGCCGCTGACCGACGTGGACGTGGCCCGGATGGTGCGCGGCGTGCGCGCCGCGCCCCGCCTGTTCGGGTACCAGGGCGCGCCCGCCGCCGACGTCGCGGCGCTGGAGGACGTGCTGGCCCGCGTCTCGGTCATGGCCGACGACCTGCCCGAGCTCGCGTCCGTGGAGCTGTACCCCGTGGCCGTCGCGGAGCGGGGCGCCTCCGTGCTGCACGCCACGATCCGGCTGCGCCCCGCCGAACGCCGCACGGACGCCCTGCGCAGGGCGCTGCCGGGCTAACGGCGAGAGCCCCTCTCATGGGATGATTCCCCTCGTGCCCCATGCCCCTACCGATGCCCGTGACGACCTGACCGCCCACCTGCACCGGGCCGGCTACTACCCGGAGCTCGTCGCGGACGTGCTCGACGTGGCCCTGGCCGGCGAGGAGGTGGTGGCCCACCTCGTGCAGGCCGAGACCACCTTCGACTCGGAGGTGCGCCGCCACCTCACGGTCCTGGTGCTGACCCCGACCCGCCTGGTCACCGCGCACGTCGACGACCACTCGGGGGAGGACCCGGCCCGGTCCGGCTCGGCGTCCGCCACCACCGAGGTGGTGCCGGTGCGCGAGATCCGCTCCGTGGCGCTCACCCACGTGATCGCGGACCCGGCGCAGTACCCGCAGCGCGGGGCCACGCGCGAGGTCACGCTCGCCGTGGGCTGGGGCGCGGTCTCGCGCGTCGACCTGGAGCCGGCCTCCTGCGTGGACCCGAACTGCACGGCCGACCACGGCCTGACCGGCCAGGTGACGCCCGACGACGTGGTGGTCCGCGTCTCCGGCGAGGCCGAGGGCGACGCCGCCGTCCGGGCGGCCGTCGACTTCGCCCGGGCACTGTCCCGGGCCACGTCTGCGTGAGCGCTCCGCACCTCCCCGAGGGGTTCGTCGCGCCGTCCTACGACACCGCGAGCCTCGCCGCGGTGCTGCCCGCCGCGGCGGGCGCGCTGGGCCACGACCTCACCACGGCCACGGGCCTGACCGCGGCCGGCTGCCGTGCGGCCCTCGGCCTGCCCGACGCCGACCGCGTGGTCGTCGTGCTGGTGGACGGGCTCGGCATCCGCAACCTCGCCGAGCGCGGGGGCCACGCGCCGTTCCTGCGCGGCCTCCTGCGCGAGCGGGGCGAGGACGCCGCCACGCTCACCTCCAGCTTCCCGTCCACGACGGCCGCGGGCCTGAGCATCCTCGGGACCGGCACCGCGCCGGGGCTCACGGGCATGCTCGGCTACACGCAGCGCAACCCGGAGACCGGGAAGCTGGCCGCGGTGGTGCAGTGGCGCGACCTCGGCGACCCCGCCGACGTGCAGCGCGAGCCCACCGTCCTGGAGACGCTCGCCGCCGCCGGCACGCGGGTGGTGGCCCCCGGCCCGCGGAAGTTCGCGGGTTCCGGCATGAGCCAGGCCGCGCTGCGCGGCCCCGCCCACGTGGCCGCCGAGACGTTCGAGCAGCGCGTGGACGCCACCGTCGCGGCGCTGCGCCGGCCGGCCGGCCCGGCCGGCACCGGGCAGAGCCTGGTGTACCTGTACCAGGGCGACGTCGACAAGACCGGCCACGGCTTCGGCTGGGACTCCTGGCAGTGGGGCGACGCGCTGGAGGCCACCGACCGGGAGCTGCGCCGCCTGCTGCGCAGCGTGCCGCGCGGCACCCTGGTGCTGGTCACGGCCGACCACGGCCAGATCACGGCCGACCTGACCACCCAGTGGGACGTCGCGACCGACCCGGCGCTGCACCCCGGCGTGGCGATGGTGGGCGGTGAGCCGCGCGCCCTGCACGTCTACACCGAGCCGGGCACCGACCCGGCCGACGTCGCGGCCCGGTGGACCGAGCGGCTGGGCGACCACGCCCTGGTCGTGCTGCGGGAGCGGGCCGTGGCCGACGGCTGGTTCGGGCCGGTCGCCGAGCACGTGCTGCCCGCGATCGGGGACGTGGTCGTGGCGATGACCGGCGCCGCCACCGTCGTCGACTCCCGGGTGCACTCCGCGAACGCGCGGGCGCTGCCCGGCGTGCACGGCTCGCTCACGCCGCACGAGATGCTCGTGCCGTTCCTGACCGCCCTCTCCTAGGAAGCTCTCGTGGCCCAGCTCGTCTTCTTCTCCGGGACCATGGACTCCGGCAAGTCCACGCTCGCCCTGCAGACCGACCACAACTTCCGCGCCCGCGGGCGCGAGGGGCTCATCTTCAGCCGGGGCGACCGGGCGGGCGCGGACCGGGTCTCCAGCCGGCTGGGCCTGGAGGTCGCGGCCGTCGAGGTGACCGACGACACCGACTTCTGGGTCGAGATCAGCGGCCGGCGCGCCGGCGGCGAGGCCGTCGACTACCTCGTGTGCGACGAGGCGCAGTTCTACTCGCCCGCGCAGGTGGAGCAGCTCGCCCGGCTGGTCGACGAGACGGAGATCGACATCTTCGCCTTCGGCATCACCACCGACTTCCGCACCCGGCTCTTCCCCGGCTCCGCCCGCCTCATCGAGCTCGCCGACCGTGTCGAGCTGCTCCAGGTGCAGTCGCTGTGCTGGTGCGGTGCGCGCGCCACGCACAACGCGCGCACCGTGGACGGGATCATGGTCACCGAGGGTGAGCAGGTGGTGATCGGCGACGTCGGCCTCGCCGAGGTCGCGTACGAGGTGCTGTGCCGCCGCCACCACATGCGCCGCATGACCGCGCTCACCGCGCGCCGCCGGTCGGCGGACGAGTCCCTCTGGGGCTAGCGAGACCCTGGGGCTAGACCTCCGGGCGCGAGCCGAACACGATCTCGTCCCAGCTCGGCACCTGCGCGCGCGACTTGCGGCCGCGCTTGGGCGCGGGCCGCTTGGCGGCCGCCGGCTCCTTGTCCGGCACGTTCGCCGGCTCCGGGACCGGGGCGGGCGCAGGCTCCGCCTCGGGCTTCGCCTCCTGGTCCGACGGCGGGGGCGTGGCCGGTACGGGCCCCGGGATCTCCCACTGGCTCGGCCCCTCCCACTCCAGGTCGGCGGGGGAGTCCGGCACCTTGACGGACGGCATCCTCGGCCGCGACCCGCCCCGCCGCGCGCCGATGTCGACGACGGCCGCGGCCGGCTCCGGCGTGGACTCGTCGGGCTCGTCCGGGCTCGCCGCCGACCCGGGGCCCGGGCCTGCCGGTCCCCCGTCCAGGTGGTCGAGCTCCAGCAGGTCGGGCGGCCCGACGTCGGGCGCGGAGCGCCGCGAGGGCCGCTGGCCGCGCCTCTCGGAGAGGTTGTCCAGGAGCAGGTCCGTGTCGTCCGGCTCGGGCGGTGCCGGCCGGGAGCCGCGCTGGCCGAGCCGCTGCGGCGGCAGCGTGGCGACGCCGGCGAGCGCCGGGCCACCGTCGTCCTCCGGGAGGCCGAGCCAGCGGGCCTCGTCGTCGAGCGCCGTGACGAAGCCGCCGCGCGGCTCGAGGGACCAGCGGGCCTCCCGCGCCCGCTCGCCCGCGGTGAACTCGACCTGGACGATCCAGGGGTGGGTGCCCTCCCGGGTGGCGGTCCACCGCGCGTCGTCGGGCCGCACGCCGCGCGAGCGCAGCCGCTCGTCGGCGACCTCGCCGAGCGTGGTGGTGGTGTCGTCGTCGTTCAGCACGGCCTTGGCGCGCACCCGGGAGATCGCGTGCTCGCGCTCGGAGATGACGGGGTACTCGAAGCGCCGCACGTGCTCCACGGGCAGGCCCGAGGCCTCGGCGAGGTCCTCGCACGTCTCGCCCGCGCGCAGGCGCGCCTGGATCTCGCGCGGACGCAGGGTGGACTCCTCCTGGGCGCGGATCGACTCCAGGCGCGGCCGGTCACCCCGGAGGGCGGCGCGCAGGGCGTCGGTGATCGGCAGGGTGCTCTGGGTGCCGTCGCGTGCGGCGAGGACGAGGCGTTCACCGTCCTCGTGCAGCCTCACCAGCTCCAGCTCGTCCATGCCAGTCCTCCCGGGGTAGTCCTGTGTGCCGAGCCTGCCACCGAGCGGGGGCGGCGCGGCGCAGGCGCGTCGGTGTGCCGCCGGATCGTAGCCCGCCGGCGGGTGGGGCAGGATGGGCGCGTGATCTCACCCGCACCGCACGAGCTGCCCGACGGCGTCACCGTCACCACCCTCCGCGACCTCGCCGTCCGCCTCGCGACGGCGGCCGGGACCCTCGTGCGCGAGGGCAGACCGGAGCGGGTCGAGGTGGCCGCGACCAAGTCGAGCGACGTGGACCCGGTCACGGTCATGGACCGCGCCTCGGAGGAGCTGCTGCGCGAGATGATCGCCGCGGAGCGCCCGGACGACGCGATCCTGGGCGAGGAGGGCGACGACGTGCCCGGCACCAGCGGGCTGACCTGGGTGCTCGACCCGATCGACGGCACGGTGAACTACCTGTACGGGGTGGCGTCCTGGGCCGTGTCGGTGGCGGTGGTGGCGGGGCCGCCCGAGCCGGCGTCGTGGACCGTGCTGGCCGGGTGCGTGCACAGCATCGCCGACGGGCGGACCTGGTCGGCCGGGCTGGGCGAGGGCGCCACGCGCGACGGCGTGCCCGTCCACGCGGGCGCGCCGGCGTCCCTGAGCACGTCCCTGGTGGGCACGGGCTTCGGGTACGACGCCGCGCGCCGTGCCGAGCAGGCCCAGGTGCTGGCGCAGGTGCTGCCGCGGATCCGGGACATCCGCCGGCTCGGCTCCGCCGCGATCGACCTGTGCCTGCTCGCGGACGGCTCGCTCGACCTGTACTACGAGCGCGGCCTGAACCCGTGGGACATGGCGGCGGGCGTGATCGTGGCCACCGAGGCGGGCGCCGTGGTGACCGGTCTGCGGGGCCGGCCCGCCGGGAACGCGATGACGGTCGCGGGGCCGGCGGAGCTCGTCGCGCAGCTCGCCGGGATCCTGGAGGAGGCCGACGCGGACGGGGCCGGCGGCGTAGATCTCGGGTGATCTTTTTTATGACACACCCCCGCAAGGCTGGTCACTGCTGACCAGGTCCAAAAGGCCGAAAACGGGCCGTTGTTGCAGGTCAGAGCGTACGTGACGGGGGTTACACCGGTAGATGTAGCGCGCCTGACAGAAATGGTGCACAATCCGTGGGCCGACTCGGGAACAAAACCGGGGCCGTGTGCATTATCTGCGCGTACACCCGCTTGCGGTCGCTGTTCGACGGTGCTTGCGGTGTCCCGGCCGGGGCGGCGTCGAACCCCGGATGTCCCGAACCCTTCCGGCGCGACCACCTACCGACGGAGAACACCACATGGCAACTGACTACGACGCCCCGCGTAAGAACGACGAGGATGTCGAGCAGGACTCGATCCAGGAGCTGCAGGCACGTCGTTCCGACAAGTCCTCGGGCGTTGTGGACGAGGACGAGACAGAAGCGGCCGAGGGCTTCGAGCTCCCGGGCGCCGACCTGTCGGGCGAGGAGCTCGCCGTACGGGTGCTGCCGCGTCAGGCGGACGAGTTCACGTGTTCGAGCTGCTTCCTGGTGCACCACCGCAGCCAGCTGGCCTACGAGAAGGCCGGCCAGATGATCTGCACGGAGTGCGCCGCCTGATCCACCAGGCCTTCGGCACTGACGACACGACCGGGCTGTCATGCGGAGCATGGCAGCCTTCGTCGTGTCCGGGCCCGGGAGAGGCCTGGGAGGGCTCAGTCAGCCAGGGCCTGCACCAGCAGCTCCGGGCGGCGCGTGGAGACCAGCCAGTAGGGGGTGGGGTCGGCCGGGTCGTCGAGCGCGACCCGCACCCCGGTCCGCGCCCACGCGCGCAGGCAGACGTAGGCGCGCGCGTCGAGGCCGGGGCCCAGCTCGTGCCGCATGGCGGCCACGTCCAGGGCCTGCGCCGTGCCGAGCAGCGCGACCGGGATCCGGGCGCTCCCGGCGCGCAGGACGCCGTCGGACACCTCGACGACGGGCGACGTCACCGCCAGGGCGACCGCCGACCCCACGCACACCAGCAGCCCGACGGCGACCGCCGTGGCCGCGTGCACGGGCCACAGCGCGATCGCCGCGATGGCGCCCAGACCGACCGTGCCGAGCCAGCCACCGGGCCCGGGCAGGAGACGCTCGTGGAAGGTGAGGGTGGTCGCCGTCATGGACACATCATCCCAGTCCTGGACACTGCCTCGGCACTCTTGCGGCGACGCGGGCCGAGGTGGCGTACTCTTCCGGCGTGCCCACCCCTGAGCCAGCTCACGACGGCAGCACGGTCGACGTGCTCATCCGCCTCCTGGACGACGTTCCCGTCCCCTCGTACGCGCATCCTGGCGACGCCGGCGCCGACCTGGTGACCACGGTCGACGTCGAGATCCCGCCGCAGGGGCGGGTGCTGGTGCCCACCGGCATCTCGATCGCGCTGCCGGACGGCTACGCGGCGTTCGTGCACCCGCGGTCGGGCCTCGCGACGAAGCACGGCGTGACCATCGTGAACGCGCCGGGCACCGTGGACGCGGGCTACCGCGGCGAGATCAAGGTCACGCTGCTCAACACCGACACGACCGAGCCCGTGAAGCTGGTCCGGGGCGACCGTGTGGCGCAGCTCGTGATCCAGAAGGTCGAGCGCGCGCGGTTCCTGCCCGCGCAGACCCTGCCCGGCTCGCACCGGGGTGACGGCGGCTTCGGCTCCAGCGGCGGTTTCGCCGGGCGCTGAACGCGTGTCCAGCCGGGCGCCGGACAGGTCTAGGCTGTAAGTAACGAGCGGATAACGCCGCCCGGCGGAGCAAAGCGCGCGCCCGGGTGAGGCGAGCAACGGACGAACGACGAAGGAGTGTGGCTGTGGGTCTGTTCAGCCGACGAGGCACGGCGAATGAGGCCGCCTCGGTCGAGTGGGCGTCGGTGGAGGCCGAGCAGCAGAAGCGGCCCCACGGACCCTTCGACCGGTCCCAGGTGGACGAGATGGGCCCGCGGGTCGACCTCGGCGCCATCTGGCTGCCCGTGATGCCCGGGCTCGAGCTCCGCATGGAGATCGACAAGAAGACGCAGAAGGTCACAGGGGTGACGGCCGCGCTGGAGGGGTCCAACCTCCAGATCCAGGCGTTCGCCGCGCCGCGCACCGAGGGCATCTGGGACGAGATCCGGCACGAGATCGCGCAGTCCGTGAGCGGGCAGGGCGGCATCGTGGACGACGTGCCCGGCGTGTTCGGCCGCGAGCTGCTGGTCCGCATGCCCGTGACGGGCCCCGACGGGCAGTCCGGCCAGCGGCCGGCGCGGTTCGTGGGCGTGGACGGGCCCCGCTGGTTCATCCGCGGCGTGCTCGCGGGCCGGGCGGCGCTGGACGCCGAGGCGGCCAAGCCGCTGGAGTCCGTGTTCGCGAACATCGTCGTGGTGCGGGACCAGAGCCCGCGCCCACCGCGCGACCTGCTGCCCCTGGCGCTGCCGAAGTCGGCGCGCAAGGATGGTGCACAGCCGGCGCAGGAGCCGGCCGGTCCGCAGGGCGCCGCACCGCAGATGTCGGACTTCAACCCGTTGCGCCGCGGCCCTGAGATCACCCAGATCGGCTGACGAGGTGAACCACTGATGAGTCTCCGTTCGGCACTCGCCTCGCGCATCGCGGCGACGCTGGCCTCGAACGAGGAGGTCAGCGACACCGCGGAGCGCGCCGACGCGTCCAAGAACATCGGTTGTGCGGCGGTCACGTCCGTGCCCACCCGCTCCCGCGGCAAGGTCGCGGGCGTACTCCGCTCGGTCGTGCTGCGCCCGCGCGAGGGCGTGCCGACCCTGGAGGCGGAGCTGTTCGACGGCTCCGGCGCCCTCGACCTCGTGTGGCTCGGCCGCCGCACGATCGAGGGCATCGAGCCGGGCCGCCGGATCCGGGTCGAGGGCATGGTCTGCGACGTCGACGGGCGGCGCACCATGTTCAACCCGCGGTACGAGCTGAGGCCCCGGCCGGGCGAGGCACAATAGCCCCCATGAGCGATCCCGCACGTCCTGACGTGCCCCCGGAGCAGCCCGTGGCGCAGTCCGCGGCACAGCCCGCAGAGACCCCCGCGCGCGGCATGCGTGCCCTCACCGGCGACGAGTTCTCGGCCGCGCAGGCCGTGGGCGGGGTGCGCGGCCTGGTCGAGGCGGTGCTGCCCGGCCTGGTGTTCGTGGTCGCGTTCGTGATCACCAACGACCTGACCGTCCCGCTGGTCGCGTCCGTGGTGGCCGCCCTGGTGCTCGTCGTGGCGCGCCTCGTGCAGCGCACGCCGGTCACCCAGGCGCTGGGCGGCCTGCTCGGCATCGCCGTCGGCGTGGTCTGGGCCTGGACGTCCGGCGACGCGGAGGACTACTACGCGGGCGGCCTGCTGCTGAACGCCGGCTACCTCGTGGTGCTGCTCGGCACGATCCTCGCGCGCCGCCCCGCCGTCGGCTACGTGGTGGAGGCGCTGCGCGCCGGCCTGACGCCGGAGGCCGTGAAGGCCGAGGCCAACCGCGCCGACGACCAGCCCTCGGCGTTCGCCGCGCTGACCGCGTGGCGGGACGACCCGGCGAAGATGCGCATGTACGCGATCGCCACCTGGCTCTGGGTGGGGCTGTTCGCGCTGCGCCTCGCGGTCAAGACGCCGCTCTACTTCGCGGGCGACGTCGCCTGGCTGGGCACGTTCCACCTGCTGCTCGGCGTGCCGCTCTGGGCACTGGTGCTGTACCTGACCTGGTACGTCGTGCGCCGTCCCCAGCCGCGGCCCGCTGCCTGACGTCAGCCCTGCCTGACGCCGCCGGCCGGGCCCCGCCCGGTCACCCCTTCGGGACCAGCAGCTTCTGCAGCGCGTCCGTGTCGGCGTCCGAGCCGGCGACCAGCAGCAGCTCGTCACCGGCCTCCAGGGTGTCGTCGGGGCTCGGCACCAGCGGGCGGCCGTCGCGCACGATCGTCGAGAGCGTGACGTCCGCCGGCCACACCACCTGGCCCACGCGCGTCCCGGCGACCCGGGAGTCGGCGGGCAGCGTCAGCTCCAGGATGTCGGCGCGCGAGTGGCTGAAGCTGAAGATCTTCACCAGGTCACCGACGGCCACGGCCTCCTCGACCATCGCCGTCATGATGCGCGGCGTCGAGACCGCCACGTCGACGCCCCAGGACTGGTCGAACATCCACTCGTTCTTCGGGTTGTTCACGCGCGCGACCGTGCGCGGCACCCCGAACTCCGTCTTGCCCAGCAGGGAGAAGACCAGGTTCACCTTGTCGTCGCCGGTGGCGCCCACGACGACGTCGGCCTGCTCCAGTTCGGACGCCTCCAGCGCGGGCAGCTCGCACGCGTCCGCGAGCACCCACTCCGCCTCGGGGACCTGCGAGACCCGCATGGCCGCCGGGTTCTTGTCGATGAGGGTGACCTCGTGCTCGTGGCTCAGCAGCTCCCGGGCGATCGAGCGGCCCACGGAGCCGGCCCCGGCGATGACGACGCGCATCAGTCCTCCTCGGCGGTCGGCGCGGCGGTGAGGATCCGCTCGATCTCGGCGGACCGGTCGGCCGCCATGAGGAGGTGGAGCACGTCGTTCTCCTGGAGCACGATGTCGGGGGTGGGCAGGATGGCCGACGAGTAGCGGGTCACGAAGGCGACCCGCGCCCCCGTGGCGGCCTCGACGTTGAGCACGGGCCGGCCGACCCACCGCCGGTGGTAGTCGATCTGCGCGAGCCGCACCGTGCCGGACGGGTCGCGGTACTCGTCGGTGAAGCCGAGCGGCAGCATCCGGCGCAGCACCTGGTCCGCCGTCCAGCGCACGGTGGCGACGGTCGGGATGCCGAGCCGCTGGTAGATCTCGGCGCGGTGCGGGTCGTAGATCCGGGCCACGACGTTGTCGACCCCGTACGTCTCCCGGACCACGCGCGCGGACAGGATGTTGGAGTTGTCGCCGTCGGACACCGCGGCGAACGCGTACGTGTCCTCGATCCCCGCCTGCACGAGGGTGTCGCGGTCGAAGCCCACCCCGGTCACCTTCTTGCCGGAGAAGTCCGCAGGCAGACGCCGGAACGCGTCCGGGTTCTGGTCGATGACGGCCACGGAGTGTCCGCGGCCCTCGATCTCCTGGGCGAGGCTGGAGCCGACGCGGCCGCAGCCCATGATGACGAAGTGCACGGACGGAACGCTACCGCGCCGCGAGTGCCCCGGGTGCGCTGGAGGCCATCGACGGGCATAGAGTCTTCCAACGTGTCGGACATCGTCGATGCGGCCAAGCGACTCCTGGTCGGCCGCCCCATGCGCAGCGAGAGCCTGGGGCACACGCTGCTGCCCAAACGCATCGCACTGCCGGTGTTCGCCTCGGACGCCCTCTCCTCGGTGGCGTACGCCCCGGACGAGATCCTGCTGACCCTGTCACTGGCGGGCATCGCGGCCCTGGCGTTCTCGCCATGGGTCGGTCTCGTGGTGGTCGTGGTGCTGCTCATCGTGGTGGCGTCCTACCGCCAGAACGTGCACGCCTACCCGTCGGGCGGCGGCGACTACGAGGTCGCCACGACCAACCTCGGCCCCTCGGCGGGCATCGGCGTCGCCTCCGCGCTGCTCGTCGACTACGTGCTCACCGTGGCCGTGTCGATCTCGTCGGCGGCCCAGTACGCCTCCGCGGCCATCCCCGGGCTGCGCGGCCACGAGGCGCTCGCCGCCGTCATCGCGGTGGCGCTGCTCACCCTGGTCAACCTGCGCGGGGTCAAGGAGTCGGGCACGGCGTTCGCCATCCCGACCTACTGCTACATGGCGATCATCGGGGCCCTCATCGTCACGGGCGCGTTCCGGTTCTTCTCGGGCACGCTGCCCAAGGCCCAGAGCGCGGAGTTCGAGCTGTCCGCCGAGGCCGCGTTCGACCAGGGCCTGGTGGGCATCGCGGGCGCGTTCCTGCTGGCCCGGGCGTTCGCGTCCGGCTGTGCCGCCCTGACCGGCGTCGAGGCCATCAGCAACGGCGTGCCGGCGTTCCGCAAGCCCAAGTCGCGCAACGCCGCGACCACGCTGCTGCTGCTCGGCACGATCTCGGCGACGATGATCATGTCGATCCTCCTGCTGGCCCAGGCCACCGGCGTCCAGTTCGCGGAGGACCCGCACAGCCAGCTCACGCTGAACGGCGAGCCGGTCTCCGACCACTACGTGCAGATCCCGGTCATCGGCCAGCTCGCCGAGGCCGTCTTCTCGGGCTTCCCGCCGGCCTTCTACGCGGTCTCCGCCGTCACGGGCCTCATCCTGGTGCTCGCCGCGAACACGGCGTTCAACGGGTTCCCCGTGCTCGGCTCGATCCTGGGCCGCGACGGCTACCTGCCGCGCCAGCTCCACACCCGCGGCGACCGGCTCGCGTTCTCCAACGGCATCGTCACCCTCGCCGTCGCGGCGATCGTGCTCATCGTCGTGTTCGACGCCGAGGTCACCCGCCTGATCCAGCTCTACATCGTGGGCGTGTTCGTCTCCTTCACGCTGTCCCAGCTCGGCATGCTGCGGCACTGGACGCGCGGGCTGCGCACCGAGCCCGACCCCGCGGCGCGCAGCCGGATGAAGCGCTCGCGCCTGGTCAACGGCGTCGGGTTCGGGCTGACCGGCATCGTGCTGATCATCGTGCTGCTCACCAAGTTCACGCACGGCGCCTGGATCACCCTGCTGGCGATGGGCGTGCTGTTCGTGCTCATGCGGGCCATCCGCAAGCACTACGACCGCGTGCGCGACGAGCTGGCGCTGGACGACGTCTCCGCCGCGCGGGCGCTGCCGAGCCGCGTGCACGCCGTCGTGCTGGTCTCCAAGGTGCACAAGCCGACCATGCGGGCCCTGGCCTACGCGCGGGCCGCGCGCCCCAACGTGCTGGAGGCGGTCAGCGTGGGCGTGGACCGCGAGGACGTGGAACGGCTCACCGCCGAGTGGGAGGCCCTCGACCTGCCCGTGCCGCTGCGCATCCTGGACTCGCCGTTCCGCGAGATCACCCGTCCGGTGGTCAAGTACGTGCGGTCCGTGCACCGCGAGTCGCCGCGCGACCTGGTGATCGTCTACATCCCGGAGTACGTGGTCGGGCACTGGTGGGAGCAGCTCCTGCA
The DNA here is from genome assembly GCF_030209445.1 of Promicromonospora sp. MEB111. Classification (GTDB taxonomy): domain Bacteria; phylum Actinomycetota; class Actinomycetes; order Actinomycetales; family Cellulomonadaceae; genus Promicromonospora. The sequence continues at coordinate 106,223 of NZ_JARVSD010000010.1, forward strand.
CAACCAGTCGGCGCTGCGGCTCAAGGGCAGCCTGCTGTTCACCCCCGGCGTCGTCGTGGCGTCGGTGCCGTGGCAGCTCGCCTCGACGCACGGGCAGACCGGCCTGGAGGGCGACACCTTCCTGCGCGGCCGCAGGATGTGACGCAGCCGGGCCGGTGACGGGCCGGGTCCGGGCGGGCCGTGGGCGATACTTGAGCACATGCCCCGCAACCCCGACCGTCGCACCGCGCCCGCAGACCCCGAGCAGGGCGGCCGCCCGCGCCGTCGCCCCCAGCGTTCCCCGCGGCCGGGCCGCGCGCGGCGCGTGAGCGACGCCGCCCCGGGGCCGGAGGTGGGCCAGGAGTTCGAGCTGGAGGTCGGCCCGGTCGCGCACGGCGGCCACTGCGTGGCCCGCCTGGACGGCCGCGTCGTGTTCGTGCGCCACACCCTGCCGGGGGAGCGGGTCCGCGCCCGCGTCACCGAGGGCGGCCCGAGCTTCTGGCGCGCCGACGCCGTCGAGGTGCTCGAGGCGTCCCCCGACCGCGTCGAGCCCCTGTGGCCCGCGGCCGGGGCCGACGGCGTGGGCGGCGGCGAGCTGTCGCACGTCGCCCTGCCCGCGCAGCGACGCTGGAAGACCGCCGTGCTCACCGAGCAGCTGCAGCGCCTGGCGCGCATCGACGCCGACTGGCTCGCCGAGCACGTCACCGTCGAGGCGGTGCCCGGCGACGACGAGCGCCGCGGCCTGCACTACCGCACCCGGATCGACCTGGTGGCCGACGCCGACGGCCACGCCGGCATGCGCAAGCACCGCTCGCACGACGTGGTGGCGCTGAAGAAGATGCCGCTGGCCTCCGCCGAGCTGGCGGCGTTCGCCGTCGCCGAGGACGTGTTCACCCGCGCCTGGACGCCGGGCGCGCGGCTGGAGCTCGTCGCGCCGTCCGAGGGCGACCCGGCACTCCTGGTCGACGGCGAGCCGTGGCGCCGCGGCCGGCCGGACTCCCGGCCCAACGCCCGTCGCGCCGTGAGCGAGGTCGTGACCGGCCCGTGGGGCACGCACCGCTACCGCGTGGCCGCCGACGGGTTCTGGCAGGTGCACCGCGAGGCGCCGGCCGTGCTCACGGGCGCCGTGCTGGACGCCGCCGGCGCGAGCACGGGGGAGCTGGCCGGGGCGACCGTGCTGGACCTGTACTCCGGCGCCGGCCTGTTCACGCTGCCGCTGGCGGACGCCGTCGGGCCCGACGGGCGCGTGGTCGCCGTCGAGGGCGACGCGCGCGCCGTGAAGGACGCCCGCCGCAACGCGCACGCCCACGAGCAGGTGGACCTGCGCGTGGGCTCCGTGGACCGGGTGCTCGCGGGCGGGCCGGGCGAGGCCGACGTGCCCGCCGCGGACGTCGTGGTGCTGGACCCGCCCCGCTCGGGTGCCGGGCGCGCCGTGGTGGACGCGATCGCGGCCCGCGAGCCGCGCCGCGTCGTCTACGTGGCGTGCGACCCGGCGGCGCTCGCGCGCGACGTCGGCTACCTCGCGGCGCACGGGTACGCGCTGACGGGCGTGCGCGCGTTCGACCTGTTCCCGCACACGCACCATGTCGAGGCCGTGGCGGTGCTGGACCGGCAGGGCTGACCGGACGATGGACGAAGCCCCAGGTCAGTGCGCATAGGATGCGCACCGTGAAGCGGTGGCTGGTGAGCGGCGGGATCGCGGTGTCGGTGGTGGCGGCCTTTGCTGTCGCCGTCCTGGTGGGCATGGTCCTGGGGGCCGGCGGCATCGCCGTCGGCGGTACGGGCGGGGCCTCGGTGCCCGCGCCGCGGGGTGCGCCGTCGGTCTGGGCGGAGTCCCCGTCGCCGTCGCCCTCGCCGTCCCCGGTGGCCGAGAAGGAGCCGGTGGCCCTCTTCGTCGGCGACTCCTACACGGTGGGACAGGGCGCGACGTCGCCCGAGCTGCGGTGGAGCACGCTCGTGTCCGAGCAGATGGGCTGGCGTGAGCTCAACGTGGCCGACGGCGGCACCGGGTTCGTCAAGGGGAACGCGGAGCTGAACAAGCTCAACTATCCCGCCCAGCTCCGGTCGGTGCCCCCGGGCAGCGTGGACATCGTGGTGATCGCCGGCGGGCAGAACGACTTCAAGGACCTGCGGGCCGAGCCCGGGCCGGTCTTCGAGGCGGTGGCGGACACGTACGCCCTGGCCGTGCAGCGGTTCCCCGACGCCGAGATGGTGTCGGTCGGGCCCTCCACCCCGTGGGCGGTCGGCCTGGAGGCGCGCGCCCTGGACAGCGCCGTGCGGGCCGCGGCGGCCGACGCGGAGGCCACGTACGTGTCGCTGCTGGACCCCAACATCGTCCAGGGCCGCCTGGTGCACGAGGACGGGATCCACACGACCGACGCGGGCAACGCCGCGATCGCCCGTCGGGTGGTGCGGACGCTCCAGGCGCCGGCGGCCGAGCAGGAGGAGACGGGCGCCCGGCCGGCAGATATCTTGACGTCAAGATAAATGCGATATGCTGGCTCCAGCAGCCCGGCCTAGGCTGGGTGAAGCCCCCTGGAACCCATGCGGCGGCTCCTTCGCGCGATGACCGCGCCTGTGAGAGCCGACGCACCGTCAGCCCCGCAGAAGGAGCCCGAGTGAGCACCGTGGACACGTTCGGATCAAAGGGAACGCTGGAGGTCTCCGGCAAGTCCTACGAGATCTTCCGGCTCAGCGCGGTCGAGGGCGTGGAGCGCCTCCCGTACTCGCTGAAGATCCTCGCCGAGAACCTCCTGCGCACCGAGGACGGCGCGAACATCACCGCCGACCACGTGCGTGCCCTCGCGTCCTGGGACCCGGACGCGCAGCCCGACACCGAGATCCAGTTCACGCCGGCGCGCGTGATCATGCAGGACTTCACCGGCGTGCCCTGCGTCGTGGACCTCGCCACGATGCGTGAGGCCGTCGCCGCGCTCGGCGGCGACGCCACGAAGGTCAACCCGCTGGCCCCCGCCGAGATGGTCATCGACCACTCGGTGCAGATCGACGTCGCCGGCCGCGCCGACGCGTTCCAGCGCAACGTCGAGTTCGAGTACCAGCGCAACCACGAGCGCTACCAGTTCCTGCGCTGGGGCCAGACGGCGTTCGACGACTTCAAGGTCGTCCCGCCGGGCACCGGCATCGTGCACCAGGTCAACATCGAGTACCTGGCCCGCACGGTCATGACGCGTGAGGTGGGCGGCGCGCTGCGCGCCTACCCCGACACCTGCGTCGGCACCGACTCGCACACCACCATGGTCAACGGCCTGGGCGTGCTGGGCTGGGGCGTCGGCGGCATCGAGGCCGAGGCCGCGATGCTCGGCCAGCCCGTCTCGATGCTCATCCCGCGCGTGGTCGGCTTCAAGCTGAGCGGCTCGATCCCGGCGGCCGTGACGGCCACCGACGTGGTGCTCACGATCACGCAGATGCTGCGCCAGCACGGTGTGGTCGGCAAGTTCGTCGAGTTCTACGGCGAGGGCGTGGCCCAGGTGCCGCTCGCGAACCGCGCCACCATCGGCAACATGTCGCCGGAGTTCGGCTCGACGGCCGCGATCTTCCCGATCGACTCGGTCACGGTCGACTACCTGCGCCTGACGGGCCGCTCCGAGGAGCAGCTCGCCCTGGTCGAGGCGTACGCCAAGGAGCAGGGCCTGTGGCTCGACGCCGACTCGGTCGAGCCGGTCTTCTCCGAGTACCTGGAGCTCGACCTGTCGACGGTCGTGCCCTCGATCGCCGGGCCGAAGCGCCCCCAGGACCGCATCGAGCTGACGAACGCGAAGTCGGCGTTCCTGCACGACCTGCCCAACTACGCGCCCGAGGTGGGTGCGGGCGCCGACGAGGTCGGCCGCGAGTCGTTCCCCGCGTCGGACTCCCCGGCGCCGGCCGCGAACGGCCGCAAGCACGTGCACGTCACGAACAGCGACGGCAAGGAGTTCGAGCTGTTCCACGGCGCGGTCGCGATCGCCTCGATCACGTCGTGCACCAACACGTCGAACCCGTCGGTCATGATCGCGGCGGCCCTGCTCGCCAAGAACGCCGTCGAGAAGGGCCTCGTCTCCAAGCCGTGGGTCAAGACCTCCATGGCGCCGGGCTCGCAGGTCGTGACCAACTACTACGAGAAGGCCGGCCTCTGGCCGTACCTCGAGAAGCTGGGCTTCCACCTGGTCGGCTACGGCTGCGCCACCTGCATCGGCAACTCCGGGCCGCTGGACGAGAAGGTCTCGGAGGCCGTCAACGAGCACGACCTGTCGGTCGTCTCGGTGCTGTCGGGCAACCGTAACTTCGAGGGCCGCATCAACCCGGACGTCAAGATGAACTACCTGGCGTCCCCGCCGCTGGTCATCGCGTACGCCCTGGCCGGCACCATGGAGTTCGACTTCGAGCACGACCCGCTGGGCCGCGACGAGGCCGGCAACCCCGTGTTCCTCCGCGACATCTGGCCCTCGCCGGACGAGGTCGAGAAGACGATCGCGTCCTCGATCGACCGCAAGATGTTCGAGTCGGACTACGCCGACGTCTTCAAGGGCGACGAGCGCTGGGCCGCGCTGGAGACGCCCGAGGGCGACACGTTCGCCTGGGACAGCGAGTCCACCTACGTGCGCAAGCCCCCGTACTTCGAGGGCATGGGCATGACGCCGGAGCCCGTCACCGACTTCGCCGGCGCCCGCGTGCTGGCCAAGCTCGGCGACTCGGTCACGACCGACCACATCAGCCCGGCCGGCTCGATCAAGCCGGACAGCCCGGCGGGCACGTACCTCGCCGAGCACGGCGTGGGCCGTCGCGACTTCAACTCCTACGGGTCGCGCCGCGGTAACCACGAGGTCATGATCCGCGGCACGTTCGCGAACATCCGCCTGCGCAACCAGCTCCTGAACGACGTCGAGGGTGGCTTCACCTTCAACTTCGTGAAGAACGCCCAGGACACGATCTACGACGCCGCGCAGGACTACGCCGCGGCCGGCACCCCGCTCGTGGTGCTCGGCGGCAAGGAGTACGGCTCCGGCTCGTCGCGCGACTGGGCCGCCAAGGGCACCGCGCTGCTGGGCGTCAAGGCCGTCATCACCGAGAGCTTCGAGCGGATCCACCGCTCCAACCTCATCGGCATGGGCGTGCTGCCGCTGCAGTTCCCGGCCGGCCAGAACGCCGACTCGCTGGGCCTGGACGGCACGGAGACCTTCGACGTCACCGGCGTGACCGTGCTGAACGAGGGCGTCACGCCCGAGACGGTCAAGGTCACCGCGACCAAGGGCGACGGCTCGCGGGTCGAGTTCGACGCCGTGGTCCGCATCGACACCCCGGGTGAGGCGGACTACTACCGCAACGGCGGCATCCTGCAGTACGTGCTCCGCTCGCTCGTCGCCTGAGCCGGAGGTGCAGCGCAGGGTGGGGGCCGAGGAACGAGGCACCCGCCCGGAGCGGAACCGCAGGCTCAGGCGGTAGACGAACGGAGCCTGAGCCGGAGGTGCAGCGCAGGGTGGGGCCGAGGAACGAGGCACCCGCCCGGAGCGGAACCGCAGGCTCAGGCGACAGAAGGCAGAGCCTCCTGAGCCGAACCACGGCGCCCCGTCCCTCCTCGCGGAGGGGCGGGGCGCCGTCGTCTACCCCGCGGCGAGCGCTCCCGCCAGCAGCCGGACGACGCCGCGCAGGCCCGCCTCGTCCGCGTGGTCGGGGTTGACCTCCACGCAGGTCATGGCCCGCAGGCCGGGGTCGGCGGCGAGCGCGCGCAGCACGCGGTCCAGCGTCGCGGGGACCAGGCCGCGGCCGTACGTCGGGACGTCGGCCACCGGGAGGGTCAGGAAGTCCAGCACGTCGACGTCGAGGTGCAGCACGAACGGGGTGCCGCCCACGGCGGCCAGGGCGCGCCGTGCGGCGTCCTCCGGGTCGGCGAGCACCTGCGCGGCGGGGATCCGCACCGCGGGGACGAGCCCGTGGACGTCCTCCTCGTCGTCGCTGTACCCGAGGTAGACGAGCCGGTCGGCCGTCAGCAGGGGGCGCCGGTGGCCGACCGCGGCGAGCGGCCCCCAGGTGCCGGGCAGGTCGAGGAGGTGGGCGACGCCCATCGAGTCGAGGATCGGCTCGTCGGGGTGGTCCGGCGGGAGCTGGAGGTCCTGGCCGCCGTCGACGTACACGAGGGCCACGTCCGGGTGCCGCTCGGCGACGGCGTCGACCACCCCGAGGGCGACCGTGCACTCCCCGCCGAGCACCAGGGCCCGCTCGCCCCGGGCCAGGACCGCGTCGACGCTCCGCCGCACGCCGCGCAGGCCGTCGATCACGCGGCCGACGTCGTTGGGCTCGCCCGGACTGCGGTGTGCGCGCCAGGTCGCGGTCGGCAGGTCGCCGTCGTCCCGGACGTCGACGCCGGCCGCTCGTAGTGCGTCGAGCAGCCCGGCCATGCGCAGGGCTGCCGGTGCCTTCTCCAGCCCGCGGGAGTGCGCCGCGGCGCTGGACGGCACACCGACAACTGCCCAACCGGCCGTGGACGCCATCCGGCCAGTGTGCCCCGACGACGGAGCGGACCGCCTGCCCAGGGGGCAGACGGTCCGCTCCGTCTCATGGTGGTGCGTGTGCGGCCGTGCCGGTGCCTACCGCCCGACGTCGGACTGGCGGGCGGCCCGGACCAGCTTCGTGACCTCCTGCGCCGTGAGCACGTCGGCGTCGTCGAGCTGGTCGGCGACCTGCTGCACGTGGCTCACGAACGCGCTGTGGCTGACCCACCCGCCGTCCGCGTCGAGCAGGTCGGCGACCGTGCACCCGTTGCCGGTGTCGTAGTTGGTCACCTTGCTGTCCTTGTTCCCGAGGATCACCGTGGGGCGTTCGTCGGAGACGGGGCAGGCGTCGATCGCACCGCGGGCGACGTCGAACCGCAGGGTGCCGGTCCGGGTCACGTTGCCCGCGTTGTCGGTGGCCCGGTACGCGAACGCGTGCGACCCGGGCTCCGTGACCTCCACGGCGCCGGTGTACTCCCGGAACGCGGTGTCGTCGAGCGCGTACTCGATGAACGCCACCCCCGACTCGTCGTCCCGGGCGGTGATGGTGACCGTGGCGGACCCGAGGTAGGCACCCTCGTCGTCCTGGTCGCCGTCCACCTGGGCCGAGGCGATCGGCTGCGTGGTGTCCGGCGGGTCCTGCCCGTCCACCACGACCAGCTCCACGCTCCCGGGCCCGGACGTGTTGCCCGCCGCGTCGGTGGCCCGGTAGGACACCTCGTGGGCGCCGGTGACGTCCACGATCACGGGGTCCGTGTAGGCCGTCCAGCCGTCGCCGTCCAGGTTGTACTCGACGGTCTCGACGCCCGACCCGGCGTCCTCGGCCAGGATCTGCACGGTCGCCGAGGCGACGTAGGCGCCGTCCTCGTCCTGCTCGCCGGTGACCTGGGCCGTGACGGTCGGCGCGGTCTCGTCCACCGGGGGTGCCTCGACCACGGTGAACGTGGCCGAACCCGGCTCCGAGACGTTGCCGGCCCGGTCCGTGGCCCGGTAGGCCACGGTGTGCTTGCCCGGGGTGTCGACGACGACGGGCGTGGTGTACGCCGCCCAGCCGGCGCCGTCGAGGTCGTACTCGATGCCCGCCACACCCGAACCGGGGTCCCTGGCCGTGAGGTTCAGGGTCCCGGACCCGACGTAGGCGCCGTCGGCGTCGAGGTCGCCGGTCACCTCGGCGGTGACCACCGGCGGCGTCGCGTCCTCGCCGTCCGGGGCGACGACCGTGACGTGCAGCATCTCCGGCTCGGAGACGTTGCCCGCCACGTCGGTGGCCCGGTACTCCAGCATGTACGTGCCGGGCTCGTCGAGGACGACGGGCGCGGTGTACGGGGTGTACCCGGCCCCGTCCAGGTCGTACTCGACGGACTCGACGCCCGAGCCGTCGCCGTCGTCGGCCGCGAGGCTCACGCTCGCCGAGCCGATGTAGGCGCCCTCGTCGTTCTGGTCCCCGGCGACGTCCGCCGTCACCGTGGGGGCGGTGGTGTCGTCACCACCGCCGCCCTCGGTGACCACGAGCTCGCCCACCATGGTGCCGTGCCCCGGGATGGCGCAGAAGTACCGGTACGTGCCCGGGGTCAGGTTGACCTCGGCCTCGTAGCGGCCGCCGTTGGCGTCCAGGGGGTTGGCCAGGATGTCCAGGGTGACGTCCTGGTTGTAGCCCGGGGTGCCGGTGTCGAACGTCAGGGTGTGGGACATCCCGATGTTGTTACCGGTCGCCGTGCTGTTCTCGAACACGATGGTGGTCGGCCCGGCCGCCGCCGTCGTGGGTGCGGACGCGTACGCCGAGACGCTCGCGCTCGCGGTGAAGGTCAGCACCTGGTCGGCCTGGGCCTCGGCCTCGCCGGCCTGGGCTGCCTGGTCGGACTGGGCCGCCTGGGTGGCGGCCCGGTCGGGCGTGACGTCGGCGACGGGCTTGATGGTGGTGGTCTCGACGGCGGTGGCGGGTGCCAGCGGCAGCGCCACGAGGGCGCCGACCGCCGCCACCGCCAGCAGGCGGGACAGTCTGTGTCGCATGGGTGTACCTCTCGTCTCCGCGGGCCCGGTCACAGGTCACGCACCCGGATGTTGCGGAACTCCATGGCGTCCGCGTCGCTGTGGTTCTGCAGACCGATGAAGCCGCTCAGGAACTGCCGCAGGTCGGTCGGCGGGTCACCGGCGCGCGAGGACTCCTTGCCGGGCGAGTTCTCGAACTCGTTGATCACCTCGCCGTTGCGGATGATCGTGTACTGCTGGCCGACCACCTGGATCTCGTAGGTGTTCCACTCGCCCTTCGGGGTGGGCCGGGCCTGCTCCAGGGTGTTGGGGTCGAAGTTGTACACCGAACCCGTCTTCTGGACCTCGCCCGTGGGCCCGTCGTAGAGCTGGATCTCGTGGCCGCAGTAGATCGCCACCCAGGCCTCGGCGTCGGTGCCCTGCCCGCACTCGGGCCGGTCGTCGCGCGCCACCCGCGGGTCGGGGAACCGCGTGAAGACGCCGCTGTTGGCGAACCGTCCCTCCGGGGCGGAGTCCTTGAACTCCAGCTTCAGCGAGAAGTCGCCCAGCTCCTCCTTCGGGTACCAGAGCATGCCGAGCCCGCCGGTGGCCAGGATGGACCCGTCCTCCTTCAGGTCGAAGGCGCCGCCCGGTGCCTGCCGCCAGTCGGCCAGCGTCTGGGCCGTGCCGTCGAACCACCACCGGTACCCGGTGCTGCCCTCGGTGCCGATGTCGGACGACTGCGCCACCTTGATCAGCTTCTTGCGCTCGGTGACGGTGATCACCTTGTCGGCCCGGAGCTGGTCCGCCACGGCCGTGACGTGGTTGACGAACCGGCCGTTCGTGTCCCACTCCCGCTCGTCCTCGACGATGTCGTTGATCGTGCAGCCGCCCAGGTCGTCGTTGGTGACACCCGTGTTGTCGTCGCCGAACCACACGGTGCCCCGGTCGTCCGGGATGGTGCAGGTGGTCTCGGCCGCGACCTCGACCGTGGACGTCTCGCCGTCGGCGTAGGTCACCGTCAGCGTGGCGTCGTAGCTGCCCACGCGGGCGTAGGTGTGCCGCGGGTTGGCCTCGGTCGAGGTGCTCCCGTCCCCGAAGTTCCAGGCGTACGAGACGCCGCCCGAGCGGTCACCGGTGAAGGCGACGGTCAGCGGGGAGCTCTGCACGCTCGCGCCGGACGCGGCCGGCACCGGCGTCGCCGGGCCACCCTTGTAGCTGATCCGGACGAGCTTCTGGTTCGGGTGCAGCGAGAAGAAGCCGCCCGCGTAGTCCAGCAGGTACAGGGCGCCGTCCGGACCGAACTTGGCGTCCATCCAGCTCTGCACCTGCTCGTTGCCCGCGCCGCCCTGGATGATCTTGCGCAGGTCCTCGGCGAAGACCGGGGGACCGGCCTCCTCCACCGTGTCCGGGTTCACCGTGACGGCGATCCGGTTGCTCGCGTTCGACTGGTCGCCGATGAACCACTTGTTGTCCCAGTACGCGGGCCAGGCGACGCCGCTGCCGGTGTCCACCTCGGACCGGTGGTACGTGGGACCGTCCATCACGGCCTGACCGCCACCGCGCAGGTACGGCAGGGTGTAGGTGGCCTCCTCGTCGACGTACGACGGGATGCCGTTCTCACCCTCCGGGAAGACCGGGCCGCCGCCGCTCGGCGAGTACCAGATCATGTTGTCGCGCACCGGCGGCAGGTCCACCAGGCCGGTGTTGCGCGGCGAGGTGTTCTTCGGGTTGTCGCAGTCGTACCAGCCGGCCAGCACCGTCGCGTCCTCGTTGCTGCGGTCGCGGTAGGGCTGCCGGTTGCCCATGCAGTACGGCCAGCCCTGGTTGCCCGCCGAGGTGATGATGGTCGCGGTCTCGTACTTGGCCGGCCCGAGCTCCGGGTCCGGTGCGCCCGCGTCCGGTCCCACCCACGCCGCCGTCAGCCAGTCGTTCTTCTTGTCGTAGGCCAGGCGCGAGATGTTCCGCACGCCCATCACGTAGATCTCCGGGCGCGTCTTGTCACCCGGGTCGTCCGCCTCGGGGAACAGGTTGCCCTCGGGGATCGTGAACGTGCCGTCGTCCTCGGGGTGGATCCGCAGGATCTTGCCGTTCAGGTCGTTCGTGTTGCCGGCCGTGCGGCGGGCGTCCTGGAACGAGAGGCCCGCGAACTCCTGCGTCCAGTTGTTGCCGGAGTAGCCGTTCGACCCGCCCGAGGAGTTGCTGTCGCCGGACCCGATGTACAGGTTGCCGTCGTTGTCGAAGTCCATGCCGCCGCCCGCGTGGCAGCAGCTGTGGATCTGCGTCTCCCAGTGCAGCAGGTCCTTGCGGGTGGACTGGTCGATCGTGTCGGCCGCGGCGTCATAGGTGAAGCGCGAGACCGTGCGCTGGCCCACGCGCCGCTCGACGTCGATCGACTCGTGCGGCATCCAGTAGGCGTAGATCCAGTGGTTGTCCTCGAAGTCGGGGTCCAGCGTGATGCCGAGCAGACCCTCCTCGTTCTTGACCAGCTCGCTGCCGCTGCCGCGGTTGCCCATCACGTCGAGGGTGGTCAGCAGCTTGGTCTCGCCCGCCTCGGGGTCCCAGCGGTGGATCGTGCCGCAGCCCAGCCCCACGTTCGGGTCGTCCCACGAGACGATCGGGCCGGACGGGCACGCGCCCTTGCCGACGTAGAAGACGCCGCCGTCGGGTGCGACCGTGAGCCCGTGCGGCTCGCCGATCTGGTCGAGCGTGCCCGCGGTGTTCTGCGCGGTCAGGCGCTCGGCCTCGTAGTTCGCCGCGATGGTCGCCTGGCAGTCGCCGCGCACCATGCCCGCCGCCCAGAGCAGGCCGCCGAGCAGGTGGTCACGGAAGCCCTCCTCCGCGTAGCTCTCCGCGGTGCCGCCCATGCCGGTGTAGAACGAGCGGCCGCCGTCGTAGTCGCGGCACCACGAGATCGGGTGGAAGGCGCCGTTCGCGGCCTCGCCCGGGTCGTAGTCCCACTCCTGCACCTGCGCCACCGTGTGCACCTCGCCGATCGGGTTCGGCGACCAGTTCAGCCACCGGTCCTCACGGGTCCAGTTCAGGGGCAGCCCGTCGTTGGCGGGGTGCGCGCGGTCGACGACGTTCACCGTCGCCTCCTGCACCGGCACCTCGGGGTCCGGCTCCTCCTCGCCCGAGGTGTCGAAGAGCTGGATCTCGGCGAGCTGGGTGAGGTCGTCGCCGGCGTTCGCCGTGATGTCCAGCCGGTAGTGCTGGTAGGCCACGTCGTTGTCGAGGTCGTAGTCGTTCGTGACGAACCGGTCCGGGAAGTCCTCGCCCTCCCGCGTGTCCAGGTCGGTCCAGGTCTCACCGTCGGTGGAGCCCTGCAGCGTCCAGTCCTGCGGGTCGCGGCCCTCGGAGTCGTTGGCCGAGGTGAGCGCGTACCGGGCGGCCGCGAGCGGCTCCTCCAGCTCGAGCTCGATCCACGCCGTCGGCTCGAACGCCAGCCACTTGGTCCGGGAGTCGCCGTCGATCAGGTTCGCGGCCACCTCGTTCGGCGGGTTCTCGGCGCTCGCGGTGGCGCTCGCCACCGGCAGCGGGTCCGGCAGGTTGCCGGCGGGCCGCGTGCCGATCAGGCCCGTGAACCACTGCGAGCGGGCCTGGGCCCGCGCCGCGTCACGGACGCCGAGGAACCCGCCGCCGCCCTGTACGTAGGCCTTGAGCGCGTCCTCCTGCGCCGTGCTGAGCTCGACGCCCTCGGCGGACAGGAACACGACCCCGCGGTACTCCGCGAGGTTCTTGGCCGTGAACACCTTCGGGTCGCTGGCCGTGTGCACCGTGAAGCCGTTCTCGGCGCCGAGCTCCCGGATGGTCCGGGTCGCGACGGCGACCGGGTCGGCCTGGTCGGCCGCCGCGCCGTGGAACACGAGCACGGTGGGCTCGGCCGCGGCGGCCGTGGCGGCGGGCACGACGGACGCCGTGTCCGTCACCGCCGCGTCCTTGACGGCCGCGGCCACGGGGGCCGTGTCGACGGTCGCGGCGCTCCGCTGGGCCGCGGCCGGCGTCGTCGTCATCGTGGCGACGAGGGCGGCGCCGGCCACCGCGGCGATGATGCCTCTTCGGGTTCGTTCCATCACTGCTCCTTTGCGCGTGAACGGGGAGTCGGGGCGGTCAGTGGCCGGCATGGGCCGCCGCGCCGTCGGTCTCGGTGGTGGCCGTGCCGCTCATCGTGTGGCCGCCGTGCTCGTGGAACCGGTCGATCGCCGCCTGGGCACCGGCGGGCATGCTGCCGTCGGCGTTGCGCACCAGGAAGATCCCGGCCATGCCGCCGTCCGAGTGGAACTGGACGTGGCAGTGGTACATCCACGCGCCCGCGCCCACGCCCTCGCCCGCCACGACCTGGAACCCGAACGAGGAGCCGGGGTTGAGGTCGCGGGTGTCGATCACCCGGGTGGGGTCGTCCGGGCCGGTCAGGTAGCCGGTGCGGTTGTCCGCCCAGCGGTGGGCGTGCACGTGGAACGTGTGGAGCTGGTCCCCGTGGCCGATCGCGATGAACTCGACCTTCTCGCCCTTGTTCGCCTCGAGCATCGGGGTGTCGGGCGCGACCTTGTTGTTGATCGTCATGTCGTTGAACACGACGGTGTGCTGACGGTCGGGCAACGTGTCGCCCTGGCGCCGCACCACGAGGGCGCCGTACAGGCCCGCGCGCAGCCCGGGGGTGCCGTGCTCCCCGCCCATCGCGTGGTCGTGGTAGTGCCAGTAGCCCGCGGAGCCCGCCATCCAGGTGCCGTCGGCGCGCTGCTTCGGCTTGTGGCTCTTCCAGACGTAGGTGCGGGTCTCGCCGGGCTCGTTGAACGAGTCGTTGAAGGGGCTGCCGTCCGAGTCGGTCGCGTAGTCCACGCCGTGCGGGTGGATCGACAGGCGCTTGTCGGTGTTGTTCACGAGCTCGACCTGGAGGGTGTCGCCCTCCCACATCTCCAGCACGGGGCCGGGGATGGTGGCCTTTCCGGGCGTCAGCCCGTAGCCGTACTGGCCCCCGGGTAGTGCCTCGGCGTACACGGTGATGTGCCGGGTCGTGCCCAGGACCGCCGACGACACGGCGGCGGCCGAGTCGGAGCCGAGCGCCAGCGCCGCCGTCGGCGCCATGAGCCCGGCGAGGGTACCGGTCAGGATCGAGCGACGGGACACGCCGCCGGACTGGGTTGGGGCGTCAGTGCTGTTCTCGGGGCTGTTCTCGGGCATGGGTCTCCGTTCGACACCGTCGGGCAGGCGGGAGTGCCGTCCCGGCGAGACAGAAGTGCGGGAGGGGACTGGCTCAGGCGCGCGAAGCTCGTCGCGTCGACGCGGTGAGTGACAGCGTTGTCACGAAGGTGGACCTCATCGTCGTTCCCTCCAGGGGTGCGTCACGTGGTCGTCGGCGACGACGGCCACGCCCCCGTGGCAGGACGTACTCCACCGGGTGACTTTTCGAACATAGGAGGACTTATGCCGACTGTCAAGCAAAAGATGGACAAACAGTGACAGGATTCGTCTATGCGACCAAGCAAAGATCCCGGTGGGTCGCGCGAGGTCAGGCGGGGGTGGGCGGGGTCAGTCGAGCGCGAGCAGCAGCCAGGCCGCCGTCGTGACCAGGGTGGCCCCGGTCAGCAGGCCGGTCAGCGGGTGGGCGAGCGCCGCCGTCGGACGGTGGCCGCGCGGCCGGGTGACCGCGCGCAGGATCCAGCCGAGCGGCCAGGCGAGGACCGCGGCCGCGAGCCCGGCCGCGGCGCCGAGGTACAGGTTCGGCACGGCGAGGGTGTTCGCGACGACCCCCACCTGGATCGCCGTGGACACCGCCACGACCGTCGGGATCAGGTGCAGCCGGGACTTCCCGGTCGTCACTCCGGCCTTGTCGGCGTCCTTCGCGGCGGCCCGCGCCCTGCGGTACCTGCTCGCGATCATGCCGGTGCACAGCCGGGTCAGGCCGCCGTGCACGAGGAGCGCCGCCACGTAGATGCTCACGACCCGGCCGGTCACCACGCTGCCGTCGGGCCAGGCGCGGACCGCGGCCAGGACACCGAGCGCCGCGACCGCGACGGCGAGCACGACGCCCACCACGGGGATGAGCCGGGACCACGGCCCGGAGTGCCGGACGGTCCAGGCGAACCAGAGGGCCGCCAGGACGCTGACCACCGTCGCTGCGAGGGCGCCGTCGCTCGTGTGCTCCATCGTCGTCCTACCTCCGGTTGAAATGGGTATAAACCGGACAGCAGGGTACGACGTCGTCGCAGGTCAGGGAAGGTTTCCGGTATCCGACTGGTGATGTCGGCAGGAGTTCACGCGGAGTTCACCGCGCCGGTGGCCGGTGGGTCCCGCTGCCGGTCCGCGCCGGTGCCGCGAGATGGTCGAGGATCCTCGATCTCACCGCCCGGTCGCCGAGGATCTTGTTGTGGCCCAGCCCGGTGGTGGTGAACAGCTCGCTCGAGTCCGCATGCGCCTCGTGGAGCTGGACCGACAGGTGGTGCGGGTTCACGCGGTCCCCGTCGTCGTGCAGCCAGAGGGTGGGTACGGAGGCCGGGACGGGATGTGCCAGCAGGTCGAAGCGCTCGTAGACGTCCGGGTGGTCGGGCAGGCCGTACCGCTGGACGGTCGTCGCGAAGCCGTCGCGGAGCGCCCAGGGGATCCCGGACCCGCGGACGAAGCCGTCGGTCGCGACGCGGAACGACGTGAGGCCGGCGACGGCCGTGAACCGCTCGGTCTCCACGCCCTCGTGCAGCGCGATCCCCGCCGCGAGCACCCCGAGCGAGTGCCCGACGACGTCGGCCCACGGTGCGTTCTCGGCGTCGGACAGCCGGCGGATGACGGTCAGGTCGTCGAGCCCCGTGCGTCGCTGCCCGCCGGAGGCGCCGTGGCCGGGCGCGTCGTAGGCGACGACCCGGAGCCCGGCTCCGGTGAGGTCCTCGATGATCCGCCCGAACGCCGACGCGCGGGACCGCCAGCCGTGGACCAGCAGGACCGCGGGTGCACCGGGGTCGCCCCAGGCGTAGGTGGCCACCGTGATGGTTCCGCCGACGCCGAGACGGCCGTCCCGGCCGCGGCGGAACGTGGGGCGGTGCTCGAGCGGTGTGCGCCGTGCCGCGTCGTGGACGGCCTGGTCGGCGGGCCGGACCGGTGCCGGCGCCCCGACCCGCCAGTAGGTGGCCGCACCGAGCGCCAGGGCCGCCGGCGGCGCGACGCGGGCGAGGGTGCGGAACATCGCGCGGGCTGCGCGCTGGGTCTGGGGCACGGGGACCTCCGGGAGGCGGCGAATAATCTGTACGAACGTTCGCACACTATCGAATGAGCGAACGGTCGTACACTCTCTTGTGTGAACGAGCCGACCGATCTGCGCCGCCTTCGTGGTGACCGCACGCGCCGCGCCGTGCTGGACCACGCGGTGCAGGAGGCGTCCGTCCGCGGGCTGGACGCGCTGTCCTTCGGCGCGCTGGCGGAGGCCGTCCCGGTGAACAAGAGCGGGATCGCCGGCCTGTTCGGCTCGAAGGAGAGGCTCCAGCTCGCCGCCGTGGAGCGGGCGACCGAGATCTACACCGAGCACGTCATCGTCCGCGCGCGGACGGCCGATCGTGGTCTCGCGCGCCTGTGGGCGCTGGTGCTGGCGTGGACCGAGTACTCGCGGGCGAGGGTGTTCCAGGGTGGGTGCTTCTTCCGCACCGTCGAGATCGAGTTCGACATGCGCGACGGCGCCGTACACGACGCGGTCGTGGCGGCGCAGCGGTCCTGGGAGTCGTACCTGGTGCACCAGGCGCAGGTGGCGCTCGACGCGGGCGAGCTCGCCCCGGGCACCGACCCCGACCAGGTCGCCTTCGAGATCAACGCCCTGCTGAACGCGGCGAACGACCGGTCCCTGCTGCTCCGCGACGACGCCGTCTACGAGCGGGCGCTGGCGGCCGCGCGGGCCCTGCTGGTGGCGCGCGGCGCTGATCTCGCCACATTGCGGTAGAAACGTTCAATTGTTTCAAACCCGTATACATACCGTCGTTACCCTCTGTTCATGGCGATGTGGCAGGAAGTTCCCGGCGGCACCTCCCAACCACCCGCGGCCGTCGAGCTCGTCACGACGAGATGGGGCACCGGCCCGGGGCGGGCGCTGCTCCTGCACGGCATCGTGTCCGCCGGGGCCACCTGGTGGCGGCTCGCCGAGACCCTCGCCGACGACGGCTACGAGGTGGTGGCCCCGGACCTGCGCGGGCACGGGAGCAGCCCGCGCGCCGACTCCTACCTGCTCGCCGACCACGTCGCCGACGTGCGAGCGCTGGGCTCGGGCTGGGACCTCGTGGTGGGGCACAGCCTCGGCGGCCTGCTCGGCGCGCTGGCCGCCGACGCCGACCGGCGGTTCACCCGCCGGCTCGTGCTGCTCGACCCCGCGCTCGACGTCGAGGAGGACCGGTTCGAGGCCGTCGCCGAGGCGGAGATCCGGGACGCGACGAACCCGCCGTCGGCCCGGTCGGTCCAGGGCGCGCACGCCGCCTGGGACCGGCGGGACGCGGCGGCCGTCGCCGCCGCCGCGAAGGCCGCCGACGCCGCGGCCGTGGCGCACACCCTGCGCGACAACGCGCCCTGGCGGCACACCGCCGTCGTCACCCGCCTGACCGTCCCGACGCTCGTGCTGGGCGCCGACCCGGCCCGCGGCGCGCTGTTCCAGCCCCGGACCGGAGTCGAGCTGATGATCCGCAACCCGAGCGTGCGGGCGCGCGTCGTGGTCGGCGCCGGGCACGCGGTGCACCGCGAGCGGCCGTCGGCCGTGGCGACGGCGGTCCGGTCCTTCCTCTGGTGACCCGTACCTCCGCCGCTCGTCCGGGAGGGTGCGCGGCCGGGGTTAAGGTCGGTCGGTGAGCTCCTCCGCATCCGCGCGCAAGCAGCTGGTCGCCCTCGCCGAGCAGGGCTTCGAGGGTCCGTGGCGGTACGCGCGCGGCGACTTCACCGGTGGCGCGCGCCCGGCGTCCGTCCTCGTGCTGTTCGGTGTGCTCGACGACCTCGCCACCGACCGCGACGACCACGACCTGGCGGTGCCCGCCGACCTCGACGTCCTGCTGCTGGCCCGCGCCGCGACGCTGCGCAGCCACGCCGGGCAGGTCGCCTTCCCGGGCGGCCGCGCCGACGACGGCGAGGACGCCGTCGCGGCGGCCCTGCGCGAGGCCGTCGAGGAGACCGGCCTGGACGCGTCCGGCGTCGAGGTGCTCGGCGCGTTCGGCGAGCTGCCCATGCCCGTCAGCAACCACGTGGTCACGCCCGTGCTCGGCTGGTGGGCGCGCCCCACGCCCGTGCGCGTGGTCGACGTCGCCGAGTCCGCGCACGTCTTCCGCGCCCCCGTCGCCGACCTGCTCGACCCCGCCAACCGGTTCACCACCGTGCTGCGCCGCGGCAACCAGACCTGGCGCGGCCCCGGCTTCCACGTGCACGACGGCGACCTGACGCACCTCGTGTGGGGCTTCACCGCAGGGATCCTGGACGCGATGTTCGACCAGCTCGGCTGGACCGAGGGCTGGGACCGAGGCCGAGAGCTGGGCATCTCGTGATGTTCACGACCGACATCCGCGAGGCCCTGCGCGGGACGCTGGCGGCCGCCGCACGAGCCGACGCCGCCGTCGCGGCCGCCGCACTCGTCGGCAGCGGCGCGACCGGGCGCGAGGACGAGTGGTCGGACATCGACCTGGTGCTGCGCGTCGCCGCCGACGGCGACCCGGCCGACGTCGCCGCGCGATGGACCGAGACGATGTACGCGACCCACGGGGCCGTGCACCACCTCGACGTCGTGGCCGACGGCGTGCTCTACCGCGTGTTCCTGCTGAGGGGCTCGCTGCAGGTGGACGTGTCGTTCTGGCCGTACGAGCGGTTCCGCGAGACCGTACCGGGATTCCGGCTCCTGTTCGGCGAGACCAACCCGCCCGCGCACCTGCCGCCGCCCGTTCCCGGGCGTCTGATCGGCATGGCCTGGCTGCACGCGCTGCACGCCCGGTCCGCCATCGCCCGAGGACGCCACTGGCAGGCGGTGTCCATGCTCGACGGCGTGCGCGAACAGCTCGTCTCGCTCGCCTGCCTGCGGCACGGGCTCAGTCCCCACCAGGGCCGCGGCGTCGACGACCTGCCCGCCGCGGAGCTGGAGACGCTCGCCCAGGTGCGCGCGGCTGCCGCCCGGCCGGACGAGCTGCGCAGAGCCCACGACGCGGCCGTCCGGGCGCTCGGTGACGAGACCGCACGGCACGACCCCGTACTGGCCGGCCGGCTGGCAGGAGTGTTCGAAGACCTGAGGAGGACCCGATGACCGAGGTGACCCGCGACGCCATCCGCGCCGCAGAGACGCTGATCCGCCCGCACGTGCGGCACACGCCCGTGCTGGAGGTCGACCTCGCCGACTTCGGCCGCCCCGCACAGCCCGTGGCGCTCAAGCTCGAGTGCCTCCAGCACTCCGGCTCGTTCAAGGCGCGCGGCGCGTTCACCAGCCTGCTCACCCGGGACGTGCCCGACGCCGGCGTGGTCGCCGCCTCGGGCGGCAACCACGGCGCCGCCGTCGCCTACGCCGCGGCCCGGCTCGGGATCCCCGCGACGATCTTCGTGCCGAGCGTGACCTCCCCGGCCAAGGCCGAGCGCATCCGCGGCTACGGCGCCAAGCTCGTCGTGGGCGGCGACCGGTACGCCGACGCGCTGGCCGCGAGCGAGGAGTTCGTCGCCGGCACCGGGGCCATGACCGTGCACGCCTACGACCAGCCGGCCACGCTGACCGGGCAGGGCACCCTCGGCCTGGAGATCGCCCAGGACCTCCCCGACCTCGACACCCTGCTCGTCGCCGTGGGCGGCGGCGGGCTGATCGGCGGCATCGCCGCCTGGTTCCGCGGCGACGTCAAGGTCGTGGCCGTGGAGCCCGAGGGGTCGCCCACCCTGCACCGGGCGCTCGCGGCGGGCGAGCCGGTCGACGCGCCCACCGAGGGGATCGCCGCCGACTCGCTCGCGCCGAAGCAGGTGGGCGGGCTCATGTTCCCGTTGGCCCAGCAGTTCGTGGCGCAGTCCGTGCTGGTCACGGACGAGGCGATCGCCTCGGCCCAGCTCTCCCTCTGGGAGGCGGCCCGCGTCGTGGCCGAGCCGGGCGGCGCGACGGCGCTCGCCGCGTTGCTGTCCGGGGTCTACGTGCCCGAGCCGGGCGAGCGGGTCGCTGTGCTGGTCTGCGGGGCGAACACCACGGCCGTGCGGTTCTGAGCGGCGCCCGTCAGGCCGTGGCCCGCTCCGTGGCGGCCTCCTCGGCGTCGGCCTCCTCGTCGTCGGGGCCGGCGACCAGCAGGTCGATGTGCACGCCGAGCAGTGTGCCGTCGGCCGCGTGCGTGGTGACCACGGGGTAGAAGCCGTCGCCCCAGCCGGAGTGGCTGAGCACCACGTTCTCGCCGGCGGTGGCCAGCGGCATCGTGATGTTCGCGCTGCCCTCCCGGTAGTGGCCGGGGCTGTCCATGAGCTCGAACCACGACGTGGGCTCGCCCGAGTCGAACAGCAGGTCGTACCAGTCGGTCGAGTCGTCCTCCCGCGGCATGCAGCGGACGATCGCCTCGGCGTCCGCGAACCCGACCGTGCCGGCGTCCACGCCCACCCCGTAGTGCTCGCCGTCGTCCGCGGGCTCGGCGCCCTCCGGTGTGACGCCCCGCACCTCGGCGACCGGTCCGCCGTCGGACAGCACGAGCGACAGGTACGCCTCCCGCAGGTGGCTGCCGTCGCGCTCCTCGGACACGTCGGCGACGGTCACGAACGCGGGGTAGGAGCCCGGCTCGACCCGGACGACCAGCCCTTCACCGAGCGTGACGTACGGGTCCGACGCCTCGATGCGCCCCGAGGGGACGTGGAGCAGGCCGAGGTCGTGCACCTGCTGGGGGTACGGGGTGCCCTCGGGCGTCCCGTCGAGCAGGGCGAAGAAGGGGAGGTCGTAGGTCATGCGAGGAACCTAGCGGCAGCCACTGACACCCGGGAGGAGCCCCAGCACTCAGCCGAAGAGCTGCTCCACCGCGTGCTCCCCGACGCCCACCATGGCCGGGTGGGTGTCGGGGTAGGCGAAGCAGATCGCGGTGTAGAGCGCGGCCCAGCCCTTCGCCCGGCGCCACGTCCCGGCGTCCCAGCCGTGGCCGCCGCGCGCCTCGGCGTCCACCACGGCCCGGAAGCGCTCGCGGCCCTCCGCGTCGAAGGTGAGCCACACGGTGCCGAGGTCCGAGGCCGGGTCACCGCTGGTCACGTCCCCGAAGTCGATGACGGCCGAGAGACGGTCGCCGTCGGCCACGAGGTTGGCCGGGTGCGGGTCGCCGTGCAGCCAGACGGGGGCGCCGTCGAACACGGGCGCCGCCAGGGCCTCGGCCCACACCTCGCGCGCCCGGGGCCGGACCCGCTCCGGCAGGAGCGCGACGCGCTCCTGGAAGCCCGCGTCCCGCGTCGCGACCGGGACCCCGCGGAAGGGGTTGTCGGGGGCGTCGTCCGGCGCCGGCTGGTGCAGCGCCACGAACACGCGGGCCAGGTGCTCGGCCCAGGGCGTGCGCCGCGCCGCGGGGACGGTCGCGGCCGCGACGCCGTCGGCCCACCGCACCACGGCCCACGGCCACGGGTAGCCGAGCGCCGCGCTGGGCGCGCCGACGCGGACCGGGTCCGGGACGGCGACGGGCAGCCGGGGCGCGAGCAGGGGCAGCACCCGGTGCTCGTTGCGCATGAGCTGCGACCCGAGCTCGCGCCGGGGCAGGCGCAGGGCGAGGTCCTCGCCCAGCCGGAGCATCACGTTGTCCCAGCCGTTCGCGACCAGGTCCAGGGGCCGGTCGGCGAGGTCGGGATGCTGCTCCCGCAGGAGGGACCTGGCGAGGCCGACGGTGACGTCGAGGTCGGCGGCGACCACAGGGGACTCCTTCGCTGGTGCGGGTTCGCCCGTGAGGGCGCGGGGTCGTTCACCCTACCGGCGGTGCCGGCCGCCGACCGCACGCCGAGCCGGACGGAGCGCGATACCGGCGGGACGGCGACCACCTGGACCGACGGCGACCCCACCGCCTATCTCGACGCCGTGGCGCCTGCCGTCCGCCGCCGCGACGCGCGCACGCTGCGCGACCTCATGGAGCGCGTCACGCGGCTGGCCCGGCTCGGCCCGCACACCACCGGCGTCGGCTGCCTGTACCTGAGGGACCTGGAGCAGGTCGACCTCGCTGTGCTGGAGGACATCCTGCGCAGGTCGTGGGCGACGGTCACCTCGGGGACGTTCGGGCAGCGGGCCCGGGAGTCCTGAACGGGAGTCCTGAACCGGGAGTCCTGGGCGGCGACGCGCCCGGACGCGGTGCGGACCCGGGAACGTTCTGCGGCACGATCGCGTTGACACCAGGTTCCGACAACGAGGAGACCCGGTGCAGCCACGCCAGACCGAGCAGTCCGCCGAGCAGCAGTACGTCGACGCCCTGTACGCCCGGCTCGACCGCGAGACCGAGCGTGTGCGCGCGGACCTCGACGACGCCGTGCGCGCCTCGTCGACCGACCCGGCCGAGGCCTACACGCGCGAGGTGCGCGTGGCGATGCTGGGCCGGCGTGCGCGCACCCTGGGCGCCGCCGAGCACCACCTCTGCTTCGGCCGGATCGACGGCGCCGACGGCCGGACGCTGCACATCGGACGCACCGGGCTGAGCGACGGCGACGACCAGCTCCTCGTCGACTGGCGGGCCGAGGCCGCGCGCCCGTTCTACGCCGCCACGGCGGCCCACCCGATGGGTCTGCGCCGCCGCCGGCACCTGGGCCTGGACGGGCGCAAGGTCGCCCGCGTGAGCGACGAGATCCTGGACGGCACTCAGCCGGGGCCGCACGACGTCGTCGGGGACGGGCCGCTCCTGGAGGCCATCAGCGCCCGGCGCACCGGCCGCATGCGCGACGTCGTGGCCACCCTCCAGGCCGAGCAGGACGCGATCATCCGCTCCGCGCACCGCGGCGTGACCGTCGTGGAGGGCGGCCCCGGCACGGGCAAGACCGTGGTCGCGCTGCACCGCGCCGCGTACGTCCTGGCGGGCTTCGACGAGGCACGGACCGACGGCGTCCTCGTGCTCGGCCCGGGCACGCGGTTCCTCGACTACATCGCGGAGGTGCTGCCGTCGCTCGGCGAGAACGACGTGGCGATGAGCACCGCCGACCGCCTGGTCGCCGAGGCGCTCGGCCTGACCGGTGTCCCGGCCGCGGGCCACGAGCTGCGCCGGGCCGCCGGCGACGTCCGGCGGGCCGACGAGCTGGCCGAGATCGTGCGGGACTACCAGGCGCCGTCCGGCACCCTGACGGTGCTGGTCGACGGCGACCCGGTCACGCTGGACGAGCACGCGCTCGCCGAGGCGCGCGAGACGGCCGGGGGCACCGGCCTGCCGCACAACCAGGCCCGGGCGCTGTTCAAGGACCTCGTCGTGGAGTTCGTGGCCGACGAGGTCCAGGCGCGGGCCCGCGTGTTCCTCGCCAAGCTGGACGAGGACATCGAGGTGCTCACCGGCGGCGTGAACGTCGACAAGGCGGCGGCCGGGGACCTGGCGCGGCTGGGCTTCGCCCCCGACGAGGGCGGCGCGTTCGGGCACGCCGCCGCCGTGGCCGAGCTGGACCCGGGCGCGCTGCAGGCGGAGCTCGCCGACGACGTCGCCCTGGAGCGGGCCGTCGAGGCCGCCTGGCCGCACCTGGTGGCCCAGGACGTGGTGCTGGACCTGCTGGACGCGCACCCGGAGCTCACGCACGCCGGGCTCGCGCTCGACGACGCGGCGGCGGACGGCGACACCGCCGCCTGGACGTCGGCCCACCTGCCCCTGCTGGACGAGGCCGAGCACCTGCTCAACGGTCCGCCCGCCCGGATCTACGGGCACGTGGTGGTGGACGAGGCGCAGGAGCTGACGGCGATGCAGTGGCGCTCGGTGCTGCGCCGGTGCCCGGGCCGCTCGATGACGGTGGTCGGCGACCTGGCGCAGGCCGGGCCGGCGACCGGGGCGGCCTCGTGGGCCGACGCCCTGGGCGCCGACCTGGCCCGCCGCGCCGACGTGCGCACCCTGACCGTCTGCTACCGCACCACCGCCGAGGTGCTGGAGGTGGCGGCGCCGCTGCTCGCCCGGATCGCGCCGGACCAGGCGCCCACCCGCGCGGTGCGGCACGGGGACGTGCCCCGGCGCGTCGCAGCGGTGCCCGGCGAGCTGGTCGCCGCCGTCGTGCGGGAGGCGGGCGCGCTGGCGTCCGCGGCGCCCGACGACCTGGTGGCCGTCGTCGCCGCGGACGCACGGGCGCCGGAGGTCGCCGCGGCGCTGGACGGCACGCGGGTCCGGGTGGTGCCCGTCTCCCAGGTGCGCGGCCTGGAGTTCGACGCCGTCGTGGTCGCCGACCCGGACGGGATCACGGCCGCCCGGCCGGGCGGGGAGCGCGACCTCTACGTGGCGGTGACGCGCCCGACGAGGCGGCTCGTGGTCGTCGGTTAGCTCGTCGGGCAGGGCGTCGGACGGGCCGGCTCACCAGCTCGTCGCGACCGGCATGCCCTCCTGGTAGCCGGCGGCCGACTGGATGCCGACCACGGCGCGCTCGGAGAACTCGGCGAGCGACCGGGCCCCGGCGTAGGTGCACGAGGACCGCAGGCCGGAGGTGATCTCGTCCAGCAGGTCCTCGACGCCGGGGCGGGCCGGGTCGAGGTACATCTTGCCGGTGGAGATGCCTTCCTCGTACAGCGCCTTGCGGGCCCGGGCGAAGGCCGAGCCGTTGCCGGCGGTGCGCGCCGCGACGGCCCGGGCCGAGGCCATGCCGAACGAGTCCTTGTAGAGCCGGCCCGTGCCGTCGTCCTTCAGGTCGCCCGGCGACTCGTACGTGCCGGCGAACCAGGAGCCGACCATGACCTGCGACGCGCCGGCGGCCAGCGCGAGGGCGACGTCGCGGGGGTGGCGCACGCCGCCGTCGGCCCAGACGTGCTTGCCGAGCTCGCGCGCGGCGGCCGCGCACTCCAGGACGGCGGAGAACTGCGGCCGCCCCACGCCGGTCTGCATGCGGGTGGTGCACATGGCGCCGGGGCCCACGCCGACCTTGAGGATGTCGGCGCCGGCGGCGACGAGGTCGCGCACGCCGTCGGCCGTGACCACGTTGCCGGCCACGACGGGCACCGTGGGGTCCACGGACCGCACCGCGTCCAGCGCGGCGAGCATCTTGGTCTGGTGGCCGTGGGCGGTGTCGACCACGAGCACGTCGACGCCCGCGGCCAGCAGGTCCTTGGCCTTGGCGGCGACGTCGCCGTTGATGCCCACGGCGGCGCCGATCCGCAGGCTGCCGGCCGCGTCGAGCGCGGGGGAGTAGATCGAGGAGCGCAGCGCGCCCTTGCGGGTCAGTACCCCGGCCAGCAGGCCGTCGCGGACCACGGGGGCGAGGTCGAGCCGGGCGGAGTGCAGCACGTCGAACGCGGCCTCCAGCCCGCCCGGGCCGTCCAGCAGGGCGGCCTCCAGGAGCAGGGGCTCGGCGGACATCACCTCGGACACCCGGGTGAACCGGTCGACGTCGGCGCAGTCCGACTCCGTCACGACCCCCACGGGCCGGTCGTCCTGCACCACGACGGCGGCGCCGTGCGCGCGCTTGCCCAGCAGGGTCAGCACGCTGTGCACGGTGTCCTGCGGGGCGACGACCACCGGCGTCTCGATGACGGGGTCCTTGGCCTTGACGTCCGCGACCACACCGGCCACGACGTCGGCCGGGACGTCCTGCGGGATGATCGCGATGCCGCCGCGCCGCGCGACCGTCTCGGCCATACGCCGGCCGGCCACCGCGGTCATGTTCGCGACGACGACGGGGATCGTGGTCCCGGTGCCGTCGTCGGACGAGAGGTCGACGTCGAACCGCGACGTGACGTCCGAGCGCGACGGCACGAGGAACACGTCGCCATAGGTGAGGTCGGTGGCCGGGGTCTGCCCGTCGAGGAATCGCACGTTCACCAAGAGTAAAGAGTTTGCCTGCCTGTGCCTATGAGTCGGGACACATCGTTGTGGAGGTATCGGAGACAGGCGTGGCAGGCGGCCCCGGCGTGGCACAGTGGAGTGGTCGGCGCCCCTTAGAGTAGGGCCCCGATTCGCCCCTCACCGGGCACGACGAAAGGACGCGCATGGGCTTGCTGAGCGACATCCGTTCGCCTGAGGACGTCCGGGCGATGACGCCCGGGCAGATGCCGGAGCTGGCCGAGGAGATCCGCCGGTTCCTGGTGGACAGCGTCTCGCGCACTGGCGGGCACCTCGGCCCCAACCTCGGTGTCGTCGAGCTGACCATCGCCCTGCACCGGGTCTTCGACTCGCCGCGCGACACCCTCGTGTTCGACACGGGCCACCAGTCCTACGTGCACAAGCTCCTGACGGGCCGCCACGACTTCTCCGACCTGCGCAAGCGCGGCGGCATGTCCGGCTACCCGAGCCGCGCGGAGTCCGAGCACGACGTCGTGGAGAACTCCCACGCCTCCACCGCCCTGTCCTGGGCCGACGGCATCGCCAAGGCCAACCAGGTGCGCGGCAAGGACGACCACGTCGTGGCCGTCATCGGCGACGGCGCCCTCACGGGCGGCATGGCCTGGGAGGCGCTGAACAACATCGCCGAGAGCCGGGACCGCAAGCTCGTCGTCGTCGTCAACGACAACGGCCGGTCCTACTCGCCGACCATCGGCGGGCTCGCCAACCACCTCGACACGCTGCGCACCACGCGCGGGTACGAGGCCTTCCTCAGCTGGGGCACCCGCGCCCTGCACCGTTCCGGCCCGCCCGGACGCTTCGCGTGGCGCTGGCTGCACGGCCTGAAGAAGGGCCTCAAGGACGTCGTCGCGCCGCAGGGCCTGTTCGAGGACCTGGGCATCAAGTACATCGGGCCCGTCGACGGCCACGACACCGAGGCGCTCGAGCGCGCGCTGGGCCGCGCCAAGGCGTACGGCCGCCCCGTGATCGTGCACGCGATCACCGAGAAGGGCCGCGGCTACAAGCCCGCCGAGGACGACATCGCCGACCGGTTCCACGCCGTCGGCGTCATCCACCCCGAGACCGGGCTGCCCGTCGCCGCCAGCCGGTTCGGCTGGACCAAGGTCTTCGCCGACGAGATCGTCAAGATCGGCCGCCGCCGGTCCGACGTCGTCGCGATCACCGCCGCCATGCTGCACCCCGTGGGGCTCGCCCCGTTCCAGGAGCAGTTCCCGGAGCGCACCTTCGACGTCGGCATCGCCGAGCAGCACGCCGCGACGTCGGCCGCGGGCATGGCCTTCGCCGGCCTGCACCCCGTCGTCGCCGTCTACGCCACGTTCCTGAACCGCGCGTTCGACCAGGTCCTGATGGACGTCGCCCTGCACAAGGCGGGCGTCACCTTCGTCCTGGACCGCGCCGGCATCACCGGCGACGACGGCGCCAGCCACAACGGCATGTGGGACATGGCCATGCTGCGCATCGTGCCCGGCCTGCGCCTGGCCGCCCCGCGCGACGAGACGACGCTGCGCGCCGCCCTCCGCGCCGCCGTCGACGTCGACGACGCGCCCACCGTGGTCCGCTACCCGAAGGGCGCGGTCGGCGAGGACATCCCCGCGGTCGAGGAGCTCGACGGCGTGGACGTCGTGGGCCGGTTCTCCCCGGACGCGAACCGCACGCAGGCCCCGGTGACCCGCAAGGTGCTCGTGGTCGGCGTGGGCTCCATGGCGGCCTGCGCCATGGAGACCGGCGCGGCGCTCGCGGCGCACGGCGTCGAGGCCACGGTGGCCTCCCCGACGTGGGTGCTGCCGGTCCCGGAGAACCTGGTCAAGCTCTGCGGCGAGCACGACCTCGTGGTCACGGTCGAGGACGGCGTGGTCGACGGCGGCGTGGGCGACATGCTGGCGCAGCGCGCGGGGGAGCAGGGCATCGGCACACCGCAGGTGCACATGGGCCTCCCGGTCCAGTTCCTCGACCACGCGAGCCGCGACCACATCGTCCGGGCGCAGCGCATGACGGCGGCCGACGCCACGCGGGACGCCCTCGCGGCGCTCGCGCTGCTGTGACGGTCACCAGGCGGACCGTCGGGGTCGAGGAAGAGCTCATGCTCGTCGGGCACGACGGGGCGCCGATCGCGCGCGCCCAGGACGTGCTCGGGTCGGCGGAGCCGGACGACGGCCCGCTGGAGCACGAGTTCATGGAGGAGCAGATCGAGACGGCCACGCCGCCGCGCTCGACGCTGGAGGACGTCGCCGTGGCGATCCGCGAGGGCCGTGCCGGTGCCCAGGCGGCCGCCGAGCGGCACGACGCGCGCATCGCGGCCCTCGGCACGTCGCCCTTGGCCTTCGCCGGGACCACGGTCGGCAAGCTCCGCTACCTCCAGGCGCGCGCCGAGTTCGGCCTGACCGCCCGCGAGCAGCTCACCAGCGGCTGTCACGTGCACGTCTCCGTGGCCGACGACGCCGAGGGCGTCGCCGTGCTCGACCGCATCGGCCCGTGGCTCGCGCCGCTGCTGGCGCTGTCGGCGAACTCGCCGTTCTGGATGGGCGACGACTCCGGGTACGCGAGCTTCCGCTCGCAGGTCTGGTCGCGCTGGCCCACGGCGGGCCCGACCCGGATCTTCGGGTCGCCGGAGGCGTACCACGCCGCCGTCGCAGGCCTCGTCGCGACGGGCACGATCCTCGACGAGGGGATGGTCTACTTCGACGCCCGCCTGTCGGCGCGGTACCCGACCGTCGAGATCCGGGTCGCCGACGTGTGCCTCTCCGCCGACACGGCGACGCTGCTGGCCGCCCTGGCCCGGGGCCTCGTGGAGACGGCGGCGCGGGCGGCGGACGCGCCGCCGCCCGAGGCTCCCGTCGAGGTGCTGCGCACCGCGCTGTGGCGGGCGGGCCGCTCCGGGCTGTCCGGCGACCTCGTGGACCCGCGGACCTGGCGGCCGGCCCCGGCGCACGACGTCGTGGGCGCGCTCGTGGACCACGTCCGCGACGCCCTGACGGACCTCGGGGACCTCGACACCGTGACCGAGCTGCTCGGCGGGCTCTGGGCCGGGGGCAACGGCGCGTCCCGCCAGCACGCCTGGGCGGCCCAGGCCGACGGCGACCTGGGCGCGGTGGCGCTGCACGCGGCGGACGCCACGCTGCGGTGAGCGGGGCTCAGCGGTAGTTCCCGGCCAGCTCCCGCACCGGCTTGCGCGGCTCGGTGACCAGCACGGCGACGTCGCAGCCGAAGAGCTGTGCCAGCACGCCGACCTGGTCGAGCGTCCAGGCGGTCCGGCCCCGGAACCGCTCGGAGACGGCGGCTCGCGACAGCCCGACCTCGGCGGCGATCTGCCGCTGGCTGAGGCCCCGCCGTGCGGCCTCGAACCGGACGGCCGCCGCGCACACCAGCGCCAGGCCGTCGAGGTACAGGGTCGGAGCGGGTCGCGGGACGACGACGGGGGCGTCGACGTCGTCGTCGAGGTCGGGATCGAGGGTGCCGTCGAAGAGCGGGTCGCGGTCGAGCGGGTCGTAGTTGGTGCGTGCCATGCGACCAGCCTGCCTCGCTGCGGTCGCTCCCGGAGCGTGTCCACAGGGGCTCCCGAATCGGAGGCCGCGCGAGAGCGCTCAGGGGTAACGCACACCCGCGTGAGGGGTGTCGGGCCGGCTGAACTACGTTCGTCTCGGCACCGAGGATTCCGGCCCAGGTGGATAGTTCGGCTGAGGTGGATTCCTCGGGGCTCCGGCGGCCGAAGTTCATCCCAGCCGACACCCCTCGTCCGGGTGCGGCTTGCCCCCACGACACGCCGTCGACGCCCGGCAAGTCGTCGCTGCTCACCCCGACACGCCGAGGGGCGCGATGCCCCGTCGGCCCCAGTGGTACGCGGTCGGTGCCCTCGCGGCCGGGATCGTGTCCCGATTTCAGGTTGCCCGCGCCCGGCGGGACCTGGAACGGTCGGGCGATGGATCTCGCCACCGCCTTCCCGCCGTTCGGGCTCCGGGTCACCAGCGGCGACCTCGAGCTGCGCCTGCCCGACGACGCCGAGCTCGTCCGCCTGGCCGACGTCGCCGTGGCGGGTGTCCATCCGCCGGAGCGGAGCCCGTTCCTCGTCCCGTGGAACCTCGGCGAGCCGGACGAGGTGCGCCGCGGCTTCCTGCAGTTCCACTGGGCGTCGCGCGGCAAGGTGTCCTCCGAGGCCTGGGGGTTCGAGCTCGGGGTGTTCCGCGACGGCGAGCCCGTCGGCGTGCAGGGCGTGGGCGCCAGGGCGTTCGCCGCGACCCGCTCCGCCGGTACCGGCTCGTGGCTCGGCCTGGCCCACCACGGCCAGGGCATCGGCAAGCGCATGCGGCTGATGGCTCTGCATCTGCTCTTCGAGGGGTTCGGCGCCGCCGTCGCCACGACCGAGGCGTTCGACGACAACCCGGAGTCCAACGGCGTGACCCGGTCGCTCGGCTACGCGCCGAACGGCGTCGCGCTGGTGGACCGGCAGGGCTCGCCGGCCACGGAGAACCGCTACCGGATGACCCGCGAGATGTGGGCGGCCCGACCGGACCTGCACCGGCCCGACGTCACGCTCGCGGGTGTGGCCGCCGTCCGCGCGATGCTCGGGATCGACGAGCAGGGGTAGGACGAGCCGGCGCTGACCTACTTCTTGGCGAGCGCCCACCAGATGATGCCGCCGATCAGCAGCAGGAAGCCCAGCCCGCCGATCAGGAGGCCGATCAGGAGGACGAGTCCGCCGCCACCGATCCCGGCGACGCTGTCCGCGTTGAACGGGCCGCTCACGGCGATGCTCACGTCGTCGGTCGCCACCTGCGGGTCGACGACGATGGCGTGCGTGCCCTCCTCGTCGGGGACCAGCACCCCGACGGGGTGCACCGTCCAGCCGTTGACCTCCAGGGAGCCGGACTGGTCCGGCCGGCTGATGCGCACCGGGCCGCTCGGTCCCTCGGCGCCCACCGACGAGGTGGGCAGACTGGCCGACGAGTCCCGTGAGACCTCGAGGACCAGGTAGGCGCCCCGCTCCTGGACGTCGAAGGGCAGGGGCGTGGTGGACGGCCCCAGGGCGAGCGCGTCGCTGCCGGCCGTACCCTCGCTGGTGACCAGGTCCGTGGGCACCAGCTCGACGATGCCCCGGGCCGCCCCCGCGAACCCCACGACGGCCACGATCATGCCCACCAGCAGGACGGCGATCGCACTGAACGTGAGCACCTTGGGGCCGGTCCTCCGCGGTCGTGGCGGGGGGTACGGCTGGCCCCCGCCTGGCGCGTGCTGCTGCGGGGTGGGGCCGGGAGCGGGCTGTTCCGGAGGAGGTGCGGACATGTTCGCATCGTCTCTCCGTGCCCCGGGGCTGCCAACCAGAGCCGCGAAGTTCACCCCGGCCCGGGCACTCAGCCGTAGATGGTCTCGGCGTAGCTCGGGCCGTAGTACGCGTCGAGCTCCTCGATGCTGGCGTCCTTGCGCTCCAGGGTCCGCGAGATGACCGCGCGCCGCGGCACGGACTCCTGCCCCCACGTCTCGGGGTCCCAGGTCCTCGAGCGCAGGAACGCCTTGGAGCAGTGGTGGAACACCTCGTCGATGTCCACCTCCAGCGCGAGCACCGGCACGTTGCGGCGCACCTGGAGCCCGGCGAGGTAGGGCGCGTCGCGCACGAGGCGGGCCCGGCCGTTCACGCGCAGCGTGTCCCCGCGGCCGGGGATCACGAAGATCAGGCCCACGTGCGGGTTGGCCAGCACGTTCAGGAAGCCGTCGGTGCGCCGGTTGCCGGGGCGCTCGGGGATCGCGATCGTGTGGTCGTCCAGGACCTGCACCAGCGACCCGGCCGGGTCGCCCTTGGGGGAGACGTCGAGGTTGCCCGCGGCGTCCGACGTCGCGACCAGGCACAGCGGCGCGGCCTGGAGCCACTGCCGGTCGAGCTCGTGCAGGGCCGGGCGGACCTTGCCCGCCGCGGCGCCCAGCGGCGGCGGGATGATCTCGCGGAGCTCCTCGACCGTCGTGACGGGCGTCCCGCCGAACTTGCTCTGCTCGTGGGTCATGCCCCCAACATAGCCCTCGTCGTAAATGGGGCATGTCAGACCATCCGGGTACGCTCGCAGCGCCATGACCGAGCAGACGACCCTCCCCAGCCCAGCACCAGCCCTCGCCGCCGGCCCGCCGCGGCCGTGGAAGGCGCGCGCCGCCCGCCGCGTCCTGGAGCAGGCCGGGTCCCTGCTCGACGACGCCCGGCTGCTCACCACCGCCGATCTCGGCCTGCGCGAGCGGGTGCGCGACGCGTACACGGCGACCCGTGAGGTGCGCGTCCACGCAGACCTGCGCACCGTGCCCGTCACGGCGCTGGAGGAGCGGCGCAAGAAGCTGCGCGTCGCCGTCCTGGAGAAGGCCGGCTTCAAGCACGTCACCCAGGTGCTCGTCGCGGGGACCGACCGGCTCGTCGAGGCCGGTATCGGCGCCGGCACCGCGAAGCTCGCCACGTCCGCCGCCCGCGAGCTCGCCGACGAGGTCGACGCCGACCTGCGCTTCCGCATCGACGTCGACCCCGACGACCCGTACGCCACCGTGCTCGTCCAGTCCCTGTTCGCGTTCGGCCTGGCCACCGATGCGAGGCACCGGCACCTCGACGAGGCGCGCCGTGTCGCCGACGTCGTGCCCGCGCACCTGGAACCCGCGCGGCTCGCCACCAGCGTCTGGCGCCGGCTCGTCGCGCCCGCAGACCGGAAGGCCGCCGCCCTCGCGGCGGTCTCGGCGCTCGCGGTGCAGGTCGACGCCGCGCGGCTGACCGACGACGCACGAGCGGTGCGCGCCGCCGTCGGGCAGCCGCCGGAGGGCGGCGAGGTGTGGGCCGACTTCGAGGCGCGGTCCGCCGAGTACTACGGGCTGTTGTCCCAGGTCGTGGACCTGGGCGACGACCACGAGGCCGCGGAGGGCGGCCTGCCCGCCGACGTCGTGCGGCGCGTCGAGGCGCAGCCCCTGGACCGGACCCTGCTGCGGGCCAACCTGCGCGGCTACCAGCAGTTCGGCGCGAGGTACGCGCTGGTGCAGCGGCGCACGATCCTCGGCGACGAGATGGGGCTGGGCAAGACCATGCAGTCGATCGCGGTGGCCGCGCACCTGATGGCCACCGGCGGTACGCACGTGCTGGTGGTCTGCCCGGCGAGCGTGGTGACCAACTGGAAGCGCGAGGTGGAGCAGCACTCCGACCTGCGGGCCGTGGTGCTGCACGGCTCCGACCGGGAGCGGGCGGCAGAGGGCTGGCTCACGGACGGCGGCGTCGGCGTCACGACCTTCGAGGTGCTCGGCCGCCTCGACCTGCCCTACGACCTGCGGCCCGCGCTCATGGTCGTGGACGAGGCGCACTACGTGAAGAACCCCGAGACGCTGCGCGGCCGCGAGGTGCGCCGGTGGGCCGACCGCTCCGACCGCGTCCTGTTCCTGTCCGGCACCCCGATGGAGAACAAGGTCGCCGAGTTCAAGAACATGGTGGGCTACCTGCAGCCGGAGGTGGCGGCCCAGCTCGACCCCAACGCCGGCCTGTCCGGGGCGAAGGCGTTCCGCCGGATCGTCGCGCCCGCCTACCTGCGCCGCAACCAGGAGGACGTGCTCACCGAGCTGCCCGAGATGGTGCAGGTCGAGGAGTGGGAGCAGTTCGGTCCGGTCGACGGCGCCGCCTACCGCGACGCCGTGCTCGCCGGGAACTTCATGAAGATGCGCCGCGCCGCGTTCGCCGTCTCCGCGGCCGACGACTCGGCCAAGCTGGTCCGCCTGCGCGAGCTCGTCACCGAGGCGGTCGAGGCCGGCCGCCGCGTCATCGTCTTCTCCTACTTCCTGTCGGTCCTGGAACAGGTCATGGACCTGCTCGGCGACCTCGCCGTCGGGCCGCTGACCGGGTCGGTGCCCGTGCCCGAGCGGCAGACCATGGTGGACGCGCTGTCCAAGCCCGGCGGGCCGTCGGTGCTGGTCAGCCAGATCACCGCCGGGGGAGTGGGGCTCAACGTGCAGGCCGCGAGCGTCGTCATCTTCTGCGAGCCGCAGGTCAAGCCCACCATCGAGGCGCAGGCCGTGGCGCGCGCCCACCGCATGGGCCAGACCCGCACCGTCCAGGTGCACCGGCTCCTGGTCGAGCAGTCCGTGGACCAGCGGATGATGGAGATCCTCGGGTCCAAGTCGGCGCTGTTCGAGGAGTTCGCCCGGCAGTCCGAGATCACCGACGCCGCCCCGTCCGCCGTCGACGTGGCCGCACCGGCGGACGCCGCGTCGTCCGAGGCCACGCTGTCGCGCACCATCCTCGCCGAGGAGCAGGAGCGGCTGCGCCGCACACCATGAGACGCCCCGTGCCCGCCCATTTCGGTGTGATAACCGCTTCGGGTGGGATTGGGGTTCACTGACGCTGTGTCCACGTTGTCGTCACGTCGCCGTACGGCGCTCGCGCACACGATGTCGCCCGGACGGCTGCTCGCGCCGGAACGACACGTCGTGCCGTTCGTCGGCCGGCGGGCCGAGCACGCCTCGCTCGTCGTGTGGTGCACCAGCCCCGAACCCGTGGGGGTCCGGCTGGTCACCGGCCCGGGTGGCGTGGGCAAGACCCGCCTCGCCCGCGAGCTCGCCCAGCACATGGCCCGCGCCGGCTGGACCTGCCTGAACGTGCCCGACGGCGCCGAGCCACGCGCCCTGGCCGCCGTCCCCGACGGCGCCCCGGCCCTGCTGCTGGTCGACGACGCCGACGCCCGCGGGCCGGCGCTGGCCGCCCTCCTGGCCCACGCCGCCCGGGGCCGCAACGGCGCCCTGCGCATCGTGCTGGTCGCACGGGACGCGGGCCCGTGGTTCGACCGGCTCGCGGCGACCGACCTGGCGGTCCGGGAGCTGCTGGAGGCCGGCCGGGCGCGGGAGGACCTCCCGGCCGCGGTGCTGCCCGGGCAGGTGGACGCGCGGGTCGTGGCGGCCTTCGTCGAGCCGTACGCGGACGCCCTCGGGCTGCCCGCCCCGCAGGTCTCGGTGGCCTCGGTCCCGGGCGGCGCCCGGATGCTCGACCTGCAGGCGGCCGCGCTGTGCGCCGTCCTGCGCGCGCAGGCGCGGGGGCCGCGGGACACGCTGCCCGTGGACGTCTCGGACGCTCTCGACGAGCTGTTGGAGCACGAGCGCTGGACCTGGTACCGCTCCGCCGAGGAGGCCGGGCTGCTGGGCGAGGCGGGCGTGCTGCCCGAGGCCGTGGACGGCCTCGTCGCCGCGGCCACCCTCACCGGCGTGCGGACGGCGGACGCCGCGGGACGCCTCGTGGGTCGTGTCGCCGCCGTCCTGCCGGGCGTGCGGCCCGGCGCGGAGCACGACGTCGGCCGGTGGCTGCTCGACCTGGACCCGCACCGGGCGCTGCCGCCCCGCCTGGTGGACCCCCACCTGCTGGCGGAGCTCACGGACGTGCCCGCGCTGCTCGGTGCGGGCCTGGCCGGAGCCGGCACCCCCGTGGTGCGCCGGGCGGCGCTGCGCACGGCCGCGATGGTCGTGGACCGCCTCGACGGGCGCTCCGGGGACCTGGACGCCGCCCTCGACCTGCTCGGCGCGGCCGTCGCGGCGCTCCCCGAGGACGCCGACACGCTCCGCACCGTCACGGGCCTGCTCCCGCGCCCGTCGCTCACGCTCGGCGAGCTGCGCGCCGAGATCACGCTGCGCACGCTCGCCGCCACCGGTCGCGACGACGTCGCCCGCCGCGCCGAGGCCCTGGCCGACGCCGGAGTCGCGCTCGGCGACGTGGGCCGGGCCGCCGACGCCGAACCCTTCGAGCGGGAGGCGGTGGGCCTGCTCCGCGGGCCGGCGGAGGCCGACCCGCACCGGTTCCGTCCTCGGCTGGCGGCCGTGCTCGCGCACCTGGGCGCCACCTGCGCGGCCCAGGGCCGCCCGGCCGACGCGCTGCCCTGCCTGGAGGAGGCCGGGTGCCTGCTCCGCCTGGTCGCCGCGGACCACCCGGACGCCGTCGCGTTCGACCTGGCCGCGGCGGAGACGGCCGCGGCGGCGACCCGCGCCGAGCTGGGGCAGCCGCTGGTCGCGCTCGGGCCGAGCCGCGAGGCGGTCGCGCTGTGGCGTGCCGTCGCCCGCCGGAGCCCTGAGCGGTGCGCCGCGCCCCTGGCCAGCTCCCTCTCGGACGTGGCGCGCCGGCTGCTGGAGCTGGGCCGGGGTGCGGAGGCGCTGGCCCCCGCCGAGGAGGCGCTGGGGCTCCGGCGCCGCCTGGCCGCGGCCGACCCGGACGAGCACCTGCCCGGCCTCGGCGACGCGCTGGAGGTGCTGGGGAACGTGCTGACGGCGCAGGGGCGGACCGAGGAGGTGCTGGAGCACCTCGTGGACGCCGTCGCGATCCGGCGGCGGACCGCCCAGGAGAACCCGGGGTGCTACCTGGCGGACCTCGTGCGCTCCCTCCAGGCGCTGGGCACCCGGCTGTCCGACGCGGGCAGGTGGGAGGAGGGGCGCGAGCTCCAGCAGGAGGCCGTCGAGGTGCTGCGGCGCCTCGCGGCCGAGGACCCGCGGCGGTACGTCCCCGAGCTGGCCGAGGCGCTGTCCGCCCTGGGCGTCACCCACTCCCGGCTGCACCGGTCGCAGGATGCGCTCGACGCGGAGCACGAGGCGACCAGGACGTGGCGCGGCCTGGCCGACGCCGACCCACACCGCTACCGCGCCCGGCTGGCCCAGTCGCTGAGCAACCTGGGCGCGCTCCTCGCCGTCCTCCGCCTCGGCGACGAGGCGGTCGAGCTCGTGCGCGAGGCCGTCGCCCTGCTGCGTGAGCTCCTGGCAGAGAACGCCGCGAAGTACCGCCCGCGCCTCGCCGAGGCGCTGCGGACGCTGGCGCTTGCGCTGCACGACCAGCAGCGGTTCGACGAGGCGCGGCGGGTGCGGGCGGAGGCGCTGGAGCTCGGGGGGCTGGTCGCGGCGTAGGGATGTGGCAAGGCTGTACCGGGGCTGCACCATACGAAACTGATGTTTCGTAAATATATAGACTTGACCAATCTGTGGCTTTAGCCTTGTGTCAAGGGGACCAGGTCGTTTGTGTGCGAGTCCTGGGGGTGGTCCACATGCAGAACTGGGCACGGGGAAGTCTGCTGGTCGTCGCGCTCGGCGCGATGTCGAACCTCGCTCTCACGTTCATTCCCGACGTGATGCCGCACCGCGTGACGGTCGCGATCGTCTGGTCCACGGCCGTGGCGACGGGGGTGATCGCGGTCGTCTACCTGTTCGAGCAGACCTTCGCCGCACGCCAGCGCGTGCAGCGGGAGGCCGAGCTGGAGCGGGCCAGGCTGGTCGCCGAGCTGCGCCAGTACCGCGGCATCGAGTGGGTCAGCGCGGACCGCGAGCACCGGAACGCGTCGCTCGACATCTGGCGGGCGGCACGCCGCCAGGTCGTCGTGTTCGGCTTCGGCATGACGAGCGTCGCGCGCGACCCCAACCTGATCTGGGCGATGGTCAACCGTGGCGTGGACGTCGACGTCATCAAGGTGGACCCGGAGTGGCTCGTAGGCCACCCGGCCATCGCCGCGACCATCGACGGCTACTACGACCGGGACGAGGCGTTCATCGGCCAGGTGCTCCAGGCGCACGACCGGCTGGAGGGGCTCGCCCGGCAGATCAACGAGGCGGGCCAGGGTCAGCTGAACATTCACACCTACCGGACCACCGTCCAGTACAGCGGCTCGATCCGGGACCCCGGCACGGCCGAGGCGTCCGGCTACGTGGAGTTCCACCTGTACCGCAAGTCCATCGAACGCCTCGGCATCGGGCTGAAGCAGTACGACGGCGAGGACGACCTGAACCCGCCGATCCTGCAGCACGTGCTGCACTCGCTCGAGCTCGCCGTGGGACATCCGGTGCCGGCCGAACGCAGACCGCCGGCGCTGGGACGCGGCGGTGAACACCTGGTCCTCGGTGACGACGACGTGTCGCCCGGGGCCGCGTCGTGAGGCGGCATGCCGGGTGGTCCTGGGGCGGCCTGGTCGTCGTCGCGCTCGGGCTGGCCTCGAACCTGGCCCTGGCGTTCGTGCCGGACGTCGTGCCCGACCAGGCGGCTCAGGTCGTCGTCTACTGCATGACGGCGGTGGTGGTCGTCGTGGCGCCCCTGTGGGTGTACCGCGAGGTCGTCGAGTCGTCGCGCCGCCTGGAGGAGGAACGGCGCCGGATGCGGGGCATCGAGGCGGTGGGTGGCGATCGGAGCCGGGAGGTCGACACCCGGCAGGTGTGGGGGTCCGCGCAGGAGCGAGTGCTCTGCTTCGGGTTCGGGCTGACGGAGATCTCCACGGACCGGGACCGCGTCGAGGCTGCGTTGGAGAGGGGCGTGCAGATCGACTTCGTCATGGTCGATCCGGCGTGGCTGCGTGAACGAGCCCAGCTTCGGGATCTGATGGATGTCTTCTACGACGAGGAGGAATTTGTCGCTCGCGCCGAGAGGGCGCACTCATCGCTCGTGAGGCTCGCAGAACATCACGACGGCAGCGCCGGCGAGGGGATGGTGCGGGTGCATACGTACCGGTCGTGGGTGCAGCACAGCGCGACGATCGCGGATCCTTGGTCCGAAGAGCCGAAGGGATACATCGAGTTCCACGTGTTCCGGCGGCGCCGGAGCTGGTTCAGGCTGGTCGCCTCGGGGTTCGAAGGGGCCGGCGGAGACCAGCCGTACATGTCGCACATCCTGCGAGAGGCGGATCGCCTGCTCGGATACCGGCTGGTTGAGGCGGGGGGATGAGGGCGGGAAGCGAGCGTTGGCCGGTCACCGGCCGGCGGACGCGTGAGACGGGCCGGACATGGACGGGTGGCGGGCTGCTGGTTGTCGTCCTCGGCGTATCCGCCAATCTGCTGCTGACCTTTGCGCCTGACGTCGTCCCGGCGTGGGTCGCGAGCGCGGTGGTCGTGTGCACGTCGGCGACTCTTGTCCTGGTGGCCGTTGCCGTGCTCGTCCAACGGCTCCGACAGGCTTCGGACGCCGAGGCGGC
This sequence comes from Promicromonospora sp. MEB111, assembly GCF_030209445.1. Taxonomy (GTDB): domain Bacteria; phylum Actinomycetota; class Actinomycetes; order Actinomycetales; family Cellulomonadaceae; genus Promicromonospora. The sequence continues at coordinate 144,479 of NZ_JARVSD010000010.1, forward strand.
GGCCGCCCGCGCCGTGAGGGAGGCGGAAGCCAGGCGGCGAGAGCTGCGCGGTGTCGTGTCCGCGGGAAAGGAGCGCGTCCGAGGGGCCGAGTTCTCGGAAACCCTGCTCGGAGCTCGCGAGAGGCTGATCATTCACGGCGTGGGGATGACGCAGGTCTCGCGCGAGGTGGACCTGATCCGGACGGCGGCTCTGGGCGGGCTCGAGATTCACATCGTGATGGTCGACCCGCGGTGGTTGCGGAGGAGCTGGGGCATGGCAGGTGTCCTGGAGCGCTACTACGACAACCCGCACATAGTGGCGCAGGCCGAGAAGTCGCACCGGGACATCGGCGCCATGGCGCGGGAGGTCAATGCCGAGTGCGACGACGAGCGTGTGCGGGTGCACACGTATCGTGCGATCTCTCCGTTCGGCGCGACGATCGCCGAGCCGGGGACGCCGGAGGTGAACGGTCTGATCGAGTTCCACGTCACCGGCCGCTTGCCACGGCGTATCCGGTTCGGCGTCGCGTACTACCAGGATGATGCGCGAGACCGGTCGGTCGTGTCGCAGATCATCGACTCGATCTCCGATCTGAGCGGCTACGACTTCACCGCGGCCGGTCCGGTTCGTTCACGTGGCGGCGCCGAGCAAACACCGTGAGCCAGGGCTTGCCCCGCATGTCTGCGGTGAGCAGGTCGGTGATCACGAATGCGTCTCCTGCGGTATCCCGAACGAGACTGAGAAAGTCGTCCTTCGGATAGTGGCCGCGCCATCGTTCCACGGCGGTCCCGTTCATCCGGGTCTTGGCAAAGAAGTTCTCATCGCGGATGTCCTCGATCGTGGTCGAGAAGAGGGCCATGCCTCCCGTGGCAACAAGGCCCAGTGCTCGACGCACGACGTCTTCGTCCGCGGGCTTCGGAAAGAGATGGACGAAGGCATTGGCCACGACCAGCTCGAACTTCCGGTCGAGTGACGCTGCTTCACCGGCGGCATCGAAGAACTCGCCGCCGAGGAACTCGCCTTCCACGAACCTCGGCCGGGGGCCGCGCGGGCGCGGTGTGCTCCTTGCGCGTGCGAGATCGATCATGCGGGAGGAGAAATCGACGGCGGTCACGGTGTACCCACGCCTCGCCAGCAAGAACGCGTGGGCGCCGTCGGCGCAGCCGATGTCGAGGGCATGTCCCGCCGCGGCGGGTCTCAGGGGCGTACCTCGCCAGGGGTCCCGCAACCATTGCGCTGCGTGCCGCAGACGTTGGGCCGACGTCTCCTGGTAATGGTCGGCAAGTGCCTGGTACGCGTTGAGGTTTGCATCGAGCACGGAGGCGAGGTCTGGCCGGAGCGCGACGAATGCGCTCGTTGTCACGGCCGACATGCGGCTCCTAGGGCACGGGGATGCATGAACGGGGCGTGTCCGCCGGAATGGTGCGGGCACTGGGAATGTGGCCAGATGTGGCCACACGGATCTTGGCAGATCTTCTGTGAAGATGCACATTCCCGCTCGGTGGAGTGAACGGTTGGCCGAGGTGATGTCGGCGCGCGGGGATCGGGATGTGGCACTATCCAGGGCGTGCCTTTAGAGCGGATTGCCCTGATCAGTGATGTCCATGGCAACCTCACCGCACTCGATGCCGTGCTCGACGACATCGAGTCACGTGGGATCGACCGGATCATCAACCTTGGCGACCTCGTCGGAAAGGGGCCACGGGGAAGCGAGGTGGTCGACCGCTGCGACAAGGCGTGTGACATCAACATCCGGGGCAACTGGGACGACCACCTACCGGTGTGGAGCGACGAGTCGTCCCCCGAGATGATCTGGTGGCGCGACGAGCTGCGCGAGGACCAGCGCGACTGGCTCCGGGCACTGCCGCTGAGCCACGATCTGCTGATCAGTGGACGGCACATCAGGCTGTTTCACGCGTCCGCGACGAGCCCGCACGTACGCGTGCACGCCCACCACACGACCGAAGAGTTCGAGGGGATGTTCGTCAACACGCCGATGACGGGCGGCGGGGTGCGGCCGTCGATGGTGGGCTACGGCGACATCCACGACGCTTTCGTCGAGGTGGAGCGTGGCCGGACGCTCTTCAACGTCGGGAGCGTCGGCAACCCTCTGGACGAGCCGATCCCCAGCTACGCGATTCTCGAGGGGCTGGTCGGCGAGCCGGAGCCGGCAGCTTTCGGGCTGCAGTTCGTTCGCGTGCCCTACGACATCGAGGCGGAGATCGATGCGGCCGCAAAGCTGGGCATGCCGGAGCTGGGGCCCTACGCGATCGAGCTGCGGACGGCTGTGTATCGCGGGCTGCGTGGCCCGACAGGCTGAGAAGGGGCGCGATCAGGCCGGCCGGTTCACGACGACGTCGACCCAGAGCTTGCCTTCGACGTCCGGGTCGACGACGACCCAGGGCTGGACCGGAACCCTCGCGCCGTACACGTCGCGGGCGGCCTCGCGCACGAGCCAGACGAAGTGCTCGAGGGTGTAGTGGTTCCGCCAGCGTGGGGCGACCTGTCCGTTCGCCCCGGTCTTGAGCTCGAGGCCCTGCCGGTTGGCTGTGGCGGCCGTCGTCGAGATCAGGGCGGTGCCGCCAGGGGCGACGTGGCCGAGCACCTTGCGCACGGCGTCGTCGTCGGCCTCGGGTGGGAAGAGGTGGACGAAGGCCGTGGCGAGCACGAGGTGGAAGCGTCTGCCTTCGAGCGAGGCGGCCGCGCCGCCCTCGTCGGTGTAGCGACCGGCCAGGAACTCGCCGTGCAGGAGCGAGGGCTTGTTCGGCAGGGTGGGGTCGGACATGAGCTCACGCGCGGCGGAGATCATCGGAGCGGAGAAGTCCACCCCCGTCACGCTGTACCCGAGCATGGACAGGACCCGGGAGTGGGTGCCGTCCGCACAGCCCACGTCGAGAGCCGTCGGCTGCTCCGGTCCGGTGATCTCCGGTACTCGTTTGGAGAGCCACTTCTTGGCGTTCTCTTGGCGGATGTCGGTTGTGCCCTTGTATGTTCCGGCGAGCAGATCGTATGCGGCGCGGTTGATATCAAGAATTGCCTCGAGATCCGGCGGCCTGCTACTGACTGCTGGAATCAGTGCGGACACTGCGGACGGCGCGGCCATCCATCCCCCTCGCGCGCGATGGATCGTTTCGATCCGCCATTTGACAGGAAACACGCCGAGTGCCACGTCGGGACCGGCCGAATGGCGCTTATCGTGTCACAACTTCCGAGCGCTTGCTTTCACATGTTCCTCCCGCCGTGCGTGAGGAATTATCGGGACCCTGTCTCGGCCGGAGAAAAGAATCACCGTCCAATATCGAAACTCGCACCGATTCGACTGGACTCGGGGCACCGGAACGCGCAAGACTTGAGGTGTGAACGAGATCACAATGGAAGCCGAAGCCGACCGTCCGCACGAGGACCTCACCACGCTCGAAGCCGCGCGGTTGCTGGGAGTCTCGAAGCTGCACGTCATCGACCTTCTCGAGGCCGGTGAGATCGACTACCACATGGTCGGTGCAGACCTGATGTTCAGCGCCGCGGAGATCGAGTCGTACAAGTTCGACCGGGAACACCGCGACGCGGAGTCCCTCGTATCCGCATGACCCCCGCGTCGCGGACGACGCCCTGGCGTATCCGCTGACGCAGTGCGTGTGCCGCGAACTTGCGACGCCACGCACCTGACGCCTGAGCGCACGTTCATCACCTGCGAACGTGCGCTCTTGTCATGTCCGGACCGGCCGTGCCCCGGGCCGGCCGTCACGCCCAGGCCAGTGGCTCCAGGTCGCGCGGCCCGTCCGCGATCAGGCCCGCGATCGTCCCGGCCGCGACCGGTCGCCCGCCCCACGCGTCGACGCCGACGTTGATCTGCCGCCCGCGCTGCCGCCAGGTGTCGTGCACGTGGCCGTGCACGACCCAGCCGCCCCGGTCCGCGAGCCGGTACTCGACGTACCGGTCCGCGCCGTGCGAGTCGCCCTCGAAGGGGAAGTGGGACAGCTCGAAGGTATGGCCGTCGGCCGTGACCGGCTCGGGCCGGTCGTGGATCTCTGCGAAGCCCGCGGCAAGGTAGCGCTCTCGTTCCTTCGCCCGACGCCTCTCGCGGGCCTCGGGCTCGCCCTTGCGCAGGGAGCGGTCGCCCTCCCAGCAGCGGTCGTGGTTGCCGGGCACGAGGATCTTGCGCCCCGCGAGCCTGCCGATGTTGGTGAGGGACTCGTCGAGGGCGCCGAGGGCGACGTCGCCCAGCACCCACACGGTGTCGTCGTCGGTGACGGTCTCGTTCCAGAGCTGCACGAGCCGGGCGTCCATGGCTCCCACGCCGGGGAACGGGCGGTCGCAGAACCGGATGATGTTCAGGTGTCCGAAGTGCAGGTCGGACGTGTAGTACGTAGTCATGTCGGAACGTATTCAACCGGTCCCGTGCCGCCGGGGGAACTCAATTCGGCGGCACGGGACCGGTTGGCCCGGTCGTCGGTGGTCAGTGTTCGTAGGTCCAGGTGCAGAGCCCGCCGCTGGCGGTGTAGCTCACCTTGTCGACCTCGTTGCCGAGCCAGCCCTGCACGATGCCGTCGTAGCGGGTGGCCGTGATGTAGTCGCCCTTCGGGATGGTGACGGTCTTGCTCGGGTGCGTCAGCGAGTAGACGCTGCACTCGGGGTCGTCGCCCTCCGCGATGTACTCGCAGTCGTCGCACGCCTCGATCTTGACGACGCCGGTCGCGGGCCCGGTGTAGACCATCTCGAACTCGTCGGGGCTGTAGTTGTAGACGGTCAGCGTGATCGTGCCCTCGGGCTCGTCACGGGCCGGCACCTTGACTCCCGCCTTGGGGTCCACCAGGGCGATGCCCGCGGCGATCTGGACCCGCTCGGCGTACTCGGCCTCCTTGGCCCTCGGGTACGACTCGAGCAGGCCGGCCATGTTCTGGGCCGACGCCGCGTACTGCCGCCGTTCGAGCTGCTGCACGCCGCACTTCAGCAGCCCGGCCGGCACCTTCGTGCGTGCCTCGTCCGCCAGGGCGCTGACCTTGCCCGAGTCGAACCCCGCGAGAAAACCCGTCGACCCCGTCACGTGCTCCGTGTCGTCGCAGCCGTCCTTGCCGGCCAGGTCCTTGAGCAGCTCGTCCCGCCACTTCTCGAGGTCGCCGGGCAGGGCGGCGGCCGGGTCGCTGACCGGGTGGTCGACCAGGAGCTCGGTGAGGTACTTCTTCGCGGTGGGGAACTGGCCGAGGTCGGCGGAGCGGATCCCGCAGTCGTGCAGGGCGTCGGGCACCTCGGCCTCGGCGACACCTTGCAGCGGCCCGGGGGTGCCCGGCTCGGCGAAGTGCCGCACCACGGTCAGCGCGTTGCACGCGTCCTTGCCCTTGGCCTGCGTGTACAAGTCGTCGACGAGCCCGGGGACCCGGTCGGCGGCGCGGGTGCCGGGGTGCTCGTCCGCCGTCCGCACGTACATCGCGTACGCGGCGTCGTACTCGTCCCGGAACGGCCCGAACACCGGGCCCGCGGACTCCAGGCTCTGCGCCGCCTGGTCGAGGTCGTAGGCGAGGTACTCCTCCAGCACCTCGTGCTGGGTCACCACGTACCCGGCGCTCAGCAGCGGCACGACGGCGAGCGTCGCCCACGCGACCCGGCCGGCGGCCCTCGGCGTCCAGACCGTCCGCTTCCGGGTCGCGCGCCGAGCCCGCCGTCGGGCGAGGAGCGCGGCGTCCAGGGCGAACAGCGCGAGCGCGCCCACGTAACCCACCGCCCACCAGGCGGCGATCGGCTCGCGCCCGATCGGCAGCGCGACCCAGGCGAGGCCCGCGGTCGCCGCCAGGGCGACGGCCAGGCGGATCCACGCCCGCAGGTGCAGGTAGCCCAGCCCGAGGCCGCTCAGGTTGAGCAGCGCGGCCGTCAGCGGGCGGGCCGACGGCGGCAGGTCGCCCGCGTGCGCGGGCTCGTCGGGCGCTCCGGTCGGGCCGCCCGGCTCGTCCGCCCCGGGCGTCCCTTCAGGCGTCGCGGCGGATGACGTCTCGGGCGCTGCGCCGGACGAGGCAGGTGCAGGCGCCGCCCCCGGGACGGCAGCCCGGGCCGCTGCCTCGGACAGCAGCTCGGAGACGGTCTCGTCGGTCGTGTCGGGCTGTTCGGACGTCGCGCCGGACGGTTCCTCGGCCGAGGCCTTCGCCGGTGCGCTATCGGTGCTCATACGCCCGGATGCTAGGTCCGACGGCCGGGCGAAAAGCCCGAAAACGCCTGGTTGGCCGGGTGATTTGTTCGCTGAGTCCGAACTGTGACGAGCCGGCCCGCCCGATGCGCCATGATCGGCAGGTGGACCTCGCCGTCGATCTCAGCAACCGCACCGGGCGTACCGACGCGATCTACCGCGCCCTGCACGCCGCGCTCACCACGGGCCGCGTGCCGGCGGGGGAGCGGCTGCCCTCGACGCGCGACCTCGCGCGGGACCTCGGCGTCTCGCGCGCCAGCGTCGCCACGGCGTACGAACGGCTCATCGCGGAGGGCTTCCTGGAGACGCGGACCGGCGCCGGGACGTTCGCGACGGCGGCCGCACGCGACGCGGTGCCCGCCCGGCGGCGCAGCCCCGGCGTGCTGCGGCCGCGTGCGGGATGGCGGTGGGCGGTGCAGCCCGCCAGCGGCGACGCGCCGCCACCGGCCCACGACTTCCGCGTGGGCATCCCGGACGCGGGCCTCTTCCCGTTCGACACCTGGCGGCGGCTGCTGGCGGCCGAGTCGCGCGCGGGCGGGGTCGCGGCGGGCTCCTACGGCGGCCCGGCGGGCCTGCCCCGGTTCCGCGCCGCCGTGGCCCGCTACGTGTCGGGGGCTCGCGGGGTCAGCTCCGGGCCCGACGACGTCATCGCGACGACGGGCGCCCAGCAGGCCCTCGACCTGGTGGCGCGCGTGCTGCTCGAACCGGGGGACGTCGTCGCCGTCGAGGACCCGGGGTATCCCGAGGCCCGGGAGCTGTTCGCGCTCCACGGGGCGCGGGTGGTGCCCGTGCCGGTCGACGCCGAGGGCCTGGTCGTGGACGAGATCCCGGCGCGCGCCCGCCTGGTCTACACCACGCCGTCGCACCAGTTCCCGCTCGGCATGCCGCTGTCGCTCGCGCGACGGCGCGCCCTCCTGGCGCACGCGGCGCGGCACGACGCGGCGGTGATCGAGGACGACTACGACAGCGAGTTCCGCCGCGCGCGCCGTCCGCTCGAGTCCCTGCAGGCCCTGGACCGGGACGGCCGCGTGGTCTACGTGGGCACCTTCTCGAAGTCGCTGCTGCCGGGTCTGCGCGTGGGGTACCTGGTGGCGCCGCCGTCGCTGCGCGAGGCGCTGCTCGCCGCGCGCCAGCTCACCGACGGGCACGGGGCCGTGCACGTGCAGGGTGCGCTCGCGCGCCTCATCGACGACGGCCTGCTCGCCCGGCACGTCCGCAAGGCGTCCGCGGTCTACGCCGAGCGGACCGAGATCCTGCTGGACGCGCTGGCCGGGCTGCCGGTCGAGCCCGTCCCGGCGGCGGCGGGCCTGCACGTGGCGGCCTACCTCTCCGACGCCGCCCCGCTGACCTCGACCGCCCTGGTCTCCCGTGCCCGACGGCGGTCCATCGGCCTGGACTCGCTGGCCTCCTTCGCGACCGGACCCCACCGGGACGGCCTCGTGCTCGGCATCGGCGCCGCGGTCACGAGCTCGATCCGGCCAGGCATCCAGGCTCTGGGTCGCCTGCTGGAGCCGTGACGGGTGCCGCGACGGCCGCCGTGGCCCGCGCCCGGCGACGGCGCCAGACCGTCCAGGCGAGCCCGCCGAGGGCGGCGACCACGGGCCCGGTCATATGTGCCCCGGTCATCACGAGCAGGCCGAGCGCGGCCACCAGGGACACGGCCGCGCACCACCAGGCCGCGCCCCAGCGGGGCAGCAGCCGCAGCGCCGCCGCGGTCCCCACCACGTAGAGCAGGGAGAACGTCGCGGTCGCCATGAGCAGGATCGCGTCCGTGGACTGGTGCGTCGCGGCGAGCACCGCCGTCGTACCGAGCGCGACCACCGTGATGAGGGCCAGGGAGCGGCGCGGCGTGCGGCCCGGTTCGGCGGCGAGCCAGCCCGGCAGGGCGCCGTCCCGTGCGAGGGCCGCGCCCATCCGGCTGCCGCCCGCGAAGTAGACGTTGATGGCGCCGACGGTCAGCAGCACGGCCACCACCGTGGTGACCGGCCGGGCGTGCTCGCCGAACCCGAGCACCAGCAGGTCGGACAGCGGCGCCGGGCCCGGGGTGGGCCCGAGCACCGCGACCGTGGCGAACGCGACGCCGAGGTACAGCACGCCGACCGCCGCCACGGCGATCGCCGTGGCCCGCGGGATGTCCCGGGAGGGATGGCGGTACTCGGCGGACAGCGAGCCCAGGATCTCCCAGCCGGCGAAGGCCCAGACCAGCAGCGCCGCCGCCGAGCCGACCGCGCCCCAGCCGTGCGGGGCGAACGGCGTGAGGTTGCCCGGCTGTGCGTGCGGCAGCGCCACCACCACGGCCACGGCCAGCAGCAGCGCCACCGAGCCCGCGATGACGAGCTGCGCGGTGCCGGAGACGCGCAGGTCGAACCAGTTCATGACGGCGCAGACCGCGATGATGGCGACCGTCGTGGCCAGGGCGGTGCCGGCCCCGCCGCCGGTCGCGTCCGCGACGTAGGCGCCCGCGAAGCCCGCCGCGGCGGGTGCGCCCACCGGGATGGTCGCGTAGAACGCCCAGCCGACCATGGTGGACGCCCGCTCGCCGAACGCGAGCCGGGCGTAGGTGGCCACGCCGCCGCCGTCGGGGTGCCTGGCGCCGAGCGCGGCGAACGTCGTGGCGAGCGGGATCGACAGGAGCACGAGACCCGCCCACGCCACGAGCGAAGCCGGACCGGCCACGCCGGCGGCGAGGGCCGGGAGCGAGATGACGCCGGTGCCGAGCATGGCGCCGAGGGTGAGCGCCGCGCCCTGGGGGACGCTGAGACCGTTCTTCATGGTCCCGACCCTAGGCGTGCGGTGGACCGGCGAACGGTCCGATCCCGGGTCAGTCGTTCAGGCCGCTCGCCGCCCGGGTCAGGCCCGCCGGGGCGCTCGCCAGGTCGCGCAGGTGGAGCAGGCCCGCGGTGGTCGCGATGACGAACACCCGGTCGCCCGGGTTCAGCGTGCGGCCCTGCGAGGGCTCGAACATGCGCCCGCCCCCGCCGCTCGAGTGGGTCACCGAGTCGATCGCCAGCAGGCGGCTGCGCACGGGCGGCCCGTCGCCGTCGGGCTCCCGGGCCACGGCCCCGCCCTCGTCGAGGCCGACGTCGCTGCTGTGCGCGCCGTCGAGCGCGCTGCCGCGCTCGACCAGGATCTCGGCGAGCACCAGCACCCGGTCCCGGTAGGGGACGGTGGCCTTGACCTCCTGGCCGATCATCGCCGCCGCGAAGGACGGCGCGGCCAGGAACGACGAGCTGAGCCCCACGGAGTCCGGGATCTCGCGCCGGATGCGGCGGGCCAGGTCCCGGTCGAACACCCGCAGGACCGTGCGCAGGCTCGCCGGGGCGTCCTTGGCCCGCGGGATCGAGCGGGCCGCGAAGCTGATCCCGATGGTCGTGGCGCCGCCGCTCGTGACCACGACGATCGCCTGGGCGGCCCCGACGTACGCGCCGCGCAGGGTCGTGGCCCGCCGGGCGTCGCCGATCACCACCGGCACGTCCCGGGCGCGCGCCACCGCGATGCCGCGGGCGGACTCGTCGACGTCGACGGCGATCACCGGCACGCCGCGGCGGTCCAGGGAGCGCACGATGCGCGTGCCGAGGTCCCCCATGCCGACGACGACCACGTGGTCGGACATCGCGTGCAGCGGGGAGCCGGTGTCGAGCAGCCGCTGGGTGCGCACCACGCCGTCGACCACCACACCCGTGACCCAGGGGATGACGGCGACGCTGACGACCGTCAGCGCCACCTGCGTGACCTTCACGACCGGGTGCGCGTCGTGGTCGGGATCGCTGCCCGCCAGGGAGGGCAGCACGGCCTCGTACAGCGCGCCGAGGAACGACGCGCCGGTGGCCAGCTTGATGGTCACGGCGCCGACGAGCACCACCACCAGGAGCACCCCGGCGGCGAGCAGGAGGTTCCACCCGGACGTGAGCGCCAGGGTCCGCAGGTACTCGCCGAACCGGCGGGGCCGGTGCGGGTCCACCTCGTCCTCGTCGGGCTCCAGCTCCGCCCGCACCTCCGGCAGCACGTCGTCCTCGCCGGCGTCCGCCAGGAGGACCTTGGGGGTCAGCGCCGCCAGCTCGCGCTCGCTCGGCAGGGCCACCACCGTGTCGGCCCCGTCGGTCGCGAACAGGACCATGCGGGTCGGTAGCGACGGCTCCTCGTCCGAGACGGTGACGAGGCGACGGTGCCGCACCGGCAGCCGCACCTGGCGCCGCAGCGCCGCGCCGACGATCTCGGGTGCGGCGAACGCGGACGACGACAGGACCGTGCAGCGGTCGTGCTCCAGGTGCCGGCCCAGCGACTCGTCGAAGATGCGGACCACGACGTGCAGCGCGGGCCAGGTCTCGCGCAGCAGGAGCGCGAGGGCCACGTTGCCGCCGTCGTCCTGGTCCACGAGGGCGGCCGCGGCGGCCCGGTCCGTGCCCGCCGCCAGGAGGGCCCTCTCGTCGACGCGCTCGGCCCCCAGGACGTCCACGCCGTCCAGCACGGCCATCTCCTGGGCGTACCGCGACGTGCGGTCGGGCACCAGCACCGCGACAGTGCCCCGGAAGCGGGTGCTGAGGGCCCGGGTGAGGCGGAAGGCGAGGGGACCGTCGCCGACGACGACGTAGTGCGCGCGCGTGACCGGTCCGGCGGCTGTCATGTTCGCAGAGCGTAGCGGGACCCTCCGACACCGGGGCACGTCGTGTGCGCCGGGCGTCGGAGGGTCCCGCGGGTGGTGCTAGCCGGCTCCGGCTCAGCCGACGGGGACGTTCGCCACGCCGTCCGGCAGGAACCGGCTGCCCAGGACCTTCTCGCTGTAGCCCGTGCGGTCCAGGTACGGCGTGATGCCGCCCGTGTGGAAGCCCCAGCCGGCGCCGAGGATCATGGCCAGGTCGATCTGCTGCGGCCCGGGCACCACGCCCTCCTCCAGCATGAGGCCGATCTCGGTGGTCAGGGTGGTGAGCACCGCGTCGAGCACGCCGTCGCCGTCGAGCACGACCTCGCCGTGGCGGCCGGTCTCGCCCGGCGTGAGCGCGTCGCCGAACACGGCCTGGATGGCCGGGTCGACGGGCTTGGGCAGGCCCTTGGCCGGCGCGTCGAGCACCACGCGGGTGCCGTCGGCCACCAGCTTCTGCAGCCCGGGGGAGGCCGGGATCCGGTCGCCCAGGTCCTCGCGCAGCGAGGTGAGCACGTGCAGGCCGACGGCGGGGCCGACCAGGTCCAGCAGCTCGAACGTCGGCATCGGGAAGCCGAGCGGCGCCAGCGCGCGGTCGGCCACGTCGACCGGCGTGCCGTTCTCGATGGCGTCCATGACCTTGCCCATGACGAGCAGCAGCAGCCGGTTGACCACGAAGCCCGGGCGGTCGCCCGCCAGGACCGCGGTCTTGCGGAGCTTCTTGGTGACCGCGAACGCCGTGGCCAGGGCCTCCTGCGACGTCTTGTCGGCGTTGATCACCTCGACCAGCGGCATCTGGGCCACCGGGTTGAAGAAGTGGATGCCGACCACGCGCTCCGGGTGGGCCAGGTCGGCCGCCATCTCGGTGACGGACAGCGCCGAGGTGTTGGTCGCCAGGATGGTCTCGGGGGCGATCACGCCCTCCAGCTCGGCGAACACCTTCTTCTTGAGTCCCATCACCTCTGTGACGGCCTCGATGACGAAGTCGCACGAGGCGAACTCGCCGATGTCCGTGGTGCCGGACACCGAGGAGACGATGCGGGTCGCGGCCTCCGGCGTCAGGCGCCCGCGGCCGGCCAGCTTCTCGGCCGTCTCGCGCACGAAGGCCAGACCCTTGTCCACGCGCTCCTGGTCGAGGTCGCGCATGACGACGGGCACGCCGAGGCGCTGCGCGAAGAGGAACGCCATCTGGGCGGCCATCAGGCCCGCGCCCACGACGCCGACCCGGGTGATCGGCCGGGCGAGCTGCGGGTCCGGCGCGCCCACGGGCTTCTTGCCGGCGCCCACCAGGTTGAACGCGTAGATGCTGGCGCGCATCTCGTCCGACATGATCAGGTCCGCGAGGGCCTGGTCCTCGGCGGCGAACGCGTCCGCCTTCGTGGCGTTGCGGGCGGCGGCGATCAGCTCCAGGGCGCGGCCCGGGGCCGGGCGCGAGGTGCCGACCACGGCGTCGAGCTGCGCCTTCGCGGCGCCGACGACGGCGTCCCACACGGGCTGCGGGTCGAGCTCGCGGCGCGGCACCTCGATCGCGCCGGTGACCACCTTGGCGGCCCAGATGATGGACTGCTCCAGGAAGTCGGCGGCGTCGAACTGCGCGTCCACCAGGCCGATCTTCAGCGCCTCGGCGGGCTTGAAGGGCTTGTTCGCGGCCGGGCGGGTGAGGATGACCTCGACGGCCTTCTCCACGCCGACCAGGCGCGGCACCAGGTAGGCGCCGCCCCAGCCGGGCACCAGGCCGATGCCGGTCTCGGGCAGGCCGAGCGCGGCGGCGTCGGACGCCACGGTGCGGTAGTCGCAGTTCAGGGCGACCTCGAGGCCGCCGCCGAGCGCGAGGCCGTTGACGAACGCGAACGTCGGCACGCCCGTGGCAGCGCGCAGGTCGCCCAGGATCGTGTACGCGGCGTGGCCCATGCGGCCCAGCTCGACGGCCTCGTCGTGGCCGTTCAGGGTGGTGACGCCCTTGAGGTCGGCGCCGGCGGCGAGGAAGTACGGCTTGCCCGTCACGCCGACGGCGGCGAGCTCGCCGGCCTCGGCGCGGGTGCGGACGATCTCCAGGGCCGCCTTGAGCTCGGCCATGCCGGCCGGCCCGAGCGTGTTCGGCTTGGTGTGGTCCAGGCCGTTGTCGAGCGTGACCAGCGCGAGGACGCCGGCGCCGCCCGGCAGGGTGACGTCGCGGACGAGCGAGTGGGTGACGCGCTCCGCCGGAGCGCTGGGGGTGGTGGTCTCAGGCACGGGTCAGTTCTCCTCGTCCGTGTGGCCGGAGTAGTCGGCGTGGTGCGGGTTCTCCCAGATGGCGCTGCCGCCCTGGCCCAGGCCCACGCACATGGCGGTCAGCCCGTAGCGGACCTCGGGGTGCTGCTCGAACTGGCGGGCGAGCTGCGTCATGAGGCGTACGCCGGAGCTGGCCAGGGGGTGGCCCATGGCGATCGCGCCACCGTAGGGGTTGACGCGCGGGTCGTCGTCGGCGATGCCGTAGTGGTCCAGGAAGGACAGCACCTGCACGGCGAACGCCTCGTTCAGCTCGAACAGGCCGATGTCGTCGATGGTCAGGCCCGCGGCCTTCAGCGCCTTCTCGGTGGAGGGCACCGGGCCGTAGCCCATGATCTCCGGCGGCACGCCGGCGTACCCGTAGGACACCAGGCGCATCTTCGCGGGCAGGCCCAGCTCGGCGGCGACGTCGCCGGCGGCCAGGATGGCGCCCGTGGCGCCGTCGGTCAGCGGGGACGACGTCGCGGGGGTGACGCGGCCGCCCGCGCGGAACGGCGTCTTGAGGCCCTGGATGGACTCGAAGGAGGTCTCCGGGCGGGGCAGCTCGTCGGCGGTGGCCAGGCCCCAGCCCAGCTCCGCGGAGCGGACGGCGACGGGGACCAGGTCCGGGTCGATGTTCCCGTTGGCCAGCGCCTTGGCGTACTTGGCCTGTGACTCGACGGCGAACCGGTCGGCGCGCTCCTTGGTGAGCTGCGGGAACTTGTCGTGCAGGTTCTCCGCGGTGACGCCCATGTTCAGGGCCTGCGGGTCCACGAGCTTCTCGGCCACGAACCGGGGGTTGACGTCGGCGTCGAAGCCCATCGGGTGGCGGCCCATGTGCTCCACGCCGCCCGCGATCACGACGTCGGCGGCGCCCATGGCGATGCCCGCGGCCGTGGTGGTGGCGGCCGTCATGGCGCCGGCGCACATGCGGTCGATGGCGTAGCCCGGCACGGACTGGGGGAGACCGGCCAGCATGCCCACGGTGCGGCCGAGGGTGAGCCCCTGGTCGCCCTGCTGCGTGGTGGCGGCGATCGCCACCTCGTCGATGCGCTCCGGGGGGAGCTCGGGGTGCCGCCGCAGCAGCTCGCGCACCACCTTGACGATCAGGTCGTCGGCACGCGTCTGCGCGTACATGCCGTCGGGCTTGGCCTTGCCGAACGGCGTCCGGGCGCCGTCGACGAAGACGACGTCGCGTACGGCACGGCGGGCACGCGGTGTTTCCGGGGCTGCGGTCATCAGCAGAACTCCTGGGGTTTTCGGGACGGCGGCGTCCATGAGCGACGCCGCTGGATCGAGATACACGCTACCGCGAGTACCGGTAAAAAGCACGCACGATCTGAGACCGGGTCCCGCGCGGTCCTGAAACGCAGTCTCGAAACGCAAGAAGTGCGCTTCCACCCAGTCGTCGGGCCCGAAATCAGCGTGATTCCGGGCCCGACGACTGGGTAGAAGCGCACTTTCGTGTCGCTCGGCGAGCCGTGTGCGCTCCTGCGCCCCGGCGGGTGGGTGCGGGTCAGTTGCCGCGGAGCTTGCGGACCACCTTCTTGGCGGTCGGCAGCGCGCTGTTCCAGGTCGTGTACCAGCGCGAGAACGACACGTCGATCGAGCCCACGAGCTCGTCCGTGTGCTTCGCGAAGCTCTTCTTGAAGTCGCTGATGCCGTCGTTGAGCAGGCCGTTCATGTCGTACCGCACGAGGCCCTGCTCGCGGGCGATCTCGATGGTGCGCCAGTAGGTGGGCGCGGTGGCCGTGGCCTTGCGGCCGGCGTCGTTGCCGCCGCCGTACAGCAGGAACGAGGTGCTGGCCGAGTTGACGCACCACGCGAAGCACACCGGCACGTCGTCGATGTAGGTGGCCACCAGCACCGACTTGTCGCCGAGCTGCCGGTTGATGTCCAGGTAGTACTCGTCGGCGTGGATGGCGAACCCGGCGCGCTGCGCGGTCTCCTTGTAGACGTCGAGCACCCGCAGCACCTCGGCGTCCTCGGTGACCCGGCGGATGTCCAGGCCGGCCCGCGAGCCCTTGCGGATCTCGTACCGCGTGGACTTGCGCATGTCGGCCAGCAGCTCGTCGGCGGGGCGCGTCAGGTCCAGGATCAGCGTGCTCGGGATGAGGATCTGGTTCGGCGCGTACCGCCGTCCGGCCAGGTCGAGCTGGGTGCCCGCGGGCCAGTCGGGCTCGATGGTGATGCCGACGCCGCCCACGTTCTCGCGCGCCCACTCCACCACCGTGTTGGTCACGGCGTTGCGCGTCGCGGTGTCGCCCACGCCGAAGACCGCCTGGGCGGTCTCGCCGTCGTGGTGCGCGACGACGGGGCCGCGCGGCACGTAGGACAGCGCCCGGAACTGGGCCGGCAGCGGCCGCACGAGGAGCTGCGCGAGGCCGACGGTCGAGCCGTCCTCGGTGACCCGCAGCCGGTGCGCGCGCCAGCTTCCGGCCGCCTTGACCTCGCCCCAGCCCCACAGCTGGAGCGGGTGCCCGCCCAGGGCGAGCACCTCGCGGTCCCATGTCGAAGGATCGGTGACGACGTCGACGGCGAGCGTGATGGGCTCCGACAGGGCTGGCATGGGGACGACTCTACTGGGGTCGGCGCGGGGCTTTCACACCGGGTCCTGCGCGGCCTGCGCGAACGCCCGCTCCAGGCCCTCGGCCAGGAGCCCGACCTGCCACTCGCGGGCGCCGCGACCGCGCAGGAAGTCGGCGATCCCGGCGGCGTCCGCGGGCGACGGCGGTGTCCAGCACAGCCGGCGCAGCGCGTCGGGCTGGAGCAGGTTCTCCACCGGGATGCTCAGCTCCTCGGACAGCGCGGTCACGAGCTCGCGGGCGGCGGTCAGGCGGCGCGCCGCGACGGCGTCACGGTCGCCCCAGGTGCGCGGCGGCGGCGGACCGTCGGAGCGCGGTCCGCGCACGGTCGGCAGCTCGGCGTCGGGCAGGGCGCGCGCGTCGTCGATCGCCTTCTGCCAGTAGGCGGCCCGGCGCTTGGTGCCCTTCCCCGCGAACTCGGGCAGCATCACGAGCTGGCCGGCGGTCCTGGGCATGGCCTTGGCCGCCGCGACGATCGCGCGGTCGGGCAGCACCCGGCCCGGCGAGATGTCGCGCGCCTGGGCGCTGGCGTCCCGCGCGACCCACATCGCCCGCACGGCCGCGACCTGGCGCGGGTTGCGCAGCACGTGCATGCCGGACGTGCGGCGCCACGGGTCGACGCGCGGCGCGGGCGGCGCGGCAGTGCGCACCGCCTCGAACTCCTGCGCGGCCCACTGCGTCTTGCCGGCCGCCTCCAGGCGCTCGGCGAGCCGGTCGCGCAGCTCGACCAGCACCTCGACGTCGAGGGCGGCGTACCGCAGCCAGTCCTCCGGCAGCGGGCGGGTGGACCAGTCGACGGCGGAGTGCTCCTTGGCCAGCCCGAGCCCCAGCACCTCGGCCACGACCGCGGCCAGGCCCACGCGCTCCATGCCGAGCAGCCGCGCCGCGAGCTCGGTGTCGAAGACGCGGGCCGGGTGCAGGCCGTGCGCGGCGAGTCCCGGCAGGTCCTGGGAGGCGGCGTGCAGCACGAACTCGGCATCGCCCACGGCCTCGCCCAGCGCGCCCAGGTCGGGCACGCCGACGGGATCGATCAGTGCCGTGCCCGCCCCGGCGCGTCGTACCTGGACCAGGTAGGTCGCCTGCCCGTAGCGGTACCCGGAGGCGCGCTCGGCGTCGGCCGCCACGGGGCCCGAGCCGGCGGCGAACGCCTCGACGACACGTGCGAACGCACCGGGCGTCGCCACGACATCGGGCAGCCCGTCGGCGGGCTCGGTCAGTGGTGTGACGGGTGGCTGCACGGGCGTCGATGTCTCCGCAGGGACTCCTCGCTCCGTGGTGGTCATGGGCCTACCGTATGGCGTTGCCTGGATCGGTCGGTAAAACGCCTGGTGAGAGCCGCGACGCCTTCGGGCAGCGGCGGCACTCCCGCGGCCGTCGTGAGCAGGGCCGCCCAGGCGCGCAGGTGCGTCCCGAGCCGCGTGTCGACGGGCGTCCACGACGCGCGGATCTCCAGGTCCACCGCGTCGGGCGTGCCGTCCAGGGCGCCGTAGCTCTGTGACAGCACCCGGGTGACCGTGCCGCCGTCGGCCAGCGTGTCGGTGCCGGGCACCAGGCCCGCGGACTCGAGGCACTCGCCCACCCAGGACCAGGCGACGTCGGCCAGCATCGGGTCGGCGGCCATCTCGGGCTCCAGCGTGGCCCGCACCAGGGTCACCACGCGGAACGTGCCGTGCCAGGCCTCCTGGCCCGCCGGGTCGTGCAGCACGACGAAGCGGCCGGTGGCGAGCGGGTCGGTGTCGTGGTCGTGCTCGTCGGGCCGGTCCGGCTCGCGCCGGGCAGGCGGCGCGCCGGGCAGGACGTCGCCGGAGAGCGCCACGCTGAACGGCGCCACCCGGCGCGGGGCGGGGATCTCGGTGAGGCGTACCTCGGCGCGCAGGGCCGCCCCGCGCAGGTCAGCGAGGGCTGCTGCGAAGTCGACGGGAACACCGGTGGGCGGGCCGCTGGTCACCACTTCACCGTACGTCCGGGGCGGCGCAGCCACGGGGAGGCGCGCGGCTGACGCCGGATCGTGACCTGCGCGGGTGGCGAAGTGAGCCAGGGCACTAGGCTGGCAACGGGTCGCGGCGCACGTACGCGGGCGCCGGCCCGTTTCCACTGCAGAAGGAGCAAGAACGTGTCAGGCACAGCACAGATCGGCGTCACCGGGCTGGCGGTGATGGGTCGCAACCTCGCGCGGAACTTCGCACGTCACGGGTACACGGTGGCGATCCACAACCGTTCGTACGCGAAGACCGAGTCGCTGGTCGCGGAGCACGGTGACGACGGCGACTTCGTCCCCAGCGAGTCGATGGCGGACTTCGTCGCGTCGCTCGAGCGGCCGCGCAAGGTGGTCATCATGGTCAAGGCCGGCGGTCCCACGGACGCCGTCATCGACGAGCTGGTGCCCCTCCTGGAGGAGGGCGACATCGTGGTCGACGCCGGCAACGCCCACTTCCCGGACACGATCCGGCGCGAGGCCGCCCTCAAGGAGCACGGCCTGCACTTCGTCGGCACCGGCGTGTCCGGCGGCGAGGAGGGCGCGCTGAACGGCCCGTCCATCATGCCGGGCGGCACGCCCGAGTCGTACGCGTCGCTCGGGCCCATCCTGGAGGACATCTCCGCGAAGGTGGACGGCACCCCGTGCTGCACCTACGTGGGCTCCGACGGCGCCGGCCACTTCGTCAAGATGGTGCACAACGGCATCGAGTACGCCGACATGCAGCTCATCGCGGAGGCGTACGACCTGCTGCGCCAGGGGCTGGGTGCCTCGGCCGCGGAGATCGGCGAGATCTTCGCGCAGTGGAACACGGGCGACCTGGAGTCGTTCCTCATCGAGATCACGGCCGACGTGCTGCAGCACGTGGACGCGGACACGGGCAAGGCGTTCGTCGACATCGTGCTGGACCAGGCCGAGCAGAAGGGCACCGGCCGCTGGACGGTGCAGAACGGCCTGGACCTGGGCGTGCCGATCACCGGCATCGCCGAGGCCACGTTCGCCCGCGCCCTGTCCGGCTCCGTGCCGCAGCGCGCGGCGGGCCGCGCGGCCCTGCCGGCGCACGCGCAGGAGTGGGAGGTCAAGGACCGCGAGGCGTTCATCGAGGACGTCCGCCAGGCCCTGTACGCCTCGAAGGTCGTCGCCTACTCGCAGGGCTTCGACCAGATCGCCGCCGCCGCGGCCGAGTTCGGCTGGGACATCGACCGGGGCGCGATGGCCCGGATCTGGCGCGGCGGCTGCATCATCCGCGCCCGGTTCCTCAACCGGATCACCGAGGCCTACGAGCGCGACGCGGACCTGCCGCTGCTGCTCGCCGACCCGTACTTCACCGACGCCGTCGCGAGCGGCCTGCCCGCCTGGCGGCGCGTGGTGGCCGGTGCTGCCAGCAACGGCGTGCCCACGCCGGCGTTCTCCTCCTCGCTCGCGTACTACGACGGCGTCCGCGCCGAGCGGCTCCCGGCCGCCCTGGTGCAGGCGCAGCGCGACTTCTTCGGCGCCCACACCTACAAGCGGGTCGACCGCGAGGGCACCTTCCACACGGAGTGGTCCGGCGACCGCACGGAGGCCGAGGCGTGAGGGGTTTCCCCGCTGAGCAGGGACCGGTAGGCGGCGGGGAGCAGACGGCTCCCGAGATGCTGGTGGTGGGGATCGGCGGCGACGTCGGGATGTACGCCCTGGTGCGCGCGTTCCACGAGCAGTACCGCACGCACGCCGTCGTGCTGTCCAAGGTGGCCACGCGCGCGATGCAGGACTCGGCGATCGCCGAGAACGTGGTGGTGCCCGGCCTGGACGACGTCGACGTGTTCCTCTCCACCCTGGAGGGCATCGCCCAGCAGCACCGCGACAAGACGCTCGTGCTGCTGACGAACGCCGACTGGCACGTGCGTACCGTCATCCTGAACCGGGAGCGGCTCCAGGCGGCGGGCTACGTGCTGCCGTACCCGTCGCTGCCGGTCCTGGAGCAGGTCAGCAGCAAGGAGGGCTTCGCGCAGGTCTGCGACCAGCTCGGCATCCCGACGCCGCGCACGGTGCCGGTCGACGTGGCCAAGCTGGTCGCCGAGGGCGGCCGGGCCGCGCTGCCGGGGCTCGCGGTGGACCTGCAGTACCCCGTGGTCGGCAAGCCGTCCAACAGCGCCGAGTGGTACTACGTGGACTTCCCCGGCAAGGCGAAGATCCACCACATCGACTCCCGCGAGGAGCTCGACGTGATCCTGGGCCACCTCGCCGACGCGAACTACCCGGGCACGTTCCTGGTGCAGGAGTTCATCCCGGGCGACGAGACGCAGATGCGGTCCCTGACCGCGTACCGCGACACGTCCGGCGAGGTGACGCTCCTGGCCACGGGCCGGGTGCTGCTGGAGGAGCACACGCCGGGCACGCTCGGCATCCCGGCCGCGATCCTGGTGGAGGCGTACGACGACGCCATGGACGCGGCCACGAGGTTCCTCGACCTGACCGGATACGTGGGCTTCGCCAACTTCGACTACAAGCTGGACCCGCGCACGGGCAAGCACGTGTACTTCGAGGTGAACCCCCGCATCGGTCGGAACAACTACTACGTGACGGCGGGCGGGGCCAACGTGGCCCGCGTGCTGGTCGAGGACTGGGTGCTGCACCGCCCGATCCGCCCCGTGCGGGCGGTCCGCGAGGTGCTGTACACGGTGGTGCCCTTCGGCCTGCTGTCCAAGTACGTGCTGGACCCGGAGCTGAAGAACCGGCTCAAGGCCCTGCGGGCGAGCGGCGACGTGGTCAACCCGCTGAAGTACGACGGCGACTCCGGCCTCAAGCGCCGGCTCATCGTCGAGGCGATCACGCAGAACTACCGGCGCAAGTACGCCCAGTACTACCCGGAGCCGACCGCCACGGGGTACTGACCCCGGCGCTCCCTCCCGACGTGTCAGACGCTCAGATCACTCCGGTGACCTGAGCGTCTGACACGTTAGGGGGCCTTTTCTCACCCATGGGTAGTTCTGCCCAGATTTAAGCCTTGCGCACTTATTGACTGATCGGGACACTATGTGCGCACTTGCTGGAGATTTCCGGCATAAATCGTGAGAGAGGCTTCTTCCTGATGTCGTTCATCGAGTCCATCCGGACCGTGCTGTCGAAGTACGCCACGTTCAGCGGCCGTGCCCGGCGCTCCGAGTTCTGGTGGTACTACCTGGCCCTGGTCATCGTCGAGAGCGTGCTCTACTTCGCGCTCATCGTGCCGGGCCTCACGGCCTACACGACGGCCACCATGGAGTACGCCATGGCCGGCGACCCGTCCGCCGCCGTGCCCACCATGCCCGGCTCCCTGGCGACCGGCTACCTCGTCGTCTCGCTCGTCGCGCTCGCGCTGCTCCTGCCGACGCTCGCGGTGATCGTCCGCCGCCTGCACGACACCGGCAAGTCGGGCGCCCTGGCGTTCCTGCTGCTGATCCCGGTCGTCAACGTCATCCTGATCATCGTGTGGGGCGCGTCCGCCGGCACCCCGGGCCCGAACCAGTTCGGCCCCGACCCCAAGGCCGTCGACCAGGCCGCCGCGGTCTGACCCACGTGTCGATCCTCGACGCCGTCCAGACCTGCCTGCGCAGGTACGGCGACTTCACCGGCCGTGCCCGGGCCTCCGAGTACTGGTTCTTCTACCTCGCGCTCGTGATCGTGAACGCCGTGATCTTCGCGGTGCTTCTCATCCCGGCCCTGGTCACGATGGACCCGGTCACGCAGGAGCCGGGGGTGCTCGGGTCGATCGGCTCGGCCCTCCTGGGGATCGTCGCGCTCGCGGCCTTCGTGCCGCTCCTCGCGGCGGGTGTCCGCCGTCTGCACGACACCGGGAAGTCCGGCTGGTTCTACCTGCTGTGCCTCGTCCCGTTCGTCGGCGGCATCATCATCGTCGTGCTGCTCGCCCTGCCGGGCGAGCCCGGGTCCAACCGGTTCGGGCCGGACCCGAGAGGCGTGCCGCAGCCGGCCGCGGCCTGACCTAGTCTGGGCCGCATGACCAGCTCCCGCCCCGTCCTCGTGGTCGGGGCCGGCGGATACGTCGGCAGCCGGGTCGCACGCGGCCTGGCTGCCGACGGGCGCGCGGTGCTCGCCGCGACCCGCCGTCCGCTGCCCGACGCCGACGGCGTGCTCCCCGTCCGCTACGACACCGTCGCCGACCTGCCCGGCGCCGTCCGCGCCGCCTGCGACCTGGCCGGCACCCCGCTGCCCGGCGCCGTCGTGGCGTCCATCGGCGGCTGGCACAAGGGCGCCGCCCTGCTGGACGACGACCCGGACCGGTGGGCCGCGACCCTCGCCTCCCACCTCACCGCCCACCTCGACGCCGCCCGCGCGCTCGTCCCGCTGCTGCGACCCGGCGACCCGTACGTCGTGCTCAACGGGTCCGCCTCCCGCGAGGCCATGGCCGGGTCCGGCGTGATCAGCGTGACCGGGGCCGGGCTCGCGATGCTGGTCCAGGTGCTGCGCCTGGAGGCCCCGCACGCCGGCTCGGGCGCCATCCGTTTTCATGAGCTCGTCATCGACCATGCCGTCGCGGGCGACGACCGCAACGAGGACCCGGCCGAGACGAGAACCCCGGCCCAGGTGGTCCACGCCCTCGGCGAGATCCTCGACCAGCCCGGCGCACCCGCCGTCGTGCACGTGTGACGTTGCTCTCCTGGCACGCCCGGTGACCTGAGCCGCCGGTAATCTTCTACCTCGTGACAGCCCCCGCCACCACCGACACCCAGACCGCCCGGACCACGCGGGCGCTGAGCGCCGTCCGGCCGCAGGTCCCCGTCGACCGGCTCGTCACCGACCTCGTACCGCCCCGGCACTTCGCCGCCGCGCGGTTCGCGACCTACCGCGCCAACCCGGCGCACCCCAGCCAGGGTCGCGCCCTGGCCCGCCTGACGGAGATCGCGCAGGAGATCACGGCTCCGCGGCGCGGCCTGTTCGCCCGCCGCCGCCCGGCTCCCGCCGTGTACCTCGACGGCGGCTTCGGCGTCGGCAAGACGCACCTGCTCACCTCGCTCGCCCACGCCGTCGGTGAGGCCCTCGGCCCGGACAAGGCCGCGTACGGCACGTTCGTCGAGTACACCAACCTCGTCGGGGCCCTCGGGTTCCTCCCGACCGTCGAGGCGCTGGCCACCAAGAAGCTGGTCTGCATCGACGAGTTCGAGCTCGACGACGCCGGCGACACGACCCTCATGTCGCGCCTCATGCGGGAGCTGGCCGACCGCGGCGTCGCGCTCGCCGCGACGTCGAACACGCTGCCCGGCGCGCTCGGCGAGGGCCGGTTCGCCGCCCAGGACTTCCAGCGGGAGATCAAGGCCCTGTCCGACCGCTTCGAGACCCTGCGGGTCGACGGCGAGGACTACCGCCACCGGGACGTCGTCACCGACCCCGAGCCGCTGACCGTCGACGAGGTCACGGCGGCCGCCGCCCGTCCGGGCGCCACGCTCGACGCGTTCGACGACCTGCTGGAGCACCTCGCCACCGTGCACCCCAGCCGCTACGGCGCGCTGCTCGACGGCGTCTCCGTGGTCGCCCTGACCGGCGTGCACCCGGTGACGGCGCAGGCCGTCGCGCTGCGCCTCGTGGTGCTCGTGGACCGGCTCTACGACCGCGACGTGCCCGTGCTGCTGGCTGGCGCGGGGGACACCCGCGGCCTGTTCACCGACGAGATGCTCGCCGGCGGGTACCGCAAGAAGTACTACCGGGCGCTGTCCCGGCTGGGCGCGCTGGCCGAGGAAGGGCGTCGACTCGTCACACAGGACGAGGCGAGCCGGAACTGAGCCGCGTGCGGCTCACGTCTCCGCGAGCCGCGCCTTCTCCGCCGCCACGTCGAAGTCGGCGGGCGGCCAGCCCAGGTCCAGCGACCGCAGGGCGTCGGTCAGCAGCTCGGTGACGGCCAGGCGGGCGTACCACTTCCGGTCCGCCGGCACCACGTGCCAGGGCGCGTCCTGCGTGGAGGTGCGGTCCAGCATCTCCTGGTAGGCCGCCAGGTACTGCGGCAGCTTGAGCCGCACGTCGATGTCGCTCGGGTTGTACTTCCAGTGCTTGTCGGGCCGGTCCAGCCGCTTGGCCAGGCGCTTCTTCTGCTCGTCGGGCGACACGACGAGCGTCACCTTCACGATCGCGGTGCCCGACGCCGCCACCTCGGTCTCGAACGCGTTCAGCTCGGCGAAGTGCTTGCGCCAGACCCGGACCGGCTCCAGCCGGTCCACCCGGACCACCAGGACCTGCTCGTGGTGCGACCGGTCGAACACCCCGAGGTGGCCGGGGCGGGGCAGGGCGTTGCGGATGCGCCACAGGTAGTCGTGCTGGCGCTCCTCCTCGGTCGGCACGCCGAACCCGCGGTGCATCACGCCCTGCGGGTCCACCATGCCCACCACGTGCCGCACGATGCCGCCCTTGCCCGAGGTGTCCAGGCCCTGCAGCACGAGCAGCACGGACCGGTCACCGCCGGTGCGGCCGTGCGCGAAGAGGCGCTCCTGCAGGTCGGCGAGCTCCTCGCCGCGTGCGGCCATGAGCCGCTCGCCGTCGGCGCGGCTCCCGGCCCAGCCGGGGGTGGCGGCCTGGTCCAGGGTGCTCAGGTCGGTGCCGCGCACCCACCGCAGCACGTCGGACGCCGGGGTCTCCCACCGGTCACCCGGCTCCCGCGGAGATGCGGACTTCCCGGAGTCCTTCGGCACGGCTGCCTTGCCCGCGGCGGCCTTGCCCGTGTCAGCCTTGCCCGCGCCACCCTTGTCGACGCTCTTCGCGCCGCTCCCGGTGCCGCCCTTGCCGGCGCGCTTCCCCGCGCTCTTTCCCGTGGACTTCCCGGTCGACCTGCCTGGCTTCTTCGCCATCGGACGCCTCCTTCGCGCGACCGGTCGTCGCCGGTCCCCGAACCCAGGTTCGCAGGTCAGGTCTCCGCGCGCAGCACGGCCGTCATCCGGGGCGGCACCGTCAGCGTGTCGCCCACCAGCCGGGTCGCGCCCGGCTCCCACGCGGCGGCCAGCCGGAACGCCCCCGGCAGCGGGGCGCGGCTGGCGCCCTCGGCGGGCCGCAGCAGGCTCCCGAGCCGCAGCGCGGCCAGGCCGTGCCCCGTGTTGAGCACGAACGCCAGGCTGCCCCGCAGCACCGCGATGACCGAGCGGTCGGCGGTGGACCGGATCTCCAGGGGGAGGTCCAGCTCGTCGGTGATGGCGAGGCGGATCGCGATCAGGTCGTGCGCCCAGCTCGCGAGCCGCTGCTCGTTGGCGTTGCGCGGCACCACGGGCACGTGCACCGTGTCGAGCACCAGCGGGTTGCCCGCGAGGATGACGGTGGCGAGCACGCTGGCCCGGATGTCGACGTCGTCCACGCCCAGCAGCGCCGTGGCGGGGCTCTCCTCGCCCGCCCACGGCACCGTGAGCTGCGCGGCGGGCAGCCGGGTGATGTCCTCCACCACGCTGGCGCCGGACCGGACCCGGCTGCGCCGTCCGCCGTTCTGCCGCGTGGCGCGGCGCACCGACGGGTGCACCAGGTCGGCGAGCATCTGCAGCGCCTGGATGTCCTCGGTCTTGCCCGGCCCGGACAGGATGCGCAGCAGGATCGTGGTGAGCCGGTCGCTCCGGCCCGGCCCGTCCACCAGCAGGCTGAACCGGCGTTCGAGCTGTTCGCCCAGGCCGACGACGTAGTCGGCCAGCTCGCCGAGGAACGGTGTGGGGGAGCGGTCCACGAGCGCGTCGACGTCGAGCACCAGGCCGTCCACGTGGTACTCGCGCAGCCAGTGCCGCGCGTCGTCCACGAGGAAGTCCCGGGGGCCGCGGCTGCCGCTGCCGTCGAGGTTGATGCGGTCGCCCACGTAGTCGGTCCGCACGGTCGGCGAGGACGGCACCTTGCCGGCGCGCGTGCCGATCGTGGGGACCTGGCCGGTGCGGAGCTGGATGGGGCCGGTCCGCGGCCGGTCCAGGGGCACCTGGCCGGTCCGGGGGCGCATGGCCTGCAGCGCGTACTCGCCCGCGTCGCCGACCTCGGTCCGCGCCACGCGCGGGCGGCCGCCGCCGCCCGTCAGGTAGGGGCCGTAGGCCTCCAGGCCGAGCTCGTCGGCCACGGCCCAGCGGTAGGGGATGTCCAGCACGACGGCGAGCCCCGCGGCGTGCGCGGCGTCGACGAAGCGCTGGAGTGCCCGCGGGCCGCCGTACGGCTCGTGCACGGAGTACAGGCGCACGCCGCGGGCGGGGCCGAGCGCGGGGTCGAACGCCGCGACCGGCGCGAGCTCGACGCCGTGGACCCCGAGGCCGGCGATCGTGGGCAGCAGCTCCGCGGCGGCGTCCAGGGTGCCCGCGGGGGTGAAGGTCTCGATGTCCACGTGCATGAGCACGCTCGTGGACAGGTCCGGCGGGGACCACGTGCCGTCGGTCCACTCGAAGGCCGGGTCGAAGACGCGGGTCGGCCCGTGGATGCCCTGCGGCAGCCACACGCTGCGCGGGTCGGGCAGCAGGGGGCCGCCGTCCACGGAGTAGCCGTAGTCGGTGCCGTGCCCGAGCACGCTGTCGGCGCCCCAGTACCCGGGCTCGCCGGCGCCCACGAGGCGCAGCGGCATGTGCTCCGGCTCCTCGTACGGGTCGTACGGCACGAGCACCTCGATGATCCGGGCGCGCGGGGCCCACACCACCGGTCTGGGCCCGGGAACGGGCATGTCAGGGCCCGGGCGGGGCGGTGGTGTGCTGCCTCCGGTTCCACTCCTCGGTCCGGTCACGGCCGACAGCCTAGCCCGGTGTTCCGGATGGGCGAGTCAGTACGACCACGCTTCGACCCGTCACGGACAGGCCGGTCCCCGCTCCGAGCACCGTCCCGGGCTCGGCGCTGCCGTCGGTGTCCAGGACCACGGTCCAGGACTCCCCGTACGCGGCGGGCGGCAGCGTGAAGTCCAGCGCCTCGAAATGGGCGTTGAGCAGCAGCAGGAAGGAGTCGTCGACCACCGCCTCCCCCCGGCGCCCGGTCTCCGTGATCGCGTCGCCGTTGAGGAAGACTGCCACGGTCCGGGCGTAGGCCTGCTGCCAGTCGGTGTCGTCCATCCGCGCGCCCGTCAGGTCGAGCCACTCGACGTCCGCGGGCCCGCCCGCGGCGTTCGGCGACACCTTCCCGTCGAAGAACCGGCGGCGGTGCAGGATCGGGTGGTCGCGGCGCAGCCGGACGGCCTGCCGGGCGAAGTCGAGGAGCGCGGCGTGCTCGGCGTCGAGCCCGTCGGGGCCGCCCCAGTCCACCCAGGTGAGCTCGTTGTCCTGGCAGTAGGCGTTGTTGTTGCCCTGCTGGGTGCGGCCCAGCTCGTCGCCGTGGGCGATCATCGGCACGCCCTGGCTCAGCATGAGCGTCACGAGCAGGTTGCGACGCTGCCGGGCGCGGAGCTCCTTGATCTCCGGGTCGTCCGTCGGCCCCTCGACGCCGCAGTTCCAGGACCGGTTGTGGTTCTCGCCGTCCTGGTTGTCCTCGCCGTTCGCCTCGTTGTGCTTCTCGTTGTACGCCGTCAGGTCGGCGAGCGTGAAGCCGTCGTGCGCGGTGACGAAGTTGATGGACGCGCTCGGTAGCCGGCCGCTGTGCTCGTACAGGTCGCTGGACCCGGTCAGCCGGGAGGCGAACTCCGGCAGTGTGGCCGGCTC
Source organism: Promicromonospora sp. MEB111 (assembly GCF_030209445.1). GTDB lineage: Bacteria > Actinomycetota > Actinomycetes > Actinomycetales > Cellulomonadaceae > Promicromonospora. The sequence goes on from NZ_JARVSD010000010.1 coordinate 171,670, forward strand.
GCCGCGCCAGAAGTCGCGCACCGTGTCGCGGTAGCGACCGTTCCACTCGGTCCACAGCGGCGGGAACCCGCCCACCTGGTAGCCGCCGTCGCCCAGGTCCCACGGCTCGGCGATCAGCTTGACCTGGGAGATCACGGGGTCCTGGTGCACGATGTCGAAGAAGGCGCTGAGCCGGTCGACCTCGTGGAACTGGCGGGCGAGCGTGGCGGCCAGGTCGAAGCGGAACCCGTCGACGTGCATCTCCTCCACCCAGTACCGCAGCGAGTCCATGATGAGCTGCAGCACGGCGGGGGAGCGCATGAGCAGCGAGTTGCCGGTGCCGGTGGTGTCGAAGTAGTGCGCGTCGTCGCCGTCGACCAGGCGGTAGTAGGCGGCGTTGTCGATGCCGCGGAAGCCCAGGGTGGGGCCCAGGTGGTTGCCCTCGGCGGTGTGGTTGTAGACGACGTCGAGCAGCACCTCGATGCCCGCCTCGTGCATCGCCTTGACCATGGCCTTGAACTCCATGACCTGCTGGCCGCGGCTGCCGTAGCCGGCGTACCCGTTGTGCGGGGCGAAGAACCCGATCGTGTTGTAGCCCCAGTAGTTCGTCAGCCCCTTGGCCGCCAGCGACGGGTCGGTGACGAACTGGTGCACGGGCATGAGCTCGATGGCCGTGACGCCCAGGTCGCGCAGGTGCTCGATCACCGCGGGGTGGGCCAGCCCGGCGTAGGTGCCGCGCAGCTCGTCGGGGACGTCGGGGTGGCGCATCGTCAGACCCTTGACGTGCGCCTCGTAGATCACCGTCTCGTGGTACGGGGTGGCCGGCGGACGGTCGTGCCCCCAGTCGAAGAACGGGTTGACCACCACGGAGACCATCGTGTGGCCCAGGGAGTCGGCGTCGTCCGGCGTGGTGCCCGTGGTGGCCTGCTCCACGTCGGTGAACGCGTACGAGAACAGGGACGGGTCGCCGTCGAGGTCGCCGTCCACGGCCTTCGCGTACGGGTCCAGCAGGAGCTTGGCCGGGTTGCAGCGATGGCCCGACGCCGGGTCGTACGGTCCGTGCACCCGGTACCCGTACCGCGTCCCGGGGCCGACGCCGGGCAGGTACACGTGCCACACGTGCGCGTCCGTCTCGGTGACCTCGACGCGGGTCTCGGTGTCGTCGTCGGCCAGCAGGCACAGCTCCACCCGTCGCGCCACGGAGGAGTAGAGCGCAAAGTTCGTCCCCGTACCGTCGAACGTCGCCCCGAGGGGGTAGGGGCGGCCCGGCCACGTCTGCATCGGACGATCATCACACCCCGCAGGGGTACGTGGGGGGAGATCTCGTGGTGGGCGTGCCGTGGTCGTGGAGGCTTGGCGGGGATTCGAAATACTGTGCCAAGCGGATGCGCCGAACCCCTGGTTCCTGCGAGAATGGGACCATGATCACGGGGGAACCCCAGTCCACCAGTGACTCGACCGATTCGGTCCCGACCGATCTCATCGACGAGTCGAACGCCTCCTACGCCCACATCGCGCCGCCGGTCGCCCGGCGCGTCGCCACCCGCCGCGGCCTGCTCGGCGGCGGTGACGTCTCCAAGGCCCCGCGCAATCTCGCCGGCTGCGAGCTCGACCCGATCTCGGGCGCCTCGAGCGGCGTGTCCTGGGACGACCCCGACGAGCTCTGACCGCCCCTGAGGGGTGCCGCGTCAGCGGGGCAGCCGCGCCGGGTCCACCGGGATGAGGCGCGGCATCCCCGCGGGCGCCACCTCGCTCAGCGCCAGGTAGCGAGCCTCCGCGCGGTGCAGCCGGATGTGCTCGTCGAGCGACCACTGCGGCCCGTTGGTCAGCGTCATGCCGCAGGCGCAGTCGATCTCCTCCCGGTCGCCCGGCAGGTGCCGCACCTGCCCCACGGTGGTGTGGGAGGCGCGGGCGTCCGCCTTGGCGCGGTGCATCACGGCGCTCACGGGAGCATGTTCGGTCACGCCCCCACCCTAAGCGCCCCCGTCCCGAGCGTTGTCGAGTGCCGGGTGTGTGCGGTCCGGAAGGCCTTGGGGCCGCACATACCCGGCACTCGACGAAGGGGTCAGATGCGGTCCAGGGCCTGCAGGACGTCGTCGAGGAGGTCCGTCACGTCCTCCAGGCCCACCGACAGGCGGACGATCGACGGCGGCACCTCGGCCTCCGTGCCCCGCACCGACGCGTGGGTCATCTCGCTCGGGTAGTTGACCAGCGACTCCACGCCGCCGAGCGACTCGGCCAGGAGGAACACCCTGGTCGACTCGGCGAACGTGCGCGCCGCCGCCTCGCCGCCGGCGAGGTCCAGCGAGATCATGCCGCCGAACCGCGTCATCTGGTGGGCGGCGATCTTGTGGCCGGGGTGGTCGGGCAGGCCCGGGTACAGCACGCGCGCGACGGCGGGGTGGTGCACCAGGCGCTCGGCGAGGGTCTGGGCCGTCTCGGAGTGCCGCTGCATGCGCACCGACAGCGTCTTGATGCCGCGCGTGGTGAGGAACGCGTCGAACGGGCTGGAGACCGCGCCCGCGGCGAACTGCACGTAGTGCACCTGCTCGGCGAGCTCGTCGGCCCCGTCCTTCACGACGACGGCGCCGCCGACGACGTCCGAGTGCCCGCCGAGGTACTTGGTCGTGGAGTGCACCACGACGTCGGCGCCGAGGTCGAGGGGGCGCTGCAGGGCGGGGGAGGCGAACGTGTTGTCGACCACCAGGAGCAGGCCGTTCTCGTGCGCGAGCTCGGCCAGCGCGGGGATGTCGCTGATCTTCATCAGCGGGTTCGACGGCGTCTCGACCCACAGCACCTTGGACTCCGGCCGGATCGCGGCGCGCACGGCGTCGAGGTCGGCCGTGTCCACGGTCGTGTGCGCCACGCCGGCGCGGCCGTGGACGGTGCGGATCAGGCGGTGCGTGCCGCCGTAGACGTCGTTCGGCACGAGCACGTGGTCCCCGGGGGCGACCACGGCGCGCAGGAGCGCGTCCTCGGCGGCCAGGCCGGAGGCGAACGAGATGCCGTGCGCGCCGCCCTCGATCGCCGCGAGCTGCTCCTCCAGGGCCGTGCGGGTGGGGTTGCCGCCGCGCGAGTACTCGTACCCGCCGCGCAGCCCCCCGATGCCGTCCTGGGCGTAGGTGGAGGTGACGTGGATCGCGGGGATCGCGTCGCCGGTGGTCGGGTCGGGGTGCTGCCCCGCGTGGATGGCGAGCGTGTCGAAACGGCTCGGTCGGGCGTCGGTCATGGCTGTCTCTCTTCGAAGGTTGCGTGCGGGGTCAGACCGCGAGGTAGTCGAGCAGGTCGGAGCGGGAGACCACGCCGAGGGCCTTGCCGCCGTCGGTCACGAGCAGTGCGGTCTCGTCGGCCAGGGCCGCGCGCAGCGTCCCGACCGGCTCGTTGACGCCGATGAGCTGCAGGGGCCGGCCGATCAGGCCGCCCACCTCGTCCGACAGGTTCGCCTTGCCGGCGAACACCCCGTCGAGCAGCTCGTCCTCGTGCACGGCGCCGGCGATCTCGCCGAGCACCACCGGCGGTTCCGCGGTGAGCACGAGCAGCTGGGAGACGCCGGACCGGGTCATCCGGTCGATCGCCTCCCGCACCGTGTCGGTCTGGTGCACGTAGAGCAGGGGCGGGGTGCGGTCGGCCTTGGCGGCGAGCACGTCCGCGACGGTGTGGTCCTCGATGGCGGGCGCGAAGCCGTAGGACCGCATCCAGGTGTCGTTGAAGATCTTGCCGAGGTAGCCGCGGCCGCCGTCGGGCAGCAGGACCACCACGACGTCGTCGGCGCTCAGGTCGCGGGCGGCCCGCAGGGCCGCGACCACGGCCATGCCGCTGGAGCCGCCCACGAGGATGCCCTCCTCGCGCGCCAGCCTCCGCGTCATCGCGAACGACTCGGCGTCGCTGACCGCGATGATCTCGTGCGGCACGCTCGGGTCGTACGCGGACGGCCAGAAGTCCTCGCCCACGCCCTCGACCAGGTAGGGGCGGCCGGTGCCGCCCGAGTAGACCGAGCCCTCGGGGTCGGCGCCGACGATGCGTACCGTGTCGCCCGAGACCTCCCGCAGGTAGCGGCCGGTCCCGGTGATGGTGCCGCCCGTGCCGACGCCGGCGACGAAGTGCGTCACGCGGCCGTCGGTGTCCCGCCAGATCTCCGGACCCGTGGTCTCGTAGTGCGAGCGCGGGCCGTTCGGGTTGGAGTACTGGTCGGGCTTGAAGGCACCCGGGATCTCGCGCACCAGCCGGTCGCTCACCGAGTAGTACGACTCGGGGCTGTCGGGCGCCACCGCCGTCGGCGTGACGACGACCTCGGCGCCGTAGGCGGTCAGGACGTTGCGCTTGTCCTCGCCCACCTTGTCGGGCAGCACGAAGACGCAGCGGTAACCACGCTGCTGCGCCACCAGGGCGAGGCCGACGCCGGTGTTGCCCGACGTGGGCTCCACGATGGTGCCGCCCGGCAGCAGCTTGCCCTCGCGCTCGGCAGCGTCGATGATCCGGCCCGCGATGCGGTCCTTGGAGGAACCGCCGGGGTTGAGGTACTCGAGCTTGACGAGCACGGTCGCGCTGGTGACGCCCTCGGTCACGTGGCTGAGCCGGACCAGGGGGGTGTTGCCGACGAGGTCAACGACAGAATTGACGTACTGCACCTGTTTCTCTTCCTGTTCTGCGCGTGCGACGGCGCGCGCGGGGGACTGACGGACCGGGGTGGGTGGTCAGTGACAGCAACAGGAGAGGTGTGCGAGCACGCCGCAACTGTAGCGGTGCGAGCCGCTCAGTGCGAGTGCGCGATGCCCAGCTCGTGCATCCGCTCATGCTCCTCACGTTCCTTGATGCGCTGCGCGATGCGCGCCTGGACCTCCGCCCGGCGCAGCGGCGGCACGGTCTTGGGCGGCTGACGGCGTTCGGGCAGCTCGTCGAGCAGACGCGTCACGATGTCCGCGATCTCTGCCGTGGCCCGCTCCACCGGGTCCCGGGTGGCGTCGCTCACCTTCGTCACGCCCGTGACCTTGCGCACGAACTGCAGCGCGGCGGCGGTGATCTCCTCGTCGGTCGCGGCCGGTTCGAGGCCGCGCAGCGTGGTGATGTTTCGGCACATGCTCCGACGGTACGCCGGGCGGCGCCCGCGGGGGAGGGCGCCGTCCGGCGTACGGCTGGGGCCTGACCGGCGGGCCAGTGCCCGCCGGCCACCTCGCGCAGCCCCTTGACGGGGACGGTCGCCGCGATGGCCGCGGCCACCACGGCCATGCCGCAGCCGAGCAGCAGGGCGACCCGGAAGCCGCCCTCGGTGGGCAGGGTGTGCTCGCCGAACGTGGTGCTCATCCGGGCCAGCACCACGCCGATGACGGCGGCCGACACCGAGGTGCCGATGGAGCGCATGAGCGCGTTGAACCCGTTCGCGGCGGCCTTCTCGGAGGCCGGCACGGAGCCCAGGATGATCGCGGGCAGCGCGCCGTAGGCGAAGCCGACGCCGGCCGCCGCGACGAACGCCGTGAGCGACAGGCCCACGAGCGTGTCCATGAACAGCGTGGACAGGCCGTAGCCGAGCGCCATGACCAGGGCGCCCAGGACGAGCGTCGTCTTGGGCCCGCGGGCGCGGGTGATCTGCGCGCCCACGGGCGACATGAGGGTCATCGCGATGCCCGACGGCGCCATCCACAGGCCCATCTGCAGCATGGACTGGCCGAGCCCGAACCCGGTCGCGGCCGGCGCCTGCATGAGCTGGGGCAGGATCAGGGACTGGGCGTACATGGCGAACCCGATCATGATCGAGGCCAGGTTGGTGAGCAGCACGGCGGGGCGCGCGGTGGTGCGCAGGTCGACCAGCGCGGCGGGCGTGCGCAGCTCCCACCAGCCCCAGGCCAGGAGCACGACGACGGAGCCGCCGAACAGGCCGAGCACGAGCGGGCTCGCCCAGCCCCACTCGGCGCCCTTGGAGACCGCCAGCAGCAGGGCCACGAGACCCGCGGCCAGGCCGAGCACGCCCACGTAGTCGAACGGCGTGCGCACCCGGGCGGGCGCGGCCGGGGCGGGGATCGCCCGCCAGACGACGACGCCGACCACGACGGCGCAGACCGCGATGAGCCAGAACAGGATGCGCCAGCTCGCGAACTCGGCGACGGCGGCGGCGAACGGCAGGCCGAGGGCGCCGCCGATGCCGAGCGACGAGCTCATCAGGGAGATGGCGCCGGCGGTGCGCTCCTTGGGCAGCAGGTCGTGCAGCATGCTGATGCCGAGCGGGATGAACCCGGTGGCCAGGCCCTGCAGGCCGCGGCCGGTGACCATGACGGGGACGGTCGTGGCCACGGCGCAGACCGCGGACCCGAGGGCCAGCGGCACCAGCGAGATCAGGATCATCTTCTTCTTGCCGTACAGGTCGCCCAGCCGCCCCGAGACCGGGGTGCAGATGGCGCCGACCAGCAGCGTGACCGTGATGATCCAGGACGTGTCCGACGCCGGGGCGTCGAAGATGGTCGGCAGCGACGCGACGATCGGGACCACGAGGGTCTGGGTCATCGCGACCACGATGCCGCCGATCGCGAGGATGGCGACGATGCGGTTGGGGTGGACTACGGGTGCGGTGGCCGATCCGTCAGCCGGCGGCGCGGGGCGGGACGCGGTGGTCGTCACGAGTCTCCTCGAAAGATTGCTGTGCATCATGCACATTGGGGTTCGGTCTCAGAATGCCATATCTTGTGCATGATGCATAGACGCGAGCCGGTGCGCGAGACCGCGTGCGCGACCGTCCGTACGGGACCGTCTGTGCGACCGTCTGTGCGAGACCGGAGGTATGACGACGATGACGTCCCCGATCGACGAGATCGAGTACGAGGGCATGCTGTTCGGGCGGCACCTGGCCGCGCTCCCCGCGGGGCGCACGCGGCGCAAGGGCGGGCAGCTCGACCAGAGCGCGTACACCCTGCTCAGCCTGCTCGACGCCGGCGGCCCCGCCAGCCTCGCCGAGCTCGCGGAAGCCACCGGCCTGGACGTCTCGACGCTGAACCGGCAGACGGCCGCCCTGCGGCGCTCCGGCCTCGCCGAGCGCTTCGAGGACCCCGACGGCGGGCAGGCGCGCAAGCTCCGCCTCTCCGCCGAGGGCAGCCGGCTCCTGGGCGAGGAGCGCACCGCCAGCAGGGCGCTCCTCGCCGACCTGCTGCACGACTGGTCCGAGCAGGACCGGGCCCGGTTCGGCGAGCTGCTGGGCCGCTACAACCGCGTCATCGAGGACCGCTCGGGCCGCCACTGGCCGCGCCCGTGACGACGGCCCGGCCCCCTGCCACGACGGCCCGGCGTCGACCACAGCAGTTGCAGCCACCGGACCCGGCTTGCTGGCAGCACCCGCTGTGCTCGACCACGAGAATCGTCGTGGCGGGACGGGTCGGTCGTGGGGCAGGGTGAGCACATGCAGCTTTCTGTCGAGACGCCGCCCGACGCCGGCACCCGGCCCCCGACCACCGTGCGCGAGGCGGGCGCCGACGACTGGCCCGCCATCTGGCCGATCGTGCGCGAGGTCGTCCGCGCGGCCGACACGTTCGCCTACGAGCCCACGATGGGCGAGGCCGACGCGCGCGCCGGATGGCTGGAGGCCCCGCGGCGCGTCGTCGTCGCCGTGCGCGACGGCGTCGTGGTCGGCACCGCGAACATGTACCCCAACCGGCCGGGGCCGGGCAGCCACGTCGCGTCGGGCAGCATCATGGTCGACCGCGCGGTGCGCGGCACCGGCGCGGGCCGGGCCCTCGTCGAGGACATGATCGCCTGGGCGGCCCGCGAGGGGTTCGCCGCGATCCAGTTCAACGCGGTGGTCGACACGAACACCGCCGCCGTCCACCTGTACGAGAGCCTCGGCTTCGTCACCCTCGGCATCGCGCCCGGTGCGTTCCGGCACCCCGAGCGGGGCGACGTGGGCCTGCGGATCATGTGGCGCGACCTGAGCGACGTGCCCGCCGCGGGGACCGGTCCCGAGGACGAGGCCTGAGATGCGCTGCTCCGTGAACGTCCCCAACTTCGGCGACTTCGCCGACGCCCGCGCCGTCGCGACCGTGGCCCGCGCCGCGGAGGAGGCCGGCTGGGACGGCCTGTTCGTCTGGGACCACGTGGTGCACCGCAAGGAGATGCGCCGCGGCCAGCCGTTCGGCGACCCGTGGATGCTGCTCACCGCCGCGGCGCTCGCGACCTCGACGATCCGGCTCGGCACCCTCGTCACGCCCGTGGCGCGGCGCCGGCCCGAGCAGCTCGCGCGGCAGGTCGCGACGCTGGACGCCGTCAGCGGCGGCCGCGTCGTCTTCGGCGCCGGCCTGGGCGGGCCCGTCGAGGACGAGTTCGGCAGCTTCGGCGACGAGACCGACCCCGTGGTGCTCGCCCAGAAGCTCGACGAGGGGCTCGGTCTGCTCGCCCGCTACTGGGCGGGGGAGCGCGTCGACCACGACGGGCCGCACTACCGGGTGCGCGACGTCGAGATCCTCCCGGCCACGGTGCAGCAGCCCCGCCCGCCGATCTGGGTCGGCGGCTTCTGGCCCGCGCGCCGACCGTTCCGGCGCGCCGCGCGGTGGGACGGCGTCGTGCCCCTGTTCGCGTCCGGGCACGGCCGGCCGCCCACGCCCGACGAGGTCCGGGACGTGACGGCGTACGTCGCGGAGCACCGGACGGCGGAGGGCCCGGCCGACGTCGCCCGTCCGTTCGACGTCGTCGTGGGCGGGCTGACGACGCCGGAGGCGGCGGCCGACGTCGTGGGCCCGCTGGCCGCCGCCGGGGCGACGTGGTGGGACGAGCGCGGGCTGTACGAGTCGCCCGACCTGTACTCCCTGCCGGCCGTGCTGCGCCGGGTCGAGGCGGGGCCGCCCCAGCTCTGAGGACGCTCAGCCCGCCTGGCCCGCGCTCCAGCGCGCGATGTCCTCGTCGGTCACCTCGACCGGCCCGGTGGCCGGCTGCGTGACGCGGATGTGGTTGCCGAACGGGTCGCGCAGGGCGCAGTCGATCCCGTAGGGCTGCTCGACCGGCTCCTCGGTGAACTCGACGCCCTTCGCGCTCAGCTCGGCATAGGTACGGCGGCAGTCGTCGGTGGTCAGGATGCACGCGACCCCGAGCGCACCCTTGGTCAGCAGGTCCCGGACCTGGGCCGCGACCTCCTCGCTGAGGGACGGCGGGCCCGGCACCTCCAGCAGCAGGTGGCGGTCCGGGTCGGCCGGCAGGGAGATGGTCAGCCAGCGCATGAAGCCCATGTCGACGTCGTTGCTGACCTCGAACCCGAGCTTGCCGACGTAGAAGTCGAGGGCCTCGTCCTGGTCGAGCACGGTCACGGCGGTGATGGAGATGTTCTTGAACATGCCGGTCACGCTACGACCGGACCGGTGCGCCGCGCTTCTCCGAAACTGCTCGGCCGAGCAGGCCGTCCAAAGAGGCTGCTCAGCCCGCCGGCCGCATCCAGCTCTTCACGAAGCAGACCGGTGCGGTGACCGGCCGGGTCCGGGCCCGGTACCCGGTCGGGGAGTCGCCCACCACGTCCCGGAAGGTGCGGCTGAACGTCCCGAGGCTTGCGAACCCCACGAGCAGCGCCACGTCCGTCACCGGCGTCGCCGTGTCGCTCAGCAGCGCCATCGCGCGCTCGATCCGGCGCCGCTGCAGGTACCGGTGCGGCGTCTCCCCGAACGTGGCCCGGAACGTGCGGCTGAAGTGGGACGGCGAGACGTGCGCGATGCGCGCGAGCGTCGGCACGTCGAGCGGCTGGGCGTAGTCGCGGTCGATGGCGTCCCGGGCGCGCAGCAGCCGGCGGTTGTCCTGCTCGCGCGGCGACATCGTGCGCCGCGCCGTCTGGAGGTCCACCGGGCCGGGGGTCACGCGCCCACCCTACGACCGGGCCGGGTTCCCGAGGAACGCCGCGTACCCGTCCAGGAGGCGGGCCAGGCCGAACTCGAAGAGGGTGTCGAGGGTGAGGTCCACGTCGTTCGACGTCGCCTCCACCAGGTGCGGGTGGCGGCGTGGGTCGACGGCGGCCTGGAGGTCGGGCAGGGTCCGGTCCATCCACTCCTCGTCGGTCAGCCCGTCGTCCTTGCGGGCCTGTGCCGCCGGCTCGATGCCCACCCCCAGCCCGCGCACGAGCTGGAAGACCGACACCGTCAGGTGCATCCGCGTGTCGAGGTCGAGTCGACGGCCGGGCAGCTCGCTGAACGCGCCGAGCAGCGCCTCGGTGTGGGCGATGCCGTGCGGCAGCACCTGCGGCCGCGTCATCGACATGACGTGCGCGGCCCACGGGTGCCGCTGGAACGCTGCCCACATGGTGCGGGCGCACACCTCGGCGCGGGCCCGCCAGCCCTTCGGCAGCGGGTCCGGGAGCGGCGACGTGGCGTACACGGTGTCGAGCATCCGGGCCAGCAGCTCCTCGCGGCCCCGGACGTAGCGGTAGAGCGACATCGTGGGGATGCCCAGGTCGGTCGCGATCCGCCGCATGGACAGCGCGCCCAGCCCCTCGGCGTCGGCCGTCGCCATGGCGAGGCGCACGACGTCGTCCACCGTGGGGGCGCTCGCGGCTCGCGCCGCCGCACCGGGGCGGGCCGAGCCGGCGCCGGCCGCCACCACCGTGCCCACGCCGCGCCGCACCTCGACGAGCCCGTCGCGCCGCAGGGTGTCGAGCACCCGGCTCGCGGTGGCCATGGCCACGCCGTGCTCGGCGACGATGCGGCGGGTGGACGGGACCGCCGCGCCGGGGGCGAGCTCGCCCGACCGGATGCGGGCCCGGATCTCCTCGGCGATGCGCTCGGAGGGTGTGGTCATCCTCGGCTCCCTGTACTAGTGCGGTCGCGGGTCGTACTGCCGTGCTGCGGCGCCGTGGCCTGGGCGTTCGTGGGGTGCACTACCTGGTGTACCACCGCGCCCTTTACCCAGCATAGGGCGGTTCGTACGGTGTACGAAGCGCCTCACCGAGATGCCTCGGCGAGGAACCTTCGAACCAGGGAGCAGCCATGACCCACGTACTCATCTCCGGTGCCAGCGTCGCCGGCCCGGCCCTCGCGTTCTGGCTCCGCCGGTACGGCTTCGACGTCACGGTGGTCGAGCGGTCGGCCGGGCCCCGGCCGGGCGGTCAGGGCATCGACGTGCGCGGCGCCGCGCGGACGGTGCTGGACCGGATGGGCCTCACCGAGCAGGTCCGGGCCGTCCACACGGGCGTGCGCGGGATCGCCTACCTCGACGCCGCGGGGCGGCGCACCATGGAGCTGCCGGCCGAGATGTTCGGCCACTCGGGCGGCGTCATCGCCGACATCGAGATCCTGCGCGGCGACCTCATGCGGATCATCATGGACGCCGCGGACGGTGTCGAGTACCTGTTCGACGACAGCATCACGGCGCTCGACCAGCGCACCGACGGCGTCGACGTCGCCTTCGAGCGCTCCGCCCCGCGCCGGTTCGACCTCGTGGTGGGCGCGGACGGCGTCTTCTCCACCACGCGGCGCCTGGCCTTCGACGGCGCCTGGCGCGCCGTCGACTCCGGCTACCACCGCGCCGTCTTCACGGCCGAGCCGGCGGGCAGCGCCGACACCTGGGGCCTCGACGGCTGGGAGCTGCTGTACTCGATGCCGGCCGGCAACGGCGTGGGCGGGCGCAACGTGCTGCTGTACCCGGCACACGGCGGCGCGCGCGGCATGGTCCACTTCGCCGGGGACCCCGTGGAGTACGACCGGCGCGACATCGCCGGGCAGAAGCGGCTGGTCGCCGGGGTGCTGGCCGGCGAGGGCTGGGAGGTGCCGCGCCTCCTGGAGGCGATGGAGCGCGCCGACGACTTCTACTTCGACCGGCACGTGAGGATCGAGATGCCGACGTGGCACCGGGGCCGGGTCGCCCTCCTGGGCGACGCCTGCACCGCCGGGTCCGTCGGGATGGGCACCTCGCTGGCGCTCGTGGGCGCGTACGTGCTGGCGGGCGAGCTCGCGCGGGCCGGAGGCGACCCCGCGACGGCCTTCGCCGCCTACGAGACGACGGTGCGGCCCTACGCCGCCGTCAACATGAAGCAGCTCCCGGGCGGCGCACGCGGCTTCCTGCCGCCCTCACGGTTCGAGATCCGCGCCCGCACCGCGGTGATGGGCGCCCTGCTGAAGACCCCCCTCGCGGGAATGATGATGGGCGGCATCGACAAGGCGGTCGACCAGATCGACCTGCCGGACTACGCGGCCCTGACGGTCGGTCGCTGACCAGGGTTCAGCAGGCTGTCCGCGACCGCGTCCACGCCCGTGGCGGTCGCCGATGGCCTGCTGAACCCCGGTCAGCACGGAACGGGGCTTGACCCCACGGGTGGTCAAGTGATTTAGTCACTTTATGACTCAAGGTAGAGCCTCGTTCTCGGAGCAGCTGGCGGACGACATCGTCGAGCTGATCCGCTCCGAGAGCCTCGGACCCGGCGACGTGCTGGAGTCCTCCCGCGACCTGGCCAAGCGGTTCGCCGTCACCACCCCGACCGTCCGGGAGGCCCTGCGGCGGCTGGAGGCCACCGGCGTGGTCGAGCTGCGGCACGGCTCCGGCACGTACATCGGCCCGGGCATCGAGCGGTCGGTGCTGGCCAACCCGCACCGGCCGCACATCACGCGCTCCTCGGTGATCGAGCTGGTCCAGGCCCGCCTCGTCATCGAGCCCGGGATCGCGGCGCTCGCCGCGAGCGCCCGGGACGCCGCCGGCCTGCAGCGGCTGGAGGCCGCGACGGCGACGGCGCTGCAGCCGCCGGTGCACGGGTTCCGGCCGGCCCTGAACTTCCACGTGGAGCTGGCGGCGGCGTCGGGCAACGGGCTGCTGCGCGAGACGGTGGAGGCGCTGCTGCACGTGCGGGCCTCGGAGCAGACGGAGATCCGGTTCCGGTACGACGACCGGCAGCGGGACCACGCGGAGCACCTGGAGATCCTGGCCGCGGTCCGCGACGGTGACGGGGCGGCCGCCGAGCGGCTGACCCGGGCGCACCTGACCACGATCCGGGAGTCGCTGGAGGCGGCGGACTTCGGGGAGGCGGCACCGTGAGCGCCCCGTTCCGCCTCGCGGAGATGACGACGGCGGAGGCGGCGGACGCCGTCGCGCGCGGCACCGTGGTGCTGATCCCGGCCGGGGCGCTGGAGCAGCACGGTCCGGGCATGGCGCTCGGGACCGACCTGGTGCGCGCCGAGGCCGTGGTGGCGCAGGTCGCCGCGAACCTGGCCGGCCGCGTGGTGGTGGGGCCGTCGATCCCGGTGGGGGTCTCGCCGCACCACATGGCGTTCGCGGGCACGGTGACGCTGACCACCACGACGTTCGCCGCCGTGGTGCGGGAGTACGTCGGCAGCCTGCACCGGCACGGCTGGACGCGGTTCCTGGTGGTCACCGGGCACGGCGGCAACAACGCGACGCTGACGACGGTGGCGCAGGACCTCCTCGTCTCCCACCCGGGGGTCCAGCTCGCCTGGTCGCCCCTGACGTCGCTCGCGGGCGACGCGGTGGCCGCGATGGAGCCGAGCGCCGTGCACGGCCACTCCGGCGAGGCCGAGACCGCGCAGATGCTGCACCTCGCACCGCACCTGGTGCACACCGACCGGCTCGAGCCGGGCACCACCACCCCGGACCAGCTCGACGACGTCTCCCGCACGGCGCGCCGCCATGCGCAGCCCGCCCTGACCCTGCCGTACGACCGGCTCAGTCCCAACGGCGTGCTCGGCGACCCGCGCCGGGCCACCGCCGAGGACGGCGCCGCGATCGTCAAGGCGATCGTCGCCCGCATCACGACCTTCGTGGAGGAGTGGCCGCCCGCGTAGCGCCGGCCCGCCTCCCCAGCACCCCCTCGGTACGCACCTGGACCGCCAGGTGTCCGCTCCGCCGTGCCCGCACACGGGCCGGCGCCCAGAAAGGACTCGCATGTCAACGACGACAGCATCACCCCGCCCCGCACCGCAGGGCCGACGGCGGCCCGGCCGGCGCGCGGCGCTCCTGACCGCCCTGGCGCTCGCTGTGGCCGGCCTGGCCGGGCCGGTCGGCGCCACGACGGCGTCCGCCACGCCCGCGCTCCGGTCCGCCGGCTGCGGCACCGATCCCGGCCAGACGCCGGGCACGAGCGTGCCGCGCACCCTGACCAGCGACGGCCGCGAGCGCACCGTGCAGCTCCACCTGCCGGACGGCTACCGCAGCGACCGGGCGTGGCCCGTGGTGCTGGTGTTCCACGGCCGCGGCAACACGGGGGCGGGCACGGAGGCGTTCTCCGGGCTGGACGCGCTGCCCGCGATCGTCGCGTACGGCAACGGCGTGGTCGGTACGGGCGACGGCGACCGGCAGGCCTGGGAGGGCGCGCCCTACGCGGCCCCCGGCGTCGACGACGTGGCCTACACGAACGACCTGCTGGACACCCTGGAGCGGGACCTGTGCGTGGACCCGCGGCGCGTGTACGCGACCGGCAAGTCCAACGGGGCGGGCTTCACGGGCATCCTCGCGTGCGAGCTGTCGGACCGGATCGCGGCGGTCGCGCCGGTGGCCGCGGCCTTCTACGGCACGGGCCACCCGGACTGCGACCCGGTGCGGCCGGTGCCGGTGATCGACTTCCACGGCACGGACGACGTGACCATCCCGTACGCGGGCGACGCCGACCGCGGCCTCCCCGCGATCCAGGACTGGGTGGGCGGCTGGGTGGAGCGCAACGGCTGCGACACGGGGCCGGACGTCGAGCAGACGGCGTTCGACGTGACCACCACCCGGTGGACGGGCTGTGACCGGGGCGCCGAGGTGACGCACGTGGCGGTGCTCGGCGGCGGCCACACCTGGCCGGGGGAGGACAGCTACTCCGGCGGCGGCTACGCGACGCACAGCATCGAGGCCCACGAGGTCATGTGGGAGTTCCTGCGCGACGAGCGGCTGCCGGTGCGGTTCCTCACGGGGCACGGCACCCACGCGGAGCAGGGAGCGGCGTCATGACCGCGACCTCGAAGCAGGCCGCTCCCGGGACCGAGCCGGACCGCCTGCCCCGCGTGCTGCGGGCGCTCGCCGTCGTCGAGCGCCTGGGCAACGCCCTGCCGCACCCGTTCTGGCTGTTCTGGATCCTCGCGGCGATCCTGGGCGTGACGAGCGCCGGGCTGGCCGCGGCGGGCGTGTCCGTGGTGTCGCCCGCCGACGGCGAGACCGTGGTGGTGCAGAACCTGCTCAGCGGCGCCGGTCTGGCCATGGCCGTCTCCACGGCCGTCGACAACTTCGCGACGTTCGGCCCGATGGGCACGATCGTGGCGGTCATCATGGGCGTCGCGATCGCGGAGCGGACCGGCTTCCTGTCGGCGGCGATGAAGGTCTCCGTCTCGCGGGTGCCCGTCTCCTGGGTCGTGTTCGCGGTGGCCTTCGCGGGCACCGTCTCGCACGTCGCGAGCGCCGCCGCGTACATCATCCTGGTGCCGCTGGGCGGGCTCGCGTTCCGGGCGGTGGGCAAGTCGCCGATCCTCGGTGTCGTCGTGGCCTACACCTCCATCGCCTCGGGGTACGACGCGAGCCCGGTACCGACGCCGAACGACGCGATCTTCGCCGGCATCACCACGGAGGCGGCGCGGATCATCGACCCGAACGCGTACGTGTCGCCGGTGAGCAACTGGTTCTTCAACATCGCCTCGTCGCTGCTGCTGGCGATCGTGATCACCCTGGTCACGAACCTGGTCCTGGCCAAGCGGCCGGATCTCGGCGCCGACCCGGACGCGGAGATCGACGACGTCGAGGGCCTGGAGCTCTCGCCGCGGGACCGGTCCGCGCTGCGTGCCGCGCTGCTGTCGGGCCTGGGCGCGATCCTGGTCATCGTCGCGGTGGTGCTGCCGTCGTCGTCCCCGTTGCGCGGGGAGGACGGGAGCCTGACGGAGTCGCCGTTCCTGGACGGGATCGCGGCGATCGTCGCGGTGCTGTTCGCGCTCGTCGGCGTCGTGTACGGGTGGCGGTCCGGGGCGATCACGAAGGCGGGGGACGTGCCGCGGCTGATGGCCGAGGGCGTGCGCCAGATGGCGCCGGTCCTGGTGCTGTTCTTCGCGATCGCCCAGTTCCTGGCCTACTTCGACTGGACGCACATCGGCGACGTCATCGCGGTGAACTCGGCCGAGGCGCTGGAGACCAGCGGTGTGCCGATCTGGGTGGTGTTCCTGGCGATCCTCGCGCTGCTGTCCGTGGTGAACGTGCTGGTGACCAGCGGCTCGGCGATGTGGGCCATCGCGGCGCCCGTCGTCGTGCCCATGCTGATGCTGCTGGACGTGCCCGCCGAGACCACGCAGGCGCTGTTCCGCATCGCCGACTCGGGGTCCACGGCGATCACGCCGATGAGCCCGTACTTCATCATGGCGCTCGGGTTCCTGCAGCGGTACCGCAAGGACGCCGGCATCGGCACGCTGGCCTCGTACACGCTGCCGCTCGCGGTCTGCATGACGCTCGCCTGGACCGCGCTGTTCTTCGCCTGGTGGGCGCTGGGCATCCCGCTCGGCCCGGGGGCGCCGGTGCGCTGACGCACACCCGCCCCGTCGCGGCCCCGCCGTCGCCCCGCCACCGGGTGCGACGGCGGGGCCGCGGTGATGATGTGCGGTGATGAACGCGATCCTGCCGCTGCCCGCCGGCATCGTCCTGCATCTACCTCGGCCGGTCCCGCCGGATCGGTCCGGCCGGATCGGTCCGGCAGGCTCAGTCCGGCAGGGCGGCGACCGCGAAGTACGTGGTGCAGCTCCCGCCCTCCGACTCGTAGCCCGTGGACAGCTCCAGCAGTTCGCCCCGCTCCGGCAGGGCCAGCAGCGTGGGGCTGTAGTTGGGGCAGTAGTTGTTCCACGGGTCGAGGATGCTCACGGGCGCCCCGGCCGTGGTCCAGGGGTCCTCCGGCACGCCCTCGTTGGTCATGATCGTGGACCCGCTGCCGGGCAGCACGCCGCCGTCGGCCCCGTAGAGCATCTGCCCGACGCCGAGGAGCCGCCCGTCGCGCGTGCCGTCGTCGTACCAGCTGATGTTCGGGGTGTGCCGGAAGTGGGTGCCGTCCGCCGTCGCGACGGGGCTGCCGATCTCGGTGACGGGCTGCCAGGCGATCCCGTCGGCCGAGCGGCGGGTGTAGTGGCGGCAGTCCTGCACCGGGCCGCAGACCTCGTAGCTCATGAGGTAGGCGCCGTCCGGCAGCCGGCGCACCACCGGCATCCCCGGGCGCAGGCCGGGGTCGGCCAGCGCGATGACGTTCTCCAGGGGCGACCACGTCACGCCGTCGGGCGACGTGGCCTGCACGATCGTCTGGCTGTGCGTGGGCTGCTGGTTCTCGTCGGAGACGTACAGCACCAGCTCGCCGTCGGGGGAGACGGCGAACTCCGGCTCCCACAGCCCCTTGACGCCCGACGCCGTGGCCGCCGTGGACACGTGCTCCCACGTGCGGCCCTGGTCCCGGCTGGCCCACACCGGCAGCGTCATCCGGCGCGTGGCCTCGTCCTGCTGCTGGCCCACCGATGCCGACCACAGCAGGGTGCCCTTCGGCAGGTCGCCGACCTTGCGCGGCAGCTCGAACAGCGTGGAGCAGCACAGCCCCTGCGCCGCTCCCGGGTCGGACACCGTGCCGACGCGCTCGAAGCTGCGGCCGTCGTCCGTGTTGGTGAAGATCGCGCCGTGACCCGTGTCGCCGTCGAACGTGACCGTGCTGACCACGATCGTGCCGTTCGCCCGGCCCGAGTGCTCCAGCCGGATGGCGCGCGGGTAGAGGGAGGTGCCCTCCATCAGCCGGGTCCCGTTCACCGCCCCGCCCGGTGGCGGCTCCGCCCCGCCCGCGCCGACCGCTGTCGCCGGGGCGACGGCGGTGGTCAGCGTGAGCGCGGCGAGCGCGAGCACCGTGAACGAACGTCGCAGGACCATGGTGGGCTCCTCTTCGATCGACTCTGATCTCGGACAGCGGGTGACCGGCGTCGACCGCCGACCGCCGTCACCGTAGTGACCGATCGCTCGTGAGTCAACGTTGCATCAGCGTGGTCCGCGTCGAGAACCCCAGCCGCTCGTAGAAGGGCATCACGGCCTCGCGCGAGTCCAGCGTGAGCTTGCGGACGCCCAGGTCGTCGGCGGCGGCGCAGAGGGACTCGACCAGCCGCCGGCCGATGCCGCGCCCCTGGTGCTCGGGGACCACGAAGACGCTCTGCACGTCCCCGTTCCTGCGGACGGTGTCGCCCGGGTTGGGCACGCGCTCGAACACCGCCAGCCACGCCATGCCGACCAGGTCGCCGTCCAGGTCCGCGACCTGGCACACCGACCGATCGCCCTGCGCCCGCATCCACCCCTCCAGCGCGGCAGCGAACTCCTGGGCCTCGCCCTCGCCCGGCGTGCGGCCCGGCTGGGCCCAGCGCCAGCGCAGCGCGGACAGGGCAGGGGCGTCGGCGAGGGTCGCGGTTCTGATCACGAGGTGTGACGGCACCGCCCCATGCTGGCACGGGGACTTCCGTGCGGGCGCCGCCTAGGATCCGTGGGGTGAGTGCCGCGCGCCGCAGGAACCACCAGATCGCCGTCCTCGTGCTGGAGGGTGCCAAGCCGCTCGACGTCGGCATCCCGGCGCAGGTGTTCTCCAACCGGCCGAGCATGCCGTACGAGGTGCGGGTGTGCGGCGCCGCGCCCGGCCTGGTGACCGGCGGCGACGGCCTCTCGTACCACGTGGCTGAGGGGCTGGACGCGCTGGAGCGCGCCGACACGGTCTTCGTCCCCGGGTACCGGACGCCGGCCGCCGCCGACCCGCCGGCCGTCGTCGTCGACGCGCTGAAGGCCGCCCACGCGCGCGGGACGCGGCTCGCGGCCATCTCGACCGGGGCGTTCGCCCTGGCGGCGACCGGACTGCTCGACGGCAAGCGCGCCACGACGCACTGGCACTACACGAGGGCGCTGCGCGAGCGGTACCCGCTCGTGCGGGTGGACGAGAACGTGCTGTTCGTGGACGAGGGCGGCGTGCTCACCTCGGCGGGCGCGGCGTCCGGCATCGACCTGTGCCTGCACCTGGTGCGGCGCGACCATGGCGTCGGCCTGTCCAACCACGTGGCCCGGCGCCTGGTCGCCGCGCCGTACCGCAGCGGGGGACAGGCGCAGTACGTGCCCCGCAGCGTGCCCGAGCCGCTCGGCGACCTGTTCGCCGACACGCGCGAGTGGGCCCTGGAGCACCTCGCCGAGCAGCTCACCCTGGAGGCGCTGGCCCGCAACGCGCGGGTCTCGGCGCGGACTTTCTCGCGGCGGTTCGTGCAGGACACCGGGTACACGCCGATGCAGTGGGTGCTGCGGGCGCGGGTGGACCTGGCGCGCGAGCTGCTGGAACGCAGCGACCTGAGCGTCGAGCAGGTCGCGCACCGGGTCGGGCTCGGCACCGCGGCGAACCTGCGCCTGCACTTCCACCGCATCCTGGGCACGTCGCCGACGGAGTACCGCAGCACGTTCTCGGCGGGGGCCGAGAGCGGCCTCGAGCCCGGCTTCGACGGCGCCCTCGGGGAGTAGCCCGGGCCGTTCCGGCGTCCGCGCAGGGGGCTGGCGAGTTCCTTGCGATCGCTGGCGAAGTGTCTGGCGGGATTCTTGCGTGCAGTGGCCTTCCAGCCTCTTTCGGCCGGCGCCGCGCGAGCGCAGCATGGTCGCTGACGAAAGGAAACCGATGACCCGCATCGCCATCAACGGCTTCGGCCGGATCGGACGCAACACCCTGCGCGCGCTGCTCGAGCGCGACAGCACACTCGAGGTGGTCGCGATCAACGACCTCACGGCCCCGGACGCCCTCGCCCAGCTGCTCAAGTTCGACAGCGCGCTCGGCCGACTGGGCCGTCCGGTCGAGGTCGACGGCGACGAGCTCGTCGTCGACGGCCACCGCATCAAGGTGCTCGCCGAGCGCGAGCCCGGCAAGCTGCCGTGGGCGGAGCTCGCCGTGGACCTCGTGCTGGAGTCCACCGGCCGTTTCACCTCCGCCGACGCAGCCCGCGCGCACCTCGATGCCGGTGCCCGGAAGGTGCTGGTCAGTGCCCCCTCGGCCGGCGCGGACGTGACGCTCGCCTACGGCGTGAACACCGACGCGTACGACCCCGCAGAGCACGTGATCGTCTCGAACGCGTCGTGCACCACGAACGCGCTGGCCCCGCTGGCCTCCGTGCTGGACGACCTGGCCGGCATCGAGCACGGGTTCATGACCACCGTGCATGCCTACACCCAGGAACAGAACCTGCAGGACGGGCCGCACCGCGATCCGCGCCGGGCCCGCGCCGCCGGCGTCAACATCGTGCCGACCACGACGGGCGCCGCCAAGGCGATCGGCCTGGTGCTGCCCAACCTGAACGGCAAGCTGTCGGGCGACTCGATCCGCGTGCCGGTGCCGGTCGGCTCCATCGTGGAGCTGAACACCACGGTGGCGCGCGAGGTCACCCGCGAGGAGGTGCTGGCGGCGTACCGCACCGCGGCGGACGGCGCCCTCAACGGCATCCTCGACTACTCCGACGAGCCGCTGGTCTCCAGCGACATCACCGGCGAGGCGGCCTCGGCGATCTTCGACGCCGCGCTGGTCCGGGTGGACGGCAAACACGTCAAGGTCGTGGCCTGGTACGACAACGAGTGGGGCTTCTCCAACCGCGTGATCGACACGCTGGAGCTGCTCGCACGCGACTGAGCGGTTGAGCAGCCCCGGTCGTGCGACAGCGACCGGGTGACCCCGAGGCGGTCCTGGCCGGCGGAGACGCCGGGCAGGGGCCGCCTTTGTCGTGCCCGGCAGTGCTTTCGCGGGCCGTTCATGCCCGGGCGTCCGCGGCGACCTCCGCGATCCAGCGCCGCTGCCGCCGGGTCTCGACCGCGCGCGGGTGGTAGTGCTCGCGCACCCACGCCACGGCCTCGTCGGGGGCCACACCGCTCATGATCGCCAGGACCGCCATGGCCGTGCCGGTCCTGCCGATCCCGCCGCCGCAGGCGATCTCGACCCGCTCGGCCTCCGCCCGCGCATGAGCCTCCCGCAGCGCGGCCAGCGCCTCCTCGGTCGAGTCGGGCAGGCGGAAGTCACGCCAGCGCACCCAGCGGTACTCCCGGTCCGGCACCTGCGGGTCCCGGCCCCGCAGGTAGACCGCGAAGTCCGGGACGGGAACCTCGCCGCGCGGGCGGCGCAGCCCCGTGCCCCGCACCCGCCGCCTGTCGGGCAGCTCCACGACGCCGTCGGCCATGTCCCAGTGATCCATCGCTCCAGCCTAGGGAGCCGGCCGCCGATGAGTAATGGGGCTTTCCGCAGTCGGACGGTGATGGGAACCGGAAGGAGCTCGCGATGAGCAAGGTGATCACGCACATGACGATGTCCCTGGACGGCTTCATCGCCGACCCGGACGACCGCATCGACGACATCTTCGACTGGTACGCCGTCGGCCCGGTCGAGGTGCCGAGCGCCAACGAGGGCGTCTCGCTCCGGGTCGACGAGGCCAGCGCCGTGATGCTGCGCGACCTGTTCGAGGGCACGGGCGCCCTCGTGGCCGGCCGGCGCCTGTTCGACATCACCGACGGCTGGGGCGACAACCACCCCGTGGGCGCCCCCGTCGTCGTGGTCACGCACCACGTCCCCGAGGACGCGCACCGGTGGCCACGGACCACGTTCGTCGGCGACGTCGCCGAGGCCGTCGCGCGCGCCCGCGAGATCGCCGGCGACCAGGACGTCACGATCGCGAGCGCGAACGTGGCCCAGCAGGCGCTCGCGCTCGGCCTCGTGGACGACGTGTGCGTCAGCCTCGCGCCGGTGCTGCTCGGCGCGGGCATCCCGTACTTCGCCGACCTGGGCCGGCACCTGCTTCTGGAGGACCCGGAGGTGGTCCAGGGCCAGCGCGCCCTGCACCTGCGGTACGCGGTGCGCCGCTGAGCGGCGTCGTGCCAGGATGGGTGGCGTGGCGACGAGCTCCCGCATCCAGGCCGTCGAGCGCGCGACCGGCAGAAGCTGGGCCGACTGGCTCGACCTCCTGACGCGCGTCGGCGCGCCGGACCTGACCCATCACGAGATCGCCACGGCGGTGCTCCTGGATCTGGACGGCACGATCGAGAACCCCGCCTGGTGGGCGCAGTCGGTCACCGTCGCCTACGAGCAGCACATCGGACGGCGCATCCCCGGCCAGCGGCCGGACGGCACCTTCCAGACGAGCGTCAGCCGGTCGACGACGCTCGGCATGGAGCCCCTCATGAGCGCCTGGACCGGCTACGCCGCGGCGAACGAGGCCGTGCGGGCTCTCGTCGCCGCCGACCCGCGGGTCAGCGGCACCCAGAACCGCATCACCTGGCGGGCCACGGGGAACGACGGCGAGTCCGTGGTGGTCATCAGCGAGCCCAAGAAGAACGGCTCCGCATCCCTGGTGGTGCAGCACCTGGGCTCGCCCACCCCGGAGCGCAACGACGAGGTCAGGGACCGCTGGCGGGCGATCGTCGCCGACTTCGCGGACGGGCTCTGAGCCCCGGCCTCCTCCGCTGACAGGACGGCCCCCGGCCGGCATGACGCCGGCCGGGGGCCGTTCACCGCGGTGCCCGACGGCGCGGGCTCAGAAGGTCCAGCGCTGCGCGGCCGTGCCGGAGCAGGTGCGGATCTCCAGGCGCTGGCCGTCGTGCAGGGGCGTGCCCCCGACCGCCGTCAGGCACTTGCCCGACTGCGGGTTGACCAGGGCCTGGTCGCCGGACCGGTAGGACCAGCTCTGCGCGCCGGTGCCGTTGCACTCCCAGAGCTGCACGACGGCGCCGTCCGCCGAGCTCCCGGACGCCACGTCCATGCACCGGCCCAGCGCGCCGATGGTCGAGCCGGACCGGGTCCAGGTCTGGGCGGTGTTGCCGGTGCAGTTGACGATCTGCAGCGGGTTGCCGTTGAACGAGTCGGCCCACGGGACGTCCACGCACATGCCGTTGGACGCGTGCACCGCGCCCGTGCCGGACGGGAGCGGCCCGCTGCCGCCGTCGCCCCCGCCGCCGTCCGACCCGGCGATCGGCGTCGCGGCGCCCTGGAACGGGTCGAGCTGGATGTAGGCGGCCGACGGGTTGCCGTCGTGCACCAGGGACTCCTGCGCCAGGACGTCGTCGAACGCGAAGCCGTACGCCTTGCCGTTGGCCATCTGCTGGTGGATGAACTTGGAGTAGTAGTCGGTCACGGAGGCCTCGTAGAACCCCGACGTGCTGGTGCCCGGCTGGGTGGTGCGGGTCAGCAGGGTGGAGCGGTGGAAGCCCGCGCACAGGGTGCGCGCGATGGCGCCGATGTCGTTGTTGGGCGCGGCCAGGTCGTTGTAGCAGCCGAACACCGAGTCGCTCGACGGCTTGCGGAACTCGGTCACGTACGCGCCCGAGGCGTTGGTGAAGCGCATGACGCCGTTCTGCACCCGGCCGGTGAACACCGCGGCGGGGTCGTAGGAGTAGGGCGCGACGGTGAGGTTCTCGTTCGTGTACTTGGCCCACACCTGGTCCACGTAGGACGACAGGATGTTCGCGTCGATCTGCCCGGTCCCGATCGCGTGCCCGGGCGCGAGGATGCGCAGCAGCGACCCGTCCGGGGCGCGCTGGGCCAGGTTGGACCAGCCGGGGGTGGCGGCGAGAGCGTTGACGACGTTCTGGTAGCCGTCGGGCTTGAGCATGCCCGTGCTGATCACGCTGCCGTCCGCCTTGCGCAGGCCGGTCTGGTACGGGGCGGAGAGGAAGTCGACCTGGGTGCTGTTGATCCACAGGCCCGAGTCGTTGAGCGTGAACTCCGTCCAGCTGAACAGCTTGTTGCGGTTCGGGTCGCTCGGGTTCTGCACCGCGGGCTGGACGAGGCGCCCGTCGTTGACGACCTTGAAGCTGAGCTTGCTCCCGTACGAGAAGTAGACCCGGCCCGACATCTTGGGCAGCTGGATGGTCTTCGACTGCCCGTCGGCCGGCCCGGCGATCGAGGCGTCGGGTGCGTCCACGGGGGTGCCGCCCACCGTGGGCCAGGCGTGGAACGCGCCCGCGGCGTCGGCCCAGCCGAGCCGCCCGGTGCCCGGGTCGCCCAGGACGTAGACGAACACCTGGTCACCGCGTCCGGAGTCGTTGGTGATGGTCAGGGGGATGGTGGCAGGGACGGCCGCCGCCGGGGTGGGCTGCGCGACGACGAGCGTGGCCGCCGTGACCGCGAGCGCGCCGAACGCGGCGAGCACACTGCGGAGCGGGTGGAGTCTGAGCCTTCGTGCACGTGACGGGGTTCGTGACATGGGGAGATCTCCTCGTGTATCCGGGTAGCACGCCGTTGTACCTGCTGGACTGTCAGGGAATCGGATATTAGTGAGGAACCCTGCCAATGTCACGAGTCGGGCAGAACTTTCTCCCGCGGGAGGCGGTCACGGGCGCCGGTCCAGGATCGCCTGGGTGGCGTTGTCGAGGTTCTCGACGAGCTTGTGCACCCCGTCCAGCAGTGCGGCGAGGCCGATCAGGAGGGCCGCGACGCCGATGATCACGGCCACGGTTCCCACGGCGCCGACGCCGACGGTGAGGAGGATCGTCCCGATGATCAGCCCGGCCAGCCCCAGGGTGATCGGGCCGGCGGACCTGTTGGCCGCGGTGGGGGAGTTCCGCACGTTCTCGGTTGCATCAGTCATGCCGCACATGGTCCTGGCCCGACGGAAACCGTGACCAGGAAACCCGGGGGTGAAAGTCCCTCGCTGATGGACGTTCAGCAGGCCGTTGAGGGCCGCAAGCCGGTGCGGGACGGTCGTTCCTGGCCTGGTGAACGTGAGTCAGCAGTGGACGAGGCAACGCGAAAGGCCCCCCGGCTCAGCGTTTCCGCCGGCCGGAGGGCCCCCGTTGTCATCGCAGACGGATCAGGGGATCAGTCGCGGTAGTACGGCTGCACCTCCGCCTTGCTGGCGCCGATCCTCACGTTCCGGTAGTCGGCCCGGAACGTCGCGCCCGGCTGGTAGTCCTTGTACATGCCGTACTTGATCCGGAACATGTCGTCGTAGGTGTCGTTCTCGCACGCGGAATTCGGGCCGTAGCCGAAGTAGTCCTCCTGCTCGAGGATCTTCGTCTCGACGGTGGTCGCTCCGACCTTCCTGTGCCAGACCTCGATCAGCCCCTTGGGGCCGCCGGCGGTGTAGGGCTCGACGTGGTACTTGATCACGAAGGAGTGCCACTCGTCGGTGCCGATGCTCTTGGTCGCCATTGCCGTGTTGTAGTCCACGCCGGGCTCGTCGCCCCGGCGCGTGAACTGGAGGTTGTGCCCGTTGCCGGCGCCGGACTGGATGCGTATGCCGCCAATCGGGTTCGCGGCGCACTGCCAGAGCTGCATCACGTACGCCCCGCTGCCGGTCACGCTGTCGACGCCCGCGGGGATGCGGATGTCGAACCCGACCCACACGTTGGTGTGGAACGGCAGAGTTCTCCCCGGCGTCGCCAGCTCCGTGCGGTCCCGGAGCCTGTTGCCGTTGGCGTCCACCCAGGTGTTCGCCTCGGGGTCGTCGAGGATGGCGCCCGGATACCTGAAGTCATGCTCCGTGCGGAACGTCAGCGCCGGTGCTTCCGCGGTTCCCGTGATGGTGGGTTCCTGGCCCGCTCCCTGACACCTGCCCTCGTACGTGCGTCCGTTCTCCACGAGGTTGCCGCCGTCGCCGATCGTCGGACCGCACAGAGTGGGGTTCTGGATCGTCCAGGGCCTGCCCACGATACCCATCGCGTAGCTGGGGACCTCGTCTACCGCGCTTTCTGCCGCGCTGGCGGGTTGCGTGGTCGTCACTGCGGCGATTCCCAGCGAGGCGGTCAGGGTCGCCGCCATGGCGAGAGCCGTCATTCTTCGAGCGAGCCGACTTGGGGTCGAGATCTGCATCTATGTCATCCCTTGCTTGGAGGGGAAGTGCTCCGTGCACCCGAACGTAACGGCGTCAGGGCCCGTCCTCAACGAAAGATGCAGAGGTTTCGACAGCGCCAGCACGGCGCTCATCCCGGCGGCTGCCCACGCCGTCACGCAGCCGCGCGTCACTGCCGGGTGCGGGCAACGCGAAAAGCCCTCCTGCTCAGCGTTTCCGCTGGCCGGATGGCCTTTCTGCACGGTGGGCGATACTGGGATCGAACCAGTGGCTCTTCGGTGTGAAGGAATCCTGGGCTGCCACGGCGGGTCGTCAAGCGTTGAGAAACCGTCCCAGCTAGTCCAGCGGAGTCCGGCCGAGGCCCACCCCGTAGTCCCCCAGTTGGTCCCCCGGGCGGGTGGGCAGCGAAAGCCAGCGAGCAACCCGGGTGAGCAAGATGGCTTGGGCTGGCCGATTCCATGCTTTACCAGCCGGTGGGTAGGGTGCGCGGGACAAGTTCACGAGGGAGAAACCATGGGCTTCACCGGGCACTATGTCTTCGGTCGCAGCGACCGCCCCCTGCGCGAAGCTCCCGTCTTCGACCGGGGGTCGCCGGCCTCGCCCGATGACATCCACGAGTGCTGGCCACGCGCCGGAGGTTGGCAGACATTGCAGCTGACGAACGGCCTGTGGCAGTGGCGCCACTTGGACCGGCTCGTCGAATGGTCCGGCGCGTCGGCGTGCGTTGCCTACATCTACGACAGTGACGTCGCCATGGTGGACGGGCTTGATCAGGATGGCAGGCGGTGGGAGGCCCATCTCAACGCGGAGATTGCCGCTGAGTATGACGAGGTGGACCCACAGCGATGGCTCGCCGACTACCAGGCGACCATTCCCAGCAGGGCCGAGGCAGCTATCGCCTGGGCTCGTTCAGCAGGCTTCGGATGCGATGCACAAGACCAGATCGAGCAGCTCATGCGTTCGGAAGAGACGTTCGCGGAGGATCTGTTCGTCCAGCTTCTTGACGCTCTCAACTTTCCCGCTGCAGTCGACCCGGAGCCTGCCGATGGCGCGGGATCGCTACGCCAATAGCGTCGTCAGCATGGCTGGGGGCTCGACGCCGCGAACGTGAGGAGGTCTGTCCGCCCCGCGCTCCGACTGGTCCCGGGCATCGACCCGGAGGAGTGGGCGCCCCGCGAACTCCGGCACTCGTTCACGTCGATCATGTCGCAGGAGCGAGTTCCCGTGGAAGAGATTGCTCGGCTGCTCGGGCACTCGGGAACCGCCGTCACGGAGAGGGTGTACCGCCACGAGCTGCGTCCCGTGATCGAGACCGGTGCAACGGTCATGGATCAGGTGTTCGCCGTGGCCGACGTGGGGCCTGACTGGCACATGGCTCCGCTGTTCGATGTCGCCACGGCGGAAGGTCGCGGAACCGCTTAGTCCCTCAGTTGGTCCCCCGGGGGCGACCCTGGCGACACATCTAGGTAAACCGAAAGTCCCCTGACCAGCGTTTCTGCTGGTCAGGGGACTTTCTCACGGTGGGCGATACTGGGATCGAACCAGTGACCTCTTCGGTGTGAACGAAGCGCGCTACCCCTGCGCCAATCGCCCGTGCTGCCTGCCCGTTGGGGCGTGCGTGGACGATATTAGCCTGGTTCGAGCGCGGATGCGAAATCCGAATCGCCGGGCGGAGCGAGAACCGGGTCAGGGGTCGGTTCGCTCGCGCATGTTCCGCTCGAACAGGTCGCGTGCGGCCGCCGAGAGCTCGCCGATCTGCAGGTCCACGCCGTCGAGCCAGACCGTCGGCTGGACGTTGCGCACGGACCCCGTGAGCAGCATCCGGGCCTCGCCGGCGGACACGCGGTCGAGCACCGAGAACGGCAGCTCGCCCTCCTTGGCCTCGCGCACGGGCAGCCCGGCCTCGGCGCCCCACTCGAGCAGCAGCTCGCGCGTGATGCCGGCCAGGCAGCCCACGCTGAGCGGGGGAGTGACGAGCTCGCCGTCGATCTCCAGGAACACGTTCGAGCCCGTGCCCTCGCACAGGTCGCCTGCGGTGTTCGCGAAGACCGACTCGTCGGCGCCCTTGCCGATCGCGTCGGCCAGGGCCACGACGTTCTCGGCGTACGACGTCGTCTTCAGACCCGCGACGGCGCTGTTCTCGTTGCGGGTCCAGGGGGAGCGGGCGGCCCGTCCGGTGGGCACGACGACGGCCTCTGTCGCCGCCACGACCACCGTCTGCGGCCCGTCCGTGCGGCCGGAGCCGAGCGGCCCGATGCCGTCGGTCACCGTGATGCGCAGTCGGCCGGCGTCCGGCGAGGCGGCGAGGACCGCGTCCACGCCGTCGCGCACCGTGCGCAGGTCCAGGGGCGCCATGCCCATGCCGGACGCCGACCGCTCCAGGCGCGCCAGGTGGCGCGTCAGCGCGAACGCCTGCCCGTTCAGGACGGCGCAGGTCTCGAAGACGCCGTCGCCGACCGTGATGCCGTGGTCCACCGCGCTGAGCGCGGCCTCGCCGGGCGCGACCATGCGCCCCTGTGTCCAGATGACCGTCATGCCGCCCAGTGTGTCACCGGCGCAGGGTCACGTGGGTCACCTCCGGTGTGTGCCGCACGCTCGTGGACGAGAACTCGATGGGCGGCACGCCGTCGAACACGCGCGTGCCCGAGCCCAGCGTGAACGGGACCACGTGCAGGCGCAGCTCGTCGACGTGCCCGGCGGCGAGGTACTCGTTGAGCGTGGTGGCCCCGCCGGTGATGGAGATGTCGCCGTCGCCGGCCGCCTCCCGGGCCTGGGCGAGCGCGCTCTCCGGGCCGTCGGTGACGAAGTGGAACGTGGTGCCGCCCTCCATCTCCACCGACTCGCGCGGGTGGTGGGTGAGCACGTAGACGGGCCCGTGGTACGGCGGGTTGTCGCCCCACCAGCCCTTCCAGTCCAGGTCCCACGCGCCGCGGCCGGGCGAGAACATGTTGCGCCCCATGATGTACGCGCCCGCGCCGACGATGGCGTCCACCTCGGCCTTGTGCGCGTCGCCGTACTCGAACATCCAGGTGTGCAGGCGTTCGCCCGCCAGCGGGCCGAACGGGTGCTCCAGGCTCTGGTCGTGGCCCGCGGAGTAGCCGTCGAGCGAGACTGCCAGGTCTGCTTTCACGATTCCCATGCCCGTGAGACGACGGCGGCCGCCGGAACTCATCGGTGGCCCTCGCCGTCGGAAGGGGACTCAGCCCTCGCCCCGGTAGCTCCCGAAGCTCCACAGGTTGCCCTCCGGGTCGCGCACCACGCAGGACCGGCCGCCGTAGTCCTGGTCGGCAGGCTCGCGGAGGCTGGAACCCCCGGCCGCGAGGGCGGCCGTGTAGGTGCCGTCGACGTCGTCGGTCACCGCGTAGGCCGAGCCGGTCCCGGCCTGGTCGGGCCACTGCGGTCGTGGCTGGTGCGTGCCGAGCATGACGCCGCCGCCCTCCGGCCAGGCGAGCTCGGCGTGCTGGACGACGGCGGGGTCGGCATCGTCGCGATAGACGGCGCGCTCCGTGAAGCCGACGGCCTTCAGCCAGGCCAGGCCCGCGTCGGCGTCGCGGTAGGACAGGGTCACCCACAGTCCGGTGCTCATCGTGATCCTCCTTGTTCGGGTGTCTCCCACGATGCCCGGGGCGGATCGGCGACGTCTTGAACGAACGGGAACTCCTCGCGCAGCCAGGTGCTCGGTGTGCATCCGCCGAGCGCCACCCACTCCCGGGTCATGTGGGCGTGGTCGGCGTACCCGGCCCATGCGGCGACGTCGGCCAGGCCCGCACGTCCCGACCGGGCGGCCACGACGAGCGCGCGGCGCGACCGGGCGAGGCGGGCCACGCGCCGCAGGTCGCGCGGCGTGAGCCCGCACTCGGCGCGGACGAGGTCCTGCAGGCGACGACGGCTCCAGCCCTGCTCGGCCGCGACCTCGCGCACCTGGCCGCCGCGCGCGATGCCGGCCAGCGCCCGCCCGACGTCGGCCCGCGGACGCGGCTCGCCGGCCCGCGCGAGGTGCTCGACCAGGGCGCGCACGACCGTCGCGCCGTCCGGGGATCCGCCGTCGGAGGCCGCGGCGAGCAGCTCCGGCAGGTGCGCGAGGTGGGGCGCGACCTCGGGCAGGCTCGTCAGCTCGCCCGCGAGCTCACCCGGGGGCACGCCGAGCAGCACCCGGGCGCCGCGCAGCGTGAGGGACACGCTGAGACCGCGCTGCCGGCCGCCGTGGTGGATGGCGGCGGGCCGGGTGTGCAGCCCGGACACGCACGACCAGGCCTGCCGCCGGGTGCCGTCCGACCCGGCCCACGAGACGTCGAGCGGATCGCCGAGCGGCAGCTCGAACGTCACCCCGGTGCCGGGCATGCCCCGGTGCACGCCGGGGGCTCCCAGGTCGAGGTCGTACGGGACGACGGCGGAGACGTAGGGAGCGAGGACCTCCGGAACCCCGGAGCCCGGGACGTGCGCCACGCCTCCACGGTAGTCCGGGCCTCCGACACCCGGCCGGTCGACGGCGCCGGCGCCGGGCCGCCGCGCGGTCGGCACAGCGCCGTCAGGACGACGCCAGCGCGACCAGCCGCTCCGCCTTGAGCTCTGTCTCGTGCCACTCCGCCGTCGGGTCGGAGCCCCACGTGATCCCGGCGCCCGTGCCGAACCGGAGCACGCCGTCGGCCCACCAGAAGGTCCGGATCCCGACGGCGAGCGAGGCCCGGCCGCCGTCGACCCAGCCCACGGCCCCGCAGTACGGGCCGCGCGGGGCGGGCTCCAGCTCACGGATGATCCGCAGCGCGCTGGACTTCGGGGCGCCCGACACCGAGCCGGGCGGGAAGGTGCCGGCCAACAGCCTGCGCCACAGCTCGCCGGGGCGGACGACGTCGTCGGCCAGGACGCCGCGCACCCGCGAGACCAGGTGCACGAGGCCGGGGTGCGCCTCCACGGCGAGGAGCGACGTGACCTCGACCGTGCCCGGGCGGCAGACGGTCTGCAGGTCGTTGCGCACCAGGTCGGTGATCATCACGTTCTCGGCGCGGTCCTTGTCCGTCAGGCCGTCAGGTGTGCGGGCAGTGCCCTTGATCGGGCCGGACTCCACGACGGGCCCGTCCGGCCCGTCGGCCAGCGACAGGTACAGCTCGGGCGACGCGCTCACCACCCACACCGGGTCCAGCCCGCTCGCGGCGGGCACGTGCACGGCGGCCGCGTGCGGGGCCGGGTTGCCCGCGGCGAGGCGGGCGGCGAGCGCCCGCGCGTCGGGCTCGGCGCTCGCGGTGCTCCCGCCGACGCCGCCGGGCAGGGGAGCGGACAGCACCCGGCAGATGTTGGCCTGGTACACCTCGCCCTCGCGCACGTACTCGCGCACCCGGGCGACGGCGGCCTCGTAGGCGGCCTGGTCCATCGAGGTGGTCCACGTGTCGGACGCCGGTCCGTGCCAGGCCGCGGTCGCCGCACCCCGGGGTGCGGTCCCGGCGTCGTGCACCTGGGCGAAGCGCCATGCGCGCGCCCGGCCCTCGAAGTCGGCGACGACGAACCAGGTGCCGGTCTCGAGCCGTTCCGGGTGTTCGAGCACGTCCACGCACTCGACGGCGTCGGTGGCGACGCGTCCGGCGAAGCTCGCCCAGCCGGTGGTGCCCGTCACGTCGTCGGGGGCCGCTGGGGCGCCGGGGCGGGACGGAACCGGTGGGATCGTGCGGTTTGCGGGCGGATGGGCCGGGCGGGGTGACACGGGACAACCGTACGGGCGGCGCGTGCGATTGGACGGTTCGCCCTCCGTTCGATTAATGTTCAGAACGCCGGAACACCGGGGGAAACCCCAGGATGCCCGGCTTCGCGGATGTAGCTCAGTGGTAGAGCATCACCTTGCCAAGGTGAGGGTCGCGGGTT